>NZ_JAXHOL010000004.1:0-47135 GCF_034519335.1 Rhodoferax sp.
CAGCACCATGGGCTGGCAAGACATCAGCCCAAAGACAGCGGACTTTGCGAGCAACTTTGGCAAGAACATTGCCAACAACTTCGCCAGCGCCAGCATCAACAGTGCGCTGACTGGCTCTAGCTTGGAAGACGGCTTGCAGTCTGCCTTGCTCAACGCCGTGGTGAGCACCAGCATGGCATTTGGTGCCAAAGCTATCGGTGCAATGACGCTACCGGATGCGAATGGAAACGCCACGCTCAACCCAGCTGGGCAAGCCTTGGCCCATGCGCTGCTGGGCTGCGTTTCAGGCGCTGCGACAGCGGGTAATGGCAGTGGTTGCACGCCGGGGGCTGCGGGTGCCCTGGTGGGAGAGTTGGCAGCGCAGTGGTACGACCCCACGGGCGACAAGACCGATGCCGAGGTGCTGGACTTTGTGAAGGTGGTCAGCGCCACAGCAGGCGCACTCACTGGTGATGGCAGTGCCCAGAGCGTGAACATTGCTTCTGCAACTGGCGTCAACGCGGTGCAAAACAACTTCTTGGAAACACGGGATATCAAGAACGCTGTTGACAAGCTCAAGGCCTGCACAGTGGGTTGCGATGCGTTGCTCAGGGTTCTTGTAGGTCAAGGCGCGCAGCGCAATGTGGGAGGGGTACAAAGCACCTGCAAGGCCAACCCAGAAGCTTGTACCACCCAGGTACAAGGTATGGCAGCTGCCCTCAAAGAACTGCAAAACCCAGAAGTGCGTGCGGCGCTAGGTGGCGCCACCACAGACCGGCTTATTCAGCGCCAAGTGAGTGACCTGGGCAGAGCCGTGGAGAGCCTGCAATGGGGTGCAGAGCATCTGAAAAGCAGCCAGTTGGTTGTGAAAGCCGCTCTAGCTGTAGGAGCCACAGCGGTAGGGGCGGGTGTGCTGCTCAATGTAGGCCGAGCCGTGGCGGCGGCGTGTGGAAGTAGCGGCGGTGCCGCAGCCTGCTCGGGGCTGCTGACCGACCTCAGCATTAGTGCAGCGGAGGCCGCATCCGGTGTGCCTACGTTGGGACTGAGTGCGCCGACTGCCGCAATTGCTGCGGCTCGCCTCAAAGCCGTGGTTGCCCAAACCACCGATCCTGCAGTAATCGCGAAGGAGCTGCAGGTGGTGCTAGCGGAGGCGAAGGTTGAGCAGGCTACGGCTAGTGGGGCCAGTCGTCAGGCTGGTAAAGGGCGGTCACCGGGGAGTACGTGCGCTCCACTGTCGTTGGTAACCTAGAGCCAGGCAATCCGTTGAGCACGAGCATCCCGCGCGCTGGAGATCGGATTGTCATTAATCAAGGCCAATTGCCGACTTGCGCAGGACCCACATCGTGCGGAATGGTTTTGAACTCAGCAGGTGTGCAGGAATTGAAGCCGATCTTGGCACTGTGGATTTCTCAGTCGGGAGTTACTAGCACAGGAACCACGATGCCCCGGCTTTGTGAGGGTGTTAAACGATAACGGTCAACCCGCTCAGCGCGTTTTGGGCGCTACCGTTGAAGACATTGCAGCAGCAACGGCAAATGGCGATCCGGCAATCGTCAGGATGACTTTAGACCGTGGCGGGCATGCAGTTGTTGTCGACGGCGTAACAGTGAGAAATGGAAAACAAGTGGTTGCAATTCGTGACCCAGCCGGAGGGCGGCAATACTTCACGCCGATTGAAGAATTCAGGGCCGTTTCTCCGGCGAAGCTGCAGTTACAAAGAGGTCAAAATGAACGCGAATTATTCTTTCAGATCGTTGGTTGAACAAGGTGAAAAGTTGATCGGAGCAAATGTTTTTGTATTGATGCGGTACATGGTCATTCAAGGCGCCGAAGCCTAGTTGGTTGAGTCGGTGGAGATGCCGGTAAGTTTGTAAAGAATTCCTGTCCATTGCCCTGGCCTGGAATTGCAGCCGGATTTGAGTGTCGGGTGGTTGGATGGGGGAGCGTATTCGTATCTTGATCCTGTCAATGTAGACGTGAAACTGGAAGCTGGGACGGTAAGAAGAAATAGGCTTGTACTCTGAGATACCACTGAACCTACGTTGACTCGTGACGATGAGCCCATTCGTGTGCAGTTAAGCAAAGAGGTTCGAGACTGAGCATTGCAAAGCAGTTGATAGATTCAACTCCATGCGCGTCCCCGCGCAGAGCATCGATTGCAGTCCAGTCCGGGCATCGGAGCCCGGCCCGCCCGGCAGGTTTGCAGGGTAAATCGCTTCGCGCTTTAACATAACAGCTTGTTTGGCGAAGTAGCCGCAGTCATTGCGCCCTTGCGGGTTTACCGGAAACCCCCGTTATGTCTTGCGGCCCTTGCCCTGCAAGTGAAAATAGTGGCGAACTCCGTGTAGTCATACGCCCCCCGCCCGACATCCCCAGCCAGCGCGGTCACGGCTGGTGCCGTCACCGCAGAGTGGTTTTAGCCAGGCGCGTGCCGCGCAGCATCACGTGTGGCTCTCCCCGCCCACCCTGTGGGCCTGGCGCTTACAGCGCACAGGCCGCGCCGGTGGGTGGCCCGTCCGCCCCCAGGGGCTCCCTCCACCCCGGCGCTGCGCGGCTGCTGGCTGGCGCTGTGCCTGTGGCTACTGCCGCACAACTGAAACGCTATTATTTTAGTAGCTGCTTGCGCACATTCCAAGAGGGCTAGCGGCCTATTTTGCATGTAAGCACCTAGCGCAAAGCCCTGGCAAGGCCCGTCCTTGGTGCCCCATCCCTCTTTGGGGGCGAGGATGCAGCAGCGGTGCCAGGCAGCAAAGGCCGCTGCGCGCCGCCTGGGGGTGGTGACCTATCGGCCAGCTATCAAATAAATAGCAAATTTTGCCTCAATGAAACACCGGCCGGAAGAACGTTCGCTCATAGCTGATGATGCAGCGCGTCTCTTCGGCGTAGCGGAAGGCGGCCTGACATTCGGCATCCTGCATGGACTGCTGGCGGTAGGTCTCGTAGGCGGCCAGGCTGGGAAAGCTGAACATGGCCAGCGCAATGTTGTTGGCGCCTTCTGACGGAAGGAAGTAGCCATGGTGCTGGCCGCCAAAGCGCTCCACCAGCGGAATCCAAAGCTTGCCGTAGTGCTCGAACTCGGCGAGCTTGTAAGGGTCAATCACGTAGCGCAGGTAACAGGTCACCATCAATGTGTCTCCAATGAAAAAATCATCCGGGTGGCTTGCCCAGCGCAGCGTCGGCACGGCACTGGGCCAGGGGGCGGGCTTGCGCTCTCAGGATGCGCAGCACCTGGCGGGTCTTGGTGTTGACGGTGACGCGGACACACGCGCAGCCATAGCCGTAGGCGCCGTTGACGCGCACTTTCTGCCGCGCGGGTATCTCGGGCCAGTCGCCCTCGGCCTGGTGGCCGCCTTGCACGGCCACTTCCCACTCACCATCTTTGTCGTGCAGCCACACGTTGCCGGGGCTGGGGTTGTCCCACCAGCCACAGCGGGTCTGGGGGGCGGCCAAAGCCAAGTTGCTGGCACACAGCCACAGGGCCAGAGCTGCGAGGGCTAGCCGCTTCATGCGCGCACCTGCTCATCGCGCAGCCGTGCAAAGGTTTTCCAGAACTGCGCCTCTTGCGTGCTGGCGAAGTTGATGCGCATGAGGCTGCTGGGCGTTCGCTGCGCGTGGAACAGGGCGCCGGGCGCGAGCAGGTAGCCCTCGTCCAGCATGCGCTGGCTCAGGGCGTCGGTGTCCACACCAGTTTCCACCCAGCCAAACAGGCCCACGGGGTCGGACGCGAAGGTGCAGCCGTGCGCCAGCGCCAACTTGACGCTGCGGGCGCGGGCGCCGTCCAGCTGGGTGCGGATGCGCTCGGCGTGGCGGCGCAGTTGGCCTTGGTCTATGCACCAGGCCAGCGCTTTTTCCAGAAGCGCGGGCGTGGTCAGCGTGGACAGCAGCTTGGTGTCCAGCAGCCGCTCGGCCAGGTCTTTGGGGGCGGCCAGGTAGCCCACGCGCCAGTTGGGCGCCAAAATTTTGGCAAAGCCCCCCACGTAAATGGTGCGCTGCAGGCCGTCCAGCGCACACAGGCGCGTGGCGTGTTCGGGCGCGAAGTGGCTGTAGGTGTCGTCCTCAACAATATGAAAGTCGTGCTGGTTGGCCAGCTGCAAGATACGGTAGGCGCTGCTTGGCGAGAGGCAAAACCCCGTGGGGTTGTGGAACACGCTCACACTCACAAACAGCTTGGGCCGGTGCTGCTGGCAGTACTGCGCCATCACCTCCAGGTCGGGCCCCTCGGCGCGGCGCGGCACCGGCAGGATGCGCATGCCCAGCGAATCGAGCCGCGCAAACTCGATCGCCCAGCCGGGCTCTTCCACCATCACGTAGTCGCCCGCGCGCAGCAGGGTGCGGCTCACCACGTCCAGCGCGTTGGTGGCACCCACGGTGGTGATGATTTGCTCGGGCGCGGCGTGTACCGACAGGCCTGCTAGCTTAGTGGACAGCGCGCGGCGCAGCCCGATGTCGCCGGCCGGCTCGCCGTATTGCAACGAGAACGCGTTGAGCGCCTCCACACTGCAGCTGCGCCGCACGGCCGTGGCCAAAAACGTGGACTGCAGCCACTCCTTGGGCAGCACGCCCATGCCGGGCTGGGGCTTGTTGCTCACGCCCTTGAACATGCCGCGGATCAGCGCCGTGGCGTTGAGCGGGGCGTAGCGCTGGGGCACGGTGAGCATCAAATTAGCCACGCCGTGCGCTCCTGATTCGATAGCTGCTTGCGCACTACCCACGGCGGCCGAAGGCATTTCTCGTACATAAAAGCCACGGTTTTTGCGCGCCTCCACCAGCCCCTGGGCCAGCAGCTGGTCGTAAGCCCCCACCACGGTGGACGGGCTCACGCCTTGCTGCTGCGCGCACAGGCGTACCGAGGGCAGGCGCGCACCGGGTGCCAGCAGGCGGTCGCGGATGCGCTGGGCAAACAGCGCCGCCAGTTGTTCGGCCAGGCTTTGGGCCGCGGTTTTCATGAGCATGGGGCGTCCTCTGTGCTGGCCGTGCCAGCAATACAGTTTGGTTTCTGTTCATACAAACTGTACTGCAAGTGTGCTGCTATTCCAAGTACAGTGAATCGCATGTTCACCACCTTTACCGCTGCCGAGTTCACCGCGCTGCTCTTGCTGTCCACCGCGGCCAGCTTCACGCCGGGGCCCAACACCACGCTGTCTACCGCACTGGCGGCCAACCGGGGCTTGCGCGGTGCGCTGCACTTTGTGCTGGCTGTGCCACTGGGCTGGGGCCTGTTGTTCACCCTGTGTGCCGGTGGCCTGGGTGCGCTGGTGGTGGCTCTGCCGCTGTTGCGCAGCGCCATCCAGTGGCTGGGCATTGCCTACCTGCTGTGGCTGGCGGTCAAGCTGGCCCGCGCCAGCAGCCTGGGCGAGGCGGACGCCAGCCGGCTCAACGTGACCTTTTGGCAGGGCGTGGCGCTGCAGTTTCTCAACATCAAGGCCTGGATGTTGGGCCTGACGGTGACTGCCGGCTGGCTGGCCGGGCGCGAGGACGTGCTGGCGCGCTTTGCCATCACGCTGCCGCTGATGCTGGCCTTTGGTTTCTTCAGCAACCTGCTCTACGCGGCCATTGGCTCGCTCTTGCGCGATTGGCTCAGCGGCCCGGTGGTCGCCGGTGTGGCCACGGCGCAGCGCCTGCGCTGGTTCAACCGCGGCATGGCTGCCGTGTTGGTGGCTACGGCCGCTTGGATGGGATCGCTATGAGCACTTCACACACCGCCAACCTAAAAAAGGGCCTGTGGCTGGGCCTCTTGGGCATCACCATCTTTGCCATGACGCTGCCCATGACACGGCTGGCCGTGGGCACGCCCGAGGCGCCGCTGATGTCGGGCCTGTTCATTGCCGTGGGCCGGGCTGTGGTGGCGGGCGTGCTGTCAGCGCTTTTGTTGTGGTTCAGCCGCGCACCGCTGCCGCCGCGCGACACCTGGGGCCCGATGGTGCTGGTCGCTTTGGGGGTGGTGTTTGGCTTTCCCATCTTTACCTCGCTGGCCATGCGCCATGTGGAGGCGGTGCACGCCAGTGTGATGGTGGGGGTGCTGCCGCTGGCTACTGCCGTGGTGGGCGCGTTCCTGAATCGGCAGCGACCGTCTACCGGCTTCTGGGTCTGCGCGCTGGCGGGCACGGCGCTGGTGGTGGCGTTTGCTGTCTTGCGCTCGGGCCAAAGCGGCCTCACCTTGCAAATGGCAGACGTGCTCTTGCTGCTAGCCATGGCCTGTGCGGCCGTGGGCTATGGCCATGGCGGGCGCCTGTCGCAGCGCATGCGGGCCGAGCATGTGATTTGCTGGGCGCTGGTGATTGCACTGCCGATCAACTTGCCGCTGGCCGTGTGGCAGTTTCCTGGCGTGGCGCTGCCGGCCAGCGCCTGGGTGGCGTTTGCCTATGTGTCGGTGTTCTCCATGTGGCTGGGCTTTTTTGCCTGGTACAAGGGCCTGGCCCTGGGCGGCACGGTGCGCGTAAGCCAGGTGCAGCTGCTACAGCCCTTTCTGGGCATGCTGTTCGCCGTGCCCTTGCTGGGTGAGCGGCTGGACGCGGTGACCGTGGGCTTTGGCGTGGCGGTGATTGCAACGGTCTTCATCGGCCGGCGCATGCCGGTGCAAACCCCTGTGAAAGCAGCCGCCGCATGAACACCGACCTGATGATTGCCGCGGCCCTGTTCCTCATCGTGAGCTCCGTCACACCGGGGCCCAACAACACCATGCTGATGGCCTCGGGGGTGAACTTTGGCGTGCGCCGCTCGCTGCCGCACCTGCTGGGGGTGCAGATCGGCTTCACCGTAATGCTGCTGTGCGTGGGCCTGGGCTTGCATGCGGTGCTGGACCGGTTTCCGGCGCTCTACCAGCTGATGCGCTGGGGCGGCGCGGCCTACCTGCTGTGGCTGGCCTGGAAGCTGGCCACCGCCCGCCCGGCCAACGCCGACCCAGATGCGCCAGCAGCACAACCCTTGGGCTTCTGGGGCGCTGCGGCTTTCCAGTGGATCAACCCCAAGGCCTGGGTGATGATCGTTACCGCCATGAGCGCCTACCTGCCGCCCGACGCCACTCTGTCCCAAGTGCTGCTGCTGGCGCTGATGTCGCTGGTGTTGGGCAGCCCCTGCTCGGCGGTGTGGCTGGGCTTTGGCCAGGCCATGCGCGGCCTGCTGCAAGACCCGCTGCGCCTGCGCATCTTCAACATCACCATGGCGCTGGCCCTGGTGGCCTCGCTCTACCCTATGCTCATGCCTTGACCCTGATTTTTTGAGAGAAGACAACCATGACAAACACGACCCACTGGACCCTGGCCGAACGTGCCGCCAAGATGAACCCTTCGGTGATCCGCGAGATCCTGAAAGTGACCGAGAAGCCCGGCATCATCAGTTTTGCCGGCGGCCTGCCCAGCAGCAAAACCTTCCCCGTGGCCGAGTTTGAAGCCGCATGCGCCAAGGTGCTCAAAGACGACCCGGCTGGCGCCCTGCAATACGCAGCGTCTGAGGGCTATGGCCCGCTGCGCGAACTGGTCGCCGCCCAGCTCAAAGCCCAAAGCGCCGCTGCCGGCGTGACCTGGAATGTGGATCCCGCGCAGGTGCTCATCACCACCGGGTCACAGCAGGGCCTGGACCTGGTCGCCAAAATCTTGATCGACGCGGGCAGCAAGGTGCTGGTCGAGTCCCCCACCTACCTGGGCGCGGTGATGGCCTTCACGCCCATGGAGCCCAACGTGGTGAGCGTGGCCAGCGACGACGAAGGCATCGACATTGCCGACCTGGCTGCCAAGTCGGCCGACGCGCGCTTTTTGTACGTGCTGCCCAACTTCCAGAACCCCACCGGCCGCAGCATGACCGAGGCGCGCCGCGCGGCACTCAGCGCAGAAGCAGCCCGCAGCGGCCTGCCCATCATGGAAGACAACCCCTATGGCGACCTGTGGTTTGACCAAGCGCCCCCCGCGCCCCTGACCGCGCGCAACCCCGAGGGCGGCATTTACCTCGGCTCGTTCTCCAAGGTGCTGGCCCCCGGCCTGCGCATGGGCTTTGTCGTGGCCCCCAAAGCGGTGTACCCCAAGCTGCTGCAAGCCAAGCAAGCGGCCGATTTGCACAGCCCCGGCTTCAACCAACGCCTGATTTTTGAGGTGATGCAAAACGGTTTTCTGGATCGCCATGTGCCCACCATCCGCAGCCTCTACAAAGCCCAGCGCGACGCCATGCTGGAGGCTCTGGCCAAGCACTTCCCCGAATCACAAGGGCCGCACGCCGCCAACGCCGACAGCACCTTCACCTGGAACACTCCGGCCGGTGGCATGTTCTTGTGGGCGCGCCTGCCAGCGGGCATGAACGCCGTAGACCTGCTGCCCCACGCAGTGGACAAGGGTGTGGCCTTTGTGCCGGGTGCACCGTTCTACGCAGGCAATGCCGACGCCCGCGCCATGCGCCTGAGCTTTGTGACCCCCAGCGTGGAAGAAATCCACCGCGGTGTGGCCGCACTGGCCGAAGCCATCCACGCCCAAAGGAGCTAAGCATGGCGGTTCATATCTGGGGGCGTTTGTCCTCCCTCAACGTGCGCAAGGTGGTGTGGGCCGCGCAAGAAACCGGCGTGACTTTCACGCGCAGCGATGCGGGCATGGCGTTTGGCGTGGTCAAAACGCCCGAATACCTGGCCATGAACCCCAATGCGTTGGTGCCTACGTTGCAAGACGGCGACTTTGTTCTGTGGGAGAGCAACGCCATCGTGCGCTACATCTTTGCCAAGTACGGCAACGAACAGCTCTACCCCCAGGACTTGGCCCTGCGCTTTGACGCAGAGCGCTGGATGGACTGGCAGCAAACCACCTTGAACCGCGAGAGCGGTGGCGCGTTTCTGCAGTGGTTCCGCACGCCGGCTGACAAGCGCGACCCGGCACTGATTGCCCGCTCCACCGCCGCCACAGAGCCCGCCATGGCCCAGCTCAACGACCATTTGGCCACCCGCACCTGGATGTGCGGCGAGCACTTCAGCATGGCCGACATTCCGGTGGCCTGCGATGTGCACCGCTGGTTCGCCCTGCCCCAGCCACGCCCCAGCTGGCCGCACCTGGAGCGCTGGTTTGCCGCCATCCTGGCGCGCCCGGCCACACGCGGTGTGCTTGACCTGCCTATTTCATAACGCTCACTCTTAGAAAGGTTCCTCGTGCCCCAGCTTCGCCCCTTCGCCCAAGTCGATGTGTTCACTGCCCAGCCGTATCTGGGCAACCCGCTCGCCGTCGTGCTCGACGGCAGTGGCCTGAACGATGCGCAGATGCAAGGCTTTGCACGATGGACGAACTTGAGCGAAACCACCTTCGTTCTGCCCCCCACGCCCGAGGCGGCAGCGCTGGGCGCAGACTACCGGGTGCGCATCTTCACCCCCGGCGGTGAATTGCCCTTTGCCGGCCACCCCACGCTGGGCAGCTGCCACGCCTGGCTGGAGGCCGGTGGCACACCCCGAGCCAAAGACCGCATCGTGCAAGAGTGCGCCAAGGGCTTGGTGCAAATCTGCCGCGACGGCAGCCGACTGGCGTTTGCAGCCCCCTCGTTCCAGCGCAAAAACCCCAGCCCCGGCTTGCTGGCGCAGGTGGCGCACGCGCTGGGCCTGACGGCCAAACAAATCATCTCGGCCCAGCACCTGAGCAACGGCACCGACTGGCTGGGTGTGCTGGTGGACGACATGCAGTCCGTGCTGCAGCTGCAGCCAGATCACCCTGCGCTCAAAAATTTAGGCGTCAAAGTGGGCGTAGCGGCCGTAGATACTGCGCGAGCAGCTCCTGATTCGATAGCGGAGAAGCTGGAGGTGCGTGCCTTTGCCGCGCTCAACGGCATCAACGAAGACCCTGTGACCGGCAGCCTGAACGCGAGCCTGGCCCAGTGGCTGATTGCCGATGGCTACATGCCCGCCAGCTACCTGGTGCACCAGGGCACCTGCATCCAGCGCGAGGGCCGCATCCACATCCGCCAAGACGCCAGCGGCCAAGTCTGGGTGGGCGGTGATTCGGTGACCTGCATCCGTGGCACGGCCACGCTCTAACCCTCATTCCCGTTTCCGGAGCTTCCATGCGCCAACGCCTTTTCAAGCAGGTGGACGTGTTCACCGCCCAGCCCTACCTCGGCAACCCGCTGGCCGTCGTGCTGGACGGCAGCGGCCTCAGCACCGAAGAAATGCAGTCCTTCGCCCGCTGGACTAACCTGAGCGAGACCACGTTTTTGCTGCCGCCCAGCCCCGAGGCCGCAGCCCAAGGCGCGGACTACCGGGTGCGCATCTTCACGCCCGGTGACGAGCTGCCCTTTGCCGGCCACCCCACGCTGGGCAGCTGCCACGCCTGGCTGCAGGCCGGCGGCGCGCCCAAGGCTCCCGACACCATCTTGCAAGAGTGCGCCAAGGGTTTGGTGCCTCTGCGCCGCGACGGCGCGCGCCTGGCCTTTGCCGCTCCGAGCCTGCAGCGCAGCACGCCGGATGCGGCGCTGATCGGCCCGCGTGGCCGCAAGCGCTGGGACTGCAGCCGCAACAGATTCTGGCAGCCCAGTGGCTCAACAACGGCCCCACCTGGCTGGGCCTGTTGCTCGACAGCATGGACACCGTGCTCAGCCTGCAGCCGGACGCCGCGGCCCTCAAAGGTTTGGTGCCCGGTGTAGGTGTAGCCGGCATGGATGCTGCGCCAGCAGCTCCTGATTTGATAGTCCGCAGCAACCGCGAGGCGCGTGCTTTTGGTGCCCGCGACGCTGGTGCCAGCACTGCGGATGAGGACACACCTTCTGTGGAGGTGCGCTTTTTCGCCCCCGATATTGGTGTGCTGGAAGACCCGGTCACCGGCAGCTTCAACGCCAGCCTGGCCCAGTGGCTGATCGCTGACGGCATTGCGTCTGCCCGCTACGTGGCCGCGCAAGGCACTTGCATTGGCCGGGCCGGGCGTGTTTTCATCAAGCAGGACGACAGCGGCCAAGTCTGGGTGGGTGGCGATTCGGTCACGTGTATTGAAGGCCAGGTGACGCTGTGATGGCCGCACTGGACGCCTGGCTGCACGCGCCGCTGGCGGCGCAACTTGCACTGGCGTGGACCACCTACCTGGTGGGTGCAGGCAGCCCCGGCCCCAGCAATATGGCCATCATGGGCATGGCCATGCAGGCCGGGCGCCGCCCCGCGCTGTGGTTGGCGTCGGGCATTCTGTGTGGGTCGTGGTTTTGGGGCGTACTGGCAGCGCTGGGTGTGTCGCAGCTGGTGGCCAGCTTTAGCACCGGGCTGATCGCCATGAAGGTGCTGTGCGGACTCTATTTGCTGTGGCTGGCGTTCAAGTCGGCACGCGTGGCATGTGCGCCCCATGCCGACCTGCAGTCGACACAAGCTGCACAGGCGATGCCACGCCAACTCTACTTGCGCGGCCTCGGCATGCACCTCACCAACCCCAAGGCGGTGCTGGCTTGGTTGTCCACCGTCACGGTCGGCATTCCAGCCGGGGCCTCACCCCACCTGGCGTGGGTGGTGGTAGCCGGTTGCATGGTGATGGGGGTGGGCATCTTCACCGGCTATGCGCTGGCGTTTTCCACCCCCACCGCGCGCCGCCTCTATGCCCGCAGCCGCCGCTGGATGGAAGGCCTGCTGGCCGCCGTGTTCGGCCTGGCCGGGCTGCAGCTGCTGCGCGCCAGCACCCACGCACATTGAATCCCTTGCCCCAGGACCCACCATGACCGCTAACACCCTTCTCCCCACCCTGCACGACATCGAAGCCGCGGCCCAGGTGGTGTACCGCGAATTCGGCCCCACGCCGCAGTACCGCTGGGGCCAACTCGCCAAGCTGCTGGGCGCGACCTGCTGGGTGAAGCACGAGAACCACACGCCCGTGGGTGCCTTCAAGATCCGTGGTGGCCTGACCTACTTTGACCAGCTGGCCCGGCGCGGCGCCCTGCCCGCCGAGGTGATCAGCGCCACGCGTGGCAACCACGGCCAGAGCATTGGCTGGGCCGCGCGGGCGCACGGGGTGGCCTGCACCATCGTGGTTCCGCATGGCAACTCGTTGGAAAAGAACGCCGCCATGCGTGCGCTGGGTGTCACGCTCATCGAACACGGCACCGACTTTCAGGAGAGCCGCGAACACGCCATGCGCCTGGCCCAAGAGCGCGGCGCCCACATGGTGCCCAGCTTCCACCCCGACCTGCTGCGCGGCGTGGCCACCTACTGGTGGGAACTGCTCAAGGCAGCACCGGAACTGGACGTGATCTATGTGCCCATCGGCCAGGGCTCAGGCGCCTGCAGCGCCGTGGCCGCCAAACGGGCGCTGGGCCATCAAGCGCGGATCGTCGGCGTAGTCAGCGCCCACGCCACCACCTATGCGGATTCGTTGACGGCCGGCAAAGTCATCGAAGCCCCGGTCACCACCCAGCTGGCCGACGGCATGGCCTGCCGCGTGGCTGATCCCGAGGCTCTGGACGTCCTGATGGGCGAGATCGACCACATCGTGCAAGTCACCGACGCCGAAGTCGCCCAAGCCATGCGCGATCTCTTCGCCTGCACCCACAACGTGGCCGAAGGCGCTGGCGCTGCCAGCTTTGCCGCCGCCATGCAGGAGCGCGCCGGCCTGCAAGGGCAGACAGTGGGCATCACGCTGTGCGGGGGGAATGTGGACTCGGGGGTGTTTGCCGAAGTACTGCGGGGTTAGCGTCATTTCACCGCCCCACATAGCAGCTCCTGCTCTTTGATGGGACTGCCTTGCCAATGGCAGTGACACACAAATCCTGCATGAGTTACGACAACTAGCGCTCCTAATTTCGTAGCTGCTGTCGCACATTTAACAAGCGCCAAGTGCCGATTCGGCTTAAATCTCCCCCATGGGAAATCTCTATTTGGTGCGCCACGGGCAGGCTTCTTTCGGGGCCGCGGATTACGACAACCTGAGCGAGCTCGGCCACCGGCAGAGCGTGCGGCTGGGGGAATACTTTGCGGGCAAGGGCCTGCAGTTTGAGGCGGTGATGACCGGCACGCTCAAGCGCCATGCCCAGACCTGGGCCGGCATCGCCAAGGGTGCGGGCCTCACGCATGAAGTGCTGGAATGGCCGGGCCTGAACGAGTACGACAGTGCGGCGGTGATCCACGCCATTCACCCTGCGCCGCTGGAGAAAGCAGATACGCCCGAGATGTACCGCCACCACTTTCGCCTGCTGCGCGACGGCCTTACGCAGTGGATGAATGGGGTGGTGAGCCCGCAGGGCATGCCGAGTTACGGCGCGTTTGTGGAGGGCGTGACCAGCGCGCTGGACCATGTGCGCCAGCGGCACACGGGCAATGTGCTGATTGTGAGCAGCGGGGGGCCCATCTCCACCGCCGTGGGACACATCCTGGGCACCACGCCCGAGACCACGATTGAGCTGAACCTGCGCATCCGCAACAGCTCCATCACCGAGCTGGCCTACACCCCCAAGCGCCACATGCTGGTGACCTACAACACGCTGCCGCATCTGGACGACGCAGCCTACGCCGACTGGGTGACGTACTCGTAGGCACGCGCCGGTGCCGACTGGCACGCCTTGTGCTTTGAAGCCTCTGTTGGACCGCACAGAGGAACACGATGCACCGATTCGGAACGAAGTGGGTAGCCCCTTGCTTGGGGGTATGGTTGTTGGCCTGGAGCCTGTCGGCCCCAGCACAAACAGCGGCTAGTGGCACGGTAGCAGATGCTCCTGTGGCCGCCTCGGCCCCGGCTGCGGCGCCCGTTGCAGTGCCCCCTGCGGCGGCACCAGCCGACACAGCGACCCCGCCCCCGGCTGCACCTCCTGCGCTCACCAAGCCCGGCTTGGTGCCCCAAAGCACCCTCAACGCCGCCGACACCGCCTGGATGATGACCAGCACCGCGCTGGTTCTGCTGATGACGCTGCCCGGCATTGCCTTGTTTTACGGCGGCATGGTGCGCAAGAAGAGCGTGATCAACACCATGGCCAGTGTGGTGGCGATTGCCGCCATGGTGAGCCTGCTGTGGTTTGCGGTGGGCTATTCGCTGGCATTTACCCCCGGCAGCGCCTGGCTGGGTGGCACCGACCGGCTGTGGTTCACCGGCCTGGGTTATTTGAAAGAAGCCGGCACGGTAGCGGTGAGCCATGTGGCACCGAATATTCCCGAGTCGGTCTATGCCATGTTCCAGCTCACCTTTGCCATCATCACCGGCGCGCTCATTGTGGGCGCCTTTGTGGAGCGCATGCGCTTCTCGGCCATGCTGTGGTTCATTGGTATGTGGTCCATCGTGGTGTATGCGCCCATTGCCCACTGGGTATGGGAGCCCGGTGGGTGGCTGGTGCAAATGGGGGTGCTGGACTTTGCAGGCGGCTCGGTGGTGCACATCAATGCGGGCATATCGGGCCTGGTGTGTGCCTACATGCTGGGCGCGCGCAAGGGCTATGGCACGCGAACCGTTTGAGCCCTTCAACCTGGGCCTGACCATGGCGGGTGCCGGCCTGCTGTGGGTGGGCTGGTTTGGTTTCAATGCAGGCTCGGCCGTGGCGTCGGACGGCCGCGCAGGCCTGGCCATGGCGGTCACCCACATTGCGGCCTCGGCCGGAGCCATGGCCTGGATGTTTGGCGAATGGATCATGCGCGGGCGGCCTTCGCTGCTGGGCCTGTGCTCGGGGCTGGTCGCCGGCCTGGTCGCCATCACGCCTGCGGCGGGTTTTGTCACGCCAGGCTCTGCGGTCATTTTTGGCGGCGTGGCCGGGCTGGCCTGCTACTGGGGTGCTACCGGGCTCAAACGCATGCTCAATGCCGATGACTCGCTGGATGTGTTTGGCGTCCATGGCATTGGCGGCATCGTGGGCTCGTTGATGACGGGCTACTTTGCCAGCAAAAACATATCGGGTGCAAGTGGCAGTGTGGCCACCCAGGCACTGGGCGTGCTGGTGGTGCTGGTCTACAGCGGCGTCATGAGCTGGGCGCTGCTGTGGGTGACCAAAGTGATTGTGGGCCTGCGGGTGGACGAAAACTCCGAACTCACAGGTCTGGATGTGTCTCAGCACCGGGAGCACATGGGAAGCTGAACGGTGAAACCCCAAGGAGTGTTGCATGTTGAACAGTGAAAAGCTGGCGATTGCCGCCCATTTGCATGTGCTGCTGCGCCGCAAGACCGGCCGCGTGACCGACACCGAATGGATGGCCAGCAACACCGAGTACGCCGCTGAAATTGTGCGTTTTGCCCGATCGGCAGCCGAGGAAGACGGCCACACCGACCTGGCCGAATGGGCCGCCAAGCTGGAGCTGGCCATGGTGCCAACCCACACACCCCGCTCCTCGCGCAGCAGCCTGTTTGGGGTGATTGGTGGCGTGGCCAAACCGGCCATGCCCGGCGCCTCCGACTCGCTCATGGGCGCCAGCGAGCAGGACGCGCACCGCTATATCCGCGGCATCCGCTAGCCCGCTCTCCGGGGGTAGGCCGCGTGCGGGCGTGACGCACAATGCCGGCATGCCCCAAATCCTGCACCCTGTCCTCGCCTGTGCAGCGGCCTTTGCCCTGACGGCCGCCCACGCCACCCCGACTCTGCGTTGCCAGCTCACCTACGCCGGCAGCACCCAAGCCCTGGACGCCACGCCGGTGCGCAATCCCTACCCCGTGGCGTCGGTGGATGTGGGCGGGCGCTTTCGCTTCAAGGCCGTGGTGGTGGGTGAAGGCACACTGTTGGAGTACATCAAACTCTATGCCTACCTGGACACCAGGCGCCAGCCCGTCTTGGTGCAGCAGGCCACCTACCTGCCGCCATTCGCCAACACCCCCTCGTTAACCGGCAAACAATTCGTCTATGCCGGTGAGGTGGAGCGGGAACTGCAGTACGAATGCAGCTTGCAGGGGGTGGCACCGTGAAAACCGCACTGCACTACTTCGCAGCCTTAGGCGTGGCGCTCGGCCTGTCCACCTCGACCGCGCTGGCGCAAACGCCGCCAGTGACACTGGTGTTCGCCGGCGACATCGTGCTCGACGACGATGCGGGCCGCATGATCGAGCGCGGGCAGGACCCGTTTGCGGGCTTTGCCACAGTCTTTAAAAACGCAGACATTCGTCTGGGCAATCTGGAATGTGTGGTGGCCACCACCGGATCGGCCGGCGAGAAGAACTACACCTTCCGTGCCCACCCACGCGTGCTACCCGTGCTCAAGCGCCACTTTGACGCCATGGCCCTGGCCAACAACCACTCGGGCGACTACGGGCGCGAAGCCTTTGCCGAGATGCTGGGCCTGATGCGCCAGGCCAAGTTGGACTACTTTGGCGGCGGCCACACCCTGCAAGAAGCGCACACCCCGCTGATCATCGAACGCAAGGGGCTGCGTATTGCGCTGCTGGGCTACAACGAGTTCATGCCGCGCAGCTTCGAGGCCGACTTTGACGCCCCCGGCTCCGCCTGGAGCGAGGACGAACAGGTGGTGGCTGACATACGCGCCGCCCGCAGCGTGCACAAGGCGGACCTGGTGATCCCGGTGATGCACTGGGGCTGGGAAAACGAGCCGGTGGCCAATGCCCGCCAACGCCAACTGGCGCGCCGGATGGTGGATGCAGGGGCGGACGCGGTGATTGGTGGCCACCCACATGTGACGCAAGACATCGAGCACTACCGGGGCAAGCCCATCGTCTACAGCGTGGGCAATTTTGTGATGAAAGAAACCGACAACGCCAACCAGCGCGTGGGCTGGGTGCTGCGCCTGCGCCTAGACGCCGCCGGGGTGCAGGCCTTTGACACCCGCGTGGCGCGTATCGACCTGCAAGGTATTCCCACCCCCGACCCCAGCACCGCCAGCCCCTGCTGGCAGCGCGGCGACAGCGCCGTGGGGCAGTGCCGCAACCTGGACTAGCGCTAGGCCCGCAACGTATCGGCCGGTAGCTGGTGGATTTCAGCCAGCGTTTGCGCCAGTGCGCGACCCGCAGCGTCCAGCACCGCCCGACCTTTTTCTGCGGTGGCGGCGGCGGCATTGCCCACCGCACCAGACGGGTTGTAGTCCTGGATCTGCCAGCCCAGCTTGGCGCTTTTGCCATTGCCCAAAATCGCAAAGCGTTTGGCACGCTCTTCGGAGGTGGAGGCAAAGTTCTGCGCCTGCGCCTTGGCCACCTGCTGCGGCGCCAGGGCCAGCATCATGGAGGTTTCGATCTCGCCCGCATGGATGCCAAAGCGGTGTTCGTGCGCGCTGAACAGAGCGTTCACATCCTCGCCAGCCGGGCCTACCAGCGGCAGGCCAAACCAGTTCACGCTGTAGACCAGCATGCCAAGGCGGGCACGCAGGTCACGGGCCACCACATCCAGCAGGCCCACCTGACCGCCATGTGAATTGAGCAGCACCAGCTTTTTCACGCCGGTGGCCGCCACACTTTCGCCCAGCTCGGTCCACAGGCGGATCACCGTCTCGGCTTTGAAGGTCAGGGTGCCGGCAAACTGCGCATGCTCGGGGCTGAAGCCCACGGCTTGGGTAGGCAAAAACAGGGCGGGCACCTCGGCCGCAATGTGCGGCACTGCGGCGGCCACCACACCATCCACCAGCGCCGTGTCCACGCGCAGCGGCAGGTGCGGGCCGTGTTGCTCGGTGGCGGCAACGGGCAGCACGGCGATGGTGGCGCCCAAACGGCCATCGGCGCGGCACTGCGCAAAGTCGCGGGTGCTCCAGTCGGCCCAAAAAAGGGAAGGGTTATGCATGCGCCTATCTTAGGCGAGCTAACGCGCCAAGGCCTCGGGCTCAGACGGATCAAATGCCACCGCAGGCGCGAGGCGCGGCAACACCATGCTGAAGGTGGCGCCCTCGCCCGGGCTGCTGGCCACATGCACAGTGCCTCCCAGCGATTTGGTCACCAGGTTGTAGACGATGTTGAGGCCCAAGCCACTGCCGCCCTGGCCCAACTTGGTGGTGAAGAAGGGGTCAAACACCCTGGGCAAGTGCGCCGCAGGAATGCCTGCACCGTTGTCACGCACCATCAAACGCACCGCACCCTCACTCGTCAGACTGGCGCTGACCTGTACGGTGCCGCGCTCCACGCCCTCGAACGCGTGCAGCAGGGCGTTGTTGATGAGGTTGGTCAGCACCTGCCCCAGCGGGCCGGGGTAGCTGTCCATCACGATGCCATCGGCAATGTCGCACTCCACCTGGTGGTTGGACTTGCGGATGGTGGGCCCCAGGGTGAGCAATATCTCGCTCACCGTAGCCTGCAGGTCAAAGCTGCGGCGGTTCAGGCTGGTCTGGTCCACCGCCACCTGTTTGAAGCTGGACACCAGTTCGGCGGCGTGCTGCAGGCCACGCATCAAAATGCCCGCGCCTTGCCGGGTGTTGCCGACAAACTCTTCCAACTTGCTGCGGGTGAGGCCCTGGGCCATGGTGTTGGCAAAGCTGTTGGCATGGTCTTGCAGGGTGCTGGCCACGGTCAAGCTGTTGCCAATGGGCGTATTGAGTTCGTGCGCAATACCGGCCACCAGGGAACCCAAGGCCGACATTTTTTCGGCCCGCACCAGCTCACTTTGCGCCGCGGTGAGCTGGGCCAGTGTGCTGGAGAGCTCCTGCGTGCGTTCTTGCACGCGGTGCTCCAGGGTGGCGTTGAGCTGGAGGATGTTTTCTTCGTAGCGGTGTTTGGCGGTGATATCGTCAAACGCCATGATGAGCACCCGCTCCCCGCCCAGTACCACCATGCGGCCTGACAGCTCGCACAACATCTCGGCCCGCGTGACGCCGTGCAGCATCCAGGCGCGGTAGCCAATCAACTCGCCACGCTCTTGCAGGATGCGGTTGCCTTCCTCGCGCTGTGCAACGTCTTTCCAGATGCCAGTGCGAGAACCATTGGAGCCAATCGCCACTTCGCGCTCGATACCGAACACCCGCACCCAGGCGCTGTTCACATCCATGGTCTGGATGTCGTGATCCACCACCCGCGAGACCGACATGGACACCGGCGAGGCATCAAAGATCGCCTTGAATTTGGTCTGGCTGACGCGCAAAGCTTCTTCGGTCCGGGCCCGCTCGGTCAGCTCTTGCTGCAGGGCCTGGGTCTTGTGCTCGCGCTCGGCCATGAGCGCGGCCAAGTCCATGCGCATGGTGTCCAAGGCGTGGGCCAGCTCACCCATCTCGTCTTTGCGCTGGGGCGACAGCGGCAGGGCCAGTTCGCCGCGCGCCAGCCGGCGGGCGTCTTCGCGCAGCTCCAGCAGGGGCTTGAGCACCCGGCGGTTGAACAGCGGCCAAATCACCAAAAACGCCAGCGCCATTTGCAACACCAGCGCCAGCGCAAAACGCAGCAGGTCTTGGCGCATTTCGCGCTCGATGCGCTGGGAGGTCATTTCCACCGTGAGGCGGCCCACCCGGGTGCCGTTGTAAATGATGTCGCGCTGGTCGTTGAGTGTGGCACCGGGAGACAGGTTGTCGTTGTGCTTGCGCACAAACACGTCCCGAAACTCGTCGGTCACCGTCACGCTGACCACATCAGGGTTGCGCATCACGGCATCCACCAGCTCGCTGGCCACACCGCGGTCCAGGTTCCACACCGCCACGGCCATGCCGCGCGACAGCACCTCGGCGTACTGGCGCATCGGCGCCTCCACGCGCAGGGCCACTTCGGTCTGGAGCTTGGCCGTGACCTGGAAATAAGCCAAAAACAGCGCGGGCAACAAAATGCCCAGCGCCACGCCCAGCATCAGCGTCTGGCGCAAGGACAGGACGGGGAAACGCGCTGCAAAACCGGCTGGCTGGGGCAAAACTGCTCACTCCCTGGTGATGAAAGCTGTGGTGGTCTGGGCAAAGTATCAACGCCCACCTTGGCAATGGTCAAGCAAAAGGCATTCGCACCGCCCCTACTATGATGCGCGCATGTCTTCCCAGCGCCCCCGCAACGCCACTGGCGACTCCTTTTTTGCCTGGGAGGGTGACACCCTGATCGTCAACATCCTTGGCAAACCGGCCGCCAGCAAAGACGCCATCGGCAAACGCAAGGGCACCCAGCTCAAGGTGAGCGTGACCGCTGCGCCGCAGAACGGCAAAGCCACCGACCACATGGTGCGCTTTTTAGCACCCTTGTTTGGCGTGGCGGTGACAGACATCACCGTGGTCTTTGGCCAGGAAAATGTGAACAAGCAGCTGCGCATCCGTGCGCCCCGCAAACTGCCCGCTGTATTTACCACCACAGCCCCGCCTCCGTGAGGCACCTCCGGAACTATTGGACGCGCCGCAGCTCCCACCCCGCAATGACCTCGTTTTCTTACCGAATCCCGCGCTCGGCTTTCTGGCGCATCCTAGTTGCTCTCGTTTTTATAGCTGCTTGCGCAATATCCACGGGCGCCAGAGCCCAGTTTGACACTAAAGCCGGGGCGGCCACGGCGGTGGTGCAAACCGAGCAGGTGCGCGCCGAGCTGCTGGCCTACGCGCCCCAGGGCGTGGCGCCGGGCGCGCAGGTATGGCTGGGTCTGCAGCTGCAGCACCAGCCCCAGTGGCATACCTACTGGAAGAACCCCGGCGACTCCGGCCTGCCCACCACGCTGGCCTGGACCCTGCCCGCCGGCGTGACCGCAGGCGAGATCGCATGGCCAACGCCGCACAAGATTGCCATTGGCAGCCTGGCCAACCTGGGTTTTGAGGGCACGGTGCTGCTGCCGGTGCCGCTGACCATTGCGCCCGACTTCCGCCCCAGCGGCCTGGCGCAGGACCTGGAAGTGCGTGTCTCGGCCAGCTGGCTGGTGTGCCGCCAAGAATGTATTCCGCAAGACGGTGAATTTGCGCTACGCCTGCCCCTGCGTGGCTCCACCGCGCTGCACCGGGCCAGTTTTGAGGCGGCCTGGGCTGCCGCGCCCAAACCGTTTGCAGGTGCCATGCAAGCCACGGTGTCTGATACTGGCATGGCCCTGCGCGTGAGCGGCCTGCCTGCCAGTTGGCGCGGCAAGGCCCTCAACGCCTTCCCCGAAACCCACGAACTGCTGAACACCCCGGCCCTGCCCGGCGACGGTGATGCGGTCACGTCCGGCACGGCCACCCAAGCCGGCACCCAAGGCTGGCAAGACGGCGTGTGGACCGCCCAGGTGCCGCACTCAGCCCAGCGTTACACCAGCCCTGCCACCGTGGCTTGGGTATTGGTGCAAGGGAATGATCGCCTGCGCACCGAGGCCGCCGTGCAAGGCGCATGGCCCGCCACCGCCGCCCGCGCCGAAGTGCCCGCTGCGCTGCAAGCCGCGCTGGCCGCCAATGCCCAACAAGCCCAAACCACCGCCCCGGCCATGCCCGGTGGCCTGCTGTGGGTGCTGGCCACGGCCTTGCTGGGCGGGCTGATCCTCAACCTCATGCCCTGTGTGTTCCCGGTACTGGCCATCAAGGTCTTGGGCTTTGCTACACAGAGCGGTCAATCGCGTGCGGCCCAGCGGGCGCAGGGTCTGGCGTACACCGCCGGCGTGGTGATGTCGTTTCTGGCGCTGGGCGGCCTGCTTCTGGCGCTGCGCGCAGGCGGCGAACAGCTGGGTTGGGGCTTTCAGTTGCAAACGCCGGGCGTGATCGTGGCGCTGGCGCTGCTGTTCACCCTCATCGCCCTGAACCTGGCCGGTTGGTTGAACGTGGGCAGCGTGCTGCCACAGCGCCTGGCCACCCTGCAGCTGCGCCACCCGGTGGCCGAGGCGTTCTTGTCGGGTGTGCTGGCGGTGGCCGTGGCCTCGCCCTGCACCGCGCCCTTCATGGGCGCCTCGCTGGGCTACGCCATCACGCTGCCGGGCGCGCAGGCGCTGGCCATTTTTGCAGCGCTGGGCCTGGGCCTGGCCCTGCCCTACCTGCTGGCCAGTTGGGTGCCCGCCGTGGCCCGCTGGCTGCCCAAGCCGGGCGCCTGGATGGACACGCTGCGCCAGTTTTTGGCCTTCCCCATGGCGGCCACGGTGGTGTGGCTGGTGTGGGTGCTGGGCCATCTGAGCGGGGTGGACGGCGCCGCCAG
Source organism: Rhodoferax sp. (assembly GCF_034519335.1). Lineage (GTDB taxonomy): Bacteria > Pseudomonadota > Gammaproteobacteria > Burkholderiales > Burkholderiaceae_C > Allorhodoferax. The sequence continues at coordinate 21,834 of NZ_JAXHOL010000004.1, forward strand.
CCTGCTGCTGCTGATTTTGGGCGTGTGCATGCTGGTCTGGTCGCTGGGCCTGCGAGGCCGCAGCCGCACTCTGATTGCTAGCATTTCGATAGCTATTTGCGCAGTATTCATGGGCACTACAGCCCAATATGGCTTGAATTCCGAGCCCCCTGCCGCCGCGGCTACGGCGGCCCCCGGAGCGACAGACTGGCAGCCCTGGGCGCCCAACAGCGTGCAAGCCGCGCTGGCGCAAGGCCAGCCGGTGTTTGTGGACTTCACCGCGGCCTGGTGCATCACCTGCCAGGTGAACAAGAAGACCACGCTGACCCACGCTGACGTGCAAGCCGACTTTGCCGCCAAGCGCGTCACGCTGCTGCGCGCCGACTGGACGCGGCGCGACCCGGCCATCACCCAAGCACTGCAGGCCCTGGGGCGCAGCGGTGTGCCGGTGTATGTGCTGTACGCACCAGGCAAGGCGCCCGTGGTGTTGTCCGAAATCCTGACGCCTGGCGAATTGCGCCGCGCCATTGCCACCTTGTGAGCGCCCCATGCCTGCTGCCGCCCTGACCGAAGCCCAGACCATTGCCCAGCTGGTGCGCACACCGCTGACCGTTGCTGTGGTCGGCCTCTCGCCCAAACCGCACCGCGACAGCTTCAAGGTCGCACAGTACCTGCAGCGCCAGGGTTGGCGCATCGTGCCCATCAACCCCAATGCCATCGAGATCCTGGGCGAAAAGGTCTACCGCAGCCTGACCGAGGCCGCCGCCCACGAGACGATTGACCTAGTCGATGTGTTTCGCAACAGCGACGACGTGCCGCCCGTGGTGGACGAGGCGATTGCCATTGGCGCACCGGCCCTTTGGCTGCAGCTGGGCATACGCCACGACGCGGCGCTGGCCCAAGCCCGGGCTGCGGGCCTGCTGTGTGTGCAGGACAAGTGCCTGCTGGTGGAGCACGCCCGCCTCTCGCCTTGACTTGAGGCAAGACAAAGGCCGGGTGGGGCCGAACTGCGACAATCGGTCCATGACCGACACCACCCCGTACGCTCCCGCCGCCCTGTCTTTCGACACCCTGCACAACCCCAGCTTTTTGCAAGCCTGCATGCGCCAGGCCACGCCCCACACCCCCGTGTGGCTGATGCGCCAAGCCGGGCGCTACCTGCCCGAGTACGTGGCCACACGCGCCACGGCCGGCAGTTTCATGGGCCTGGCCACCAACCGCGACTACGCGACCGAGGTGACCCTGCAGCCGCTGGACCGCTACCCGCTGGACGCCGCCATTTTGTTCAGCGACATCCTGACCGTGCCCGACGCGATGGGCCTGGGCCTGTCATTTGCCCAAGGCGAAGGCCCCCGTTTTGCCAGCCCCATCAAGAATGAGGCCGATGTGGCCAAGCTGGAAGTGCCAGACATGGCCAAGCTGCAATACGTGTTTGATGCGGTGAGCAGCATCCGCAAGGCCCTCACGGTGGACGGCAAGGGCCGCGTGCCCTTGATCGGCTTTAGCGGCAGCCCGTGGACACTGGCCTGCTACATGGTCGAAGGCAAAGGCAGCGACGATTACCGCTTGGTCAAAACCATGCTGTACAGCCGCCCAGACCTGATGCACCGCATGCTGGCCATCAATGCTGACTCGGTGGCGGCCTACCTGAATGCCCAGATCGACGCGGGCGCCCAGGCGGTGATGGTGTTTGACAGCTGGGGCGGCGTGCTGGCCGATGGTGCGTTCCAGGAGTTCAGCCTGGCCTACACCGCACGCGTGCTCAAGCAGCTCAAGCGCTTGGGCACCGACGGCAAGGTGGTGCCCCGCATTGTGTTTACCAAAGGCGGCGGCTTGTGGCTGCAGGACATGCAGGCGCTGGACTGCGAAGTGCTGGGCCTGGACTGGACTGTCAACCTGGCCAAAGCCCGCGCTTTGGTGGGTGGCCTGGAGAACGGCCCCGGCAAGGCACTGCAAGGCAATATCGACCCCAACGTCTTGTTTGCGCCACCGGCTGCTATCGAAACCGAAGTGGCCAAGGTGCTGGACAGTTTTGGCACGCCCTACCAGGGCAGTGGCACCGGCCCCACGCACATCTTTAACCTGGGCCACGGCATCAGCCAGTACACCCCGCCCGAGCACGTGGCGGCGCTGGTTTCGGCGGTGCACGCGCACTCCAAACGCCTGCGCGGGTAATTCCGCTACCACGATTTGTGCACCAAATTCAAGTTCCACAAACTTACTTATGCACAAAAATGGGGGGGCTAGGGTTATCCCTTCCCCCACATGGGGGACGCCCGCTACAAAAGAAATAGCGCGCGTAAGTGCTTGATTTATAAGGAATTTGAAGTTTGCTTTTTTTCTGGGCATTGCAATGCAAACCCTTGATTTACAAGGCTTCGGCAGGGGCAAAGCGCAGATATCAACAAAGTTATCCACAGAAAACGTGAACGAACTGTAAAGCGCTTTGAAATCAAGCACTTAGCCCCTTTTTCACCAGTTCACATCAATAAATTAACCCAAGTGCCGACCCGCCCCTGCTCCACCGTTGCCGAACTGGTGACCCTCCCATGAGTCACTGGTTGCCCGTGCTGGTGAATACGCCTGCGCACGCCGCGCTGGGGCCGGTGCTGACCTACCAAAGTGAGCAGCCGCTACCCGCCGGCACGCTGGTGCGCGTGCCCCTGGGCAGCCGCGAAACCCTGGGCGTGGTGTGGGACAACACGGGAACCGAAGCCACCGGCGAGTTCGATCCCAGCAAAGTACGGGCGATTGCGGGGGCGCTGGAGGGCATTGCGCCGCTGTCGGCCCAGTGGCAACAACTGCTTACATTCACGGCCAGTTATTACCAGCGATCGGCAGGCGAGGTGGCCCTGGCCGCCCTACCGCCGCAGCTGCGCGAGCTGAGCCCCGAGCAGATGGCGCGCCGACTCAAGCGCAAAAAACCGGTGGAGGGTGCGACCGGCGCTGTGCTGGCCGTGCCGGTGCTGACGCCCGAGCAGGCCACGGTGATAGGCCAGATCGACAGCCACCCCGGCCCCTTCCTGCTGTTTGGCGCCACCGGCAGCGGCAAAACCGAGGTCTACCTGCACTGTGTGCACAAGCTGCTGGCCGCCGCCCCGGACGCCCAGGCGCTCATCATGGTGCCTGAGATCAACCTGACGCCGCAGCTCGAAGAGCGCTTCAAGGCGCGCTTTGCGCCGCTGTATGGTGAGGAGGCGGTGGTCAGCCTGCACAGCGGCATGACCAACCCGCAGCGGCTCAAGAGCTGGCTGGCGGCTCATGGCGGCGCGGCGCGCATTGTGCTGGGCACGCGCATGGCGGTGTTTGCCAGCCTGCCCAAACTGCGCCTCATCGTGGTGGACGAGGAACACGACCCCAGCTACAAAAGCAGCGAAGGCGCGCGCTACTCGGCGCGTGACCTGGCCATCTACCGCGGCAAGCTCGAAGGCGCCCAGGTGATTCTGGGCTCGGCCACGCCCTCGCTGGAGAGCTGGCACCACAGCCGCCCGGCCGGGGAAGGCGGGCGCTACCTGCGCCTGCACATGCCCAGCCGCGTGGGTGAGTCCAGCAAGCTGCCGCTGGTGCGCCGGGTGGACATGAACCACCAGCCACGCAAGGCGGTGTTTTCGCTGCCGCTGATCGATGCCATCAAGGAGCGCGTGGCGCGCGGTGAGCAGGTCATGGTGTTTCTGAACCGGCGCGGCTACGCCCCCGTGCTGGCCTGCGACGACTGCGGCTGGAAGAGTGAATGCCCGCACTGCAGCGCCTTCCGCGTGTTCCACAAGATCGACCGCACCCTGCGCTGCCACCACTGCGGTTTTACCGAGCGCGTACCGCGCGCCTGCCCGGACTGCGGCAATGTGGACATTGCGCCCATCGGCCGTGGCACCGAACAGCTGGAAGAGCACCTGGCCGAGCTGCTGGTGGACGTGAAACGCGCCGGCTCGGTCACCCCCCAAAACCCCAGGGGCGAGCACCTGCGCATCGCCCGCATCGACGCGGACACCACGCGCCTGAAAGGCGAACTGGAATCCCAGCTGGCCGCCGTGCACGCGGGCGATGTGGACGTGCTGGTGGGCACGCAAATGATTGCCAAGGGCCACGACTTTCGGCGCATCACCCTGGTCGCGGCGGTGAACCCCGACAACGCCCTGTTCAGCAGCGACTTCCGCGCACCCGAGCGCCTGTTCAGCCTCTTGATGCAGGCCGCCGGCCGGGCCGGGCGGGATGCGTCACTGGGCGCGCAGAGCGAGGTGTGGATCCAGACCTTCCAGCCCACCCACCCGCTGTATGCAGCGCTCAAGAAACACGACTACCCGGCCTTTGCCGAGCAGCAGCTGAAAGAACGCGAACAGGCCGCCATGCCGCCCTTCAGCGCCCAGGCCCTGGTGCGCGCCGACGCCAAGACGCAGGAAGCCGCGCAAGCCTTTCTGAACGCCGCCCGCACGTTTGCACAAACCGAGATGCTGGAATGGGAGGGCTGGGCCCCGCTGCTGGACCAGATCACGCTCTACCCCGCCGTGCCCATGACCATCCAGCGCGTGGCCAATGTGGAGCGCGCCCAGATGCTGATCGAAAGTCCCTCGCGCGCGGCGCTGCAGCAGTTCCTTAACGGCTGGCAAAGCGTGCTGCACGCCACGCGCGGGCAGCCGGAATGCAAGGGCCTGATCCGCTGGGCGATTGATGTGGATCCGCTGGCGATTTGAGTGCCTTTTAGGGCTACAGCCCCCGTATTAATTGCGCGAGCAGCTACTTTATTCATAGCAAAATCGTGCATCCTGAGACCGTCGCAGGATGTAAGGGCCACAGAGCAACCCATTGTTCCGGTCCAAACCCAACCAGCAAACGCGATTGGACTGCACCATTGATCGTCGGTTTCGTGCCCTGGCAGGTTCCGGTCGTTCGTGAAGTTCCTCTAAAGCAGGCATTGAGCTTGCAAAAGAGCATTTCCACCGCGATGGAAAAGGCTTGGGTTTTGGCGACTTTGTGGTCGAATTTATCGATGCGCAAATGATCGAAAAGTGGCTGCAGGCCAATGGAATCAAGGCATTGACGGACATCTCTACAACGGGTTGAACAGCAACGGCCGTTTTATCCAGCGTGCTTGCAGGGTTTGTCCTGAATTTATCCGGGGGCGGTGGCAGGGAGCTCTGCACAATCAGTTATAAAACAAGGACTTACAAAAAACGGGAGTGAAAAAATGATCGAAGCAAACTTTGTTGATAAGACAGGTTTCACTCGTATATCAAGTTAAAGCTCACCGATGCGATCCGCCAACGTTTATCAACTGCGAGACCGGTACTTTGTTTACCCGCTGCGAAAGACCACGGCTGGGGTTTGGTTGGCATCCGCTGAATTCGTTTCTATGCCTCTTTCCGCGCTGGACAATGACCTGGGGGCAGCCGTTTTGGCGGCACTGCAGCAGTCGGATGGCGTCGTTCCACATCCAACCTCTTGGACCGAAGTCGCCAACTCGCGACTGCGGGCAGCAGGGGCCAAGTCTGAAAAAACATTTATGACAAATGCTCGTTTGGTAGCCATCAAGTCCACAGACTTGATAGAACTCGAACCACACATGAACGGGGGGGCTAAAGGTCCCCAAAAAGGCTTTTCTCCGGTGCCCGGCTGCTCTTCGACCTTGCCCACCAATGCCAGCTCGGAAGAATTGGGTGTGGCCATTCGAAAGAGTCTTGGAGCCTGTGGCAGTGAGCTTTAACCAGTTGATCGACGCAGACACCCAGCAGAAAATGGCTGCTGCGCAGCAGTTGCTGTGCGCTAGTCATCGCCAACGTTAAACCGCTATGCCAAGGACGATCTACTGTTGGCGCTGTCGCATGGATATGCCGATGCTCACAGAGGAAGAATGGGAACAGGTTGGTCCGCATTTGGCAGATGGGGTCAGTCAAATCAAACGCTATCGCGAGACGCATGGTTGTTCTTTGGCCGAAGCAACCACGAAGGGCTTTGGGCTTGAGGCACTTTTGGCCTATGAGAGGATTACGGGGTTCAAAGAAACAAACGCCAATGCGCTTTTCCACCACCGGCTGAGTATGTTTGGTCCGCCTTGTCACTCGTGTGGTGAACTACTTCGCACGCCACAAGCTCGTTTCTGCGCTAGTTGCAGCGCAGAGCGGCAACCGACTGAGGCAGTCGGGCAATGAGTGATTCACGACCGCCGTTTAACCTTTCGGCCCACATGGACACGCAACCAAAGGCTGCCGCTGTGCGGCACGGGTTGCGTCCCAGTGGCCTCCAACGTTAAACGGCTAGTGCAATGCCGCCAGAGTCTTCAACCATCCTATTTCGCAGCGATCTCTTTCAGGTCGATCCACGAGAAGACGAGGAAACCAATCCGTTCTGCTATGGGCGCTCATTGGCTGAGTGGGTAAGTAGCAAGTTCCAAGAGATGGGTTACGAACCTGAGCCAGTCATTGCGGAAGATTGGGGGTGGTGTGTCATGCTCAGACGCGAACCATTCATGCTGTGGGTTGGGTGCGGCAACGATAGGTCGGAGTTCTATAGCAAAGTCACGCCTGAAGAGAATGCATCCTTTGTGCCTGATGGTCGAGCGATCGAATGGTCCTGCTTTGTTGGAACTGATGCCCCAATTTGGACACCTTTCTTTTGGAAGAAACTGTTTGGTCGTGCAAGCACCGTTGAGCAAGTTCGTGTCGTGACTGACCAGCTTCGAGCCATTCTTGCTAAAGAACCACGAATACGTGTCTCCGATGAAACATCCGTTTAACAGGTCGGCCCACGCGGACACACAGCAGCGGGTTGCCGCTGCGCGGCGTATGCTGTGCGCCGTTGGCCTCCAACGTAAAGCGCATGGATATCCCGTCTGCTTGCCGAATCGTTTGAGCGTGCAAGCAAGCGTGCACCAGGGAACGGGGGCTTTCGAACAAAATCAGGTCACAGCCCTTATGCACGCTGCGCGAGCAGCTATCTATTCAATAGCGCCCACTTGCCTTGTGGCCCGCAGTCAGGATTTGTCCGACCTGGTTCCGTAGGGCAAGGCCTGCTCGTCACGCACCTCGTGCGCCTGCACATCCACCACATCCGCAACACCTGCCCCAGGGGCAAAGCCCCCGGCGCCTGCAGGTCCGGCACGCCAGCCGCCTTGCTTGAACTGCTGGCGGGCCTGGTTGAAGCGCTGGAAAGTGGTGACAAACACCGGCTTGCGGCCGGTGAGCAGCGCCTTGAGCAGCACCAACACGAGACTGAGCAGGCCCACGATCAGCAGGCTGGTGATGAACACCAAGGCTGCGGCCAGCAAAGCGAGTTTCAGCACCGTGCGCAGCACGGCGGAGACGACTTGAGAAACAAGATTCATGCGCCTATTGTGCCCGCCCAGGCAAAACCACCAGCAAACCTGGGGGCAGCCCAAATTTCAAGCCAAATAAGCCTCTAGCCCCGGTGGAATATGCGCGAGCAGCTACTAAAACAATAGCGCCTATATCCCCACCATCAGCGCCACCGCCCCCGAGAAGGTGAAGAATGCTGCCGCGGTGGACACCAGGATGATGCGCGCAATACGGCCGTTGTCGGCGCCAAAGCGCTCAGCCAAGAGGGACACATTGCTGGCGCTAGGCAGCGCGGCCAGCAGTACCAACACGGTCAGCGCAAATTTGTCGATGGGCACGCCCAAGCTCACCGCCGACACGCCCACCAGCAGCACCAACAGCGGGTGCAAAAACAGCTTGATGAGGGCGACGGGCACGTACTCTTGCCAATGCACCTCGTGGGTTTTGTCGTCCTTGGCCAGCATTTGGGAGCGGGCCAGCACCGCACCAATGGTGAACAGCGCCACCGGGGAGGCCGCGTCGGCCAGCAGCCCTACGGTGGTCACCACGGGCTTGGGGAGCTCCAATTGCAGGGCCGACACCAGCGCGCCCAGCAAGATGGACCAGGGCATGGGGTTGGCGGCCACGCCTTTGAGCGCGTTTTTGGCGGCCTGGGTGGCGGACACCCCATCGGTGCCGCCCAGGCGCGAGAGGGCAATGCATAGCGACGAGGTGATCACCATGTCCACCAAAATGGTGACGATGGCGGGGCCCGCAGCCTTGGCGCCCAGGAGGGCCACCAGCAGCGGCACGCCCATGAAGCCAGTGTTGGGGAAGGCGCCCACCAGCGCGCCAAAGGCGGCGTCGTTCCAGCCAATGCGGCCATGCAGCGTGACGGCCACCACAAAGCCGACCATGACGAGGGCGCACAGCAGGTAGGTGAGCGCCACCTGCACGTCCAGCAACTGCGCGATGGGTGTGCTGGCGCCAAAGCGGTAGAGCATGCAGGGCAGCGCAAAAAACAGCACAAACCCGTTGAGCCCGGGAATGGCCGCCAGCGGCAGCATGCCGCGGCGGGCGGCGAGGTAGCCACACAAGCACCAGGGCGAAGAAAGGGAAGGTAACAGTCAGGATTTGCAGCACGGCCTCCATTGTGGCGGGGTTTGGGGGCTGGGCCTGCCACCGGGCTGACAAGCAACGCACCCAGGGCACGGGTTTTGCTGACCCGTTAAGATGGCGCGCCGGCCCCTTCGGGATCGTTCCCGCTCCCTTCCGGCGCTCCCACTTTCTTCTCTCGCGTTACCCATGTCTGCCCCCTCCCCCAACGCCAACCACGGCATGAACCCCGCACAGCAAGAGGCGGTGAACTACCTGCACGGCCCCTGCCTGGTGCTGGCCGGTGCGGGCTCGGGCAAAACGCGGGTGATCACGCACAAGATTGGGCGCCTGATCCAGATGGGGCTGCCAGCCAACCGCATTGCCGCCATCACCTTTACCAACAAGGCCGCTGCCGAAATGCGCGAGCGCGCCAAGCAGCTGATCGGCCGCGCCGCCAAAGACGTGCTGGTCTGCACCTTCCACGCGCTGGGCGTGCGCATGCTGCGCGAAGACGGCGCAGTGCTGGGGCTCAAACCCCAGTTCAGCATTCTGGACAGTGACGACGTCACCAGCATCCTCAAGGACGCGGGTGGCACGGTGGATGCGGCCACGGCGCGCCAGTGGCAATGGACCATCAGCGCCTGGAAGAGCGCGGGGCTCACCTCCACCGAAGCGCTGGCGCAGGCGGCGGATGACAACGAACGCATCATCGCCACGGTGATGGGGCGCTACGAAGAGCGGCTGACGGCCTACCAGAGCGTGGACTTTGACGACCTGATCAGCCTGCCGCTGAAACTGCTGCGCGACTACCCCGAGGTGCGCGAGCGCTGGCAGGCCAAGCTGGGCCACGTGCTGGTGGACGAATACCAGGACACCAATGCCACGCAATACGACGTGTTGAAGCTGCTGGTGGGCGAAAAGGCGCGCTTCACCGCAGTGGGCGACGACGACCAGTCCATCTACGGCTGGCGCGGCGCCACGCTGGACAACCTGAAAAAGCTGCCGGTGGACTTTCCCACCCTCAAGGTCATCAAGCTGGAGCAGAACTACCGCTCCACCAGCGCCATCCTGCGTGCGGCCAACAATGTGATTGGCCCCAACCCCAAGCTGTTTCCCAAGACCCTGTTCAGCGAACTGGGCGAGGGCGAGCCAGTGCGTGTGGTGGATGCCGACAACGAAGAACACGAGGCCGAGCGCGCCGTGGCCCGCATCCAGAGCCTGCGCGCCGAAGGGCTGGCCAACATGCAAGGCAAGCAGTACAAAGAGTTCCGCGACTTTGCCGTGCTGTACCGCGCCAACCACCAGGCCAAGCCCTTTGAGAAAGCGCTGCGCAAGGCTGGTATTCCCTACAAGGTGTCGGGCGGGCAAAGCTTTTTTGACCGTGCCGAGATCCGCGACCTGTGCGCCTGGTTTCGCCTGTGGAGCAACAACGACGACGACCCGGCGTTTTTGCGCGCGGTGACCACGCCCAAGCGCGGCATTGGCCACACCACGCTGGGCACACTGGGCGTGTACGCCAGCCAGTACAAGCTGAGCCTGTTTGAGGCGCTGTTTTCCTCGTCCCTGGCCGCGGCCCTCAGCGCCAAAGCGCTGGGCAGCCTGCACGAGTTTGGCCGCTACATCAACGACCTGGAGTTCCGCGCCCGCCACACCGAAGGTGCCGAGGCCGCCACCGCCTTCATGGCCGAGTGGCTCAAGGAAATTGGCTACGAAAAACACCTGTACGACGGCGAAGAGAGCGAGAAGGTTGCCGCCGCCAAGTGGACCAATGTGCTGGAGTTTTGCGACTGGATGGCGCAGCGCTGCGGCGGGCAGATTGAAGACGCAGCGGGTGTGACCGCGCGCGAGGTCAAAAGCCTGCTGGAAGTGGCGCAAACCATCGCCCTGCTCTCCACCATCAGCGAGCGCGAGAAGGACCAGGACGTGGTGACACTGTCCACCCTGCACGCCTCCAAGGGGCTGGAGTGGCCGCATGTGATGCTGGTGGGCGTGACCGAGGGCATGCTGCCCTTCAAGCTGGGCGACGGGGCCGACAGCCTGGGCGGCTCCAGCATGGCCGATGAAGCGGCCAATAAAGACATGGCCACCCGGCTGCAAGAAGAACGCCGCCTGATGTACGTGGGCATCACCCGCGCCCAGCGCAGCCTGGCTGTGAGCTGGACGCGCCGCCGCAAAAAAGGCCGTGAGATGGTGGCGGCCCTGCCCAGCCGTTTTATTGCCGAGATGGGCCTGGACCAAGCCACCGTGAAAGAAGACCCGCGCGAGAAACTGCGCGCCCTGCGTGCCGAGTTTGCCGCCAAAGCCCAAGCCAACGCGGCCCAAGCCGCTGCCCTGAAATGACCCAACGCACTCTTTTTGCTCTGTTTTTTATAGCTACTTGCGCAATATCCACGGGCGCATTGGCTCAAATTGACACCAATGCGCTGGCCAGCAACCAGCCGGTGGCAGAAACCCCTGCGGCGGTGAACACCCCGATTCCGGTGGAAGTGGTGAGCTGCAAAAACCCGGCCGCCACACCGCTGTCGCGCTTTTGGGAACTAGAGCCCGCCAGCGACTGCGGCACCTTTGGCATCCGGGGCTACCGGCCCATCAGCCTGTCCGTCATCGGATCGGACAGTGTGAATACCGCCCCCAGCTCTCCGACAGCGGGGCACACTGCCAGCTTTCAGCCTTACACCACCACCGAAACACGCATCCAGCTCTCGGTGCGTACCAAGGTGGCCCAGGGCCTGCTGACCGGTGGCGACCCGAACCGGCTTGACTCTCTATGGTTTGCCTACAGCCAGCAGTCGTATTGGCAGCTGTTCAACGCCGACCTGTCACGCCCCTTTCGCGCCACTGACCACGAGCCCGAGCTGACCTACATCTTTCCGCTGGAATCGGCCCTGCCGTCGGGCTGGCGCTTGCGCTACGGCGGCGTGAGCCTGAACCACCAGAGCAACGGCCAAAGCCTGCCGCTCTCGCGCAGCTGGAACCGCGTGATCGCCCGCGCCGGGCTGGAGCTGGGCAGCAAGGTGGCCATCAATGCCAGCCTCTGGCAGCGCCTGCCCGAAGACGCCGCCAGCGACGACAACCCGGACATCGAAGACATGGTGGGAAGGGCCGAAGTGGCAGCGGCGTGGAACATTGACCCCAGCAACACACTGGCACTGACGTTGCGTCACTCCCTCAAGGGCGAGGGCAATGGCTCAGTCCGGTTGGGCTGGTTGTACAAAATCGGGAGCGCCAGCAACCATAGTGATCGCAGCAGCCTGCGCTTCCATACGGAGCTGTTCAGCGGCTACGGGGACTCATTGATGGACTACAACCGCCGCCGCACCGTGCTGAGTGTGGGACTGACGCTGCTGGACTGGTAAGGTCTGAACGCCCAACCGCACGAAGGCGGGCGGGTTAGCCGCGATGGCCGCTGTATCCGGTGTGGAACGACGAGTCGGCAAACCCCAGCCCGCCACCGGGATCGGACGGCCCAAACTCGGCGTCGTGCAGGTCCGCCAGCACCAACATGGCATCCGCCGCTTCCTGATTGAAGCCGATGCGGGCGTTGCCCATGCCATCGCCCCCATTCATGATCAGCTTGTTGATATAGACACTGCATTCCTTGTAACCCCACAGGGTGCGGATCGTATTGGCAATGCGGTGGTGGTGTAGCTCCACAATGTCCAACGCCGCTTTCATGCGCATAGCTGGCGTCGCTTCTTCCAGACCCATGGGTTGGGTAGGCAGCTCAAGGTCGGGAAACGCGTCTGCCGCTTTGGCTTGGCTGCGCGCACGAGGTTCGGGCGCAAGCGGCATGGCCGTGGAAATAGGGGGCAGGTCGACAAACCGCGAATCTTGCTCTGCCAAAGCACTGTCCCACAAGCTCCAGGCCGTATCAGGGTCGTCCTCCTTCACCTCCAAGCCGCGCGAATCCGGCGCGTCCTTGGCGGGATCTGGCTTGTCACCTTTGCCCCGAAACATGCTGAACATGAGTGCCCCTCGTGTTGTCGGCTGCATGTTACTCCAGCCCGTTTTATTTTGCCAACCTGCCTTGCCATCTGCTCAACGAGGCTCGTCACTGGTTACAAGCGTAACGCCGAGCCATCTTAGCAACAAGAGCCCGTGTGGACTACGCCAGGGGAAAGACCGTAGCGAATGGGCAAAAAAAATGGCTTCCATTGCTGGAAGCCATTTTTAGGTTTGGTGGCCTGGGGCGGAATCGAACCACCGACACAAGGATTTTCAATCCTCTGCTCTACCGACTGAGCTACCGGGCCTGAGCCTTGAATTATAGCATCAGTTTAAGGGCCATTTCGTTTGCCGCGGGTCAGATCCACGCCCAATTGTTTGAGCTTGCGGTACAGGTGGGTCCGCTCCAGGCCGGTTTTCTCTGCAACCCGTGTCATGGAGCCATTTTCTTTGGCCAGATGGTATTCAAAATAGGCCTTCTCGAACTCATCCCTCGCCTCGCGCAAGGGTTTGTCCAGCATAAAGCGCTGCTCGGAGACCGGCCCTGCATCCACTGTGGCAACGATGACTGCAGCGGGCGACACTGCGAGCTCGGTGGCCTGCAAACTGGCCATGGGCAGTGGGGCTGTTTTGCGCAAATTGTTGCGCGCCAACCCTTGCTCTACCGCCTTTAGCAGTTTTTGCAGGGTGACCGGTTTTTCGAGGAAGGCGAGCGCGCCGATTTTGGTGGCTTCTACTGCGGTATCAATGGTGGCGTGACCGCTCATCATGATGACCGGCATGGTCAACGCACCGGTAGACGACCACTCCTTGAGCAAGGTGACACCATCGGTGTCGGGCATCCAGATGTCCAGCAACACCAAGTCTGGGCGCTCGCGCAGGCGGGCAGCACGGGCTTGCGCGGCATTTTCAGCAAGCTCGACGGTATGGCCCTCGTCATTGAGAATTTCCCAGAGCAATTCCCGAATGCCGTGCTCGTCGTCTACTACCAGTATGTTTGCCATTGTTAGCGCAGTCCCTTTGATGCCCTTGTCCGCACTCAACCTTGTGCGCTGTGATCTATGGCCAATGATAACGACACTTGTGCGCCAGTTACCTTGCCTTCCGAGATGCGGTTGGTGATATCCACTCGGGTGCCATGTTCATCCGCAATTTTCTTGACTACCGCCAAACCAAGTCCTGTGCCTTTGGCTTTGGTCGTGACATAGGGCTCAAATGCACGTTTGAGGATATGGTCGGGGAAACCTGTGCCCTGGTCTTGCACTGACAGGCGTACGCGGTCCGCTGCAGCAAGGTGTTGGGTACGCAGAATGACACGGCCCGGCGCAGGCAAGTTTGCGGATTCGGTCGCGTCCTGGGCGTTTTGCAGCAAGTTGTGAATGACTTGCCGCAGTTGTTGGGCGTCACCGCGGACAGGGGGACAGGCTTCGTCCAGATCTGCAACCAAAACTACCTTGCTGGCATCAGACTCATAGAGCTGAAGGACATCATGCATCAGTGCATTCAAATCCACGGGTTTGAGTTCTGCGGAGGGCAGTCGTGCGTAATCGCGAAACTCGTTGACCAGGCGTTTCATGGCATCGACCTGGTCAACAATGGTTTTGACCGATTTGGTTAGGATGGCCAGTTCGGCACCTTCCAGCTTGCCAGCCAATTTCATTTCCATGCGCTCGGCAGAGAGCTGAATGGGCGTCAGAGGGTTTTTGATTTCATGGGCCAGACGGCGCGCCACTTCTCCCCACGCCTGGGCCCGCTGTGCCGACACGATTTCAGAAATATCGTCGAACACCAGCAACCGTTGCTCGCCCGGCAATTCCGCACCACGTGCCACCAGTGTGACAGCTCGCTCAAATGGGCTTTGAACCGCTGCCTCGCCGCCCAGCTCAAAGGACTGCTGCCAGTGGTCCAATCCGTGCTCTGCGCGGTTGGTCAGGTACTGTGCGAATTGGTTGTGCACCGCGTCACCAAAGGATTGCAAGCCCGGAACATTGGCCAGGCGCTGGCCTTCATACGCGGCCAAAGGCAATTGCAGTATGCGGGTGGCTCCGGGGTTGGAGGACACAATACTGCCGTCAGCAGCCAGCACCACTACCCCAGAGGTCAAGTTGTCCAGAATGGTCTGCAGGTTTGCGCGGGCCGCATCTACTTGCGACATGCTGGTTTCCACCGAGCGTCGTGCATCCGCGAGCTGCTGTGTCATGGAAGCAAAGGCGCGCGTGAGCCCCCCCAATTCATCCCGCCCTTGCATGGCAAGCTTGGGAGTCAAATCCCCCGCAGCCACCTGACTTACCCCCTCAGTCAACAGCAACAGGGGCTTGGCGATCTGGTTGCCCAACACCACAGCCAGCAACACGGCACCAAACACTGCCAGAAAAAGGCTGAGAGTAAGGGTGCCGATGTACATGCGCTTGAGACCTTCCCGGGCCAAAGCACGCTCCTGATACTCCCGATTGGCGGCTTCGACCGCCATGGCATTGGCTACCAAGCTCGCGGGCAATGCGCGCGATACCAACATATAGCGGGTCTCAGCAGACAAACCCAGCACTGAGCTGGACACTGGCACCAGCGCCTTGATATGGGCGTTGGCAAGCGCACCGGGTACAGCGTCTTCCAAGCCCTCAACCCACGCCAGTGCCCGCTCTTGTCGGGCCGCTCTGAACTGACTGGAACTCGGCTTGTCCGGACTCAGCTGGAAACGCGATTGCCCGACACTGGCAATGAGCTTGCCAGCACCTGTCCAGACCGTGATGTCGGTGGCACCCAACTGGTCTAGTAACCGTTCCGCAACTTCGCCTGTCGCAGCATCGCTGGTTTCCACCAGCTGGTTGGACGCCGCACGTGATTTGGTGGCCAAGTCATTGGACAATGTTTCCAAGGTGACCCGCCCCAAACTGAGCCCAGCCTCCAATGCTCCCTCTACCTTGACGTCAAACCATGTTTCGATAGAGCGGGATACGAACTGATAGGACACCACATAGATCAGCAGACCGGGCATGACCCCAACGAGCGCAAAGATGGTGGCTAGCTTGACCAACAAGCGGCTGCCAAATCGCCCCTGCCGCAGACGGGCCATCAGGCGATACCCGACCCAGGCAATAGCCACGCCCAGCACAGTCGCCACCACCACGTTCACCACAAACAGGCGCGCGTAGTTCTGCTCATAAAGTTCACGGTTGTTGGTGGCCTGTGTGAGCAGGTAAAGCAACAGCAGACCAATGAGTACCATGGCCGCAGCTCCCAGGGCCACTGTGCGTCGTACAGCACGCGATGTCTGGGGCCTGGGACTGGCTTCCAGAATCTCCAAAGGTTTCATTTGGCGGCCTCGGGCGCCAGAAACTCGGAGCGCACAACGGATATGTCCCACTCAGACTGACCGATGGCTCCAATCTGGAAAGGCCGAGGTAACTGCCCGAGGTCGAGCCGAAAACGGAATTCAAACCGGTAGCGAACTGCAGGGTCAAGCTCGTTGGCGCCCGCCACACGCCAACGCGAAATGCGTTTGATTGCGGCCAAGGCTTGCTGCAAGGTATCAAAACTTTGATTCAAGGCAAGCCCCTGGCCTGTGGCGCTGGCGGCGCCCGAACTGATATTCAGTCGCCAGCGCCGCGTCAGTGGCTGAAACGCAAGCCTGAAATGACGCGCAGAGGTGGCAACCGACTTGTCATACCAATACCAGCGCTCGCGCAGCAGTTCCGTTTCGGCAACAAACACCATGGGAATGCCTTTGAGCAAAGCTTCTTCCACGGTGCTGGACAATTCAAACTGCAATTGGGCCGTAACACTGACCTCTTCACTATCGCGTTCCAGCTCAAAACCCGTGAGCTCCGCAGCCGCATGGCCCTTGCCAAGCAATGAAAAACTCAAAAAGCAGACGATCAAGAGCCAACGCAGGCCGAACTCAGGCTTTGCGTTTCTCAAAAAGTGCATAGAAAAAACCGTCGTGGTCACCCAGCGAATTGTCAGCGACAACCTCTCGCGCAGGGCTGCTGTGCGGCAGCAAATGCCCCGGGGACGGCATCAAAGCAGCGTCAGTGTTGTGTACAAGAAACGCTTGTACTTGGGCATCGCCCTCGGCGCGGAATATCGAGCATGTGCAAAACAACAGGCGCCCGCCGGGCTTGACCAAGGGCCACAAGGTCAACAGGAGCTGTCGCTGGGTCGCTGCCAGTTGGGCAACGTCACTTTCGCGGCGCAACCAACGGATATCGGGGTGACGCCGCACGATGCCGGAGGCGGTGCAAGGGGCGTCCAGCAAAACCAGGTCGAACAGGCTGCCATCCCACCAGGTCTGCACAGCCCCGGCATCCGCGACAATTACCTGAGGACTGAGTCCCAAGCGCTGCACATTGCTACCAATCCGTTTCGCTCGGTCAGCATCCACTTCGAGGGCGACCACTTCGGCATCCGTGATTTCCAGCAAGTGGCCAGTCTTGCCGCCAGGTGCGGCGCAAGCATCCAATATGCGCCATGGGCCTGGTGCAAGATAACCCTCAACCAACAAAGGGGCCGCCACCTGGGCTGCAGCGTCCTGCACCGAAACCCAACCGTCTTCGAAACCCGGGATAGCTTGTACTGGCGCGGCGCGCTGGAGTTCGATGATATTGGCGGACAAATGCTGCCCATTCATGCCAGCGGCTTGCAGCAATCCGAGATAGGTTTGAGGGTCCTTGCGCCGTGGATTCACGCGCAAAGTCATGGGGGCATGCTGATTCGCAGCCCTCAGTATGAGCTCCCAATGCTGAGGGTGGTCTTTTTGAAGCCGGGCGATCCACCAGCGTGGGTGATTCCACAAGGCGACCGGATCAAGGTCTGTGGCGGCAACTAGCGCATCGCGCTCCCGCAAGAACCGACGCAGGCACGCGTTGATGAAATTTGCTTGCGCATTCGTCGCTGATTGACGTTTGGCGGCTTCGACGGCTTGATTCACGAGCGTAAACGCGTCGTAGGCATTGTCTTCAATTTGCCAAGTCAGCGCCAGAGCCGAACACAACAATGCGTCAGCCAGCGGCGGGGGCGCTTTGCGGACCAGTAGCGCCCGCAGTGCCTGTGCGCGGCCCCAGTTCCGCCACACGTAGAAGCACAGGGCTTGGACACCACTTCGCAATCCGGGGTCGACGGTCTCCAATACCGATGTGCCCGAGGCGCCCGACATGACAGCCTGGTTCACACGGGCCACTTGTTGGAGTTGCTTCCAAAGAGGGGGGGCGTTTACAGATTGATTCATAACTTAGAAATGCCCTGCAGGCTGAAAGCCCATGAGGGTTGCAACCCAGCGTGCTGGGTACTGTTGAATCGCCTCGTTGTAGAGAGTGATGATTTGGTTAAACCCGCCACTTGCGCTTTGCACCTTGAGACTGGCGGAATTCCAAGCCTCTTGCATGTCTGGCGGTAGCGCTGGCCCAGCCAAATCTGTCGGAGCAGCGCTCGCTTCCTGCCATGCCGCATGCATGGAGGCCCAGGCATCGGACAAGGCAGCCACTGCGCTTGGCTGCAGGGAGGCAGGGCGTGGCTGCGCCAGGACCTGTTCCAAATGACCGGCGGCCACTTGCACATGGCTCCATTGCGCGTCGACCTCAGCGGCTCCCTCTGCATTCGGGGCAGCAACATATTGCCGAACCAATGCGGCACAGGTTCCTGCGTGTTTCTCCACCACGGCCATCACCTCGAGACCACGTGCACGCAGACGCATCAAACGGTTGTAGAGACCTACTCCCCAAAAAATCAGAAGTGCGAGAACCACCCAGAGCAGCAGGGACAGATCCATCATAAAACCCTCAATAAAAATGCCCCAAGCTGCATGACACATGCTTGGGGCATCGGCACTAACGCGGAACCGGCGGATTATTCGGCCGCAGATCCTTCGTTGGCTTCCAACTCACCGGCGACGTCTGCGCCACCAGCCAGCTCAGCAGCTTCGGCCTCAGCGATGGCACGACGCTCTGCATCGTCCATAGTCTCACGCACCTTGCGGGCTTCGTGGTAAGCCAAGCCAGTGCCTGCGGGGATCAGACGGCCCACGATCACGTTTTCCTTCAGGCCACGCAGCTCGTCGCGTTTGCCCATGATGGCAGCTTCCGTCAACACGCGGGTCGTTTCCTGGAAGGACGCTGCGGAGATGAAGCTGTCGGTGGACAACGATGCCTTGGTAATACCCAGCAACAGGTTGGTGTAAGTTGCGGGGATCTTTCCTTCTGCACGCAAAGCGTCGTTGGTGTTGAGCATTTCAGAACGCTCGACCTGCTCACCGTTGATGTACCCAGAATCACCTGCGGCTTCGACCACTACGCGGCGCAGCATCTGGCGAACAATCACTTCAATGTGCTTGTCGTTGATCTTCACGCCTTGCAAGCGGTAAACATCCTGCACTTCGTCCACGATGTAGCGCGCCAGTTCTTCGGAGCCCAGCAAACGCAAGATGTCTTGCGGGTCTGCAGGACCGTCCACCACGGACTCGCCCTTGTTGACCACCTGCCCTTCGTGCACCAAGATGTTCTTTTCCTTGGGCACGAGTTCTTCCCAGACCTTGCCTTCTGGGTCAGTGATCTGCAGGCGAACCTTGCCCTTGGTTTCTTTGCCAAAGGACACCGTACCGGTCACTTCAGCCAAGACACCCTTGTCTTTGGGCGAACGGGCTTCGAACAATTCGGCCACACGCGGCAAACCGCCGGTAATGTCGCGAGTCTTCTGGCCTTCGATCGGGATACGGGCCAGCACTTCGCCTGGGCCCACGTCCTGACCATCACGCACCTGCACCAGGGCGCCCACTGGGAAGCCGATGGTCACCGAGTGATCGGTACCTGGAATCTTCACTTCATGACCAGAAGCGTCGATCAGCTTGACCTGGGGACGCACGACCTTGGCAGCGCCGCGACGCTTGGGGTCGATGACCACCAGAGTGGACAGACCAGTCACTTCATCCACTTGCTTGGCTACTGTCAAACCTTCTTCGACGTTTTCGAAGTGGGCCTTACCGGCGAATTCAGTGATGATGGGGCGAGTCAGCGGATCCCAATTGGCCAAAATGGCGCCAGCCTTGATGGTTTGGTCAGCCTTCACGGTCAACACGGCCCCATATGGCACCTTGTGACGTTCGCGCTCACGGCCATGCTCGTCATGGATGATGATTTCACCAGAACGGGCAATCACAACCAACTCAGACTTGCTGTTGGTCACGTAGCGCATCGTGGCGTTGAAGCCGATCACACCATTGGACTTGGCTTCAACGCTGGAGGCGATGGCAGCGCGCGACGCGGCACCACCAATGTGGAAGGTACGCATGGTCAGCTGGGTACCAGGCTCACCGATGGACTGGGCAGCGATCACACCGACAGCTTCGCCGCCGTTGATCAGACCACCACGGCCCAAATCGCGTCCGTAGCACTTGGCGCAGATACCGAAGCGGGTCTCGCACGTCAGGGCAGTACGCACCTTGACTTCGTCGACGCCGGCACTTTCGAGTTCTTCGATCAGATCTTCATCCAACATGGAGCCGGCAGGAGCCAACACCGTGCGGTTTTCAGGGTGCAATACATCGTCAGCAGCGGTACGACCCAGAATGCGGTCACGCAGCGATTCGATGGTTTCACCGCCTTCAACAATGGCACGCATCAGGTAGCCATTGTGGGTACCGCAATCCTGCTCGGTCACGACCAAGTCTTGAGTCACGTCCACCAGGCGGCGTGTCAGGTAACCCGAGTTCGCTGTCTTCAACGCAGTATCGGCCAAACCCTTACGAGCACCGTGGGTGGAGATGAAGTACTCCAGCACGTTCAGACCTTCGCGGAAGTTCGCGGTAATGGGCGTCTCGATGATGGAGCCGTCCGGCTTGGCCATCAGCCCCCGCATACCGGCCACCTGGCGAATCTGCGCAGCAGAACCGCGAGCACCAGAGTCGGCCATCATGTAGATGGAGTTGAAGGACTCCTGCTGGACTTGCTTGCCATGGCGGTCAGTGACCGTCTCCTTAGACAGCTTGGCCATCATCACCTTGGACACTTCGTCGCCGGACTTGCCCCAGATATCAACCACCTTGTTGTAGCGCTCGCCGGAGGTCACCAGACCGGAGACGTACTGCTGCTCGATCTCTTTGACTTCCTTTTGGGCACGACCAATGATGTCGTGCTTCTCTTGCGGCACCAGCATATCGTCGATACAGATCGAGATGCCAGCCTTGGTCGCCAGACGGAAACCGCTTTGCAGCAGCTTATCGGCAAACACCACAGTCTCCTTCAATCCGCACTTGCGGAAGGACACGTTGATCAGCTTGGAGATTTCCTTCTTCTTCAATGCCTTGTTGATGTTGGAGAAGGGCAGGCCCTTGGGCAGAATTTCGGACAGTAGCGCACGGCCAGCAGTGGTTTCCCACAGCTTGGTCGAGGGCTCAAACTCGCCGGTTTCCTTGTTCTTGGTCCACTCTGTCAAACGCACGTTGATGCGCGCGTTCAGCTCGACTTCACCCGCATCGAAAGCGCGCTGGACTTCGCCGGTATCGGAGAAGATCAGGCCCTCGCCCTTGCCGTTGATTCGGTCACGAGTGGTGTAGTACAAGCCCAGCACCACGTCTTGCGATGGGACGATGGAGGGCTCGCCGTTGGCGGGGAAAAGCACGTTGTTGGAGGCCAGCATCAGCGTGCGGGCTTCCATTTGTGCTTCCACCGACAAAGGCACGTGAACCGCCATTTGGTCACCGTCGAAGTCGGCGTTAAACGCCGCACAAACGAGGGGGTGCAACTGGATAGCCTTGCCTTCGATCAGGATGGGCTCAAAGGCTTGGATACCCAAACGGTGCAGTGTGGGCGCACGGTTCAGCATCACTGGGTGCTCTTTGATGACCTCTTCGAGGATGTCCCACACCACGGGGGTGCCGGATTCGACTTCCTTCTTGGCCGCCTTGATGGTGGTCGCAATGCCCATGGCTTCCAGGCGCGCGAAGATGAAGGGCTTGAACAACTCCAAAGCCATCAATTTCGGCAGACCGCACTGGTGCAGCTTGAGCGTCGGGCCCACGGTAATCACGGAACGACCGGAGTAGTCCACGCGCTTGCCCAGCAAGTTTTGACGGAAACGACCGGATTTACCCTTGATCATGTCAGCCAGGGACTTGAGTGCGCGCTTGTTGGCACCTGTCATGGCCTTGCCGCGGCGGCCGTTGTCCAGCAAGCTGTCCACGGCTTCTTGCAGCATGCGCTTTTCGTTGCGCGCAATGATTTCGGGCGCTTTGAGTTCCAGCAAACGACGCAGACGGCTGTTGCGGTTGATCACGCGGCGGTACAGGTCATTCAGATCGGAGGTCGCAAAGCGGCCGCCGTCCAGCGGCACCAAAGGACGCAGGTCCGGTGGCAGCACGGGCAGAACGTCCAACACCATCCACTCGGGCTTGATGCCGGATTTCTTGAACGCTTCCAGAACCTTCAAACGCTTGGCGTTCTTCTTGATCTTCAGTTCAGAGCCGGTCAGGTCGTTACGCAGCTTCTCGATAGAGCCTTCGATGTCGATGCTCTCAAGCAGGTCTTTGATACCTTCAGCGCCCATCTTGGCGGTGAACTCGTCGCCGAATTCCTTGAACTTGGCATCAAAGTCATCCTCGGACATGATGCTGTACTTCTTCAGCGGGGTCATGCCGGGGTCAGTCACCACGTATGCCTCGAAGTACAACACGCGTTCGATATCGCGCAGCGTCATGTCCAGCACCAGGCCCAGACGGCTGGGCAGGGACTTCAGGAACCAGATGTGCGCGCAGGGAGCGGCCAAGTCGATGTGACCCATGCGTTCACGGCGAACTTTGGTCTGTGTAACTTCAACGCCGCACTTCTCGCAGATCACACCGCGATGCTTCAAACGCTTGTATTTGCCGCACAGGCATTCGTAGTCTTTGATGGGGCCGAAGATCTTGGCGCAGAACAGACCGTCGCGCTCGGGCTTGAACGTGCGGTAGTTGATGGTTTCGGGTTTCTTGACTTCACCGAAAGACCAAGAACGGATCTTCTCAGGCGAAGCCATGCCGATCTTGATGGCATCAAAATGCTCATCGGGAGTGAACTGCTTGAACAGGTCGAGTAAAGATTTCATGTGACTCTTTCCCTTTCAATTAAGAACGTTCGAGTTCGATGTCGATGCCCAAGGAACGGATTTCCTTGACCAACACATTGAACGATTCCGGCATACCGGCTTCGATGGAATGCTCGCCTTTGACGATGTTCTCGTACACCTTGGTACGGCCTTGCACGTCATCGGACTTGACGGTGAGCATCTCCTGCAGCACGTAAGACGCACCGTAGGCTTCCAGCGCCCACACTTCCATTTCACCGAAGCGCTGACCACCAAACTGGGCTTTACCGCCCAGAGGTTGCTGGGTCACCAAGCTGTACGGGCCAGTCGAGCGGGCGTGCATCTTGTCGTCCACCAAATGGTGCAGCTTCAGGTAGTGCATATAGCCCACTGTCGTGGTGCGCTCGAAAGCATCACCACTGCGACCGTCATACAACTGCGCCTGGGTACGCGTTGCAGTCAGGCCTTTGGCCTTGGCAACATCGTCTGGGTACGCCAGCTGCAACATGTCGCCAATTTCTTTTTCTGTGGCGCCATCGAACACTGGAGACGCAAATGGCACCCCGCTGGTGAGCTCCTTGGCCATTTCCTGAACTTCAGCGTCAGACAATTGGGCCAAGTCTTCCTTACGGCCGGCGCTGTTGTAAACCTTCTCCAGGAAACCGCGGATTTCTGTTGCGGCAGCTTCGCGTTGCAACATATCTCCAATACGTTGGCCCAGGCCCTTGCCGGCCCAGCCCAAGTGCACTTCCAGCACCTGACCGATGTTCATACGCGAAGGCACGCCCAGCGGGTTCAGTACGATGTCCACCGGAGTACCGTCCGCCAAGTAAGGCATGTCTTCCACCGGAGTGATCTTGGAGACCACACCCTTGTTGCCGTGGCGACCTGCCATCTTGTCACCGGGCTGCAAGCGGCGCTTCACCGCAATGTAGACCTTGACCATCTTCAGAACGCCCGCGGGCAATTCGTCGCCTTGCGTCAACTTCTTGCGCTTTTCTTCAAAAGCCAAGTCGAAGCTGTGGCGGGTCTGCTCCAGCGAGTTCTTGATGCTCTCCAGTTGACTAGCCACCTCTTCGTCGGCAGGACGAATGTCGAACCAGTGGAACTTCTCTACGGAAGCCAAGTAGGCCTTGTCCAGCTTGGTACCTTTGGCCAGCTTTTGCGGGCCGCCGTTGGCAACCTTGCCGGTCAACAGCTTCTCGATACGGTCGAACGCATCGGCTTCCACGATACGCAGCTGGTCATTCAAGTCCAGACGGAAGCGCTTGAGTTCGTCGTCAATGATCTGCTGGGCACGGCGGTCGCGCGTGATGCCTTCACGGGTGAAGACTTGCACGTCGATTACGGTGCCAGAGCTACCTTGGTCGACGCGCAGGGATGTATCCTTCACGTCACTGGCCTTCTCGCCGAAGATGGCGCGCAGCAGCTTCTCTTCTGGCGTCAGCGTGGTCTCACCCTTGGGTGTGACCTTGCCCACCAGCGTGTCGCCGGGCAGAACCTCGGCACCCACGTAGATGATGCCGGACTCGTCCAGACGGTTCAGTTGCTGTTCGCTCAGGTTGGGGATATCGCGGGTGATTTCTTCCGCGCCCAACTTGGTATCACGCGCCATCACCACCAGTTCTTCGATATGGATGGAGGTGTAGCGGTCTTCGGCCACCACACGCTCGCTGATCAGGATCGAATCTTCGAAGTTGTAGCCGTTCCAAGGCATGAAGGCCACAAGCATGTTCTGCCCGATAGCGATTTCGCCCAGATCGGTCGACGCACCATCGGCAATGACATCACCCTTGGACAGCTTGTCGCCCTTCTTGACGATGGGACGCTGGTGGATGTTGGTGTTCTGGTTAGAACGTTGGTACTTGATGAGGTTGTAGATATCCACGCCAACCTCACCAGCTTGCGCTTCGGCGTCGTTCACGCGGATCACCACACGGGTGGCATCCACATAGTCCACGATACCGCCACGGGTGGCAGTCACCACGGTGCCGGAGTCAACCGCGGCAACGCGCTCGATACCGGTTCCCACCATGGGCTTCTCGGGGCGCAGCACGGGCACGGCTTGGCGCGACATGTTTGCACCCATCAAGGCGCGGTTCGCATCATCGTGCTCCAGGAATGGCACAAGCGAAGCAGCCACCGACACGATCTGCGCGGGCGACACGTCCATGTACTGGACGCGGTCTGCGCCCACCAAGATGGATTCACCTTTTTCACGGGCAGACACCAGGTCACCGGTCAGTTTGCCGTCCTTGTCCAGAGCCGCATTGGCCTGGGCAATCACGTATTTACCCTCTTCGATGGCAGACAGGTAATCGATGTCCATCGTCACCTTGCTGTCCACGACACGACGGTAAGGGGTTTCAATGAAACCATACTCGTTCAGGCGGGCGTACAAGGCCAGGGAGTTGATCAGACCAATGTTCGGACCTTCAGGCGTTTCGATCGGGCAGACGCGACCGTAGTGGGTCACGTGCACGTCACGCACTTCAAAGCCTGCGCGCTCGCGGGTCAAACCACCCGGGCCAAGGGCCGATACGCGGCGCTTGTGGGTGATTTCAGCCAACGGATTGGTCTGGTCCATGAACTGGGACAGCTGCGACGCGCCAAAGACACAACAATCAGTGCTTCCAGAACTTCGGAACGCGTTTAATTCAAAATGAAGCATCAAAAAAAACACTAATAAAAGTGGGTCTGATTATGATTTGTGAAATGAGCATGGTAGATCACACAGGAGAAAAAATGACAACGACAATGATACCCTTTCGTTCTACATCTTTCCTTGTCAATGGATACAACAGCAACAACATTAAGAGAAACATTAAACAAAGTTTCTCGATGCAAGAACACGATATGGAAGAATTTATGAATTGCGGTTCGAATTGGATATTCGAGAGACCCGTTGCTTTCGATATCGAAATTGCCTCAATGAAACCAATTCTCGTCGGACAGCAATACGTAACTT
>NZ_JAXHOL010000043.1:0-3261 GCF_034519335.1 Rhodoferax sp.
TGCGCGCAGAGCCTGCAGACACTGGGTGCACCCAATGCGACGGCACCGCTACTGCGCGGGCTGCAACGGCTGACCCACAGTGCGACCGACGCGCTGACGGTGCAGTTGGGCGGCACGCTGGCGCAAAGCCCGGACCGCAGAGCAGACGTAGTGCGCCTGGTCGCACAACAGCTGGGCTTGGCGGTCCCCGCCGCCCCCTGGCACACCCAGCGCGATGCCTGGGTGGCTTTGGGGTGCGATGTGGGCCTGCTGATTGGCAGCTTGGGCACCCTGGCCAAGGGCATGGTGCGCGACGCCAGCCCCGACCAAGTGCCCGCCGGCTGCCTGGTAGCCCTGGCCATGGCCAAACGTGCACCGCAGCGGGTGGCCAGCCTGCTGGCCTCCATGCCCGAAGCCTACGAGCGCGGCTTGGGCGTCTGGCAGGCCGAGCAGGCAGACTGGGCACAACTGCTCCTGTCCGCCCATGCCAGTGCCAGCGGTATGTGCCAAGCACTGCTGCAGGGCGACATCAAGGTGCGGACTGACAAGCTTTGAGCGGGGCTGATCAGGGCGCCAAGGACTGGCCACTGAGGCGGTGCTACTGCTGAAATTCTGCAGTGAGCCAGTTGCTCGCAGCATTAACTAACAGCCTTCATTTCCCTATCGACGGATCACTGGATGCAGTGCGCCTGTACGCGCACACGCGTTTGTAGTTGACTAAATTAGTACAAATTAATCATATTTACCTCAAATTCGGCAAATATGATAAATTCGCCTCATTGAAATTTTGAAATTCCCAACATTTGTCGGATGTTTCAAATTAAAAATATCATTTAATCCATTTCATGAGGGCGAATTGCATATGAATACCACCGAACACACCTCCAATTTCCCAGTCGCCCAGCATGTCGCTGCCGACTTTTCATCCGGGCCGCAGGAATGCTTGAGTTTTTGCCTAGGTGGTGAGGAATATGGCATTGACATCCTGAAAGTGCAGGAGATCCGAGGCTACGAGCAGCCTACCCGCATGGCCGGTACGCCGGACTTCGTCAAAGGCGTGCTGAACCTGCGCGGCGTGATCGTACCCATTCTGGACCTGCGGCTGAAGTTTGGCATGCCCAACCCTTCCTATGACGCGTTAACGGTCACCGTGATTCTTGCGCTGAGCCAGCGCGTGGTGGGCGTGGTGGTGGATTCCGTGAGTGACGTCGTAGAACTCACTCCAGAGCAGGTGAAGCGCGTTCCGGAGTTCAGCGGCTACGTGGATTCCACATGCATCACCGGCATTGGCACCCTGGAACAAGCAGGCCGAGAGCGCATGCTGATTTTGTTGAATATCGAAAAACTGATGGGCAGCAGCGACATGGGTCTGGGTGGCACATCCCTGCAATAACCCGCGCAACCGAGCCAGCAGGCCCTCACCTCCCAAGTAGAAATTGCCAATTTCAAAGTGGACTGCAGCGCTTTTTGAACTTCCTTTGAACACCTACACATACAGAGAAACATCATGAACAACCTTACCGTACGCGCAAAACTCACCTGGGCCTTTGGCGGCCTGGCATTCTCGGTACTGCTGATTGGTGGCATGGCCACAAAGACACTTGGCGATGCCAATGACCGCTTCAAGAACTATGTCAACGGTGTCAATGCCCGTTCCAATACTACTCACCTCGTGCGAGAAGCCATAGACTTGCGCGCCATTGCCGCGCGCAACTTGTTATTGGTCAACAAACCGGCAGATATAGCCACGGAAAAAGAAGTGGTCACCAAGGCCCATACGGAAGTAGGTGCGCGACTGGCCACATTGAAGAAGTTGAGTGAAGATCCCACTGTCAGCGCAGAGGCTCGCCGCATGATTGGCGAAATTGACAAGATCGAACAGGCCTACGCTCCAGTGGCATTGTCTATTGTGGATATGGCGCTTAAGGGGGAAAAGGAAGAAGCCATCGCCAAGATGAACGCGGAATGTCGCCCGTTGTTGGCCAGATTGGTCAAAGTGTCGGAGGAGTACTCCGCCTATACCAGCAATCGTGCCGCAAAACTGGTAGATGCTGCCGCAGCTGATTACGCGAACCAGCGCAATTACCTGTTGCTGATCTGCTGTTTGGCCTTGTCCGGCGCCATTGTGGCCGGTGTACTCATCACACGCAACTTGGCAACCGCTCTGGGCGCCGAGCCGTCAGCGCTGTGCGATTTGGTTGGCAAAGTGGCCGATGGCAATTTGACGACGCACTTGCAAGTGCGCAACGGCGACACGGTCAGTGTGCTCGCTGCATTGTCCCGCATGCAGGGCTCCCTCATCCATGTCGTGTCCACTGTGCGCCAGGGCTCCGAAGGAGTGTCCACTGCCAGCGCAGAAATAGCATCCGGCAATCACGACCTGTCATCACGCACAGAGCAGCAAGCCAGTGCGCTGGAAGAAACCGCCGCCAGCATGGAGGAGCTTTCATCCACCGTGAAGCAAAACGCTGACAACGCCCGCCAGGCCGATCAACTCGCCAAGAACGCCTCCACAGTTGCCATTAAGGGCGGCGAAGTAGTGAGCCAAGTGGTGGAAACCATGAAGGGCATCAACGAATCGTCCAAGAAGATTTCGGACATCATCAGCGTGATTGATGGCATTGCCTTTCAAACCAACATCTTGGCCCTCAATGCTGCGGTGGAAGCGGCCCGCGCAGGTGAGCAAGGTCGTGGCTTCGCGGTGGTGGCCAGTGAAGTCCGCTCCTTGGCAGGCCGCAGCGCGGACGCCGCCAAGGAAATCAAGACACTGATCAGCGCCAGCGTGGATCGCGTGGAGCAGGGAACCTTGCTGGTTGACCAAGCCGGTGAAACTATGGCCGAAGTGGTGAGTTCAATCAAGCGGGTGACAGACATCGTGGGTGAGATCAGTGCTGCCAGCACTGAACAGGCCTCCGGTGTAGCCCAGATTGGTGAAGCCGTGCAGCAAATGGACCAAGTCACTCAGCAGAACGCTGCGTTGGTGGAAGAAATGGCCGCCGCGGCCAGCAGTCTTAAGAGCCAGGCTGGCGAGCTGGTACAAACCGTAGGGGTATTCAAACTGGCCGATGCAAACTAGACGGAGGGCGTGTCCTGAATTTTGTGTAAACGGGGCGGATATCAGTTTGCGGAGAAGCGGTCTCCGAACGGCTGAGATCAACGCCAAACTAAACCAGCATAGCTATCTAATTAGGAGCTACTCACGCATACTCCACGGGGGCTAGAGGCCAAAAACACCAAAAAATGCACCGAGACGAGACGGTGCGCGCCTTACGTGGTCCCGCC
>NZ_JAXHOL010000040.1:0-283211 GCF_034519335.1 Rhodoferax sp.
GGCGGTGACGGTGACATTGACGTTGGCGGTTTTTGTGATGCCGCCGGAGGTGACGGTGTAGGTGAAAGTGGGCACCGAGCCGTTGAAGTTGGTGGCTGGAGTGAAGACCAGCTGGCCGCCGACCAAAGCCACAGAGCCGTTGGACACGGCCACGGAGGCGCCGCCCTCGGTGATGGCCGAGCCGTTGACGGCGGTGATAGTGCGCCCGGCGTTCTCGAAAGAGTCATTGCCCAGCACATTGATCGTGACGGCGTTGTCCTCGGAGGTGGTGGCGGTGTTGTCGGCGATATCGGCCACGGCAGTGACGGAAATGGCCACGGTATCGACATCGCTGGCAGAGCCATCGCTGGTGGTCAGCGTGAGGGTAGCGGCGCCGTTGTAGTCGGCGGTGGGCACAAAGCTCAGGCCGTTCAATGCGCCGGTGATGGCCGCAGCGGAGCCGGAGATGGTGACCGAACCGGAGCCGTTGTTGGTGATGGTGGCGCCGGCGAAAGCCACAGCGGTCAAGGTGCCATTGGTCACCGCCACAGTGGTGGTCAGAGTGCCGCCGTCCACATCAGTCACCGACAGGGCGTTGCCATTGGCAGTACTGAATACGCGAGCGGTGTCTTCGGTGGTGGACTGAGCACCTGGAGCCGTGTTGACGGGAGGGTCGTTCACGGCGGTGACGGTGACATTGACGTTGGCGGTTTCGGTGACGCCGCCGGAGGTGACGGTGTAGGTGAAAGTGGGCACCGAGCCGTTGAAGTTGGTGGCTGGAGTGAAGACCAGCTGGCCGCCGACCAAAGCCACAGAGCCGTTGGACACGGCCACGGAGGCGCCGCCCTCGCGTGATGGCCGAGCCGTTGACGGCAGGGTGATAGGTGGCGCCCCGGCGTTCTCGAAAGAGTCACTGCCCAGCATAATGATCGTGACGGCGTTGTCCTCGGAGGTGGTGGCGGTGTTGTCGGCGATATCGGCCACGGCAGTGACGGAAATGGCCACGGTATCGACATCGCTGGCAGAGCCATCGCTGGTGGTCAGCGTGAGGGTAGCGGCGCCGTTGTAGTCGGCGGTGGGCACAAAGCTCAGGCCGTTCAATGCGCCGGTGATGGCCGCAGCGGAGCCGGAGATGGTGACCGAACCGGAGCCGTTGGTGGTGATGGTGGCGCCGGCGAAAGCCACAGCGGTCAAGGTGCCATTGGTCACCGCCACAGTGGTGGTCAGGAGTGCCGCCGTCCACATCAGTCACCGACAGGGCGTTGCCATTGGCAGTACTGAATACGCGAGCGGTGTCTTCGGTGGTGGACTGAGCACCTGGAGCCGTGTTGACGGGAGTGGTCGTTCACGGCGGTGACGGTGACATTGACGTTGGCGGTTTCGGTGACGCCGCCGGAGGTGACGGTGTAGGTGAAAGTGGGCACCGAGCCGTTGAAGTTGGTGGCTGGAGTGAAGACCAGCTGGCCGCCGACCAAAGCCACAGAGCCGTTGGACACGGCCACGGAGTGCGCCGCCCTCGGTGATGGCCGAGCCGTTGACGGCGGTGATAGTGCGCCCGGCGTTCTCGAAAGAGTCATTGCCCAGCACATTGATCGTGACGGCGTTGTCCTCGGAGGTGGTGGCGGTGTTGTCGGCGATATCGGCCACGGCAGTGACGGAAATGGCCACGGTATCGACATCGCTGGCAGAGCCATCGCTGGTGGTCAGCGTGAGGGTAGCGGCGCCGTTGTAGTCGGCGGTGGGCACAAAGCTCAGGCCGTTCAATGCGCCGGTGATGGCCGCAGCGGAGCCGGAGATGGTGACCGAACCGGAGCCGTTGTTGGTGATGGTGGCGCCGGCGAAAGCCACAGCGGTCAAGGTGCCATTGGTCACCGCCACAGTGGTGGTCAGAGTGCCGCCGTCCACATCAGTCACCGACAGGGCGTTGCCATTGGCAGTACTGAATACGCGAGCGGTGTCTTCGGTGGTGGACTGAGCACCTGGAGCCGTGTTGACGGGAGTGGTCGTTCACGGCGGTGACGGTGACATTGACGTTGGCGGTTTCGGTGACGCCGCCGGAGGTGACGGTGTAGGTGAAAGTGGGCACCGAGCCGTTGAAGTTGGTGGCTGGAGTGAAGACCAGCTGGCCGCCGACCAAAGCCACAGAGCCGTTGGACACGGCCACGGAGGCGCCGCCCTCGGTGATGGCCGAGCCGTTGACGGCGGTGATAGTGCGCCCGGCGTTCTCGAAAGAGTCATTGCCCAGCACATTGATCGTGACGGCGTTGTCCTCGGAGGTGGTGGCGGTGTTGTCGGCGATATCGGCCACGGCAGTGACGGAAATGGCCACGGTGTCGACATCGCTGGCAGAGCCATCGCTGGTGGTCAGCGTGAGGGTAGCGGCGCCGTTGTAGTCGGCGGTGGGCACAAAGCTCAGGCCGTTCAATGCGCCGGTGATGGCCGCAGCGGAGCCGGAGATGGTGACCGAACCGGAGCCGTTGTTGGTGATGGTGGCGCCGGCGAAAGCCACAGCGGTCAAGGTGCCATTGGTCACCGCCACAGTGGTGGTCAGAGTGCCGCCGTCCACATCAGTCACCGACAGGGCGTTGCCATTGGCAGTACTGAATACGCGAGCGGTGTCTTCGGTGGTGGACTGAGCACCTGGAGCCGTGTTGACGGGAGGGTCGTTCACGGCGGTGACGGTGACATTGACGTTGGCGGTTTCGGTGACGCCGCCGGAGGTGACGGTGTAGGTGAAAGTGGGCACCGAGCCGTTGAAGTTGGTGGCTGGAGTGAAGACCAGCTGGCCGCCGACCAAAGCCACAGAGCCGTTGGACACGGCCACGGAGGCGCCGCCCTCGGTGATGGCCGAGCCGTTGACGGCGGTGATAGTGCGCCCGGCGTTCTCGAAAGAGTCATTGCCCAGCACATTGATCGTGACGGCGTTGTCCTCGGAGGTGGTGGCGGTGTTGTCGGCGATATCGGCCACGGCAGTGACGGAAATGGCCACGGTATCGACATCGCTGGCAGAGCCATCGCTGGTGGTCAGCGTGAGGGTAGCGGCGCCGTTGTAGTCGGCGGTGGGCACAAAGCTCAGGCCGTTCAATGCGCCGGTGATGGCCGCAGCGGAGCCGGAGATGGTGACCGAACCGGAGCCGTTGTTGGTGATGGTGGCGCCGGCGAAAGCCACAGCGGTCAAGGTGCCATTGGTCACCGCCACAGTGGTGGTCAGAGTGCCGCCGTCCACATCAGTCACCGACAGCGGCGTTGCCATTGGCAGTACTGAATAGGCGAGCGGTGTCCTCGGTGGAGGACTGAGCACCTGGAGCCGTGTTGACGGGAGGGTCGTTCACGGCGGTGACGGTGACATTGACGTTGGCGGTTTCGGTGACGCCGCCGGAGGTGACGGTGTAGGTGAAAGTGGGCACCGAGCCGTTGAAGTTGGTGGCTGGAGTGAAGACCAGCTGGCCGCCGACCAAAGCCACAGAGCCGTTGGACACGGCCACGGAGGCGCCGCCCTCGGTGATGGCCGAGCCGTTGACGGCGGTGATAGTGCGCCCGGCGTTCTCGAAAGAGTCATTGCCCAGCACATTGATCGTGACGGCGTTGTCCTCGGAGGTGGTGGCGGTGTTGTCGGCGATATCGGCCACGGCAGTGACGGAAATGGCCACGGTATCGACATCGCTGGCAGAGCCATCGCTGGTGGTCAGCGTGAGGGTAGCGGCGCCGTTGTAGTCGGCGGTGGGCACAAAGCTCAGGCCGTTCAATGCGCCGGTGATGGCCGCAGCGGAGCCGGAGATGGTGACCGAACCGGAGCCGTTGTTGGTGATGGTGGCGCCGGCGAAAGCCACAGCGGTCAAGGTGCCATTGGTCACCGCCACAGTGGTGGTCAGAGTGCCGCCGTCCACATCAGTCACCGACAGGGCGTTGCCATTGGCAGTACTGAATACGCGAGCGGTGTCTTCGGTGGTGGACTGAGCACCTGGAGCCGTGTTGACGGGAGGGTCGTTCACGGCGGTGACGGTGACATTGACGTTGGCGGTTTCGGTGACGCCGCCGGAGGTGACGGTGTAGGTGAAAGTGGGCACCGAGCCGTTGAAGTTGGTGGCTGGAGTGAAGACCAGCTGGCCGCCGACCAAAGCCACAGAGCCGTTGGACACGGCCACGGAGGCGCCGCCCTCGGTGATGGCCGAGCCGTTGACGGCGGTGATAGTGCGCCCGGCGTTCTCGAAAGAGTCATTGCCCAGCACATTGATCGTGACGGCGTTGTCCTCGGAGGTGGTGGCGGTGTTGTCGGCGATATCGGCCACGGCAGTGACGGAAATGGCCACGGTATCGACATCGCTGGCAGAGCCATCGCTGGTGGTCAGCGTGAGGGTAGCGGCGCCGTTGTAGTCGGCGGTGGGCACAAAGCTCAGGCCGTTCAATGCGCCGGTGATGGCCGCAGCGGAGCCGGAGATGGTGACCGAACCGGAGCCGTTGTTGGTGATGGTGGCGCCGGCGAAAGCCACAGCGGTCAAGGTGCCATTGGTCACCGCCACAGTGGTGGTCAGAGTGCCGCCGTCCACATCAGTCACCGACAGGGCGTTGCCATTGGCAGTACTGAATACGCGAGCGGTGTCTTCGGTGGTGGACTGAGCACCTGGAGCCGTGTTGACGGGAGGGTCGTTCACGGCGGTGACGGTGACATTGACGTTGGCGGTTTCGGTGACGCCGCCGGAGGTGACGGTGTAGGTGAAAGTGGGCACCGAGCCGTTGAAGTTGGTGGCTGGAGTGAAGACCAGCTGGCCGCCGACCAAAGCCACAGAGCCGTTGGACACGGCCACGGAGGCGCCGCCCTCGGTGATGGCCGAGCCGTTGACGGCGGTGATAGTGCGCCCGGCGTTCTCGAAAGAGTCATTGCCCAGCACATTGATCGTGACGGCGTTGTCCTCGGAGGTGGTGGCGGTGTTGTCGGCGATATCGGCCACGGCAGTGACGGAAATGGCCACGGTATCGACATCGCTGGCAGAGCCATCGCTGGTGGTCAGCGTGAGGGTAGCGGCGCCGTTGTAGTCGGCGGTGGGCACAAAGCTCAGGCCGTTCAATGCGCCGGTGATGGCCGCAGCGGAGCCGGAGATGGTGACCGAACCGGAGCCGTTGTTGGTGATGGTGGCGCCGGCGAAAGCCACAGCGGTCAAGGTGCCATTGGTCACCGCCACAGTGGTGGTCAGAGTGCCGCCGTCCACATCAGTCACCGACAGGGCGTTGCCATTGGCAGTACTGAATACGCGAGCGGTGTCTTCGGTGGTGGACTGAGCACCTGGAGCCGTGTTGACGGGAGGGTCGTTCACGGCGGTGACGGTGACATTGACGTTGGCGGTTTCGGTGACGCCGCCGGAGGTGACGGTGTAGGTGAAAGTGGGCACCGAGCCGTTGAAGTTGGTGGCTGGAGTGAAGACCAGCTGGCCGCCGACCAAAGCCACAGAGCCGTTGGACACGGCCACGGAGGCGCCGCCCTCGGTGATGGCCGAGCCGTTGACGGCGGTGATAGTGCGCCCGGCGTTCTCGAAAGAGTCATTGCCCAGCACATTGATCGTGACGGCGTTGTCCTCGGAGGTGGTGGCGGTGTTGTCGGCGATATCGGCCACGGCAGTGACGGAAATGGCCACGGTATCGACATCGCTGGCAGAGCCATCGCTGGTGGTCAGCGTGAGGGTAGCGGCGCCGTTGTAGTCGGCGGTGGGCACAAAGCTCAGGCCGTTCAATGCGCCGGTGATGGCCGCAGCGGAGCCGGAGATGGTGACCGAACCGGAGCCGTTGTTGGTGATGGTGGCGCCGGCGAAAGCCACAGCGGTCAAGGTGCCATTGGTCACCGCCACAGTGGTGGTCAGAGTGCCGCCGTCCACATCAGTCACCGACAGGGCGTTGCCATTGGCAGTACTGAATACGCGAGCGGTGTCTTCGGTGGTGGACTGAGCACCTGGAGCCGTGTTGACGGGAGGGTCGTTCACGGCGGTGACGGTGACATTGACGTTGGCGGTTTCGGTGACGCCGCCGGAGGTGACGGTGTAGGTGAAAGTGGGCACCGAGCCGTTGAAGTTGGTGGCTGGAGTGAAGACCAGCTGGCCGCCGACCAAAGCCACAGAGCCGTTGGACACGGCCACGGAGGCGCCGCCCTCGGTGATGGCCGAGCCGTTGACGGCGGTGATAGTGCGCCCGGCGTTCTCGAAAGAGTCATTGCCCAGCACATTGATCGTGACGGCGTTGTCCTCGGAGGTGGTGGCGGTGTTGTCGGCGATATCGGCCACGGCAGTGACGGAAATGGCCACGGTATCGACATCGCTGGCAGAGCCATCGCTGGTGGTCAGCGTGAGGGTAGCGGCGCCGTTGTAGTCGGCGGTGGGCACAAAGCTCAGGCCGTTCAATGCGCCGGTGATGGCCGCAGCGGAGCCGGAGATGGTGACCGAACCGGAGCCGTTGTTGGTGATGGTGGCGCCGGCGAAAGCCACAGCGGTCAAGGTGCCATTGGTCACCGCCACAGTGGTGGTCAGAGTGCCGCCGTCCACATCAGTCACCGACAGGGCGTTGCCATTGGCAGTACTGAATACGCGAGCGGTGTCTTCGGTGGTGGACTGAGCACCTGGAGCCGTGTTGACGGGAGGGTCGTTCACGGCGGTGACGGTGACATTGACGTTGGCGGTTTCGGTGACGCCGCCGGAGGTGACGGTGTAGGTGAAAGTGGGCACCGAGCCGTTGAAGTTGGTGGCTGGAGTGAAGACCAGCTGGCCGCCGACCAAAGCCACAGAGCCGTTGGACACGGCCACGGAGGCGCCGCCCTCGGTGATGGCCGAGCCGTTGACGGCGGTGATAGTGCGCCCGGCGTTCTCGAAAGAGTCATTGCCCAGCACATTGATCGTGACGGCGTTGTCCTCGGAGGTGGTGGCGGTGTTGTCGGCGATATCGGCCACGGCAGTGACGGAAATGGCCACGGTATCGACATCGCTGGCAGAGCCATCGCTGGTGGTCAGCGTGAGGGTAGCGGCGCCGTTGTAGTCGGCGGTGGGCACAAAGCTCAGGCCGTTCAATGCGCCGGTGATGGCCGCAGCGGAGCCGGAGATGGTGACCGAACCGGAGCCGTTGTTGGTGATGGTGGCGCCGGCGAAAGCCACAGCGGTCAAGGTGCCATTGGTCACCGCCACAGTGGTGGTCAGAGTGCCGCCGTCCACATCAGTCACCGACAGGGCGTTGCCATTGGCAGTACTGAATACGCGAGCGGTGTCTTCGGTGGTGGACTGAGCACCTGGAGCCGTGTTGACGGGAGGGTCGTTCACGGCGGTGACGGTGACATTGACGTTGGCGGTTTCGGTGACGCCGCCGGAGGTGACGGTGTAGGTGAAAGTGGGCACCGAGCCGTTGAAGTTGGTGGCTGGAGTGAAGACCAGCTGGCCGCCGACCAAAGCCACAGAGCCGTTGGACACGGCCACGGAGGCGCCGCCCTCGGTGATGGCCGAGCCGTTGACGGCGGTGATAGTGCGCCCGGCGTTCTCGAAAGAGTCATTGCCCAGCACATTGATCGTGACGGCGTTGTCCTCGGAGGTGGTGGCGGTGTTGTCGGCGATATCGGCCACGGCAGTGACGGAAATGGCCACGGTATCGACATCGCTGGCAGAGCCATCGCTGGTGGTCAGCGTGAGGGTAGCGGCGCCGTTGTAGTCGGCGGTGGGCACAAAGCTCAGGCCGTTCAATGCGCCGGTGATGGCCGCAGCGGAGCCGGAGATGGTGACCGAACCGGAGCCGTTGTTGGTGATGGTGGCGCCGGCGAAAGCCACAGCGGTCAAGGTGCCATTGGTCACCGCCACAGTGGTGGTCAGAGTGCCGCCGTCCACATCAGTCACCGACAGGGCGTTGCCATTGGCAGTACTGAATACGCGAGCGGTGTCTTCGGTGGTGGACTGAGCACCTGGAGCCGTGTTGACGGGAGGGTCGTTCACGGCGGTGACGGTGACATTGACGTTGGCGGTTTCGGTGACGCCGCCGGAGGTGACGGTGTAGGTGAAAGTGGGCACCGAGCCGTTGAAGTTGGTGGCTGGAGTGAAGACCAGCTGGCCGCCGACCAAAGCCACAGAGCCGTTGGACACGGCCACGGAGGCGCCGCCCTCGGTGATGGCCGAGCCGTTGACGGCGGTGATAGTGCGCCCGGCGTTCTCGAAAGAGTCATTGCCCAGCACATTGATCGTGACGGCGTTGTCCTCGGAGGTGGTGGCGGTGTTGTCGGCGATATCGGCCACGGCAGTGACGGAAATGGCCACGGTATCGACATCGCTGGCAGAGCCATCGCTGGTGGTCAGCGTGAGGGTAGCGGCGCCGTTGTAGTCGGCGGTGGGCACAAAGCTCAGGCCGTTCAATGCGCCGGTGATGGCCGCAGCGGAGCCGGAGATGGTGACCGAACCGGAGCCGTTGTTGGTGATGGTGGCGCCGGCGAAAGCCACAGCGGTCAAGGTGCCATTGGTCACCGCCACAGTGGTGGTCAGAGTGCCGCCGTCCACATCAGTCACCGACAGGGCGTTGCCATTGGCAGTACTGAATACGCGAGCGGTGTCTTCGGTGGTGGACTGAGCACCTGGAGCCGTGTTGACGGGAGGGTCGTTCACGGCGGTGACGGTGACATTGACGTTGGCGGTTTCGGTGACGCCGCCGGAGGTGACGGTGTAGGTGAAAGTGGGCACCGAGCCGTTGAA
Source organism: Rhodoferax sp. (assembly GCF_034519335.1). GTDB lineage: Bacteria > Pseudomonadota > Gammaproteobacteria > Burkholderiales > Burkholderiaceae_C > Allorhodoferax. The sequence goes on from NZ_JAXHOL010000040.1 coordinate 8,679, forward strand.
GTTGGTGGCTGGAGTGAAGACCAGCTGGCCGCCGACCAAAGCCACAGAGCCGTTGGACACGGCCACGGAGGCGCCGCCCTCGGTGATGGCCGAGCCGTTGACGGCGGTGATAGTGCGCCCGGCGTTCTCGAAAGAGTCATTGCCCAGCACATTGATCGTGACGGCGTTGTCCTCGGAGGTGGTGGCGGTGTTGTCGGCGATATCGGCCACGGCAGTGACGGAAATGGCCACGGTATCGACATCGCTGGCAGAGCCATCGCTGGTGGTCAGCGTGAGGGTAGCGGCGCCGTTGTAGTCGGCGGTGGGCACAAAGCTCAGGCCGTTCAATGCGCCGGTGATGGCCGCAGCGGAGCCGGAGATGGTGACCGAACCGGAGCCGTTGTTGGTGATGGTGGCGCCGGCGAAAGCCACAGCGGTCAAGGTGCCATTGGTCACCGCCACAGTGGTGGTCAGAGTGCCGCCGTCCACATCAGTCACCGACAGGGCGTTGCCATTGGCAGTACTGAATACGCGAGCGGTGTCTTCGGTGGTGGACTGAGCACCTGGAGCCGTGTTGACGGGAGGGTCGTTCACGGCGGTGACGGTGACATTGACGTTGGCGGTTTCGGTGACGCCGCCGGAGGTGACGGTGTAGGTGAAAGTGGGCACCGAGCCGTTGAAGTTGGTGGCTGGAGTGAAGACCAGCTGGCCGCCGACCAAAGCCACAGAGCCGTTGGACACGGCCACGGAGGCGCCGCCCTCGGTGATGGCCGAGCCGTTGACGGCGGTGATAGTGCGCCCGGCGTTCTCGAAAGAGTCATTGCCCAGCACATTGATCGTGACGGCGTTGTCCTCGGAGGTGGTGGCGGTGTTGTCGGCGATATCGGCCACGGCAGTGACGGAAATGGCCACGGTATCGACATCGCTGGCAGAGCCATCGCTGGTGGTCAGCGTGAGGGTAGCGGCGCCGTTGTAGTCGGCGGTGGGCACAAAGCTCAGGCCGTTCAATGCGCCGGTGATGGCCGCAGCGGAGCCGGAGATGGTGACCGAACCGGAGCCGTTGTTGGTGATGGTGGCGCCGGCGAAAGCCACAGCGGTCAAGGTGCCATTGGTCACCGCCACAGTGGTGGTCAGAGTGCCGCCGTCCACATCAGTCACCGACAGGGCGTTGCCATTGGCAGTACTGAATACGCGAGCGGTGTCTTCGGTGGTGGACTGAGCACCTGGAGCCGTGTTGACGGGAGGATTGTCATCATCGACGATGGTGCCCACACCTTGGCTGTCGGTGATGACAGCGCCGACGGCGTTGGAGAGGTTGATGTTGAAAGACTCGGCGCCTTCAAAAACCGTGTCGTTGTTGATGGAGACGGTGATGGTCTGGGTGGCGACGTTGGCGGCGAAGTTCAGAGTGCCAGCGACGGCGGTGTAGTCGTTGCCTGCGCCGGAGGTGGCGGAGTCATTGGCGCTGGCGTACTGGACGGAGGCGGCCTGGGAGAGATCGCCTGCGCGGGTGACGGTGAAGGTCACGGTGCCGGCAGCCTCATTGATGGTGACATCGTTGATGGAGAAGCCGGGGCGGTCATCGTTGGCAGTGCCGCCACCGGGCAGGGTGCGGCCATCGTCGACGATGGTGCCGGTAGCACTGGAAGTGCCCAAGGTAGCGCCGGAGACATTGGAGAGGGAGACGGTGAAGTCTTCGCTGATCTCGTAGGTCGTATCGTTGGTGATATTGACCGTAATGGTCTTGGTCGTCTCATTGGCCGCAAAGCTCAGAGAGCCGTTGGTTGCGGTGTAGTCAGAGCCCGCGGTGGCGGAGCCATTGGAGGTTGCGAAATCGACGGTGACAGGCAGGTTGGTCGAGCCGGTCTTGGTGACCGTGAAAGTGACGGTGCCGGCGGCCTCATCGATGACCACATTGGAGCCGATGGAGACAGAAGGACGGTCATCGTTGGAGGTACCGCCGCCGGGCAGGGTACGGCCATCGTCGACGATGGTGGCGACTTGAGAGTTATCACCGATGGTGGCGTTGGTGGGCGTGCTGATTTGCAGGCTGAAAGACTCGGCACCTTCGAAGACCGTGTCATTGGTGATGGGCACGGTGATGGTCTTGGAGGTCTCGTTGGCGGCGAAGTTCAGAGTGCCAGCGGTCGCGGTGTAGTCGCTGCCGGCGGCGGCGGAGCCGTCCACGGTAGTGAAGGCCACGGAGGAGGCCAGATTGGTGGAGCCGGTCTTGGTGACCGTGAAAGTGATGGTGCCAGCGGCCTCATCGACGATGAAGTCCGAACCCACGTTGAAGACCGGGCGGTCGTCGTTGGCGGTACCACCGCCGGGCAGGGTGCGCCCGTCATCGACGATGGTGCCCACACCTTGGCTGTCGGTGATGACAGCGCCGACGGCGTTGGAGAGGTTGATGTTGAAAGACTCGGCGCCTTCAAAAACCGTGTCGTTGTTGATGGAGACGGTGATGGTCTGGGTGGCGACGTTGGCGGCGAAGTTCAGAGTGCCAGCGACGGCGGTGTAGTCGTTGCCTGCGCCGGAGGTGGCGGAGTCATTGGCGCTGGCGTACTGGACGGAGGCGGCCTGGGAGAGATCGCCTGCGCGGGTGACGGTGAAGGTCACGGTGCCGGCAGCCTCATTGATGGTGACATCGTTGATGGAGAAGCCGGGGCGGTCATCGTTGGCAGTGCCGCCACCGGGCAGGGTGCGGCCATCGTCGACGATGGTGCCGGTAGCACTGGAAGTGCCCAAGGTAGCGCCGGAGACATTGGAGAGGGAGACGGTGAAGTCTTCGCTGATCTCGTAGGTCGTATCGTTGGTGATATTGACCGTAATGGTCTTGGTCGTCTCATTGGCCGCAAAGCTCAGAGAGCCGTTGGTTGCGGTGTAGTCGGAGCCGGCAGTGGCAGAGCCATTGGCGGTTGCGAAATCGACGGTGACAGGCAGGTTGGTCGAGCCGGTCTTGGTGACCGTGAAAGTGACGGTGCCGGCGGCCTCATCGATGACCACATTGGAGCCGATGGAGACAGAAGGACGGTCATCGTTGGAGGTACCGCCGCCGGGCAGGGTACGGCCATCGTCGACGATGGTGGCGACTTGAGAGTTATCACCGATGGTGGCGTTGGTGGGCGTGCTGATTTGCAGGCTGAAAGACTCGGCACCTTCGAAGACCGTGTCATTGGTGATGGGCACGGTGATGGTCTTGGAGGTCTCGTTGGCGGCGAAGTTCAGAGTGCCTGCGGTCGCGGTGTAGTCGCTGCCGGCGGCGGCGGAGCCGTCCACGGTAGTGAAGGCCACGGAGGAAGCCAGATTGGTGGAGCCGGTCTTGGTGACCGTGAAAGTGATGGTGCCAGCGGCCTCATCGACGATGAAGTCCGAACCCACGTTGAAGACCGGCGCTGTGTCGTTGTCAACAATAGTGCCTGTGCCGATTGCGCCACCTACGTTAACAAGAAGGTATTCCTCATTTTCATACGATACATCGTTGACGGTCGGGATTGTGATGTTGAATCCATTTACGCCCGCGGGGACAGTTATTGTCCCCGATAGTGCATTGAAGGTCACGCCATTGTTAAAAACTGGAGTGCCATAGTCGCTCGCAGTGGCCGCTTGCGAAGCGGGTGCGCCACCGGAGAGGGAGAAGCTGTATGTCACCGTTTGTGTCGTTGTTCCGGACAAACTGACGGAATAGGACAGCGATGTGCCTTCTATTTCGCGCGGGCTAGACACGCCGATAACCGTTGGGTCTGAGATGGCCTGTGCAATGCTGCTATTGCTGTCTGTTCCACTTTGGAAAATTGGCTCTTCAGTTATTTCTTGGGCCGAACGCTGAATGTCCAATGGTGCCAACTCTTCGCTAATACGAACCAAACGGACAAAACTGTGAGAGTCGCCACCTTCTCCGCCGCCCAGTCCCGCCGCCGTGGCTTCCAGCTCGGCAGACAAGTCACCAGTGCCAGTGGCCAATGCGCGGGCAACGGCTTCTGCGCCACTGTTGAGGTCTTTCAGTGCTGCCTCAGTGGGGTCTGTCGTTGCTGTCCCTAGTAAGTTGGCATCGAGCAGCAATTCGCGGCCAGACGCAATGTTCAAAGGTTGGCCGTTGGGCAAAGCCAGTTCCAGAACGGAGCCGTCTTCCGTGGCGATTACCTGGCCTTCCTGAACCTCATCGCCAACTTTCAAGTCTCGCCGGCTGCCATCCACATTGACGATCCAGGCTTTGCCTTGGAGGATCACGACAACACCACGTGCTTGGGCGGTAACTTGGTTGGCAGCCATACAAACTCCGGAATTCAGCTAATTTAGATCAGCTGACTCTAGAGTACGCACGGGCTCTTGCCTATTGTCCTCAAGTACAGGTTGTGTGAACTTTTACTGTATTCCGTGTACTTTAAGCGCCAATTGAAGGCGGTCTGCGATGCCCAATTTTTCAAAAACAGCACTTAAGTGGGCTTTGACCGTTCTTTCGGAGATATCACAGCGCTTGGCGATATCCTGGTTGGATGCGCCCTTTGCAGCCAACAATGCGACTTGTTTTTCGCGCGTAGTCAGGTTGGCTGCCCATGCGTCAGCCTCGGCCGTGTGTGTGGTTACATGGTTGGCTGTTTGAATCAACTTCTGCATGAGCGTCGCACCGATCCAGACGTGGCCCGCCCGCACGACTTGTTCGACTTGGCGCAGGGTGTTAGCGTCCGCATAGGCATGGCAATACGCAGCACAACCGGCGTCTAGCGCAGTAACCGCTTCTGCATCCTTGGGGTAGGAGTTCGCGGCAATCACCCGCAATTGCGGGTGCCGCAGCAGCGCGGCCCAATCAGGATGGCTCCAGGTCGGCAGTTGTGGTGTGGCCAAGTCGACCCATAGCAGGGAGGGGGCAGAGATGGAATGGGGGGGGATGTCATTCAATCCGTTGAGCGCTTTACCTTTGGTGTCTTGCAGTGCCGTTTTCCAATGCGACAGTAGTCCGATATCCCGGCTCAGGTATAGCCCTTTGGTAGCTCCGTTCATCGTTCGGTCAATGCCTTTGCCTTGGCTCGCAAGATGGGTTTGAGCAAATAGGACAAAACCGTCTTCTTGCCCGTCAAGATATCCACTTCAGCGACCATGCCGGGAATGATGGGTAGCTTTTGTTGACCGATCGTGTTAGACAGTGTGCGAACCCGGACCACGAAATAGGCATTGCCTTTTTCGTCCACTACGCTGTCTGCTCCGATTTGTTCCAGTGTGGCTTCAAGACCACCGTACACCGCAAAGTCATAGGCAGTGAACTTCACCAGCGCTTTTTGTCCGGGTCGTAAGAAGGCAATGTCACGTGGCAAAACCTTGGCTTCCAAGAGCAAGGCGTCGTCCGATGGAACCAACTCAATGACGTCTTTGCCAGGCTGGACTACGCCGCCCACCGTGTTGACCTTGAGCTGTTTCACTGTGCCATTCACAGGTGAGCGGATTTCTGTCTGTTTCACTCTGTCTTCCAGCGCTGCGCTTCCTTCTGAAAGCGTGCTGAGTTTGGCATTGACTTCACTCAGCTCGGAGCGGGCTACGTTACGAAACGTCAACTCAATCTCCTGGATTTTTCGATTGGCCTCTGACACAGCAGACTCTAGACGCGGAATATCTGAGTTGGCGCTATCGCGTTCTCCGCGATAACGGGCAACGTCGCGTTCCAGTCGCAATAGTTCCACATCCGAAACCGCGCCCGTGCGGACCAAGGGGCGGGTCATCTCCAACTCCCTTGCGGTCAAAGTGTAGCTTTGTGCGGCTTGTTCGCGACGTGCTCGGATCGACACCAGCTCTTGGGAGCGCTGGGTAGATTGCTGTCGCGCGACACCAATCGTGGCATCCAGTTCCGCGCGGCGCGATTCGTACAGTGCACGTTCGGCCTCCACAATTTCAGGGGCTTGTTGTGCAACTTCTTCCGGCGGGACGAAACGTGAGCCCTCTGCCAAAGCGCGCAATCGAGCTCCTTTGGCCAGCAGTGCTAGATATTGCGACTGGTTTTCCCGCAGGGAAGACACCATGCGCGTAGGATCCACTTTCAGCAACAAATCGCCTGCTTTTACGGTCTGCCCCTCGCGCGCCAGAATTTCTGAGACGATGCCTCCATCCAGGCTTTGTAAGATTTGAATCTGACGGGAGGGAATGACCTTGCCCTCACCTCGCGTCACTTCGTCTAGCACCGCAAAGGCAGACCACAGTAGTAGCACCGCTAGGGAGGCCACGCTCAGCCAGATGACAATACGCGCGCCTTTTGGAGTTTGTTCTGCGATCGCCCAATCCGCGTTCGCATCGAAGTCGCCATCCTGCTCGCTGTGTTTGCCTACGATGGCCAGCATGCCGCGGTCTATCCAGGATGAACTCCAGGCATAAAAGCGATCCCATGCCATCTTCCAGCGTGGTTTGACGATGGGGGCGTCATCCGTCATCAGGCTGCCCTCCCGATGCGGCCACTTTGCAAAGCTTCGACAACTTGTGCTTTGGGGCCGTCCGCCATGATTTGCCCATTGTCGATCACGATTAACCGGTCAATCAGTTCAAGTAGGGATGTGCGATGGGTGACCAGCACCACGGTCTTGCCCATGGTGAAGCGCCGCAAGCGCGCCTTCAGTAGATCTTCACTCTGGTGGTCCATCGCACTGCTTGGCTCGTCCAGCAGCAAAATGGGGGAGTCATTGAGCACGGCACGTGCGATGCCTACCGCCTGTCGTTGGCCGCCCGAAAGGGACTCGCCGCGCTCGCCAATGGGCATGTCAAAGCCACGGGGGTGGCGATTGGCAAACTCGGTGACTCCGGCAATCTCAGCCGCAGCGATCACGTCTTGGTCGTCGGCAAACGGCGCCCCCAGAGAAATATTCTCTTTCAGCGTGCCATAAAACAGACTTACATCTTGCGAGACGAATCCCGCAGCCCTACGAAGCTCGGCTGGGTCAATTTGTCGGGAATCAATGCCATCGATCAAGATAGCACCTTCGGTGGGCTGGTGCAGACCCAAAATGAGGCGCTGTATGGTGGATTTTCCTGAGCCTACGCGCCCGATGAACGCTACTTTCTCACCTGCATGAATTTTGAATGACACCCGGCTCAGCACCGCCTGCTGTTGGCCCGGGTAGGTGAAGCTCACATTCTTGAATTCGATCGTGCCCTGGAAGCCCGTGCGATGCAGGAATGCTGCATCGTCAGCCCGTTCGGGTTGCGTTTGCATGTGGGTGTCCACTGAAGCCAAACCACTCTTGGCGCTGTGGTACTGCATGAGCAGGCCTGCCACCTGACCAAATGGCGCCATGGCGCGCCCCGCGAGCATCGATGCCGCGATGATGGCCCCCATACTGATTTGATTGGCCATCAACAGGTAAACGCCCACGATGACAGTCGTGACTGAGACCAGCTGCTGCATCATTTGCGCAAAATTGAGCGTGCTACTGGACAAGAGCTTGAGTTTGGCACCGTGCTGCGCCAGAAACACGGTGGACTGCTCCCACTTGCGCTGAAATGCGCTCTCGGCCACCATGAATTTGATGGTCTCAATCCCAACCAGGCTTTCGACCAGCGATGCATTGCGCTGTGCTGTTGCGCGCTGGGTTACTTCCACCAGCTCTTGCATTTTTTGTTGGACCACCAGAGAGGCCAGAAGCAGCAGCGCAATACACACCAAAGGTGGAATGAGCAGCCATGGGGAAATCCAGGCAATCACCAATAAAAAAACCAACACAAAAGGCAGGTCTACCAAGGTGGTGATGGATGCGGAAGCCACAAAGTCGCGCACCGCCTCAAACGCCCGCAGATTGGCGGCAAAGGAGCCTACCGATGCTGGACGGTCTGCCATGCGCAGGCCTAACACCCGTTCCATGATGCGGGACGAGAGGGTGACATCAATGCGTTTGCCAGCGGTGTCCAGAATGTAGGCGCGCAAAATGCGCAGCGCCATGTCAAAACCCATCATCAGCAATACACCAATGGCGAGGACCCACAGGGTTTCCTCGGCCCGGTTGGGTACCACGCGGTCATACACCGTCATGGAGAACATGGGCATGGCAAGCGCGAATACATTGATCAGCAAGGCCGCCAACAGACTGTCTCGGTAGAGTCGCCAGTTCTGAAATACCACCCCCCAAAACCAATGCCCCGATTTGATCTGGCCGGTTTGTGGGTTGCGCGGCTCGAACTTGAAAACGGGACGAACAAAAAACACCACGCCTGCATACAGGGCCTCCAGTTCTGCCTTGGGCAGAACGTCACTGGATTCGCCGCTTTCTGGGAAGCGGACGCGGGCCTGACCGTCTTCCATCCACTCCAGTAGCAGACAGGCTTGTTTGTCTTTCAGTAACAGGATGGCCGGCAACAGACCCGGGCGCAGGTCGGTGAGTTCACGGCGCGCCAAGCGTGCCGTGAGACCTGCCCGTGCAGCGGCACGGGGCAGTAATGCCGGCGTCACCAGGTTGCCCTCAAGGGGCAGGCCGGCCGACAGTGCCTCTTGGCTCGTAGAAATCCCGAAGAGCCGGGCAATGGCCACCACGCTGTCCAACAAGGGATCGAAGTGAATGCCGTGCTCTCCCAGCCTCCAAGCGGCAGGTTTGGTAGGCGGAGGTGTTGGTATTGCTTGGGTCACCATGGGCTCAGAGAATCCGCTCGTCGCCACCCAGCAGGTTCAGAGCGCCTTGCATGCGGTTACGCAGCCCCTTGCGCAGCATGAGCTTGCGTTGGGCAGCATCCGGCAAATCGGTATGGCGAATGACGTTCTTCATGATGAGCGTGTCGATCAGGTCTTCCAGCACGCGCACAAATTCGGCGTCCGCTTCATTGAAACCAGACACTCCGCCCTTGCTGCCCAGAAAGCGCTGAATATCGGGGTGGTCGTCTGCCAGAATTTCGCCGCCGGGTCGCTCGCTTCGGGCTAATGAGGCAATGGATCCGTCGCTGTTGCGTAGTACGTGGAACATGGCCGTGGGCTTTCAAGTGGTCCCTGGCGAACTGTTTGCCATTCGCTTGTCTGAAGATGTTAGCACCTGCTTCGGTTCTGGCGATGCCAAAAAAGTCATGAAACAGGGCATTTTCTCGTCAACGTGCACGCTCAAACGGCGGCCTGTGCCACTGCAATGACACCGCCGCCGAGGCAGATGTCGCCTTCATACAGAACTGCGGACTGTCCTGGGGTCACGGCCCACTGTGGTGTGCCAAAGTTCAGCACGAAGGACGCGCCAGCTTCGGGTGCCAGTACGCAGGGGGCGTCTGCCTGGCGGTAGCGGGTCTTGGCTGCCAGCAGCCCGGAGGATGGGGGGTGGCCTGCAGTCCAACTTGCATCCTGGGCTTGCAATTGGCTGGACAGGAGCCAGGGGTGTTCATGCCCCTGCACGACCCACAAGGTGTTGTTCTCCATATCCTTGCGTGCCACAAACCAGGGGGCGTGATCACCGCCGCCGCGCTGGGCTCCTTTGGTTTTCAACCCGCCAATACCCAAGCCCTGGCGTTGCCCCAGGGTGTAAAACGACAGGCCCACATGTTCGCCAATGGCGTGGCCCTTGGCGTTCTTGATGGGACCGGGTTCTTTGGAAATGTAACGATTCAGGAACTCGCGGAACGGACGCTCGCCAATGAAGCAGATCCCTGTGGAGTCCTTCTTTTTGGCATTGGGCAGCCCAATCTCATCCGCAATCCGGCGCACCTCGGTCTTGTGCAGCTCGCCCACGGGGAACAGCGTCTTGGACAATTGGGCCTGGTTCAGGCGGTGCAAGAAGTAACTTTGGTCCTTGGCCGGGTCCAGGCCCTTGAGCAACTCGTGCTTGCCGGTCACGTCGTTCAGGCGCACCCGCGCGTAATGGCCCGTGGCAATCATCTCGGCCCCCAGGCGCATGGCGTGGTCCAGAAAGGCCTTGAACTTGATCTCGGCGTTGCAGAGGATGTCGGGGTTGGGTGTGCGGCCTGCCTGGTACTCGCGCAGAAATTCGGCAAACACCCGGTCGCGGTAGTCGGCGGCAAAATTGACGTGCTCGATCTCGATGCCCAGCACGTCAGCCACGGCGGCGGCGTCGACAAAGTCGATGTTGGAGGAGCAGTACTCGCTGTCGTCGTCATCTTCCCAGTTCTTCATGAAGATGCCGACCACCTCGTGGCCTTGTTGTTTCAGCAGGTGGGCGGTGACGGCGGAATCCACGCCGCCGCTCAGGCCCACCACGATGCGTTGCTTGCTCATGCGTCGATTTTACTGGTGCAGCGGTGGCCTGGTTTTAAGCATAAATAATGCCCCTGGCCCTTGCGGATATTGCGCAAGCAGCTCCTATTTTTATAGCGGTGTGGCCGGGTTCCATAGCGACGTGTCGGCATAGACTAGTTCCAGCGGGTAGTGCTGGCCGCGCAGGTAGTCCTCCATGCACTGCAGTACCAGTGGGCTGCGGTGCCGGGCCTGGCTGGCGCGCAGCTCATCGGCGGTCAGCCACACTGTGCGTTCAATGCCGGTGTCCAGCGTGCGGCCTGCGTCAAAGGCACCCAGGGTGCCCGCGTAGGCAAAACGCAGGTAGGTCACGTCTTCCAGCACATCTGCGCGCTGGCGCTGAAAGCGCGACAGGTACAGGCCCACTAGGTGGGTGGGTGTGAAGGCGTAGGCCGTTTCCTCTAATACCTCTCGGGAACAACCCTGAGCGGGCGATTCCGCCGGGTCCAGGTGGCCGGCCGGATTGTTCAAGCGCAGGCCTTCTGGGGTGTGCTCTTCTACCAAGAGAAATCGGCCACGCTGCTCTATGACAGCAGCCACAGTGACACTGGGTTTCCATCGTTGAGTCATGTCGGATTATGAACATACAAGGTTGGGCTGTTTTGCGCCCGGCCCTTGCGCCAGGGGCGTCAGGTGGGCGGTTGCGCTGGGAAATTCAGTTAAAGTTGCCGCCCAGATACCTTTCGCCAAGCTTACCGCTGCGAAACACGCCCAGGGCTAGGCCCCATCCATGTTGAGGAGTCGCTTAATGCAGACCAGTGTTCCCACTGAAAAAGGACAGCGTATTGGTGTTCCCAAGGAAATTTTTCCTGGTGAAAAACGCGTTGCTACTGTGCCGGACGTTGTGGAGAAGCTGATCAAGCTGGGCTTTCGGGTCAGTGTGGAGTCGGGTGCAGGCGCCCTGGCCAACTGTGACGACGATAGCTACCGCGCCGCGGGTGCTGATGTGGTGGCGACTGCCGCCGAACTTTGGGCCCAGTCCGACATCGTCTTCAAGGTGCGCGGCCCATCCAGTGAAGAAGCAGCCTTGTTGCGCGAAGGCGGCACCCTGGTCAGTTTCATTTGGCCGGCCCAAAACCCCGATCTCTTGCAACAACTGGCTGCACGCAACGCTACCGTGCTGGCAATTGACGCGTTGCCCCGTACATTGAGCCGTGCCCAGAAGATGGATGCGCTGACCTCCATGGCCGGTGTGAGTGGCTACCGCGCCGTCATCGAAGCGGCCAACGCGTTTGGCCGTTTCTTCAATGGCCAGATCACGGCCGCCGGCAAGGTGCCTCCCGCCAAGGTGTTTATTGCCGGTGCCGGCGTGGCAGGCTTGGCCGCCATCGGCACCGCAGCCAGCTTGGGCGCTATCGTGCGTGCCAATGACACCCGCGCGGAAGTGGCCGACCAAGTGGTCTCTCTGGGCGGTGAGTTCGTCAAGGTGGACTACGAGGAAGAGGGCGGTGGCGGTGGCGGTTATGCCAAGGTGATGTCCGAAGGCTTCCAGGCCGCGCAGCGCGCCATGTACGCGCACCAGGCCAAAGAGGTCGACATCATCATTACCACCGCGCTGATCCCCGGCAAGCCTGCGCCCAAGCTCATCACCGCCGAGATGGTGCGCAGCATGAAGCCCGGCAGCGTGATCGTCGACATGGCCGCCGAGCAAGGCGGCAACTGTGAACTGACCGAGCCCGGCCAGGCCGTCGTCAAGTATGGCGTGACCATCGTGGGCTATACCGACCTGGCCTCGCGCCTGTCCAAGCAATCATCCACCCTCTATGCCACCAACCTGTTCCGCCTGAGCGAAGAGCTGTGCAAGACCAAGGACGGCATTGCCAATGTCAACATGGAAGACGACGCCATCCGCGGCCTGACGGTCATCAAGGACGGCGCCATCACATGGCCTGCGCCGCCGCCCAAGGTGGCAGCCGCTCCCGCGCCCAAAGCCGCCGCACCTGTTGTGGCAAAAAAGCCAGCCCACGGCCACGGTGCTGCGAGCGAGCCCATGTCGGCCAAGAGTCTCCTTGTTTTGATGGCCGTGGCGGCTGTGCTGTTCTGGGTGATCGGTAGCTATGCACCAACGGCGTTCCTTGGCCACTTCACGGTGTTTGTGCTGGCCTGCTTTGTGGGCTACATGGTGGTGTGGAACGTCAAGCCCGCGCTGCATACGCCGCTGATGAGTGTGACCAACGCCATCAGTAGCATCATCGCCATCGGTGCGCTGGTGCAGATTTCTCCGGTTGCGGGTGCGGTGGGTCGGCCTGACAGCCTGATTACCTGGCTGGCGGCTGCGGCCATTGTGCTCACGGCCATCAATATGTTTGGCGGTTTTGCCGTCACCCAGCGCATGCTGGCCATGTTCCGCAAGTAAGGAGACCTGAAGATGTCTGCAAGTTTGGCTACGGTCTCCTACATTGGCGCGACCATTCTGTTTATTCTGAGCTTGGGCGGCCTGTCCAACCAGTCCACCGCGCTGCGCGGCAATCTGTACGGCATGGTGGGCATGGCACTGGCCGTACTGGCCACGGTGTTTGGCCCCACGGTAACTGCCGCTGGGTTGCCCTGGATTGCCGGTGCCATGATCTTGGGCGGTGGCGTAGGCCTGTACGCGGCTCGTACCGTGCAAATGACTCAGATGCCGGAGCTGGTGGCGCTGATGCACAGCATGGTAGGCCTCGCCGCCTGCCTGGTCGGTTTTGCCAGTTACGTCGACACCTCTATTCAGCACACCGGTGCCGAGAAGGTCATTCACGAAGTGGAGATCTACATCGGCATTTTTATTGGTGCAGTCACCTTCTCTGGCTCGCTGATCGCTTTTGGAAAACTCAACGGCAAGATCGGTGGCAAGCCGTTGCTGTTGCCAGGCCGCCATTTGTTGAATCTGGCAGGCTTGCTGGTAGTTCTCTGGTTCGGACGTGAATTCATTCAATCCACTTCGGTAGCCGAAGGCATGACCCCGCTGATTGTTATGACGGTGGTGGCTTTGTTGTTCGGTGTGCATATGGTCATGGCCATCGGCGGCGCCGACATGCCCGTGGTGGTGTCTATGCTCAATAGCTACTCCGGTTGGGCCGCAGCGGCTACCGGTTTCATGCTGTCCAACGACCTGTTGATCGTGACCGGTGCGCTGGTGGGTTCCAGTGGTGCCATCCTGTCCTACATCATGTGCAATGCCATGAACCGCAGCTTTATTAGCGTGATTGCGGGTGGCTTCGGTAGCGCCCCAGCCGCACCCAAAGCTGACGGTGGGGCCGTGCAGCCTGCTGGTGAAGTCGTAGCGGTCAACGCTGGTGAGACCGCGGAGCTGCTGCGCGAAGCCAAGAGCGTGATCATCGTTCCCGGCTATGGCATGGCGGTAGCCCAGGCCCAGCACACCGTGTTCGAGATCACGCGCACCCTGCGGGAAAAGGGTGTCAACGTACGCTTTGGTATCCACCCCGTGGCAGGACGCATGCCCGGCCACATGAATGTGCTATTGGCCGAAGCCAAGGTGCCCTACGACATCGTGTTCGAGATGGAAGAAATCAACGATGACTTCCCTGAGACCGACGTGGTGATGGTGATTGGCGCCAACGACATCGTGAATCCGTCCGCACAAGATGATCCGAGCAGTCCGATTGCCGGCATGCCGGTGCTCGAGGTCTGGAAGGCCAAGACGTCGATTGTGATGAAGCGCAGTATGGCTTCGGGCTACGCGGGTGTGGACAACCCCCTGTTTTACAAAGACAACAACCGCATGTTGTTTGGCGATGCCAAGAAGATGCTGGACGAAGTGCTGGGTATCTTGAAAGCCTGATGGGCGCGCGGAAATACTAGGGAAATCACACGACCGGGCAACGCCCCGGCCTGTGAAAATACCCGACTGGGTCTATAAAAACAGGATGGAGACAAGGACATGACAGATCGCATTTGGCTGAGCAGCTATCCCAAAGGGGTGCCAGCAGACATCAACACCGCGTTGTATCCCTCGTTGGTGGCACTCATGGAAGAAAGCTTCCAAAAGCACGCCAACCGTGTGGCTTACAACTTCATGGGCAAGGACGTTAGCTACGCCCAGACCGATAGTCTGAGCCAGGCGTTCGCGGCGTACCTGCAGGGCTTGGGTTTGGTCAAGGGAGACCGCATCGCGATCATGATGCCCAATGTGCCCCAGTACCCCGTTGCCGTGGCTGGCATATTGCGCGCCGGCTTTGTGGTGGTAAACGTGAATCCTTTGTACACCCCGAGGGAACTGGAGCACCAGCTCAAGGATTCAGGTGCCAAAGCCATCGTCATCATCGAAAACTTTGCCACCACACTGGAAAAATGTGTGGCTGCTACACCGGTCAAACATGTGGTGCTGTGCGCTATGGGTGACCAGCTGGGCTTGCTCAAAGGTGCGCTGGTCAACTACGTGGTGCGCAATGTCAAAAAGATGGTGCCTGCCTACAACCTGCCGGGTGCGGTGCGATTCAACGCGGCGATTGCAAGCGGTACGAAAGCACCATTCAAAAAGCCTGAGACCAAGCCAGACGATGTAGCGGTCTTGCAATATACCGGTGGCACCACCGGTGTATCCAAAGGAGCGGTGCTGTTGCACCGCAATGTGATTGCCAATGCCTTGCAGGCCGAGGCTTGGTACGGGCCAGCCATGGCCAAGGTTCCATCGGGAGTGCAGCCTACATCGGTGTGTGCATTGCCGCTGTACCACATCTTCGCCTTTACCGTGGGCATGATGCTGTCCATGCGTACCGGCGGCAAGCTTTTGCTGATCCCCAATCCGCGGGACATTCCAGGCGTGCTCAAGGAGCTTGCCAAGCACACGATCCACAGCTTCCCGGCAGTCAACACCCTGTTCAACGGCTTGGCCAACCACCCTGACTTCAACACCGTGGACTGGAGCCATTTGAAGGTCTCGGTTGGCGGAGGTACAGCCGTGCAGAGCGCCGTGGCCAAGCTGTGGTTTGAAAAAACCGGCTGCCCGATTTGTGAAGGTTATGGCCTGAGTGAGACATCGCCGATCGCCAGCTGCAACCCGATCACCTCCAACGAATACACCGGCACCATCGGCATTCCGGTTTCCAGTACTTTCATGAAGCTGCTGGACGATGACGGCAACGAAGTTCTCGCGGGCCAGAGTGGCGAGATTGCGATCAAAGGGCCGCAGGTCATGGCAGGCTACTGGCAGCGCCCTGATGAAACGGCTAAGGTCATGACCTCGGACGGTTTTTTCAAGTCTGGCGATATTGGTGTGGTGGACGAAAAGGGCTTCTTCAAAATCGTGGACCGCAAAAAGGACATGATTCTCGTCAGCGGCTTCAACGTGTTTCCAACGGAACTCGAGGATGTCGTGGCGCAAATGCCGGGAGTCATGGAATGCGCGTGTGTCGGCGTGACCGATGCAAAATCTGGCGAGGCGGTAAAGCTGGTCATTGTCAAAAAGGACCCCAACCTCAGCGAAGAAGATGTACGCAGTTTTTGCAAGGAAAATCTCACGGGCTACAAACAGCCCAAGGTCATCGAGTTCCGTGCTGACCTGCCCAAGACCCCGGTGGGCAAGATTCTGCGTCGCGAGCTGCGCGACAAGTAACACCGTCTTGCCGTCCGCCGCTGCGAGGCGGTTGGTAGGGAGGAGAGAGCGGCCTGCGGGCCGCTTTTTTGTGCCTGCTACGCTAGCCTCTTTTATTCCTTACATCTATGCCCCCCATCGCCGCCCCCATTGCCATCTTGAGCGCCCTGGCCGAAGAACAAGCCGGATTGCTGCAGCACATGCAGGGTGCGCGTGATGTGGTGCTGGCCGGGCGCACGGTTTGGTGTGGCAGCTTGTGGGGCCAGCCGGTGGTGCTGGCCCTGTCGCGCATCGGCAAGGTCGCGGCGGCCACCACGGCAACTGCGCTGATCGCCCATCTGGGCGTAGGTAAGGTCGTATTCACCGGGGTAGCGGGCGGTGTGGGCGACGGTGTGCAGGTCGGGGATGTGGTGGTGGGTACGTCGTATCTACAGCACGACATGGATGCCTCGCCGCTGTTTCCACGCTACGAGATTCCGCTGTACGGACGGGCGGTGTTTGCTGGAGATGATGGTATGTGTGGCGCGTTGCAAGCGGCCTGTAACGCCGCCCTGGTCCGCCACCGGGACCGAGCCCCTGCGGTGCACCGCGGCCTGATTGCGAGTGGTGACCGGTTTGTGAACGGCGCCACCGAAGTGGCGGCGTTGGTGGGACGGCTCAAGGCAGCTGGCCATACGCCGCTGGCCGTGGAGATGGAAGGCGCCGCTGTGGCCCAGGTGTGCGCCGACTACGGCGTTCCCTTTGCCGCGGTGCGCACCATCTCCGACCGGGCAGACGACACCGCCCACATGGACTTCAGCACTTTTGTGCAGGACGTCGCGAGCGTGTACGCCCAGCGTATTGTCGAAAATTTGCTCAAAACGCTATCAAAATAATAGCTTTTCGCGCATATTCCGTAAGCGCTGAAGGCCTATTTGGCTTGTAACTACTTGAGCCAACCGCGTTTGCGGAAGTACCACATGGGGACCAAGGCGCTGGCCACCATCAGCGCCAGCGCGTAGGGGTAGCCCAGCGCCCAATCCAGCTCGGGCATGTACTTGAAGTTCATGCCGTACAGGCTGGCAATCAGCGTAGGTGGCAGCAGGGCCACGCTGGCCACTGAAAAGATTTTGATGATCTTGTTCTGGTTGATATTGATAAAACCTACAGTCGCGTCCATCAAGAAGTTGATCTTGTCGAACAGGAACGCAGTGTGCGAGTCCAGGGAATCGATATCGCGCAAAATCTGCCGCGCTTCTTCGAACTGCTCCGCATTGAGCATCTTGCTGCGCATCATGAAACTCACTGCGCGTCGGGTGTCCATCACGTTGCGACGGATACGCCCATTCATGTCTTCGTGGCGGGCAATGGCTCCCAGGACTTCGCCAGCCATCGCATCTGTCACGTCACCCGACAGCACTTTGTTGCTGACTTTTTCGAGCTCGTCGTAAATGCCTTCCAGCGTATCGGCGGAATATTCGGCGTCTGCGTCGAACAGCTTGAGCAAGACTTCTTTGGCGTCTTCAATCAGCCCGGGAGCCCGGCGCGCACGCATGCGCAGCAGACGGAACACCGGTACGTCTTCGTCATGGATGGAAAACAGCACGCCCTTGCTCTTGAGGTTGGCGTTGACCAGGTTCAGGATAAAGGCGACGCGTACCGTGCGTGGTTCGTTGTCGTCGGCTACCAGAAAATCGCTACGGATATGCACATCGCCGTTGTCTTCGGCGTAAAAGCGGGCGGATTCTTCGATGTCCTCGTCCATCGCATCCTCGGGGATGGACAGGCCGTAGTACTGTTTGACCCAGCGCTTTTCTTCCAGTGTGGGTGATTCAAGATCCACCCAGATAGGCTGGAATTTGGAAAGTTCCTCCAACGATTCGATTTCCTCTTGAAAGAGGCGACCGTTGGCGAGCGTAAAGATATTGAGCATGGCTCACTCCCGAGGTGTTGGTGTCTGCGGTGCGGGTTGGGTGCTTTCAACCCCGATGCAGTGCTGGGAGTTGAAAGCTACCGACTGGGGTAGGTTTCCAAGGAGTGTTCTCCAATAGTGGCTGTCCACAAATTATCGCACCGAGATAGGGGTGTTAGAGTGTCTCGCTGGTCATTCCTCTGCACTTCTTGTGCGCTTTCCCATGCCTT
Source organism: Rhodoferax sp. (assembly GCF_034519335.1). GTDB lineage: Bacteria > Pseudomonadota > Gammaproteobacteria > Burkholderiales > Burkholderiaceae_C > Allorhodoferax. Next base: position 26,507 of record NZ_JAXHOL010000040.1, read on the forward strand.
CTGCTCTCTCGCCACGCCGCGAACTTTGGCTCCTGATCACCCTCGCAGGGATCCAGTTCACCAACATCCTGGACTTCATGATCATGATGCCGTTGGGGCCGGCGCTGACTGTGCTGTTCCAAATCAGTGACGCGCAGTTTGGCATGCTGGTGTCGGCGTACACCTTGGCGGCAGGCGCCTCCGGACTTGCTGCCTCTACCTACATTGACCGTTTCGACCGCAAGCGCTTGCTCATGGTGTTGTATGGCTTGTTTGCGCTGTCTACGCTGGCCTGTGGTCTGGCACCTACCTATGGCACCCTGATGGTCGCACGCATTGCTGCAGGAATTTTTGGCGGCGTGCTTTCAGCGCTGAGCCAAACCATTGTGGGAGACGTCATCCCTTACGAGCGCCGGGGGCGTGCGATGGGTGTGGTCATGACGTCTTTTTCCGTGTCCACGGTGGCGGGTGTGCCGCTGGGGTTGTTCTTGGCGGCACACTTTGGCTGGCATCTGCCATTCATCCTGATCGCTGTGCTCAGCGTTTTATTCATGGTGTTTGCCCAAATTTCCATGCCTGTTCTGAAAGACCACGTGGCAGCCCAGGTTCACACGTCATCCTGGAGTCGTATCCGCGATGTCATAGTTGATCGTAACCACCAGCGGGCGTTCGTTTTCTCGGCCTTGCTCATGTTTGCGGGGTTTACCGTCATTCCCTACATCACCATTTACATGCAGACCAATGTGGGTATGCGCGCTGACCAAATTCCCTACATTTACCTCTGCGGAGGTGTGGCGACCTTGCTCTCGGCGCGCATGGTGGGGCGCCTGGCGGATGGTTGGGGCAAGTTCAAGACTTTTCGTGTCATGGCCGCCGTGGTGTTGGTGCCCATGCTGGCAATCACGCAGCTTGGGCAAGTGCCCATGGCGTTGGTACTGCTGATTTCGACCTTGTTCTTTGTCTGTATGAGTGGGCGCATGATTCCCGGCATGGCCATGCTCACGTCGGCAGCCAATCCCGCATTGCGCGGCACCTTCATGACGCTGAACTCTGCGGTTCAGTCGGCGGCCATGGGTTTGGCGGCTTTGGTCGGTGGCTACATCATCAGTCGCGATTCGGCCGGATTGGTGCAAAACTATGGATGGGCCGCGGTCGTTGGTGGTTGTGCGAGCTTGCTGACGATTGTGGTGGGCGCGCGTTTGCAGCTCCACCAACCGGCTGGGCCTGCGTCCAAGTAAAGAGCCCCTGCATGTTGCATTGCATTACAAAAACCGATTGCAATCACCTTCAAACGGGCGCATAGTTGTTTACAGCAAGACCGCAAATAGGGTTCAGAAATTTCGGATTTTTAGTGTGAGCGCCAACCACCGCAAATGGAAGGCTTTGTCAACCCTGAGAGCAACTGGAGGCTATTTATGAATTTGACGATCAGCGGTCATCACCTTGAAGTTACCCCCGCCCTGCGCAGTTATGTCACGACCAAGCTCGATCGCATCATGCGGCACTTTGACCAAGTGGTAGACGTCAAGGTTTTACTTACCGTTGAGAAGCAAAAGGAAAAGGAGCGACGGCAACGTGCCGAGTGCAACATCCACGTGAAAGGCAGCGATATGTTCGCCGAAAGCGCTCACGCGGATTTGTATGCGGCAGTGGATGAATTGGTGGACAAACTTGACCGCCAAGTGGTTCGCCACAAAGACCGTTTGCAAAACCACCACCACGAGGCGCCCAAGCGCTTGATGTAGTTCCGCCGCATTAGGTGATGCCCCCAAAAACCGCCCTTTCACGGGCGGTTTTTTTGTGTGCATAATTCGGCTCACACCATGAACCGACTCGCGTCTATCCTCTCCGCTTCGCAAGTTCTTGCGCAAGTCGACGTCACCAGCAAAAAACGTGCTTTTGAAGAAGCCGGCCTGCTGTTTGAGAACCTGCATGGCCTGAGCCGTGCGTTGGTCACCGACAGCTTGTTCTCCCGTGAACGGTTGGGCTCGACCGGGCTGGGGCACGGTGTGGCTATCCCCCATGGTCGTATCAAGGGTCTCAAGGCCCCCATGGCAGCGGTGTTTCAGTTGGCGAAGCCCATCGGTTTTGATGCCCCTGACGATGCGCCAGTCAGTCTTTTGATCTTTCTGCTGGTGCCCGAGGCTGCCACCCAAAAGCACCTAGAAATCCTGTCGGAGATCGCAGAATTACTCAGTGACGCGAGCTTGCGTGAGCAGCTCACCGTCTGTGACGATTCCGGGCAACTGCATGGTCTCATTGCCGGTTGGCAGTCGGCGCGTGCCGCCTGATTTTCCCTAGTCGAGTCGCGTAGTGAAACCTACCGCGGTCAGCGCAGACGCCCTGTTTGAAGAATTCAGGGCCTATCTGCGATGGGAGTGGGTGGCCGGACTAGGGGCCTCTGAGCGCCGGTTCGACGAGGTCGCCATTAGTGCCGCCCGGTCGGGTGCCGACTTGGTCGGTTACCTCAATTACATCCACCCCTATCGCGTCCAGATACTGGGCGAGCGGGAAATCACTTACATCACCAACGCGACGCCGGAGGATTGCGCACGCCGTATCTCCCGTATCGTGACGCTGGAGCCCCCCGTGCTGGTGCTGGCCGATGGGCAAGCCGCCCCCCAGGCGCTGCTGTCCATGTGCGAGCGGGCGCAAATCCCCATGTTCGCGACGAAAGAATCATCGGCTTTTGTGATCGATGTCTTGCGCGCCTACTTGTCCAAGCATTTTGCCGAGCGCATGTCCATGCATGGCGTGTTCATGGATATTCTGGGACTCGGCGTGCTGATTACGGGGGAGTCGGGCCTGGGTAAAAGCGAGCTGGGCCTGGAGCTGATCTCTCGCGGCAATGGCCTGGTGGCTGACGATGCCGTAGACCTGTACCGCATCAACCAGACCACCATTGAAGGCCGTTGCCCTGAGTTGCTTCAAAACTTGCTGGAAGTGCGTGGAATTGGGCTGCTCGATATCCGTGGCATTTTTGGCGAGACTGCAGTGCGTCGGAAAATGCGCCTCAAGCTCATCGTTCACCTTGTGCGCCGCGAGACCTTGGAGCGCGATTACGAGCGAATTCCCTACGAACCCCTGACGCAAGACGTGCTCGGCATCCCAGTGCGCAAGGTGGTGATTCAGGTGGTCGCCGGGCGCAACATCGCCGTGTTGGTCGAGGCTGCCGTGCGCAACACGATCTTGCAGTTGCGGGGCATCGACACCTACCAAGAGTTTGTCGAGCGACACCGCAAGGCGATGTCCGAAGGATAAACCGGCTGCTTACTCAGGTGGACGGGGTGTCGCGATGGGGGCACTTGTCCTTGGTGCAGGTGGCGTACAGGCTCAGCGCGTGGTCTGCAATGGTGAAGCCCTTGGCCTTGGCCACCGCGTGTTGGCGCTTCTCGATCTCGGCGTCGTAAAACTCTTCCACTTTGCCGCAATCCAGGCACACCAGATGGTCGTGGTGCTGTCCTTCATTGAGCTCGTACACCGCCTTGCCACTCTCAAAGTGGCTGCGGCTCAGAATGCTGGCCTGTTCAAACTGCGTCAACACCCGGTAGACCGTGGCCAAGCCGACGTCGGATCGTTCTTGCAGCAAGACACGAAATACGTCTTCCGCCGTCATGTGGCGCTGGGTGCCCCGTTGGAAAACCTCCAGAATTTTCAGGCGCGGTACTGTCGCTTTGAGGCCCGTATTTTTCAGTTCGTTGATATTGCTCATGGCATTTTTCCAGCGCTGTGACGAGTCGGGCTGGCAAAGGCCAACCGCTACAATCGCGTGATCATATCGTTCCTGACTTTTCATGCCCAATAACCTGCTGCGCGGTTCCCGGTTTTCCCTGGTGGTTTTGGCTTTGGCCGCCTTGGCGGGTTGCAGCACGCTCAGCAGCACGGGCGATACGGTTGCCAAGGCTGCGCAAAGTGTCCAGCCTTACAAAATCGATATCGTGCAGGGCAACGTGGTCACACGAGAGCAGTTGGCGGTGTTGCGCCCTGGAATGCCTCGTGCCATGGTGCAGGATGTGTTGGGTTCGTCTTTGTTGGCCAGTGTGTTTCATGCCAATCGATGGGACTATGTATTCACTCTGAAGCGCCAGGGTGCAGAGCCGCAATCGCGTCGTGTGACTGTGTTTTTCAGCAATGACGCGCTGGAGCGTGTCGAAGCAGACGAGCTGCCTAGCGAATCAGAATTTGTGGCAACTCTCAAATCCACTCCCATCAAGGGGCCGTTGCCAGCCCTGAATGCACCGGAAGACAAGCTGCAGAAGTTCCCGGCCCCTGCCGGTGCGGATGCCGCTCCGACTTCCCCCGCTGCTACCCCTCCAGCTGCCTACCCGCCGCTGGAACCTGCAGCACAGTAAAGTTTTCTCTACAGGACAGGGACATGACCCACACCATCGCCATCGCTGGCGCATCCGGCCGCATGGGCCAGATGTTGATTGACGCCGTGCGCGCGACCGATGACTGCCGCTTGGGTGGTGCATTGGACATCGCCAGCAGTCCCGCACTGGGCCTGGACGCGGGTGCATTTGCTGGCCAGCCTACAGGGGTGTTGATCACCTCCGACCTGCGCCAGGGGCTCCAAGGCTGTGACGTGTTGATTGATTTCACCCGCCCGGAGGGCACCCTGGAGCATTTGCGGGTGTGCCGCGAGCTTGGGGTTTCTGTCGTGATTGGCACCACCGGGTTCACTGAGGCGCAGAAGGCCGAGATCGCAGAGGCATCCAAACACGTTGCCATCATGATGGCGCCGAACATGAGTGTGGGCGTAAACGTCACCCTCAAGCTGCTGGAAATGGCCGCCAAGGCCTTGTCCACCGGGTATGACATTGAAATCGTCGAGGCGCATCACCGCCACAAGGTCGATGCGCCCTCGGGCACCGCCCTGAAGATGGGGGAAGTGATTGCAGGGGCCCTGGGCCGCGATCTGAAGGAATGCGCCGTGTACGAGCGGTATGGCGTCACTGGTGAACGCGATCCGTCCAGCATTGGCTTTGCCACCATTCGTGGTGGTGACATTGTGGGCGACCATACCGTGCTGTTCGCCGGTACCGGCGAGCGCATCGAAATCAGCCACAAATCTTCCAGCCGCGCCACTTACGCCCAAGGCAGTTTGCGCGCTGCGCGTTTCCTCGCTGGTCGCACCTCGGGCCTGTTCGACATGTTTGATGTCCTCAACCTGACATGAGCGCCAACCTGCTGTTCCAGGGCGATGCGGTGAGTACCACGGTGTCCGTGGTCTTGCTCGGCATGTCGGTGTGCAGCTGGGTGGTGATTTTGTGGAAAGGCTGGTTGCTACAGCGCGCGCTGCATGATGTCGGGCGCAGTACCGCGGCCTTCTGGCAGGCACCGGACTGGGCGCAGGCCCGAACGGCCGTGCGGTCTTTTGATCGGGAGCTGCTGGTCAGCCCCTTGGTAGAAGCCACGCAGCAGACATTGCCAGGCACTTTGGGAGCCAGCGGGGACCGTTCCCAGCAGTTGACGCGGGTGCTGCGGGATGCCCTGCACAGCGTATTGCGCCAACTGCAGGCCGGGCAGGTCTTGTTGGCCACGGTTGGATCCACAGCTCCCTTTGTAGGTTTGCTGGGGACGGTTTGGGGCATTTACCATGCCCTCATTGGAATTGCGGGTTCCGGCCAAGTCAGTATTGACAAGATTTCCGGTCCGGTGGGTGAGGCGCTGATCATGACGGCGGCAGGCCTGGCCGTTGCCATACCTGCCGTGTTGGGTTACAACATTTTGGGGCGTCTCATAGGCCGTATCGAAGCGGATCTGGAAGGCTTTGCCCGGGACCTGCGTGAATTGTTGTTGACGCAGCAGCCATGAGTTTCGGCCGTTTGGAGCGCACCCCCAGCGCGCAACCCATGAGCGAAATCAACATGACGCCGTTGATCGACGTCATGCTGGTGCTGCTGGTGATCTTCATCATTACCGCGCCACTCATGGTCAGTGCCGTGAAGGTGGATCTGCCCCAAACACAAGGTGCCCAAGCTGCAGACGCCCCCCAGTTCGTATCGTTGGCATTGGACAAGTCTGGCCAGGTGTATCTGGCGGACCAGCCCGTTGCTTTGCCAGCCTTGGCGCAAGAGCTCAAGCAGGCGGCCCAGCGCAATCCGCTGACCGAAGTGCAGCTGCGTGCAGACGCCACAGTGCCATATGGACGGGTGGTTGAAGTCATGGGGCTGGCGCATACGGCAGGTCTGAGCCGAATTGGCTTTGTGGCCAACCCGGAACCGCCTGCCACGGCGCCGTAGCCCTGAACGGCCCGCGCTGGCGCTGCGCCTAAAATCCCTCCAAGCCTTTTCCATTGGCAGCTTGGCGCTGCCCTATCCCCATGCAAGACAAGTACCAGCACCTCGACGTAGAACAATCGGCCCAAGCGCATTGGTCGCAACCCCTGTGGAACGGTCAGAGCGCCTATCGCGTGACCGAAAACACCCTGGATGCCCAGGGCAAGCCCAAGAAGAAGTTCTACGCCTGCTCCATGTTGCCCTACCCCAGCGGCAAGCTGCACATGGGTCACGTGCGCAACTACACCATCAACGACATGCTGGCGCGCTACCTGCGCATGAACGCCCACAACGTGCTCATGCCCATGGGTTGGGACGCCTTCGGCCTGCCTGCCGAAAACGCCGCGCTCAAAAACAAGGTGCCGCCCGCCAAGTGGACCTACGAGAACATCGCCTACATGAAGGGCCAGATGCAGGCCATGGGCCTGGCCATCGACTGGAGCCGTGAAGTTGCCACCTGCGACCCGCAGTACTACAAGTGGAACCAGTGGTTGTTCCTGAAGATGCTGGAAAAAGGCATTGCCTACCGCAAGACCCAGATCGTCAACTGGGACCCGGTAGACATGACCGTGCTGGCCAACGAGCAGGTCATTGACGGCAAGGGCTGGCGCACCGGCGCGGTGGTCGAGAAGCGCGAGATCCCCGGTTACTACCTCAAGATCACCGACTACGCGCAAGAGCTGCTGGACCATGTCCAGATGGGCAACGACAAGGCCACGCTGACCGGTTGGCCCGACCGCGTGCGCCTGATGCAGGAAAACTGGATCGGCAAGAGCGAAGGCGTGCGCTTTGCCTTCCCGCACGACATCAAGGACGCAACGGGTACTTTGATTGGCGAAGGTCGCATGTACGTGTTCACCACCCGCGCGGACACCATCATGGGCGTGACCTTCTGCGCGGTGGCGCCCGAGCACCCGCTGGCGGCGCATGCCGCTGCCTCCAACCCTGCGCTGGCGGCCTTTATTGAAGAGTGCAAGACGGGTGGAACCACCGAAGCCGAGCTGGCCACGCAAGAGAAGAAGGGTCAGCCCACGGGCTTGCTCGTCACGCATCCGCTGACCGGTGCGCAAGTGCCGGTGTGGGTGGGCAACTACGTGCTCATGGGCTACGGCGATGGCGCCGTGATGGGCGTGCCAGCGCACGACGAGCGTGACTTTGCGTTTGCATTGAAGTACGGAATTGAGATCAAGCCAGTGGTGGCTCGTATCGATGAAGTTCGAGTAGATCTTTATAAAGACCAAAAAACCGGATATTCCATTCGCGAGTTGCGTGATGCGCATTCTGGTGAGTTACTTGTCGACGTTGGTAGCCGCTACTTTGACCACACTCGCTGGGATGACCGTAACGGTTTGAAAGGTGGCATATGCATCAACAGTGGATCGTTAACTGGTCTGACATATCACGATGCTGTCGATGCTGTTGCTGCGGACTTGGCCGCCAAAGGCCTGGGCGAGAAGAAAACCACCTGGCGCCTGCGCGACTGGGGTGTGAGCCGCCAGCGCTACTGGGGCACGCCCATCCCCATCATCCATTGCGACGAGCACGGTGCTGTGCCGGTGCCAGAGAAAGACCTGCCCGTGGTGCTGCCGCAGGACTGCGTGCCCGATGGATCCGGCAACCCGCTGCACAAGCACGAAGGTTTTCATGCCGGTGTGGTCTGCCCCGTGTGTGGCAAGGCCGCGCGCCGCGAGACCGACACCATGGACACCTTTGTGGACTCGTCCTGGTATTTCATGCGCTATTGCGACCCGACCAACGCCGAGAAGATGGTGGCTGGCGGTACGGACTACTGGATGCGGGACCAGAATGCCGCTTCCGGTGGCAGCGGCATGGACCAGTATATAGGCGGCATCGAACACGCCATACTGCATTTGCTGTACGCCCGTTTCTGGACCAAGGTGATGCGCGACCTGGGTCTGGTGAAGGTGGACGAGCCCTTCACCAAGCTGCTGACACAAGGCATGGTGCTCAACCACATCTACTCCCGCAAGACCGCCAAGGGCGGCAAGGACTACTTCTGGCCGCATGACGTGGAGCATGTGCTGGACGAAGCTGGCAAGGTAGTGGGCGCCAAACTCAAGAACGAAGCAGAGAGCGGCGATGGCCTGCTGCCCGTGGGCACGCCCATCGACTACGAGGGCGTGGGCACCATGTCCAAGTCCAAGAACAACGGCGTGGACCCGCAGGCGCTGATTGCCAAGTACGGTGCGGACACGGCGCGCATTTACACCATGTTCACCGCGCCACCCGAGGCCACGCTGGAGTGGAACGATGCGGCTGTGGAGGGCAGCTACCGTTTCCTGCGCCGCGTATGGAACTTTGGCTACAAGTTGTCTGCTATGGATTCCGTAGCTGCTCGCGCAAGCGTGGCGGGGGCTAGCAGCCTAAAAGACGTTGATTTTGGCAAGGAAGCCAAAGCCCTGCGCCTTGAGATGCACAGCGTGCTCAAGCAGGTGGATTTTGACTACCAGCGCATGCAGTACAACACCGTGGTGTCCGGCACCATGAAGATGATCAACGCGCTGGAGGGCTTCAAGGCCCCGGACAGCGCGGGTGCCCAGGTGGCGCTGATCGAAGGCTTTGGCATCCTGTTGCGCTGCCTGTACCCCGCCACCCCCCACTTGGCGCACGCGCTGTGGTCCGAGTTGGGCTACGCCGCAGTGTTGGGCGATCTGCTCGATGCCCCTTGGCCTCAGGTGGATGCCTCGGCCTTGGTGCAGGACGAGATTGAGCTGGTGCTGCAGGTGAATGGCAAGCTGCGCGGCGCGGTGCGCGTGCCAGCCGGTGCCAGCAAAGAGGCCATCGAGGCTGCCGCGTTGGCCAGCGAGGCTTTCCTCAGCCACGCGGCCGGTGCGCCGGCCAAGAAGGTCATTGTGGTGCCCGGCCGCCTGGTCAACGTGGTGGTCTGAGCCCGTGATGCAGCGCCGCTCCCTGTTTGCCTTGCCTCTGGTCGCCATCCTTGCCGGCTGCGGCTTCAAGCTGCGTGGACAGCAGACCTTTGCCTTCGAGACCATTGCAGTCACGCCAGAGCGTGGTGGCGCCGTGGCTTCGGAGCTTGCGCGCTACCTGGGCAGCGCCGTGCTTCCGCTGGTGCCGCCCGCTGGTGGCCAGCCGCCGCAGGTGGTGGTGGACATCCTGCAGGAACTGCGGGAGAAAACCGTGGTGGGCGTCAATGCCTCGGGTCAAGTGCGCGAGTTCCAGCTGCGCATTCGCCTGAAGTTTCGTATGCGCACGCCGCAGGGGCGCGAGCTGATCGAGGATACCGAGATCATCCAGCAGCGCGACATCAGCTTTAACGAATCTGCCGTGCTGGCCAAAGAGGCTGAGGAGGCGCTGCTCTACCGCGACATGCAGTCCGACATCGTGCAGCAGCTGCTGCGCCGCATTGCCGCGGTCAAAACGCTGGATTGAGGTCATGGCCCTGGACCGCGTCGACCAAACTTTGCTGGAGCTGCTGCAGCGCGACGGGCGCATGAGCGCCCAGGCCCTGTCCGAAGAGGTCAACCTCTCGGCGCGTGCCACGCTGAACCGCATCCGCAAGCTCGAAGACGATGGCCTGATCGCCGGTTACCGCGCGCTGCTGGCGCGCAAGGCGCTGGGCGAACATGTCTCGGTGTTTGCCGAGATTGCGCTGAAGGACCAACGCCAGGCTACGGTGCAGCGTTTCGAGGCGGCCATGGTGGCCTGCCCAGAGGTCATTGCCTGCCACTTGGTGAGCGGCCGCTACGACTACCTGGTGCGCCTGGCCTGCCGCGATCTGGCCCACTACCGCGACCTCACCAATACTTGGATCGACGACATCGGTCTGGGTATCGACAAGGTGGTGACCAGCACCGAGCTGCAAACGGTCAAGGAATTCGCGGGCTTTCCGCTCATGGTGCGCGACGACGGCTAGGTGGACTTGGGTTGCTTCTGAAACGGAAGCAACCTGTTGCCGATTCAGCGCTTTTGCGCGCTTCGCTGCCAATGCTTCGGCGCTTACAGCGCCCACCCTCCGCCTAAACTTCTTGGTATGCCGGGCTGCCCATCAAGGCCTGCGGATTCCGCACCTCTCCCGGCCATCTGAGGAGATACGACATGACCCGCTATATCGACGTTCACGATATGCAGCAGTTGGTGCTGCAGCACGGCCTGGCGCCCATGATGTCCGAGATGGCCCAGACCATCCGTGAAGACTTTCTGCGCTGGGAAGACTTCGACAAATCCCCCCGCACCGCCAACCACAGCACCCATGGCGTGATCGAGTTGATGCCAGTGTCGGACAACGCGCTCTACGCCTTCAAGTACGTCAACGGTCACCCCAAGAACCCCCTCCGAGGTTTGTCCACCGTCATGGCCTTTGGTGTGCTGGCCGATGTGGCCACGGGCTACCCTGAGCTGCTGAGCGAACTCACCATCACCACCGCGCTGCGCACCGCAGCCACCTCTGCCATGGCAGCCAAGGTGCTGGCCCGCCCGGACAGCACCAGCATGGCCCTGATCGGCAATGGCTCGCAAAGCGAATTCCAGGCGATTGCCTTCATGACGCAGCTGGGCATCACCACGCTGCGCGTGTTTGATGTCGACCCCAAGGCCACCGACAAGCTGGTCGCCAACCTGCGGTCCTACACAGACTCCGGTGCGCTCACCATCGTGCGTTGCGCTTCCACGCGCGAGGCCGTACGCGGTGCCGACATCGTCACCACCGTTACCGCTGACAAAACCAATGCCACCATCCTGACCGCCGACATGATCGAGCCCGGCATGCATCTCAATGCGGTGGGCGGCGACTGCCCCGGCAAAACCGAGCTGCAGGCCGCGATCCTGCACCACGCCAAGGTGTTTGTGGAGTTCGAGCCGCAAACCCGCATCGAGGGGGAGCTGCAGCAAATGCCCGCCAACTTTGTGACACACCCCCTGTGGAAGGTACTGGCGGGTACCGACGTAGGCCGTGACAGTGCCGAGCAGGTCACGCTGTTTGACTCGGTAGGTTTCGCGCTGGAAGACCTGTCCGCCTTGCGTTATGTGCATGCCCTGTCGCAAAAGCTTGGCGTGGGCAGCGCGGTGCAGCTGGTGCCTGATTTGCCTGATCCCAAAGACCTGTTTGCTTGCGCTACCGCCGCACGCCCGGCCCTGCGCAAAGCCGCATGAGCACGTCCGTTCTGCACTTGGTAGGCGCCGCAGTGGGCGAGGGTGCCAGCGATGGCGGCTGCAAGTGGGGCGCCGCCGCGCTGCGCGAGCACGGTATTGCCCAGGCCTTGGCGGCCACAGGCCGCACCGTCACCTGGGGTGACACGGTGACCGCACAGCCCATCCTGGCCACCAGCCGGTTGAACGCCATCGAAGGCTTCTCCGAGCGCTTGGCAACAGCCGTGGCGCACGTGCTGCAGCTGAGCCACCAGCCGTTGGTGCTGGGCGGTGACCATTCCTGCGCTGTGGGCACCTGGAGCGCCGTGGCCGACCACCTGCGCCCGCAAGGTGCGCTGGGTCTGATTTGGATTGACGCCCACCTGGATGCTCACACACCTGAGACATCCGACAGCCAGGCCCCGCACGGAATGCCTGTGGCGGCGCTGCTCGGCCATGGCTCGGCCGGCATGACCGATGTGTTTGGCTGGCGCCACAAGCTGCGCCCGGAGCATCTGGTCATCATTGGCGCACGTAGTTACGAGCCGGCGGAAAAGGTAAGTGGGGTGGGTGTGTATGGAGCGCGGTTTTGCGGCCTGCTTTGACGAGGCCCGCACTCGTGTGCAGACCGGCACCGCGGGCTGGGGCATCAGCTTTGATCTGGATGGCCTGGACCCGCGTGATGCGCCGGGCACTGGCACGCCGGTGGAGCAGGGCATTCGCCTGGCCGATGCCCTGCGGGTGCTGGCGGGCTGCAGCCACGACCCAAAGTTTGTGGCGCTGGAGCTCACCGAATACAACCCGTTGCGCGACTTTGGTGGCCAAACCGCCCGGGCCGCGACGGACCTGGTCTGCGCGGTGTTGGCGCCGGGGGCTGCCGCGATGGAGCTGGCGGCCTGAACCCTGCGAAGGGGCGTGGGGGCCTTAAACTTGCCCTCCTATGCAACTCGCAGCGAACCAACTCAGCAATCACCTTCAGCGCGGGCTCAAGAGTCTGTACACGCTGCATGGAGATGAGCCGCTACTGCAGCAAGAGGCATTGGATGCGATTCGCGCCAACGCCCGCGCCAACGGCTACACAGAACGCACCTCGCACACCGTGGCCGGTGCCCATTTCGACTGGAGTGAGGTGCTGGCTGCGGGCGGTTCCCTGAGCCTGTTTGCCGACAAACAAATCGTCGAAATCCGCATTCCGAGTGGCAAACCTGGCAAAGACGGCAGTGTGGCCCTGCAACAGCTCGCCGAAGGCGCGCAGGGCAACGATTCCACGCTCACCATCGTTTTGCTGCCGCGCCTGGACAAGATGACCAAGTCCACGGCCTGGTTTGCTGCGCTGGATGCCAATGGCGTCACGCTGGAGGTGAGTCCCGTGGAGCGCAGCGCGCTACCCCAATGGATTGCCCAGCGCCTGGGCGCCCAGGGGCAGCGCGTGGAGGCGGGCGAAGAAGGCCAGCGCACGCTGCAATTCTTTGCCGACCGCGTGGAGGGCAATCTGCTGGCCGCGCACCAAGAGATTCAAAAACTGGGACTCCTGTTCCCCGCAGACGCGAACGGCGGCGTGCTGACCTTGGCACAGGTCGAAAGCGCGGTGCTCAATGTCGCGCGCTACGACGTGTTCAAGCTTAGTGAGGCTGTGCTGGCCGGACAGGCGGTGCGCGTGCAGCGCATGCTGGACGGCCTGCAGGCAGAAGGCGAGGCCGAAGTGCTGGTGCACTACACGCTGAGTGAAGATATTCGCGCCCTGAAACGCGTGAAAGACGCCATGGCCCAGGGGCGTCCCTTGCCCATGGCGCTGCGAGAGAACCGCATCTGGGGCGTGAAAGAGCGCCTGTTCGAACGTGTGCTGCCCAAGCTCTCGGAATCCAAACTGGCTGAACTGCTGCAATCTGCCCATGTGGTGGACGGCATTGTTAAAGGCCTGAAGCAACCCGACTGGCCCACCGCGGGCTGGCAGGCACTGCACCGGCTGGCGCTGCAGCTGTGTGGCTTGTGTGCTGCTGCGCCCAAGGCCCCGGCGGCCCCAGCCTACGTACGACGCTGAGCCTGCTCTGGAGCGTTATGCCTGACAGTCTTCCCATCCTGCGCCACCAGCCTAGGCATAGCCAGCTGTCGATTCGGCTCCATGCCCGGCTGGAGGGGGCTTGGCAGCCCATCGAGGCGCAGAGCTGGAATGCCAACGGCTTTTGTTTTTTTCACACACAAGCGCTGGCCGAGGGGCCTATGGCCTTCAAGCGCAGTCTGTTGCATTTTGACGGCGCGCTGGTGTGGTCCAGGGCCTGTCAGGACGCCCAGCTGGTGCTGGAGGTGCTACTCAACGAAGCCATTCATCAGCAGGCCGAACGCCTTCACGACCAGCCCGAGACCCGGCAGCGGCTGCTGCGACTCCTGCGGGTGCAGGATATGGTGGAGCCCAAGCAGCGTGTGCTGGCCGCCCTTGGTGTGCAGTTGTCGGCGGCCCAATGGCAGACGCGCGTGCAGGAGCGTTTGGCGCAGTCGGTGCTGCAGTCGGGTGTACGGGTGGACTCGCCTGTGTGGGCGGGTGTAGTGCAGGAAGCGATGGCACTGGGCGGTGTGGTGCAAGATTTGGAGCGGTGGTCCCGCACGCTGGGCGCGCCCTGAGCAATCTGCGAAAATCTCCTTATGAACGCGACCAACACCACCGAATACACCCTGGCCCTCGGTTCTCAAGCGAAAGTGGCTTCGGCCCTTATGGCGCGTGCGCCTGCAGCTACTAAAAACGTAGCGCTTCGGGCCTTGGCAAGGCTGCTGCGTGAAAATACGCAGGCCCTGCAGGTGGATAACGCCAAGGATATTGAGCGCGCCGTGGCCAACGGCTTGTCTGCCCCCATGGTGGACCGCCTCAAGCTCACGCCCAAGGTGCTGGAAACCTGTGCCGAAGGCTGTGAGCAGCTGGCGGCCATGGCGGACGTGATTGGTGAAATCATCGGCATGAAACAACAGCCCAGCGGGATCCGCGTGGGGCAAATGCGGGTGCCGATTGGCGTGTTTGGCATGATTTTCGAGAGCCGCCCGAATGTGACCATCGAGGCGGCCAGCCTCTCCATCAAGAGCGGCAACGCCTGCATCCTGCGCGGTGGCTCGGAGGCCATTGACTCCAACAAGGCGCTGGCCCGGCTGGTGCAGCAGGCGCTGCTGGAGGCTGGTTTGCCCGCCGACGCGGTGCAACTGGTGCAGACCACCGACCGCGAGGTGGTGGGCCAGCTCATCGCCATGCCGCAGTTCGTGGACGTGATCATTCCGCGCGGTGGCAAGGGCCTGATCGAGCGCATTAGCCGCGACGCCAAGGTGCCGGTCATCAAGCACCTGGACGGCAATTGCCACACCTATGTGGACGACCCCTGCGACATCGCCATGGCGGTCAAGGTGGCGGACAACGCCAAGACCAACAAATACAGCCCTTGCAATGCCACTGAAGGCCTGCTGGTGGCGCGCGGCGCAGCGGCCGAATTCCTGCCGTTGATTGGCGCGGTCTATGCGGCCAAGGGGGTGGAGATGCGCTGCGACCCAGAGGCGCTGGCGATTTTGAAGTCAAATCTGCCCCTGGCCCCCGTGGATGCTGCGCAAGCAGCTCCTGAATCAGTAGCAAAACTGGTGCCTGCCACCGAGCAGGACTGGTACGAGGAATACCTGGCCCCCATCGTCAGCGTGAAAGTGGTGGCGGGTGTGGACGAAGCCATTGCCCACATCAACCAGTACAGCAGCCACCACACGGACGCCATCTTGACCACCAACCACGTGCATGCCCAGAAGTTTCTGCGCGAGGTGGACTCGGCCAGCGTGATGGTGAATGCCAGCACGCGCTTTGCCGACGGGTTTGAGTACGGCTTGGGCGCCGAAATCGGCATCAGCACCGACAAATTCCACGCCCGCGGCCCGGTGGGCATTGAGGGACTGACCTCGCACAAGTACGTGGTACTCGGTGAAGGCGAAGTGCGCGGCTGAGCCGACTACTTGGGTCGCTGTTTTTTCTGGCGACGTGCGGCCAAGGACTTGAAATTTCGGGGAACTTCTCCACCTGATGGAGCCCCCTAGAATGGGCAGTCCTCTTTGAAAGCGCCGTATGGTTCCGCATCTCGTCACTGCCCTCACGGGCCCCATCAACGAACTCGAGCAACGGGTTCTGGACTCCATGCCCGCCATCGAGCGCTGGTTCCGTCTGGAGTGGATGGAGCACACACCGCCCTTCTACACCGCGGTCGATGTGCGCAACGCCGGCTTCAAGCTGGCGCCGGTGGACACCAACTTTTACCCAGGCGGCTGGAACAACCTGACGCCCGCCATGCTGCCGCTGGCGGTACAGGCTGCGCAGGCTGCCATTGAGAAGATTTGCCCCGAGGCCCGCAACCTGCTGATCGTGCCCGAGAACAATGCCCGCGGTACCTTCCACCTGAGCAACCTGGCCCAGATGCGTCGCATCTTCCACATGGCCGGGCTCAATGTGCGCATTGGCTCCATCAGCCCGGAGGTCAAGAAAAGCACCACCATCGAGTTGCCGGGTGGCGAGTCCATCACCATCGAGCCCGTCATCCGCACCAAGGGCCGCTTGGGTGTCAAGGACTTTGACCCCTGCACCATCCTGCTCAACAACGATTTGCGCGCCGGTGTGCCCGGCATTCTGGAAGAGGTGAATGAGCAGTACCTGCTGCCTCCGCTGCACGCGAGCTGGACGACGCGGCGCAAGAGCACGCACTTCAAGGCCTACGAGGAAGTGGCCAAGCGTTTTGGCAAGCTCATTGGTGTGGACCCTTGGCTCATCAACCCCATGTTTGACAAGTACGGTGTGGTGGACTTGGTCACGCCTGCTGGCATTGATGCCTTGGTGCAACGGGTCGATGCCATGCTCACCAAGGTCAAGAAGAAGTACAAGGAATACGGCATCAAGGAGCGGCCGTTCGTGGTCATCAAGGCCGACAACCGCACCAGCGGTAACGCCATTCTCTCGGTGCGCGACACCAAGGACCTGGAAACCAAGCTGCGCAAGATGGGGGCCGGCCTTGACGCCGCACCGGCACCGCTGGAGCTGATCTTGCAAGAAGGCGTGTTGACCAACGAGCGCGTGAACGACGCCGTGGCGGAACCTGTGGTCTACCTGATGGACCGTTACGTGGTGGGCGGCTTCTACCGCATGCACGCCGAGCGTGGCGAGGATGAAAACCTCAGTGCGCCCGGCTCTGCCTATGTGCCATTGGCGTTTGCCGAGAGTACGCACTTACCTCAGCCCGGTGTGCGCCCCGGTGCAAGCGCTCCCAACCGCTTCTACATGTACGGTGTCATTGGCCGCTTGGCCATGCTGGCCGGCAGCTACGAGCTGGAAGCCACCGACCCCGACGCAGAACGCTACGACTGAGGCGCGTCAACCCAGTGTTGCAGCCGAGTTGCTGCGCTGCAACACGGCTCCAAATTCCGCGCAATTTGCAGATTTGTGGCTTGCAGCCTGAAGCGCCAGGAGCAAAATAGCGGTCCCTTCAGGAATGGAACCCGGCGGCCCCCGAGCGCCGGGTGATCTCGTGTCAGCATCAAAATCGTCTCTTGCGGCGCTCACCCTGGGCGCCATCGGCGTGGTCTACGGCGACATTGGCACCAGCGTGCTGTACGCCATGAAAGAAGTGTTTGGCTCCGGCCACGTGCCTTTCACCCCCGACAACGTCTACGGCATCCTCTCCATCTTCTTCTGGACCCTCACGGTCATCGTCTCCATCAAATATGTGGTGCTGGTGCTGCGGGCCGACAACCACGGCGAGGGCGGCCTGGTGGCCATGCTGGCGCTGGCCTCACAGTCGGTGAAAGACCGGCCCGAGCTGCGCCGCGTCTTGCTCATCATTGGTATTTTTGGCACTTGCCTGTTTTACGGGGATGGCGTCATTACCCCGGCCATTTCGGTGCTGTCGGCCGTCGAAGGTTTGGAGGTTATCTCGCCCGCCTTCAAGCGGTATGTGATTCCCATCACACTGGTCATTCTGTTTGGCCTGTTTGCGGTGCAAAAGCGGGGTACGGCGGGCATCGGCAAGTTTTTTGGCCCCATTACCGTCGTGTGGTTTGCTGTGCTTGCGCTGCTGGGTGTGAGCCACATCGTGGACCACCCTGAGATTTTGTGGGCCATCAGCCCGCACTATGCGCTGGGCTTTATGTGGAACAACCCCGGCACCACGTTCATCATCCTGGGGGCTGTGGTGCTGTGTGTCACGGGCGCCGAGGCGCTGTATGCCGACCTGGGGCACTTCGGCAAAAAGCCGGTTCGCCTGGCCTGGTTTTCCGTGGTCATGCCAGCCCTTGTGATCAATTATTTTGGCCAGGGCGCCTTGTTGTTGGCCAACCCTGCCGCCGTCAAAAACCCTTTCTACATGATGGCGCCCGACTGGGCCTTGCTGCCCCTGGTGGGCTTGGCCACCATGGCGACGGTAATTGCCTCGCAGGCCTTGATCTCCGGGGCGTTTTCGGTCACCAAACAGGTGATTCAACTGGGGTATTTGCCTCGCCTGCAGATCGAGCACACCAGTGTCAAAGATACCGGCCAAATCTACATGCCCTTTGTGAACTGGGGCCTGTTTGTGGCCATCGTGCTCGCGGTGGTGATGTTCAAGTCGTCCAGCAACCTGGCGGCGGCTTATGGCATTGCGGTGTGTACCGATATGCTGATTACCACCATCCTCACCTTCTACGTCATCCGCCACGGCTGGAAGTACCCGTTGTGGCTCTGCATTGTTGCTACCGGATTCTTCTTCATCGTCGACTTTGCGTTCTGGGCGTCCAACTTGCTCAAGCTGTTTGACGGCGGCTGGTTTCCGCTGGCCATTGGGGGGGCGGTGTTCACCCTGATGATGACCTGGAAGGACGGCCGGCGCCTGCTCAACGACAAGCTGCGTGCCGACGCACTGGACCTGCCGAGTTTTCTGGAGGCAGTGTTTGTGAGCCCCCCGGCGCGCGTGGAAGGTACCGCGGTGTTCCTCACCTCCGAGATGGGCACCGTGCCCAATGCGCTGCTGCACAACCTCAAACACAACAAGGTGCTGCACACCAGCAACCTGTTCGTCACGGTGAAGAACCACGAGGTGCCCTGGATCGGGCTGGACAAACGCCTGCAGATCGACTCCCTGGGCCACGACTGCTGGCAGGTGGTGATCCACTACGGATTCAAGAATGACCCCGACATCCCCAAGGCGCTGGAACAGATCAAGGGCCGTGGCTGCGACCTGGACCCGATGAGCACCAGCTACTTCTTGTCGCGTGACACCGTGGTGCCCACGTTGGGCGAGGGCATGGCGCCCTGGCGCGAGAAACTGTTCGCGCAAATGCACCACAATGCCAGCGCGGCGGCGGACTTCCTCAACCTGCCGAACAACTCGGTGGTGGAGCTAGGCTCCAAAATCGAAATCTAAATCTCTTGGGGCCGCGCAGCGGCCCCATTTCTTTGTGCCTGCCATGCATTTTTTCAAAGACCTGAGTCTCTCGGCCTTCACGGCCGGTTTTGTGGCGGTGCTGGTGGGTTTCACCAGTTCGGTCGCCATCGTTTTCCAGGCCGCGCTGGCGCTGGGCGCCACACCGGCCATGGTGGCCTCGTGGATGTGGGCGCTGGGCATTGGCATGGGCCTGTGCTCGCTCATTCCCTCGTTGTGGCTCAAAAAGCCGGTCATGGTGGCCTGGAGCACACCGGGTGCTGCAGTGCTGGCCACCGCAGCCACGGCTGGTGGCTTTGGCATGGCCGAGGGCGTGGGCGCCTTCATCCTGTGCGCCGTGCTGATCACCGTGGCGGGCGCCACGGGCTGGTTTGAGAGGGTGATGAACCGCATTCCGCTGGCGCTGGCCTCGGCCTTGCTGGCGGGGGTGCTGGCGCGCTTTGGTTTGTCGGGGTTTGCCGCCGCGCAGACAGCGCTGCCTTTGGTGGTGCTCATGCTGCTGACCTACTTGCTCGGCAAGCGCCTGGTGCCACGTTATGCGGTGCCGCTGACCTTGTTGGTTGCTATTATTTTCGTAGCTGCTCGCGCAGAATTCACGGGGGCTGAGATCCAATTTGGCTTGACAATGCCAGTCTGGGTCACGCCCAGCTTTTCCCTGGCCGCCTTCATCAGCATGTCTCTGCCGCTGTTTGTGGTCACCATGGCTTCGCAAAACCTGCCCGGTGTGGCGGCCATCCGGGCGGCGGGCTATGCCGACCGCCGCTCCGAGGGGGCGACGCCGGCATCCCCATCTCCAAAGTCATCACCCTTACCGGGCTGGTTACGCTGGTGCTGGCGCCGTTTGGTGCGTTTGCACTTAACCTCAGCGCCATCACCGCCGCCATCTGCATGGGGCCGGAGGCGCACAGCAACCCGGCGCGGCGCTACACCGCTGCGGCCTCGTGCGGTCTCATCTATGTGGTCATTGGCCTGTTCGGCGCGGCCATCACCGGTGTTTTGACTGCCTTTCCCAAGGAGCTGGTGGCCGCTATTGCGGGGCTGGCATTGCTGGGCACCATTGGTGGTGCGCTCAACGCCGCGCTCAAGGACGACACCCATCGTGAAGCCGCGCTCATCACTTTTCTGGTCACGCTCAGCGGGGTCGTAATAGCCGGAGTCGGCTCGGCCTTTTGGGGGGTGGTCGCAGGCGGGCTTGCGCTTTTGGTGCAACACTACGGCCGCAAGCCTGCGGGTACCTGAGCCGCAGCCCCTGACCGAGAAAGAACCCCATGGACATTCTGTTTGTTGCCGACCCGCTGGAATCCTTCAAGATTTACAAGGACACCACTTTTTCCATGATGCGCGAGGCGCAGAAGCGCGGCCACCGCATCATTGCCTGCGAGCCACGCGACTTGGTGTGGCAGCGCGGTGGGGTGGTGCAGGCCGCGGTGCGGCGCATCAC
The DNA here is from genome assembly GCF_034519335.1 of Rhodoferax sp. Lineage (GTDB taxonomy): Bacteria > Pseudomonadota > Gammaproteobacteria > Burkholderiales > Burkholderiaceae_C > Allorhodoferax. Next base: position 46,729 of record NZ_JAXHOL010000040.1, read on the forward strand.
GCTCACGGGCCATGCGGATGCCTGGTTCACCGAGGCCGAGCCGGCCACCGTGGCGCTGAAAGTTTTTGACGCCATCGTCATGCGCAAGGACCCGCCGTTCGACAGCGAATTTTTTTACGCCACTCACCTGCTGGAGCAGGCCGAGCGCGAAGGTGCCAAGGTTTTCAACAAGCCACGCGCCCTGCGCGACCACCCCGAGAAGCTGGCGATTCTGGAGTTTCCCGAGTTCATTGGCCCCACCCTGGTCACCCGTGATGCGGCCGCGGTGCGCGCCTTCCACGCCGAGCACCGCGACATCATCTTGAAGCCGCTGGACGGCATGGGCGGCATGGGCATCTTCCGCGTGAAAGACGATGGACTGAATCTGGGTGGCATCATCGAGACGCTGAACAAGGACGGCGCCCAGACCCTGATGGTGCAGAAGTTCCTGCCCGCCATCAAGGACGGCGACAAACGTGTGCTGGTGATTGGTGGCAAGCCTGCGCCCTACTGCCTGGCCCGCATTCCGCAGGGCGGCGAGGTGCGTGGCAACCTGGCGGCGGGCGGCAAGGGAGTGGCCCTGCCGCTGAGCGACGATGACCGCCGCATAGCTGAAGCGCTGGGGCCTGTCTTGGCGGCACGTGGTCTGCTGCTGGTGGGGCTGGACGTGATTGGCGACAGCCTCACCGAAATCAACGTCACCAGCCCAACCTGCTTCCAGGAAATCACTGACCAGACCGGGTTTGACGTGCCCGCCATGTTTGTGGACGCGCTCGAAGCTGCGGTGGCCGCAGGGCGTTAGTCAGCACCCTCTGGGGGCGCACACCCTCGCGGCAAAGTTCACACATTGCCGCTTTATTGCGGCAGATCAGGGCCAGCCCTGTGTTGCGCTGCTGCCAACGGCGCACAATGGCTCTGCGTGGTCCGCTGCCACGCTTGGAGCAGCGGCACGAAACAACGGAGAGACATCCCATGACAACACGCATGCAATACGCCGCCCTGCTCGCTGCCGGTCTGCTGGCCGGAGCGGCCCACGCCCAGGTGCTGGGCACCATCACAGCCTCCAGCACCACGGTGAAGGTCGGCGAGCCCGTCACCATCACCGCCAACATCGATGTGCTGAACTCCAACTACTGCGGTTTCGTGGTGGGTTTTGGCGATGGCACCTTCAAAGACGCGGTCAGCGACGTGAGCACCCCAGTGCCCCTGGTGGTGACCCGTACATATGACAAACCCGGCTCCTACCACGTGACCCTGGGCGGCAAAAATGTGCAAAACCACCCCAACTGCGGTGGCCCCGAGCGCGCGGTTGACATCACCGTGACCGGTGTGGCCAAGGCGGCTGCACCTGCCAAGCCCGGCGATGTGTGCGTGAAGCCCTGGAAGCTGTCCGGCAAGCTCAACGCCAAGACCGGCGCCTTCACCTGTGCAGCCAAAGCCGGAACCGCATTGCCCGCCGAAAAACCGACATGCAAGGGTGATCTGAGCTATTTTGAAAACGTGAAAAAAGGCCAGTACGGCTGCAAGCCCTGAGGAGGTCAGCCCTCCCGCGCAGCGGCAGAGCGCGGGGGCCTAGGAGGGGGACGGGCAATTTGCCGCCGGGCCGCCCCAAGGCCTCTGGACCGCTTGGCGGCCAGCGGCGACAGCCAAATTAGCCCCCTTGGGGGGCAGCGACCCGCACAGCGGCGGAGCGTGGGGGCATATGTCGGGCCGCCTCTTCGGCTTCGCGCTGGGCCGCAGCAGCGGCAGCCGCTGCAATCAGCGTGGCTTTGCACACAGCGCGGGTCAGGGGTTGGCCGTCTACAAAGGCATGTAATTCGCCTGCTTCCATGGCGACCCAGGCTTCGTTGGTGGTGAGTGGCTCTGTCACCACAATCACCAGACGATCGTCCGGGCCGTTCAGTTGCGATAGGTCTACCGTCACATCTTCATCCTTGAGCTGCACTTCGCTGAAGGGGTGCTGGCGCACCACGTAGCAGAGCTTGGTGCTGGCGTGGGCCCACAGGGCTTGGCCATTGCTGAGCAGGAAATTGAAGGTGCCGTGGCGGGCAATTTTGGGTACCAGCTCGGCCAAGGTGTGAGTGAGTTCCTCCACACTGGGCACGGTCGCGTGGGACTTGTTGAGCTCCTGCAGCAGCCAGCAAAATGCCAGTTCGCTGTCGGTGCTGCCCACGGGTTTGAAGCTGCCATGCAGCGGTGGGTTGAATTCCTTGAGGTCGCCGTTGTGGGCAAACACCCAGTAGCGGCCCCACAGCTCGCGGGTGAAAGGGTGGCAGTTTTCCAGGGTGACTGCCCCCACCGTGGCCTTGCGCACATGAGCCACCACGTTGTGGCTCTTGATGGGGTAGGACTTGAGCATCTTCGCAATCGGCGAGGTGGATGCACTTTCCTTGTCCACAAAATGCCGCGCTGCCTTGCCGGGCAGGTCGCCTTCGCTCTCGAAGAAGGCGATGCCCCAGCCATCGGCATGGTGGTCGGTGCAGCCGCCGCGCTGCGAAAAGCCGGTAAAACTCAGCGTCAGGCTGGCCGGCAAATGGCTATTCATTCCAAGCAGTTGGCACATGAAAACAGTTTACTCCGGGGTGGTGGCAGGGGCTGACAAACGATAGACGGAATCAGCGTGCGCTTATGCGCGCGGTTCGCTCCAGAACTTGCCGCCTGTGGCCCAGTTGTCGCGTTTCACGTCGGTAATGATGATGTCGACCGCCTCGGGCGAGCAGCCCAGGGTTTCGACCGTGACGCGGGTCACTTCTTCTACCAGCTTTTTCTTTTGCTCCTGGGTACGGCCTTCCAGCAGTTCAACATGGTAGGTGGGCATGGGGTTCCTTGGTGTGGGGGGATAGAAGGGGCAGATTAGACTGCGGGGGTTTCCATTTTCCTCCGACTTTCCTTTGCAATTTTTGTTCCCGCTTTCTCAGCATGGCCGTGCCCACCGGGTCATGGCGTTGGTGTTTGGCCTGCATGCGGTGCTGGGAGCCTTGCTGGGCCTGTCGGTAGACGAGGCGCACTACCTGCTCTACGCCGCGCACCCCGCACTCAGCTACTTTGACCACCCACCATTGGTGGGCTGGGTTCAGTGGCCGCTGGTGGCGCTGGGTGCGCCCGTCGGCGTGCTGCGGTTGATTCCCGGTCTGTTGTGGCTGGCCACGGTGTGGGGTGTGTACCGCCTTACGCTGCGTCTGCTGGAGGGGCAGGCGCATGTACCACAGTCTGCCTTGGCGGCCGTGATGGTGCTGGCCCTGGCGCCCCTGCTGCATGTCCTGGGCATTGGCCTGTTACCCGATACCTTGCTGATGGCGCTGACCGTGGCCTTGATGCACCAGACCTGGACTCTGATGCAGCCCGGGGCTGCAGGGCGCACCGTTTCCTGGCTGGTAATGGGAGGGCTGCTGGGGCTCTCGGGGTTGGCGAAGTACACCGCTGTGTTCACCGCGCTGGCGGTGGCGCTGTGCATCGTGGGCGCCCAAGGCTGGGGCGTGCTGCGTCGCCCGGCTTTGTGGGCTGCAGTGGGCGTTGCGGCCCTGTTGATCACCCCCGTGCTGGTATGGAATGCGCAGAACCAATGGATCTCGTTCACCTACCAGCTGGCCCACGGCAAAGGCAGTGTGTGGCAAGCCAGCCATGTGCTGCGCTTTGTGCTAACCCAGCTGCTGGCGTTTGGCCCCCTGCTCTGGTGTGCTGTGGCGGGCTGGCGCCAAGCGGACCGGCGACAGCGGTCGCTGGTTTGGCTATTCGCCATACCTTTTGTCATTTTCACTTACATGGCCGGTGGCGGCACGGCGCTGCCGCACTGGACGGCCCCGTCCTGGGTGGCTTTGGCGCCTTTTGCTGGCATGGGGCTGGCAAGGCTGTGGCGAGGTTCAGCCCGATGGCTGCTGGCCGCACTGGGTCTGGCCCAGGCCTTGGTATGCGCCGGGCTGTTGGGCCTGATGGGCAGCGCGGGATGGCCAGTCGTAGCGGGTAGCGATGCCCCAGTGGCGCCCCAGCCCAACCCGTTTGCCGACCTGCATGGCTGGGACGTGGCTGGGCAGCGAGCAACCCGTTGGGCGGTGCAGCGTGGCTTGGACAGTGTGGCGGTACAGAACTGGACGCTGGGCAGCCGCCTGGGCTGGTATGCACGCCCCTTGCCGGTGCACGTTCTGGAAGACGGAGATTCCCAGTTCAAGCTTTGGGCTGGTGACCTCCCACAAGGCGGCGGCACGCTGCTGGTCGACTGGTCGTACATGGCCTACGACCCACCCGTGGGTGCGGAAGGGTTTGCTAGTTGCGCCTTGCTGGAAAGCCTTCCCTTGCAGCACGGGGGGCGGCCGTTAGCCAGCTTCCGGTTTTATGACTGCCGCGGCTGGTCCGGTGGTACGCCGCAGCCACGCCTTACACTCGCGCCCAATTCCTGAGACCTGTACCCGATGTTGCCACCCGCCACTACGTCCCATGCCCTTGCCACTCCGGTGTCCAGCCGCACCTGGTGGTGGCCGCTGGTGATCTTCATCGTCGGTACACCGCTGTGGCTGCAGTTGTGGGAGCCCGGGCTTTTTCTTGCCATTAACCAGTGGTGTGCGCCGGTAGCCGCCGAGTTTTGGACTGGCCTTTCACTGTTGGGAAATGGCTGGGGAATCTTGGCTGTTACGGCACCCCTGCTGGTGCTGGCCCCTCGGTTGATGGTGGCGTGGTTGTGCGCTGCGCCGTTTGCAGTGCTGTTTGCGCGCACCGGCAAGTTCTTCATTGAAAGCCCGCGCCCTGCCGCGGTGGTGGACAACGCGCAGATGCGCGTGGTGGGTGAGCTGCTGCACAACGTGTCCATGCCCTCGGGGCATACCCTCACCGCGTTTGCGGTGGCTTCGGCCATTTACTTTGCGCTGACAGTCGCCCAGCGTCGCCGTCACTGGTGGTTGTGGGTACTGGCGGCGGGGGCGGGCCTGTCGCGCATTGCCGTGGGCGCGCATTGGCCTGGGGATGTGGTGGTGGGCGCCAGCCTGGGGCTGCTATCCGGTTTGCTGGGGCATCAGGTGTGGATCCGTCTGCCGGAAAAACACTTGGGGCACTCCGCTTGGGGCGTGCGCCTGGCCGCGGTGCTGGTCGCGTTGGCTCTGTACCACCTGATCGCCGAAGACCTGGATTTTGCCGAAAACCACCAGACCCAAAGGGTGCTGGCAGTGGTCACTGCGGTCAGTTTGCTTCTGTATGCATGGCGCAGTGTGCGGCTTTGTTTTAAAGGAAAATAGGCTATTGAGGCCTGCGCAGTAAGCGCGGATAGCTATAAATTTAATAGCTAATGTCCCCAGGGCGTGGCAGGGCATATGACAATATTTCATTTTTTTCTGTCATGATCCACACACCTTTAGGGGAGTAGCAATCCCGGCGCGCAGGTGCCGGGTTTGCATGTTTCGTCAGTACGTCGCGGGTGGTTTCATCGCCCCGGCCGGAACATGCAGAGGCGCCATCCGGCGCTCTCCCGCAAGACCTACAGGGAATGTTTCAACCATTTCTGGGTCTTGCATATGCAAACAATCGCACCGCTGTGGCTATGGGCCACCTTCGTAGGCATCGTTCTGGTGTCACTCTTCGTGGACTTCGTCGTCCTCAAAAAACAGGGCGCCCATGACATCGGCGTCAAAGAAGCCCTCAACTGGTCCCTCATCTGGATCGCCTTGAGCTTCTTGTTCAACGGCCTGTTCTGGTGGGCAGTCAAAGACACCACCGGTTCGACCGAGATCGCGAACACCAAGTCACTGGAGTTCCTGACTGGCTACCTCATCGAGAAATCGCTGGCGGTGGACAACATCTTCGTGTTCCTGATGATCTTCACCTACTTTGCGGTGCCCACGCACTACCAGAAGCGGGTGCTGATGATCGGCATCATCGGTGCCATCGTGTTGCGCACCATCATGATTCTGGTGGGTGGCTGGTTGCTGGCCGAGTTCCACTGGATCCTGTACGTGTTCGGCGCTTTCCTGATCCTTACCGGCGTGAAGATGTGGTGGGCTGCCGGCCAGGAACCCAAGCTGGATGACAACCCTGCCCTGAAGCTGCTGCGCAAGATCTTGCCCGTGAGTAAGAACTACGATGGCGAGAATTTCTGGACCGTGGAAAACGGCAAGAAGATTGCCACACCTTTGTTCATGGTGATCTGCCTGGTGGCCCTGACGGACGTGATCTTTGCGGTGGACTCCATCCCCGCGATCTTTGCGATCACCAGCGACCCTTTCATCGTGCTGACCAGCAACGTGTTTGCGATCCTGGGTCTGCGTGCCATGTACTTCCTGTTGGCTGCCGTCGCCAACAAGTTCCGCTTGTTGAACTACGGCTTGGCTGTGATTCTGGTGTTCATCGGTACCAAGATGTGCCTGATTGATATCTACAAAATCCCGGTGGGCGTGTCCCTCGGTGTGGTGGTGGGCATTCTGGCGATCACCATGTGGCTGAGTGTGCGCTCCAGCAGCACGCGCAGCAGCACGTGACCATGAACCAGATGCAGGCCCAGCGCCTGCGGGCTGCAGCCGATACGCTGGAGGACCAGCCCATGCGCCTGCAGCAACTCTTCCGGCTGCATGGCCGGGGAGGGCCAGGGGCCTTGCTGGTGGTCTTGACCGTGCCGTGCCTGCTGCCTTTGCCGGGAGCAGGCACTTTGATGTCCATGGGTCTGGCGGCGCTGGCCTGGATGATCTGGCGATACTTTCCGCGGCTGGTCATGCCCCGCAGGGTGGGGCGCTTGCAGTTGTCGGCCCCCATGGCGCGCCGGGCCTTGCACACCCTGGCTTGGCTCTACGAGCAGGCTGCGCGGGTGATGCGGGCCCGCCTGCGCTGGTGGGTGCAGCCCGGCCACCGCGTCTGGCTGGCACCCTTGGTGGCTGCCATGGCGCTGGTGATTTTTTTGCCCATTCCGTTTGGCAATGTGGTGCCAGCGGTCGCCCTGCTGCTCATCGGACTGGGGCTGGTGTTTGAGGACGGCTTGGCACTGTTGGCCGGTGCAGCGCTGGGGTTTCTGCTGGTGATTACTTTGGCAGTCTTGGCCGTCAGCGGCGCCCAGTGGTTGCCGCAGGTATGGGCCGCTTGGCAGGCTTAGTAGGCATGCCCTGCCAAGCGCAGGGCCAGGGTGCTGAGTGCTCGGTAGGCGTCGCCACTGGGCGCATCCCACGCGTGGACGGTTGCGGCCTGCCGTTCAATGGCGGCCACATCGCCGCGCGCTGCGGGCCCGGTCAGGGCGCCCGCCGGCCCAAGGCGTGTGATGTTGTCCACCGCGTTGCGCAGCAAACTGGCGCGTAGCTGCGGCAGCAGGGCAGGCGGCACTCCGCTGCGCGCCCAGGCTGCCTCGGCCACCGACTGCAGCACCGGCAGAAAGTTGGTGGCAAACACCGCCGCTGCGTGGTACAGCACCTTGTCCTCCCCCGCCACCCGGAAGCACTGGCCACCAATGGCCTGGAAAGCGGTTTCCAGTGCCGTGCATGCGTCGGCATCTCCCTCGAGGGCACACGCGGTTCCCGCAAATTGCTGCACTGCCGCCTCGACCTCGGCAAAGCTCAGGATGCAATGTGCGCTGGCGGTGCGCCAACCCATGTCGGCCAGGGGCTGCAGGCTGCCAGCGTTCTGGGCGCCACTGCAATGAAAAACGATGGGGCCGGTCGCGCCTGTGTGGTGCGACGCGGCGAGGGTTGTGGCCACTGCCGCAATGTGCGCGTCCTGCACCGCCACCATCCACACATCGGCGGGGCGCATGTCCGCTGGCCGGGCCACGGCGTGACCGCTGCCGATGGCGACACAGGCCTGTTGTGCGCTTTCCAAGCTGCTGGTCAGCACATCCTGGATCTCGAAGCTGCCGTGGCGGGCCCACAGCATGGCCAGGGTGCGGCCGACGCGGCCGGCACCCACGAGGTTGAGGGTTGTCACTGAAAGGTTGCTCCCAAAAGGGCTCGGCGCCGCTACTATGGCACCATGAAAAAAATTCTGGTTACAGGCGGCACCGGTGCCGTCGGCAAATACATTGTGGACGATCTGGTGCAGCACGGGTACACGGTGGGTGTGCTGGACCTGGCGGCACCCGCGCGCAGCGACGTGACCCACCATGCCGTGGATGTGCTGCAGCTCGACGCCGTGCTGCAGGCCATGCAAGGCTACGAGGCGGTCGTGCATGTGGCCGGCATTCCGCACCCGCTCAACGATCCGGCCAAACGCGTGTTCGATGTCAATGTAAACGGCACCTTCAATGTGCTGGAAGCGGCGGCCCAGCTGGGCATTGGCAAGGTGGTGTTCACCTCCAGCGAATCGACGATGGGCTTTGCGTTCGCCACGCACCGGCTCGCGCCGCTCTTTATCCCCGTGGACGAAGCCCACCCCGCGCGCCCACAAGACCCCTATGGTCTGAGCAAAGTGGTGAGCGAGCAGATCTGCAAGACCTACACCGAGCGTTACGGCATGCGCACCGTGTGCCTGCGCATGCCCTGGGTCTGGTTGCCTGACGATGCGCAGCGCCCCTTCTACCGGACCCTGGTGGCAGAGTACGCCAACTGGTATAAAAATCTCTGGACCTTTGTGGATGCGCGCGATGTGGCCACGGCGCACCGCCTGGCGCTGGAGGTGGATCTGGACAACTCCCACGAGGCATTCTTCATTGCCGGCCCGCACAACTGGACCGGGCAAGATGGCCGTGCGTTGATGGCCGAGTTTTGGCCCGAAGTCACCCAGTTTGCGCCGGGTTTTGCGGGCACCGATCCACTCATCTCGCACGCCAAAGCGGCGCGCCTCTTGGGCTACGCGCCACGTTTCGGGGTCAAGGACGTGCTGGCTTAGGCAGCGCCGCCGGGGACTGGTGCAGCTGGTGCCGGGTGAAAGGCTGCACCTGCCCCGAGAGCCACAAGGCGATGCGTACCTCCAAGGCATGGGTGGGTAAATACGTGGCGGTCGACGTATGCAACGCCAGCACCAAGAGCAAGGGTGAGAAACGGGTGGCCCAGTGCGCCACCACCACGGTTTGCAAGCGCTGCACCACGGGCCAGCTGACCGCCAAACCCAGGAGCCATGCCGCCAGCACTTCGCTCACGCTGTGGGCGCCCACCATGACGCGCGACACGCCCACCACGAGGGCCAGGCCTACGCCCAGTGCAGGCCCCCAACGGTAAGCGCGGCTACCCGGCAGGCCGCGCAACAGCAAAGGCAGTACCGCGCTGGCCAGCAGGCCGTGGCCGCTGATACCTGTGAAATCCAGCGCCGCAATACCGATGCCCCAGCCATAAAACAGGCATTTGCTCACCACGGTGAGCAACACTGCGGCGGACATGGCCAGCACATAGTGGCGTGCCACGGCTCGCGCACCGCTGCGCCACAGGCCCCACACCAGCAGCCCAAAGGCTGGCAAAAGCAGGCTGGAGGAGCCCAGGTGCGTGATCAACCACCACACGGGCGCCACCTGGGGGGCGCTGGTCACATCCCCACTCATACGATCAACGGGTCTTCCTGCATGGCCTCACATTGGTCGTCCAGCATCTGGATCTGGCCCTTCCAGTAGTCGCTGCTGCCAAACCATGGAAAGTTGGCGGGAAAGGTCGGGTCGCTCCAGCGCCGGGCCAGCCAGGCACTGTAGTGGATCAGGCGCAGCGTGCGCAGCGGCTCGATCAGCGCCAGCTCGGCGCGGTCGAACTCGCGGAACTGCTCGTAGCCGTCCACCAGCATGCCCAGCTGGCGGGTGCGTTGCTGGCGATCACCACTGAGCAGCATCCACAGGTCTTGCACGGCGGGGCCGGTGCGCGCGTCGTCCAAGTCCACAAAGTGCGGTCCCGGGCCTGCGCTGGCGGCCACATCGGTTGGTGTCCAGAGGATGTTGCCGGGGTGGCAGTCGCCATGCAGGCGCAACTGGCGTATGCCGCTGGAATTTGACTTGTTTTGGCCTGTGGCGCCCGCCATGTCTGCGCGAGCAGCTATCAAATCAATAGCATTTTGGCAGGCGGTGGTCCAAGCACTTTGCACGTCCAGCGGCACCATGTGGTTGGCCAGCAGCCACTGCATGGGTTCGATGGCGAAAGTCTGCACGTCCAGCGCGGGTCGGTGCACAAAGGGGCGCTTGGCGCCCACGGCGTGGATACGCGCCAGAAAGCGGCCAATCCATTCCAGCACTTCGCCGTCGTCCAACTCCGGCGGGCGGCCACCGCGGCGTGGACTCACACTGAAGGCAAAGCCGCCAAAGTGGTGCAGCGTTCGTGGCCCCCACGCTCCGCCGCTGTGCGGGTCGCTGCCCCCCAGGGGGGGTAACTCGCCTTGGGGCGGCCTGGCGGCGAGTTGGCCGTCCAGCACCAGCGGCCCCACCACAGGAATTTCGGCTGCCATCAGCTCGGCCGCAAAGTCGTGCTCTTCTTGGATTTGTGCATCGCTCCAGCGTTCGGGCCGGTAAAACTTGGCCACCACCGGCGCGCCGTCTTCGAGGTGCACCTGGTAGACCCGGTTTTCGTACGACGACAAGGCGGTCAGGCGACCATCGCCGCGCAGGCCCACGCTGTCCAGCGCGTCCAGCACCAAGTCCGGGGTCAGGGATTCAAAGGGATGAAGGGCAGTGCCCGTGGTGCTGTGCATGCCCCGATTGTCGTCTGCGGGCTTGCCCCTTTTGGGCAGGTGGCTTAAGCCGTTTAACCCAATGGGCCAAGGTCATCGCCGTACAAAGGGGCGACGGGTGTTGTTGCCGTGTCTGCATCGGAGTCCGAGTAAGCATGGGCAAACGTTGCTGCAGGGGTTGACGCATTGCCCAGTTGTTCAAACGGCAGGCTTTGTTTCACCAGGATGACGGTGCAGGGGGCGTCCATGGCCACCTTGATGGGCACGGTGGCGACAAAGCGCTGCGTCTTCAGGCCGTGGGTGGCGGCCCCCATGACGATGACGCTGACGTGATTGCCACGCGCGTAGTCCAGCAGGGCTTGGGCCACATCGCCACTCTCAAGCACGTGGCACGAGGTTTGGTGGCCCGGGTGGTCCAGCGGCTGGGCCCACTGGCGCAGTGCGGTCAGGTAGCGGCGGTGCACATTGGTTTCGCTGCGGGCCTCATCTGACGCGCTGGTCTCACTGCTGGATATGACGGTGACGCAGGCCAGCCGCGCGCCGGGGCGGGTGCCCAGCGAACGGGCCACGGCCTGGCGCAGGCTGTACAGCGTGGTGTCACTCGCATCCTTGTGCGGCACTGCCACCATGACGATGGGGACTTCCTGCACCTGCTGGGCAGACGCCAGCGGGCTGGGCTGGTAGTGCATGCCCGCCGCCTTGAGCCAGCGCCTGAAGTGGGTGCGAAACGGCGTGCCCACAACATGGGTGCCGCGGTGGGTGACATGCACCTGGGTGGGGTGCATCAGGTCAAACGCAAGGTGGGCGGCCGAGGGGTAACGCTTGGCCGCTTCGGGCTCCAGGCAGCGCAGCACCACTTCCTGCAGCCAAGCTGGAATGTCCGGGCGTAGCTTGCGCGGTGGCGTGGAGTCCACCCACAGGCGCTGGCGCAGCCCGGCCGCCGTTTGTGGCGCGCCAAAGGGCAGTTCGCCGGTGCACAGCTGGTAGAGCATGACGCCGATGGCAAACACATCGCTGCGCGGGTCGCCGCGCACGCCCACCACCTGTTCGGGCGCGATCCAGCCGGGGGATCCCACCGCCTTGCGCAGCTGTTCGGCCAGCAGGTCGGGGTAGTGTGCGTGGCACGACAGGCCAAAGTCCAGCAGTACGGCACTGCCGTTCTCGCGCAGCAGCACGTTGGCGGGTTTCAGGTCCAGGTGCACGGTGTTTTGCTGGTGCAGAGCATGGGCGGCACGGGCGGTGGCAGCGCCCAGCTGGGTGATGGTCTCCACTGTCAGAGGCTGCGGGCCATCGAGCCAGTGTTGCAGCGTGTGGCCATGCACGTACTCCATCACCAGGTAGGGCGTGTATTGCAGGTCGCCCGCCGCCACAAAGCGCGGGGTGTGGCTGCCCTGCAGCACCTGCATGATCTGGCATTCCACCTCGAAGCTGACGATGTTTTCGGCCCCGTCGCCTGCGGTCATGCGGGGGATCTTCATGGCCATGGAAAAGCCGGGGCCGGGGCGGCCATCAGCGTACACCACGCGGTAGATATGGGCCATGCCCCCGGAGTGGATGCATTCCTCGATGGTGAATCCGTCCAGCGTCGCGCCGGGCTCCAGCAGTTTCATCGTCCCTCCTCCAGCCGGTTGGCAAAAAATTCGGGCAGGCCCGCGCGGCGAATAGCTGCGGCAGCGCTGTAGTGGTCGTAGAGCACGCGGTGAAAGGTGAGTTGCGCGCGCTCGGTGTCCAACACGGCGTACATGGCCTGTGGGTTGCCATCGCGCGGCTGCCCTACCGAGCCTACGGTGGCCAGCCACTGGCGGTGTTTGGGCACCGGCACAGCCACACCGGGCTGCGGGGTGAACTTCATCAGGCCATCGGTGGCACCCCGGTAGTACAGCGTTTGCAAGTGCACATGGCCGCCAAACACATACCGCACGCCGGGCCATTCGTTGGCTGCGTTCAGGCTGGCGGCGGCGGCGCGCTGGTCGTAGACATAGCGCCACAGCTCTGGGCCATCGGCGCTGGCGTGCACCAGCAGCACGCTATCCAGCTGCTGGGTAAAGGGAAGGGTGTCAATCCACAGGCGCTGCACGGGGCTGAGCTGCTGGTGGGTCCAGGTGGCAGTGCTGTCTCCCACGGTTTGGACCGTGGCGGGTGGGCGCACGGCCATGTCGTCGTGGTTGCCCTTGAGCACGATGGCGCCTTCTTCTGTGAGCAGCGAGACGCGCTCCACCACCTCGGCCGGGTTGGCGCCGTAGCCAACCAGATCGCCCAGAAAGGCAAAGCGCTGCACCTGCTGCGCACGGGCATGGGCGAGGCAGGCGTCCAGCGCCTGGATATTGCCGTGAATGTCCGACAGCAGGGCCAGTCTCATCAAGTCTCCGAGTTCAGGTTTGTGGGTCCACCATCATGCGCGATACGCCTGACGACAAGTTTGCAGGCGTGGGGTTTCCTAGCCTTGATGAAGGTCAAACTGGGCGGTGTTGCGGGTATCAGAGCGACAGTGTGTGGCCCGTGCGCGGGTCGCTCTGGCCCGCCAGGATGGCCGTGTACGCCGCCTGCACCGCCGCTGGCCCCGTGTGGTGCTGCACCTGCAGCCACGGTGCGGGCGGCTGCTGAACCCGTGCCACAAAGGCCTGCCAAGACTGCACCAGGCGCCGGTTCAGCTCGGCGCCACCCCATTCGCTGCTGCGCTTCTTGATTTGTGCGGGCGCAAAAAACAGCGTGGGGCGGGGGCCGGGCAGGTCCTTGCCACTGCCCAGTTCGGCCACATGCGTGCCGCCAATGGAGCTGCTGTAGACCAATGCCGTGCAATGCGTGTGCAGCGCCTTGCGAAACGCCGCGTTGCCCGCAAAGTCCACATAGATGGAGGGTGTGCCGGGGGCGACCTGGTCCAGCTGCGCATAGGTCAGCACCCGGTGGTACACGCCCAGGCTTTGGCAAAACGCCACATTGCGCTCCGAAGTGAGGCCCACCACCTCGATGCCCGCACGCTGCGCGAGCTGGAGGGCGGTGCCATAGGCGGTTTTGCTGGATGCGCTGGAGAGCAGGATGCAGGGCGTGCCAATGTCGCCTGCGCCAAACCAGGCGTTGTCGTCCAGAAAGTCGTCGATCAGCCAGGAGGTAATGAACAGCGGGCGCAGCAGGGCCTGCAGGTCTTCGGTGTCGGTGGTGTAAAACGGGTCGGTGGCGCAGCGGGTGTACTGGTTGTAGACCGCATGCAAGGGTGCGCGGTGGGGTGCCACATCGGACCAGCCTTGCGCGTGTACCTTGCCTGGTGTCAGGTCCAGCGCGCTGGCCATGGGAAAGTAACCGTACACGCGCTCGCCCACTGGCACCTCGGGGTGGCGGCTTTGCAGCACGGTGGCAAATCCCCAGACCGGAATGCGCCCCCACTGGTCGGCATCCGGCACGCCTTGCACCGGGAAGAACTGCCAGTACTGCATGGCCTCGCCAAAGGCGGCGTAGGTGATGTTGTTGGAGGTGAGCGCAAAGCGGTCAATGTGCACCCGCACGGCGCCATCGGCCAGCGCGTGCAGGGTGTGGGTGTGTAGCCGGGTCTGGCCGAGCTGGGCTTTGCGGATGAGCAGGGAGGTGGTGTCCATGCGCGGCACCATAAGACAAAAGGCCGGCCCCGCCAAGCGGGACCGGCCTCCGAGGTGACAGGGCGCTAGGCCCCGTACACACCCTCCGTTTAGACCACGGTGATGGTCACTTCGATGTTGCCGCGGGTGGCGTTGGAGTAGGGGCACACCTGGTGAGCTTTGTCCACCAGCGCTTGCGCTGCGGCCTTGTCCATGCCGGGGATGGAGACTTCCAGTTGCACTTCGATGCCGAAGCCCGCGGGAATCTGGCCAATGCCTACGGTGGCGTTGATGCTGGTGTCGGCAGGCAGGGCGATCTTTTGGGTGCCGGCCACGAACTTCATCGCGCCGATGAAGCAGGCGCTGTAGCCGGAGGCAAACAGTTGCTCGGGGTTCACGCCATTGCCGGGGCCGCCCATTTCTTTAGGTACGGCCAGCTTCAGGTCCAGCAGACCATCGGAAGTGCGGGTGGTGCCGTCGCGGCCGCCGGTGGAGGTGGCGTGGGCTTGGTAAATCACTTTTTCGATTTTGGTGGTCATGGTGCTTCTTTCATAAAGTGCTGCCGGCTGGCAGCGGGGTGGGTAATGGGGTGTTGGGTTTCAGGGGGCCGTCAGGCGCTGGCGCAGCGCTTGCACCTGTTGGGTCAGGCTCATGAGTTCGTCCAGCGGGCAGTCCGCGGCGGCGAGCACGCAGGCGGGAATCTTCGTGGCCTGTACTTTGAGGGCGCGGCCTTTGGCCGTTAAAAACACTTCCACGCGGCGCTCATCGGCGGCACTGCGCTGGCGGCTCAGCAGCTCAGCCTGTTCCATGCGTTTGAGCAGGGGCGTGAGCGTGCCGGAATCGAGATACAAGCGTTCGCCCAAGGCCGAAACGCTCAGGCCGTCCTGCTCCCACAGCACCATCATTACCAGGTACTGCGGGTAGGTGAGTTGCAGTTCTTCCAGCAGTGGCTTGTAAAGCTTGGTCATGGCCAGCGAGGTCGAATACAGCGCAAAGCACAACTGGTTGTCCAGACGCAGGGCGGCGTCATTGGCAGAGGTGGTGCGTGGGTTTGGCATGGGATGAATTGTAGCTGGCAATTTAATTGTGTGCAATACAAATTCACAAAATTCTTTTTGAGAGTCAGCACAAGGGTAAACCTCGGCTTGGCAGGTTCGGGGTCGATGGGGTAACGTTAACGTCACCCTGAATGAGGAGGCCGTACGTGTTCGACTACATCATCATTGGCGCCGGCTCGGCTGGCTGCGTCTTGGCAGCCCGCCTGAGCGAAGACCCCGCCGTGACGGTGGCCCTGCTGGAAGCTGGCCCACCTGACAGCAGCGTGCTCATCCACTGCCCTGCGGGGCTCGCGGTGCTGGCCAAGAACGGCCAGGCCAACTGGAAGTTCGAAACCACCGCGCAGCCCGGTCTCAACGGCCGACGTGGCTACCAGCCGCGCGGCAAGGTGCTGGGGGGATCCAGCTCGGTCAACGCAATGATCTATGTTCGTGGCCAAAAAGAGGACTATGACCACTGGGCCGCCGAGGGAAACTCCGGTTGGAACTATGACGAGGTGCTGCCCTATTTCAAGAAAGCCGAGGACAACGCCCGCGGCGCCGACGCCTTCCACGGCCAGGGTGGCCCCCTGCACGTGCAGGACCTGACCAGCCCGAACCGCCTAGGCCCGGTGTTTGTGGAAGCGGGGCACCAGGCCGGCTATGCCGTCAACCCCGACTTCAATGGCGCCAGCCAGGAGGGTGTGGGCATGTACCAGGTGACCCACAAAGACGGTGAACGCTACAGCGCCGCCAAAGGCTACCTCACCCCCAACCTCGGGCGGCCCAATCTGCATGTGTTCACCGGCGCGCACACCACACGCATCCTGCTGGAGCACAAGCGGGCCGTAGGGGTGCAGTTTTTACACGAGGGCGAAATGAAAGAGCTGCGCTGCAGCCGCGAGGTACTGCTGAGCGCCGGTGCGTTGCAGTCCCCGCAGATCCTGATGCTCTCGGGCATCGGCCCGCACAAGCACTTGCTGGAGAACGGCATTGCCACGCTGCACGACCTGCCTGGCGTAGGGCAGCACCTGCATGACCATATCGACATCGTGCAGCTGGTTAACGCACCGCAACTGACGGAGACCTTTGGCGTGTCCTTCACCGGCATGGTGAATGCGCTGCGCGGCATTTTTGAATGGCGCAAGCAGCGCACCGGCATGCTCACCACCAATTTTGCCGAGGCCGGTGGCTTTATCAAGAGTCAGCCCGACGAGCGCACGCCTGACTTGCAGTTCCACTTTGCCATCGCCAAGCTGGTGAACCACGGCCGCAGCACGGTGCTGGGCCATGGCTATTCCTGCCACGTCTGCCTGCTGCGCCCCCACAGCCGCGGCAGTGTCACGCTGGCAAGCAAAGACCCATTTGCAGCGCCCGTGATTGACCCGAATTTTCTGGGCGAGCGCGACGATGTGGATCGTCTGGTGCGCGGCTTCAAGCTGATGCGTACCGTGCTTCAGCAGCCGGCCTTCGCCGAACTGGGTGGCAAGGAAGGCCCCAAGTCCGCCGCTGCCCGCAATGACTTTGAGATCGAACAGTTCATTCGCGACAACGCCGACACCGTCTACCACCCCGTGGGCAGTTGCCGCATGGGCCCGGGTCCCATGGACGTGGTGGACTACGAGTTGCGCGTGCAAGGTGTTCAGGGCCTGCGCGTAGTGGACGCCTCCATCATGCCCCGCATCGTGAGTGGCAATACCAATGCACCGACCATCATGATTGCGGAGAAGGCGGCGGATTTGATCAAGGCGGCGTGGTGACTTGCCGCCTGATTTGCTATTAATTTAGTAGCTGCTCGCGCAGTATTTACAGGCTACAGGGCCGGTTTTGTGTGTAAAAGAAATTTCTGGTGCTTGGTTCGCGCACGGCGGGTGGCGTGGCCCGCGTTCTCCAGCTCGCGTCGCGGACGGCCGTTTCTGGTTAGTTGGGGTTACTGCGTTAACACCGTAGTCGGTGCGCCTGCTCTGTGGCAACCGCGAGTGCGGCCTACGCCCGCGGGCCCCACCACCCGCCTGGGTTGGTGGGCTGGGGGGCATTTAGAACTTCGGCTTCAGACTAGGAGCGGGCATACCAAACAATCCAAAGCGGACACACTTCTACTCGTAAATCTTTCCGCAATACAGAAAGACTGCGAACCTTCTCCATAGATTTTCGGGTGCGATTTTTTGAGTTAGCCCCATGTCCGTTGACTCGCCCCAACTAACAGCTGCCTCTAGAAACCTCTCAATTGACGTGTTCTCCCAACCATTGGCATCAGGGCCATATGGATTGGAGCAATTCACAGCTTCCTTGGCCGCAGACTCCGCCCGATCCTTCGCAAGTAACCTTACGAATGCAAGAAAACTAGCGGAGTCGGAAACTGCCCCAAGTGCGTTATCAAGTTCCATTGGAAGATGTTTGTATATGTCTGCAATTGCCGCTGAGCAGTAGAGAGATCATTTCGCAAACCTTTTGCGCGTCAGCGCCAGCGCAATCCAGAACGACCCCACGGCATAGACCGCCAGCACTGCCAAGTGCCGTATGGCATCTGTGGGCCACTGGTCCATGAACAGCGGCCGCACCAGGGCTACAGCGTTGGAGAGGGGCAGCCAGTCAGCCACCACACGCACCACCACTGGCAATTGCTCCAGCGGAAAGAAGACGCCACTCAGGAACATCATGGGGGTGAGGAAGAGCGTGAAGTAGTAGGTGAAGAAGTCATAGCCTTTGGCCAGCGCGTTGAAGATGAGAGCAATGCAGCTGAAGGTGATGCCCACTCCGAACAGGATGGGCCAGGCGACGAAGAGTTTGGGGCTGTGGCTGATGCCCAAGGCCAGCATCACGCCCAGGATGGCGGTGACGGTGAAGAGCGACTTGAACGCGGCCCAGAGCATTTCGGCCAGCACCACGTTGTCCAGGCTCACGGGGGCGTTCATGATGCCGTCCCAGGTCTTTTGCACATGCATGCGGCTGAAGGCGGAGTACAGCGCTTCAAACGACGCGGCCTGCATGGCGCTCATGCAGATAGAGCCGCTGGCCAGAAACAAGATGTAGGGCACAGCCACAGTGCCAGCAGGGCCGGCCACGTTGACCTCGCCTACCAAGGCGCCCATGCCGTAGCCAAAGGCGATCAGCCACATCAGCGGCTCGGCAATATTGCCCACCAGGCTGGGGATAGCCAGCTTGCGCCAGACCAGCAGGTTGCGCAGGAACACGGGCCAGAAACGGAAAGATACCTCTGGGGCGCGCCAGATGGACTGGGGCTTCGCTTGAACGTAGTTGGCAGTGGTCATGGGATCAACCTTCCTCGCGGATCTGGCGTCCGGTCAGTTTCAAAAACAAATCTTCCAGGTTGGCCGGGCGGTGCAGGGTCCGCAGCTGCGGATGAGAGGCCAAGCCCTGCAGCAGGGCGCCGGCGTCTTGCGTGTAGAAGAACACGGTCTCTCCGCTCACCTCCACGCGCGCCGCCAAGCTGCGCAGCGGGCTGTCCACCAGCGCCACGGCGCCCACGCCAAACACCTCCACCACATCGGGCTCCAGGTGCTGGGCGATCAGGTCGCGCGGGGTGCCTTCGGCAATCTTCTTGCCGTGGTCCAGTACCAGCAGGCGGTTGCACAGGCGCTCGGCTTCGTCCATGAAGTGGGTGGTCAGCAAAATGGATTTGCCTTGCTGCAGTAGCACCTGCAGGCGTTCCCACATCAGGTGGCGGGCCTGCGGGTCCAGGCCAGTGGTCGGTTCGTCCAGCAACAGCAGTTTGGGGTCGTTGACCAGCGCGCGTGCCAGCGAGAGTCGCCGGCGCATGCCGCCGGACAGTTCGCCTGGCTTGGCATTGGCCTTGTGGGTGAGGGCGGCAAACTCCAGCAGCTGCGGAATGCGCGCGCGGATCGCGGCGTCCTTCATGCCAAAGTAGCGGCCATAGACCAGCAGGTTCTCGGCGCAGCTGAAGTCCGGGTCCAGCGTGTCGAACTGGGTGACGACGCCCAGCGCAGCCTTGATGGCCAGCGCGTCACGTGGCATTTCCAAGCCCAGCGCATGGATGCTGCCACCGTCGGGCACGGTGTGTCCCAGGCACATGCGGATGGTGGTGGTTTTGCCCGCGCCGTTGGGGCCGATGACGCCCAGGCATTCGCCCGGCGCAATCTCGAAAGACAGGTCTTTGACGACTTCTGCGTCGCCATAACGCTTGTGCAAGTGCTGCACTTCAAACAGTTTTGCATTCATGCGGCCATTGTGCCGCAGGGGTGTCTAGTCTGCCTGCAGCAGTCGGCCCCGACCCTGGGCCTTGGCCTGGTACAGCGCGGTATCGGCGCGCACCATGAAGTCAGTCAGTTTGAGGTCTTGGGGACGCAGCAAGGCCAGGCCCGCGCTGTAGCCCACCCGCAGCGTGGGTTGCTGAATGCCTTCTTCGAGCAGGGCCAAGCGCAAACGCTGCTCCACATGCAGGGCGGCACGTTTGTCCGTCTGCGGCAACAGCAAAGCAAACTCCTCGCCGCCAATGCGCGCAGCCAGATCGCTGCTGCGGCGGTTGGATTGCAGCACTTTGCCAACCACGCGCAACACTTGGTCACCCACCTCGTGGCCTTGGGTGTCGTTGATGCGTTTGAAGTGGTCCAGGTCCAGCATGATCAGCGCCAGCGGGGTGCGGTGGCGTCGTGCCTGGTCGAACAGGGCGGGCGCCCGGTCGTCCCAGCCATGGCGGTTGAGCAGGCCGGTGAGGTTGTCGGTAAACGCCTGTTCGCGCAATTGGCCCTCTGCCTCTTCACGCCAGGCCACCAGCACCGCCACGGTCGTCAACACCAAAGCCAGATTGGCAGTAAGTTGGGCCACCACGTTGACGGGGTGAGGAGCGTCAAAGGCGGGATACAACTCGGGGTAAAACGCGCCAAGCATGCCACGCGCCAGCGATGCGCAGGCCACCGCTGCGTAACACAGGGCCACCAGGGCACGCCAGCGCAACCCGGCCGGCTGGCTTGGCCCCAGCGCTGCCCGGGACACGATGGCCAACTGAAACGCAAACAGCAGGTTGGCATAACCCACCCGCAGGCTGTAGTTTTCAAAACTCAAGGCATACCCAATGGGCATCAGGATCAGCAGGGCGAGCAGAGCGCGCTGGTGAGGGCGTGGACCCAGCCAGGCTTGCAAGGCCAGAAACATCAGGTAATTGGCCACCGAAGCCAACACCATGGCGAGCGTGGACAGCACGGGGTCCAGCCAGTGGCCAAAGGCAAAGCCCGAGGCGATGATAGCGACCCAGCCCAGCGTTTGGCTCAGCAGGCTGAACTGGGCCAGGCGCGCCGCGCGGCTGATGCCCTGGCCCATGATCAGGAGCAAGGCAACAGAGACGGTGCTCAGGTTCAGCGCAGTCAGGACCAGAATGGTCAGGACGTTGAGCTTCTCCATGGGCTTACTGGAAGGCCACCTCGGCAAAGCTGCGCAGCTTGCGGCTGTGCAACTGGTCTACCCCCTGGGAACGCAGCAGTTCAAGGGCGCGGATACCGATGCGCAGGTGCTGGTCTACCCGCTCGCGGTAGAAGTGGTTGGCCATGCCAGGCAGCTTGATTTCGCCGTGCAGGGGCTTGTCGCTCACACACAGCAAGGTTCCGTAGGGCACGCGGAAGCGGAAACCGTTGGCGGCAATCGTGGCGCTCTCCATGTCCAGCGCCACGGCGCGGCTTTGGCTGAAGCGGCGCTGGGGCGTGTTGTCAGGCAGCAGCTCCCAGTTGCGGTTGTCGGTGCTGGCCACGGTGCCGGTGCGCATGATGCTCTTGAGTGCGGCGCCCTTGATCTGCGTGACATCTGCCACCGCCTGCTCCAGCGCCAGCTGGATTTCTGCCAGCGCCGGGATGGGCACCCACAGCGGCAATTCTTCGTCCAGCACATGGTCTTCGCGCACATAGCCGTGGGCCAGCACGTAGTCGCCCAGTTGTTGGCTGTTGCGCAGGCCCGCGCAGTGGCCCAGCATGATCCAGGCGTGCGGGCGCAGCACGGCAATGTGGTCGGTGATGGTTTTGGCGTTGGCCGGGCCTACGCCGATGTTGACCATGGTGATGCCCGCGTTGTCGGCGCGCACCAAGTGGTAGCCCGGCATTTGCGGCAGGCGCGGGGGCGCGGCGCCCAGCGCGTCTGCCGCCTGAGCAGGCAGGCCCACGCGGCGCGTGACCAC
Source organism: Rhodoferax sp. (assembly GCF_034519335.1). GTDB lineage: Bacteria > Pseudomonadota > Gammaproteobacteria > Burkholderiales > Burkholderiaceae_C > Allorhodoferax. The sequence goes on from NZ_JAXHOL010000040.1 coordinate 67,989, forward strand.
ATTGCCGGGTTCCACAAAGGCCACGTATTCGCTGTCGGCTTTCGCCATCTCGGCATGGCCCAGACGCACGAATTCGTCGATGTAGAACTGGTAGTTGGTAAACAGAACAAAGTTCTGGAAGTGCTCCGGCGCCGTGCCCGTGTAGTGGCGCAGGCGGTGCAGTGAGTAATCTACCCGCGGCGCAGTGAACAGCGACAGGGGTTGGGGCTCGCCAGCTTTGGGGCTGTAGGTGCCATTGGCAATGCCGTCGTCCATAGCGGCCAGGTCAGGCAGGTCAAACACATCGCGCATGAGCGTGCGGCGCTCGGCACTCATTTGGCCTTCCACGTGGTCGTGCTCGGCAAACGAGAAGTGCACGGGAATCGGCTGGCTGCTGGTGCCCACCTCCAACTCCACACCGTGGTTTTGCAGCAGCAGGCGAAACTGCTCCAGGTAGTAGCTGCGGTAAAGGTCGGGGCGGGTCAGCGTGGTCTCAAACCGGCCGGGGCCGGCCACAAAACCAAAGCTCAGGCGTGCCGCCTCGGAGCCCGGTTTGCGCGACACAGTATCGGTGTGGATGCGCACCAGCGGGTAGCAGGCGCGCACGTGGCCTTGGCTGTCTTCCCCCGCCACAAACCGCTGCATGGCCTGGCGCAGGTGTTGGATGCTGCTGTCATAAATGCGCAGAACCTGGGCCAGGGCGGCAGCAGGGTCGGTAAAACGGGCGGGGGCAATGAAGGTGGGCAGGCTGGACATGAGGGTATTGTGCCGCGTGATTGTTTGCGCGGTATGCGGTAGAGTGCAGGCAAGACCATCACGAGGGCCACGGTGCCAGACCCGAAAGATTCCCGTTTTCACGAAACTGGCTTCCCCTCTTTGCAGTGGGAAGAGGAAGACTTGCCTACGCGGCCCATGCCTTTCCATGAGCGTCCCCTTCAGGCCCGCATCGACCATGAAATGGCCATCATCGCGGAGCACCACATCCGCATTGCCTTGGCCATCGAGAAATTCTGGGGCCACCGCGACTGCGTGGAGTACCTGCAAACTCTGGTGTTGAGCGGTGGCTACAGCGACAGCACCCGTAACCGTGTGGGCTTCAAGCCCGAGGTCCTTTCCGCCTTGATCAACCTGGCTTCGCTGCACAAGGTGGAGTGAGTCCCTGGTGCAGGCGTGTCAGCCAGCGTCCCGTTTGGCGGCCGCTGCGCAGGCGGCACAAATGCAGGCTTTGCCACGGTCAGCCGCTGGTACGTTTGCCAGCAGCTCCGCGCTAAAAGTGGCTTGGGTGCACCAGCAGGGAGGCTGTTTTTGGCCGGTAGCACGCTCCAGTTCCATGGCGCATTGGTTCGCTTGTCCGCACAGCGGGCACACTTCAGGGGCGGTGGGGCTTGGCGTGGGCATGGTACCCACAGTGTAGCCACCGCACCCCTATTCTTTTGAGGAAACATTTGGCCATGGCGGTAGAAATTGAACGCAAGTTTTTGGTGATCGGCCAGCCCTGGCTACAGGTGCCTGAGGTGGTGTACCGGCAAGGCTATCTGAACCGGGACAAGACCCGCACCGTGCGTGTGCGGGTTGCGGGAGACGCAGCTTTCTTGACCATCAAGGGCGTCAATGTGGGCGCAACCCGTGCCGAGTTTGAGTACCCCATTCCTCTGGCTGACGCAGAGGCCCTGCTGGCCCTGTGTGATGGCCCCTTGATTGAGAAAACCCGCTACCTGCTGGACCACGCTGGTACACGCTGGGAGCTGGATGTATTCGCGGGCGAAAACGCCGGGCTGGTGGTGGCCGAGGTGGAGCTGGAATCAGAAGACCAAGCCTTTGCAAGGCCTGATTGGCTGGGTGACGAAGTAACGCAGGATGCGCGCTACTTCAACTCCAACCTGGCCGTGCACCCCTACTGCCGCTGGGCCACGCCGTAGCGCGCTTGCAGGGATGCCGTCAGCGTCTCCATCGGGGCTTGCCAGTCTGCCCCGGCGATTTGCCGGTGTACTGCAAAGCCGGGGAACCAGGGCGATGGCGAGCCTTCCTCTTGCCAGCGGAACTCTGCGGGCGCAGGCACCAGCACGTCCCCACCGATGCCCAGCCCTGCGCACAGATGCACATTGGTGTTGCTGACGCCCACCAGCCCATCCAGACAGGAGAGCAGCGCCAGCAGTTCGTCCAGATCCTGGTCGAACCTGCTGGCGTCCAGCACACGGTCTGCACCCAGGCGGGCTTGTACTTGCGCCCACTCCCCGGGCTGCAAGCCTCGCTGCAAGACCACCACTTCGGCATCCAATGGCGCAAGCACGTCCAGCAGGCTGTCCAGGGGTGCCGTTTTTTGCAGCCAGCGCTGGGTGGCAAAGCCCTGGGGCTGGGCTTGTGTGCCGGCACGCCAGGCCAGGCCCAGCTTTCGACGTGGGCTGGCCAGTAGCGGGTACTGCTGCTGCAGGCCCGTGCGCACCGCAGTTTGTGCCTGTAGCGGCACGGCGTCGGGGTAGGCGTTTGTCAGCGCGCTGCCCAGAGCCCAAGACAGGTCACCGACTAGCAGCCGGAAGCTGGCCGGTGTTTCCGAATTCGAAGCCTGCACGAGCGATGCGAGGGCGGGCTGACTGAGCAGCGGCGCCAGTTTGGCGTTGCAAAGCTGGTACTGCACCTGGGCACCCCGCGCATGCAAGGCGGGCAGGTAACGCATGAAAAACAGCTCGTCGCCGATGCCTTGCTCTCCTTGCACCCGCACCGTGTGGCCGTGCAAGTCGGCAGGCAGCTCCGGGGTCTTGGGCACCCAATGCGCGGGTGTGCCTTCGGTGGCATGGCGGTTGAATCGCCAAGCGTAGTGTTGCCAGCCCTGCGTAAGATTGCCTTGGCGCAGGTATAGCAAGGCGAGGTTGTGGTGCGCGTCCACATGGTCGGGTTGCAGCGCTAGGGCGGCCATCAAGGCGTATTCGGCCGCAGCCGTCTGGCCGCTCTGTGCCAAGCAGCTGCCCAAGTTGTAGTGCAGGCGCACCGACTGCGGGTGCCGCTGGGCGGCCGCCTGCAAAAAAGTGACGGCTTGTTCGGGCAGCCCCGCCTGTTCATAAAACACGCCCAGGTTGTAGGCGGCTTCTTCGTGGCCCGGGTCCAGCATGAAGGCTTTGATGAGCTGCATCTCTGCGGCGGTGGTGTGCCCTGTGAGCTGCAAAGCGCGGCCCAGGGTCAGCGCAAGTTCGATGGCCAGCGCAGTATCCGCACCTGGGTCCAGGTCGTGCAGCAGGGTTACTGTGTCCTCATAGCGGCCTAGGTGGAACATCGATTCACCGGCCAGAAACCGCCAGTACACGTTCCGGGGCTGGGCTTGCAAGGCCGAGGCATAGGCATCGAAAGCCTGGGCGAACTGCCCTTGCGCCAGCAATCGGTCACCGGCTAGTGCATGCTCCAGGCCGGGAGTGCCCTCATCCATGGCGTTGGAGGGAATAGTCAGCTAGCAGGCGCTCGCGGTGCCATTCGGCAGCCATGGGGTCGTCGGCGTATTCGTGGAAGCAGGGCGTACCCAGCGTCCAGTGCAGCAGCTTGGCCTCGGGGTTGGGGCCAAACTCCTGGGGCAGCCAGTTCCACTCAATCGGCAGCGCACCGATCAGCTCGTCGGCCAGCCAAGTAAAGCGGTGCAGCTGCGCGCCAGTGCCGTTTTCCACAAAGGCGGGCGTGACCACTCGGTTGGCCGGGTGGCCGCAGTTCCACAGCACCACACTGGACCAGTTTTTCCGCGGGTAGTCCTGGTTCTTGGAGCCCAGGTACTTGCCCTGTGCTTTGGTTTTGTAATCGTGTTGTACACACATCACGGCTTTGCTGTCGTCGCGCAGGGCCCAGAGCTGGGCAATGTCTTCGCGCAGCACCATGTCGCCGTCCATGAAGAGCGCCCAGCCGCTGTAGTCCGTCAGGTACGGCAACAAAAAACGGCTGTAAATGAACTGGTTGCTGCCGTCCCCATGGGTTTCGCGGTAGTCGGGCAGGGTGTGCAGCGCCAACGGCGTGATGGCCACGGGCTGCCGTGCGTGCCGCACGATGCTGTTGGCGCACACGTGGTAGGCCACGGCTTCGCGCGGGTCGTAACCAATGAAGATCCGGATCATGCGCCATGCTAGGCCGGGCTTTGGGGGCTGAAAGGCAGAAAAGCACCGTTTTGCCCAGCCAAAAGGCGCGCCAGCTTTGCAAAGCAGATACACGGCGCTGCTACGCTGGATGCGGGCCGGCACTCCGCGGGCCACATGCAAGGAGCGCGTGATGCAAGGAATCCACCGATCTTTTCTGGTTGCCGCTTTGGGCGGTCTGTTCCTGCTGGGCAGTGCGCTGGCCCAGCAGAACCCGCCACCCAAGCCGCCCGAGGGCCAAGGCAAGGGGCAAGATGGTGGCCACCGTGGTCCGCCGCCCGAGGCGCTGGCGGCCTGCAAATCCCTGAGCAGCGGCGCCGCCTGCACCATGACCACCCCGCAGGGCAGCATGAGTGGCACTTGCGGCGCTCCCGAAGGCAAACCCTTGGCCTGCCGCCCGGCGCGCCCGCCACAGGGGCAAGGGCAGGGGGACGGCAGTAGCAAGCCGCCACCGCCCAAGCCTGCAAACTGATCGTGGCTAGGAAAGAAAATAATCCCTAGAGCCCGTCAAATATGCGCGAACAGCTCCTGAAATAGGAGCATTGCACTGCGGGCCATGACTTCCTCCGTCTTGCTTGCGCTGGCCTGGACTGAAATTACGACCCGGCTACAGGGGTGTTCAGCTGCGAACTGTGCATTCCAGTCAAACCGCTGTAGCTGGCGACGCGCCGTCTTCCGTCTTATTCGTCTACCGGCACGTACAGGTCGGACTTCATCGCATCGATCACCACATTGGTGGTCATGCGGATGACCTGTGGCACTTCCGCCATCAGCCGGGCAGAGAGGGCGTCGTATTCCTTCACGCTTTTGCTCAGGATGATCATTACCAGATCGACCGCGCCGGTCACATAAAAAAGCTGTTGTACTTCGGGTTCTTTTTGTACCCAAGCGCGGATCCGGGGCAGGGCTTCGTAGTTGTCCTTGAGCTCAATACCGGCAATGAACTGCATGCGTTGGCCGACCACCTGCGGGTCCACGATGGCGACCTCGGCCGTAATCACTTTGTCGGCCCGTAGCCGGCGCAGGCGCCGTTGCACTGCAGATGCAGACAGACCGACCGCCTCGGCAATCACTTCTGCATTGACCTGGCAATCGCGTTGTACGAACTCCAGAATCTTGCGGTCAAAGGGGTCCAAAGGCGTTTCCATCGGTGCATTGTAGGCAGCACGGTGCGATGGCCTGCGGCGGCACCAAGGCTTGCGACACTGCCGTTTTCCCGCGCGAAAAGTGCTTATTACGCCGCCTGGCGGTATTTCTTTGCGGGAAACTTGAGTTTCCTTTGCGTCTAAAAAGCGCAGTGTTGATCGAACTTGGCGGTGTCCTGTGGTGGGGCGCCCGGATGGAGAAACGAAAAATGAAGCGTCAGATGTTGAAAGCGGTCTTGGGTGGTCTGTTCTTGGTGGCCGGCGTGGCCCATGCCCAGGACGTGGTGCGTATCGGTACCCTGTCGGACTACCCGCCCTTTGAGTACAAAGATGCGTCTGGCCAGCTCAAGGGAATGGAGATTGAGTTGGGCAACGCGATGTGCAAGCACATGCAAGCCAAGTGCGAATACGTCACCATGGACTTTGATGCGCTGATTCCTGCGCTCAAAGCCAAGAAGATTGACGCCGTGCTGGCCCAGATGTCCATCACCGACGAGCGCAAAAAAGTGGTGGACTTCACTGATCTGTTCACCCTGGCACCCGTGCAATACGTGGCCAAAGTGGGCTCCGGCATCAACGAAGACCCTGCCACCCTCCGCGGCAAGACTGTGGGCGTGTACAGCGGCTCCAATAGCGAGACGTACTTCAAGAAGCGCCTGCCCAAGGGCAAGTCCGGCATCGCCACCAAGTCGTACCCCAATCAGGACGCGATCTGGCTGGACCTGGAAGCCGGCCGCCTGACCACCACCCTGACCGACACCACCGTTGCTTACGAGTGGCTGCAAAAAACCGGCAAGGCCAAGGGCTTCGACTTCGCCGGCAAGCCGGTGAACGACGTGGAAATCTTCGGCGAAGGCACTGGCATTGCGGTGCGCAAGGGCGACGCCCTGAAGGCCCGCTTCAGCGCCGCCATCAAGAAGGTGCTGACCGATGGCACCTTTGCTGCCGAGAACAAAAAGGTGTTCCCGTTTAGCATTGCGCCTGCCAGCAAGTAATTGACAGGGCCCCACCGCCCCGTGCGGGCGGTGGCCGCGCTTTTCCGGAGTCGAGATGGATGTTTTGCAGGCCTACACGGGCCAGCTGCTGCAAGGTGCGCTGATGACCGTGCAACTGGCCTGCGCCGCCTTGGTGTGTGGGCTGGCCTTGGGCTTGTTGCTGGCGGCCTGCCAGCTCAATCGCCACGCCTGGCTGCGCCGCCCGGTGACGGTGATCACCGGCGTGCTGCGCGGAGTGCCCGAGTTTCTGGTGGTACTGGTGTGCTACTTCGGGTTGTCCAACCTCATCAACAACCACTTTGACAGCGCGTTTGACATCAGCCCGTTTTTTGCAGGCGTGGTGTCTCTGGCGCTGGTCTTGGGGGCGTATTCCTCCGAGGTGTTCCGCGGCAGCTTTGTGGCGCTGGATCGTGGGCAGCTGGAAGCCGCCCGCTCGCTGGGCCTGAGCCCGGTGCAAACCTTCTTTCTGGTGCGCTTACCGCAGGCCTGGCGCATCGCCATTCCCAGCTTGGGCAACCTCTGGCAATCCTTGCTCAAAGACACCTCGCTGGTGTCGGTGGTCGGCTTGGAGGACTTGCTCAAAAAGTCGAACATGGCGGCGCAGGCCTCCCGCGAGCCGTTTATGTTCTTGCTGGTGGCAGCCGTCATGTATTTCTGCCTGCTGGCGATTTCCGACCCGGTGGTCTCCGCGCTGGAGCGGCGGGCCCAGCGCCCTTACCAACCCTCTCGCAGCTAGCTATGGACGCCTGGTTCACTGACACCCTCGTCCTGCTGCAGGACAACCGTGCCGAACTCTGGGAGGGCTTGGTCGTTACCTTGCTGCTGTGGGCGGCCGCTGGCGCCGCTGGCTTGGTACTCGCGCTCGGCTTGGCATTGGGTGCCACGCACGGCGGGGCGGTAGTGCGGCGGCTGGTGCCCATCTACGGTGCGGCCCTGCGGGGTACGCCGCTGCTGGTGCAGATGTTCCTGCTGTACTACGGGCTCAGCCAGTTTGAGTGGGTGCGGGCGTCCGCTGCGTGGGTGGTGCTGGAAGACGCGTTTTACTGCGGGCTCATAGCCCTGACCCTCAACATTGCCGCCTACATGGCCGAAGACATCCGTGCCGGCATTCTGGCGGTGCCGCAGGGGCAGCAAGAAGCGGCCCGCGCCTTCGGAATGCCGTCTGGTACTTTGCTGCGCCGTATCGTGCTGCCGCAGGCATTGCGTATAGCCACTCCCGCCTTAGGCAATGAGGTGGTGTCATTGCTCAAAGCCACGGCGCTGGTCAGCACCATCACCGTGTTTGACCTGACCGGCGTAGCCCGCCGCCTCTCTAACGAGTCGTACACCACGGATGCACTGGTGCTGGCTGGCGTGGTCTATGGCGCGCTGACCCTGCTGATTTCGGCGGGCGTGCATTTTCTGGAGCGGCGCCGCAAAAGCCACGTGGCCTGAGCCGCTTGTCTGCATAGAGCCTGGGCAAATTGCTGCCACCGCGCAGGCGCTTTGCCTATGCTCTTCCTCGAATTTTTGAATGGTCCCCACGATGCTGAATCCCCTGAATAGTTTTCTCGCCCACGACCGCCTGATGGTGCTGGACGGCGCCCTCGCCACCGAGTTGGAGCGCCGTGGCGCCAACCTGAATGACGCGCTATGGTCTGCCAAGCTGCTGATCGAGCAGCCCGAACTCATTCGTGCGGTGCATGCAGACTACTTTGCCGCTGGTGCCGATGTGGCCACGACCGCCAGCTACCAGGCTACCTTTGAAGCCTTTACCCTCCGTGGCATGAGCCGGGCGCAGGCCGCTGATTTGATGCGCCTGTCCGTGACATTGGCCTGCGAGGCGCGCGATGCGTTCTGGGCCGAGCCCGCTAACCGCGTGGGACGCCTGCGCCCGCTGGTGGCAGCGTCGGTAGGGCCGTATGGTGCCATGCTAGCCGATGGCTCGGAATACCGCGGGAACTATGCACTGAGCCGTGCCGCGCTGGCCGACTTTCACCGCGAGCGCATGCAAGTGCTGGCCACCTCAGGCGCTGACCTGCTGGCTTGCGAGACCATTCCCTGTCTGGACGAAGCCTTGGCGATTGCCGATGTGCTGGCCCAGCACAACACCATCACCGCGTGGATCAGCTTCTCCTGCAAAGACGGCGAGCGCAACGTGCAGGGCGAGCGCTTGGCGGATTGCGTGGCTGCGCTAGAGGCTTATCCGCACATCGTGGCGATCGGCGTGAATTGCACCGCGCCTGAATATGTGGCCAGCCTGGTCGAGCAGGCTAAAACCCGCACCACCAAGCCGGTGCTGGTCTACCCCAACTCCGGTGAACACTACGACGCAGAAGGCAAGGTCTGGACGGGCGCCTGCGACCCGGCAGATGCGTACGCCGAGATGGCCTCGCGCTGGCAGGCCAAAGGGGCCCGCATGATTGGTGGCTGCTGCCGCACCGGCCCGGACGACATTCGCGCGGTGCGCCACATGGCTGCAGCTTGATGCGTTGAGGTATGAAATGGGCCTCTAGCGCGCATGGAATATGCGCAGATAGCTACTAAAAACGTAGCGTTTTTTGGGTTTTGCTGCAGTTCACTGCGCTGCCGGTGGCAGCGACATTACCCACAGCGCCATCTGCCGCGCTTGCGCTTCGCTGAGCTGCGGGTGCCGAGGCATCAGGGCCCGGCCCCATTCGCCGGAGCCCCCATTGCGAATCTTGCCCGCCAGGTAGTCCACCGCATCGGGACGGCCTTGATAGCGCGCAACCATTTGATTGAATGCCGGGCCGACATAGCGCCGGTCTACCCCGTGGCAGCGCATACAGTTGGACGCGTTGACAGCAGCTTGGCCCAGCGCCAGTGAAGCAGCGGGGGTAGCCGGTGATGTTGGCGACTCCACACCGCTGGCGCTTTTTGCAGGTACAGCGGCACTTTGTATCGATCCGCCTTCGCTGTTGTCGGCCTGCAGCGTGCGCCAGCCCACCATCAGCATGCCCGCGACGACCACCAGCACCGCCACGATAAGTGCCGCCGCAAGCCAACGTGGTCTGTGGGGTGGGGTGTCGTCTTCCGGGTACATGTTTTGGGTCTCTGTAAGTGGAGTCCCCGAGTGTCGCGCGAAAGGCATCGCATTGTTGGACTCGGGCTTTTTCAGGAGCCGGCACCACTAACAAAAACGGCACCCGAAGGTGCCGTATTCGCACTTGCTGACTTTACTCAGCTGACCTCAGTCGCCATCGTTGCTCCCTGCGCTATGCGTTGCCGGAAAAACAGACGCTATGTCTCGCTGTCTTCCGACATGAGCACGCGCTGTCAGGCAGCGATGGCTAGGCGTGGTGGATTCGTCAGTCGCTCCAAAGCAATGCCAATAGCCTCGTTATGGAAAAGCCTTGACTTCCGCTGCGCTGCGCCTTGCACGGGCCAGGCCAGCAAGCCTTCGCGTACGGCTGAAACAGTAGGCTGTACATGCTCTTTGATTAAGAGCCAATCCACCGTTGCAAGCAACTCCATGCCAAACGGAGATTCAAACCCATCAATTAAAGCGGCAGTTTCTTCAAGCGCAGGAATATAGGCCTTGGCTTCGCTTTGTAAAAAGGCCTGAACCAAGTCCTTGCGATCATCGTCAAACCAAATTACATCAAGCTTGTCCGCGTCAGCAATTCGTTTATCGCAATGCAAATAGCTTCCGTCCAACTTGTCGATAAGTTTGTCGAGGCGGTTTGCATAAGGGCCGTAGCGATTAGCTTCAAACTGTAAGTCCAACGGGTTGGTGCCGGGCATCAGTCGTTCGATAGAACGCTCCAGAAACCAAGCCAACTTTTGGATCTCCAACAGGCTGCACTCCATGCCGAGCACCCAGTAGCGGCGTACCAATTCAGCGATCAGCGCACGGGCTGGAGTTAGCTTTTCAACGCCTGTGCGCTTAGCTACGTTCTGATATTGCTTGGTGGGTTCAAACACGGTGATTTCAATATCAGCCAGATCGCCCAATGCACGCTCAATTTCGAGTTTCACTGTTTCCCAATCCAGTCCACCATTGCCGGCGCCCAAGGGAGGGATAGCGATTGACTTAACTTTGTTGTCGATCAGAAACTTGCGAAGGTCTTTTAACCCTTCGGTCACCCACTCCAGTTGAGATGGCGAGCGCCAGTGTTGCTTTGTAGGGAAATTCACAATCCAGCGAGGCCCATCCAATTCAGAGGGCTGGGTGATGAACATGTACCCGGTACGCACCTCGTGCGCTTTGCAGGCGGCAGCGTATTGGCGGTAGTTGTCGTCAAACCGATCTTTGAACATCAGCGCAATTCCCTTGCCCATCACGCCCACGGTGTTCACTGTGTTCACGAACACTTGCGCGCGGGCTTCCAGCAAATTACCTGTTGTGAAATTGAGCATTAGAAATACCACCCCGGGCGTGCATGAACCGGCAAATTGAGCCCTTGGGCAACAACTTGCGCCTGAGTACTCATTTTGCCTGTTTCTGAATGGCAAACAATACCTATCAACCCCGATACGGGGCAATGTTGATGAATCAATGCTTCGGCTTGGTAGCGCTCAAATTTGGCGGGGTCGTTCTCGTCGCGTTTGAAGTCTCGGGCCTGCAAAAGCGGCCAGTCCACCTTGTCTAGATGGGCTAGATCGTTGTAGTAGGTGGCCCAGCGGTAATAGGCGTGCATGTCAGTGAATAGAAAGGGCAACCCCTGCTGTGCCACATGGTGCAAGCTGGACACCAGAATTACGATCTCATCGTTTTGCCGCTGTTGCACGCCGCCGCGCCCCGAGCGTATATTGCGCATCATCACGGAGAAGGGTGTGAAATAGAAGGGAACGTAGTCGTTCAGCAGCCCGCCCGGTGGCATTTGCACCGTGTGTCGTGCGCGCTTGTCAATCAACTCCAAATTGCCAATGCTCACCCAGTTTGGCGCCCGTTGGGTACTGTTGCCGCAATGCAGGCCATGCTGCAGCACCCAGGGCAGATTGTCGCGATGGATGATGCGCCAGATCAGCGCTTTTTCGGGGTTGAGACTCTTGTAAATCATCGGAGAAACATGTTCTCGTTCACATCAATGCCAACGGTCACACCATGGCGATTCGCACACGTACGGACTTTTCGTTCAATCGTGGTGTCGCGAACATAGATTGCAAAGAACTGAGAAACTGGTACCGAGCCGGGTGCAAGACACTCTGCCATGCATACGCTCTTGCAATTCGGGTCGTGGTAATCCCGTTGATTCATCGTCTCCCAGTCGATTGCCTCAAAACCCGCAGCGTAGTCGAGCAGCTCCATCCCGCTATTGGCCAAAGGGTGGCGCGGGAGAAATTTCCAGTTCTTTCGGGCAGCCAGCTCACGCTTCACTGCAATGAGCGCGAACGACGTGTCCCTGTATGTTCTCTGAATAATCCCGTCGAATGGGTTGTTTACGAACCAGTGGAACGGGACATACCCCTCCAGAACCAAGCCCTGTCGCTTTTCAATGATCGCCATATCTGCAACGTCTTGAAAGTCGGTGAGCTGATTTCGTGGCAGAAGCCCCTTCTCAAGGATGGACGGGATGTTCTTTAGCGCAGTCAGGTGATAGATAAGCTTTTTGCTTTTGTAATCTGCCATACGTTCCCCTGTTGGCTATTGAACTGAGACTATGCTGGTGAGCAAGTCTTGCATGAGGTCCAGTTTTGCAGCTTTAGCGACCCTGCAACTTCTCGCCGGTCAATGTTACCAAGTGACTGCCCGTGCGCGCGCCAAAAGAAAACGGCACCCGAAGGTGCCATTTTTGATCGAGGTTCAATGCCGAATTGGCACTTAGCGCCCATGGCATATGCGCGAGAAGCTCCTAAATTGATAGTGAGCTGCCCGCCTTGACTGCTTACGCGTCCGCCTTCACCCTCAAGCGCCAAGCATGCAGCAGCGGCTCGGTGTAGCCGCTTGGCTGTTCTTTGCCTTTGAAGACGAGATCGCATGCCGCCTGATACGCCGCGCCCTTGAAGTTGCCCACCATGGGGGTGTAGAGCTTGTCGCCAGCGTTTTGCTTGTCCACCTTGGCGGCCATGCGTTGGAAGGTTTCTTCCACCTGGGCTTTGGTGACCACACCGTGGTGCAGCCAGTTGGCCATGTGCTGGCTGCTGATGCGCAGGGTGGCGCGGTCTTCCATGAGGCCGATGTCGTTGATGTCGGGCACCTTGGAGCAGCCCACCCCTTGGTCCACCCAGCGCACCACGTAGCCCAGAATGCCCTGGGCGTTGTTGTCCAGCTCGGCTTGTTTTTCGGCGTCCGTCCAGTTGGGGGTGGCCGTCACGGGGATCTGGAGCAGGTTGTCCAGGATGCCGTCGCGTGCCTTCTCGTAGTGGGTCTTTTCCAGTTCCTTTTGCACATCGCTCACCAGCAGCTGGTGGTAGTGCAGGGCGTGCAGGGTGGCGCCGGTGGGGCTGGGCACCCAGGCGGTGTTGGCACCGGCCTTAGGGTGGCCGATTTTCTGCTCCATCATGGCCTTCATCAGGTCAGGCATGGCCCACATGCCCTTGCCGATCTGCGCCTTGCCGCGCAGGCCGCTGGACAGGCCCACCAGCACATTGTTCTTCTCGTACGCGGCAATCCAGGCGCTGCTCTTCATGTCGGCCTTGCGGATCATGGGGCCAGCTTGCATGGCGGTGTGCATCTCGTCGCCGGTGCGGTCCAGGAAGCCGGTGTTGATGAAGGCCACGCGGCTTTGAGCGGCGGCAATGCAGGCCTTCAGGTTCACGCTGGTGCGGCGCTCTTCGTCCATGATGCCCAGCTTCACGGTGCTGTCTGGCAGGCCCAGCATCTGTTCCACGCGGGTGAACAGCTCGGCGGCAAACGCCACTTCAGCGGGGCCGTGCATCTTGGGTTTGACGATATAGACCGAGCCCTTGCGCGAGTTGCGGATGGCGTCCTTCTTGGTCTTCTTCAGGTCATGCAGGGCGATGGTGGTGGTGACCACCGCGTCCATGATGCCTTCGGGGATTTCTTTGGTTGTGCCGTCGGCTGCGGTGTAGGTGATGGCCGGGTTGGTCATCAGGTGACCCACATTGCGCACAAACATGAGGCTGCGGCCGTGCAGCTTCACTTCTTTCTTGCCATCGGGCGCGGTGTACACACGGTCGCCGCTCAGGCCACGGGTCAGCGTCTTGCCACCCTTCTCAAAGCTCTCGACCAAGGTGCCTTGCAGAATGCCCAGCCAGTTGCCATAGGCCAGCACTTTGTCTTCAGCGTCCACCACGGCCACCGAGTCTTCCAGGTCCAGGATGGTGGACAGGGCAGCTTCCAGCACCAGGTCGCTCACGCCAGCGGCGTCGCTCTTACCGATGGGGGTGGTGCGATTGATGATGATGTCCAAGTGCAGGCCGTTGTGCTGGAGCAGCACGCTGGATGGGGCTTTGGCAGCGCCCTGGAAGCCGATGAACTGGGCCTTGTCAGCCAGCTTGCTTGTCGTGCCGTCTTTGAGTGTGACGACCAGATCACCGCCCTTGATGGCGTAGCCGGTGGAGCCCACATGCGAGCCCTTCTTCAGCGGTGCGGTGCGGTCCAGCACGTGGCGTGCGTATTCAATGACCTTCTTGCCGCGCTTGGGGTTGTAGCCCACAGTTTTTCCATTTTTCTGGCCCACCTTCTCGCAACCTTTGTCTTCGCTGATCACATCCGTGCCATACAGCGCGTCGTACAGGCTGCCCCAGCGGGCGTTGGCCGCATTCAGTGCGTAGCGCGCGTTCAGCACGGGCACCACCAGCTGCGGGCCAGCTTGCGTGGCCAGCTCGGCGTCCACGTTCTTAGTCGTGATCTTCACCTTCTTGGGGCTGGGCACCAGGTAGCCGATTTTTTCCAAGAATGCCTTGTACGCGGGCATGTCGGCAATGGGGCCGGGGTTGGCCTTGTGCCAGGTGTCCAGCTCAGTTTGCAGGCGGTCGCGCTCTGCCAAAAGGGCGATGTTCTTCGGCGCCAGGTCGGCCACGATGGCGTCAAAGCCTTTCCAGAATGCTTCGGGCGTGATGCCGGTACCGGGCAGCACTTTCTGTTCGATGAACTGGTGCAGGCTGGTAGCCACCTGCAGGCGGTGTGCGCTGGTGCGGGGGGTAGACGGTGCGTTGGACATGAACGATGCCTTTCGAGAAAAAAAGAAAAGGGGTGCCGCCGCCATAGGCCTGAGGCTAGTGATGTACTGTATTCCATCCTTTGCGCGGCACTATATGGAAGAATATCAATCTATTTGTGACAATTTCAAAGGTAGTCCATGCCAATACGCCACCTCGTCCTGCTGAAGTTCAAAGCCTCCGTCACCCCGTCCGAGATCCAGGGCATTGAAGCCGGATTTGTCGATTTGCGCAGCAAGATCAGTGCCGTGCAAAGCCTGGAATGGGGCACCAACAACAGCCCCGAAGGCCTGGACAAGGGCTTCACCCACTGCTTCAACCTCACGTTTGCGGACGATGCCGCACGCGCCGTCTACCTGCCGCACCCGGACCATCTGGCGTTTGTGGAGATTCTGAAACCCACACTGGACGATGTGCTGGTGCTGGATTACACGGTGTAGGCGCCCATGAGCGAAGCCAAAACCTTGCCCCTGGCCGGCATCCGCGTCGTTGAGTTCACCCACATGGTGATGGGCCCCACCTGCGGCATGACGCTGGGCGATCTGGGCGCCGAGGTCATCAAGGTGGAGCCGCTGGCGGGCGACAGCACCCGCAAGCTCTTGGGTAGCGGCGCGGGTTTTTACCCGCTATTTAACCGCAACAAAAAGAGCATTGCGGTGGACCTGAAGAGTGTCAAGGGCCGCGAAATTGTGCTCAAGCTCATCGCCACGGCCGATATCGTGAGCGAGAACTTCAAAACGGAGACCATGCAGAAGCTGGGCTTGGATTACGCGTCCTTGAGCAAGCTGGACCCGCGCCTCATCTATGTGAGCCACAAAGGCTTTCTGCCCGGCCCTTACGACCACCGCACCGCGCTGGACGAGGTGGTGCAGATGATGGGTGGCCTGGCCTACATGACCGGCCGCCCCGGGGACCCGCTGCGCGCGGGCAGTAGCGTGAACGACATCATGGGCGGCATCTTCGGCGCAGTGGGCGCCATGGCCGCGCTGATGCAGCGCCAGCAAACCGGCAAGGGCCAGGAAGTGCAAAGTGCGCTGTTTGAGAACAACATCTTCCTCGTGGCCCAGCACATGATGCAGTTCGCCGTGACCGGCAAGGCCGCCGCGCCCATGCCCGAACGCATTTCGCCTTGGGGCATTTACGACGTGTTCAGCGTGAAGGACAACGAGCAGATCTTCCTGGCTGTGGTGGGCGATGGGCAGTGGAAGACGTTTTGCGAGGCCTTCGGCTACGCCGACCTGTTTGCCGACCCGCGCGTCACCACCAACAACGACCGCGTGCTGGCCCGCAGCTGGCTCATCCCCGAGTTGCGCACCCGTTTGGCGCAGTTCAGCCGCGCCGAGCTCTCGCAGCGCTTTGAGCAAGTGGGCCTCCCCTTCGCTCCCATCACCGACCCGCAGCATTTGTTTGACGACCCGCACCTGCAAGCCACCGGCGGCTTGGCCCCGATGGAGCTACCCGATGGCCGCCAGACGCAAGTGCCTTTGCTGCCACTGACGCTGGGCGGCGAGCGCCTGGGCCTGCGCCTGGACCCGCCCAAGCTGGGCGAGCACACCGATGCGCTGCTGCATAGCCTGGGCTACAGCGCGGACGATGTGGCTGCCCTTCATGCGCAAGGCGTTGTGCTATGAAAATAGGAGCTTTTCACGCAATATCCACGAGCGCCAAGGGGCTAAAGGGTAGTGCGTTTTACGCAGGTCAAGGAGGAGCCCGCGTAGCGGGCGGGGGACACGGAGTAAAACGCGCTGCCCTTTGGCCCACGCAGGAATCCAGAAACTCCCCACGGAGCTAACCATGGACAAACTCAAGCAACTCGAGTCCTTCGTCTCAGTCGCCACCCGCGGCAGCTTGACTGCAGCGGCCCATGCCGAAGGCGTGGCGCCCGCCATCATGGGCAGGCGCCTCGACGGGCTGGAAGAGCGCCTGGGCGTGAAGCTGCTGATCCGCACCACGCGCCGCATCACGCTCACGCACGAAGGCAGCGCCTTTTTGGAAGACTGCCAGCGCATCATTGCCGATGTGGCGAATGCCGAGGCCAGCGTGAGCGCCGGGGGCGTGAAGGCGGCGGGACACTTGCGCATCACCGCGCCCGCGGGTTTTGGCCGCCGCCATGTGGCGCCGTTGGTGCCCAAGTTCCGCGCGCTGCACCCCGAGGTCACGGTGTCGCTCAACCTGTCTGACCGCGTGGTGGACATTGCAGGTGAGGGCTTTGACTGCGCGGTACGCGTGGGCGATATGCCGGATTCGTCCTTGGTGAGCGTGCGCATGGCCGACAACCGCCGCCTGTGCGTGGCTACGCCAGCCTACCTCAAGCGCCACGGCACACCGCAGACGCCGGCCGATCTGGCCAAATTCGACTGCCTCACGTTGTCCAGCGATGCCTCCCAAACGCGAGGCTGGGCCTTCAAGCTGCCGGCCGATGCCAAGGGAAGCAAGGGCGGCAAGGAAGGCGAGGTGATTTACCTCAAACCTGCCGGCCCGCTGGACTGCAGCGATGGCCAGGTGCTGCACGACTGGTGCCTGGCGGGCCTGGGCATCGCCTGGCGCAGCACCTGGGAAGTGGAGTCCGAGATTGCGGCAGGCCAACTGGTCGCTGTGCTGGAGGATTTTGCGGCCCCGCCCAACGGCATCTACGCTGTCTTCCCCCAGCGCAAGCACCTGCCGCTGCGGGTGCGCCTGTGGATCGACTTCATCAAAGAGCGCTACGGGGCTGCCGGGTACTGGACGTCACTATAAATATAGGAGCTTTCCACGCAGTTTCTATCAGTGCTGGAGGCTGATTGGGCTTTGAATTGGCTCCATGGAAATCTCCACCCGGTTGCGCCCGTTCCGTTTGGCCAGGTACATGGCGGCATCGGCCCGCCGCAGCACGCCGGCCTGGCTTTCCTTGGAGCCCAGCACGGCGGCACCAAAACTGGCGGTGAGTCGGATGTCAGCGCCTTGGGCTCGCAGCGGGGTTTCTTCCAGTGCCACACGCATGCGGTTGGCGGCTTCGCGGGCACCGGTGATGTGGGTGGCGGGCATCAGCACCATGAATTCCTCGCCACCAAACCGGCCCAGCGCATCCACGGTGCGCAGTCGGCTTTGCACCACGTCCACCACATGGCACAGCGCCCGATCGCCAGTTTCGTGGCCGTATTGGTCGTTGATATCTTTAAAGTGGCCCAGGTCAAAAAACACGCAGGCCACAGGTTCGCCAGTACGGTGGGTGCGTTCGAATTCGATGGCCAGGCGTTCTTCCATGGAGGCTCGGTTCAGGCAACCGGTCAGGTGGTCCTGTTCAGCCAGGCTGCGAAAGCGCTTGACCAGACGCCCCGCCGTGAGGCCGGCCATGGTGATGTTCATGGCCATGACAATCACGGTGAGCATCCACAAAAAAGGCGTGAAATGGGGAACGTGTATGAAGCCGTCAACGGACGTCGGTGCGCCTTCCAGTAGCACCAGCACCACACGCGCCAACATGGCAAGTGTGGCCAGCAAGAAAGGGCCACTGATGGCCCAGCGTACGGTGGCGGAGAATTGATCGTTGCGCAGGCCGCGGTAGCAGTCCCAGAAGCAATTGAAGGTGAGCATGGCCACAGTGAATGAAAACACGATCGCACGCACCATGTACGAGCTGCCGTCGGGAGCCACTTGCAGCGTGATAACCATCGCGATCAGGATGGGGCTGATGCGCCGCGCCAACGTCGGTAGTTCGTCCAGTCGCACCAAATACACAATGCCGCTGTGGAAGCTTGCCAATCCCATAAACACCAGCCACTCCACGCCTTGGTAGTGCAGATAGCTCGGTGCTGCTGTGCGTTGCACCAGCAGTGCCACGGTGCCCGCAAACAGCAGGTTGGCGACACAGAAGCGGAGGGTGGCTTTGGGCGCCATCTTCATGGCCCCACCAATCACGCCCCAGGAAAATGCCCACATGGCAGTGAGCACTATGTCCATATAGAACAACGTGGTGTCGACCTGTCCCAAAACGGTTCCCCAAGGTGTTGGCTGGCGGCAATCATCGCTGTGCCGGTGGCTGGGGTCAGTGTAACGCTGTGCCAATCACCCGTCGTGCTGGGCGGTTTGCATTTTTGCGGCGGACTTTGGTACCGCGCCAGCACGCTGCATGCGGTACTAGCGCCTGCGGTCGAACTTGTGCCAGTAAGTGAATTCGGGCTCGTGCACTTCCACGTCCACCTCCATCACCCGGGCTTGCAGGCGCCCTTGCACATCGGTCACCGCCTGGTTGTAGACCAGCGGCCCAATCTCTTCCAGGAAGAAGCCCAGCAGGCTGCCCGCTGCCACGTTGCCAATCGGGTCATCCATGTTCTCGCGGAAGTAGCGCTCAATCGATTCGACGGCGCGCTGGCGCTGCTCTTTGGGGATGGTGATGGGCATATTTGCTATAAAAAACGGAGCTGTTGGCGCAATGGATACGGGCGCAAGAGGCCCAAAAGTCTTAAATTTCAGGCCGCGCCGAATTCCTGGCCCAGCTCGCCAGCGCGCCTCTGCGCCGCAAACAGCGCCTTGGCAAACAGGTCTTTGATGCCACTCTCGTCCATGGACGTAATGGCTGCGTAGGTGGTGCCGCCTTTGGACGTGACCTTGGCGCGCAGGCTCTCGGGTGGTTCGGTGGAGGCACGCGCCAACTCCCCGGCGCCAATGAAGGTGGCCACGGCCAGCTGGTAGGCCTGTTCGCGCGCCAGCCCCATCTGGGCGCCGGCCTCGGTCATGGCCTCCATGAAATAGAACATGTAGGCCGGGCCCGAGCCGCTGATGGCGGTGACCGCGTCCAGTTGCGCCTCGGCTGTCAGCCACACGGTGGCGCCGGTGGTGGCGATCACGTCGTTGGCCCAATCCTTGTCGGCCTGGGTGACGGCGGCGCGGGCATACAGCGCGGTGATGCCCTTGCCGATGAGCGCGGGCGTGTTGGGCATTGTGCGGATGATGCGTTCGCTGCCCAGCCATGCGGCAATGCTGCTGCTGGGAATGCCGGCGGCCACGCTGAGGTGCAGGGCGCCGGTGTTGTGCGCGGCCACGGCAGCGGCGGCTTCCTTGAAGGTTTGCGGCTTCACGGCCCAGACGATGAGGTCGGCATGGGCCAGAAAGGCGCCGGCTGCAGGCTGTGCGGTGATGCCAAAGTCGGCCTGCAGGCGGGTACGGGCTTCGTCCCAGGGCTCCACCACGTCAATCTGGCTGGCCGCAGAGCCCTGGCGGATCAGCCCGCCGATGATGGCGCTGGCCATATTGCCGCCGCCGATGAATGCAATGCGCTTGCCCATGGTGTTGTGTCCTCTGCAGATGTCGTGGAGCGCCAGAGTCTAGCCAAAGCCCCGGCCACAAGCCGACAAAGGGCTTACAGCGTGGTCTGGCGCACCGCGTGTTCCCACTGCGCCATGCGCTCCTTGGCGCGCTCGGGCGCCATGGTGGGCAGGAAGCGGCGTTCGGCTTTCCACAGGTCGGACAGTTCGTCCGTGCTGCGGTACACGCCCGTGGTCAGTCCGGCCAGGTAGGCCGCACCCAAGGCGGTGGTCTCGGTCACGGCGGGGCGCACCACGGGAATGCCCAGCAGGTCGGCCTGGAACTGCATCAGCAAGTCGTTGACGCACGCACCGCCGTCCACGCGCAGCTCGGACACCTGTGCGCCGCCCGCCCGCACGGCGTCGCGGCTCATGGCCTGGAGCAACGCTGCGCTTTGGAATGCTATGCTTTCGAGAGCGGCTCGCGCAATGTGGGCGAGGGTGGAGCCACGGGTGAGGCCTGTAATGGAGCCGCGTGCATCGGGCTTCCAATACGGCGCGCCCAGGCCGGTGAAGGCCGGCACCACGATCACGCCGCCCGCGTCGGGCACGCTTTGCGCCAAGCTTTGCACCTCGCCACTGCCCTGGATGGCGTGCAGTCCGTCGCGCAGCCACTGCACCACGGCGCCCCCCACAAACACGCTACCCTCCAGCGCGAATTCGGGTTGGGCAGTCGTCTGCGCCGCACTGGTGGTGATGAGGCCGTTGTGCGAGGTCTGGAAGCTGTGGCCCGTGTGCATGAGCATGAAGCAGCCCGTGCCATAGGTGTTCTTCACCATGCCGGCCTTGAAGCAGGCCTGGCCAAACAGCGCGCTCTGCTGATCGCCCGCTACGCCACCAATCGGGATGGCGCCACCCAGCAGCGCCGGGGCCACCTCGCCAAATAGCGAGGCGGAGGGCTGCACCGCCGGCATCAGGCTGGCGGGGATGTCCAGCGCGGCCAGCAGGTCCTCGTCCCACAGGTTGGTGTGCACATTGAAAAGCATGGTGCGCGAGGCATTGCTCACGTCGGTGACGTGCACGCGGCCTTCGGTCAGCTGCCAGATCAGCCAGCTGTCTATGGTGCCAAAGGCCAGCTCGCCGTTGGCCGCCTGCGCACGCGCGCCGGGCACATGGTCCAGCAGCCACTTGAGTTTGGTGCCCGAGAAATACGCATCGATCAGCAGCCCGGTCTTGTCGCGGATGGTGTCGGCCAAGCCCTTGGCACGCAGTTCGGCGCAGGTAGGTTCCGCGCGGCGGTCCTGCCAGACGATGGCGTGGTGGATGGGCTGGCCGGTCTTGCGGTTCCACACCACGGTGGTCTCGCGCTGGTTGGTAATGCCCACGGCCTTCACCTGTGCGGCAGTGATGCCGGCTTTGGCCAGCGCCTCGCGCGCGGTGGCGAGCTGGATGCGCCAGATTTCCAGCGCGTCGTGCTCCACCCAGCCGGGCTGGGGGTAGATCTGGGTGAGTTCCTTCTGCGCCATGGCCACCGTGCTGCCTTCGGGCGTGAATACGATGCTGCGGGAGCTGGAGGTGCCCTGGTCCAGGGCAAGCAGGTAAGTGGGCTGGGACATGGAGGTCTCCGGAATAGGGCAGGGTTAGCGGGCAATGTGCAGCTGCACGCCGGCATCGGCCAGCAGCTGGGGAAAGGGTTCGGGCGGTGCGGCGTCGGTAAACAAGCGGTCCACCTGCGACAGCTGGCCCACTTCCACCATGGCGGGGCGGTTGAACTTGCTCGCGTCGGCGGCCATCCAGACCTCGCGGGCGTGCGACAAGATGGTCTGCGCCACTTTCACCTCGCGGTAGTCGTAATCGCGCAGCGTGCCATCGGCCTCGATGCCGGAGATACCCATCACCGCCAAGTCCACCTTGAACTGGCGGATGAAGTCCACCGCCGCTTCGCCCACCACGCCCTGGTCGCGTCCGCGCACCACGCCGCCGGTGACGATGACCTCGGTTCTGGGGTTAGCGCTCAGGATGCGGGCCACGTTCAGGTTGTTGGTGATGACGCGCAGGCCACTGTGTTCGGCCAGCGCATGGGCCACGGCCTCGGTGGTGGTGCCGATGTTGAGGATTAGCGAACAGCCATTGGGCACGGCGGCGGCAATGGCGCGCGCGATACGGGACTTGCCCTCGGCGTTCAGACTCTCGCGCTGCTGGTGGGCAATGTTCTCGGTGGTGGAGCTGGGCACGCGCACGCCGCCATGGAAGCGCGCCAGCAAGCCCTCGTCCGCCAGCTTCTGCACGTCGCGGCGTACCGTCTGCAAGGTGACCTGCAGGTGTTCGGCCAACTGCTCCACCGACACGGAGCCCCGCGCCTGGACCAGGGAGAGCAGGGTGAGCTGGCGAGGGTTGGGTTGCATGGTGGCGGCCGTGTTGCAAAAGTAGTCGGACTATAAGCGAAGAGAAACGCGTTGAAAAGTGACAAAACGAATCAAAAAGAATAATATCGAGCATTCTTTCGACCGGTAATTGCCATGCCCACTGTTGCTACCCCCTTACCTACCCGCCGCGAAGACCTGATGGCCCGTTTGGCGCAGGATCAAACCTATGACCTGGCCGTGGTGGGCGGCGGTGCCACCGGTTTGGGAGTGGCCCTGGATGCCGCAGCCCGCGGCCTGCGCGTGGTGCTGGTCGATTCACATGACTTTGCAAAAGGCACTTCCTCGCGGGCAACCAAGCTGGTGCACGGCGGGGTGCGCTACCTCGCCCAGGGCAATATCTCGCTGGTGCGCGAGGCCCTGCACGAGCGCACCACGCTGCTGAACAATGCCCCGCACCTGGCGCAGCCTCTGGCTTTTGTGATGCCCTCTTACCAGTGGTGGGAAACCCCGTTCTACGGGGCTGGCTTGGTGGCGTATGACGCACTGGCGGGCAAGGCCGGGCTGGGGCGGACCGAGTTTCTGGGGCGAAACGCTGCGCTCAAACTCTTGCCCACGGCGCAGCCGCAGGGCCTTAAAGGCGGGGTGAAGTACTGGGATGGCCAGTTCAACGATGCACGGCTGGCCTTGGCCTTGGCCCGCACTGCTGCCACCAAAGGCGCGCTGCTGGTGAATTACTGCCGTGCGACAGACCTCATCTATATAGATGGCAAGGTGCAGGGGGTGCTGTGTGAAGACGCGCTGACTGGCCAGCAATACCCGGTCAAGGCGCACTGCGTGGTCAATGCCACGGGGGTGTGGGTGGACGAGTTGCGGCAAAAGGATGGCGACGCAAACGCCGCCGACGGCCGCCAAACCACCAAGCCCATGGTGGCGCCCAGCCAGGGCGTACATATCGTGGTGGATCGAGAGTTTCTGGGGGGCGATACGGCTTTGATGGTGCCTAAGACGGCGGATGGCCGGGTGCTGTTTGCGGTGCCCTGGTTGGGCAAGGTCATTTTGGGTACGACGGACACGCCGCGCCATGACCTGGCTCGTGAGCCAGTGGCTTTCGAGGAGGAAATCGCCTTCATCCTGTCCGAATCGGCCCGCTACCTGCGTCGCGCACCTACCCGTGCAGACGTGAAAAGCATTTGGGTCGGGCTGCGCCCCCTGGTCAAGCCGCAGGACGACGATGGCAATAGCACCAAGGGCATCAGCCGTGAGCACACGGTGCTGGTCAGCCGCAGTGGCCTGGTGACGGTGACGGGTGGGAAATGGACGACCTACCGGGCGATGGCGGAAGACGTTCTTGAAAAATGTGCAGAAAAGCAACTATTACCCCGACGTCCAGCGGGTGTCACGGTGCATTTGAAGCTCGTGGGTGCTACTTCGGGCTCTGGTGCTGTTCAGTCTGTCAGCCTGCCTTCGGGCTTGCCGAGTTACGGCGATGAGCAGCATGTGGTGGGCGGGATGCCGGGCAGCGAGGTCGAATTGGCGCCCGGGTTGACCGAGGGCATGGTGCGCTTCGCTGCGCGCTACGAATACGCGGTGACAGTGGAGGATGTGCTGGCTCGCCGGTCACGCTTGTTGTTTTTGGATGCGGCTCTGGCCATTGCCTTGGCCATGCGGGTGGGCGTCATCCTGCAGGAAGAAACGGGTTTGCCGTCCAGACCGGAAGAATTCACCGCCTTGGCACAACAATATTTGCTTTCTTGAGTAAAAAGGTGTTGACGAGGTATTGCAGAGCAGGCACAATCGTGGGCTTCGCTTGAAAAAGTATGAAGGTTCTGCCCAAATGAAAGCAGCATGAGTGGTTCGTGCTGCCGACAGCGGGCCCAAGACTGACTGGTTGATGGTGTATGCCACAGTGGCACATGCAATCTTCTGGTGCAAGTTGGGAATATTGAAATGATCCAAACTGAATCTCGATTGGAAGTTGCCGACAACACCGGCGCTAAGTCCGTCCTGTGCATCAAGGTGCTGGGTGGTTCTAAGCGCCGTTACGCGTCTGTGGGCGACATCATCAAAGTTAGCATCAAAGAAGCCGCTCCCCGTGGCCGCGTCAAAAAAGGCGAGGTTTACAGTGCTGTGGTGGTTCGTACTGCCAAGGGCATCCGCCGTGGCGACGGTTCTTTGGTGAAATTCGACGGCAACGCTGCAGTGTTGCTCAACGCCAAGTTGGAGCCTATCGGCACCCGCATCTTTGGACCAGTGACCCGCGAACTGCGCACTGAAAAGTTCATGAAGATCGTGTCCTTGGCTCCTGAAGTTTTGTAAGGACCCGCCATGAACAAGATTCGCAAAGGCGACGAAGTCATCGTAATCGCAGGCCGCGACAAGGGCAAGCGTGGAGTGATCTCCTTGCGCAAGGATGATTCCCATGTGATCGTCGAAGGTATTAACTTGGTGAAGAAGCACACCAAGCCAAACCCCATGAAGGGCACAACCGGCGGCATTGTTGAGAAGACCATGCCTATTCACCAATCCAACGTGGCAATTTTCAATGCTGCGACTGGCAAGGCTGACCGTGTTGGTATCAAGGTGCTGGCTGACGGCAAACGCGTTCGCGTTTACAAGTCCAGCGGCGAAGAAATCAAGGTGGCATAACCATGGCACGTCTCCAACAACACTATCGTGAAAAAGTGGCGCCTGAGCTGACAGCCAAGTTTGGCTACACCTCGCCCATGCAAGTGCCCCGTCTGACCAAGATCACCCTGAACATGGGTGTGAGCGAAGCGGTTGCCGACAAGAAGGTCATGGACAACGCTGTGAGCGACCTGACCAAGATCGCAGGGCAAAAGCCTGTGGTCACCAAGTCCAAGAAAGCTATCGCTGGATTCAAGATCCGTGAAGGCCAGGCCATTGGTTGCATGGTGACACTGCGTGGCGTTCAGATGTACGAATTCCTGGATCGTTTCGTGACTGTGGCTTTGCCCCGCGTCCGTGACTTCCGTGGTATTTCTGGTCGTGCATTTGATGGCCGTGGCAATTACAACATCGGCGTCAAAGAACAGATCATTTTCCCTGAGATTGAATATGACAAGGTTGACGCCTTGCGCGGCCTCAATATCAGCATCACCACAACGGCCAAGACCGACGAAGAGTGCAAAGCGCTTCTCGCTGGCTTCCGCTTTCCGTTCAAGAACTGAGGTCACCTATGGCAAAAATGGCTTTAATCCAACGCGAGCTCAAGCGTGATCAGCTGGCTGCCAAGTACGCGAAGAAATACGCGGAACTGAAGGCGATTGCTGGTGATGCAAAACGCTCTGATGAAGAGCGCGCTGAGGCTCGTCTGGGTCTGCAGAAACTGCCTCGCAATGCAAACCCCACTCGCCAGCGTAACCGCTGCTCGATCACGGGTCGTCCCCGTGGAACGTTCCAGCATTTCGGTCTGGCACGTGCGAAGATTCGTGAAATGGCCTTTGCTGGTGAAATCCCCGGCATAGTCAAGGCCAGCTGGTAAGCGATAGGAGAACTGAACATGAGTATGAGTGATCCCATCGCCGATCTGTTGACACGTATCCGCAATGCGCAAATGGTTGCCAAGACGACTGTCTCGGTGCCTTCTTCCAAAGTGAAGGTCGCTATTGCCCAAGTGTTGAAAGACGAAGGCTACATCGACGGTTTCAAAATTTCCACTGAAGGTGGCAAGGCTGAACTCGAAATCGCCCTGAAATATTATGCCGGTCGCCCTGTGATCGAGCGTATTGAGCGTGTAAGCCGTCCCGGCCTGCGCGTGTACCGTGGCAGCGAAGCAATTCCCCAAGTCCAAAACGGACTCGGCGTTGCCATCGTGACCACCCCCAAGGGTGTTATGACTGATCGCAAAGCGCGTGCCTCCGGTGTCGGTGGCGAAGTGCTGTGCTACGTCGCTTAACACTACATTGAGGAGTAAGAAACAATGTCCCGTGTAGGCAAACTTCCTGTCGCCATTCCCGCAGGTGTTGAGGTATCCATCAAGGCTGACCAAATCAGCGTCAAGGGTACTGGTGGCACGCTGCAACTGGCTCAAAACAGCCTGGTGAATATCGCTAACGATGCTGGCAAGCTGAGCTTCCAGCCCGCCAACGAATCCCGTGAAGCTGACGCAATGACTGGCACGTTCCGTCAATTGGTCAACAACATGGTAGTTGGTGTGACCAAGGGTTTTGAGCGCAAGCTGACCCTGATTGGTGTGGGTTACAAGGCGCAAGCGTCTGGCAATAAGTTGAACTTGGCTGTGGGTTACTCCCATCCTGTCAATTTGGATATGCCCGCTGGCATCACCGTGGCGACTCCCACACCCACCGAGATCTTGATCAAGGGTGCAGACCGCCAACGCGTTGGCCAGATTGCAGCCGAGATTCGTGCGATTCGTCCCCCCGAGCCTTACAAGGGCAAGGGCATCCGTTACTCGGATGAAAAAGTGACGATCAAAGAAACCAAGAAGAAATAAGGAGCTGCAACATGTTGACCAAAAAAGAGCAGCGTCTTCGCAGAGCCCGTCAAACCCGTATCCGCATTGCAACGCAAGGCGTAGCCCGTTTGACAGTGACACGCACCAACTTGCACATCTACGCCAGCGTTATTTCTGGCGAAGGCGGCAAGGTGTTGGCCAGTGCATCCACTGCAGAAGCAGAAGTGCGCAAAGCCCTGGGCACAGTTGGCAAGGGCGGCAACGTCGCCGCTGCCCAGATCATTGGCAAGCGCGTGGCTGAAAAAGCCAAGGCTGCCGGTGTGGAGAAGGTGGCGTTTGATCGCTCCGGCTTCGCCTATCACGGTCGCGTCAAGGCGCTGGCGGATGCCGCGCGTGAAGCTGGCTTGCAGTTCTAAGCAGATCGGAAATTAAGATGGCTAAAGTTCAAGCAAAAATGCAAGGTAAGGCCGAGGGTCCTGAGGACGGTCTGCGCGAAAAGATGATCGCGATCAATCGCGTCACCAAAGTGGTCAAGGGCGGCCGTATTCTCGGTTTCGCTGCTTTGACTGTGGTTGGTGATGGTGATGGCCGCATCGGCATGGGTAAAGGCAAATCCAAAGAAGTCCCTGCAGCTGTGCAGAAGGCTATGGAAGAAGCTCGTCGCAACATGCTCAAGGTCTCCTTGAAAAACGGAACCATTCACCACAAAGTGATGGGTCACCATGGTGCGGCCAGCGTCATGATGGCGCCGGCTCCCAAGGGTACTGGCATCATTGCTGGCGGCCCCATGCGCGCAGTGTTCGAAGTGGTTGGTATCACTGATATCGTGGCCAAGAGCCATGGTTCTTCCAACCCCTATAACATGGTCCGTGCCACATTGGATGCCCTGTCTGTGTCTACGACACCGTCGGAAGTTGCAGCCAAGCGCGGTAAGACTGTTGAAGAAATCTTCGCTTAATCGAGGAATTCATAATGACAACACAACAAACTGTGAAGATCCAATTGGTGCGTAGCCCAATTGGCACCAAAGAATCCCACCGTGCGACTGTGCGTGGTTTGGGTCTGCGCAAGCTCAACAGCACCAGTGAGTTGCAAGACACACCGGCCGTGCGCGGAATGATCAACAAGATCAGCTACCTGGTCAAAGTCCTCTAAAAGGTTGATGATGGAACTCAATAACATCAAGCCCGCAGAGGGTGCAAAGCACGCGAAGCGTCGCGTGGGCCGTGGTATCGGTTCCGGTTTGGGTAAAACCGCCGGCCGTGGTCACAAAGGTCAAAAGTCCCGCTCCGGTGGTTACCATAAAGTTGGTTTTGAAGGTGGTCAGATGCCTATGCATCGCCGCCTGCCCAAGCGTGGCTTCAAGTCGCATTTGTTGCAATTCAATGCCGAAGTAACCTTGACTGCATTGGACGCACTGGGCGTTGCTGACGTGGATCTGTTGTCTCTGAAGCAAGCTGGCCTCGTAGGTCAATTGGCTAAAGTCGTGAAAGTTATCAATACCGGTGCGATTGCCAAGGCAGTCAAATTGAACGGTATCGGTGCAACGGCTGGTGCCAAGGCTGCGATTGAAGCGGCTGGCGGAAGCGTTGCTTAAGTTTGCCTAGGCGAGAAAGTTAGCAAGTGGCAACAAACGCGGCTCAAACAGCAAAAACAGGTAAGTTTGGCGACTTGCGTCGTCGGCTTGTCTTTTTGCTGCTCGCTCTGGTGGTCTATCGCCTGGGTGCGCACATACCTGTTCCTGGCATTGATCCTGCACAGCTCCAGCAGTTGTTCAAGGGGCAGCAAGGCGGCATATTGAGTTTGTTCAATATGTTTTCTGGTGGCGCACTCTCTCGCTTCACAATTTTTGCGTTGGGGATCATGCCGTACATCTCGGCCTCCATCGTTATGCAGCTGTTGACATATGTCTTGCCGGCATTTGAGCAGCTGAAGAAGGAAGGTGAAGCTGGACGTAGGAAAATCACGCAGTACACGCGGTACGGTACGCTGGGCTTGGCACTTTTCCAGTCGTTGGGAATTGCTATGGCGCTCGAGGCCTCCGCTGGTCTGGTGATTGCTCCAGGCTTTGGTTTCCGGATGACGACAGTGGTTACTCTGACGGCCGGCACGATGTTTCTGATGTGGCTGGGCGAGCAAATCACTGAGCGCGGATTGGGGAACGGGATTTCGATTCTGATTTTCGGCGGTATTGCTGCTGGCCTACCCAGTGCCGTTGGTGGCTTGTTGGAGTTGGTACGCACCGGCGCCATGAGCATCATCGTTGCGTTGCTCATCGTGGCTTTGGTGGCATTGGTTACTTTCTTTGTTGTGTTCGTGGAGCGGGGTCAGCGTAAGATTTTGGTGAACTACGCTAGGCGTCAAGTCGGCAATAAGGTGTATGGTGGTCAGTCGTCCCATCTTCCACTGAAGCTGAACATGGCGGGTGTAATCCCACCAATCTTTGCTTCGTCGATCATCTTGTTGCCAGCCACCATTGCAAATTGGTTTAGCTCCGGGGACTCCATGCGTTGGTTGAAAGACATATCCAGCACTTTGAGCCCTGGCCAGCCGATCTATGTGATGTTGTATGCCGCTGCAATCGTGTTCTTTTGTTTCTTTTACACTGCGTTGGTTTTTAATAGCCGTGAAACAGCAGATAACTTGAAGAAGAGCGGTGCATTCATACCAGGTATTCGTCCCGGGGACCAAACCGCACGATACATTGACAAGATTTTGTTGCGTTTGACTCTGGCTGGCGCGATCTACATCACTTTCGTGTGTTTGTTGCCGGAGTTCTTGATCCTGAAGTACAACGTCCCGTTTTACTTCGGTGGAACTTCATTGCTGATTATTGTTGTTGTCACCATGGATTTCATGGCTCAGGTCCAGAACTACATGATGTCGCAGCAATACGAATCGCTACTCAAGAAGGCGAATTTCAAGGCTTCTTGAAAAAGTAAGTCAACGTAGAAGCGAGCATGGCATGGGCAACCAAGTTGTGAATCGCTTAGGTAGCAAGTTAGAGCGCATGTTCCGCGCGAATCAAAGTCGGAACGGAGCGAAAAGTTTTAGGAGAAGAAAATGAAAGTTTCGGCTTCGGTCAAGAAAATTTGCCGCAACTGCAAAATTATCCGTCGCAAGGGCGTTGTGCGAGTGATCTGTACAGATCCTCGTCACAAGCAGCGTCAGGGTTAATTGCAAGAGTTTTAGAGGACGAAAATGGCACGTATCGCTGGCATCAACATTCCGCCGCATCAGCATTCTGAAATTGGCTTGACAGCTATTTTTGGTATCGGTCGCACTCGCGCTCGCAAGATTTGCGAAGCTTGCGGCATTGCTTACTCCAAAAAAGTCAAAGACTTGACTGATGGTGACTTGGAGAAAATTCGCGATCAAATCGCTCAGTTTACAATTGAGGGTGATTTGCGTCGTGAGACAACCATGAACATCAAGCGTTTGATGGACATCGGTTGCTACCGCGGTTTCCGCCATCGTCGTGGCTTGCCCATGCGTGGTCAGCGTACCCGCACGAATGCACGTACCCGCAAAGGCCCGCGTAAGGCTGCTGCGTCCTTGAAGAAATAATCGGGATAAACCAACATGGCAAAAGCTCCCTCCAACAGCGCTGCACAGCGCGTTCGCAAGAAGGTTCGCAAGAACGTTGCGGACGGTATCGCGCACGTGCACGCGTCGTTCAACAACACCATCATCACCATCACCGATCGCCAAGGCAATGCATTGTCTTGGGCTTCGTCGGGTGGTCAAGGTTTCAAGGGCTCCCGTAAGTCCACTCCGTTTGCTGCTCAGGTAGCGTCCGAAGTGGCTGGTCGTGCAGCACTTGAGCAAGGCATCAAGAACTTGGACGTCGAAATCAAGGGCCCTGGTCCTGGTCGCGAATCCTCGGTTCGGGCCTTGGCAGCGCTGGGTATCCGCATCAACATGATTGCTGATGTGACTCCCGTGCCGCATAACGGTTGCCGCCCTCAAAAGCGCCGCCGCATTTAATTTATCAACAAGCCCACCGCCGTCAACTTCCGTTGACGGCTCCCGCATTTGTATGCGGCAGATGACATAAAAGGAAGATCAAGTGGCACGCTATCTCGGCCCCAAGGCCAAACTTTCCCGCCGTGAAGGCACAGACCTGTTCCTCAAGAGCGCACGTCGCTCCATCGGGGACAAAGCCAAATTCGACTCTAAGCCAGGTCAGCACGGACGCACTTCTGGTGCACGTACCTCTGACTATGGCCTGCAATTGCGCGAAAAGCAAAAAGTGAAGCGCATGTACGGCGTGTTGGAGCGCCAGTTCCGCCGCTATTTCGCAGAAGCTGACCGCCGCAAGGGTAACACTGGTGCCAACCTGATGTTCTTGCTGGAATCGCGTCTGGACAATGTTGTGTATCGCATGGGCTTTGGTTCGACACGCGCTGAAGCACGTCAATTGGTCTCCCACAAGGCGCTGACCGTGAATGGCCAAGCCGTGAACATTCCTTCGTACATGGTCAAGGCGGGTGATGTGATTGCTGTGCGTGAGAAGTCCAAGAAGCAAAACCGCATTGTTGAAGCCCTGCAATTGGCCCAGCAAGTCGGCATGCCTGCATGGGTGGAAGTCAGCATCGAAAAAGCTGAAGGCACTTTCAAGGCAGTTCCTGACCGTGACCAATTCGGTGCTGACATCAACGAATCGTTGATCGTTGAACTGTATTCACGCTAATAGCACCTGAGTCGTTGAAATCGTTCCTACGTCGCGTGTACCGCGATGTAGGTGCTTCACCAGCCTTACTGACGTAACGAGTCGGGGGTATTGAGAGGAAGTTTGAATGCAAAATAGTTTGCTGAAGCCCAAGTCCATCAGCGTTGAACAGACCGGCGTCAATCGCGCCAAGGTCGCTCTGGAGCCCTTTGAGCGTGGCTACGGCCACACCTTGGGCAACGCCCTTCGTCGCGTCCTGTTGTCTTCCATGCCTGGATTTGCAGCAACCGAAGTGACCATTGCCGGTGTACTACATGAGTACTCTTCGATTGATGGCGTACAAGAAGATGTTGTAAACATCCTTTTGAACCTCAAGGGTGTGGTGTTCAAGCTTCACAATCGCGAAGAAGTTACCCTGAGCTTGCGCAAGGATTCTGAGGGCGTTGTCACTGCAGCGGATATTCAGACTCCCCATGATGTTGAAATCATCAATCCGGAACACGTGATTGCCACGCTGTCGCTCGGCGGCAAGCTGGACATGCAGATCAAAGTTGAAAAAGGCCGCGGCTACGTGCCGGGCAGCATGCGCCGCTACGCCGACGAGCCCAACAAATCCATCGGCCGCATCGTTCTGGATGCGTCGTTCTCTCCGGTGAAGCGCGTGAGCTACACCGTGGAAAGCGCACGTGTTGAACAACGTACCGACTTGGACAAGCTGGTCGTTGAGATCGAAACCAATGGCGCCGTGTCTGCAGAAGATGCAGTGCGTGCCTCGGCCAAGATCCTGGTGGAGCAACTGGCTGTGTTCGCGCAGCTGGAAGGCAGCGAACTGGCTGCGTTCGACTCTCCTGCACCACGTGGAAACACACAGTTCGATCCGATTTTGCTGCGTCCGGTGGACGAGCTGGAATTGACCGTGCGTTCTGCCAACTGCCTGAAGGCCGAAAACATCTATTACATCGGTGATCTGATTCAGCGCACCGAGAACGAGCTGCTGAAGACTCCTAATCTGGGTCGCAAGTCGCTCA
Organism: Rhodoferax sp.; assembly: GCF_034519335.1. Classification (GTDB taxonomy): domain Bacteria; phylum Pseudomonadota; class Gammaproteobacteria; order Burkholderiales; family Burkholderiaceae_C; genus Allorhodoferax. The sequence continues at coordinate 100,004 of NZ_JAXHOL010000040.1, forward strand.
ACGAAATCAAGGAAGTGCTGGCCTCTCGCGGTCTGACACTGGGCATGAAGCTGGAAAGCTGGCCGCCTGCTTCCCTGGAAAAGCGCTGATTAGCGCTCTCACCAGAAGCTCCAATCTAAATTGGACCCTGTTTGGGGCTCTGAAATGAGCTTGTACAAGGGTTTTGAATTGAACCCCTTCTGGGGGTTCCGTGCCACGGGCAGTACCTGATACGGCTGCCTGGCTAATAACTGAAGGAAACTACCATGCGTCACGGACACGGACTACGTAAACTTAACCGCACAAGCTCTCACCGCTTGGCAATGCTGCGCAACATGATGAATTCGTTGATCGAACACGAAGTCATCAAGACTACAGTCCCCAAGGCTAAGGAACTGCGTCGCGTTGTAGAGCCTATGATCACTTTGGCCAAGGAAGCTACTGTGGCGAATCGCCGTTTGGCGTTTGACCGCCTGCGTGATCGCGACAGCGTGACCAAGCTGTTTGATGTGCTGGGTCCTCGCTTCAAGGCCCGTCCTGGTGGTTATACGCGCATCTTGAAGATGGGCTTCCGCGTTGGTGACAATGCGCCCATGGCTTTGGTCGAGTTGGTGGATCGTGCTGAAGAAGTTTCTGAAACTTCTGATGCAGTCCAAGCATAATAGGTTATAATCTAAATCTTGACGCGGAGTGGAGCAGCCTGGTAGCTCGTTGGGCTCATAACCCAAAGGTCGTTAGTTCAAATCTAGCCTCCGCAACCAATAGATACGTGGAATTCCACGACAGTAAAGGCTCACCTCGGTGAGCCTTTTTTGTTTTCTGCCTTGTGATTGCATTGCAATTCTTCCCTGCAGCGCAACTCACATCGGGCAATAATGTTTGCATCTGGCTGGCAACTTGGGCAGGCATCTGATGAGTGCTCCCACCATGAGAATTGACGCAGGAAACTCCATGAAAACCTCTACCCCTATGGACAAGAGCCACGCCACGGCAGGCCAAGGCTCCAGCGGACGCTTGGAATTGCTGCTGTTTCGTTTGGGTGAAGCCCGCGACTTCAGGCAACGGGAGTTATTTGGTATCAATGTCTTCAAAGTGCGAGAAATTGTGGTCGCCCCCCACATTACATCCATTGTGAATGCGCCCGCCCATGCCCTTGGGCTCGCCAATGTACGAGGCCAATTGATTCCAGTTATTGATCTCCCAAGCTTGGCGGGGTGCGTTCCACAAACTGATTCGAAGATTGTGTTGGTGACGGAATTTGCACGCACCACACAAGCTTTTTTAGTGGATGAGGTTGTGGAGATTGTGCAGCTTGACTGGAAACATTTGCTTGCAGCGGACAGCAGTAGCTCTGTCCTGCTGTCCGGTGTAGCACGCATTGATGGTGATGCGCAAGACTCTCGCTTAGCCCAAGTACTGGATGTTGAACAAATCCTGCGTGATGTATTTCCAGGCGCTCATAACAATGCGGACATGAACTCCAGCCTAGCCAAGCTCCGCTTGCCCGAGGGTTCAGTGGTCCTTGTGGCCGAAGACTCCGCTGTGGCGCGAATGCTGGTGGAAGAGAGCTTGAAGGCAATGGGCGTACAGTTTGTGGCGTTCAAAAATGGTCGGGAAGTTTGGGAGCGTTTGGCGAGCTTTCATGGCGAAGCCATCGCCAAAGGAAAGCGCGCGCGAGACAAGGTTGCGCTTGTGTTGACCGACCTCGAAATGCCCGAGATGGATGGCTTTACGTTGACACGCAATATCAAACAGGACGCGCGCTTTGCCGGAATTCCGGTGATCGTGTATTCGTCATTGACAGGCACTGCAAGTGAGGGGCACGCCAGTAGTGTGGGGGCGGATGCCTATGTTGCCAAATTTGAGCCGCGTGAACTTGCTGAGTCCATTGGCAAGACCTTGGCGGAGCGTCACTTGCTTCCACAATAGAGGCAATTAAGTTTCGTACCCACTTTGTGGGCGCAGCATTGTCAAAGCCAACTGCTTCCAAGCGCGGAAGGAGACTGAAAATAGTTAGGAAGGCGAGGGGTTCATTAAGGTGAGCAAAGTAGCACACTGCTAAAACCCCGCGGTTGAAAAATGACAACCGATACAACCTGAATGGTGCATTGCACACCATCCCACAGAAATCTGGAGCGGGAAAAGAGTCTCGAACTCTCGACCTCAACCTTGGCAAGGTTGCGCTCTACCAACTGAGCTATTCCCGCATTTTGAAGTAAATAATTTTAGCCTGAGAACACGGCTATTTGTGCGTCGCTTCAAATTAAATGTGAGAGGTATGTCAGCGAAATCGGGCAAGCCAAGTAGGGCAGCGTCTCTACAATCCAGACCCTTTGCCCCCGTCAAACACGCACCATGGACATTGTTGTCAACGAAGCTCTCAAAGCCTATATCGATCCACTCACGGCGGATGAATATGCATCATTGGAAAGAAGCATCCTCACCGAGGGGTGTCGCGATGCCTTGGTGTTGTGGGGCGATGTATTGGTAGATGGGCATAACCGGTATGGCATTTGCAAAAAACACGGCCTGCCTTTCCAAACCACACAAAGTTCATTGTTCAAGACATTGGACGATGTCCACCTCTGGATGATTGATCAGCATTTGGGGCGACGTAGCGTGTCTGATTTTCAGAGAGGGGTGCTGGCATTGCGCAAGCGCGAGATTCTCGCCGAGCGCACGGCGCAATCGTCCCAAATCAACATCAAATCAGATGCCGTCGTTCCGACAGAGGCGGGGGACAAAGTTGCAGTCGCAATGCCTGCAACGCTCAAAAGCCGCGAAGACATAGCCAAGGCCGCGCGATTGAGCAGCAGTCAGGTGGTAATGATTGAAAAGATACAAAAGCAGGCGGCTCCGGAGCTGGTTGCTGCTGTGAAGTCCGGAACCATTTCCATCAACGCGGCAGCAGCCGTGGCCACCCTGCCTGCAGAGGAGCAGGTGGCCGCGGCCACCGCAGGCAAAGATCAACTCAAACAGGCTGCCAAACGGGTGCGGGAGGCCCGGCGTTCCGCACGCGAAGAGCTTTCCATGCAGGCAAGCACCGACGGCGTGGATTCAACTGTGTCGCCGCTGCTGGCCTTGCAGCAGCGCGTGGCAGCCTTGGAGGCTGAAAACGCCGACTTGCGCCAGCAACTGGCCGCACTACATGCTGCGTAAGGCAGCGTCCAATATGCGACCGTTGAAACTGCAAAAAGACAAAGGTTATAGGTGCCGGTTATTGCAAAATGCTATATCAAAGTGAGCTGAATCGCGATTGCACAAGGATGGTTTAGGCGCGATATTGTGGGCAGTGTGAAATGAAAAACTTCTAGGAGACAACACATGAACAAACGTCACTTTTTGCGGGCTACCGCGTTGGCAAGCTTGGCGCTGGCAGGTACCGCAGTACTGGCCCAAGACAATGTCTTCAAGATCGGCTTGGTCTTGCCCATGACCGGCCAGCAGGCCACCACTGGCCGCCAGATTGAAGCGGCGGCCAAGCTCTACATGGCGCAAAACGGCGATACCGTCGCTGGCAAGAAAATCCAGCTCATCATTAAGGATGACACCAGCATTCCTGATGTGACCAAACGTATGGCACAAGAGCTGGTCGTCAACGACAAAGTAAATGTGCTGGCCGGTATGGGCATTACCCCATCCGCGTTGGCTACGGCAACCATTGCCACCCAATCCAAAACCCCCTTGGTGGTCATGGCGGCTGCCACCTCCAGCATCACCGAAGCTTCGCCCTACATCGTGCGCACCAGCTTCACGCTGCCCCAAGCAGCCGTGGCGATCGCGGATTGGGCGCCCAAAAACGGGATCAAAAAAGTTGTGACACTGGTGTCTGACTATGGCCCTGGCATCGATGCCGAGCGCTTCTTCAAGGACCGTTTGACCTTTAACGGCGGCACCATCGTGGAATCCCTGCGCGTGCCCATGCGCAACCCCGACTTTGCTCCCTTCCTGCAGAAGGTGCGTGACCTGAAGCCGGATGCGTTGTTTGTGTTTGTGCCTTCTGGCGCGGGCGCTGCGGTCATGAAGCAGTTTCTGGAGCGCGGTATGGACAAGGCCGGCATCAAACTCATTGGCCCCGGCGATATCACCGATGACGACCAGCTGAACGACATGGGTGACGGCGCTTTGGGGGTGGTCACCTCGCACCACTACTCCGCGGCACATCCCTCCGCCTTGAACAAAAAGTTTGTTGAGTCTTTCAAGAAGGCTAACAACAACCTGCGCCCCAACTTCATGGCTGTCGGTGGCTACGACGGCATGCGGGTGATCTACGAAGCCCTCAAGACCACCAAGGGTGCTGGCGGTGGCGACGCCCTGCTAGCGGCCATGAAGGGCCAGATCTTCGAAAGCCCCCGCGGCCCGATTTTCATCGATGCCCAGACACGTGACATTGTGCAAAACATCTACCTGCGCAAGGTCGAGAAGAAAGACGGGCAGCTCTATAACGTCGAGTTTGATGTGATCAAAGACGTGAAAGATCCCGGTAAGAGCCGCTGACCCGGAACTTGACCGCAGACCCTGGCGGTGCACACAGGCAGGCAAAAAAGCGATGGCAAGCCCCTCGCTTTTTTGTTGCCCAAAATAACGGCCAGGGCATGAAATCACCAGTGATTGGCAAACCATGTTGACCATACTTTTTGACGGCATCGCCTATGGCATGCTGCTTTTCATCCTCGCCGTAGGCTTGGCAGTGACCATGGGCTTGATGAACTTCATCAACCTCGCGCACGGCGCCTTTGCCATGGTGGGCGGCTACATCACGGTGCTGCTGATGCAGCGCCTGGGCGTGCCCTTTCTCTTGTGCCTGCCGGCGGCTTTTATTGGCGCAGCCTTGCTGGGCGGTCTGTTGGAGCGCACGCTCTACCGCCCGCTGTACAACAAGCCCCACCTGGACCAGGTGCTGTTCTCCATTGGCCTGACCTTCATGGCCGTGGCCAGTGTGGACTACTTCGTCGGCTCCACGCAGCAAATTGTGCAACTGCCCGAATGGCTCAAGGGCCGTACCGAACTCGGTGACGGTGCCTGGATGCTGGGCATGGGTCATTACCGTCTGTTCATCATCGCCGTCTGTGCTGCATTGACCGTGGCACTGCAGTACATCCTGACCAAGACCCGCTTTGGCAGCCGCCTGCGTGCCTCTGTGGACGATCAGCGCGTGGCTGCCGGCCTGGGCATCAACGTCAACGCTGTCTTCCTGTCCACCTTTGCTGTGGGTTCTGGCCTTGCCGGACTGGGCGGGGCGCTGGGCGCTGACGTGCTGGGCATGGACCCCACCTTCCCCCTCAAGTTCATGATTTACTTTTTGATCGTGGTCGCCGTGGGCGGCACCTCCAGCATCACCGGCCCCTTGCTGGCCGCCCTGTTGCTGGGCATCGCCGACGTGGCCGGCAAGTACTACATCCCCAAACTGGGCGCCTTCATCGTCTACAGCCTGATGATTGTGATTTTGGTGTGGCGCCCGCAAGGCCTGTTTGTGCGCAAAGGGGGCAAGGCATGAGCGCTGATTTCAAACCCAACATCCTGCTCGCCTCGCGCCGTTGGCGCTGGTGGGAAGTCGTGCTGTGGGCCGCAGCCCTGGCTTCGCCCTGGGCTTTGTCTAGCCACGCGCTCATCATCAACGAGATTGCCATCGTCGCGCTGTTCGCGCTCTCGCTGGACATCATCTTGGGCTACACCGGCATCGTGTCGCTGGGCCATGCCGCCTTCTTTGGCATGGGCGCCTACTCGGCAGCCCTGTTTGCCAAACACATCCACCCGGATCCGCTAATCGGCATGGCAGTCGGCATTGGCACGGCTACCGTGCTGGGCGCCATTTGCAGCGTCACTATCCAGCGTGGCACCGACCTCACCCGCCTCATGGTGACCCTGGGCGTGGGGCTGATCCTCATGGAGCTTGCCAACAAGCTCGACTGGCTGACCGGCGGTGCTGACGGACTGCAGGGCGTGGTGATGGGGCCGGTGTTGGGTCGCTTCGAGTTTGACCTGTATGGCCAGGTGGCCGCTTGGTACTCCATCAGCATCTTGCTGGTCGTTTTTGTGCTGGCGCGTCGTTTTGTAGGCTCGCCGTTTGGCGCCACGCTCAAGGCCATCCGCGACAACCGCCTGCGCGCCATGGCCATCGGCATTCCCGTGGCCAGCCGCCTGGCCGTGGCCTACACCGTGGCCGCCAGTGCGGCGGGTGCGGCCGGTGCGCTGCTTGCGCAGACCTCAGGCTTCGCTTCGCTCGATGTGTTCGAGTTCCACCGCTCGGCCGACGTGATGCTGGTGCTGGTGATTGGCGGTGTGGGCTGGCTCTACGGCGGTGTGGCTGGTGCGCTGATCTTCAAGCTCATGCAGGACTTCATTTCGAGCATCACTCCGCAATACTGGACTTTCTGGATTGGCTTGTTCCTGGTGGTTCTGGTGCTGGTCGGCCGCGAACGCCTGGTGCGCCCTTGGACCTGGTTCGGTGCCAAGAAGAACAAGACTGGAGGTGCCGCATGAGCAGCCCCACAATGCATAACGCAGTGCAAACTGTCCTCAGCGCCCAGGGCCTGGTGATGAAGTTTGGTGGCATCACGGCCACCAACAACGTCACGCTGGACCTGCACAAGGGCGCACGCCATGCGCTCATCGGCCCCAACGGCGCGGGCAAGACCACGCTGATCAACCTGCTGACCGGCGTGCTGCAGCCTACTGAAGGCAAGATCATCCTGGAAGGCCAGGACATCACCGACCTGGCGCCGCACCAACGTGTGCGCCGTGGCATGGTGCGCACCTTCCAGATCAACCAGCTGTTTGACACCTTGACCCCGATGGAAACCCTGGCCATGGTGGTCAGCCAGCACACCGGGCTGGGCAGCAAGTGGTGGCAAGCGCTCGGTAGCAACCGCCGCGTGATTGAGCGCTGCGAACAGCTGCTGGAGCAGTTCCACCTGACCGAGGTGATGGCGCAGGAGACGCGGGTGTTGGCCTATGGCAAGCGCCGCCTGCTGGAGATCGCCATCGCGCTGGCCTGCGAGCCGCGCGTGCTGCTGCTGGACGAGCCCGTGGCCGGCGTGCCGGCGGGCGAGCGCGAAGAGCTGCTGCAAACCGTGGCCGCCCTGCCGGCCGATGTGTCCATCCTTTTGATTGAACATGACATGGATCTGGTCTTCAGCTTTGCCAAACGCATGACGGTGCTGGTCAACGGCACGGTGCTGACCGAGGGCGACCCCGAGCAGATTGCCAACGACCCGCAAGTCAAGGCGGTGTACCTCGGCCACGCCGAAGGTGAGGAGGCCCACGCATGACCGAGCTGCTCAAAGTCGAAAATCTGAGTGCAGGCTACGGCGAAGCCGTGGTGCTGCATGGCGTGTCCGTCAGCATCAATGAAGGCGAAACCCTGGCTTTGCTGGGCCGCAACGGCACTGGCAAGACCACCTTCATGAACACCCTGGCCGGCGCCACACGGCAGCACGGCGGCACCATCGCCCTGGGCGGTGCGGCCCTGCACAAGCTGCCCCAACATGAGCGCGCGGCGGCAGGCATTGGCTGGGTGCCGCAGGAGCGCAACATCTTCAAGTCGCTCACTGTGGACGAGAACCTGACCGCGGTGGCGCGTCCGGCCCGTGCCGGCCGCAAGGCCGCCATGTGGACGCCTGAGCGGGTGTATGAGCTCTTCCCCCGCTTGGCTGAACGCAAGACCAACCTGGGTACGCAGCTCTCCGGGGGCGAGCAGCAGATGCTGGCCGTGGGCCGCGCGCTGGTGCTCAACCCCACCATCCTGTTGCTGGATGAGCCCTGCGAAGGCCTGGCGCCCATCATCGTGCAGGAGCTGCTGCGTGCCATCCGCCGCATTACCCGCGAGGAGGGCCTCTCGGCCATCATCGTGGAGCAGCACCCGCAGGCGATTCTGGCGATCAGCGATACGGCGGCCGTGCTGGACCGGGGCACCGTGGTGCACAGCGGCACGGCGCAAAGCCTGCGCGAGCAACCCGAGCTGCTGGACAAGTTGCTGGGCGTTGCACGTTGATTTTCTTGCTATCTATTTGATAGCTGTTTGCGCATATTCCATGAGGGCTAAAGGCCAATTTCATATGAAAAACCTGAACCGTCGCACTGTTTCACTGGGCCTGGCCCTGTTGGCCGGCACTGTGGGCGCATTGCCCGCCTGGGCCGATACCTTTCCCTCCAAGCCCATCCGCATCGTGGTGCCCTTTGGCGCTGGCGGCGTGGCCGACCTGACCGCGCGCACCGTGGCGCAAAAGCTGTCCGAGTCGCTGGGCCAGCCGGTGGTGATTGACAACAAGCCGGGCGCCGGCGGCGTGGGTGCTGGAGAGGCCGTGGCCAAGGCCGACCCCGATGGCCACACGCTCTTGCTCATGTCCAACGGCACGGCGGTGAGTGCCAGCCTGTTCAAGAGCCTGCCCTTTGATGCACAGCGTGACTTCGCGCCGGTCTCTACCTTGGGCTACTTCGACCTCGCTGTGCTGGCCGCCCCCAACGCGCCCTACAAGACCATGGCCGACTTGCTGGCCTATGCCAAGGCCAACCCCGGCAAGCTCAATGTGGGTACGGTCAACATCGGCAGCACGCAAAACCTGGCGGCTGAGCTGCTCAAAACCCGCGCGGGCGTGGACTTCCTCATCGTGCCGTTCAACGGCACACCGGCCGTCACCACCGCACTGCGCGGCGGGCAGATCGATGTGGCGGTCGAGATCCTGGGCCCGATGATGGGCCAGGTCACTTCCAAGGCGGTGCGCCCGCTGGCCGTGCTGAGCGACACGCGCGCCAGCCAGATTCCCGATGTACCCACGCTCATGCAAAGCGGCGTGAAGGACTTCGACGTGTCGTCGTGGAACGCCCTGGCGGCCCCGGCCAAGACGCCCAAGGACGTGATCGCCCGCCTGAACAAAGAGGTGCAGGCCGCGCTGAACCACCCGGATGTGAAGAAGAAGCTCTACGAGCTGAACGTGGAAGCCCGTGGCTCCAGCCCCGAGAAACTGGCCGAGCTGCTGGCGACCGAGACCAAACGCTGGGCCGAGGTGATTGCCAAGGCCGGTGTGCCCAAACTCTGAGGACTCCCGCCATGGCCTTGCCACTGCAACATCTGGGTCTGGTGGGCTATGGCGAGGTGGGGCGCATCTTTAGCGCTGGCCTGCGCAGCCATTTCGCCTCCTGCAGCGCTTGGGATTTGAAGTTTGCGGACCCGGCCACGGGTGCTGCAACCCAGGCCATTGCAGCAGGCGAGCAGGCCATGCTCTCCATGGCTGCGCTATGCGCGCAGAGCGACTTCATCATCTCCGCTGTCACCGCCTCCAACACCTTGGCCGTGGCCGAAGCGGCAGCACCGCACCTGCGCCCCGGCACCGTGTTTCTGGACCTCAACTCTGCATCGCCGGGCACCAAGCAGCAGGCGGCCGCATTGATTGAGGCGGCGGGTGCTCGCTATGTGGAAGCTGGCGTGATGACCTCGGTGCCGCCCTATGGCATCAAGGTGCCCATGCTGCTGGGCGGCCCCTTGGCCGCAGAGCTGGCCGAGCAGCTCAACGCCCTGGGCATGGATGCCAAGGCCGTGGCCCCCGAGATTGGTGTCGCCTCGGCCATCAAGATGTGCCGCAGCGTGATGATCAAGGGCCTGGAGGCGCTGGTGATCGAGAGCTACGCCACCGCCCGCGCCTACGGGGTGGAAGACCACGTGCTGCCTACGCTGGTCGAAACCTTCCCCAGCATCGACTGGGAGACCCAGGGCGCCTACTTCTTCAGTCGCGTGGTGCAGCACGGCCAGCGCCGTGCTGAAGAGATGCGCGAATCGGCGCGTACCGTGGCCGAGGCTGGCTTTGCGCCCACCATGGCCAGCGCCATTGCCGACAAGCAGCAGTGGGTGGCCGACCAGGCGCGCGCCGGGGTGTTGGCCCATGTGGGCAAGAACGCACCCTGGCAGGTGTACGCTGACGCCCTGCTGGCCGCGCGCAAGGACTGAGACCCGCGCCCCTTTCTGTTCTGATCGTTTAGGTTCCCATGCTCGACATCCTGGCCATCACCGGCCCTATCTACCTGTGCATTGCCATGGGCTACCTCTGCACCCGCATGGGCATATTCAGCAAGCCTGACCTGCGCGTGCTGGGCAAGTTTGTGCTCAACCTTGCCTTGCCCGCGCTGCTGTTCAATGCCATTGCCCAGCGTCCGCTGCACGATGTCATGCACTTTGATTACCTTCTGGCCTATGGCCTGGGCTCATGCGTGATGATCCTGGGCGCCTACCTGTGGGCGCGGTATGTGAACCGCAGCACGGGCAGCTACCGTGCTTTCTTTGCCATGGGCACAGCGTGTTCCAACAGCGGCTACATGGGCTACCCCGTGGTGCAACTGGTGCTGGGCAGCATTGCGCCGGTGGCGCTGGCACTCAACATGCTGTTTGAAAACCTCATCAAGCTGCCCGTGCTGCTGACCCTGGCGGACAACGCCGATGCGGGTGGACACCGCCCCTGGGGAACCGTGCTGCGCGACATTGCCCAAGGCTGGGTACGCACGCCCATGCTGGTGGTGATTCCGTTGGCGCTGCTGGTGTCGGTGATGGGCTGGAGCTTGCCTGGACCGCTGGCGCGCACCATCACCCTGTTTTCGCAGGTCACCACCGGGCTGGCGCTGTTTGTGATTGGCGGGGCGCTGGTGGGCTTGCAGCTCAGGGGCAAGCGCCGGCTGGTGGGGCACATCACGCTGGGCAAGCTGGTGCTGCATCCGCTGTGTGTGTTCCTGGCGTTCACCTTTGTGGTGCCGATTGCCGACCCGCAGCTGCGCACCGCCGCGCTGCTGTTTGCCGCCATGCCCATGCTGGGGGTCTACCCCATTCTGGCGCTGAAGTACGGCCACGAAGAGGTGAGTGCGGCGACCTTGCTGGCCGCCACCATCGGCTCGTTTTTCACCCTCAACGCCTTGTTGTGGGTGCTGAAGCACTACCCCTTGTAGGCCTGCGCGCTCAGTCTGCCTTCACCCGCCCGCCGCTGATCACCGGCTTCCAGCGGGCAATCTCGGCAGCAATCAGCTTGCCGAAGTTGGCCGGGGTGTCGGGCGTGGCGATGGCGCCTTCGGCATTCAGGCGGTTCTTGAGTTCTGCGGAGTTCAGGGCCTGGTTGATCTGGGTGTTGAGCTTGGCCACGATGTCCGCCGGTGTGCCTGCCGGTGCGACTACGCCGTACCACTGGTCAGCCTCAAAGCCCGGGTAGCCACTTTCGGCCACCGTGGGCAGGTCGGGCAGGGCGTCCATGCGCTTGGGGCTGGAGACGGCCAGCGCGCGCAGCTGCCCGTTCTTGATTTGGCTGAGCACGGCGGGTGCCCCGGTGAACAGCAGCTGCGTCTGCCCGCCGACCAGGTCCGTCACCGCGGGGGCCGTGCCGCGGTAGGGAATGTGCAGCAGTGAGGTGCCGGTTTGCAGCTTGAAGTATTCGGTGGCCAGGTTGGCCGCGCTGCCGTTGCCGCCAGACCCGTAGTTCATCTGTCCCGGTTTGGCTTTGGCCAGCGCCACCAGCTCTTTCACGGTTTTGGCTGGCACGCTGGGGTGCACCACCAGCACATTGGGCACCCGCGCCACCCAGGCCACGGGCGCAAAACTCTTGATCGGGTCGTAGGGCAAGTTGGGGTACAGCGAGGGGTTCACTGCCAGGGTGCCAATATGGCCCATCAGCAAGGTGTAGCCGTCGGCCGGCGCCTTGGCCACCTTGTCCGCGCCAATGGCGCCGCCCGCGCCCGGCACGTTGTCAATCACGACCGATTGGCCCCAGACCTCGGTGAGTTTTTGGCCAATGGCGCGCGCCAGTATGTCCGTGGAGCCGCCGGGGGTGAAGGGCACGACCAGGCGGATGGTTTTGTTGGGGTAGCTGGCGGTGCCCTGCGCAAGCGCAGTTTTAGCATGAAATAGGCCGCTAGCCCCCATGGTTATTGCGCAAACAGCTATCAATTTGTGAGTAATTTTGGCCATAACGATGTCGCCTACTGTGTTGGTTTGACTCGGAGTTTGTGCGGCGCGCCCCCCAGTCGGCAAGTTTGTGTCTGCCATAGCAGCTATGCCAAAAGGCGCAGTGCGGTTGCTAGCGGTGGATGGCCTTGAGCACCACCTGGTTCACCACGTCCATGGCCTTGCGCTGGGTTTGGGTGGTGGGGCGGCGCGATGACCACACCAGCATCAACTGGCTCATGATGCGCGGGCTGTGGATGGCTTGCACGGTGAAGGTGTCGGGGTTGTCAAAGTTGCTGAGTGTGTAGCTGGGCAGCACGGCATGGCCCATGCCTTCTTTCACCAGGTTCAGGATGGCGTTTAGCCCGTCCACCTCCAGCATCACCTCGGGGCGGCGGCCAATCGCCATCATCTCGCCCTCAATCAGGATGCGAAAGGCATTGGGCCGGCTGGGCAGGATCAGCGGCAGCTCGGCCACATCCTTGAGGCTGATGGCCGGTGCGGGTTTGGCGCGTTTGCCTTTGCTACTGGACTGTGGGTTGTGCGAGATCAGCGACAGCTCGTCTTCGTCCAGCGTGCTCATTTCCAGTTCGCTGCTCTGGCCAGGGTTGTAGAGCACGGCCATGTCCAGGTTACCCAGGCGCAGGCCCTCGTGCATCTGCACCGAAAAACCTTCGGTCAGTGTGAGCTGTGCCTGCGGCAACTGTTCGCGAAACGCCAGCACCAGTGGCACGGTGATCAGCTTGGACAGGCTGGGTGGCAGGCCGATGGACACCCGCCCGGCCAACGCGCCGCGCGCCGCGCCCAGCTCTTCGCGTGTGAGCTGCACCTGGTGCAGGATGCCACGCCCGTGCTCCAGCAGCAGCTTGCCAGCCTCGGTGGGCACGGCGCCCCGGCCGTTGCGCGTCAGCAGGTTCTGCCGCAATTCCACCTCAAGCAGGCGGATCTGGCGGCTCAAGGCGGGCTGGGCCACGTCCAGCGAGATGGAGGCACGGGTAAAACTGCCCATTTCGGCCACGCGCACAAAGTATTCAAGCTGTTTGAGGTCCATGAACTGGCTCCAAATGGGGATTCGCATCAGCGAATAGCTGCGTCCTAATTATGCCAATTTGAGATAGCTGCTAGTGCTCCCCTCGGCTTATCAAATAGCAGCCCGCCGACCAGAATACCGAGCATGTCCAACACCGTCTCCACTGCTCCTGAGGCCCTGAAGTGCATCTCATCCATGGCCACGCGCTTGCTGCTCAATGCGCTGGCTGCCGACTTCACGGTGCAGACCGGTCAAGCGGTGCACATTGAATCCGTGGGTGGCGTGGATGCCGCCAAACGGGTGCAAGCCGGCGAGGTGTTTGACGTCGTGTTTCTGGCGTCCGATGCCATCGACAAGCTGATCGACGCGGGGCATTTGCAGGGTGCCCGCGTGGACCTGGTGCATTCCGGTGTGGCCGTGGCCGTGCCGGCGGGCGCGCCGCAGCCTGATATTGCGACTGGAGACGCCGTGCGCGCAGCAGCGTTGGCCGCGCCCACGCTGGGCTATTCCACCGGCCCCAGCGGGGTGGCGCTGGTCAAGCTGTTTGAGCGCTGGGGCATTGCCGAAGCCGTGCAAAGCCGCATCGTGCAGGCGCCACCCGGTGTGCCTGTGGGGGCGCTGGTGGCGCGTGGCGAGGTGGCGTTGGGCTTTCAGCAGCTCAGTGAGCTCATCCACGTGGAGGGCATCACCATCGTGGGCCCGCTGCCCGCAGCCATTCAGATCACCACCACTTTTTCTGCCGGCGTGGGCAGCCAGTCCATCCAGCCCGAGGCGGTGCGCGCCTTGCTGGCCTTCATGGCCTCGCCCCAAGCCGCCGCTGCCAAGCAGCGCGAAGGCATGCAGCCCGCCTGAACCTTATTCATCCAAGAAGAACCCAAGGAGAGACCCGTGAAGAAGCCCCTGATCATTGACTGCCACGGCCACTACACCACCGCGCCCAAGGCGCTGGAAAACTGGCGCAACGCCCAGATCGCCAACCTCAATACGCCCGAGCTGGGCCCCAAGGTCGCTGACCTGAAGATCAGCGACGACGAGCTGATCGAGACCATCGAGACCAACCAGCTGCGCCTGATGAAAGAGCGGGGTTCCGACCTCACCATCTTCAGCCCGCGTGCCAGCTTCATGGCGCACCATATCGGCGACTTCAACACCAGCGCCACCTGGGCGGCTATCTGCAATGAGCTGTGCTTCCGTGTGAGCCAGTTGTTCCCCGATAACTTCATCCCCGCCGCCATGCTGCCGCAGAGCCCCGGTGTGGACCCTTCCACCTGCATCCCCGAGCTGGTGAAGTGTGTGGAGCAATACGGCAACGTGGGTATCAACCTGAACCCCGACCCCAGTGGTGGCCATTGGAATTCGCCTCCGCTGTCGGACAAGGCGTGGTTCCCGATCTACGAGAAGATGGTGGAGTACGACATCCCCGCGATGATCCACGTCAGCACCAGCTGCAACGCGTGCTTCCACACCACCGGCGCGCATTACTTGAACGCGGACACCACGGCCTTCATGCAGTGTCTGACCAGCGATCTGTTCAAGCTGTTCCCCACGCTGAAGTTTTTGATTCCCCATGGCGGCGGCGCTGTGCCCTACCACTGGGGCCGGTTCCGTGGGCTGGCGCAGGAGTTGAAGAAGCCCTTGTTGGAAGAGCATTTGCTCAACAACATTTACTTTGATACGTGTGTCTACCACCAGCCCGGCATTGATTTGCTCAACACCGTGATCCCGGTGAAGAACGTGCTGTTTGCGTCCGAGATGATTGGAGCGGTGCGGGGTATTGACCCGCAGACCGGCAACTATTACGACGACACCAAACGCTATATCGAGGCGTCCAAGATTTTGAGTAATGAGGACCGATTTGAGATTTACGAAGGCAATGCGCGGCGGGTGTTTCCTCGGTTGGATGCGGATTTGAAGGCCAAAGGTCGTTGAGTTTTTTGCGGTGGTGGGGGCTCGGGGTGGCTATGCGTTTTGCTGCGTGTCCCCCGCCCGCTTTGCGGGCTCCTCCTTTACCTCCGCAAAACGCATAGCCACCCCGAGCCTTGCGGCGTGTGTTGGAAGTGCGAATAGAAAAGACACTTCTTCGCAGCGGTGGAGTAGGGGTGAGTGCCGCAGCGAAGTAAAGGAGGAGCCCGCGCAGCGGGCGGGGGACATGAGCGGAGGCACTCTCCCCTGATCCGCCGCGGGTCCAGCCCAAAACTTGGACAAGAAATTCTGAGGAGAAATGAATATGTATGAACTAGGTGTCGTCTACAGAAACATCCAGCGCGCAGACCGCGCAGCCGCTGACGGCCTGGCCGCGCTGGGCTCTGCCACTGTGCATGAGGCCATGGGCCGTGTGGGCTTGCTCAAGCCCTATATGCGCCCCATCCAGAGCGGCGTGCAGGTGTCCGGTACGGCTGTCACCGTGCTGCTGCAGCCCGGCGACAACTGGATGATGCACGTGGCGGCGGAACAGATTCAGCCCGGTGACATCGTGGTGGCCACCGTGACCGCCGAGTGCACCGACGGTTTCTTCGGTGACCTGCTGGCCACCAGCTTTCAAGCCCGTGGCGCGCGCGCCCTCATCATCGACGGCGGTGTGCGCGACGTGAAAGAACTGCAGCGCATGGGCTTCCCGGTATGGAGCAAGGCCATCAGCAGCAAGGGCACCATCAAGGCAACATTGGGCTCAGTGAATATTCCCATCGTCTGTGCCGGCATGCTGGTGACGCCGGGTGACGTGATCGTGGCGGACGATGACGGTGTCGTCTGCGTACCCGCAGCACGTGCCGCCGCCACGCTGGAAGCCGCGCAGAAGCGTGAGAGCTTTGAAGGCGAGAAGCGCGCCAAGCTGGCCGCCGGCGTGCTGGGGCTGGACATGTACAAGATGCGCGAGCCCTTGGCCGCCGCAGGCTTGAAGTACTTCGATTGAGGGCAGGACATGAGCAAACCCACTTCTGATGACTTCACCAAAACCGCAGGCTGGATGGACTGGTACACCGGTCCGGCCAAGCCCAAGTTCCAACTTCCCGCTGGCGCGGTGGATGCGCACTGCCATGTGTTCGGCCCGGGCGCGGAATTTCCGTATGCGCCCGAGCGCAAGTACACGCCCTGCGACGCCTCCAAGCACCAGTTGTTTGCCCTGCGCGACCACCTGGGCTTTGAGAAAAACGTGATCGTGCAGGCCACCTGCCACGGCGCGGACAACCGCGCCTTGGTGGATGCACTGCTGGCCAGCAATGGCAAGGCGCGTGGTGTGGCCACCGTCAAGCGCAGCGTCACGGAGGAAGAAATCCAGGCCATGCACGACGCCGGTGTGCGCGGCGTGCGCTTCAATTTCGTCAAGCGTCTGGTGGACTTCACACCCAAGGACGAGTTGTTGGAAATTGCCAGCCGCATCGCCAAGTGGGGCTGGCACGTGGTGATCTACTTCGAGGCGGTAGACCTGCCTGACCTGTGGGACTTTTTCACCGCGCTGCCCACTACCGTGGTGGTGGACCACATGGGCCGGCCCGACGTGGCACTGCCGGTGGACGGCCCGCAGTTCGCGTTGTTTGAGAAGTTCATGCGCGAGCACAGCAATGTGTGGAGCAAGGTGAGCTGCCCCGAGCGCTTGAGCGTGAGCGGCCCCAAGGCACTGAACGGTGAGCAGAACGCCTACCGTGACGTGATTCCGTTTGCCAAACGCATCGTCGAGCAGTTCCCCGACCGTGTGCTCTGGGGCACCGACTGGCCGCACCCCAACCTGAAGGATCACATGCCCGATGACGGACTGTTGGTGGACTTCATTCCGCACATTGCGCCCACCGCCGAGCTGCAGCGCAAGCTGCTGGTGGACAACCCCAACCGCCTGTATTGGCCTGAAACCCTGAAAGGCTGATATGGCCCTCGACAAACCCTACCAAGACATTCCCGGCACCATCATTTTTGATGCCGAGCAAAGCCGCAAAGGCTACTGGCTCAACCAGTTCTGCATGAGCCTGATGAAGCCCGAAAACCGCACTCGTTTCAAGGCAGACCAGCGTGCTTACCTGAACGAATGGCCCATGAGTGAAGAGCAGCGCCAGGCGGTGATCGACATGGACCTGAACCGCGCCATGCTGCTTGGCGGCAACATTTACTTCCTGGCCAAGATCGGTGCCACCCATGGCCTGAGCTTTCAGCAGATGGCCGGCAGCATGACCGGCATGACCGAGGTGGAGTACCGCGCCATGATGATGGCCGGCGGCCGCTCGGCGGAAGGCAACCGCTACATCGGTGAGGATGGCGATGCCCAGGCCCACCGCCAACCCCAAGGCCAACACAACGCAGCTGGCGTCAAGAAAGACTGAACCCCATGGCCAAAATTACCGCATCTGTATTCACATCTCACGTACCCGCCATCGGCGCGGCGATGGACTTGGGCAAGACCCAGGAAGACTACTGGAAGCCGCTGTTTGCGGGCTACGACTTCTCCAAACAATGGATGAAGGACAACAAGCCCGACGTCATCTTCCTGGTCTTCAACGACCACGCCACGGCATTCAGCCTGGACATGATCCCTACCTTCGCCATCGGTACTGCCGCAGAGTACACACCTGCCGACGAGGGCTTCGGCCCCCGCCCCGTGCCCAAGGTAAAGGGGCATCCCGATCTCGCCTCCCACATTGCCCACTCGGTGATCCAGCAGGACTTTGACCTCACCATCGTGAACAAGATGGATGTGGACCACGGCCTGACCGTGCCCCTGAGCCTGATGTGCGGTGAGAAGGACCCGGTCAAGGACAGCTGGCCCTGCCCGGTGATTCCGTTTGCCGTGAACGTGGTGCAGTACCCGGTGCCCAGCGGCCAGCGCTGTTTCAACCTGGGCAAGGCCATCCGCAAGGCGGTGGAGAGCTATGACAAAGACCTGAACGTGCACATCTGGGGCACTGGCGGCATGAGCCACCAGCTGCAAGGCGCGCGCGCGGGCTTGATTAACCGCGCGTGGGACAACGCCTGGCTGGACCAGATGATTGCCGACCCGGCCGCCTGCGCCGCCACGCCCCACATCGACTACGTGCGTGAGGCGGGGAGTGAAGGCATTGAGCTGGTAATGTGGCTGATCGCCCGCGGTGCGATGTCAGATGTGCCCTACAACGACAAGGATGCTACAGATTTAATAGCTGCTCGCGCACACTCTGTAAGCGTCAAACACCGTTTTTACCATGTGCCCGCCAGCAACACCGCAGTGGGCCATTTGATTTTGGAGAACAACTGATATGAGTAAAACCATCAAAGTCGCCCTCGCTGGGGCTGGTGCGTTTGGCAACAAACATTTGGACGGCATCAAGAACATTGAAGGCGTGGAAGTGGTCTCGCTGATCAGCCGTGATCTGGACAAAACCAAAGAAGTGGCTGCCAAGTATGGCATCGGCCATGTGACCACAGAGCTGTCGGAAAGCTTGGCACTGCCCGAGCTGGATGCTGTCATCCTCTGCACCCCCACCCAGATGCACGCCGAGCAAACGCTGGCCTGTCTGAAGGCCGGCAAGCACGTGCAGGTGGAAATACCCCTGGCCGACAGCTGGGCTGGCGCCGAGGCGGTGGTGGCTGAACAGAAGAAGACAGGCTTGGTCGCCATGTGCGGTCACACCCGCCGCTTCAACCCAAGCCACCAGTACGTCAACGAGCAGATCACAGCCGGCAAGTTCAACATCCAGCAGATGGATGTGCAGACCTATTTCTTCCGCCGTACCAACACCAATGCGCTTGGCCAGGCCCGTAGCTGGACCGACCACTTGCTGTGGCACCACGCGGCCCACACCGTGGACTTGTTTGCCTACCAAGCCAATAGCCCCATCGTGCAAGCCAACGCCATTCAGGGTCCCATCCACCCGGTGCTCGGCATCGCCATGGACATGAGCATCCAGCTGCGTGCGGCCAACGGTGCGATCTGTACCTTGTCACTGAGCTTCAACAACGACGGCCCCTTGGGTACCTACTTCCGCTACATCGGCGACACAGCGACCTACCTCGCCCGTTACGACGATTTGTATACCGGCAAAGAAGAAAAGATCGACGTAAGCAACGTGGCTGTCAGCATGAACGGTATTGAGCTGCAAGACCGCGAGTTTTTTGCTGCCATCAAAGAAGGGCGCGAACCCAACTCCAGCGTAGGCCGCGTGTTGGACTGCTACCGCGTGCTGCACCAGTTGGAGCAGCAATTGGCCCAACAGAAATAGAGCCCCGCCCTACAATGCGACGCCATGCCTGCACGAGCCGGCATGGCGTTTTTTATTGAGGTGTATGCAATGCCCTTTCCCCTTGAGCCGGATGCGGTCTCCCACGGAATCCAGCTGGCGGTTGCGCCCGTCTTTCTTTTGACAGCAGTGTCCGGCATGATTGCGGCGGTGTCCGGACGACTGGCGCGCATCATCGACCGGGCGCGCAATGTGGAAACCCGCATAAAGCAGGGCACCCACCCTGCGGAAGATGCAGATGGCTATACCGAACTCGCGGAGCTGCGAACTCGCGGTTTGCTAGCGAATTCGAGCATTGCGTTGTTAACGGCCTGTGCGTTCCTGATCGGCCTCACAATCGTGGTGTTGTTCCTTGGCGAGACGATTGACTTCCCCGGCTTACGTATCTCCATCTTTACGTTTGTCGGAGGTGTCGTGTGCTTTTTGAGCGCCTTGATCTGCTTCATGGTGGAGACTTTCATCGCCACCCGTCTGCTCAAATTTGGACGCAACAAGCGCTGAACGCCGTTGCGTTGGTAACTCAGGTCTTTTTCACCTCGACCGCGCAGTCGTAAAACGTTGGTGCGCGTCCCATGTCGGTCAGGCGTTGGCTGGTCAGCTCGTTCACATTGGTGCCGTCGCGGCCCAGCTTGCGCCACCAGATGCCCAGGCCGTTGACCACTCCGGGGCGTGCGCGGGCGGACACGCGCGCCACACAGCGGTGGGTGCCGCGGCCGTTGAATACCGTCACCTCATCCCCATCCGCGATACCGCGTGGCGCAGCATCGGTTTCATGCAGTTCCACCAGGGGTTCGCCTTCGATGTCGCGCAGGCTCTTTACGTTCACAAAGGTGGAGTTCAAGAAGTTGCGTGCGGGTGGCGAGATCATGGCCAGCGGGTATCTCGCATCCGCTCCTGCGGGTTCGTAGTTGGGCAGGTGGTCGGGCAGGCCGTCGTCCCCGCGCGCAGCCAAGCGCGCGCTGTAAAACTCGCACTTGCCGCTTGGTGTTGGAAAGCCGCCATCGGCAAACGGCGCATCGGAAACGGGCAGGGGCGCGTAGCCCTGGCTCAGTAGCAAGCCAAAGTCCACCTTGTCGCCAAAGGCAGTCCGGCACAGGCTCTCATCAGACTCGGCAAACACGTCTTCGGTGTAGCCCATGCGCTGCGCCAGGTCGCGGAAGAACTGGGTGTTGGTGCGCGCTTCGCCCAGTGAGGCAATGGACGGGCGGTTGAGCAGGATGTCGGTGTGGCCGTAGCTGCTGTGCACGTCCCAATGCTCGAGTTGGGTGGTGGCGGGCAACACATAGTCCGCGTAGTCCGCCGTGTCGGTCTGGAAGTGTTCCAGCACCACGGTAAACAAATCGTCGCGCGCAAAGCCTTGCACTACCTTGGCGGACTCCGGTGCCACCGCCACAGGGTTGCTGTTGTAAACGATGAGGGCTTCAATGGCAGGTCCGAATTCCGGGCTGGCCGGACGCAGCAAGTCGTCACCAATGGTGCTCATGTTGATGGTGCGTGGTGTGCGGCCGGCCAGCAGTTCGGGCCGCTCCAGTGCCATGGTCTGGGTGGGCACATAGCCCGAGCTCGACAGCAGCACACCTCCGGCACGGTGCCGCCAGGCGCCTACCAGCGCGGGCAGGCAGGCGATGGCGCGAACGGCATTGCCGCCGCCACGCACCCGCTGCAGACCATAGTTCATGCGGATGGCCACAGGCTCGCCTGCGTGCGCGATCTGGCCGTATTCGCGGGCCAATGCACGCACTTCGTCGGCAGTGATGCCACACACCTCTGCGGTGCGCTCAGGCGTCCATTGCAGGGCACGTTCGCGCAGGCCCTCCCAACCCAGGGTGTGGCGGTCAATGTAGTCGTAGTCCAGCCAGTCGTGGGTGATCAGCTCATGCATCAGGCCCAGCGCGAGTGCGGCATCGGTGCCGGGTAGCAGGGCGATGTGCTGGTGGCATTTTTCGGCCGTCTCAGAGCGGCGCGGGTCGATGCAAATGATGCGCGCACCGTTGCGCTTGGCGGTTTGAACGTAGCGCCAGAAGTGCACATTGCTGGCAATCGAGTTGCTGCCCCAGATCAGGATGAGCTTGGCCTCTGCAAAGAACTCCACCTTGGTGCCGACCTTGTTGCCTAAAGTGAACGTCAGTGCCTCCGCGCCGGCCGAGGCGCAAATGGTGCGGTCCAGCCGGGCCGCGCCCAGCTTATTGAAGAAGCGGGCAGCCATCCCTTCGCCTTGCACGCGCCCCATGGTGCCGGCGTAGCTGTAGGGCTGAATAGCCTGTGGGTCGCGAGCGGCAATGGTCTGGAGCTTGTTTGCAATATCGCTCAGCGCCCCGTCCCAGCTCACGCGTTCAAATTGGC
This sequence comes from Rhodoferax sp., assembly GCF_034519335.1. Classification (GTDB taxonomy): domain Bacteria; phylum Pseudomonadota; class Gammaproteobacteria; order Burkholderiales; family Burkholderiaceae_C; genus Allorhodoferax. Next base: position 121,470 of record NZ_JAXHOL010000040.1, read on the forward strand.
CGGACCCTTTGGGCCCCACGCGTTTGAGTGGGTGCAGCAGCCGATCGGAGTGGTAAGTGCGTTCGGTGTAGCGGGACACCTTGGTGCACAGCGCGCCGTTGGTGGCGGGGTGCTCCGGGTTGCCCTGTACCTTGATGGCCACGCCGTTCTGTACGGTGACCAGCATGGAGCAAGTGTCGGGGCAGTCGTGGGGGCAGGCACCCAGGACTTTGTGTTCGGGCGTGGAAGATAAATTCTCTGGATGCATGGCTCTACTTTAGCGAGTCTGGTCTGTGGGTGTCATCGGCGCGGTGCACAATCCATTTTCTTGCTGGAGCCCGCACCATGAAACTGCTAGACCCAATTGTTGCCAATGCCCCGCAGATTGCTGCGCTGCGCCGCGATTTGCACGCCCATCCTGAGCTGTGTTTCGAAGAAGTGCGCACCGCCGATCTGGTTGCCGCCAAGTTGACCGAATGGGGCATCCCCATCCACCGTGGCATGGGCACCACCGGGGTGGTGGGCATAGTCCAAGCGGGTACTTCCAGTCGCGCTATCGCCTTGCGCGCAGACATGGATGCACTGCCCATGCAGGAGTTCAACACCTTTGCCCACGCCAGCCAGCACCCGGGCAAGATGCACGCCTGCGGTCACGACGGGCACACCGCCATGCTGCTCGGTGCGGCCCAACATTTGGCCCAGCACCGCCACTTTGATGGCACGGTCTACCTGGTGTTTCAGCCGGCCGAAGAGGGCGGTGGCGGCGCACGCGAGATGATCAAGGACGGACTGTTTGAGCAGTTCCCGGTGGAGGCTGTTTTTGGCATGCACAACTGGCCTGGCATGCGCGCCGGTACCTTTGCCGCGAGCCCAGGGCCGGTGATGGCGTCCAGCAACGAATTCAAAATTGTGATTCGCGGCAAGGGGGGTCATGCGGCCATGCCGCACAATGCCATTGACCCCGTGGTGGTGGCCTGCCAGATGGTGCAGGGCTTCCAGACCATCATTAGCCGCAACAAAAAGCCGATCGACGCGGGCGTGATATCCGTCACCATGATCCACACTGGCGAGGCCACCAACGTGATCCCTGATCAGTGCGAAATTCAGGGCACGGTGCGCACCTTCACCATCGCGGTGCTGGACATGATTGAGCAGCGTATGCGCGACCTCGCCCAGCACACCAGTGCGGCCTTTGGTACAACCTGTGAATTCCAGTTTGTTCGCAACTACCCGCCCACCATCAACAGCGCCAAAGAGGCCGAATTTGCACGCAAAGTGATGGCCAGCATCGTGGGGGAGGAAAACGTGCTTGCGCAAGAGCCCACCATGGGGGCGGAAGACTTTGCCTACATGCTGCAGGCCAAACCTGGCTGCTACAGCTTTATTGCCAATGGCGACGGTGCCCACCGCGAGATGGGCCATGGCGGCGGCCCTTGCATGTTGCACAACCCAAGCTACGATTTCAATGACGCCCTTTTGCCGCTTGGCGCCACCTACTGGGTGCGCTTGGCCGAGCAATGGCTCGCAACGCCGACCTGAACTCAGTATGATTGCCAGAAAATGTAACGGGAGGTAACTATGACCAATTGGAGTGAACTCAGTCCCCGAGAGCATCCTCCCGGTCTGCCCCGTGCGACCCCACGGCAGCTACAAGCCGGTGTAAATCGCTACACCTTTGTCCACGACGACTTGGAAATCGATGATCCCTCGTTAGATATCAGTGGACGTCACTTCGTGTCTCCGCGCGAATATGGCTTCAGCATCCGCGGTTTTTTGGGTGGAAAAACCGCCTGGGCCCGAGACTTTGCCAATGGCACCATGCTGGTAGTGAATGCAGATGGGCAGTCCCATGTACTGTCGCCACGAGGCGCATCACGGGTGTTGTTTGTGGCCCGTGACGGCACGGTGTTGCAGGACAGCGGCTCGGCATCGCGTGTACCGTCGCGCGCGCCTGATCTGGCTACCGTTCGATTAACGCTGGTTGCTACCGTAGATTTGCAGGGTGAGTCGCCCGATGCGGCGCGGGCCTTGTTGATGCGCATGGTGGACCGTGCAGTATTGGCGGGCGCTGCGCTCGGTGAGTCCGATGTGCGTGTACTGGAACATGCATTTGAGGGCAGTGCAGTGTTGTCTGCCGATAACAGCCCAAGTTCCACCCACACTGATTTTTCGCAGCTGCTAGACCTCTGAGTCCCGCGCTGGCCTCAGGCCGTTGTGGCCGGCTGGTAGCGCCCCTGGGCCATCTGCAGCAGGCCGTCAAAAATCAGGTTATCCACCAGTTCAAACGGGCGTGTCATGCTGGGTGCCATCTTCCAGCCCGCACCGCCCGTCATGATGCACTTGGGCTCTGCGCCGCAGTGGGCGCTTACGTGTTGCACCATGCGCTCAACAGCACCTGCAATGGCGTAGGTCCCGCCGCTGGTCAGCGCATCACTGGTGTTGGTGGGGAATTCGCGCACTTCGCCTGTGGGTACGTGCAGGCCGGCGGTGCCGGATTCGAGCGCACGCAACATGATGCCGTGGCCTGGCAGGATCAGCCCGCCCAAGAATTTGCCTTTAGCGTCGATCGCTTCCACGGTCACTGCGGTGCCCACCATCACCACCACCATGGGACGTGGCGAGCCCTGCGCCAACATGCGGTGGTAGGCACCGATCATGGCCACCCAGCGGTCCGCACCCAAACGCGTGGGGTGGTCGTAGCCATTGCGCAGGCCCGCTTCGCCTTCACTGGACACGACCCACTGCGGGGTCACATCCCATGCATCCATTTGCTCCTGCACGCGACGTTTGACGGCGTCGCCCGCCACTACGCAGCCCAGCACTTGGCGTGGTGCCCGCAGGCCGCGCCAAGCGCCATCCCCTAGTTTGTCAATGTTCTCCAGAAACTCGGCCCCCTGGGCCAGCAGGGCGGCGCCGGGCTGCGGGCTGGCGTACTGGGCCCACTTGAGGCGGGTGTTGCCGATGTCCAGCGCAAGGAATGTCATGGTTTTTGTTTTTTTCGGGTTGTCTCTGGGCGGTATTGTGCTGGTTTTAGCCCTGCCGCCAGGGCAGGCCGCGCAGGCGCCAGCCGCCGCGGTGACCACGCTGGGCGTTGGCATCGGGGTCGCCCTCAAAACCTTCGAGGATGTTGTAGGCTTCGAGACCCAGTTCGGTGGCGCGTTTGGCCGCCGCAATGGAGCGCACGCCACTGCGGCACAGCAGCAGCACTTTCTGGCCCGCTGGCACCGCTGACTGTAAGGCGGCATCAAACTGCGGGTTCATCGCCATGCCGGGCCACTGCTTCCAGGCCAGCGCCACGGCACCGGGCACAAAGCCTACCCACTCGCGCTCGGCATCGGTGCGTACATCCACCAGCACGGCTTCGCCCACCTGCCACCAGGCGAAGGCCAGTTCGGCACTCACATCACCCGCGTAGCCCGCTGCGGCCTGGGCCGCAATGGCACCCGCGCTGCCGGCGTCGTGGCGCACGCCCGAGCTCAGGTTGGCCGGCACGGCCTCGTCGATGCGTCGCGGGCGCGGCAAATTCAGCCCTTCCATGATGGCGACGAATTCCGCCAAGCTCTTGCCGGCCACGCGGGCATTGCTGGTTTTTTCGGTGCCAATGGTGGTGCGGGTGCGGCCCTGGTAGTCGTGTCCGGGCCAGACCGTGGTGGTGTCGGGCAGGGCAAACAGCACAGTGGTCAGGCTGCGGTACAGGTCTTGGGCACTACCGGACTGGAAGTCGGTACGGCCGCAGCCGCCAATCAGCAACGTGTCGCCGGTGAAAACATGGTCCCGCCAAGTGAAACTCATGCTGCCGCTGGTGTGGCCCGGCGTGTGCAGTGCGCGGATGGACTCGGTGCCAAAGGCCAGCGTGTCGCCATCGGCCAGTTGCACGGCCGCCGTGCCAATGCCGCAACCGGCAGGGGCTGCGGTTTTGGCGCCGGTATGCTCGGCCAGCAGCGCGGCACTGGTGATGTGGTCTGCGTGGGCGTGCGTTTCGACGGCCCACTGTAGCTTCAGGCCGTACTGGCGTAGCGTAGCCAGGTCGCGCTCCAGTTGCTCATCCACCGGGTCCACGATCAGTGCGTCGCGGCTGGCCTCGTCAAACAAGATGTAGGTGTAGGTGCTGGACGCCGGGTCGAAGAGCTGGATGGGTTGCATGGCGGGGGCAGGTTCTGGAACAGGTAACAAAGCGTAAGCACGCCTTGCCAATGTACTGGATTTGGGCGGGCGGGTCGCGACCGGGTAAATGCGTAAGCCTAGGTTGGGGTGGATGGTTTACAGTTGACGTTTACGTAAACGTCAATTCGTCGCCTTTTGCCGTTTTCTTGCCCTTTTTTGCGAGTGCCCCATGACTGACCTGTCCGCTGACTTCAAGGCCCTGGCCAACTACCGCCCCACCCACAAGGTGCGTTTTGTCACCGCCGCCAGCCTGTTCGACGGGCACGACGCCGCCATCAACATCATGCGGCGCATTCTGCAGGGCATGGGCGCCGAGGTCATCCACCTGGGCCACAACCGCAGCGTGGACGAGGTGGTCACCGCCGCGCTGCAGGAAGACGTGCAGGGCATTGCCATCAGCTCCTACCAAGGCGGGCATGTGGAGTACTTCAAGTACATGGTGGACCTGCTGAAAAGCCGGGGTGGTGCGCACATCCAGGTGTTTGGCGGCGGTGGTGGCGTCATCGTGCCGGCCGAAATCCGCGAGTTACATGCCTACGGCGTGGCCCGCATCTACAGCCCTGAAGATGGCCAGCGCATGGGGCTGGCCGGCATGATTGGCGAGATGGTAATGCGCTGCGACAAGGACATCACCACGCTGGCCCCTACCGACCTCTCTGCCATCCAGGGCCATACCGAGGCCAGCTGGCGCGCGCTGTCCCAGTTGCTCACAGCCATCGAGGCTTCCAAGGTAAATGAAGCTCTAGCCCTTGAAATAAATGCGCAAGCAGCTACCAAAAAGATAGCAGTGGTGGGCATCACCGGCACCGGTGGCGCCGGCAAGTCCAGCCTGACGGACGAGCTGATCCGCCGGCTGCGGTTGGACCAAGCCGACAGCCTGCGTGTGGCCGTGATCTCGATTGATCCTTCTCGCCGCAAGAGCGGTGGTGCACTTTTGGGCGACCGCATCCGCATGAACGCTATTTCTCCCTGGCAACAGGGCAGCCGCGTCTTCATGCGCAGCTTGGCCACGCGGGATTTTGGTTCCGAGATCAGCAAGGCGCTGCCCGACGTGATTGCCGCCTGCAAGGTGGCGGGCTTCGATCTGGTGGTGGTGGAAACCTCGGGCATTGGCCAGGGTGATGCGGCCATTGCGCCGCTGGTGGACGTGCCGGTTTATGTCATGACGCCAGAGTTTGGCGCCGCCAGCCAGCTCGAAAAGATCGACATGTTGGACTTCGCTGAGTTCGTCGCCATCAACAAGTTTGACCGAAAAGGCGCGAGCGACGCGCTGCGCGATGTATCCAAGCAGGTGCAGCGTAACAAAGAGGCTTGGACCATACCCACGGACCAGATGCCGGTGTTTGGCACCATGGCTGCCCGTTTCAACGACGATGGCGTGACCGCGCTGTACCAAGCCCTGCTGCCACGCCTGCAAGCTTTGGGTGTGCCGCTGCAGGACGGCATGTTGCCCAAGGTGCAGGTGCGCCACAGCTCCAATCAGACGCCGGTGGTGCCTGCGGCGCGCACGCGCTATTTGGCCGAAATTAGCGACACCGTGCGCGGCTATAAAAAGCGCGCCAAAGAACAGGCGCGCCTGGCGCGCGAGATTCAGCAACTGCGTGCAAGTGGCCGCATGCTGCAGGAGGCCAATCCCGACAAAGAGCGTGCGGTGCTGGCAGTCCATGACCTGGCCACCCAACGCGAAGATCGAATGGGCATGGCCGAGCGCAAGCTGCTGGCCCAGTGGCCCGAAATGCAAAAGGCCTATGCGGGTGACGAATACGTGGTGAAGATCCGCGACAAGGAAGTCCGCACAGCGCTCACCACCAAGAGTTTGAGTGGCACCACCATCCGCAAAGTGGCCTTGCCCCAGTACGAGGACCAGGGCGAGGTATTGCAATGGTTGATGCTGGACAACGTGCCCGGCAGCTACCCTTACACCGCCGGCACCTTCGCCTTCAAGCGCGAGGGCGAAGACCCCACACGCATGTTCGCGGGCGAGGGTGACGCCTTCCGCACCAACACGCGTTTCAAGCTGCTCTCCAGCGGCATGGCCGCCAAGCGCCTCTCAACTGCGTTCGACTCGGTCACGCTGTATGGCAACGACCCTGATCCACGTCCCGACATCTACGGCAAGGTAGGTAACAGCGGTGTGTCCATCGCCACGCTGGACGACATGAAGGTGTTGTACGGCGGTTTCGATCTGTGCAACCCCAGCACCAGCGTGTCCATGACCATCAACGGCCCGGCGCCCAGCATTCTGGCCATGTTCATGAACACGGCCATTGACCAGAATATCGAGAAGTTTCAGACGGACAACGGCCGCGAACCCACGGACACCGAAGTCGCCAAGATCCGCGAATGGGTGCTAGCCAATGTGCGCGGCACCGTGCAGGCCGACATTTTGAAAGAAGACCAAGGTCAGAACACATGCATCTTCAGCACCGAATTCAGTCTCAAGGTCATGGGTGACATTGCCAGCTATTTTGTGCACCACAACGTGCGCAATTTCTACAGCGTCTCCATCAGCGGGTACCACATTGCCGAGGCGGGGGCTAACCCCATCAGCCAGCTGGCGTTCACCCTGTCCAACGGCTTCACGTTTGTCGAGGCCTACCTCGCACGCGGCATGCACATTGATGACTTTGCGCCCAACCTGAGCTTCTTCTTCAGCAACGGCATGGACCCCGAATACACCGTGATGGGCCGCGTAGCACGCCGCATCTGGGCGGTGGCGATGAAAGAGAAATACGGCGCCAACGAACGCAGCCAAAAGCTCAAGTACCACATCCAGACCAGCGGCCGCAGCCTGCACGCACAGGAAATCCAGTTCAACGATATCCGCACCACGCTTCAGGCGCTGATCGCGATTTATGACAACTGCAACAGCCTGCACACCAATGCCTTTGACGAGGCCATCACCACGCCAACTGAAGATAGTGTGCGCCGAGCGATGGCCATCCAGCTCATCATCAACCGCGAGTGGGGCCTGGCCAAGAACGAGAACCCGTCACAGGGCGCCTTCATCATCGAAGAGCTGACGGAACTGGTGGAAGAGGCCGTGCTCAAGGAGTTTGAAAGCATTGCCGAGCGCGGCGGTGTGCTGGGCGCGATGGAAACTGGTTACCAGCGCGGCAAGATTCAGGATGAGTCCATGCACTACGAGATGCTCAAACACACCGGCGAGCTGCCCATCATCGGCGTCAATACCTTCCGCAACCCGCATGGCGACCAGGTCATGGACAAGCTGGAGCTGGCCCGCAGTACCGACGAGGAAAAGCAAAACCAGCTCAAACGTTTGGCGGACTTCCACACCCGCCACGCACACGCTGCGCCGGCCATGCTCAAGAAGCTGCAGCAAGCCGTCATTGACAACCAGAACGTGTTTGACGTGCTGATGGACGCCGTGCGCGTCTGCTCGTTGGGCCAGATCACCAGCGCACTGTTTGAGGTGGGTGGGCAGTACCGGCGCAATATGTAGTGCGAATGTTCATATTCAGCCTCGGATTTCACTACGCCCCCTTCAGCAGCAGGCGGCCTAGGTAGAGACGCTGGTCGTAACATCTGCTGTGCAAGATCGGCTCGACGCCTTTCGAAGTTATAGGGCAGCCAAACGGCTAAGCTGTACTTCTTCAGGCGGAGCATGTAGGTTGGGCAGTCTAGTCACAAGGGCGCTGTTTCATGAAGTTATTGTTGGCCTGTTTCTTTTCCCTATTGGCGTTGGGCCCTGTTTACGGGGCATCCAGTGTTCTGCCATTCATTGATGCACATAGCCAGTTCGATGAAGATATTCGCCCAGACCAAGTGATCAAATACTTGGCGCGCGCGGGTGTGACGCAAGTGGTGTTGTCCACACGGGGAAAAGTCTCGCCATCTACCTTTCTGGGAATAGGTGCGACATACCCCGACTGCATTGTTCCCTCTGTACGCACAAAAGGCCGGGCGTATGACGAGAACGAGCCCGGATACTACAAACAATTGAACGAACAGGTGAGCCAGCGCGCGTTCAAAGCGATGAGCGAGATTATTCTCGCGCACGCGCCCAAGGGCGATCGTGCGCGCGAGGTCTACCTGGAAGCCGATACACCTCAAGTTCAGGCGGCGATACGCCAGGCCATCACCAAAGGCTGGCCGGTGGTTCTCCATTACGAATTTCGATGGCTCACCAAGGCCTATGGTGCAGAAGCCCGTGCAAAGCGGATGGAAGAATTGACATCACTCTTGAGCCGGTACCCACAGCATCCATTTGCGCTGATTCACATGGCGCAGCTCGACGCGGATGATGCCGCAGGTCTGCTGGCTGCACACGCCAATGTGGTCTTCCTTACATCGCATGCAAATCCTGTAAAGGTAAGCGAGAGCTCGCAACCTTGGACGGACATGTTCGTGGGCGAAGATCTGAGCCCCGACTGGACGGCACTGATACTGCGGTATCCGGACCGATTCATCTTCGCTGTTGACAACGTCTGGCCTGAGGACTGGTCTGAAAAATACGTACGGCAAGTCACATTTTGGCGCCAGGCGCTCGGGAAGTTGCCAGACGATGTCGCGCACGCCGTTGCCCACGGCAACGCTGAGCGACTCTGGAAACTGCCAGCCGCGACTGTGGGCAAGGGTTGCGCTGCACGCATGTAGGCTGTCTAGCCGTGGGGGCTCTGCGGCGCTTCGGGCTGTTCACCGGGACTGATCACCAGCGTCCTGTTTGAAGTGGGGGGCAGTACCGGCGCAATATGTAATTGAGCGGTCTGCGCCAAGTTGGTGCGCTTATTGCTTAGTGTGTCCCATCGTTGGGAAGGACACACGATGCTGTCAAAAATACCGCTGTGGCTGGGACGCTTGAGCGTGGGGCGCAAGCTCACGCTCATCTACCTGCTGGACCTCACGGCCGTGATTTATGTGTCCGGCATTCTGATCCACGAGAAGTACCTGGCCATTGACTTTGCGCGCAAGGAAATTGTGGGCGCCCACTACGCCGAGGTGGTGCGCCGCAACCTCATGGGCGCCTTTCGCGTGCCGCCGCCCGCTGCCGCTGTGGTGCCATCCGCTTTTGTGGATGACCTGAAAGCGTTGGACGCCATCCGTGAGGTCCACGATGCTGAGCTGCACACCGCCGAGGCATCGCAGCGATTGCACACCTTGTTGCAAACACCCTCCAGCAAGGCCAACAAGACCGCCCTGTTGTCACAAGGGCGTGATTTGCTCACCATTGTGGGCAATCAATCCAACCTGATTCTCGATCCTGATCTGGACAGCTACTACGTGATGTCGCTCACAGTGCTGCGTTTTCCCGAGCTTCTGCAGGTGCTTTACGACACCCGTGACTTCATGCAGCACTGGGGCCAGACGTCGCAAGGGCAAAACCCCAGTGCCCAGCTGCTTACGCTGGTGGGGCGGTTGGACGCAGTGTTGCAGGGCATGGAATCCGACTACGAACAGGCTTGGCTAGCTGGTACACCGCAGCTGCACGCCGGGCTGGGTGCCACCCGTACGGCGCTGCTGCAGCAGGCACACGCGTTTTCGCGCACTGTGCAAGCAGCGTCTTCAGACGGTGTGAGTGCCCAGGAAGCAGCCGCCCTCGAGCAGGCCTACCAGGCCGCATTGACCGGGCTGGACGATGCCTGGCGTGTGGGGCTGGAGCAGATGCAGCAGCTGCTCAATGCCAGAGTGGATGGCCTGTTTCAGCGTATGTGGTTGCATTTGGGCACCGCACTGCTGTTGTTGGGATGCATCTTGAGTCTGGTTTACTTGGTGGCCAGCCAGATCGCTCGGCCGTTGCAGGCCCTGGCTCGCGTGGCCGATGACGTGCGCCACACGGCCGACTACACGCGTCGCGCCAACTGGCACAGTCGGGATGAAATTGGCCAGCTTTTCACGGCCTTCAATGGCATGTTGGCCCAGCTGGACCGTGACCGCTTGGCGCAGCAGGAGCTGGCAGCCAGCGCCCGCGCGGCTGAGGCGCAACTGGAACTGGTGGAGGCTTTCCCCATGCCCATGGTGGTGACCTCGGTGCCTGATCACGAAGTGCTGCACGCCAATGCCCCGGCCCAGCCATGGCTGGGGGGGCAAACATCCGACCCTTGGCGCACGGGGCTGGAGGCCAGCGTACGCGGCCGCTTTTTCCAGCGCCTGTCAGATTTTGACGCTGTGGATGAGTTTGAGGTCCGCTGGCTCGGCGGCACAGCGCCCTCATGGGCCGTGCTGTCCGCCCGGCGGCTCAAATTCCAGGGACGTGACGCCATCCTCACTGCGTTCGCACCTATCAACAAGCTCAAGGTCATGGAGCAGCGCCTGGAGCTGTGGGCCAAGGTGTTTGAGGCGTCCAGCGAGAGCATCATCATCATGGACGAATCACGCAAGATCATTAGCGTGAATCGCGCTTTCTGCCGTAGCACCGCCTATGATTTTTACGAAGTCATAGGCCACGACTTGGCCTATGTGATGGACAGCCCCCAGGACATGGTGTGGTCCGATCTGGAAGACAAGGATGCCTGGCAGGGCGAGGTGCGTATCCGCAAGCAATCGGGAGAAAGTTATCCCGCCTGGCTGATGGTGTCGGCGGTGCATAAAAGTGCCACCAGCGGCGAAGTGGTGAACTACATCGGTATATCGATTGACATCACCGACCGCAAGGCTAAGGAAGAGCGCATCCGCTTTCTGGCCCAGCACGACGTGCTGACCGAGCTGCCCAACCGCTCCTTGTGCCAGCAGCGCCTGGCTGAAGCATTGGCGCAGGCCCAGCACACGGGCGAGCAGGTGGCGGTGCTGTTTATCGACCTGGACCGCTTCAAGTTCATCAACGACACGCTAGGTCACCACATTGGCGATGGCCTGCTGCGCACTGTGGCGCGGCGCCTGACTGCAGCCGTGCGTGCTGACGATACGGTGAGCCGCTTGGGGGGCGACGAGTTCGTCATCATCTTGCGCCACGTAGCCAACCGCGAGGAGCTGGCCACCATGGTGAACCAGCGCCTGATTCCTTCGCTGCGCCAAAGCGCCATGGTGGAGGGCAACAACCTCACAGTATCTTGCAGCGTAGGCGTGGCCCTGTACCCCGAAGACGCCACGGCGCAAGACGAACTGATGCGCCGAGCTGACGCCGCCATGTACGAGGCCAAGGCTGCGGGCCGCGACATGGCACGCTTCTTTTCGCCCGAAACTGACCAGCGTGTGCAAGCCCGCCAGACTATGGAAGGCCAATTGCGCCAGGCGTTGGACAACGAGGAATTCAGCCTCCACTTTCAGCCACGCCTGAATGCACGCACCCGCCGGGTGCAAGGCGCCGAAGCCTTGCTGCGCTGGCACAACGCGCTGCTGGGCCAGGTCGCGCCCGGCCACTTCATCCATCTGGCCGAAGAAACGGGGCTGATCAAACCCATCGGCCTGTGGGTTCTGCGCGAGGCCTGCGCCCAGTGGGTGGCGCTGCAGAAGCGGGGCTTGTGCAAGGGCATGGAGCTGTCGGTCAACCTGTCGGTGGCCCAGCTGGCCGACCCGGAGCTGGTGGAGCAACTGCGCGGTGTGCTGCAGGCCTCGGGCATGGAGCCCCACCTGCTGGAGCTGGAGCTGACCGAATCCACGCTGATGGACAACCCGGTGGCGGCGCAGGCGCAGGTGCGTGCGCTGAAAGGCCTGGGCGTGCAGATTGCCATCGATGACTTTGGCACCGGCTACTCGAGTTTGGCCTACCTCAAGCGTTTCGAGATCGACAAGCTCAAGGTGGACCAGTCGTTTGTTTACGGCATGCTGGACGACAGTGCGGACGCGGCCATCGTGCACGCGGTCATAGCACTGGGCCACACGCTGGGGCTCAAGGTGGTTGCTGAAGGGGTGGAAAACCTGCCGACGGCCCAGACGTTGACTGCACTGGGCTGTGATGAGTTGCAGGGCTACTGCTTTAGTCGGCCGCTGGCGGTGGACGACTGGGTTACCTGGTTGCAGGCGCATGATGATCGGCCTGAGCGGCGCAAGGCGCGCTGAGATTTGCTATTAAATTAGGAGCTACTCGCGCTTATTTCATAAGCGCTGCAGCCATTTTTGGCTTAAGAATTGCCTCCGGGGTACGTTAGACACGCAACTGCGTAGCCAGCCACTGCGCCATCGGGCTGTCGCTACGCTCCAGCTCATGCACGATGGTGAAGTGGTCTGCACCCGGCAAGTCGCGCAGCTCGGTCGGGTTGCCCAGCGCCTGAGCGGCCGCGTGGTACAGGGCAGACTGGCGGGCAAACTCAGCACTCTCGGCACCGCCCCAGGTCACCCAGGTGGGGGTGGGGCAGGCGCGCACATTGGCCGCGGGGGAATAGTGGCGCACGGTGTGCTCGTCCAGCTGGATCATGGGCTGCAGGTAGCTGTAGCGTAGCGGCTCCAGATCGTGCAGGCCGCTGATCAGAATGGCGGCCTTGAGCGGGTCGTGTGGCAGGCCGTAGTCGGTGTCCCAGGCGGTTTCTAGGCACATGGCGCTCAGGTGGCCGCCGGCCGAGTGGCCGCCTACGCCCACGCGCGTGGGGTCGCCACCGTACTGGGCGATGTTGCGCAGCGTCCAGGCCACCGCGGCGCGGCACTGGCGCGTGATTTCGGCAATGGTGACAAAGGGGCACAGCGCGTAGTTCACCACCACGGTGGTGATGCCCAGCGGCTGCAGGCCCAGCGCCACACCACTGAATTCCTTGGACGACAGGGCGCGCCAGTAGCCACCGTGGATAAACACAAACACGGGCGCGTTGGGGGCATCGGCCGGAAAAATGTCCAGCGTCTCGTGCACCGTGGGGCCAAACGGAATGTCCAAATGGTTTTTGAGCGTGTTGCGGGCTTTGCTGGACTGCGCCACAAAATGCTTGCCCGGCGCTGTGGCGTCGGCCAAGGCGAGCGAGGGGTTGTATTGCGCATCGATTTGCGCCTGGGTGTCAAAGTCGCGGTAAAGCTGGGGCATGTCAGGTTCCTGCAGTTAGATGCCAACGTATTGGTGCCAAAGGTCGGGTTGGGCTGCCAGCGTGGCGGAGTCACCAGTCCAGACCACCCGGCCGCGTTCGATGATGGTGTGCTGCTGCGCCAGCGGCAACAGGCGCTGCACGTATTTGTCGATCACCAGAATGCTCTGGCCCTGTGCGCGCAGCGTGGCCAGGCAAGCCCAGATGTCTTCGCGGATCAGCGGCGCGAGGCCCTCGGTGGCCTCATCCAGGATCAGCAGGTGCGGGTTGGTCATCAGCGCACGGCCTATGGCCAGCATCTGCTGCTCGCCGCCCGAGAGCTGGTTGCCCATGTTGCGGGCACGTTGTTGCAGCACCGGAAAGAGGTCGTAAATGCGCTCTAGCGTCCACGGCGTGGGGCTGGCATTGCGTTGTGCTGCAAAGGCTTTGAGGTTTTCCAGCACCGTGAGGTTGGGGAAAATCTGCCGCCCCTCGGGCACCACGGCCAGGCCCATGCGGGCAATGCGGTCGGGGCTGAGCTGGTCAATACGTTCACCCCGAAAACGGATGCTGCCACTGCGCGCGGGTGTCAGGCCCAGAATGCTGCGCACCGTGGTGGTCTTACCCATGCCATTACGGCCCAAAAGTGTGGCCACGCCGCCGGCGGGGATGCGCAGGTTCAGGCCAAACAGCACCTGGCTGCTGCCATAGGCGGTGTCCAGGTCGGTGATGTCGAGCAGGGTTTCCATGGGCGTTTCTTTAGACTTCATCGCCCAGGTAGGCGCGGCGCACCACTGCGTCTTCGCGGATAGCGGCTGGGGCGCCGCTGGCAATCACCTTGCCAAACACCAGTACCGAGATCGCATCGGCCAGCTGGAACACCGCATCCATGTCGTGCTCCACCAGCAGCAGCGTGGTTTCGCTGCGCAGGCTGTGCAGCAGTTCCACCATGCGCTGCGATTCATCAGGGCCCATGCCAGCCAGCGGCTCGTCCAGCAACAGCAGCTTCGGGCCACTGGCCAGCGCCAGGCCCACTTCGAGCTGGCGCTGCTCGGCGTGCGAGAGCGCGCCGGCCAGCGTGTCCAGCCGCGTCCCCAGGCCCACGCGGCGCGCCACGGTGGCGGCGCGCTCCAGGCGCTGGGCCTCAGCGTGCGCGGCCTTCCAGAAGCGCAGGCTGCTGCCGTCCACGGCCTGCAGGGCCAGCGCCAGGTTGTCCAGCACGCTCAGGCGCAAAAACACATTGGTGATTTGGTAGCTGCGTGCCAGGCCGCGGTGCACACGGCGGTGGATGGGGTGGCGGGTGACGTCGTGGCCGTCGAACACAATGTGCCCGGCGTCGGGGCGCAGCGCACCAGAGATTTGGTGGATCAGCGTGGTTTTGCCCGCGCCGTTGGGTCCAATGAGCGCATGGATCTGGCCTTGCTGCACGCTCAGGTTGGCATGGTCGGTGGCGGCCAGTGCGCCAAAGTGTTTCACCAAACCGGTGACCTGCAACAGTGGCGCCGTGCTCATGGCGCCCTCCGCTTGAACAGGCTCATCAGCCCCTGCGGTGCCACCAGCACCACCAGCAAGAGCAGCGCGCCCAGGCCCAGCTGCCAGTGCTCGGTCAGGTGGCCCAAAAATTCTTCCATGAGTAAAAAGGCCGCAGCCCCTACCAAGCCACCCAGCACATGGCCCACGCCGCCCAGAATCACCATCACCATCAGCATGCCCGACTGGCTCCACTGCATGAGGGACGGGCTCACAAAGCTCCCCTGGTTGGCCAAGAGCGCGCCCGCCAGCCCAGTCAGCGCCCCCGCCAGCGTAAAGGCCACCAGCTTGTAGCGCAGCACCGCGTAGCCCAGCGCTGCCATGCGCACCTCGTTCTCGCGGATGGCTTGCAGGGCCTGGCCAAAACGTGCATTGAGCAGGCGGGTGACGAAGACGATGGTGGCGACCAGCAGGGCCAGCGTCACGTAATACAGTGCGGTATCAGAAAGCTCGAAGCCCAGCGCGGAGCGGCCGGGCAGTGACAGCCCGTCGTCGCCCCCATAGGCCTTGAGCGACACGGCCAGGTAGTACAGCATCTGCGCAAAGGCCAGCGTGATCATGATGAAGTACACGCCCTGCGTACGCAGGCTGATGGTGCCAATCAGCAGCGCCAGCAGCGCACTCACCGCCATGGCCAGCGGCCAGGCGAGCCAGGCGCTGGTAATGCCGTGTTGCATGAGGATGCCCACCGTGTAGGCGCCCACGCCCACAAAGGCCGCGTGCCCAAAACTCACCATGCCGCCAAACCCGAGGATCAGGTTCAGGCTGGTGGCGGCCAGCGCAAACACCAGAATACGCGTGGCCAGCGTCACGTAAAAACTGTCGCCCAGAGCGGCTGCCACCCAGGGCAGCGCGCACAGCACAGCCAGCAGCGGTAGCGTCCAGCGCAGATTCAGGCTGTGCTGCAACAGGCTGGTAGAGGTGCGCGGATTAGCCATGGGCGGGAAACAGTCCACGCGGCTTGAAGGCCAGCACCGCAGCCATCAGCACGTAAATGAGGATGGAGGCCACGGCAGGCGCGGCATCGGCCGCCACCTGTGGGCTGAACAGTGCCTCGAACAGCATGGGCAGCAGCGTGCGCCCGCCGGAGTCCACCAGGCCCACCAGCAGTGCACCCACCAGCGCGCCGCGGATGGAGCCAATGCCCCCAATCACGATGACCACAAAGGCCAGAATGAGGATGCTCTCGCCCATGCCCACCTGCACCGCCAGCAGCGGCCCCAGCATGCCGCCCGCCAGCGCGCACAGCGCCGCGCCCAAGCCAAACACGGCGGTAAACAGGCGCTGCACATTGGTGCCCATGGCCAGCGCCATGTCGCGGTTCGACGCCCCGGCGCGCACCTGCATGCCCACGCGCGTGCGCGTGACTAGTAGGTAGAGCAGCAGCGCTGTGGCCAGGCCCACGCCGATGATGAGCAGGCGAAACGCGGGGTAATAAAAGCCGGGCAGCAGCTCCACCGGGCCAGCCAGTGCGGCGGGCGGGTTCAGCGAGATGGGTTGTGAACCCCACACCATGCGAACCCCCTCGTTGCACATCAGCAAAATGGCAAAGGTGCCGAGCACCTGCGTCACATGGTCGCGCCGGTACAGGCGGCGCAGTACGGTTACTTCCAGCAGCATGCCTAGTACGGCCGTGGCCAGCACGCCCACCCCCAGGCCCACCCAAAACGAATCGGCCGCCGCAGACACGGTGGCGATCAGGTACGCACCCACCATGTAGAGCGAGCCGTGCGCCAGGTTCACCATGTCCATGATGCCGAACACCAGCGTGAGGCCGGCGGCCAGCAAAAAAAGCATAAGCCCCAGCTGCAGGCCGTTCAAGGCCTGCTCCAGCAACAAAATCCCCATCGTGTCGAATCAGCCTTGGGTTTACAGCGCCGGCATCTTGCAGTTGCCCACGTAGGCGTCTGCATGGTTCTTGAACACGGCGCCCAGTGTGCGGTTGGTCACGCGGCCCTTGGCGTCTTTGGTGATGACGCGCAGGTAGTAGTCCTGGATGGGGAAGTGGTTGCTGTTGAACTTGAAGGCGCCGCGCACCGAGTCGAACTTGGCGGCTTCCAGCGCCTTCTTCACAGCAGCCTTGTCGTCCAGCTTGCCCTTGCTGTCGCGCACAGCCGCGTCCATCAGGCGGGCCGCGTCATAGCCTTGGGCGGCGTACAGAGTGGGCAGGCGGCCATAGGCCTTTTCAAATTCGGCCACAAACTTTTTGTTGGCCGCGTTGTCCATGTCGTGGCCCCACTGGCTGGTGTTGAACATGCCCAGCATCGGGTCGCCCACCGCCTTGATCACGTCTTCGTCGCCCGAGAAGCCGGGCCCAAACAGCGTAATGTCTTTGGACAAGCCGGCACCGACAAACTGCTTGATGAAGTTGATGCCCAAGCCACCGGGCAGGAAGATGTACACCGCGTCGGGCTTGCTGGCGCGCAGCTTGGAGAGCTCGGCGCTGTAGTCCAGCTGGTTGAGGGCAGTGTAGGTTTCAGACGCTACCTCGCCCTTGAAGAAACGCTTGAAGCCAGTCAACGCGTCCTTGCCTGCGGGGTAGTTAGGCGCTATCAGCGCTACGCGCTTAAACCCTTTGTCTGTCACCGTCTTGCCCACGGCTTCGTGCATGTTGTCGTTCTGGTACGAGGCGCTGAAGAAATAGGGGCTGCACTGCTCGCCCGCGTACTGCGAGGGGCCGGCGTTGGCGCTGATGTAGAAGGTTTTGGACTGGAAGGTGGGCGTGCCCACGGCCAGCATCACGTTGGAGAACACGATGCCGGTCATGAAGTCGACCTTGTCGCGCTTGACCAGTCGGTCTGCGGTCTGGCGGCCCACGTCGGGGTTGGCCTGGTCGTCGGCCACGATCACTTCGGCGGCGCGGCCACCGAGTTTTCCGTCGTTAAGCTTGATGGCCAGCTGGAAACCATCCCGAATGTCCACACCCAAACCAGCGCCGGGGCCGGACAGGGTGCTGAGCAAGCCCACGCGTACGGGTTCTGCGGACTGGGCCACAGCGGCCACAGAGCATGCGGCCAAGGCGGCAGCGGCGACAAGGCGCAGGGAGGCAGGACGGGCGAGGGACATTGCGAAGCTTCCTTTGTGGGATGGGATGAGACCGAAACATTATCGGCCCATCCGGCTTCGCATCCGGCCCCGAGAGGGCCGGAAATGTGGGGAGGCTTAGTTCAGCAGGTAGCTGTCGGCCTGGTCTTCAAAGTCTTCGGCGTCAATGGCCGCGTCAAACGCAGCGCGCGCGGCGATGGCTTCCTTGGTGTAAGGGATCAGCGGCTTGTCCAGCGGGCGCAGCTTGTGGCGGCGCAGGCCACGCAGCTGCTGCGAGCGCTCCATGGTCTGCAAAACCAGCTCGGGCTCCATCATCAGGCTGAAGGGGTTCAGGGCGGTGGCGGTATCTTTCATGGCAGTTCTCCGGTGGTTGCTGCGCCATCCAACAACTCTGGCGCTTGGGAGAACTGTAGTCACGGACCACGAGAACTGGAGTCGGTCACGCGCTGTAAAGCGTGTAGGAATTTGCCTTACAAGGCCGAATAAACCGGTTCCCAGCCTTGCAATTCCGCCAGCGCGATTAGATCAACCGCGCTCTAACGCTCTTGCCCTTGACCTTGCCCGCATTGAGCTTGGCGCAGGCGTCTTTGGCAACGCTGCGCTCCACGGCCACAAAGGTGCAGTATTCGGTGACGGCAATCTTGCCAATCTGCTCGCGCGTGTAGGCCGGGCCGCCTTCCAGGCTGGTCAGCGCGCCCAGCACGTCGCCGGGGCGAATCTTCTCTTTGCGGCCACCGGCAATTTGTACGGTCACCATGGGCGGCAGCAGGCGGCCGCTGCCGGTGGGGGTGAGCTCGTCACGTTTGAACCAGACCGAGGGCGCGTTCTGGTACTGCTCAATCTTGCCGACCGACCCCATCTCGTTCATGGACACCAGGCTCACCGCCAGTCCTTTTTCGCCCGCGCGGCCCGTGCGGCCCACGCGGTGCACATGCACCTCGGCGTCGGGCGTGATGTCCACGTTGATCACTAGGTCCAGCTCTTTCACATCCAAGCCTCTTGACGCCACATCGGTCGCCACCAGCACCGAGCAGCTGCGGTTGGCAAACTGCGCCAGCACCTGGTCGCGGTCACGCTGCTCCAGGTCGCCGTGCAGGGCCTGCGCCACAAAACCCTGGCCTTGCAGCAGGGTTACCAGGTCGTTGCATTGGGCGCGTGTGTTGCAAAACGCAATCGTGCTGGTGGGGCGAAAGTGGTTGAGCAGCAGGCCCACGGTGTCCAGCCGGTTGCTGCGTTCCACCTCGTAAAAACGCTGCTCAATGGTGTTCTCGGCCACCACCGGCTTGATGGTGATTTGCTGCGGCTCGCGCATGAATTGTTTGGCCAGTTTTTCAATACCCTCGGGGTAGGTGGCCGAGAACAGCAGCGTCTGGCGGGCCGCAGGCGTTTGCTTCACCACGGTGGCAATGTCGTCAAAGAAGCCCATGTCCAGCATGCGGTCGGCCTCGTCCAGCACCAGTGTATTCAGGTTTTCCAGCGACAGGTATTCGCGCTCCAGCAGGTCCATGATGCGGCCCGGCGTGCCCACCACAATGTGCGCACCGTTCTCCAGGCTGGCTCGCTGGCCGCGCGTGGCCACGCCACCGCACAGCGTCACGACCTTGATGTTTTCCTCGGCCCGCGCCAGGCGGCGAATTTCCACCGTCACCTGGTCCGCCAGCTCGCGCGTGGGGCACAGCACCATGGCCTGCACGGCAAACCAGCGGGGGTTCAGCTTGGCCAGCAGCGCCAGCGCAAAGGCGGCGGTCTTGCCGCTGCCGGTCTTGGCCTGGGCAATCAGGTCCGTGCCAGCCAGCGCCACGGGCAGGCTTGCAGCCTGGATGGGCGTCATGGACTCGTAGCCCAGCTGTTGCAGGTTGGCCAGGGTGGCGGGGGAGAGGGGGAGAGAAGAGAAAGCAGTCATGCCCCGATTATCGGCGGCTGGGCTTTGCCATGGTTGGTTGGTGCGCCTAAATGCTATCGTTTTAGTAGCTGTTTGCGCATGTTCCATGCGGTCTGAAGGCCTATTTTGTTCTGAATTGCGCGTTTGTGGGGTTGGTGCGCGCACGGCGGGCGGCGTGGCCCGCGTTCTCCGGCTCGCGTCGCGGGCGGCGGCTTCGGGTACGCCGTCGTTACTGCGCCAATGCCGCGGTGGGCGCGCCTGCTCTGTAGCAACCGCGAGTGCGGCCTGCGCCCGCGGGCCCCACCACCCGCCTGGGTTGGTGGGCTTGGATGTAATTTCAGTAGTGTCCCAACGTTCTCACATCAGGACTTCGTAAGTTAATGATTTGCTTGCAGAATTCGACATTCCGGTCTGGTCTCGATTTGAACGTCGAGCGTCAGACTTGTGGCCTTTTGCGCGAGAGCGCGAAGGGCCGGTATGCACCAAGGCAAGCTCGTGTTTTCTCAGCTCATGGCCTATCTGCCCATGAGCACCTTTCGCAGGTGTGTGGCCAAGCATCGGGGCGACCACAAGGTCAAAGATTTCTCGTGCCTGGACCAGTTCTTCGCCATGGCCTTTGCGCAACTGACCTACCGGGAGTCCCTTCGCGATATCGAAGTCAACCTGCGGGCGCAAGCCAATCGGCTTTACCACATGGGCTTTCGCTGCTCTACGATTTCGCGCAACACACTGGCCAATGCGAATGCCACTCGTCCATGGCAGATTTACGCCGACTTTGCCCAACACCTGATTGGCATGGCCAGACCGCTGTATGCCAAGGAGCCACTGGGAATCGACCTGGATGCGGCCGTTTATGCGTTCGACGCCAGCACCATCGACTTGTGTCTGTCGTTGCATCCGTGGGCACCGTTTCGCTCCACCAAGGCCGCTATCAAGCTGCACACCTTGCTGGATCTGCATGGCTCCATCCCCAGCTTCATTCACATCACCGATGGCAAGACCCACGAGGTCAATGTGATGGACGACTTGGTGCTCGAAGCCGGGGCCTTCTACCTGCTGGATCGCGGGTATCTGGACTTCAAAAGGCTGTATGTCATTCATCAGGCCCAGGCCTTCTTCGTGACGCGTGCCAAGAGCAATACCCAGTTCAAGCGGCGCTACTCCAACCCCGTGGACCGCAACACCAGCAACGTCATCTGCGACCAGATCGGCGTGCTCACGGTTTTCTACTCCAGCAAGGATTACCCAGCCGCTTTGCGCAGGGTTGTCGTCAAAGACGAAACCGGCAAGCGCATCACGTTTCTGACCAACAACTTCGCCTTGAAACCCGAACTCATTGCCGACCTGTATCGCCAGCGTTGGAAGGTCGAGTTGTTCTTCAAATGGATCAAGCAGCACTTGCGCATCAAGGCTTTTTTGGGTACCAGCGAGAACGCCGTGAAGACGCAAATTTGGATCGCGGTGTGCACCTACGTGCTGATCGCCATAACAAAGAAACGTCTGCATCTTGAGCATCACAGCCTTTACGAAATCCTACAAATCCTGAGCCTGACCATGTTTGAACAAACCCCAATAAATCAACTACTTACACCACCCTCAGCGGATTCAGATCTGAGTTCCGAGCCTCAACAGCTCGTTCTCCTCTGAAAAACGTTGGGACACTACTGATGTAATTTGGAACCTTCGGCTTCGGACAATTAGTGGTCTTCACGTATTCCTGCGAAGGGCACGATTTTCTTTGATAGAGCGAACGTCGTTGCGTATTGATCTAGGAGTCACGGCTATAGCGAAAACCGCGAGGGCAAACTGAAACCAGAAAGCCAGCCAAAACACTGTTGGCTCACTGTCCAAGCGAATCCATCTATTGGCTTTGCCGAACTTTATTTCGCCAGTGAGTGTCGCATTTAGGCAGGCCCAACCTAAATAGAGCGCAAAGCAAAGTACAGCGACATTGCCTATCAATGAAAGATAAGGGCTATTCCACCAGCGTTTCACTATTCCGAGTCCTAATTTTTTGGCTCTGCCCCGATACTGACCGCCACCGTAAGGCACGCCTATCCACAACACGGTTGGATTTTTTGGAAATCCGCTTCCGCCGTATTGTGGCCACTTGTTGCTCCCTTGGGTAACCGCCAATCGGGTGAATCTTCCAGTACTCCCGTCTTCCACACACGTCACGCCACGTCAGGCAGATAGCCCGTGTACCCGGGCGCAGGCCCCACTCGCGGTTGCCATAGAGCAGGCGCGCCAACTACGGCATTGACGCAGCAACGTAAGCGAACCCAAAGCCGCAGCCCGCGACGAGGCCGGAGAACGGGTGCACGGGCTGCCGGCCCCCAAACCCGTAGCTCCACAGGGGAGCCCCAAACCCCAGCCCTCCCTAAAATGCACCCATCGCCACCCACACCAAGCCCATGAAGTTCAAACTCCCCAGCCTCCTGCTCGCCGCCCTGCTGCTCACCAGCTGCGGCACCACCATGGTCAACCCGGTCACCGGGCAGGCCGAGCGCTCGGTGATGAGTGAAGAGGACGAGGTGGCCGAAGGGGCCAAGGCGCATGCGGAAGTGTTGAAGGAGTACGGCGTCTACAACAACGCCGCGGTGCAACGCTATGTCACCAACCTGGGCAATGCGCTGGCGGCGCAAAGCCACCGCAGCCAGCTGCAGTGGCACTTCACCGTGCTGGACAGCCCCGAGATCAACGCCTTTGCGCTGCCCGGTGGTTATGTGTATGTGACGCGGGGCATCATGGCCTATATGGACAGCGAGGCGGACTTGGCTGGTGTCATCGGCCACGAGATTGGCCACGTCACCGCACGTCATGGGGCGCAGCGTGCCACGCGCCAGCAGACCGCGGGCTTGGGCGTGTTTGCCGCCAGCATCTTGGGGGCGGTGCTGGAGACCCAGGGTTTTGGTGGCGCCGGTCAGTTGGCCAGCCAGGCCTCGCAAAGTGTGGCGGCGGGCTACATCGCGTCTTATGGGCGCGAGCAGGAGCTGCAGGCTGATGGCCTGGGTGCTGAGTACCTGGCGCGCACCAAGTATGACCCGCGCAATATGGTGGACGTGATCAACGTGCTGAAGAACCAGGAGCGTTTTGCTGCCGACCAGGCCAAAGCCGAAGGCCGCCCGGTGCCCAGCGGCAGCGACTGGCTGGCCTCGCACCCCAGCAACGACCAGCGCTTGCAGGCCATCACTGCGCTGGCGGCGCAGTACAAAGACCAGGGCGGCTACAACAGCGAGGGGCGCGAGCGCTACCTCAAGCTCATCAGCGGCATGACCTTTGGCGACAGCCCGGCCCAGGGCCTGACGCGGGGGCGCAATTTCTACCACGAGCCCCTGGGCATCGCGCTCACTGCGCCCACGGGCTGGTACATCCAGAACGACGCCGACCAGCTGGCCTTGCTGAACACCGCGCGCGATGCAGCCGTGGTGGTTCGCGTGGCGCCGGTGCAGGCAGGCAAGACGCACACGGAGGTGATCCGCACCCTGCTCAAGCCTACGCAGGGCCGCACGGAAGCCACCACGCTCAACGGACTGCAGGCCACCCGCTTTGCCGGCGTGCGCACCGCCAGCAATGGCCAGAGCCAGGCGCTGGAGGCTACCGTCATCACCGGTCCGGGTGGCACCATCTATGTGCTGCAAACCAGCGCCAAAGATGCCAATGCCTTGCAGCGCGCCCGCGCCCAGGTGCGCGAGGTGGAAGGCAGCTTCCGCGCGCTCACCGCCCAAGACAAAGCGGCCGCGCGGCCCTGGGGCATCAAGACCGTGGCCTACCCCAAGGGTGGTTTTGCCGAACTGGCCAAGAACTCTCCGATTGCGCGGCCTGAGCAGCAGCTGCGCCTGATTAACGGCTACTACGGCGGCGGTGAGCCCAAGGTTGGGCAGCTGGTCAAAGTGGTGGATGCCCTTTAATTGCTATTCATACAGGAGCTGCTCGCGCAATAAGCACGGGAGCTAGAGGCCAATTTCATGCATAAACTGCACATTTCTACCCAGTTCGACTCCGGCGCCATCGAGGTGGTACGCTTGGAGCGCGCCGACGACATTCAGCTGCGCATCCGCAAGGACAGCGCGGCCGAGTTTGCCCAGTGGTTCCACTTCTGCCTGCACGGCGCGGCCTTCCAGCCGGTGACGCTGCGTTTTCTGAACGCCGGTGAAAGTGCCTACCCCAAGGGCTGGGAGGGCTACCAGGTGGTGGCCAGCTACGACCGCCAGGAGTGGACGCGCATCGACACGCAGTTTGACGGCAAAGAAATGACCGCCCGCCTCACGCCCATGGCGCAGGCGGTGTACTTTGCCTATTTCGAGCCGTATTCCTACGAGCAGCACCTGGACCTGCTGGCCTCGGCTGCCACCTCGCCCTGGGTCACCCTGCAGCGCTTGGGCAGCACCGTGCAGGGGCGTGACATGACGCTCTTGCGCATTACCGACGATGCGGGCGACACGCCGCCCGAGCAGAAAAAGAAGGTCTGGATGATTGCGCGCCAGCACCCCGGCGAGACCATGGCCGAATGGTTTGTGGAAGGCTTCTTGGAGCGCCTGCTGGACGCCGACGATGCCGTGGCCCGCGTGCTGCGTGAGCGCTGCATCTTTTACGTGGTGCCGCACATGAACCCGGACGGCGCGGTGCTGGGCAACCTGCGCACCAATGCTGCCGGTGCCAACCTGAACCGCGAGTGGGCCGCCCCCACGGCCGAACGCTCGCCCGAGGTACTGCTGGTGCGCCAGGCCATGCTGGACATCGGCGTGGACCTGAACCTGGATGTGCACGGCGACGAGGGCCTGCCCTACAACTTTGTGGTGGGCTCCGAGGGCACGCCCGGCTACAGCCCGCGCGTGGCCGCGCTGGAAGACGCCTTCAAAGCCAGCTGGGCCGCGAACTGCCCGGATTTTCAGGACCGCGTGAACTACGGCAAGACGGCGCCCGGCCAAGCCAACCTGACGCTGGCCACCAGCTGGATCGCCCAGCAGTTTGGCTGCCTGGCTTTCACCGTGGAGATGCCCTTCAAGGACAACGCCGACCTGCCCGACCCGCTGGTGGGCTGGAGCGGCGAGCGCTCCAAGAAGCTGGGTGCCAGCGTGCTGCAGCCGCTGCTGCAGTGGAGCGCCTGAGCGAGCCCGCGCCCGGCCTAGTAACTGGTGCTTTCTTTGCCTGCAAAGGGCGGCAGCCGGCCCACCAGCGCTTCGAGCAGGGTGAGCTCGTAATCGCGGTGGTTGATGACGGGTGCGGCCCGGAGCAAGGGGGCTGCGGTGTCATTGCCTACCCAAAAGGGGGAGTCGTGGTAGCGGGTAACCAAGGTGCGCGCCTGGCTGGGGTCGGCCTTGGGGCTTAGCTCGGCGGTGCCGTAGCACAGGCAAAAGTAGGTGCTGGTGTCGGTGGTTTCGATGTAGCAGGCGGTGCCGCGAATGCCCACGGTGGCGGTGGGCATGTCGATACGCAGCTTGCCGGGGCCAAACACTGCCAGCACCTTGCCCGTCACCACCCGCAGCACGGCGGTGATGCCCTCGCTGGCGAACTGCACCTGGCTGTCCTCGCGCATCAGGTAGGCGTTGTTGCCCATCACGTACACCACCTCACTGGCCTTGCCGGTGGCTATGGTGTCGCCATTGAGCACCAACTGGCCTTCCTGGGCCGGGCTGCCATTGACACGCACCGTGCCCTTGAGGCTGCGGATGCCAGGCGATAGCGGGCGTGCACCCATGGCCAGGGCCTGCACCATGCAAGACGCCACGCTGGCGGCGCCCAGCGCCTGAAGAATGTTGCGACGGTATGGCATGGGCGCTCCTGGGGCAGAAGGGTTACTTGCCGTTGATGCCCAGCAGTTCCACGTCGAACAGCAGCGTTGCATTGGACGGAATCACACCACCCGCGCCGCGCTCGCCATAGGCAATCTGGGGCGGGCAGGTGAGCTTGGCTTTGCCGCCCACCTTCATGCGCTGCACGCCCTCGGTCCAGCAGGCAATCACGCGGTTCAGCGGAAACTCAATCGGCTCGCCACGCTTGTAGGAGCTGTCGAACTCTTTGCCATCTGGCAGGGTGCCGCGGTAGTGCACCTTCACCGTGTCGCTGGCCTTGGGGCTGGCGCCGGCGCCTTCTTTGAGCGCGCGGTAGACCAGGCCGGTGCTGCTGACCACGGCGCCGTCTTCTTTGGCAGAGGCTGCGGTGGTGGCGTTTTGGGCCCAACTGCTGGCGCAGGCCAGGGCTAGGGTGAGGGCGGTAATACGGGTGATGGTGTGCATGGTGGAGTCTGTATCAAAGAGGGAAAGTCGGCATTGTCGCAGCCGGCTGTGGCGCTAGGTCTGGGGGCTGCGTGCCCGGCTGGCCAGCACCTCAAACCAGATCATCAGATTGGTTGCCAGGGTGTACCTCATTGGACAAGGCTCAGGTTTGACAGAATGAAATTATTTTCATATCATGCTATATATCTTGATATGAAAGGAGCAGGCTGTGCGCGATATTGTCAAAGAACTAGGCTTTCTGACACTCGGTACCCGTTTCAAACGCATTGGTGATTTGTTGCAGGCGCAGACGCAAGAGTTGCTTTCGAAGAACGGCATGGAGTTGCCGGCCGCCCACTATCCCTTGCTCGCAGCCTTAGACCAATTGGGTCCTTTGGGTGTGAGTGAACTGAGTCGGGCCGTGGGTGTAAGTCAACCTGTGGTTAGTCGCTCACTGCTCGGCTTGGTGGAGTCAGGTCTGGTGGAGTCCAAATCAGTAACAACCGATCAAAGGATGCGTCGCATCCAACTCAGTCGAAAGGGCCGAGAGCGAGTTAAGTATGCCAAACAAGCCGTGTGGCCATTGATAGAGGCTGCGGTTGCACAAGTTTGCGAGCCGCTCAACGGATCGCTGCTAGAACAGCTTGCGACTCTCGAAATCGCCCTTGAAATGCTTTCACTGCAGCAACGCGCTTCCAATTTCGCGCCTGCCGCCTTGGTCTCTACACAAAGGACTTCCACATGATGAACTGGCTTGATCGGCCTGTCTGGGCTTCTCTGATCCATACCCCGCACCTTGCAATGGGCGGTGACTTGGCCAAGCGTTTTCAACGCGGTGTCAACGTGTTTGCGGCAACATGCAACGAGGACGCCGCCAGTCTTGTTGCGTTGCGAGAGTTGGTTTGCGAAGGAGAGTCCGTCATCTTGACTCAAGTGCCGGCAATTTGCGTACCAGACGGACTACAGATCGAGCGCGCAGCGCGAGCAGTGCAAATGCTTGCAAAGCGACGCATCACGCCGGCAGTGCATGGCTGTGCGGTCGTGGAACTTGGCAATGCAGATGCGGCTGAAATGTGCGCCCTGGCACGGCTGACTGAACCCGGTCCCTTTCTGGATCGCACGCACACCATGGGCCGATTTGTCGGTGTGCGAATAGACGGGCGTTTGGCTGCCATGGCAGGAGAACGCATGCGCTTTCCTGGCTTCACGGAGGTGAGCGGTGTGTGTACACATCCGGACTTTCGTGGGCGGGGTTTGGCAAAAGGGCTGTCATCGGTTATCGCCAGTGGTATTCAGCAGCGTGGCGAGCAACCCTTCCTTCACGCATGGGAAAGCAATCGCAGTGCAATCGCTCTTTACGAGAGTTTGGGTTTTGAGCTCCGCGTGCATGCGCAGGTCGCTGTATTGAAAAGGAGCGATTCCCAGGCCTAGTCCGTGAGTGCATGACTCCAGAAGAAAGCCCCGCCAGTCTCACAACTGCGGGGCTGATTTTGCGCATTTCGCTACAAATTTAGTAGCTGCTTGCGCAGTATCCACGAGGGCTGGAGGTTAATTTGACCCCAAAATTGCCTCTGGCGTCACACCAGCAAGGCGTTCACCCGCTTCACATACGCAGCCGGGTCCGCAGGCAGTCCGCCTTCGGCCAGCAGGGCTTGGTCAAACAGGATGTGGGCCAGGTCGTTGAAGTGGACCGAGCCGTCCAGCTTTTTCACCAGCGCGTGTTCGGCGTTCACTTCCAGCACCGGCTTCACTTCAGGCGCCTGTTGGCCAGCTTGTTTGAGCATGCGGGCCAGTTGGGTGCTCATGCCGTCGTCTTGCACCACCAGGCAGGCGGGGCTCTTGGCCTTCCTTCATGCGTGCGTTGTCGTCGGCAAAGCGCAACAGCTTGCACAGCCGCTCTTTGTTGGACAAGGGGCCTGGAAACTGTGAGGGCGGACTTTTGTGGGTGGTGCGTTTGTGTGACAAATTTGGGTGACGGGATTCGAGCGGACGTGCCCGCGCGACTCGCAGATGTCTTATGACGCATGAACATCAGTTGCAACGAGTTGTACGATAGACACGAGACAAAGGGATAGGAAAATGAAGCCAAGAGAGATAGCGGACGTACGCGCTGTCGCGCGGAAGGTGGCCATGCTGCAAACGGCCGAAAGGGGCGGAGCCGGGCGACGCCATCATGCATGAAGATGCACTGAACGGCATCGCATCGATCGTTTGACCGACTCAAGGAATTTCATGGCAACAAAGAAGGCCAAATCAACATGGATCGACGTCAAGGCCAAGCTGACCGAAGTTGACCGCGCCGGCCTGCTCGCCTTGGTGCAAGACCTCTACGCTGCCGGCAAAGACAACCAGGTCTTTCTGCATGCCCGTCTGCACCTCGGTGGCGATGTGCTCAAGCCTTACAAGGCCACCATAGACCGCTGGCTGTGGCCGGATGTGTTCAAGAACCAGGATATCTCGGTGGCCAAGGCCAAGAAGGCCATCGCAGACTACAAGAAGGCCTTGGGCGCGGTCGAAGGGCTGGCGGAGCTAATGGTCTTCTATTGCGAGCGGGACTCTGGATTTTGCGCCGAGGTCGGCATGGACGACGAAAGCCATTTCGACGCATTGGTGTTGATGTTCGCGCAGGCCCTGAAGACCATCGCCACCTTGCCGAAGACGCAGCGCCCGGCACTCTGGGGGCGCTTGGTTGTGGTTCGAGACCGTAGCCACAACATTGGCTATGGCGTGGGTGAGAGCATGGACGAGCTACTAGCGGAGCACGGGGTCGATGACTGAGCACGATGTGTTTGCAACGCTGCAAGCCGAGAATGCGCGGCTGGTTGCGTTGCTGGAATCGCATGGCATTGAATGGCACACGCCGTCATCAACGGTTTCGCAGCCAACGCGGGCCGCACCAGAAACACTGCATGTCAGCTTGTCTACTGCCGAGAAGGTAACGTTGTTTCGGCGGCTGTTCCGGGGCCGCACGGATGTCTATCCGGTGCGTTGGGAGGGCAAGACATCGGGCAAGTCGGGCTACGCACCTGCTTGCGCCAACGAGTGGCGGGTTGGCATCTGCGAGAAGCCGCGCATCAAGTGCGGCGACTGTAGCCAGCGGCTGCTGGTTCCGCTGTCCGATGCGGTGATCTACGACCACTTGACCGGCGAGCACACGGTGGGCATCTACCCGCTGCTGGAAGATGACACCTGCTACTTTCTGGCGGTCGATTTCGACGAAGCCGAGTGGCAGGGGGATGCCCAGGCGTTCATGCAGTCGTGCACCGAGCTGGGTGTGCCAACAGCACTGGAGATTTCGCGCTCGGGCCGGGGCGCGCATGCTTGGGTGTTCTTCGCTGGGCGGGTGTCCGCACGCGATGCCCGCCGCCTGGGCACCGCCTTGATCAGCCACACCTGTGCGCGCACCCGGCAGCTCAAGCTGGCGTCCTATGACCGTTTGTTTCCCAATCAGGATACGATGCCCAAAGGAGGGTTTGGCAACCTGATTGCCCTGCCGCTGCAGAAACACCCGCGCGCGAGCGGCTACAGCGTCTTTGTGGACGCTGCGTTGCGTCCGCACCGCGACCAGTGGGCGTTTCTCGCATCCGTCCAGCCCGTGGCGCCACATGACGTCGAGCCGACCATCCTGCGCGCCACCGGCGGCATCCATCCGTTGGATGTGACTTTCATCGACGACGAAGACTTGGCCACGCCATGGAAGCGGCAGGCCAGCGTGTCCACGAAGCTGGTCGGCACCATGCCCAAGGCTTTGACCGTGACGCTGGGCAACTTGGTCTACTTCGAGAAGAGCGAGCTGCCCCAAGCCTTGGCCAATCGGCTGATCCGGTTGGCGGCCTTCCAGAACCCCGAGTTCTACAAGGCCCAAGCCATGCGCCTGTCGGTGTGGGACAAACCGCGCGTCATCGGCAATGCCGAGAACTACCCGCAGCACATCGCCTTGCCGCGTGGTTGCCTCGACGCCGCCCTGGCCTTGTTGAAGGACAACGGCGTTCGTTGTGACCTGCGGGACGAACGTTACGGGGGCGAGCCCATCGATGCCAGCTTCGTCGGCACCCTGCGGCCCGACCAAGAGTTGGCAGTGGCGGCCATGCTGCATCACGATGCTGGGGTGCTGTGTGCTCCCACCGCATTCGGCAAGACGGTGACAGCAGCGGCCATCATCGCCCGGCGTGGTGTGAACACCTTGGTGCTGGTACACCGCACTGAACTGTTGAAGCAATGGCAAGAGCGCCTGCAAGCCTTTCTCGCCATGGAGCCCGGCGCAGGCAAGCGTGTGGTAGGCACCATTGGCGGCGGCAAGGCAAAACCCACTGGCAAGATCGATATTGCCGTGATGCAGTCTCTGTCCCGCCAGGGCAAGGTTAACGCGCTGGTTGAGAACTACGGGCAGGTCATCGTCGACGAGTGCCACCATGTGGGCGCCGCATCGTTCGATGCCATCCTCAAGCGAACCAAGGCGAAGTTCGTTCTGGGTTTGACCGCAACGCCGATTCGCCGCGACGGCCAACAGCCCATCATCTTCATGCAATGCGGGCCGATTCGGCACACGGCAGCCAGGCCGAGCGGTGCGCCACACGACCTGGAGGTGGTTCCTCGATCACGGTTTGCCCGCATAGCCCTGCCAGCCACGGCGGGTATTCAAGAAGTGTTCCGGTACCTCGCCAATGACCTGGCCCGCACCCAAGCCATTGCGGCGGAGGTCACGGCGGCGTTCGAGCAGGGCCGCAAAGTGCTGGTGCTGACCGAGCGCACGGAACACCTAGACGCCATCCACGAAGCCCTCATCGCACTGGTGCCGCAGCCCTTCATGTTGCACGGGCGGTTGTCGAAGAAGCAGCGGGCCACCTGCATCGCCGAACTTGACGCGCTGCCACCCGAGGCACAACGCATCCTGCTGGCTACTGGAAAGCTGGTGGGCGAAGGATTTGACCACCCGCCGCTGGATACCTTGGTGCTGGCCATGCCGGTTTCCTGGAAAGGCACGCTGCGACAATACGCAGGCCGTTTGCACCGAGAACATGCTGGCAAAGCCGATGTACGGATCATCGACTTCGTCGATACGGGCCACCCCGCGCTGTTGAGAATGTGGGACAAGCGACAGCGAGGCTATCGCGCGATGGGGTATCGAATGGGCGTCGAACTGAGAGGCGATGAAGGAGATTTGGCTGAAGCCTCTGACAATCCCGCGCCCGCAACTGAGCATCCAACGCAGAAGGGCGGCATGACATGAGCCGGTTCAAGCCATACTTCCCCAACGCTGCTCAGGTCTTCAACGCGGCCGAAGAGTTCAAGCAGCGTTGCCTGCTGGGTGACTACGTTTCTTCGTCATCCACGCGATCAAATTTTTCTCTTGTCGTGCCATGCTTAGTTCATGGGGTGTTGTTGTGGCTCGATACGTTCGAGAATGGCGACGGCCAGTGCCTTGAAGTCGCTCCAGGCATCTCGCACCGCGTAGGAGTGGCTGCCAATGGCCCCATCGGCCGTGGAGAGTTGGAAAATGGGTTTGCGTACCTCTTGCGCCATAGGTACCAGGCTGCGGTAATGCTTGAGCTTGGCCAGGCAGTTGGCGTCAACGGGCAAGACCATCTGCGTGCCGGTTTGCTGGAGCACGCTTTCGCGGTAAGTTGACGGAATTCGGTCCGCCCACTTTTTGTAGGCCTTGACGGGGCGAGAAAGCCGCTCGGTGTGCTGCATCAGGATGTAACCTTGCGGCTGCATGGCACCACGTGGCAAGTCAAACGAAGGTGCGTTCCAGTTGTCCAACCGTTTGCGCCAGTCGTTGCGCCAGTGTTCCAGTGTGGGGCCAAGGTTGTGCAACCCCTGAAGCGAGAAGAGGTCCGCCGCCAAGGGGATGACTACATGGTCGCTGGCAATCAAAGCCGAACGGTTGATGGCTCCCAGGTGCGGGCCGACGTCCGCCAGTATCAAGTCCGCACTGTGCTGCGTAGCGGCCATTTGGGCCACCTGCCAGAAGGCCGATAGCAAACGCATGGGGCGGTACAGGTTGGTGGAGCCCATCGCAGAAGGCCAGGCCTGGG
This sequence comes from Rhodoferax sp., assembly GCF_034519335.1. Lineage (GTDB taxonomy): Bacteria > Pseudomonadota > Gammaproteobacteria > Burkholderiales > Burkholderiaceae_C > Allorhodoferax. The sequence goes on from NZ_JAXHOL010000040.1 coordinate 153,208, forward strand.
ACAGGGTATCTTCAAAACCCGCCAGTGCCAGATCGCCAGGAACCAGATGCAATCGCGGGTTGATGGTCTTGGTCTGAGGCGCAAGAATGTCGCCTACTTCGGTCAGCGGGCGAATGCATTGGTAAACCGTGTCCGAGCGGGCCGATGTATCGTCCGCATCCCACAATGACTCCAGTTCTTCTTCGGAAAGAAAAGCCGATGTCAAATTGGCCTGTGGATCGAGGTCGATGGCAACCACACGCTTGCCCATCTCGGAAAACATCCATGCCAAATGAAAAACCAACGAGGTTTTGCCAACACCGCCCTTGTTATTGAAAAATGTCAAGATCGGGGTCGTCATGGTGCACGCCTCACGGTGGCCAGCACGATGGTCGGCTCCACCTGAAATTCAAGGTCCGGATTGCCATTGGCCTTCAGCGCACGGCGTGCTTCCGCGATACCAAACCCGAAGCGTTGGACAAACCCCAGGGTCTTCAGCACCGAAGCCACGTTGGGGTTGCGGTAGTCGCTTACGCCGGGGCGGCCAAAATTCTCGGCAGTAACCGTGCCATAAGGGCCGCCCGCGTTGGTGATCTCAATCCGGTCATCGAACCAGTAAACCCGGACGGGCGCGTTGGTGTTTTCGTACGTCCGGTGCATGACCGCATTGCGTGTGAGTTGCTGCAGTGCGGAAAGGGGGTAGGGTGTGGAGCGAACCTCGGTCGTGGTTCCGGAGGTGAAGTCCACCGCTACCGCCAGCGTGGCCTTGAGCTTGTCGTCCAGGCGTCTCAGCATCTGGTCGAGTGAGCCATCCATTTCTTGTTCATCGACAACAGGGTCTCCCCATTGGGTTCCACGGATGCGCAGAAACTGAACGTACGCGCACGGCACCCAGGTGCGCGGGGTTTTTCCGAGGGTCAAAATGCCGATGACCGTGGGAGTCGGGTCGTCCGCAGAGGCGATCATTCCCATGGAGGCTAGGCGCTCTTCATAACTGCGACCGTTGACTGCCAGCACATCCGCCGCAACGGCCTGCGGCAAGTATTCACTTTCGAAAGCGACGCGGTTGAGCTCGCTGATAGGGCAGCCCTGGATCGGATGGGTGTCAAAAGCGCGGTCGCGATGGCGGCGCTTTTCGTTCAGGATGCGCTCGTCCTGCGCGCTGGCGTGACCGCGACGCGGGCCGACTCGAATCCAGATACGCCCTTCATAGCGGACCGGTGGCGCGTCTGCGGGCCAGACCGTTACAACGGCCATTGCCGCACCTTTCAAAACCCGCTGCTCAACGGTCAGCGTGGGAGGGGGCACGATTTTGCCGTCCGTTTTCATATCGGAAAGCGTCTGCAGCAGTTGGTCGGTTACCAGGATATTGGCTGCGCTACCGTCGTCATTGGCGCCGATGAAAACGATACCGGGTTTGCCATGGTTGGGTAAGTCGTTGGCGAATGCGCAAACTGCCTGACGGGCTTTCTCCGGCGCGTTGCCTGCCCAAGCGGCCTTACGTTCCGTGCGATCCGATTCAAGGTCGTCGAGTAGCGCGGTCAACTGTTCATCTGTTAGCGGATTCATGATGCAACCTCTTGGTATTCGCGAAAGGTTGAGCTTAATCGAAGCTGAAACGAGGCTTGTTCACAGGGCTCCTTGAAATAGCCAATCTGTCATCTTCAAGCTTGGTCGCCGCCGAAAGCAGGCAGGCGTTTGTCAGTGTGTATATGCTTCCCGATGCCCACTACACCGCCAGGGCGGTGGCCGTCCAAGTGGCAGTTGGCCTTTCTCGAGCAAACAGAAAGCCCCGCCAGTCTCACAATTGCGGGGCTTTTTTTATGCGGAATTTGCTACTAATTCAGTAGCTACTTGCGCATATTTCACGGGGGCTGAAGGCCAACTTGGCTCTCAATCCCCGCGCATTACACCAGCAAGGCATTCACCCGCTTCACATAAGCAGCAGGGTCCGCAGGCAGTCCGCCTTCGGCCAGCAGGGCTTGGTCAAACAGGATGTGGGCCAGGTCGTTGAAGTGGACCGAGCCGTCCAGCTTTTTCACCAGCGCGTGTTCGGCATTCACTTCCAGCACGGGCTTCACTTCGGGCGCGGTCTGGCCGGCTTGTTTGAGCATGCGGGCCAGTTGGGTGCTCATGCCGTCGTCTTGCACCACCAGGCAGGCGGGGCTGTCGACCAGGCGGGTGGTCACGCGCACGTCCTGGGCCTTGTCTTTCAGCGCTTCCTTGAGCTTGGCCAGCAGCGGCTTGAAGGCTTCTGCAGCTTCCTCAGCCGCTTTCTTCTCGGCTTCGTCTTGCAGCTTGCCCAGATCGACCGCACCCTTGGCGACGGACTGCATGGGCGTGCCGTCAAAGTCGTGCAGGTAGTTCAGCGCCCACTCGTCCACGCGGTCGGTCATCAAGAGCACTTCGATGCCCTTTTTCTTGAACACTTCGAGCTGTGGGCTGTTCTTGGCGGCAGCGGCGTTGTCGGCGGTGATGTAGTAGATGGCCTCTTGGCCTTCTTTCATACGCGCCTTGTAGTCGGTCAGCGACACGCTCACGCTGTCGGTGGTGCTGCTGGCAAAACGCAGCAGCTTGGCCAGACGCTCTTTGTTGGCAAAGTCCTCGCCCAGGCCTTCTTTCAGCACGGCACCAAATTCTGCGTAGAACTTGCTGTACTTGCCAACGTTCGCTTCCTGTTCGGCCTTGTCTTCTGCGCTCAGCACATCGGTCACGCCATCCGTGCCGGCTTCCGGCAGCTTGTCATTCTTGGCCAAGGTTTCCAGCATGGAGAGCACACGTTTGGTATTGCCTTCGCGGATGGCTTTCACATCGCGGCTTTCCTGCAGCAGTTCGCGGCTGACGTTCAGCGGCAGGTCTACGGAGTCGACCACACCCTTCACAAAGCGCAGATAGGTAGGCAGCAGGGCTTCGGCGTCGTCCATGATGAACACGCGTTTGACATACAGCTTCACACCAGCGGACTTTTCGCGGTTGTACAGGTCCATCGGCGCTTTGCCGGGGATGTACAGCAATTGGGTGTATTCGGTGCTGCCTTCCACGCGGTTGTGCGTGTGGGCCAGTGGCGCTTCAAAGTCGTGGCTGATTTGTTTGTAGAAGTCGTCGTACTGCTCTTGGGTGATGTCCTTCTTGGCGCGGCTCCAGATGGCGTTGGCCTTGTTGACGGTTTCCCATTCGCCGGTTTTGACCATGGTGCCGGGCTGGCGGCCGCCGTTTTCGTCGCTCGGGTTGATCAGCTCGCCGTCTTTCCACTCTTCCTTTTCCATCTGGATGGGCAGGCTGATGTGGTCGGAGTATTTGTTGATGATGCCCTTGACTTTCCAGGCCTGGGCGTAGTCTTGTGCATCGTCGCGCAGGTGCAGGATGACGCTGGTACCACGCGCTTCGCGGGTGATGGTTTCCACCTCAAACGCGCCGCCACCGCTGGCACCGCCGTCGTTAACACTCGCACTTGTCCAGCGCACGGCTTCATTGGCCGCCAGGCCGGCACGGCGAGATTCGACGGTGATCTTGTCGGCCACGATGAAGCCGGAGTAGAAGCCCACGCCAAACTGGCCGATCAGGTTGCTGTCGGACTTTTGGTCGCCGGTGAGCTTGCTCACAAAGTCTTTGGTACCGCTCTTGGCGATGGTGCCCAGATTGTCAATGGCTTCCTGTTGGCTCAGGCCAATGCCGTTGTCGGTGATGGTTAGTGTCTTGGCGTCCTTGTCGAAGGTGACTTTCACCTTCAGTTCAGGGTCGTTCTCGTACAGGCCGCCATTGTTGATAGCCTCAAAACGCAGCTTGTCGCAGGCGTCCGATGCGTTGGAGATCAGCTCGCGCAGGAAAATCTCTTTGTTGGAGTACAGCGAGTGGGTCACCAGGTGCAGCAGCTGGGCTACTTCGGCCTGGAAATTCATGGTTTGTTTGGTCATAGATAGGTCTCTGGGTATAAAAAAAGCAAGGTGCGTCGGTAGACAGGCGCCTGCGGCACGGGCAACCCGCAATTATGGGCGACGGGGGGTGTTTCAAGAGGAGCGCCCTGATGTGTAGAAATGCGCGAGCTGCATGCGCTGTTTCACTCGGCTATAGGGGTAAACGCGGGGGGGGGGGGGGGGGGCTGGAAAACACTCGGATTCGGCAACAAAATGGGCTCGCCTGCAATTGTCAAAGCTAATTCTAGATGCCCATCCCAAACCAACGTTGGAGTCAACACCCATGAGCTTTCTTAGCACCTTCGGCCTGACCGGTCGCCTGTACACCGCCGTGGCGGCTGTCACTGTGGCCCTTGTGGGGGCTGTCGTCTACACGGCCAGCAACCTGAGCAAGATGGACGAACTAGCCCAAAAGACCGAGTCTTTGCGCGTGCCGCAACTGCAGCGCATGGCTGCCATCCAACTCAATGTCACACGCACGTCGCTGCAGTTGCGCCACGCCATGCTTTCGCGCACGCCCGAGGAGCGTGCCGCCACCATGGCCGACGTGAGCAAGCTCAAGGGCACGTTGGACGGCTTGGTGGCCGACTACGAAAAAGCCATTGCCGCGCCCAAGTTTCGTGAACTCTTTCAAGCCATGAAACCCATGGAGGCCAAGTTCTGGCAACTGGGGGGCGAGAACATTGCACTGATCAATGAGGGCAAGAATGCCGAAGCCTTCGCCTTCCTGGTAGACATCACCATTCCGGCGCGCAATGTCTGGCTCTCACAGATTGCCGTCATGGTCAAGGCGCAGGAAGAGACTCTGAGCAGCGAAATCCACGACATAAGTAATGCCGCTGCCAACACCCGCAACGTGCTGGTGGGCCTGGCTGGCGCCATTGCCTTGGGCTTGGGTGCGTTGGCTTGGTACATAGGCGCTGCATTGCGCGGCCGTGTGCGCGAAATGCGCGAGATAAGCGAACGCGTGCGCGATGGCGACTTCACCCGCGCAGTGGCCGACCGCCGCCGCGACGAGTTTTCGCCGGTGATGGCCGCCCTGGGTGAGATGCAGACTGCCCTGGCCAGCGTGGTGGCCAATGTGCGCAGCAACGCCGAGAGCGTGTCTACCGCATCCGCAGAAATTGCGCAGGGTAACCATGACCTCAGTGCCCGCACCGAAAGCCAGGCTAGCGCGCTGGAAGAAACGGCGGCTTCGATGGAAGAGCTCAGTTCCACCGTCAAACAAAACGCCGACAACGCCCGCCAAGCAAACCAATTGGCCCAAAGCGCCAGTACAGTGGCAGTCAAAGGCGGTGAGGTGGTGGCCCAGGTGGTAGACACCATGAAGGGCATCAACGACTCCTCCAGGAAGATTGCCGACATCATCAGCGTGATTGATGGCATCGCCTTCCAGACCAATATCTTGGCGCTGAACGCAGCGGTAGAGGCCGCTCGTGCTGGCGAACAGGGCCGAGGCTTTGCCGTGGTGGCGTCAGAGGTGCGTAGTTTGGCCGGGCGCAGTGCTGAAGCTGCCAAAGAAATCAAGGGGCTGATCAACGCCAGTGTGGAGCGGGTAGAGCAAGGGACTGTGCTTGTGGATCAAGCCGGGGCCACCATGACGGAGGTGGTAGGGTCCATTCGGCGCGTGACAGACATCATGGGGGAGATCAGTGCGGCTAGCGCAGAGCAAAGTGCGGGGGTGGCCCAAGTGGGTGAGGCCGTGACCCAGATGGATCAGGCGACGCAGCAAAATGCAGCATTGGTGGAGCAAATGGCCGCTGCGGCGAGCAGCCTCAAATCGCAAGCGCACGATTTGGTGGGAACGGTGGCCGTGTTCAAGCTCCCGCAAGGTGACGGTGCATTCACACCAGGCAATCATCATGGTGCCACGGCTATGCAACGCAGTACACCCGAGCGGTTTGCACCAGTTAAAAAGGCTGCACCAAAACATAGGACCAACGTCGCACCGCGGCTACCGGCGGCGGCACCCAAGCCACCAACAAGCAGCGGTGCCAATGACGATGATGCCAATTGGACAAATTTTTAAAGCGCAACTTTTTGCGAATTGGCCTATGACAGCCCCCAATTACCCTGAGAAGCCACAAAGTACTGACAGCTCTGTGAGCGACCTTGTTGATGCCTTGAACACTTTGCGCGACAGTTTGCTTGATGCGTCGATGGCCTTGCGCGACTACCAGTTTGAGATGGACACTGCGCAGCGCAGCTACGCGAATGAGGCGGCATCGGCGGTGATGGCCCGATTTACCACTGGGCTCCGATAACGCGGGCACGGCATTCAAATACGTATGGCTTCAGTGGTTCCCGCTTTGGATAGAACGTCATGCCCCATGATCTTGCTGGTCTGCCCAACCTAGGCGCAAAGTCCTGCGCGATGCTGCTGGCTGCTGGCATCCGCTCTGCGGATGACCTACACCGTCTCGGTTCGGTGGCCTCTTACCTTCAGGTCAAACGGCAAGGCGGCAACGCCAGTCTGAACCTGCTTTGGGCTTTGGAGGGCGCAATCAGTGGCTTGCACTGGCAGGAAGTCGCCCGTGAGCACCGCACCAGCTTGCTGCTTGCACTGGAGGATTGCGAGCGCATGGCCGGGGCGGCAAAAGGTGAGTAATACCGGGGGGTTTAGCGTCTGGCCTTCCCGTGGGCAGGCGTTGGGGCTACATTGCAGAAAAAGCCCCCAGGGACGCCCCGACATGAAGCCAGACAAGCCACCTACCTTCCCCGCCACCAGCAAGCCAGGCCCGGCCAAGCCTTACGACAGTTTGTTGGACCCGCTGCCTTTGCCGGATGTGACGGAGAGCGACACCGACACCGCCTGGGGCCTGTGGGAGGCGAGTGTGGAAGGTACGGAGAAGAAACCGGGGGCTGAAGCGCCCCCTGACTTTGAGCCCACGGTGCCCGTGGATCTGGACAAGCTGTTTCCCAAATCCTAGTCCGCCAGCCAGGCCAGCAGCTGCGCCGTCACCTCGGGGCGGTGCAGCAGCTCCATGTGGTTCATTTGGTAGGCGATGCACTGGCTGGGCTTGGCAAACACCAGATTGCGTTTTGCCTCGTCGTGCAGGCCCAGCGCACTGCGCAGTGGCACCAGCCCATCTCCCAGCAGCCGGTCGGCCAAGGCGCCGCGCTGGCTGGCGGTGGTTGCGGCCACGGTAAAGCAGGCCACACCCTCAGGCAATGGCACGAGGGCCCGGCGGTCCGGCCCCTTGTGGAAGCGGTTGCGGCCCTGCCAATCCTCGGGGCTGACGAAGCCATAACGCAGGTCGGTAATGCCGGCGCTGCGCAACTGGCCCAGCTTGGCAAAGGGGCGCGAGTAGGGCGTGGCACCCAAGATCACATCGACCCAGTTGCCCGCGCGCTCCAGCGGTGCGCCGTGGTGCGGTGTGCCCAGAAAAACGATGTTCTTCAACACAGGCAGCCACGCTGGTTGGCTTGGCAATGCCTGCTGTACGGCGCTGCGCACCACCAGCCCGCCCATGCTGTGCGCCAGCACGGTGATCTCGGTCACCGGCACGGGCCAGTGGGCCACCAGTTGCGCCAGTTCTGCTGCCAGCAGCGCGCCGTTCTCTGAGGTGTGCAGGCCCGTGTTGTAGCGCACATAAACCGGGGTGTAACCCAACCCGGCCAGTGCGTTGGCATGGCTGCACACCTCGCCAGTGGCGGTGGTGTGGGTCCATTGCAGGTCGTTCATGCACAGGCCGTGGATAACGAGCAGTAGCTTGCCGCCCACAGCGGCTTTTGCGGGCAGTGTCGCAGGGTTGCTCCAGTCCAACGCCTGGCCCGCATGGCGCAGTTGCATGCGGGTGGCCAGCGGGTTGCCGCTGGCAGCCAGGCGGTCGCCCAGCACGCCGTTCAGGGCGGCCAGCACGGCTTCGCGCTGTGGAGTGTTGGGGGCTTGGGCATCGGCCGCGTCCAGCAGGGGCTGCAGCTTGCCCAACAGTGCTTCGGCGCCGCTGCCCACCAGCTGGGTCACGCCCTGCACGGTTTGGTAAATCAGGCCGGTCAGGCCGCGCGTGGTGCCCGCCGTTTGGCCGCCCGGCACGCCCATGCTGCCCCAAACCGACTGGTGCACGCCCTCTGCCATGCGCGCCACACCGCGGGTGGCCTGGGTGGCCAGTTGCACCACCCCACGCAGGTCAGACGCCCGAAAGTGCTGCAGGGCTTTGGGGCGGGGTGGCAGGGGCATGGTGGCCTTCGAAAACGGGTGTATTAAAACTTCTCGTGTGGCTGCAGATAGCGCCACTGGCCCACGGGCAGGTTGCCCAGCATGACCTTGCCCACGCGCACGCGCTTGAGGCCCACCACACGCAGGCCCACCAGTTCGCACATGCGGCGGATCTGGCGCTTCTTGCCCTCGGTCAGCACAAAGCGCAGCTGTTCGGGGTTTTGCCATTCCACCTTGGCAGGCTTGAGGCGTTGGTCGTCCAGGCTCAAGCCGTGGCGCAGCAACTGCAGTTTGTCGGGGGGAAACACACTTTGCACGTCGGTGCCCACCGGGTCGTCATCGTCAATGCGGCTGAGCTGCTGGGTCTTGCCGCCATAGGTGGCGGCGGGCGAGTTGGCCGCTGCGCTGTTGGCCACACCGGTGTAGACCACGCGCACCAAATACTCTTTTTCCATCACCGAGTCTTCGCCAATCAGCTGGCGCGCCACGCGGCCATCCTGTGTCAGCACCAAGAGGCCGGTGGAATCAATGTCCAACCGACCGGCGGGCACCAGGCTCTTGAGCTGGCTGCCGTGGAAGAAGAAGCGCGCGTTGTCCTCAGTCCAGCGGTTTTGCGGCTGGATGAGGGTGATGGCGGGCTCGTGCCCGTCTTCGGCCTGGCCGCTGACGATGCCAATGGGTTTGTTCAGCAAGATGGTGACCTGGTTGGCCTGCTGGCCCTGGGCCTGTTTGTCGATTTCGATCCGCACGCCGGGCAGCACCTGCATGCCCATTTCGGCCACCTTGCCATCCACCTTCACCCAGCCTTTGCCAATCCATTCGTCGGCCTCGCGGCGCGAGGCCATGCCCAGCTCGGCCATGCGCTTGTTCAGGCGCACCGTGCCGCCCGCGCCCTGGGCGGCGGTGTTGGTTTGGCCGGCCGGAATGGCGCGGTTGCCGGGGGCTCGGTTGGCAGGCGGTGGCGCGCGGCGCACGCCAGCCGGGCTGGCGGCATCGGTTGTCGGCGCCGGTGCACGGCGCAGGGTGGGGCGGGGGGGCTGGTCGGTCATGGTGAATTTGCTATTGTTTTAGGAGCTGCTTGCGCATATTGCATAGGGGCTAGAGGCAGATTTGGTTCGTAAATTATGGCCATAACAGGCCCAGTAGCGCCAGAATGTCCGTCTGGGTTTTGAAGTTGCCAAACACTTTTAGGTCTTGCTCTCGCACGATGGGGAAGGTGTCGAGCATGTAAGCAGCGTCTTTGGCATTCAGGCCATAGAGGTAAAAAAACACCGCATCCAGCGCGGCCATGCGGGCGCGGCGCTCGTCTTCATTCCACACCAGCGGGGGCAGCACGTCGCCTTGGTCGTCGACATAGCCCATGTCGCGGGCAAACGGCGCCATGTCGTGCGCGGTGTAGGTGAGTGCCAGCACCTGGGGCAGCACGAAGTCGGCCACCGTGGGGTGCGGGTGGTGGCCGTTCATGAGCTCGGCAGCGCGCATGGCGGAGACAAAGGCGGAGGGCAGGGGCTCGTCGAAACGCTCGGGGGCGATGACGGGGAGCTGCTCAAGAACAAACAAAGTTAAGTGCTGCGTCTGGAGCTTTTGTCGTAGGAAGAAATCACATGCAAACGAATTGAGATTTGCCAACAACAGCGAAGCGCACCGCAGGTAGTCCCTGTGATTAGTGTCTGCTTTGGGTAGCAGTAACGGGAACGTGTGTCCCGCACCGCTGGCAGGAATAAATGCAGCGATCGCTGAGCGAGCATTGGTGGGTGAAGTCACATCCTTAAATCCCAACAGTGCACTAGACATCTCATCAAACCTGAAGTCATCAGTACACACCCAGTACTGAGCGTCTGGCAAGAAAGTCGGGTCGGCTTTGCGTGCAGCATTTACGGGCACTTCTTGCGCGGGGCGGTGCAAGTTGGTGGGATTGATGATGATTTCAGCAGCCCGGTGGTCATACATCTGGACCATCTTGCCTTCAAAGAGTCGAACGTAACTTTTGGAGTCTTTCTCCCAGCAACCACCGCTGCCGGGTAGCCAACTCTGGGCAATCAATTCAGCCTTTCGCAAGAATTTCTTTGAGGCCGTCGCCATATTGTGCGTGCCTTGTGTGTAGCGCAGGGGCCATTGCGCGAGCGGCTGCTTTGGACGCCTGTCGATAAACACCGGATTATTTCGATAGACAGTCGTCGTTAATGTCCCTTCAAATCGGGACTTAAGCATTGGTGCTGTTCCACTGTTCGGATTGATGTTTTCGAAATCTGTAGCAGTCAGATACAAAATTCGCTGCTCATCCGTATCTAAGTCAGCGGGGCTGTTTAAGTAGAACGCGCATCTGACTGAATCGAAAGACCGAGCGCTTCCACCAAATCCAAAGACACTAAATTTAAAGCGTTGGTCGACGTCAGGGAAGTAACTGCCACATGGATTATTTCGATTTTCAAAGTCAAAAATCACATTCAATCTTTTTGCAGAAACGACACTTTTGAAAAAACTTACGCTCGCCTTGTCCGCTGAAATTCCTGACGGTGTTAGCAGCATTGCAAGGCCGTTAGTTGAAATAAGCGATTGAACGCGCTCCACAAAAAGTTTGTAAAGATTAACTTTGCCTGCCGAAAAATGTGGATATTCACCAGACTCCCGAACGACGCGCAAAATCGTTTCAGTTGTTTCCTCTGCCTTTTTGAATTCTGTCCACAACTGATGCTTGGTTGTCTTAAGCGCCGCAACTGCTTTTACTCGCTCCGCGGCGTTAGGGGTCAACGAGACAGAGTCATCTCTATCTGCAAACCATTCCACCTCTTTCATTTCGATAACGTCCCAAGGTGGGTTGCCAATGACAGCATCAAACCCACCCGTACCATCCGATTTCCAGACGTTGGGGAAAGCCGTCCACCAATGGAAAAATGATTCTCTCTGGGCGAGTTCTTGGGTTTGGGCTAGCAAAAGGTTGGCAGCATCAATACCGTCACCATGGCCTGTAATCTTGCCTTCCGCGAGAACAGCAATCAGATTTCTATCCAGCGAAAAAATCTCTGCCAATGCCAAACGTAATGTGTCGTCACCCAGTTTGGCTAATTTTTTGGGCGAGTTCACAGGCCAACCGGGTACTTTCCAGCGCAGGGCGCGCCAGAAGTCCAGCAGTGCATGTAGTGGTTTGACCTGTGCTTGAGCCTCGTCAGTCAATTGCTTGGACAACCGCGCCTCGGCAATGTCCACATCAGTCAAGTCTGCGACTTGGCCCAAGCTTCGTTCTGCAATATCCAGTCGTGCCAAGTCGGCCTGTTGAAACAGCATGCCAAGGTCATTGAGGTTCTTTTGAACCTGTGGCAACTGTTCGCCGTGTAGGCTGTCGCCAATTTTGAGGTGGTGATCTAAAAAACTCAGTGGAGCGCCCACGGTGAAGGTATGCAGCCACAGTGCAGTTTTTGCTAGTTCCACGGCCATGGGGTTTTTGTCCACGCCGAAGATGGTTTTTTTCAAAATCATGCGGCGCACGATGTGGCGGTCGTCCAGCTGCGCGTCGGTCACGGCCCATCCGTGGGTTTTGGCAGCGGTTTTGATGCTGCGGCGGATATGGGCGATGCGCGCGAGCACCGGGCTTTGCCAGGGGCGTCCACTCTCTACCAGGTGCGCGGCCCAGGGTTGGGCGTTGACGGTTTCTGTGGCGGTGGCAACGGCTTCCAGTACCCGGTCTGCAATGTCGTCCACTAGCGCCACCAAAAAGTGGCCGCTGCCCATGGCCGGGTCGCAGACCTTGAGCTCTAAGATTTGGCCTGCGGGGTCTTTTGCGTCTAGCGCATCCCAGTCGCCGGGGTTGAGCGATGTTTTTTTTCCTTGTTTTTTTAGGTGAGTTTCAAAGCTTTGCAAGCGCTCGGTAGCCAATAGTCCTACGGATTCGCGCAAGATCAGGCGGACTAGGTCATCGTGGGTGTAGTAGCTGCCCGATACCTTGCGCGCAAAGCTGGCCGGGGCGGCCACGATGCGGTTGATCTCGGGTTTATCTTTGTAGGTGTCGATAGCCTGCACTTCGTGCACCAGGCTGTACTCCAGCAGGCGCTCGTAAATGCCACCTAGGTGGGCCACGGCCAGGTCCCGGTAGTTGATCCAACCGGCCAGCAACTCTTCGGTGCGGCGCGAGAGGGCATCGATGATGGGGGCCATCACTTTGTCAGGTACTTTTGCACGGGTCAGCAGTAGAGAGCGCGCCCGGTTGAAGAGACCGCCGTTATAGGCAGGCATGCCGATGTCGTCGTCGCCTTCATCAATTAGCTGGCAAACACCCTCGATGTCACGCCAAATGTTGGACAAGGTACTGGAGAAAGTACCCCCGGCAATTACCTTGTCTCGTACGTCTTCGCGTATGCGGCGAATGCTGTAAGGGGCGTAGCGCGGGTCGCGCACAGGGAGCAGATTGCGGTCTTCGGCGTAAAACAAAAACAGCAGGCGGTACAGCAGCACCAGCGCGGCTTCGCGCACTTCGTCCAAGTACTCGGGTGTGTATTGCGCTCGGGTGAACTGGCCGTAGCCAATACTGTGGGTTTTGGCGTGCAGGTCGCCCCGGGCCAGTGCATCGGCTAGTTGGGGGAAGATGTCTTCAAATACCCGTTTGCCCAGGTCTTGCGACACTTTTTCTTCGTAGAGGCGCGCTTCGTTCAGGGCGTAGGCATGGAAGGTGCGGCCACTATCGTCCCAGCTTTGGGGCAAAAAGGCGCCCCGGTGGAAGAACAAGAAGAATAGACGCAGGGCGTGGGCAGGGTCTATTTCGTCCAGCTCGTGCTGAATTCCGCTCAGGCCCAGCGCGGCGGCAACGTCGACCTCAAAAAACTCCTCGGAACGGGAGCGGGCGTCTTGCCAGTAGAGGCGCCACACATTGCCATTGGTCAGTACGCCCCATTTCACGGCACGGTCAGACACTACATCGGCCCGACTCAGGTAGCGCAGCATTTGGCTCGATGGCGCATCCGGGTCGGTAGCCTCCGTGCTGTCCCCCCGGTCTAGCGGACGCAGCCAGCGTTTGGCCTCCAAAATAGCCAAGCCGTGGCGGTAGCGTTTGTCGTCTTTGGTTTCGGCCAGCGCCAGCGCTTTTTTCTCGATGCTGGCAAACAGCAGGCAGTCGGGCACGTCTTCGCGGCGTTTGCCTGACAGGTTGACCTGGGGCAAAAAATCGTCGCCCCAGCCCAGCTCTACCAGCACTTTGTTGATGACGACGCTCTCGGTCTGTGCTTCGTTGATGGTGGAGCCTGCATCCAGCCCTGCAAAAATGTTCCGCAACGCAGCTTCAAACTTCGCCAGTGCCTTGCTTTCATCCAGAGCCAGCGAGGGTTGGGTGTCCAACACGCCGCGGGTTAGGAAGTCTTGGCTGAAAAGTTGCCCTTGCATGTGCTGTGTACCGTGGTTGGGAGAAGTTGGTGCTACGAAGTGTAGGGGAGAGTTTTGCTATTGTTTTAGGAGCTGCTTGCGCATATTTTACGGGCGCTGAGTGCCAATTTGGCACTTAATTGCGCGGCTGAGCCGCCTCGCAGCCACGGCTACTTGATGCGGCGCAGCGGCCCGAAGCAGGCGCTGCTTGTGGGCTCGTAGCAGGTCAGCATCTGGGTGCGGTCGGGGGTGAAGGCGTTGTAGTTAATGCTTTCCAGCCCGGTGTTGTCGGCCGAGTCGTTCACGCAGTCTTGGCCGCCATGGTCTTTGGTGGTGCGCAGCACAACGCGGTAAAACCCGTTGGCGTCGGGCGCTGCGGCCACGGTGAAGGTGTTGTCGGTACGCTCGTCCCGGCTTTGGATGAAGGCCTGGCCGTCGGCGCGGAATTCATAGACCTCGGTGCAGTTGCTCGGTTGGTGCGTCCACTGCCAGGTGCCCACCAGCGGGTGCCCGCTGGGCGGCCGCTCCGGCGCGGCAGGTGTGGCCGCCAAGGCCGACGCGGTAGATACCAGGGCAAGGAAAACGAGCTTCTTCATGGCTGCAAATGAAGTGAGGGAAGGGTGAACGTTGGGACCATGGTAGCGGACCTCCTGCAGTTGGCCGCCCACCTCGTCCACACCGCAGCGCACGCCACGCAGCCCACCAATCGAGTCACTATAAAAACAATAGCTGCTCGCGCATATTCCATGGGCGTTAGGGAGTGATTTGACGTGTAAACACCCGAGACCTCAGCGCCTGCAAATCCAGCACCCGCAACCCGCCGTATTCCACGCGAATGAAGGCCTGCGCCTCCAGTGCATTTAGCGCCTCGTTCACGCGCTGGCGCGACAAGCCCACCAAGTAGGCCAGCTCCTGCTGGGTGATGCGCAGCACCTCGCCCACGCCGGGGTAGAGCACGGGGTTGAACAGTGACGCCAGGCTGCGCGCCACGCGGATGTCGGGGTTGGTCATGCGGTCGATCTCGCGTGCGGCGATGAATTGGCCCAGGCGTTCGTTGAGCTGGTTCATCACAAAGCGGTTGAAGCCGATGGAGTGGTCCAACAGCCAGTGGAAGGTGTCCACATGCAGGCCCGCCACCTGGCTCTTGCGCAGCGCCTGGATGTTGTAGCGGTAAGTCTCGCGCTTGAGGGCTGTGCCCTCGCCAAACCAGCCGCCGGGCGGCACGCCGGTGAAGGTCATGGTCTGGCCCTCGGCGTTGTCGGTGCTCATCTTCAGCAGGCCGTCCACCACGCCAAACCAATACGTCACTGGGCGGCCCATGCGGCACAGGTATTCACCCGGCGCGGCCTCGGCAATGCGCAGGTCGTCCACCGCGCGCTGGCGTTCGTCGGGCAGCAGCACTTGCAGCCAGGGAATGGCGGCCAACTCGGCCTCGGTGAGGGGGCGGCGGCGCTGGTGAAGGCTGGGATCGGCGGTCATGGGCAGGCCTTGTAAGTTGCCAATAAGTGAAGGGAAAACACCTACCGAGAAATGCGCAAATTGTCGTTCAAACGACAACTTGGCGTCAAATGCAGTTCTACCATTCGCCCCATACCAAAAGCCCTCTGGCGCATGCCGGGGGCCATAACGAGGTGACACGCAATGGGTACGCACACGACATTTCCGCAGCTGTTGCTGCAGCACGCCAGCCAGCGCCCGCAGGCGCCAGCCATGCGTGAAAAGGAATACGGCATCTGGCAGGCGCTCACCTGGGCAGACCTGGTGCAGATGGTGGAGCAGATTGCCGCCGGCCTGCACCAGGCCGGCTTGCAACGCCACGATCACATGGTGGTGGTGGGCGCCAATCGCCCGCGCCTGTACGCCACCATGCTGGCTGCGCAGAGCCTGGGTGCCATTCCCATTCCGCTGTACCAGGATGCCGCGGCACCGGAGTGTGTGTTCCCCATCAACAATGCCGAAGTGCGCTTCGCCTTTGCCGAAGACCAGGAGCAGGTCGACAAGCTGCTGGAGGTGCGCGAACAGTGCCCGCAGCTGGCCCACATTTACTTTGATGATCCGCGCGGCCTGCGCAACTACGACGAACCTGGCCTGGCCGCGATGGATGAGCTGCAGGCCGCCGGCAAAGCGTTTGCAGCGCTGCATACCGAATTCTTCAAGGGCGAGGTCGCCAAGATTGCACACACCGATGTGGCTGCGATGTTCTTTACCTCCGGCACCACGGGCAACCCCAAGGGCGTGGTGCACACGCACGATTCGCTGCTGAACCGCGCCCGCGCCGGTGCCGAGTTCGACCGCCTGACCAGCGACGAGGACGTGTTGGCCTACATGCCGCCAGCCTGGATCGGGCAAAACATCTTCAGCTACGCGCAGTGGCTGTCGTGCGGCTATGTGGTGAACTGCCCTGAAAGCAGCGCAACGGCCACTATCGACCTGAAAGAGATTGGCCCCACCTACTACTTTGCGCCGCCGCGCGTGTTCGAGGGCATGCTGACCACGGTGATGATCCGTATGGAGGACGCGGGTGCCCTCAAGCGCAAGATGTTCCATTACTTCATGGGCGTGGCCCGGAAAGTGGGCCCTGCGCTGATGGACGGCCTGCCCGTGTCCGCCGCGGACCGTGCCTTGTATGCACTGGGCAATATGCTGGTGTATGGCCCGCTGCGCAACACCCTGGGCTTCAGCCGGGTGCGCGTGGCTTACACCGCGGGCGAAGCCATTGGCCCCGATCTATTTACCTTCTACCGCTCCATTGGCATCAACCTCAAGCAGCTCTACGGCTCTACCGAGACTGCGGTGTTCGTGTGCTTGCAGCCCGACAACCAGGCGCGTGCCGATACGGTGGGCGTACCTTGCGCGGGGGTGGAAATCAAGGTGGCCGACAACGGCGAGATTCTGGTCAAGTCGCCCGGTCTCTTGAAGGAGTACTACAAAAACCCCGCTGCCACGGCCGAGGTGCTGACGGCGGATGGCTGGTACCACACCAGCGATGCTGGCTTTATTGATGCGCATGGCCACCTCAAGATCATCGACCGCGTGAAAGACGTGGGCCGCATCCAGGGCGGTGCATTCGATGCCGCCATGTTTGCCCCCAAGTACGTGGAGAACAAGCTCAAGTTCTTCCAGCACATCAAGGAAGTGGTGGCCTATGGCGATGGCCGCGAAAAAGTGTGCGTGCTGATCAATATCGACTTTGATGCCGTGGGCAACTGGGCCGAACGGCGCAATCTGCCATACGCCGGCTACACCGATCTGGCGCAAAAGCCCGAGGTCTACCAGCTCATCAAGGAGTGTGTGGAGAAGGTGAATGCCGACCTGAGTGCGGACGCGCTGCTGGCTGGTAGCCAGGTGAGCCGTTTTCTGGTGCTGCACAAGGAGCTGGATGCCGACGACGGCGAACTGACCCGGACCAACAAGGTGCGCCGCGGCTTTATCGCCGAGAAATACCAGGTGCTGGTGGACGCCCTGTACGGCGGCAAGACCAGCCAGTTCATCGAAACCCAGGTCAAGTTTGAAGATGGCCGCACCGGCAGCGTGAGTGCCACGCTGAGGATTGACGACGCAAAAACATTCGCCCCTGTGAAGGCTGCGGCATGAGCGCCGCGCAGGGCCGCCCCAAGCAAGCTCGCACCGCAGTGCGCAGCACGGAGGTTATGTAGTGAGCAAGAAAATAGGTGACGTCATCCTGGACGTCAAAAATATCTCCCTTCGCTTTGGCGGCGTGAAGGCGCTGACCGACATCAGCTTCGATGTGCGTGAGCACGAGATCCGCGCCATCATCGGCCCCAACGGGGCGGGCAAGAGCTCCATGCTCAACTGCATCAACGGCGTGTATGCACCGCAGGAGGGTGCCATCACCTTCCGTGGCCAAGCCTTCAAGTACATGAACAGCCACCAGGTGGCCACTATGGGCATAGGCCGGACTTTCCAGAACCTGGCCTTGTTCAAGGGCATGAGTGTGTTGGACAACATCATGTCCGGGCGCAACCTCAAGATCAAAAGCAACATCCTGCTGCAAGCGCTGCGCATTGGCCCGGCCGAGCGCGAGGAAATCCAGCACCGCGAGGCGGTCGAACGCATCATCGACTTCCTCGAAATCCAGGCCTACCGCAAGACCCCCGTGGGCCAGCTGCCCTATGGACTGCAAAAACGCGTGGACCTGGGACGCGCCTTGGCCATGGAGCCACAGGTGCTGCTGCTGGACGAGCCCATGGCCGGCATGAACGTGGAAGAGAAGCAGGACATGTGCCGCTTTGTGCTCGACGTGAACGACGAGTTTGGCACCACAGTGGTGTTGATCGAGCACGACATGGGCGTGGTGATGGACATCAGCGACCGGGTGGTGGTGCTGGACTACGGCAAGAAGATTGGCGACGGGACCCCCGATGAAGTGCGCAACAACCCCGACGTGATCAGCGCCTACCTCGGCACCTCGCACTAAGGACATACCAAGATGGCATTTTTTCTAGAGACCTTGCTTGGCGGCCTGATGGCCGGCATGTTGTATTCCCTCGTCGCACTGGGCTTTGTGCTGATCTTCAAGGCATCAGGCGTATTCAACTTTGCGCAAGGTGCCATGGTGCTGTTTGCAGCCTTGGCCATGGCGCGCTTTGCAGAATGGATTCCGCTGCACCTGGGAATCAGCGACCCGATTGCCGCCAATGTCTTGGCCTTTGTGGGAGCGGGCGTGGTGATGTTTGTGGTGGCCTGGATCATCGAACGCCTGGTGCTGCGCCACCTGGTCAACCAGGAAGGCACTACGTTGTTGATGGCTACGCTGGGCATCACCTATTTCATGGAAGGCTTGGGCCAAACGATCTTTGGCAGCAGCATTTACAAGATCGACATTGGCATGCCCAAAGACCCGGTGATGATTCTGGAGAGCACCTTTGAAGGCGGCATCCTGATCAACAAGGAAGACTTTTACGCCGCCATCATTGCCGCGGCACTGGTGGCATTGCTCAGCGTCTTCTTTCAGAAAACGGCCACCGGCCGGGCCCTGCGCGCGGTGGCCGACGATCACCAGGCCGCGCAATCCATTGGCATTCCGCTCAACCGCATCTGGGTCATCGTCTGGTGCGTGGCCGGTGTGGTGGCGCTGGTGGCCGGAATGATCTGGGGCAGCAAGCTGGGCGTGCAGTTCTCATTGACCACGGTGGCGCTGCGTGCGTTGCCGGTCGTGATTTTGGGCGGACTCACCTCGGTGCCCGGTGCCATTGTGGGCGGCTTGATTATTGGGGTGGGCGAGAAGCTGTCCGAGGTCTTTCTGGGCCCCTATGTGGGTGGCGGCATCGAGATCTGGTTTGCCTATGTGTTGGCGCTGGGCTTTTTGCTGATTCGGCCCCAAGGCCTATTTGGCGAAAAAATCATCGACCGCGTATGACGACCGCTTTGAATCTTTCTTTGCGAACTGCCGCACTGACACCTAGCTAAGAAATTGCGAGATAAAAATGTTCTACAGAGAAAACGGTCAATTCAAAACCAGCTACCGCGCGGACCAGCAGATCTTTCCTATCGCGCAAGACCGCATCGCCATTTTGGCCCTGCTGGTGGTTGCGTTTGCGGTGGTGCCCCTGTTGGCCAGCGACTACATGTTTCGGGCCATCCTGATTCCCTTTCTGATCTTCTCGCTGGCGGCGGTGGGCGTGAACATTCTGGTGGGCTACTGCGGGCAAATTTCGCTGGGTTCGGGTGCCTTCATGGCGGTGGGGGCTTATGCGGCTTACAACTTCTTTGTGCGCATTGAGGGCATGCCGTTGCTGGTGGCGCTGCTGCTGGGTGGTGTGAGCTCCATGCTGTTTGGCATGGTGTTTGGCCTGCCCAGCCTGCGGGTCAAAGGCCTGTATCTGGCGGTGGCTACGCTGGCCGCGCAGTTTTTTGCAGACTGGATGTTTTTGCGTATCCAGTGGTTCACGAACAACTCGCCGTCGGGCTCGGTGTCGGTGTCCAACCTGCAGGTGTTTGGCTTTTCGCTGGAGAGCCCAGTGGCCAAGTACGTGTTTTGCCTGAGCCTGCTGGCCGTTATCGCGTTTTTGGCCAAAAACTTGGTGCGCGGCGCGGTGGGCCGCGAGTGGATGGCGATCCGTGACATGGACGTGGCGGCCGCCGTGATTGGCATCCGCCCCATGTACGCCAAGCTCAGCGCGTTTGCGGTCAGTTCTTTCATCGTAGGTGTAGCCGGGGCCTTGTGGGGCTTTATTTACCTGGGCGCCTGGGAGCCCGCGGCCTTCTCGGTGGACCAGTCCTTTCGCCTCTTGTTCATGGTGATCATTGGCGGCATGGGTTCCATCATGGGCAGCTTTTTTGGGGCGGCCTTCATCGTGGTGCTTCCCATCTTCCTGAGCCAGGTCCTGCCCGTGCTGGCCAGCCTGTTTGGGATCGAGATTTCCACCGCGGGTATTTCGCATGCCGAGTTGATGATTTTTGGCGGTCTGATTGTGTGGTTCTTGATTGTGGAGCCGCATGGCCTGGCCAAGCTGTGGTCCATTGCCAAACAAAAACTGCGTCTCTGGCCTTTTCCCCATTAGGGCCTGCGCGCTGGTCCCCGTGTTTTCCCCGTGCTTCAACACTTAATTACAGGAGAGACAAATGAAGCTTTCTAAACTCGTTCTCGCAACCGTCGCCCTGGCCTCCGGGTTGGCGGCTGGCCAAGCCATGGCCCAGGCCAAGGAGCAGTTCATTCCGGTGCTGTCCTACCGCACCGGGCCTTACGCGCCCAACGGTGTGCCATGGGCCAACGGCTATGTGGACTACATCAAACTCACCAACGCGCGTGGTGGCATCAATGGGGTGAAGTTCAGTTTTGAAGAGTGCGAAACCGGCTACGACACCGCACGCAGCGTGGAGTGCTATGAACGCCTCAAGGGCAAGGGCGCGTCCTTTGTGCAGCCGCTGTCCACTGGCGCTACGTTTGCCATTACCGAAAAAGCACCGGCCGACAAGATCCCCGTGGTGACGGTGGGCTACGGCCGCAGCGAAAGCGCGGACGGCTCGGTATTCAAGTGGAACTTCCCGATCGCCGGCACCTACTGGGTCGCTGCTGACGCGATCATGCAAGCGATCGCCAAGAAAGAAGGCGGCTTTGACAAGCTCAAGGGCAAGAAGCTGGCGCTGGTGTACCACGACAGCCCGTTTGGCAAAGAGCCCATTCCGCTGCTGCAAGAACGCGCTGCCATGCATGGTTTTAACCTGCAGCTGTTGCCCGTGACCGCCCCCGGTGTGGAGCAAAAAGCCACCTGGCTGCAGGTGCGTCAAAACCGGCCTGACTACGTGGTCCTGTGGGGCTGGGGCATCATGAACAGCACCGCCATCAAGGAAGCGCAAGCCACCGGCTACCCGCGCGAGAAGATGTATGGCGTGTGGTGGGCGGGTGCCGAGCCTGATGTGAAGGACGTGGCCGACGGTGCCAAGGGCTACAACGCCGTGACCATGCAGCACGGTGCCGAACCCAACTCCAAGCTGGTGAAAGACGTGATGGCCATGGTGCACGGAAAAGGCCAGGGCACCGGACCCAAGGAAGAAGTGGGCCAGGTGCTCTACATGCGTGGCGCCATGAGCGCGATGCTGGCGATTGAAGGTGTGCGCGCGGCGCAAGACCGCTTTGGCAAGGGCAAGGTCATGACCGGCGAGCAAGTGCGCTGGGGCCTGGAGAATCTGAACCTGACCCAACCGAAGCTGGATGCCCTGGGCTTTGCCGGTGTGATGCGCCCCATCAGCACCTCGTGTGTGGACCACATGGGTGCATCGTGGGCCCGTATCCACACCTGGGATGGCAAGGCCTGGAAGTTCACCTCCGACTGGCTGCAGGGCGATGAGCAAATCATCAAGCCTTTGGTCAAGACCACTGCCGCCAAATACGCTGCCGAGAAGAAGCTGACTGCCCGTACTCCGGCTGACTGCCAGTCTTGATCTGCTTTGCAGATCAAGACGGCAGTTCTGCTGTCCTGACTGCACCCTCCCCAACCCCTCCCGCCGAGCGGGAGGGGCAGCGGCCCCGACGGGCCGCCAATCGACAGGCTTGCTGCGCAGGTCTGTCGATTGGTAAAGGCAACGACCTATGGACACTAAAAACATCGTTCTCAACGTGAATGGCATCGAGGTCATTTACAACCACGTCATCCTGGTGCTCAAGGGGGTGTCGCTGCAGGTGCCGGAGGGCGGCATTGTGGCCATCCTGGGTGGCAACGGGGCGGGCAAGACCACTACGCTGCGCGCGGTGAGCAACCTGCTGGCCGGCGAGCGCGGCGCGGTGACCAAGGGCAGCATCGAGCTGCGTGGTGAGCGCATTGAAAACCTGAGTCCGGCCGACCTGGTACAGCGCGGCGTGGTGCAGGTGATGGAAGGGCGACATTGCTTTGCCCACCTCACCATCGAAGAAAACCTGCTGACCGGTGGCTACACGCGCAAGAGCAAGGCGGAAGTGGCGGCGAATCTGGAAAAGGTCTACAACTACTTTCCGCGCCTCAAGACACGCCGTGCGTCACAAGCTGCCTACACCTCGGGCGGCGAGCAGCAGATGTGCGCCATTGGTCGCGCGCTGATGGCCAATCCGAGCATGGTGTTGCTGGACGAGCCGTCCATGGGCCTGGCGCCGCAAATTGTGGAAGAGGTGTTCGAGATTGTGAAAGACCTGAACGCCAAAGAACGCGTGACCTTCCTGCTGGCCGAGCAGAACACCAACATGGCCCTGAAGTACGCCGACTACGGCTACATCATGGAGAGCGGCCGGGTAGTGATGGACGGCGCCGCCGAGGACCTGCGCAGCAACGAGGACGTGAAAGAGTTCTACCTGGGCGTGGGCGGTGGCGAGCGCAAGAGCTTCAAGGATGTGAAGAGTTACAAGCGCCGCAAACGCTGGCTGGCTTGAATTGCTATGCAATTGATAGCTGTTTGCGCATATTCCATGGGTGCCAAAGCCCAAAATTACTTATAAACCCCTCGGC
The DNA here is from genome assembly GCF_034519335.1 of Rhodoferax sp. GTDB lineage: Bacteria > Pseudomonadota > Gammaproteobacteria > Burkholderiales > Burkholderiaceae_C > Allorhodoferax. Next base: position 175,548 of record NZ_JAXHOL010000040.1, read on the forward strand.
TGCCCACCATGACCAGATCCTACGACGCCCTGGAAACCCGATCCCCTGCTGAGCGCGAAGTCGCTTTGATGGCCCCCCTGCCCGCGCAAGTGGCACATGCCCAGCGCAGCGCTCCGGCCTTTGCCCGCATTCTGGCGGGGGTGGATGCCAGCCGTGTGGTCGACCGCGCTGCTTTGGCCCAATTGCCGGTCACGCGCAAAACCGAGTTGCAGGCGCTGCAACAGGCTGCACGCGAGCAGGGGGGTAATGTGTTTGGCGGTTTCAGCGCGCTGGGCTTTGGTGCCGCCATGCCGCGTGTGTTTGCCAGCCCGGGCCCTATCTACGAACCCGAGGGCACGGCCAAAGACTACTGGCGCATGGCGCGTGCCATGTACGCAGCTGGCTTTCGTCCGGGCGAGCTGATCCACAACAGTTTTAGTTACCACTTTGTGCCTGCCGGTTCGATGATGGAGACTGGTGCCCATGCGCTGGGCTGCACGGTGTTTCCTGGTGGCACCGGCCAGACCGAGCAGCAGGTGCAGGCGATGCGCGAGCTGCAGCCGGCGGGCTACATCGGCACACCCAGTTTCCTCAAGATCATTCTGGAGAAGGCCGCTGAAATGGGAGTGACCATTCCGAGCGTCACCAAAGCCATGTTTGGTGGCGAGGCATTTCCGCCGTCTCTGCGCGACTGGTTTCTGGAGCGCGGGGTGGATGGCTACCAGTGCTACGCCACGGCCGACCTGGGACTCATTGCCTACGAGACAACTGCCCGCGAAGGCTTGGTGCTGGACGAAGGTGTGATCGTGGAGATCGTGCGTCCCGGCACCGGCGATCCGGTGGCCGACGGTGAGGTGGGTGAGGTCGTGGTGACCACATTGGGCGCAGGCTATCCCTTGGTGCGGTTTGGCACGGGTGATCTGTCGGCCGTGCTGGCCGGGCCGTGCCCCACGGGCCGTACCAATACCCGCATCAAAGGCTGGATGGGCCGGGCCGACCAGACCACCAAGGTGCGCGGCATGTTTGTGCACGCCAAGCAGGTGGACGAGATTGCCAAGCGCTTTACAGAGGTGTTGCGGGCTCGGCTGGTGGTGAGCGGCGAGATGGCCAGCGACACCATGGCCTTGCACATTGAAGTGGTCGGTAGCCCGGAGGGGCTGCCCAGCCGTGTAGGCGAGGCTATTCGTGACGTGACCAAATTGCGCGGCGATGTGGTGCTGGTGGCGCCGGGGAGTTTGCCCAATGACGGCAAGGTGATTGAGGATGCGCGCAGCTACCGCTAGGGCCGCTGGTAATGTCGGACTAGGGTTTTCCCGAGCTGTTGAACACCACAGTTATCAAGCGGCGCGGGCCTGGATAACCTAGGCTCGGCTGAAATTGGATTTCGCAGCCCAAGACCCCTGAGCGCTAGGTGCTTTCCGCATGACAGTGTTTGCCGGGGCAGGCTAGACTGCACACATTAACTAGGAGACTGAAACATGAAAAAACTGCTCGTCGTTGCGGCTGCTTTGGCTGCCATTGGTGCTCAGGCACAAGACTATCCATCCAAGCCTATTACGCTTGTTGTGCCTTTCGCCGCAGGTGGCCCCACCGACCGTGTGGCCCGTGACTTGGCCGAAGCCATGCGCAAGCCGTTGGGTGGTGTGAGCGTTGTCGTGGACAACGCTGCCGGTGCCGGTGGCTCTATCGGTGCCAACAAGGTAGCCAAGGCAGCACCCGATGGCTACACCCTGTTGTTGCACCATATCGGGATGGCAACGCTGCCGACCCTGTTGCGCAACATTCCCTACAAAGTCGAAAGTGATTTTGATTATTTGGGTTTGGTCAACGATGTGCCCATGACCTTGATTGGCCGCCCCTCGTTGCCTGCCAAGAATTTCAAAGAGCTCTCGACTTGGATCGGGCAGAACAAGGGGAAAATCAATTTGGGTAACGCCGGTATTGGTTCCGCTTCGCACCTGTGCGGGCTGATGTTCCAGAACGCCATGGCTGTGGACATGACCACGGTTCCCTACAAGGGAACTGCGCCAGCCATGACCGACTTGATTGGTGGCCAAATCGACTTCATGTGCGACCAAACCACCAACACAACAGCACAAATCGAAGCCAAGAAGGTGCTTGCCTACGCGGTGACTTCTCCCAAGCCATTGACCACGCCCGCCCTGAAAGACTTGCCCACCCTGAATGACTCCGGTCTCAAGGGGTTTGAGGTTTCGATTTGGCACGGCCTTTATGGCCCCAAGGGTCTGCCCGCCGACGTGGCAGCCAAGCTCAACGCTGCCGTGAAGGTTGCGCTCAAAGACCCCGACTTCATCAAGAAGCAGGAAGCTTTGGGTGCGGTGGTGGTGACCGACAAGCGCATGGAGCCCGCTGAGCACAAGAAATTTGTGGCTGCTGAAATCGCCAAGTGGAGCCCTGTGATCAAGGCCGCTGGCGTGTACGCCGACTAAGCCTGCGTTTCTGTGCCCCGTGAGGGGCCGAGACCCCCATCGTCTGGTGGCGCCTAGGTGCCCCAGACGATTTCTTTTTGGGCCTTCAGGCTGCGTTGCAGCATGTCCAGCAAGGGCTTGGCGCGCTGGCGCAGCGAGATGCCGGGTACATGGGTGTCCTCGCCGCTGGCCTGTGCTTCCAGCGCGGCCTGGGCCCGCTGGGCTTCCTCTTGTGCAATGGCCGCCTCCAGCGCCGCCTTTGCAGCCGGCATATCTTCTGGCAGGAGGATGCCTTTGGCGGGCGCACCTTCCTCGAACTTGCCCCAGATTTGCAGGATCTGGCGACCATTGGGTTCCAGCATGATGACGTCGCTGGAGACTTTGGATTTGAACTTGTACAGCATGGCGATGGACTCCGGTTTTATGGTGCAATGTGCCCACTCTTTTACCCCAAACGCATTTCAACGAGGAGCAGCACCGTGGCAGACCTTCATATTCTTCGCGAACACACCCTGGGCCTGGCTGGCGCCCGCAAAATTGCATTTGAATGGGCCGAGCAAGTGGAGCAAGAGTTCGACATGGAGTGTGTGTACGCCGAGGGCAAGACCGAAGACGAAGTGAGCTTCAAGCGCTCTGGGGTCAACGGAACCCTCTTGGTGACCAAGGACCAGTTTGAGCTGAATGCCAAACTGGGTTTTTTGCTGGGTGCTTTCAAAGACAAGATTGAGGCGGAGATTGTCAAGAACCTGGACCAGCTGCTGGCCCCCAAGACCGCCAAGCCCAAAGCGGCGGCGAAAAAAAAGTAGCGCTAGGCGCTACTTTTTTGATAGCTGCTTGCGCAGCAAATACGAGGGCTAGGGCCTGATTTAGCTCAAAGACTCAATCAGGTCGATGTACTGCTGCATCGCGTCGTCGTTGCTGGTGCCTTTGAATCCATTCCAGGCGTCCCACTTGGCGCGTCCCACCATGTCGGCGAAGCCTGGCTTCTTCTCGGCGTTGTCACCGGCGGTGGCTTGCTTGTAGAGCGCGTAGATTTTGAGCAGGGTGCCGTTGTCGGGGCGTTCGCTCAGGTTTTTGGAATTTGCAACGGCGGCTTCAAAAGCGGCTTTCAGGTCGGCCATGGTGTTCTCCATTGATGGTTACCCGCGTATCTTAAGGGGCGTTTTCACTGCAGAATAGGTGAGCACCCCCAACCCCTGTTTCGCCCGGAGAATCCATGGTCACCCGAGTTCTTGCCAAAGATGTAGCCCAGAAGGCCAAGCGCCGTGTCGCAGCCACCGTGGCTCCCGTCGGTCCGGTAGCCAAGAAAGCGACCCGCCAGGCCCAAAAAGCCGCACGGGTCGTCCAGAAGAATGTGACCAAGGCCGTGGCGGGTTCGCTGGGCCTGAACGGCGAACGCATGAGCAAAGTGGATACCGCGTGGTTGCGCATGGACTCTGCGGCCAACCTAATGATGATTGTGGGTGTGTGGGTGATTCACCCCAAGCTCAAACTGGCTGACCTGCAGCAGCGCATTGAGGAGCGCCTGCTCAAGTACCCGCGTTTTGTGCAGTGTGCCGTGGAAGATGCGGCCGGTGCCACCTGGGTGAAAGATCCGGCCTTCGACATTCGCAACCACCTGGTGACGGAGACGCTGGCCAAAAAGCCTGCGGGCCGCGAGCAAGAGGCGTTGCAAGACCGTCTGGCCCAGCTCACCATGGAGCCGCTGGACAAGCAGCATCCGCTGTGGCAGATGCATTTGGTGGAAGACTACAAAGGTGGTTCGGCCCTCATGGTGCGTATACATCACTGCATTGCCGATGGCATTGCGCTGATTTCGGTCACCCAATCCCTGGTGGACGGCGGTGCTCCGCCACCCCAACGCACCCCACGCCAGGCCCGCGCGGAAGGACTGGAGGGGGCCGAGGAGTGGATCGCCAACGCGCTGCTCAAACCCTTTACCAGCATGACGGTGAAGGCGCTGGGCGCGGCGGGCGAGGGCGCGGCCCGTTCCATGGGCCTGCTCATGGAGCCGCAAAAAGGCATGGAGCAGGGCATGCACAACTCGGTGGATGCCGCCAAGATGGCCTACCAGGTGGTGGCCGATCTGGCCTCGCTGGCCTTGATGCCCGACGACTCGCCCACCCGCCTCAAGGGCCTGCCGGGCAACCGCAAGCGCGTGGCGTGGTGCCCGCCGATTCCGTTGGAAGAGGTGAAGGCCGTTGGCAAGGCGCTCAATTGCTCGATCAATGATGTGCTGCTGAGCTGTGTGGCTGGCGCCATCGGCGAGTACCTGAAGGAGCAGGGCGAGGCGGTGGCTGGCAAGGAGATTCGCGCCATGGTGCCGGTGAACCTGCGCCCCATGGAGCAGGCCTACAAGCTGGGCAACCAGTTTGGCTTGGCCCCGCTGGTGCTGCCCATTGGTGTGGAGAATCCGGTGGAACGGGTCTACGAAGTACGCAGCCGCATGCGCGGGCTCAAGGGCAGCATGCAGCCACTGCTGGCCTTCGGCCTGCTGGCGGTGGCGGGCCTGCTCATCAAGCCCGCGCAGGATGCGCTGCTCAACCTGTTCTCGAAGAAGACCACGGCCGTGATGACCAATGTGCCGGGGCCACGCGAGAAGCTCAAGATTTGCGGCTCGACCATTGAAGAGACGCTGTTCTGGGTGCCGCAAAGCGGTTCTGTTGGACTGGGTGTATCCATTCTGAGTTATGGCGGCGGTGTGCAGTTTGGCGTGGTGTCAGACGCCAAGCTGTGCCCGGACCCGCAGCAAATCATCGACCAGTTTGAGCCCGAGTTTGCCAAGCTCTCCATGCTGACCCTGATGCTGCCCTGGGGAGATTGAGCTTTCGTGCGACTCAGGCGCTGAGCTCGGCCACTACGCGGTCCACACCCAAATGCTCCATGGCATCCAGGGGGGCGATGCTGGCGGCTTCTTCATAGAGGCGTTGCGCCTCCGCTATGCGTATGTCGCCGTCCAACATTAGCAAAGCCTTGCCGTATTCGGTGAGGGCAATGGCCGCTTGGGGAATGCGGGTCATGCCCTCGGCAAACAAATTGAGGGCCGTTTCACGTTTGGCACCGTAGGTGAGTTGACCAATCAGCGCCCCCACCTTGTCGATGACCTCTGCATGGAAGGCGGCCAATGCAATGTAGGCGTCGGCATGCTCGGGCTGCAATGCCAAGGTGGTTTCAAACGCAGTCTTCACTTTTGCGCCAATGCCTTTGGCCAGAGCTTTCGCAACACTCACGCCCTGGCTGTAGCGGCCCAGCGCGTAGCCGTGCAGGTAGTGGGCGTTCGCGCAGTCGGGGGCTTGTTCGGTTAGGGCCTCGCAGCGCTTGGCAACGTCCATGAACAGGTCTAGACGCGCTTTTTCTCCGGGCTCCAGGTAGTCTGCATAGATCAGGCGGGCTTTGTTGGCAACCACAGCGCCCGCCGCACCAAAGGCATCGCCTGCCTGGGCTGCTGCCTGAAACTCGCCCCGGTGGTACAGCACCCAGGCTTCCAGCACGCGCGGGTCGGTGGGCAGGGGCTCCTGGTCCCCGCGGTGCAAGACCGCCCACTGGGCACGCACGCCTGCCGCATCGAATACATGCCGTTCGGGGTAGGGGAAGGCGGTCCAAGTGGTCATGCAGTGTCAGGGGCTGGTGTAGGCCCCTGCCAGGGTGAGCAGGTGGGTACGCTGCTGAGGCTCCAGGTAGGGCACCAGCAGGTTGAGCACATGGTGCGCACCACGCATGAGGGCGGCCTGGGCGCTGGCGGGTTCTAGGGCGTTGCGGGGGTCACGCACGTACTCAAAGCTCAGCCAGTAGGTCAGCACCACCACCATGCTGGTGGCGGTGGGCTCCATCTCGCGGGCGTCCATGCGGAGTGCGCCAGAGCGCGCCATGCTCTCCAGCAGCGCGCGGATGGAGCGGGTCTTGTTCTTGAGCACGCTCTGGAAGTGGGTCTCCAGGCGGCGGTTCTTGCTGAGCAGGTCGTTGAGGTCGCGGTACAGAAAGCGGTACTGCCAGATCAGCTCGAACAGGGTGTGCATGAAGAACCAGGCGTCTTCTACATCGCGCACGTTGTCGCTGGCGTTGAGCACTTCGTTGAGGGAGCGCTCGTAGCGGTCAAACAACGAGTTGATGAGCTCGTCTTTGGCCGGGTAGTGGTAATAGAGGTTGCCGGGGCTGATGCCCAGTTCGGCAGAAATCAGCGTGGTGGAGACGTTGGGTTCACCAAAGCGGTTGAACAGCTCCAGCGTGACTTCCAGAATCCGTTCGGCGGTGCGGCGAGGGGCTTTTTTGACCATCGGGTACCTTCAGTGCAGGGCCTTGGCAGCGGCGGGCGCGGCCACCAGATGGCCCAAGTCATCCATCAGCTCTTGGAGTGTTGCAATCGCACGCCCCAGTTCCGTGGGGGGCTTCTTGGGCAGGCACAGATGGCGTTTGGGATCATCCAGCGCAACTTGGTTCAAGCTGATGCCATGACGCGCTAACTTGGCAGACAGTCCCGTCTTGCGTGAACGCAGCATTTGCCGTGTTTGTTGGTAAGCATGTTCGGCGAGATGGCGACGCTGGGCATAACTGAAGGTGTTGGCCAAGTAGAGCTCGGGGTCGCGGTGGTCGGGCTCAATCCACAAAATGTCTGTGTTGGGGTAGGCGTGTTCGTAATGCTTCATGCCCAGTTCCATGCGCGAGTGGATCATGGAGCGGAAGGTCTGGCTCAGCACAGCGGGCAGGCCGCCATCCACAATGCGCGGAATTTTTCGCTTTTCTTGTGGCACACCGCGTTGCATGACCTTGTCGAATTGCGGCGCTGTGGCGTCAAACGGCACCAAGGGGTTCAGGCAAATCATCAAGTCAATACCTTCTTCCAGAGCCACTGACGCATGCATCGTCTTCTTGAGCGCGCCGTCTACGTAGTACTGGTCATCAATCTCCACAGGAGGAAAAAGCCCCGGCAGAGCCGAGCTGGCCTGTACCGCCTGGGAGATCGGGATGTGGTCGAAGCCGGGGCGTCCGAATGGGGCGGCTTCGCCACTGTCAAGGTTGGTGGCCACCAGGGTGAGCCTGGTTTTGAGCTGGCGAAAATCGTTGGTGCGTCCAGGCTGGCTGAACAGTCGCGCCAGCTGGGTGTTGACCTGTGCATTGGAGAAAACGCCGGTAGGCAGGCCCGGGCTCAAGCGTTCCAAGCCTCGCAGCAAGGAGCTGCGCCCGCTAAAAACCTGCCAAGCTACTTGCAAGGCAAGCCCCGGGAGCATGATGCCACGGCGGACAAATTCACCGTAGGCCGGTTCCATGAGCCAGGAGGGGTCAAAGGTTTCCGAAGGCGCGCTGTCGTTTTCGATGAACGACGCGCACATGTCTCGCGGTGTCAGGCCATTTGCCAATGCAGCCGCAATAAACCCTCCAGCCGAAACTCCGATGTAATGGTGCAGCTGGTTGAAGTCCAGGCCCTCCAGAGATTCTTCTAGCGCGCACATGGCGCCAACTTCGTAAATCGCGCCCAAGGGACCTCCCCCCGCCAGTGCCAGCGCAATCTTGGGAGTGGGTTTCTTTTTTACGTTCATGGCCTGAAAGTGTAGATGCGAGTGGGGGCGTTTTTTGTTGCGTTGCAGCAGTCTCGGCTGCGCGCAAAAAAGGGCGCCGTAGCGCCCTTCAGGTTATGAGGCCAACACGGGGTCAAGCCTGGGACGCGGGCGTTTCGGTGTTGCTGGCTGCGGCAGGTTTAGCTGCAGGTGCTGCGCGTTTGCTTGCGGTCTTCTTGATGGGGGCGGCCTTTTTGGCCGGTGCTTTAGCTGCCTTTTTTGCAGCCGCAGGCACTGCCTTCTTGGCAGCCGGCTTGGATGCGGGCTTGGCCGTTGGGGCTTTTGCCCCCGCCGGCGCTTTGGCCGACAACTTTTGTACTGCCTTGTTCAGGTCGTCGATGCGGGTGATCAGCGCTGCCACGTCTTTGGCCGAGGGGACACCCAGCTTGTTCAGCGCCTTGGCTACGCGTTCTTCAAAAATGTTCTCCAGTTTGTCCCACTGACCGGAAGCTTTGCTGGAAATATCCGTGGCCATGGTTGACATCTTGGACGTCGCTTCCGATATCTTTTCTTCTGCGGCTGCCTGTGTCTTGCGTTGAATGCTCACACCTTCTTTCACCAAGGACTCAAAGGCCTTGCTGCCTTCCGCTTGTGCGCGGGTAAAGGCGCCCAAGCCAGCCTGCCAGATCTGCTGGGCAGAATCTTTGACAGAGCCAGACAGGTGGATGCCAGCTGCTTTGGTGGGTTTGTTTTTTTGCAGTTTCTTGACCATGAGAACTCCTGAGGATGTGTGGGATGAGCGACTTTAGCCCTTACTCTAAGCGCAGAGTGCACGTCTGTGTAGATGTGCCTAACTAACGGTGGCAGTTGCGGGTTTACGATGAACGGGGTGGCTTGTAAAGTCGGCCAAAATGGTTTCATTATTTGGAGCATGTATGCAGTACTTTGTGACGGGAGCCACAGGCTTTATTGGCAAGCGCCTTGTAAAAAAACTGCTGGAGCGCAAGGGCGCTGTGGTGCACTTTTTGATCCGCAAGGAGAGTCAGGACAAGGTTGCGGGCTTGCATGAATTTTGGGGGCTAAAGGACGCCAAAGGTGCTGCTCGGGCAGTCCCGGTATTTGGTGATCTGACCAGCAAGAAGCTGGGTGTGGCCGCGGATGCCGTCAAGGCTCTGAAAGGTAGCGTCGACCATTTTTACCATTTGGCTGCTGTGTATGACTTGGGCGCTGACGAGGACAGCCAAATTGCCGTCAATATCGAAGGTACCCGCAACACCATCGAGTTTGCCAAAGCGATTGATGCTGGCCACTTCCACCATGTGTCATCCATCGCTGCTGCGGGCTTGTACGAAGGTGTCTTCCGGGAGGACATGTTCGAAGAGGCTGAAAACTACGACCACCCCTATTTCATGACCAAGCACGAGAGCGAAAAAATCGTGCGTAAAGACTGCAAGGTGCCATGGTCCGTTTATCGCCCCGCCATGGTGGTGGGCGACAGCCAGACCGGTGAGATGGACAAGATCGACGGCCCGTATTATTTCTTCAAACTGATCCAGCGCATGCGCCAGCTGCTGCCGCCATGGATGCCCGGCATTGGTCTCGAAGGTGGTCGCATCAACATCGTGCCGGTGGATTTTGTGGTGGACGCGCTGGACGCCATCAGCCACAAGGCCGGCATTGCCAAGAAGTGCTACCACCTGGTGGACCCGGTGGGCTACCGCGTCGGCGATGTGCTGGACATCTTCAGCAAGGCTGCGCATGCGCCCAAGATGAATGTGTTTGTGAATGCGGCCCTGCTTGGGTTCATTCCGCGCAGCGTGACCAAGAGCCTCATGGCACTGGCCCCGGTGCGGCGCGTGCGCAATGCGGTTATGAAAGACCTGGGCTTGCCCGAGGACATGTTCACCTTTATCAACTACCCCACACGCTTTGACTGCCGCGATACCCAGGCCATGCTCAAGGGCAGTGGGGTGGAGTGTCCCAACCTCAAGGACTACGCCTGGCGCCTGTGGGATTACTGGGAGCGTCATCTCGATCCCGACTTGCACATTGACCGTTCCCTGCGCGGTACCGTGGGCGGAAAAGTCGTGCTGATTACCGGCGGATCCTCGGGGATCGGCTTGGCGGCTGCGCACAAGTTTGCCGAGGCGGGCGCCACCACTATTATTTGTGGGCGCGATGTAGATAAGCTGGATGAGGCCTGCAAAGAAGCCAAAGCCAAGGGCTACAATTTTGTCGCGTACCCGGCGGATATCGCGGACATGGCCGACTGCGATCGGTTTGTGCAGCTATTGATCGAGAACCACGGAGGTGTGGACTTCCTCATCAACAACGCCGGTCGCTCGATCCGCCGCGCCATTGAGTCTAGCTACGACCGCTTCCACGACTATGAGCGCACCATGCAGCTCAATTACTTTGGCTGCCTGCGGGTGACCATGGGGCTGTTGCCCGGCATGGTGGCCAAGAAAAAAGGCCACGTGGTCAATATCAGCTCTATTGGCGTGCTGACCAACGCCCCGCTTCAGCGCCTATGTGGCCTCCAAGGCCGCGCTGGATGCGTGGACCCGTTGCGCCTCCAGCGAGTTTGCCGACCAGGGCATCAGCTTCACCACCATCAATATGCCACTGGTGCGCACCCCCATGATTGCGCCCACAGGCATCTACAACAACGTGCCCACGCTGTCGCCTGAGCAAGCTGCCGACATGGTGGCTGACGCCTGTATCAGTAAGCCGGTGCGCATTGCCACCCGCTTGGGCATTACTGGTCAGGTGCTGCACGCCCTCGTGCCTCGTATCGCCCAGATCGCCATGAACACCAGCTTCCGTATGTTCCCTGATTCATCGGCAGCCAAGGGGGCCAAGGCTGGGGATAAGCCTAAGCTGTCGCCGGAGGCAATTGCGATGCAGCAGATGATGCGGGGAATTCACTTCTAGGCGCTTGGTGGAACTGCGTCATTTGGCGATTAGAATTGTTCAACCAATGAACAAGCTCGCGCCAAATGCCAGTCTCTTCTGAGGAATCCAGCCTGCAGGTCCTGCGCCTGCTTGAGAGAAAACCGCAGCTCACCCAGCGAGAGCTGGCGGCGGAGTTGGGTATGAGTCTTGGTAAGGCTAATTTCTGCGTGCAGGCTTTGCTGGCCAAGGGTTTTATCAAGTTGCAGAACTTCCGGGGTAGCCGCAATAAGCTGGCTTATGCGTATTTACTGACGCCTTCAGGCATTGCTGCAAAAAGCAGTCTGGCCTTGGACTTTCTGCAGATCAAGATGGCAGAGTATGAGCGGCTGCAAGAGGAGATAGAGCAGCTGCGTCGGGAGGCCGAGTCTGTAAACGGGATGGATGGAAAATGAAGCAACTTGATGGTGTGATTGCGGTCATCGGCCTTGGCTATGTGGGTCTGCCCTTGGCAGTCGAGTTTGCCAAGACGCGCAAGGTGATTGGCTTCGATATTAATGCCGCACGCATTGCAGAGCTGCAGGCAGGCGAGGACAGCACGCTGGAAGTGTCTGCAGAGGAGCTGCAGTCTGCGCGTCATGCAACCTACACCGCCGACCTGAATCTTCTCAAGCAATGTCAAGTGTTCATCGTAACCGTGCCGACACCGGTGGATACGGCGAACCGCCCTGACATGACGCCCTTGGTCAAGGCCAGCGAGACTGTGGGTAAAGTGTTGCCCAAAGACGCTGTGGTGATCTATGAATCCACTGTTTACCCTGGCGCGACTGAAGAGGTTTGCGTGCCTGTGCTGGAAAAGTTTTCCGGCTTGAGATTCAACCAAGGCTTCTACTGCGGCTACAGCCCAGAGCGCATTAACCCTGGTGACAAGGTCAACACCCTGACCAAGATAAAGAAGATCACCAGCGGTAGCACCCCCGCGGTTGCCGAGGCGGTGGATGCGCTATATCGCAGCATTATTACCGCGGGGACCCATAAGGCCAGCAGCTTGAAGGTGGCAGAGGCCGCCAAGGTGATCGAGAACACCCAGCGTGACCTGAATATTGCACTTATTAATGAGCTGTCTGTCATCTTTGCGCGTCTGGGTATCGATACGCTGGATGTGCTGGAAGCAGCGGGCAGCAAGTGGAACTTCTTGCCCTTCCGTCCGGGCCTGGTCGGTGGTCACTGCATCGGTGTCGATCCCTACTACCTCACTCACAAGGCTGAGGAAGTGGGCTATCACCCACAGGTCATTTTGGCCGGGCGTCGCATTAACGACAACATGGCGCGCTATGTGGCGCGCAATACGATCAAGCTCATGTTGCAAAACGGCATGGATGTCCCGCGCTGCCGTGTGGGGGTGATGGGCCTTACCTTCAAGGAAAACTGCCCTGACATCCGCAACAGCAAGGTGGTGGACATGGTGCGCGAGTTTGAGGGCTGGGGAGTTGAGGTCGTTGTGGCTGATGCCTGGGCAAATGCTGAAGAGGTGCAACACGAATACGGTATCAAACTTGGAGTCGTCGATGCAGCCCGCCCCGTGGATGCGCTTGTGGTCGCGGTGGGACACAACGAATACCGCCACGCGCAGCCTAGTGAATTGCGCGTGCTGTGCCGCGGGGAGAAGCCTGTGCTGGCAGATGTCAAGAGCCTTTACGACCGCCACGCCGCCGCGGGCGTTGGCTTTACGGTGTTCCGACTGTGAGTTCCGCCATGAGCAACACCCCCATCACCAACCGTAAAATCCGCTTCGCCCTCGTGGGCTGTGGCCGGATTGCCAAGAACCATTTCGACTCGATCCGCCAGCATGCCGATCACGCCGAGTTAGTGGATGTATGTGATATCGATCCCGCCGCTCTGCAAAATGCGATTACAGCTACGGGTGCCGTAGGCCACGCCAGCCTATCAGCCATGCTGGAGAAAACAACGGCTGACTGCGTAATCCTGACCACGCCCAGCGGTATCCATCCGCAGCAGGCGGTGGACGTGGCCCGCGCCGGACGCCATGTGCTCAGCGAGAAACCCATGGCTACCAAGTGGGAAGATGGCCTTAAGATGGTGCGTGCCTGCGAGGAGGCCGGTGTGCGCCTCTTCGTTGTCAAGCAAAACCGCAAAAACGCTACGCTGCAATTGCTCAAGCAGGCTGTCAGCCAAAAGCGCTTTGGCCAGATTTACATGGTGACTCTCAATGTATTCTGGCAACGGCCCCAGGCGGGTTATTACGATCAGGCGAAGTGGCGTGGTACCTGGGAGTTGGACGGTGGCGCCTTCATGAATCAAGCCAGCCACTATGTGGACCTCCTGGAGTGGCTGATCGGCCCCATAGACTCCCTGCATGCCTACACCGCTACGTTGGCCCGCGACATTGAAGCGGAAGACAGCGGCGTGCTCAGCGTGCGCTGGCGCAACGGTGCGCTTGGCTCGCTGAACTGCACCATGCTGACGTATCCCAAAAATTTGGAAGGATCCATCACCATCCTGGGCGAAAAAGGTACGGTGCGGGTAGGTGGCGTGGCCGTGAATGAGATCCAAGAGTGGCAGTTTGCCGACAGCCGCCCGGAAGATGAGCAGATCAAGGCTGCCAGCTATGCGACGACTAGCGTCTATGGCTTTGGTCATCCCCTCTACTACGACAACGTCATTAGGACAATGCGTGGTGAGGCTGAGCCTGATGTAGATGGTCGCGAAGGCTTGAAGTCGCTGGAGGTGTTGATTGCGGCCTATCGCTCGGCGCGCGATGGCGTACGGGTGGGACTGCCGCTGGAGCTTTGATGGGCGCGACTACCACCATACATCCCACGGCCATCGTCGACGCAGGGGCGCATATTGGCGAAGGCAGCCGCGTCTGGCATTGGGTTCATATCAGTGCAGGTGCACGCATCGGCCGGGGCTGTTCCTTCGGGCAGAATGTGTTTGTGGGCAACGATGTGCTGATTGGCAACAACGTCAAGATCCAAAATAATGTTAGCGTCTACGAAGCAGTAACGCTGGAGGACGACGTTTTTTGCGGCCCCAGCATGGTCTTCACCAATGTCTATAACCCGCGCAGCGCCGTAACCCGCAAGGATGAATACCGGCGTACGCTGGTTCGTCGTGGCGCAACGCTTGGCGCCAATTCCACTATCGTTTGTGGCGTCACGATTGGGCAGTACGCGTTTGTCGGTGCCGGTGCCGTGGTAAACCATGACGTGCCAGATTACGCGCTAATGGTTGGCGTGCCGGCACGCCAGATTGGCTGGATAAACCAGCACGGCGAGCGGTTAAGCCTGCCGTTACGCGGGAATGCAGAGGCCGTGTGCGCGCAGACCGGGCAACGGTATGAATTGCGGGGTGGCCAGTGTCGGCTGGTGGACTGAAAATAGGAAAAGTTTCGCATGGAATTCATTGACCTCAAGAGCCAGTACCAGCGGCTCAAGCCCCAGATTGACGCCGCGATCCAGCGCGTGATGGACCATGGTCAGTTCATTCTCGGCCCTGAAGTTGCAGAGCTCGAAGAGAAGCTGGTAGCCTACACTGGCGCAAAGTACTGCATTAGCGTGGCGAACGGCACGGACGCATTGCAGATCGCGTTGATGGCGTTGGGCGTTGGCCCGGGCGATGAAGTTATCACCCCTGGTTTCACTTACATTGCCACTGCCGAGACGGTGGCCCTGCTGGGCGCCAAGCCAGTCTACGTGGACATCGACGCCCGCACCTACAACCTGGATCCGGCACTGCTGGAGGCGTCCATCACTCCGCGCACCAAGGCCATCATTCCGGTCAGCCTGTACGGCCAGTGCGCCGACTTCGACGCCATCAATACCATCGCAGCGCGCCACGGAATTCCTGTTATCGAAGATGCTGCCCAAAGCTTTGGCGCCAGCTACAAGGGGCACAAGAGCTGCAACCTCAGTACCATCGCTTGCGCGAGCTTCTTCCCGACCAAGCCTTTGGGTTGTTATGGTGATGGCGGCGCAATTTTTACGAGCGATGATGGGTTGGCCAAGGTCATGCGCCAGATCGCACGTCATGGGCAGGAGCGTCGTTACCATCATGTGCGGGTCGGCGTGAACAGCCGCCTCGACACGCTTCAAGCGGCTATTCTGCTGCCCAAGCTGGCCATTTTGGATCAGGAGTTGGGCTTGCGGCAGATGGTCGCCGCACTCTACACCCGCCTGTTAAATGAGGTTGGGGTCAAGGCTACGCCGCATGTTGAGGGGTACAACGTCAGCGCCTGGGCCCAGTACACGGTGCGCGTGCCGGCGCGTGACCAAGTTCAAAAGATGCTGAGCGAGTTAGGCATTCCTACTGCAGTGCACTATCCGCTTCCACTCAATAAGCAGCCCGCCGTAGCCGACGATACGGTGATGGTCCCAATTGGGGACCTTGTTGCGCAGGAGGTCATGAGTCTTCCGATGTCACCGGGCTTAGGGGATGGCGATCAAAAGAAAGTCGTCGAGGCATTGCAGCGAGCGTTGGGCGGCCTCAAAGCTTTGGAATAACTCGGATTGCCATCGATACATCAGGACTATATGAAAGCAGTAATCCTTGCAGGGGGATTGGGCACCCGTATATCGGAGGAGACCCATCTTCGCCCCAAACCGATGATCGAGATCGGTGGAAAGCCCATCCTTTGGCACATCATGAAGATGTATTCCGCCCATGGCGTAAACGACTTCGTGATCTGCTGTGGCTACAAGGGCTATGTGATCAAGGAGTATTTCGCCAACTACTTCCTGCACATGTCGGATGTGACCTTCGACATGGCCAACAACCGCATGGAAGTGCACCACCGCCACGCCGAGCCCTGGCGCGTGACCCTGGTGGACACCGGCGAAAGCACCATGACCGGCGGGCGCCTGCGCCGGGTGCAAGCGTATATGCCTGAGAATGAGAAGCCTTCTGCTTCACCTATGGCGACGGCGTGTCCGACGTCAACATCGGCGAGCTCGCTCGCGCTTCCACCGGGCGCACGGCCGCAGCGCCACGGTGACCGCCGTGCAGCCGCCGGGCCGCTACGGCGCCCTGGTGCGTGACGGCGACACGGTGGCCGGGTTTGAGGAAAAGCCGCGGGGCGATGGCGGCTGGATCAACGGCGGCTTTTTTGTGCTTCAGCCCGAGGTGATCGACCTGCATCGACGGACGACCAGCACCAGCTGGGAAGCTGAACCCCTGGCGCGGCTGGCGCGCAGCCGGCCAGTTGCGTGGCCTTTGAACACACCGGCTTCTGGCAGCCCATGGACACGCTGCGCGAGAAAAACCTGCTCGAAGACCTGTGGCAATCGGGCAACGCGCCCTGGAAATGCTGGTAACCCACGATGCGCCCTGATCCCGACTTCTGGCGCGGCAAGCGCGTGTTGCTTACCGGCCACACTGGCTTCAAGGGCGCTTGGCTGGCCCTGTGGCTGCAGCGCCTGGGCGCCCAGGTCACCGGCGTGGCACTGCCGCCCGCCACCGAGCCCAATCTGTTCACCCTGGCCCAGCTGGGGCAGGTCGCGCCAGGCTATGCGAGAGCCGACTTGTGCGACATCCGCGAGCGCCCAGGCGGCCGATGGCCGCGTGCGCGCCGCCCGGCCCGAAGTGGTGCTGCACCTGGCCGCGCAGGCGCTGGTGCGGCCTAGCTATGCGGCGCCGCTCGACACCTTCGCCACCAACGTCATGGGCACGGCCCATGTGCTGGATGCGCTGCGCGGCCTGGCCGGCGTGCGCGTGGCCGTGGTGGTCACCACCGACAAGGTCTACCGCAACCGCGAATGGGCCTACCCCTACCGCGAAGACGACGCGCTGGGCGGGCACGACCCCTACAGCGCCAGCAAGGCCGCCGCCGAACTGGTCACGGCCAGCTACCGCGATTCCTTTCTGGCCGCACAGGGCGTGGCCGTGGCCACCGCCCGCGCGGGCAACGTGATTGGCGGCGGCGACTGGGCGCAAGACCGCCTGCTGCCCGACGCCGTGCGCGCCTGGGAAAAGGGCGCAACCTTGCACATCCGCCGCCCCCAGGCCACGCGCCCCTGGCAGCATGTGCTGGAGCCGCTGGCCGCCTACCTGCGCCTGGCCCAGTGCCTGTGGGAGACGCCCACGCTGGCCGGTGCCTACAACTTCGGCCCGCTGCCGCATGAGGCTGCCACGGTCAAAAATGTGATCGAATTGGCCTCTAGCGCTTATCCATCAAGCGCTACCAGCTATGAAAATGAGAGTCAAGGCCCGCACGAAGCTGGCTGGCTCGCGCTGGAAACCGCCCACGCCCGCCAGGTGCTGGGCGTGGCCCCGCACTGGTCGCTGAGCACGGCCGTGGCCCGCACCATGAACTGGTACCGCCAGCAACACGGCGGCGCCGACGCGCGCGCGCTGTGCCTGGCCGACATCGACGCCTGGGAGGCGGCGCCCTGTGAGCCGCCTCGCCCTGGCGCCGCTGCCCGCTGGCGGGGCTGTTCCGCGTGCAGCGCCAGCCGCTGGTGGACGAGCGCGGCTTTTTTGCGCGCCTGTTCTGCGCCGATGAACTGGCGGGCGCGGGCTGGACGGGCGCCATCGCCCAGATCAACCAGAGCTACACCGCATTGAAAGGCACCGTGCGCGGCATGCACTACCAAAAGCCGCCGCACGCCGAGATGAAGCTCGTGAGCTGCCTGCGCGGCGAGGTCTGGGACGTGGCCGTGGACCTGCGCCAGGGCTCGCCCACCTTTTTGCACTGGCATGCCGAGCATCTGTCGGCCGACAACGGCCGCGCGCTGCTCATCCCGCCCGGTTTCGCGCACGGCTTCCAGGCGCTGAGCGACCATGCCGAGCTGCTGTATTGCCACTCGGCGGCCTATGCACCCGCCGCCGAAGCGGGCCTGCACCCGCTGGATCCGCGCCTGGCCATTGCCTGGCCGCTGCCGGTGGGGCAAATGTCGCCCCGCGATGCAGGCCAGCCCGGGATGACCGAAGAATTCGAAGGAGTGCGCCTGTGAAGTGCCGACACTGCGGCAGCCCGCTGCAACTGCCGTTCCTGGACCTGGGCAGCGCGCCGCCGTCCAACGCCTACCTGAGCGAGGCCGCGCTGCGCGCGCCCGAAACCTGGTTCCCCCTGCGCGTGCTGGTGTGCGAAACCTGCTGGCTGGTGCAGACCGAAGACCACGCCGGGCGCGAGGCGCTGTTCACCGACGACTACGCCTACTTCAGCTCGTTCTCGTCGTCCTGGCTCGCCCATGCCCAGGCCTATGTCGAGGCGATGCGCGAGCGCCTGGGCCTCACCGCCGCCAGCCGCGTGGTCGAGGTCGCGTCCAACGACGGCTACCTGCTGCAGTACGTGCAGGCGGCTGGCATCCCCTGCTACGGCGTGGAGCCCACCGCCAGCACGGCTGCCGCAGCCCGCGCCAAGGGCATTGCGGTGGTGGAGCGGTTCTTTGGCGTGGCCCTGGCCGACGAGCTGGCCGCCGCCGACCGCCAGGCCGACCTGATCGCCGCCAACAACGTGCTGGCCCATGTGCCCGACATCAACGACTTTGTGGGCGGCTTCACCCGCTGCTCAAGCCCCAGGGCGTGGCGACGTTCGAGTTTCCGCACCTGCTGCGCATGGTGCAGGGCTGCCAGTTCGACACGGCGTACCACGAGCACTACTCCTACCTGTCGCTCACGGCGGTGCAGCGCATCTTTGCGGCCAACGGCCTGGTGGTGTTCGACGTGCAGGAGCTGCCCACGCACGGCGGTAGTCTGCGGGTGTTTGCCGCCCCGCTGCCGACGCGGTGGCGCACCCGCAGGCACGCGGACGGCGCTGCCCGCGTGCAGCAACTGCTGGCCACCGAGGCAGCGGCGGGCATGCTGGGCGCAGGTTTTTACAGCGATTTCCAGGTCCAGGCCATACGGGTCAAGCGCGAGCTGCTCACATTTCTGCTCGAGCAGAAGCGCGCAGGCAGGCACGGTGGGCGCCTACGGCGCGGCGGCCAAGGGCAACACCCTGCTCAACTTCGCGGGCGTGCGGCCCGACCTGCTGCCCTACGTGGTGGACAAGAACCCCGCCAAACAAGGCCAGTACCTGCCCGGCAGCCACATCCCGGTGGTGAGCGAGGCGCACCTGCGCGCGCACGACGTCCAGACTACGTGCTGATCCTGCCCTGGAACCTGCGCCGAGCGAGGTGGCCGACGCAGCTGGACCTACATCGCGGAGATGGGGCGGGCAGCTTGCTGTCGCGATCCCGGAAATCCGGTTCCTGGGGAACTGACATGACGATCCAGATTGCCCACAGCGCCCGCGTCTCGCCGATGGCCGACATTGAGGATTCGGTGCGCGGCACCCGCATCGTGGTCGGCGCGCATTCGGTGATCGACAGCTTCGTCAAGGTCAAGCCTGCTGGCGGTAGTGGGCGACCTGGTCATCGGGCGACCATGTGGTCATCAATTCGGGCTGCGTGCTCTACACGGGGCAGGGCATCCACATCGGCAACCATGTCGCCATCGCCGCCAACTGCACCTTCGCGCCGGTCAACCACGCCTACAAGGATAAATCGCGTCTGATCCGCGAGCAGGGTTTCCTGCCCGGCAAGGGCGGCATCGTGATCGAGGACGACGTCTGGATCGGCGCCAACTGCGTGCTCTTGGATGGTACCGTCCTGGGCCGTGGCTGCGTGCTGGGCGCGGGTTCCGTCGTGAGCGGCGAACTGGCCGCCTACACCGTCTATGCGGGGCAACCCCTGCGTGTGGTAGGGGAGCGGCAATGAGCTGGACCGTGCTGGGCGCCAACGGCACCATCGGCCGCCGCCTAGTGGCCCGGCTGCGGGCGACCGGGCAGACCGTGGACACCCCGGGCCGCGGCGAGGCCGGCCTGTACCGAAGGCCGCTGGGGCATGTGATCTACGCCATCGGGCTGACGGCCGATTTTCGGCGGCGTCCCTACGACACGATGCAGGCCCATGTCAGCGTGCTGGCCGAAATGCTGCAGCAGGCGGATTTCGAGTCCTGCTCCTTTCGTCACCACGGCGCGCGTCTATGGCGCGCCCTGCCAGGGCCGCGAGGATGGTCCCGCTGCCTCGTGCTGGCGCAGGATCCGTCCGACCTCTACAACCTGTCCAAGCTCATGGGCGAATCGCTCTGCCTTCAGGATGCGCGCGCCGGTGTGCGGGTGGCTCGCCTGTCCAATGTGGTGGGCGGCGAGGACGCGGGCTCCGCCAATTTCGTGCCCAGCCTCGTGCGCGAGGCGCGCAGCGGCCGCATCGTGCTGCAGACGGCCGCCGACTCGGCCAAGGACTACATTCACATCGACGACGTGGCCGAGCTGCTGCCGCGCATCGCCGCCGGCGGCCGCGAGCGGCTCTACAACGTGGCCAGCGGCGTGCAGACCACGCACGCGCAATGGACGGCGCAACTGGCCGCCCAGACGGGTTGCGCCGTCGAAGTGACGCCCGGTGCTCCAGCCGTGCGTTTCATCCCCGTCGACATCGGCCGTATCCGAGCAGAGTTCGATTTCCAACCCCGACCCGTGCTGGCCGCCCTGGCCGGCGCTTTCTCATGAACCCAGGTGAGCTTATGACCGACCCTATCCAGCAATTCGCCCAGGAACGCCACCAGCAGATCGCCGGCTATCCGCGTGACGCCGCTTTCACCGCCCAGTCGCAGGCCTGGCTCGAGGCCTCGATGCGCCGGCGCTATGTCTACAATTACGACTGGATGGGTCGCCCCATCATCCAGTATCCGCAGGACATGGTTGCCATGCAGGAGTTGGTCTGGTCCACTCGGCCCGACCTCATCATCGAGACCGGTATCGCGCACGGCGGCTCGCTGGTGCTCAGCGCCTCGCTGTTGGCCATGCTGGATTACTGCGATGCGGTCCAGGCTGGTACTGCGCTGGATCCGAAGGCCAGCAAGCGTAAGGTGTTGGGTCTGGACATTGACATCCGGCCACACAATCGCGATGCCATCGAGTCGCATCCCCTCGCGCACAAAATCGACATGATCCAGGGCTCGAGCATCTCGTCCGAGGTCATCGACAAAGTCCAGGCCTACGCAAGCGGCTACCAGCGCGTCATGGTCTGCTTGGACTCCAACCACACGCATGAGCATGTGTTGGCAGAACTGCGCGCCTACGCTCCGCTGACCACGCCAGGCTGTTATTGCGTGGTCTTCGACACTTTCGTGGAGGACATGCCCGCAAATCTGTTCCCGGATCGTCCCTGGGCGCCGGGCGACAACCCCAAGACCGCTGTGCATGCCTACCTTAAGGAGCAGCCGGGCTTCGAGATCGACGCCGCCATCCCGCACAAGCTGCAGGTCACGGTGGCGCCGGACGGTTTCCTTAAGCGCCTCCGCTAAGGTCGGGCGCCGGAGACGGTCATTACGAGACGCAAACAGCTGATGGCGCTGAACATCGTTGCGAACTTCTTCGGTAAGTTCTGGCTGCTAGCCATCAGCATCATCGCCGTTCCCGTCTACATCGACCAATTGGGGGTGGAGGCCTTTGGCCTGATCGGTTTCTTTACGATGTTGCTGGCAACTCTGCAGTTGCTGGAGTTCGGCTTCGGCGTGGTGATCAATCGGGAGATAGCGCAAACTCGCTCGGAGCCAGATGAGTTCCAGAACACTCGCGACTTGGTTCGGTCGCTGGAGGTGATCTACTGGATGCTAGGCCTGCTGCTGGCAGCGCTTGTCTATGGGGCCGCGCCCCTCATTGCGACGCAATGGCTGAACAACGAGCACCAGGCTACCGAACATGTCGTGAACGCCATTCGATTCATGGGGCTGATAGTCGCGTTTCAGTGGCCCATTAGCCTCTACGTCGGCTGCCTGACTGGTCTGGAACGGCAGGTACTTCTGAACTTACTGCAGATCGTGCTCGGGACGCTGAGGACCGTCGGCGCGATGGGTATCTTGTGGTGGGTATCACCCACTTTGGAGGCCTTCTTCGCCTGGCAATTGGTCGCCGCCGCTGCTTCCGTTGCTGGGTTTGCGATAGTCTGCTGGCAGATATTGCCGCACCGGCGCCGCTCGGCCAAGTATAGTCAAGTAGCCTTGCGAGGCGTCTGGCGCTTTGCGATGGGCTTAGGAGCCAGCGGCGCCGTCACTTTCCTGCTGTCTAACCTCGATCGATTGATTCTAAGCAAATTCATCTCGCTGACGGCGTTCGGGTATTACAACGTGGCCAATCAGTTGAACACCGCTTCGCGCATGCTGCCGGCAGCCGTGTTCCAGGCCTTTTTTCCTCGTTTCTCCGCGCTCTATGCCCAGGACGACAAACCGCATGAGCTGGTGGCTCTTTATCACCAAGGTAGCCAGTTGATCTCGCTTTTGGTCTTTCCCGCCGCCATGACTCTGGCTCTCTTTGCTCCGGAGATTTTGCAGATGTGGCTGCAAAATGAGCAGGTGGCCCGGTCTGCAGCTCCGATTGCTAGTGTGCTGATTCTGGGCTCGGCGCTGAATGCGGCCTTGGGGATTCCCTACGAGATGACGGTGGCTCGCGGCTGGTCCATGTATGGCTTTTATCAGAACCTAGTGTCGGCCATCGTGGTCGTGCCGCTGATGCTGGCCCTCGTCTGGGGACAAGGCGCCCTGGGTGCGGCCGTGGCTTGGCTGATCCTGAATATTGGCTATCTGGCTGTGGCGGCACCCATCATGGCCCGAAAAACCTTACCTGGGGGGCTGAGGTTTTGCTCTGTATGGTGAGCCAGTAATGGACATTGGCCTGCACGCTGGGTGGTCCAGCTGCCTGCCTGTCTGCGTGACTATAAGCGCTTGGCTCTGCACTGCACATTGGCCTAACTTGTAGCTCTAGTTCATCTGGATCTGCTAGGCATGGATGCTGGCACGGCTGGATTAGCCTGTCAATGCCGCCTACTCCCATAGCTGCTTTGAACGGTCCTACATGGTGTTGGGCCCGTTTTTTAGACATTAACGAGGTGGGGTTGAAGTGGTGACACTGCTGATGAAATAATGCAAGCCACGAGTGACTGTGTTAGTAATTCCGAACTATAACTGATGGAGAGGTAAAATAAGAGCCGCCAACGATGGACACATCCTTGCGCAGATCGTACCGTAACCTCTAAATTGCTCATTCTCGGACAACTGCCTCGAGCTGATAATTCGAGAGAGATATGTTGGCGCTACGTCAGTAAGGATTCCCGTGTGCGCTATGTCCGCCAAGAGCGCAACTTCGGCCCGCATGCGAACTTCAGGTATTTGATTGATCAGGCGCAAGGAAAGTATTTCATGTGGGCGGCGTCGGACGACCGATGGGATCCGGAATTCATCGAACGCCTAGTTGGTTCGTTGGAGCAAGAGCCAGAGGCTGCGGTTGCCTTTTGCCCTTATGTTGAAATTGACGAACAGGGGGGGCTGCTACCCGGGATGCATAGCTTCGACTTTGGAGGTGCCTCGGCGCTGACCCGCATCACGAAATTTCATCTGGAGCCTTCAGGGCGGCGCGATGCCTTCTTCTACGGTCTGTTCAGGATGAGCACGGTCGTGAAAATGAATTTCGTCAAATGGTGGTGGATCAACAAGACCATCCCGATGAACAACGCCTATCCGCCCCTGAGCTATATCCTCGCGGCAGGGAATTACCTTCTGGCGGCGTCTGACAGACCTTTGTGGTTCAACAGGGTGCACTTGAATTCCAAGCCTAGGCATTCAGCCGATCTCGCGTCGCGACCGTTCGTTGCCTATGCGGCTTTCCATCTGCGCAAGATCAATCAGCTCTATGAAACCGAGAAGGCGGTTCTGAAGGGATCCGGATCCGCCCTAACTGGGGCGCTGGTATTTCCCATTCTGGTGGGGAGATGCCTATTTGATTGCCTAATAGAAGCGCGCCGAATTCTGTTGGGTGCGATCCGCCGGTTAAAAAGCCTGATGCGGGGGGCGGTTACCCGATGATAGTGATTGTTGATTACGGTGTAGGGAATCTTGCGTCCGTCGGAAATATGTTGCGCAAGGCGGGGGGCGACGTGACGGTGTCGCGCGATACGGGCGAGATTCTGGCGGCGGACAAGCTGCTGCTGCCTGGTGTGGGGCATTTCGACCATGGCATGAAGATGCTCAATGCCTCCGGCCTGCGCGAGGCGCTTGACCGTTTTGCACTGGAGCTGCGGCGCCCAGTTCTCGGTATCTGCCTGGGTGCGCAGATCCTGGGCCGCAGCAGCGAAGAGGGAGAGGCGCCAGGTCTTGGTTGGATCGACATGACCTGTCACCGCTTCGAGGCCATGCCCGGCATTCGTGTGCCGCACATGGGCTGGAACCAAATAGTGCCCAAGAGGCCATCTCCCCTGCTGGACCAAATGGCCGAGGACGCGCGCTTCTATTTTGTACACTCGTACCGCATGATTTGTGCCCAGTCCGAAGACGTGCTGGCCACGGCCACACATGGCGTCGAGTTCGTCTGTGCGGTGCAGCGTGCCAACATCATGGGAACCCAGTTCCATCCCGAAAAGTCCCTGCGTCACGGCCTAGCGTTGATGCGATCTTTTGTCGAACTTCAAATCCCATGAACAAGACCCGTGTTATCCCCGTCCTGCTTCTGCGCGGCAAAGGCTTGGTCAAAACGGTGAAATTCAAAGATCCCAAATACATTGGAGATCCCATCAATTCGGTCCGCATCTTCAACGAGAAGGAGGTAGACGAGTTGGTGTTTCTCGATATTACGGCGGCTCCTGAGGGCAGGGGGCCGGACTACGAGTTGCTGGCCGATATCGCAGGCGAGGCTTTCATGCCGATGGCATACGGCGGTGGCATTACGAAGCTGGAGCAAGTGCAGCGTATCTTCGCGTTGGGTTTCGAGAAGGTCGTTATAGATACGGCAGCTTATACTTCTCCCCAACTGATTTGCGACGCAGTCGGGATCTACGGTTCCCAGAGTATTGTGGGTTGCGTGGATGTCCGACGCACGCTTCTTGGGCGCTATGAATTGAGCTCCCATGCCGGCAAGTCGAAGCAGTCCATTAGTCTAAAAGACCACGTGAAAGAGCTGGAGAGTCTGGGCGTGGGCGAGATCATTGTCAATTCCGTGGACCGCGATGGTACACAAAGTGGATACGACTTAAAGCTAATTCGTGAGGTGTCGGCGTCGGTCAGCGTTCCGGTGGTCGCTTGCGGTGGCGCATCTGGCATTGACGACTTTGCCGCTGCGGTGAATGAGGCTGGCGCCTCGGCCGTAGCTGCGGGGAGCCTGTTCGTGTTCGTCGGACCACATCGGGCTGTGCTGATCAACTACCCAGATCGGACCGAGCTGGCTCGGCGCCTGCCGTGAGTTGTCTGGCACGTGGCTATCCAAAAAGTGAGTGAAAACTGATGTACATGCCTGACTATAGTCATCCCGTTGAAGCGGTTCGTGCGCCCATTGATGGCCGGCCAATCGAGCGGGCCGCCTTTGTGCCGTTGGATCGCCCTTATCAGATTTGCGCGCGGTGTGTGATGGATACGACGGACCCAGAGATCGAATTCGATGTGCACGGTATGTGTAGCCACTGTCGTCGATTCGACGAAGTGGTGCGACCCGCATGGCCGTCGTTTGGCTCGGGGGATCCTGCCCAGTTGGAGGCGATGATTCAGCGCGTCAAAACCAACGGCAAAGGCAAGCGCTACGACTGCGTGATTGGGCTGTCAGGCGGAATCGACAGTTCCTTCTTGGCCGTGAAAGTCGCAGAATGGGGCTTGCGCCCCTTAGTTGTGCATGTCGATGCCGGCTGGAACTCCGAGTTGGCGGTGATGAATATCGAGCAAATCTGCCGTAGATTGGGATTCGACTTGGTGACCCACGTAGTTGATTGGGAAGAAATCCGCGATATGCAACTGGCCTTTCTGCGGTCGAATCTTGCAAATCAAGACGTACCACAGGACCACGCATTCTTTGCCGCTCTCTATGGGTATGCAGCAAAGGCTGGAATCAAATATGTGATCAACGGTAGTAACTTTGCGACAGAGAGCATATTGCCTACGGCGTGGGGCTATGACGCAATGGACGCTACCCATGTCACGGCGATCCATAAACGCTTCGGCAAACGCGCACGGGGGGATTTTCCTGTCGTTGGCTTCTTCGATTTTTACGTGAGGTATCCGTACATTCTTAATATGGAGATTCTCAAGCCGTTGAATCTACTGATGTACGACAAGGAAAGTGCCATCAAGCTCCTTGAGCGGGACTATGGATGGCGGTACTACGGCGGAAAGCACTACGAGTCGAGGTGGACGCGTTTCTTCCAAGCCTATTACCTGCCATACAAATTCGGGTACGACAAGCGCAAAGCGCATCTGTCCAGCTTGGTACTTTCCGGGCAGATGGACAGGGCGACTGCCTTGGACGCACTGAAGGTCCCTCTTTATGATGAGAAGCTGCTCATCGAAGACAAGCTGTTCATTGCGAAGAAGCTGGGGCTATCGCTGGCTGAGTTTGAAGTGTTGATCGAGCAACCCGCCCATCACTACACTGAATTCCCAAACCATCAATGGAAGTATCGGTACGCGAGTCAGGTCTATCGGTGCATGAAACGGATTGTCAGAGCCTTGAGAGGGCCGGCGGAACGATGAGGGTTTGGTGGGGCACAGGGATTATCAGCCCGACAACTTGTTTCATGGGTCAGTTGTGAATATTCATATATACCCCTCAGTTTTTCAGCATGAGTCACGAATACTCAAAATGGTCCGGAGCCTAAGGGGCCATTCGGTGTTCGCAGAGATTCTGGTCCTTGCACTTTGGAAGGACGGTCTGCCCAGGCGCGAAGCCATCGACGACGGGATCGAGGTTCTGCGGGTGGCGCCACTCTTTGGGGCTGCGTTGAAGGGGCGACTCGGTTTGATTATCAAAGTCATCGGCTGGTACCTTGGCGTGCTCTGGGCGTTGCGGGGCGTGAAGGTGGCGTGCTTCAACTGCCACAGCCTCGCTGTGTTGCCGCTTTCCGTGCTGATTAAGTGGTGGAAGGCATGCAAACTGGTGTACGAACCGCATGAGCTGGAGACGGAGACGTCGCCCATGCGCGGCTGGCGAAGGTTTCTGGCGCGAAAAATCGAGCGGATCCTGATCCCGTTTGCGGACGCGGTCTGCCTAGTCAATCGATCAATTGCCGATTGGTACAGGACCACCTATAGACTGAGAACGGTATGGATAGTGAAAAATGTACCCTATCGGGATGAGCATGAGCTGGTTCGCAAAGGGCTGTTGAGGCAAACGTTGGGACTGACTGCGTCGGATGCGCAGGTGTTTCTCTATCAGGGCGGGCTAGTCCATGGGCGTGGGGTGGAACTTCTGATCGATGCGTTTTCCGGGTTGCCGCACTACCAGCATCTGGTGTTCATGGGCTTTGGCGAGCTGGAGGATCAGATCAAAGCAAGCGCGGTACGTCAGTCGAATATCCATTTCATGCCGGCGGTACCCCCGGAGTTAGTCAAGGAGTACACGGTGGACGCCGACGTCGGACTCTCACTGATTGAGAATGTATGCCTTAGCTATTACCTGTGCTTGCCCAACAAGTTGTTCGAATATGCGGCATGCGGCGTTCCAGCTGTAGTGAGTGACTTCCCGGAGATGGGGCAATTCGTGGAAGAGTACGATTGCGGCTGGAAGGTGGTGCCCGAAGTGCAGGCTGTGCGTCGTCTGATTCAGGGCATGACAGCTAGAGAACTTGCGGCTAAGCGTGCCAACACCCGAGGCCACGAGCGGGTATTTAGCTGGCAAGAAGAAGAGAAAGAGCTGATGGCCATGTACCTGGACCTGGGCTTTGATGTGGATGGTGGCCGTTACTTGGCTTGCCAAGCTTGATAGTGCAATGCGAGTGGTTTCCGCTCATTTGCAGATGGGATAATCGATTCATATGACTGACAAGGCCGCCCCATATCAAGTGTGCTCACGGTGCATTATGGACACCAGTGACCCCGATATCGTCTTTGACGAACTCGGGGTGTGCAACCATTGCGTGGAATTCGATGCTGTCACCCGTGCCAACTGGTTTCCCAATGAAGAGGGAGGGCGGAAGCTACAGGCGATCCTAGAGAAAATCAAGGCAGACGGAGCCGGTCACGCGTATGACTGCATTATTGGTTTGAGTGGTGGCGTTGACAGTTCATACCTCGCTCTGAAGGCCAAGGAATGGGGTCTGCGCCCCTTGGTTGTCCATGTGGATGCTGGTTGGAATAGCGAGCTAGCGGTGGCCAATATCGAGGCTATAGTAAAGTACTGCGGCTACCACCTACACACCCATGTGGTGAATTGGGAGGAAATGCGGGACCTACATCTTGCCTATCTGAAGTCAGGCATTGCCAATCAGGATGTACCCCAAGACCACATCTTCTTTGCGAGCCTGTACCACTTCGCGACCAGGCACCGCATCCGATATATCTTTTCCGGGGGGAATATCGCAACTGAGGGGATATTCCCCTCGGCATGGCACGGTAGCGCCATGGATGCGATCAATCTGAAGGCCATTCACAGGGCGTTCGGGGAGCATCAGCTGGAGACCTACGAGACTATTAATTTCTTTGACTATTACATTGGCTACCCTTTCATCAAAAAAATGCGTACCGTGCGTCCGCTCAACTACATGCCCTATGACAAGAACCAGGCCGTTGCAGAGCTTGAGCGCACCGTAGGCTGGCGCTCTTATGGACGTAAGCACGGTGAGTCTCATTTCACCAAGATTTTTCAGAACCACTATCTGCCTAAACGGTTTGGCTATGACAAGCGACGCCCGCACCTATCCAGCCTGATCGTTTCAGGACAAATGAGCCGTGAAGAGGCTCTCCGAGAAATGGAGAAACCACTGTATGACCTCAAGGAGCTGTCTACGGACATCGGTTTCTTCTGCAAGAAGTTGAGAATTAGTGAAGATGATTTTGAGCGGCTGATGCATGTGCCCATGCGGCATTACTCCGATTTTTCCAACTGGGACAAGTATTACCGGGCACTCAAGGGGATTCAGTCGGTGGTGGCAAAAATCACGGGAAAAACGGTGCGGATTTATTCTTGAAACCTTTTATGCAGCTCATGGCACCCCGTCGAGGCACCGAAGGCGCGCCGCAATGAAAAAGATATTAACGGTCATTGGCGCTCGCCCCCAGTTCATCAAGGCCAGCGTCGTGTCCAAGGCATTGGCACGTAGCGGTAATCTGGAGGAGGTGCTGATCCATACTGGCCAGCATTTCGATGCAAACATGTCGGAAGTCTTCTTCTCGGAACTCGGCATACCTGTGCCCAAGTACAACCTGGGTGTGCATGGTGGCCCGCACGGTGCCATGACGGGGCAGATGCTGGAGGCGATTGAGGCGGTTCTTCTGGACGAGTCACCAGATGTGGTGCTGGTGTACGGCGACACAAACTCCACGCTAGCGGGCGCATTGGCCGCCGCCAAGTTGCACATCCCCGTGGCGCATGTTGAAGCTGGCTTGCGCAGCTTTAACATGCGCATGCCAGAAGAGCTCAACCGAATCCTGACCGATCGGATATCGACTTGGCTGTTCACGCCAACCGAGGCGGCGATCCGTCATTTGCATGCAGAGGGTGTCCCCGCAGGCCGGATCGTCCCTGTTGGGGACGTGATGTACGACGTTGCACTGTACTTTGGCGAACGCGCGGGAGCGACCGGCGGCGCACTGTCTCGCATCGACCTGACGCCAGGCTGTTACGCCCTGGCGACGGTTCACCGCGCCGAGAACACGGATAACCTCGCACGGCTGCGGGTGATCGTAGCGGCGGTGGCCGAAACGGCGCGGACGCTCCCAGTGGTATGGCCACTGCATCCTAGAACCCGAGGGGTGCTGTTACGTGATGGCCTCTTGGCCCAACTGGAGACCAGTGGCGTGCGACTGATCGAACCTGTGGGCTATCTCGACATGGTGCAGTTGGAGAAGCACGCTGCGCTGGTTGTAACGGATTCTGGCGGGGTACAGAAAGAGGCTTATTTTTTTAAGGTCCCGTGTGTCACTATGCGCGAAGAAACAGAATGGGTGGAATTGGTCGATGCTGGCTGGAACCGGCTGGCGCCGCCTGACGATGTGGACGTCGTTGTGGCTGCAATTCGCCAGGCGCTCGGAACCCATGGGCGCGATGTTTCGCCTTACGGTGATGGTGATGCTGCGGACAAGATTGCGGCGAGGCTGGCTGCAGATGCATGATGCATGATGCGAGATCAGAGGGTTTGCGGAGTAGCGCTATGACCGCCGCAGACAAGGGTGTGGCAGCAGGGGCTGAATGTGCAACAGAGCAGGACGCCACGGAGCCCGTCATGGTTCGAGGAAAGGCTGGCGAAAGGCGGCCCATGGTCATTGCGATCGTGACTTCCATTCACCCGGACTTTGATGCACGCGTCTGGCGCCATGCCAAGTTGTTGGCAGCGTCTGGACATGTCGTTCATCTGGTGGCCCCCTGGAGCGTTGAGCCCGGACTGGGGCGCGATGGAGTCATCTTTCATCCTTTCCACAAGCCGCAATCACGGGCCGCGCGCCTATTGAACGTTCCTAGGCATTTGTTGCCGTCCCTGTGGCGGATATTGGGCGAGGTTGATGTAGTCCATTTCCACGACATAGACCTGTTGCCCTGGATGACAGTGCTGGCGCTGTTTAAGCCCGTGGTGTACGACGTTCATGAAAACTACCCCGACGAAATGCTCGTTCGCGAATGGATCCCGACGCTTTTCAGGCGACCATTGGCATGGGGTGTGCGTTGGGGGCAGTGGTGCTGCGCCCGTATCATTCGGAATATAGTGCTCGTTGCTCCATCTCAGGAGCCCGATTTCGGCGCGCTAGGTCTGCGCAAGACCTACATCTTCAATTACGCATCCTTGGCGTTGATCGATTCAGCAAAATCCGACTGGGCGCAACGCGAACCTCGGGTGGTTTTCATCGGTGCGCACCACGAGAATAATGGCAGTTGGTTGTTGCTCGACATTGCCGAACGCCTGCAGATACGTGCGCCGAATATCCGGGTCATTACCACCGGGCGCTTCTTCGACGAGAATTTCAGGCT
Source organism: Rhodoferax sp. (assembly GCF_034519335.1). GTDB lineage: Bacteria > Pseudomonadota > Gammaproteobacteria > Burkholderiales > Burkholderiaceae_C > Allorhodoferax. The sequence goes on from NZ_JAXHOL010000040.1 coordinate 206,270, forward strand.
GCAATTCGTGGAGGCGATCGGAGCGCGGGGGTTGATTAACGTGGACCTGCTACCCCCAGTGAAGCCACCGCAGATCATGGACGTCCTAAATCAGGCGACGATTGCGATTTCGCCGAATTTGAGGGTACCGCAGCAGATCAAAGGCATCCACACCAAAATCTTCGAGTACATGGCTGCTGGCTTGCCGATCGTGATCAGCGACTTGCCACACCAAATGGAGGTGGTAGCGCGTAATCGCGCCGGATTGATGGCTCGCCCCGAGGACGTTGACACCTTCGTCGACGCAGTGCTGCGACTTACCCACGATCCGGCTCTGGCCCTCGAAATGGGTCAGGCTGGTCAGCAGGCCTATATCAGTAGGTACAGTTACGAAAGTCAGCTCTCCGACATTCTTAGGTTTTATGTTGCCCTTATTCCCGCAAAAAAAAGAGTGGGGATCTGAGGTGCGACGGACAGTGAGTATCGGTTATATGGTGCTGGCCTCTGCCGTCATGCTGTTGGCTGCGTTGGCCTTTTGGAACCCGGGATCGCAGGGAGCTGGCTGGATGTACCCGTACTTCTCAGGCGCCGCCAATCTGGGGCCGGATCTGGCATGGAGGATTGACGCTGCGACGTATGCTGAATTTGCGCGGCTGCCCTATGCCGGGCAAATGGATTACGAGTTCGTACGAGGTCAGGCTGGTGATCTGGTGCCGTACTCTATTCTAGATCGAGGCTATGTGTTCATAGTCTGGGTGGCGCAGACACTGCTCTTTTGGCTGCCTTCCATCAAGGCCGTCTTATGGCTTCAGGTGATTTGCCATATCGCTTCGGTCCTTTGGGTTCTGAGCCTGCTTTCAACTCCTCGGCAGCGATTGATTTTCTTTGTGGTGTATGGGATCAACCCCATCGTGCTGCATTTCGTTACCTTCGCTTATCACTATTACTGGCAGGTCGTTCCGACCCTTCTTTGGCTCGCCTATGAGGCGCGGGGAGGAGTCCGTCTGGAACGTAAGATTTATTGGATGCTCGCGGCGATGATGTCTGTCTTCCTCGTCCGCCAGTCTACTGTGCTACTGTCAATGTTCATGTTGGGCTACTGGTTATGGAAGGAGCGCACGGTGCACGCTTGGATCGCCTTGATGGCGATGCTGGTCTTTGTGCTTCTGGTCAAGAGTCCGTCTCAGCCTTGGCACACGGCCTACGTGGGGCTAGGGGCCTATCCCAATGCTGGTGGTGTCGAACTATCGGATGATTCCGGCTACAACCGCTACAAGGCGTTGAGCGGGATACAGATCGACACATCGCTACCGGGAGGCAACTACTACGATGAAACAGCCCGCGCCGACTACTACCGTGCGTTGAAGAAGGAGCTGGTTGGATATGCAGCTCAGCATCCGGGTGAGCTTGTACGCAATGCAATTGTTAACTCAGCCCAGAGTTTTTCTCTGGGTTATCTGACAATGTCTAGGCTGTTGAGTTATTTAAGTGCGGGTATGGGGGGGCTGGTCCTTGCCATCATGGCTTGGCACGGCATGTATATGAGGGCAGCGGTACTATTTGCTGGCGTCGTAGGCTTTGTGCTTTACTTCCCGCCGATACCCGCTTATATGTTCGGCAACTACTTGCTTTTGGCATGGGTTTTAGTGCATATCGCGGACCCTTGGCTGGATAAGCTTGGAGTGGTCTGGGCGAAATGGCGAAGAGCGAAGAAAGAATGAGGTGGCCATGAAGGCTCAGAACGTTTCTATTGTTATTCCCGTGTACCAGGGCCAAACGTCTATTGCTCAGTTGGTGGATGAGATTGCGCGCTACTTCGAGCCGACCGAGAGCACAGAGGGGAGGACCTTCGTGGTTTCGGAAGTTCTGCTGGTCCATGACTGCGGCCCCGATCGCTCCGATGTGAGCATCCGCCAACTGGCTGAAAAGCATGTGCAGATCAAACCGATCTGGCTGACCAAGAATTTCGGCCAGCATGCTGCCACTCTTGCCGGAATGAGCTCTGCAACGGGAGATTGGATCGTCACGATGGACGAAGACGGCCAGCATGATCCGGGCGATATCGGTCGCTTGCTGGATTGCGCCCTGGGTCAGGACATGCAAGTCGTGTACGCCCAGCCCATGAATACGCCGCCCCATGGCTTTCTGCGCAACTTCACCAGCCGCCTCTCCAAGCGTATCGGGCGTTTGATGATGGGGCACGATGCCGTCGAGTATTTCCACAGTTACCGCATGGTCCAGGGCGAGATTGCCCGCAGCTTGGCCGCTTACTGCGGGCACGGCGTATACCTCGATGTCGGACTGCTCTGGATTGCCGGGCGGATCGGCCGTTGCCCCGTCAATATGCGTGTTGAGGAAGGCCGTGCTTCCGGCTATACCTATAGCCGTCTGCTGGCCCATTTCTGGACCATGCTGTTGACTGTCGGAACGCGGCCCTTGCGGCTGATTACCCTATTGGGGGTGTTCTCGGTGGCAATTGCGGTCCTCATCGGTGTCTATGCTGTCTACCAGAAGATGAGCGGCAATGTCCAAGCCCAAGGCTGGGCCTCGCTGGTGATTGTCGTCTCTTTCTTTTCCGGTTGCATCCTGGTCTCCCTGGGCATGATTGCAGAGTACTTGGCCGTATCCATGGGAATCGCGATGGGCAAACCACTTTATGTCGTGGGGACCCGAAGCAACAGGTCAAACTGAATGAGGCGCGTCTGGGTTTTGGGGGGCGGAGGGATGCTGGGGGCCGCGCTGAGTCGAGAGTTGCACCAGGGCGGTGCACATGTCTATCGCTACCGCGAGTCTTTTGACTGGAAGACTCCGCAGCATGTGCGTCAGCAGTTCGATGCAGCGACACAGGAGTTCCTGTCCGGACTCTCTGCGGGTGACGACTGGGAGATCTATTGGGCCGCAGGCGTGGGCTCCATGGGTAGCAGTAAGGCCGATCTCGATGGAGAGACTTTTGTGTTGGGAGAGTTCCTGGGATTGCTTGCGCAGGGGCTGCAGCAGTGCGGCGTGCCGGGGATGGTGGGTTTTGCGAGTTCTGCAGGCGCGCTGTACGCTGGCAGTCAGGATTTCGAGATCACCGAATGCACAGCCGTTACGGTGATCAATGACTATGCTGCGGCCAAGTTGGCGCAGGAGCGCCTGTTCGAAGACTTCGCCTCCCGCATCGCCGATGTTCGTGTGCTGCTGGCGCGTTTCTCGACGCTGTATGGGCCAGGGCAGGCGCAGGGCAAGCGGCAGGGCTTGCTGTCACACATCGCCCGCTGTGCGCTCCGACATCAACCCGTCGAAATCTTCGTGCCGCTGGATACATCAAGGGATTATCTTTTTGTGGAGGATGCAGCAAGCGGTTTCATCGTTGCGTTGCAGGCCTTGAGGGCGCAGGACAAGCGTACACAGGTCAAGATCGTCGCCGCTGAACGCAGTGTGACTATTTCCGAGATTATTGCGACATTCAATCGCTTGAATAAGCGTCGTCTCCGCATCGTCTGCAATCGTAACAACCTGTCGGCCATGTATGCGCGCAGGGTCGCTTACCGCTCCGTCTCGCCGCTGGGCGCGGCTGGGGAGATCTGCCATACGACCCTGCTCGAGGGAGCTGCAGCGCTGCTTCGGGTCGAGCGTATGACATATATTGCGGGTTCAAACAAAGGGTAAATCATGACGCGGCAGGAATTCGACGCACATGCGCATAGCTACCAAAAGGTATTAGATGAAAGCATAGGCTTTTCTGGTGAGGATTCGGCCTATTTCTCGGAATACAAAATCCGCGATCTGCGCCATGAGCTGGCGCGTTCAGGCAGGGATGTGGAGACGGCTTTGCGCTTGATGGATTTCGGCTGTGGCGTGGGTGCATCCATGCCGCATGCACGCAAGCATTTCGGAAAAGCGGAACTGCTGGGCGTGGATGTTTCGATGGAGAGCTTAGAACAGGCGCGCAAGCACCATGGGCAGTTGGCCAGCTTTCTTGTGCTGGAGGGTAGTAATGCGTGGCCTGCAGAGGTCGCATCTCTGGATGCCGCCTACGCTATGTGTGTTTTTCACCATGTGGATGAGCGCTCTCATATTCGGCTGCTAGTAGATATCCGCCAGCGGCTCAAGTCGGGCGGGATGATGATGGTGTACGAGCACAACCCCTTCAATCCGCTGACCGTGCGCGTGGTGAACAATTGCCCATTCGACGCGAACGCCAAGCTGATCCGCGCCTCTGTCATGGCGCAACGTTGCCGGGATGCAGGGTTTCAGGATGTGCGGGTGCAATACCGCGTTTTCTTCCCCGGATTTCTCAAGGCATTTCGTTTTGCCGAGCGGTTGCTCTCATGGTTGCCTCTTGGGGGGCAGTACTATGTTCGCGGCTTCGCGTAAAGGGCTGTCTGCGGAGCTGGCCAAGTTCGCCAGCGTAGGCGTGCTCAACACAATTCTCGGCTTGGCCATCATTTACGCGCTCAAATGGGGGTTGCAGTGGGGCGATGCGACTGCGAATCTGGCGGGGTATCTGGTTTGTATCTTTTTGGGTTTTGTGCTGAATGGCCGCTGGACATTCGGACGCTCGACATTAGGGGCCAGGCACTTGCTGGGATATTTTTTGGTGGCCGCAATAGCCTATTCCATGAACCTCTGCGCGGTGCTGGCGTCGATCAAGGGATTGGGCGTGCCGGGTGACTATGCGCAATTGGTAGGTGTTCCGGTATTTGCGCTGAGCTCCTTTCTACTGAACAAGCTGTTCGTCTTCCCCGGTGATCAATGAATGGCGTGGAAGCTTAAAACATGAATGAAAAACTGATAATCGACGGTAGCGTGTTGCTGATCACCGGTGGAACCGGTTCATTCGGTGGCGCTGTGCTCCAACGCTTTCTCGACGCAGGGCTTGCGGAGATTCGTATCTTCAGCCGTGACGAAAAAAAACAGGATGACATGCGTAAGCGCTATGCGCATCCCAAGCTCAAGTTCTATATCGGTGATGTGCGCGACGTCCGCAGCGTAGCTGTAGCGATGCGGGGCGTGGACTATGTGTTCCATGCTGCCGCGCTCAAGCAGGTTCCGTCCTGCGAATTCCACCCCATGGAGGCGGTGCGCACCAATGTGCTGGGGACCGAGAACGTGCTGGAGGCGGCAATCGCGGCCCGCGTCAAGCGCGTGGTCTGCCTGAGCACGGACAAGGCGGTCTATCCCATAAATGCCATGGGCATTAGCAAGGCCATGATGGAGAAAGTCATGGTCGCCACCAGCCGCAACTTGGACGGCACCGTCATTTGCGGGACGCGCTACGGCAATGTGATGGCCTCGCGCGGCTCGGTCATCCCGCTGTTTGTTGACCAGGTGCTGGCGGGCATGCCCATCACCGTGACCGATCCTGGCATGACGCGCTTCATGATGACGCTGGAGGATGCGGTGGACCTGGTGCTCTATGCTTTCGAGAACGGGCGCAACGGTGACATCTTTGTACAAAAGGCCCCGGCTGCGACGGTCCATGTGCTGACCCATGCCTTGCTGGAGCTGTTGGGGCGCACCGCGCATCCGGTTCATGAGATAGGAACCCGCCACGGTGAAAAGCTCTTTGAGACTCTGCTGAGTCGCGAAGAAATGGCGTGCGCCGAAGATCTGGGCGGATATTTCCGTGTGCCACCAGATGGTCGGGATCTGAACTACGCCAAGTTTGTGGAAGAGGGTGAGCCCAAGTTGACCCAGAGCTCTCATGGTGAGGACTACAACTCCCACAATACAACGCGCCTGGATCTCCCCGGCATGCGGGCGCTTTTGCTCAAGCTGGATTTCATGCAGCGCATAGTCCGTGGCGAGGCCGCAGTTGCCGGGGATTGAGCCCATGAAAGTACTGATCACGGGGGCGAATGGCTTTGTCGGCAAGAACTTGCAGCTGCACCTGAGCGAACGCAAGGATGTGCAGGTGGTCTGCTTCACCCGTGAAAACGGGGTGGAGCAGTTGCCTGCTTTGTTGCAGGGGGTCAACTTTGTGTTTCACCTCGCGGGCGTAAATCGTCCGCAGGATCCTGCCGAGTTCACCCTGGGCAATGCCGATCTGACACGCGCTTTGTGTGCAGATGTGGCACACGCGGCGCACGCGGCGGGCCAGGCTATCCCGATTCTCTATACCTCGTCGACCCAGGCCGCGTCCGACAGCCCCTACGGTCGTAGCAAGCGGGAGGCAGAGGTCGCATTGCAGGCGTTGGGGAAAGACCCATTGGTGCCGGTGCATCTATTCCGCTTACCCAATGTGTTTGGCAAGTGGTGCCGGCCCCAGTACAACTCTGCAGTGGCTACGTTCTGCCACCACATCGCCCATGGCCTGGCCATCCAGATTCATGACCCGCAGGCTGCGATGAGGCTGGTTTATGTGGACGATGTGATCAACCGCTTCCTGCAACTCATGGATGGCGCAGACCCGGCGACAAATACAGAGGGCTTTGATACTGTGGCCCCGCAGTACACCGTGACAGTGGGTGAGTTGGCACGGCAGATCGCGTCGTTCCGAGAAGGCCGGGAAACGCTCATGACGGAACGGGTGGGGACGGGTTGGATGCGGGCGCTGTATGCGACTTATGTAAGCTATCTGCCTGTCGAGGCCTTTTTCTATGACGTGCCGTGCCATGCGGACCCGCGCGGCGTGTTCGTAGAGATGCTCAAAACGCAGGACAGCGGTCAGTTTTCCTATTTCACGGCGCATCCCGGCGTGACACGCGGCGGGCACTACCACCACAGCAAGACTGAGAAGTTCCTGGTCATTCAAGGGAATGCCAGGTTCCGCTTCCGCCAGATGCAGACCGGTCAGGAGCACGTGCTACAGACCAGTGGCACCCGGCCCCAGATCGTAGAGACCGTGCCGGGCTGGACCCATGACATCACCAATGTGGGTGATGGGGACATGGTGGTCATGCTCTGGGCCAATGAGGTGTTTGACCGCGCACGGCCCGATACCTTTGCCTGCCCGGTATGACACAGCTTGGAAAGAACCCCATGCAGCTAAAAAAACTTAAAGTCATGACCGTGGTGGGCACCCGCCCTGAAATCATCCGTCTGTCGCGCGTGCTGGCGCAGTTGGATGCGCACTGCGAGCATGTGCTGGTGCACACTGGACAGAACTACGACTACGAACTCAATCAGGTGTTCTTTGACGATCTGGACATACGCAAACCTGACTATTTTTTGGACAGTGCTGCGAACTCCAGCGGTGCTGCCCACACCATAGGCAACCTGATCACTGCGGTTGACCGCGTGCTGGAGCAAGTGCAGCCCCAGGCCATGCTGGTCTTGGGGGATACCAACAGTTGCCTGTCAGTCATTCCTGCCAAACGACGTAAGGTGCCGATCTTCCACATGGAGGCGGGCAACCGCTGCTTCGATCAGCGTGTTCCGGAGGAGACCAACCGTCGCATCGTAGACCACACTGCGGACATTAACCTGACCTACAGCACGATCGCGCGCGACTACCTGTTGCGCGAGGGGCTGCCGCCAGACATGGTCATCAAGACCGGTAGCCCTATGTGTGAGGTGTTGACCCACTATAGGCCTCGCATTGATGCATCCGATGTGCTTACGCGGCTCAAACTGAAGCCAGCAGAGTACTTCGTAGTCAGTGCCCATCGCGAAGAAAATATTGAGTCACCCCAATCCTTCGCCAAATTGGTTGCCGTGCTGAACACGGTGGCTGAGGACTATGGCCTGCCGGTCATCGTGTCTACCCATCCCCGCACACAAAAGCGTGTGGACGCCACTAGGGTGCAATTCCACCCGCAGGTCCGCTTGCTCAAGCCGTTGGGATTTCATGACTATGTGCGCTTGCAACTCTCGGCGCGTGCGGTGCTGTCGGACAGCGGGACCATCAATGAGGAGTCCTCCATCCTGAATTTTCCTGCACTCAATCTGCGTGAGGCTCATGAGCGGCCCGAGGGCATGGAAGAGGCTTCCGTAATGATGGTGGGCCTTGAGGTGGATCGCGTGCGGCAGGCGCTGGCGATTCTTTCACACCAGGCGCGTGGTGAGCAGCGGGATCTGCGGCAAGTTGCGGATTACAGCATGCCCAATGTGTCGGACAAGGTGCTGCGCATCATCCACAGTTACACGGATTACATTAACCGCGTAGTGTGGAAGAAGTACACCGCCTGAACTCATGCACTTGCTTGTGATCAGCCAGTACTTCTGGCCGGAGAACTTTCGTATCAATGATTTGGTGGCCGACTTTGTCCAGAAGGGGCACCAGGTCACGGTCTTGACGGGCCTGCCGAACTACCCCGAAGGCCAGGTGTTCGATAGCTATCGCCGCGCCCCCGCAGACTTTGCCAGCTATGCCGGTGCGCGGGTGGTGCGTGTTCCTATGCTGGCGCGGGGACGGGGGGCGGTACGCCTGGTACTCAACTATTTCAGTTTTGCCCTGAGCGCCTCTCTCTGGGGCGCCTGGCGCCTGCGCAAGGAGCGGGTCGATGCCATCCTAGTGTACGAGCCTTCGCCCGTGACCGTGGGGATTCCTGGCGCCGTGCTGCGCTGGTGCAAGCGAGTACCCATGGCATTCTGGGTCCTGGATTTGTGGCCAGAAACACTGAAGGCCGTTGGCATCGTCAGTTCGGATTGGGGCCTGTGGCTGGTAGGGCTGATGGTCCGCTGGATTTACCGTCGCTGCGACCTGATCTTGGCGCAGTCTCAAAGCTTCATTCCTCAGATTCGCCGACATACGGGCGATGCTGCACAAATCGCGTATTTCCCTAGTTGGGCAGAGTCGCTGTTTGCCGGAAATGCTGATCAGTCCCGGGCCGAGGAACTGGCTGGAGCGCTTGGTAGTTTCACAGTCCTGTTTGCGGGGAATATTGGCGAAGCGCAGGACTTCCCAAGCATCCTGGCAGCGGCGGAATATCTAAAAGACACTCACCCCCACATCCGCTGGGTGGTTTTGGGCGATGGCCGTGTAAAACCGTGGGTAGAGCACGCTATCGTCGAGCGAAATCTCGCGTCATGCGTGCACTTGCTGGGGCGCTTTCCCGTGGAGCGCATGCCATCTTTTTTTCAGGGCGCCGATGCCTTGCTCGTTAGCCTCAAGAAAGAACCTATTTTTGCGATGACCATTCCCGGCAAGCTGCAGTCCTATCTCGCGGCTGGGCGCCCCATTGTCGCCATGCTCGATGGTGAGGGGGCCGACCTGCTCGACACTCATGGCGCCGGGGTGACCTGCCCTGCGGGTGACGCCGTGGGGCTGGCGGATGCTGTGCTGCTTCTGTCGACGCTGACGGACGTTGCGCGTGCCGAGATGGGCCGAAAAGGCCTTGCTCTGTATGAGCAGGAGTTCGAACGATCCATGCTGCTGGGCCGTCTGGAGGCGTGGCTGCTCCAGATGGCTGCATCTGCACCAAAGGAAGCGAGGCCGCATCCATGAACGTCTTGTTGACGGGGGCATCCGGTTTTGTCGGAAGCGCGCTATTGCGCAAATTAGTTGCTACAGGCCGGGGTGTTCGTGCGTGTTACAGAACTCTGCCGCCGACTTCGCCCGAGGGCGTGGCTTGCTATGCTATCCCCGACTTCACCTCCGACAGTGCTTGGCGTGCCGCTTTGGTAGGGACGGAGGTGCTTGTCCATGCGGCGGCTAGAGTCCATGTCATGGATGAAAAGGCAGCAGACCCCCTGAAGGAGTTCCGGCGCATTAATGTTGGAGGCACGCTGGCGTTGGCGCGCTGGGCAGCCGCGGCCGGAGTTCGACGCTTTGTGTTCATCAGCTCTGTGAAGGCACTCGGTGAGCGAACCTACCCGGGCGTCCCTTTTTCTGCAGACACCCTGCCAGAGCCGGAGGATGCCTATGGCATCTCCAAATGGGAAGCCGAGCAGGGGCTGCAACAGCTTTCCCGGGAAACCGATATGGAGGTGGTCATCATCCGCCCCCCCCTGGTTTATGGTCCAGGGGTAAGGGCCAATTTCGCTTCCATGATGCGCTGGCTGTCCCGGGGCTTTCCATTGCCTTTGGGAGCGGTGACGCATAACCGGCGCAGCTTTGTGGCTCTAGATAATCTGGTGGATTTGATAACAGTCTGTACTCAACATCACGCCGCCGCCAATCAGATATTTCTTGCCGGCGACGGTGAGGATTTGTCGACAGCGGAATTGCTACGGCGTATGGGGCATGCTTTGGACGTACCGGTGCGTTTACCGGCAGTGCCACTGGCCTTTCTGGAGGCAGGTGCACACTTGATGCGCAAAAAGGACACGTACCATCGACTCTGCAATTCTTTGCAGGTCGATATCAGAAAAACTCGTTATTTACTAGGGTGGACCCCGCCGCTGACAATGGATGAGGGGCTCAGGCTTACCGCACAAGAGTTTCGAAAATGAAGCGTTCACTCGACGTAATACTGGCCGGGGTGGCGGGGTTGCTATTGGCCGTCCCGATACTTCTTTTAATTGTGGCTGTTCGTTTGACCTCCCGAGGGCCTGCTCTGTACTGGAGTGACCGGGTCGGGCGGAATAATTGCCTGTTCAAAATGCCCAAATTCCGCAGCATGCGCGTAGATACTCCGGCCGTAGCCACCCACTTACTGGAAAATCCTGAGCAGTGGTTGACGCCAATAGGATCGTTTCTACGTAAAAGCAGTTTGGACGAAGTGCCACAGTTGTGGTGCATTCTGCGTGGCGACATGAGTTTTGTCGGTCCGCGCCCCGCATTATTCAATCAGCAAGACTTGATAAGTCTGCGGACCAGCAAAGGCATTCATGTGTTGGTGCCAGGTTTGACCGGTTGGGCGCAAATCAATGGGCGCGATGAATTGCCCATTCCTCTTAAGGTGGCGCTGGATGAGGAATATTTGAAGCGGCGTTCTCTGGGTTTGGATCTGAAGATAATTGCCCTTACCATCGTGAAAGTTTTGAAACGGGAAAGTGTTACCCATTAATTTCCTTCCATATTAAGGAGAAGCGTATGTCTAATTTGATCGACATCCAAAGCCAAATCGAAAAATTACAAAAACAAGCCAGTGAAATCAAGGCGAAGGAATTTCACAGCACGGTGCAGGATATTTTGTCCAAAATGCAGGCCTTCGGCATTACTGTCAAGGATTTGCAAAATGCAAAACCGGCCAAGTCAGCCAACGGAGTGCGTGGCAAAAGGGCGGTGGCCCGAGGCAAGTTGCCCAAGGTTGGCAAGCGAGCGGGCGTAGCGGTCGCTGCCAAATACCGCGGCCCCAACGGCGAAACTTGGTCAGGCCGTGGTCTGACACCCAAGTGGTTGGCGGCCTTGATTGCTCAAGGACAAAACAAGGAATCCTTCGCAGTCAATGCTCAATAGCCGCCGGGTTCTTGCTTGGCCACGTGCGGCCAAGCGCCTGGCTGTCATCGCGCTGGACGTTGTGCTGGCGTTGTTGGCAACATGGGTTGCCTACGCCTTACGCCTGGACAACACCTACTACCCAGTGGGGGCGCAGTGGTGGGTATACGGAGTGGCTCCTATGCTGGCCGTTCCCATTTTTGTCCGTTTGGGGCTGTACCGGGCCATTTTTCGGTATACCGGCCAAGCGGCTCTGGTCGCTACCGGCAAGGCGGTGGCCCTGTATGCCGCAGTGCTGACTACGGTGTTGCTCTGGCAACAATGGCCCGGGGTGCCTCGAAGCCTTGGTTTGCTGCAACCCATCGTGTTTTTGTTGCTGGTGGGCGCCAGTCGTGCATTCGCCAGGTTCTGGCTGGCTGGCCTTGCTGCGCAGTCGGCCGGCGATAGGGGGCGTTTGCTCATTTTTGGCGCCGGTTCGGCTGGAGCGCAGACGGCTGCCGCCTTGGGCATGGCCCGCCATTACACCTTGGTCGGGTTTGTAGACGATGACGCCAGCAAGGATGGGCGCAGTATCAATGGTGCACCGGTGCATGCGTCGGTCAAGCTGCTGGAGCTGGTGCGTGACGAGCAAGTCACCGACATCCTCCTCGCCATGCCCAATGCCACCCGCGAGCGGCGCAACCAGATCATTGAATCTCTGCAGGGCCTGCCTGTACATGTGCGCACTTTGCCTAGCATGGCCGATCTGGCCAGTGGCAAGGTCACGGTGCAAGACATCCACGAGTTGGATGTGGAGGATTTGCTGGGCCGCGAGCCAGTGCCGCCCAATGCAGAGCTGCTGGCCCAGGATCTCACGGGGCAAGTGGTGTTGGTCAGTGGCGCTGGCGGCAGCATTGGCGGAGAGTTAACGCGCCAAATCGTGCTGCAGCGTCCGCGGCAGTTGCTGCTTTTGGAGCACAACGAGTTTGGTTTGTATGCCATCCACCAGGAGCTGGAGGGCATTTGCAATGCCCGACAGTTGCCGGTGGAGTTGGTGTCTTTGCTCGGCAGTGTGTCCAATCCCGAGCGCTTGCGTGCCATCTGTGATGCCTATCAGCCGGCCACCGTTTACCACGCCGCCGCTTACAAGCATGTGCCGATGGTGGAGGACAACCCCGGCGAAGGCGTGCGCAACAACGTCTTTGGCACGCTGAATCTGGCCCAAGCGGCCGCGGCTAGTGGTGCCCGGCGGTTTGTGCTGATCAGCACCGACAAGGCCGTGCGCCCCACCAATGTGATGGGTGCGACCAAGCGTGTGGCGGAGTTGGTGCTGCAGGCGCTTGCGCAAGAACATTCGGGAACTTGCTTTTCCATGGTCCGCTTTGGCAATGTGCTGGGATCCAGCGGCAGCGTCGTGCCACTGTTTCGCAAACAGCTGGCGGCAGGTGGGCCGCTCACCGTCACGCACGAAGAAGTCACGCGCTATTTCATGACCATTCCCGAGGCTGCACAGCTGGTGCTGCAGGCCGGAGCCATGGGGCAGGGCGGTGACGTGTTTGTGCTGGACATGGGCCAACCGGTGAAGATCATGGACTTGGCGCGGCGCATGGTGCAGTTGTCCGGCTTGTCGGTGCGTGATGCGGACCACCCAACCGGGGACATCGAAATTGCCGTTACCGGACTGCGCGTGGGCGAAAAGCTTTACGAGGAGCTGCTGATTGGTGACAACCCGCAGCCTACCGCGCACCCGCGCATCATGAAAGCCCACGAGCCATTTATGCCCTGGGCCGTGTTGCAGCAAGAGTTGCATGTGTTGCTGCAAGCGGCCAATGCCAATGACGCTGCCGCGATCAAGGCCTTCATGGTGCAGCACGTGCAGGGCTACCAGCCCGCCTGAGTGCGTATGCCGTAGGCATGCAGCAAGGATGCGGCTCGGTAATGCGGCACAATTTGCGCTTATTTCCCTGACACAATACGGACCTTGACCATGTCTGACACCAGCGCACCGTCTTCCATCGCTCCTTTTGACAAAGCCCAGATCCTGGCCCAGGCCTTGCCCTATATCCGCAAGTTCCACGGCAAGACCATGGTTATCAAATACGGCGGTAACGCCATGACCGACCCGGCCTTGCAAAAGGCGTTTGCCGAAGACGTGGTGCTGCTCAAGCTGGTCGGCATCAACCCCGTGGTGGTCCACGGCGGCGGACCGCAGATCGAGAGCGCGCTCAAGCGTCTGGGCATGCAGGGCCAGTTCATCCAGGGCATGCGCGTGACTGACGGCCCCACCATGGACGTGGTGGAGTGGGTGCTGGGCGGCGAGGTCCAGCAGGACATCGTGGGCCTGATCAACCAGGCTGGCGGCAAGGCCGTGGGCCTGACCGGGCGCGACGGCGCCATGATCCGCGCGCGCAAACTCAAGATGCTGGACAACAATGACCCCAGCAAGGAACACGATGTGGGCCAGGTGGGCGACATCGTCAGCGTGGACCCCAGCGTGGTCAAGGCGTTGCAGGACGATGCTTTCATTCCCGTCATCAGCCCCATCGGCTTTGGGGAGCACAACGAGAGTTACAACATCAATGCCGACGTGGTGGCTGCCAAGTTGGCCACGGTGTTGCAGGCCGAAAAACTGATGATGCTCACCAACATCAGCGGTGTGCTCGACAAGGCCGGACAACTTATGACTGACTTGACTGCCAAGCGCATCGACGAGCTGTTTGTGGATGGCACCATCAGCGGCGGCATGTTGCCCAAAATTGCGGGCGCACTGGACGCAGCCAAGAGCGGCGTGAACTCGGTGCACATCATTGACGGCCGCGTGCCGCACGTGCTCCTGCTGGAAATTCTGACCGATCAAGCCTTCGGCACCATGATTCGCTCTCATTGATGTGCTATTGAATTAGTAGCTGTTTGCGCATATTCCATAAGCTCCAGAGGCCTAAAGTACTATGAGACTCTTGCTGGTGGAAGACGATGTGATGGTGGCCAGCGGTATCAAGCTGGGCCTGTCGGACGCTGGATATGCGGTGGACTGGGTGGGCAGCGCCGAGCGGGCGCTGGAGGTGACCCAGACCGAATCGTTTGATGTGGCGGTGGTCGACATTGGTCTGCCGCTGATGGATGGGCTGGCGTTGACCCATGCACTGCGCAAAAACGGGCACAGCATGCCGGTACTCATCCTTACCGCGCGTGATGCCTTGCAGGACCGTGTTCAGGGGCTGGACATGGGGGCAGACGACTACATGGTCAAGCCCTTTGAGCTGCCAGAATTGCTGGCCCGCCTGCGGGCGTTGTTGCGCCGCTCCCAGGCCGCGACGTCGGCCACGCTAAGTTTTGGCCCGTTGGAGCTGGACACGGCCCAGCGCCAAGCCTGCATTCGCTCCGCAAGTGGCAGCGCGCAGCCGATTGAGCTGGGGCCCCGCGAGTGGACCGTGATGGAGTACCTGCTTCTGCAGGCCCCCAAGCCCGCCAACAAAGACAAACTGCTCCAGGCCCTGACCGGCTGGGACAAGGAAATCACGCCCAACGCCGTCGAGGTCTACATCTCGCGCTTGCGCGGCAAGCTGGAGCCCCATGGCATTGCCTTGCGCTCCATCCGGGGTTTTGGCTACCGGCTAGAACTGCTGACAAGCTGACGATGCAATGACCAGCGGCATGTCCTCCGGCCTGCAGCGGCGCCTGCTGCTCTTGCTGTTGTTGCCCCTGCTATTGCTGGCCATGCTCAACACCTGGTTCGACTTTCGGAGCGCGGACAGCGCTGCACTGGAGCAAGACCGCCAGCTGCTGAACCTCGCGCCCTTGTTGGCCGACTCGGTGATCGCCGGCGGTGGCAGTGCCGAGACGCCGCCAGTGCTATTGATGGCGCCACCCGTCGATGAATTCCTCAGCATCCGCCCCGAGCTGGCGGCTTTTGCCGTGGTGAGCCTGGAAGGCAAAGTGCTGGTGGGCACCGACTGGTTGACCGGCTTGCCGCCCACCACCCGGGAAGCGGAGTTCTCCAGTGAAGAGCACCAGGGCATCACGTACCGCATCGTCAGCCAGCGCGCCAAAACGGCGGCCGGTGAACTGGTGGTCCGTCTGGCGGATGGTTCGGACCCGCGCCAACAATGGTTGACTCTGCTGGCGCTCAAGGTGTTGTTGCCCAACCTGGTGCTGGCCATCGGCGGCTTCTTCGCCGTGAACTGGGCGGTGCGCACCGCACTGCGGCCGCTGCTGGAGTTGCGCGATGCGGTGGAGCGCCGCTCCCCGCGCGACTTGTCGGCGCTGGACCCGGATGCTTCGCCGGATGAAGTGCGTCCATTGGTGCTCTCGCTCAACCGCTTGTTCGGCTTGGTCAATGCCCAGGCGGAGAGCCAGGCCCGCTTTGTAGCCGATGCGGCCCACCAGCTGCGCACTCCGCTGGCAGGCCTGCAGGCCCAAGTGGAGGCTTGGGCACAAGCTGTAACGGGCTCAAAAAGCACATCAAATATGCCTTTGGCGCCCATGAATACTGCGCAAGCAGCTATTACTTTGGGAGCGGATCAGGTGCTGCGCCTGCGCCATGCGGCGCGGCGGACCTCCCAGTTGGCGAACCAGCTGCTGGCGCTGTCCCGCGCCGATGCACGCAGTGCCCAAGCCCAGCCCTTGCAGCGTGTGGACCTGCAGCAACTGTGCGAGGCAGTGCTGGAGTCCTTGCTGGAAGCCGCCACACGCAAGGATATTGATTTTGGTTTGGAGGTGGCCCACTCCCACATCAGCGGGCAAGAATGGCTACTGCGCGAGTTGCTGGTCAACCTGGCTGACAACGCACTCAAATACACGCCCACCGGTGGGCGCGTTACCTTGCGTTGTGGCTTGCGTCCAGCCACTCCAGACGCCAGCCCTACGCCGTTTCTGGAGGTGGAGGACGATGGACCCGGTATCGCTCCCGAGGAGCGGCGCCGGGTATTGGAGCGTTTCTACCGCGTGCCGGGCACGGCCATTGAAGGCAATGGCCTGGGCTTGGCCATTGCGGATGAGATTGCACGCGTGCACCGTAGCCACCTGCAATTGGCCAGCGGAAACGGTGGCCTCGGTCTGCGGGTGTGGTTGAGTTTCCCACCGTAAGTGCCAAAAACCCTGTGCGAGAATGCTCCGAACCCAACGCTGAACCCACCATGCCAGACGCCCACGCCCCGCTTGCTGACACGTCCGACTCCACGCCTGCCGCAGCCGGGCGCAAGCGCCCCAAGCCCGGTGAGCGCAGGGTCCAGATTCTGCAAACCCTGGCCAGCATGCTGGAGCAGCCTGGTGGCGAACGTATCACCACCGCGGCACTAGCGGCCCGGCTGGAGGTGAGTGAGGCGGCGTTGTACCGCCACTTCGCCAGCAAGGCCCAGATGTTCGAAGGCCTGATCGATTTCATCGAGGACACCGTATTCGGCCTGATCACCCAGATCGTGGAACGGGAGTCTGCGGCCGGACTTGGCGCAGGCCATGGCGAGCGCCAAGCAGCGCGCATTGCCACCATGCTCATCCAGTTTGCAGAAAAGAATCCTGGCATGGCCCGCGTCATGGTCGGCGACGCCTTGGTGCTGGAGAACGAGCGCCTGCAACTGCGCATGAACCAGCTGTTTGACAAGGTGGAAGCCGCGCTCAAGCAGTGCCTGCGCGAGGGAGTTGCCGCGCAGGCCTCTGCCACCCCTACGGTGGATGTCCAGGTGCGTGCGGCCACCGTGACAGCCTTCGTGGCGGGGCGCCTGCAGCGTTACGCACGGTCAAGTTTCAAGCGTTTGCCGTCCGAACATCTGGAGCCCGCCTTGCAATTGATGCTCGGGTAAACCCGTAGATCCCCTAGAAGTAACCCTCTAGAAAACCGGGGTTCTGGGGGGAGGCGGTGGAAATGCTGCAGAATAGCACGATCGTTCTATTTTGTGGTGCCTCTATCCATGTCTCTTGCCTCGGTTTCCAGCCCGTCCCAGCCCGCGTCTGATGCGTCGGGCAAGCGTGCGCCGTCCAAGCGCGCCATGCAAAAAGGACAACAAACCAAGGCGGCCATCGTAGAGGCCGCACTCGGATTGGCAACCCAAATTGGACTCGAAGGCCTGAGCATTGGTGTGTTGGCTGAGGTCACCCAAATGAGCAAGTCGGGCGTATTTGCCCACTTTGGCTCGCGGGAAGAACTCCAGATCTCGGTCATTCGCGAGTACTTTGGCCGCTTCGAGCAAGAGGTGTTTTACCCCGCACTGCACGCTGAGCGGGGGCTGCCTCGCGTCGAGGCTTTGTTCCACAACTGGATGAAGCGCGTGGCCGTGGAAATCCAGTCCGGTTGCATTTTCATCAGTGGTGCGGTCGAGTTTGACGACCGCCCTGGCCCGGTGCGGGATGCCTTGGCCAGCTCGGTGCAGACCTGGCTCAGCGCCCTGTACCGCGCGGTGGTACTGGCCAAACAATGCGGCCAGCTGGACGCCAACGCGGACGAGCAGCAAATGGCGTTTGAGATCCACGGCCTGATCCTCGCTCTGCATTACGAAGCCCGCTTTCTCAAAAACCCCGGCTCCATTGCGCGGGCCAACCAAGGTTTTGCCAACATCCTGGCGCGTTACGGCGCCAAGTCTGTTTAGTCACTCTTTTTTAGTCCAACCGTTTCTTTCCGTTACCCCTAGGAGAACACACCATGCCAACGTATACCCCCCCACTGCGCGACATGCAGTTTGTGATGCACGAAGTGCTCAACGTGGTGGCCGATTTCAAGCAGATTCCCAAGCACGCGGACATCGATGCAGACACCATCAACGCGGTACTGGAAGAAGGCGGCAAGTTCGCCGCTGAGGTCACCTTTCCCCTGAACATCAGCGGCGACCAAGAGGGCTGCAAGGTTGACCAGACGACCCATGCCGTGACCACTCCCAAGGGCTTCAAGGAAGCTTACGGCAAGTACATCGAAGGCGGCTGGGCGGCGCTGGGCTGCGACCCCGAGTACGGCGGCCAAGGCCTGCCCTACGTGGTCAACAGCATGTTCTACGAAATGCTCAACAGCGCCAACCAGGCCTGGACCATGTACCCCGGCCTGACCCACGGCGCATACGCCGCGCTGGAAACCCACGGTACCCCCGAGCAAAAAGCTACCTACCTGCCCAAGATGACCAGCGGCGAGTGGACCGGCTCCATGTGCCTGACCGAACCCCATTGCGGTACCGACTTGGGCCTGATGCGCACCAAGGCCGAGCCCCAGGCCGACGGCACCTACAAGATCACCGGCAACAAGATCTTCATCAGTGCTGGCGAGCACGACATGACCGACAACATCATCCACCTGGTGTTGGCCCGTCTGCCCGATGCGCCACCCGGCATCAAGGGCGTGAGCCTGTTCATCGTGCCCAAGGTGCTGGTGAACAAGGACGGCTCTTTGGGCGAGCGCAACGGCATTTACTGTGGTGGCCTGGAACACAAGATGGGCATCCACGGCAACGCCACCTGCCAGATGGTGCTGGACAACGCCGTGGGCACCATGGTCGGCCAGCCCAACAAGGGCATGCAAGGCATGTTCGTGATGATGAACGCTGCCCGTCTGGGCGTGGGCAACCAGTCCTTGGGCCTGACCGAAGTGGCCTTCCAGAACGCCCTGGCCTATGCCAAGGACCGCATCCAGATGCGCAGCCTGACCGGCCCCAAGGCCAAGGACAAGCCTGCCGACCCCATCATCGTGCACCCTGATGTGCGCAAGATGCTGATGACGGCACGCGCTTACGCCGACGGTGGCCGTGCGCTGCAAGCCTATTGCTCGATGCTGCTCGAAAAAGAGCACAACCACCCCGACGAAAAGGTGCGCAAGGACTCCGGCGAAATGTTGGCCATGCTGACCCCGATTGCCAAAGCTTTCCTGACCGACAACGGCCACATCGCCACCAACGCTTGCATGCAGGTGTTTGGCGGTCACGGCTTCATCAAGGAATGGGGCATGGAGCAGTTTGTGCGCGACAACCGCATCAACATGATCTACGAAGGCACCAACACCATCCAGTCGCTGGACCTGCTGGGCCGCAAGATCCTGGGCAACAACGGCGCCACACTCAAGAAGTTTGGCAAGTTGGTGGGCGCTCTGGTGGCCGAAGAAGGCGTCAATGAAAAGATGGCCGAATTCATTACCCCCATCGCCATCCTGGGCGAGCAGATGACCAAGTTCACCACCGAAATCGGCTTCAAGGGTTTTCAGAACCCCGACGAAGTGGGCGCCGCTGCGGTGGACTACCTGCGCGTGGCCGGGCACCTGGTGTTCGGGTACTTCTTCGCCCGTATGGCGCAAGTGGCACTGCGTGAAATTGCGGCCGGCAACACCGACCCGTTCTACACCGCCAAGCTGCAGACCGCACGCTTCTACTTCGCCAAGCTGTTCCCCGAAACCGCGACCCTGATGCGCACAGCACGCACCGGCTCGAAGGTTTTGATGGACACCGACGCCGTGTTTGCCTGATAAGCAACCGTGTTCCGCAATCCTGCAAATTACAAAAGGAGACAACGATGATTCGCAATACTTTGGTGGCAACCCTGGGTTTGAGTGCATTGACAGCCATGGCGCAAATGACGCCCGTGGGATTGTGGAAGACGATCGATGACAAGGATGGCTCGGCCAAGTCCGAGATCCGCATCGTGGACAACGGTGGCGTGGTATCGGGCAAGATCGAGCGCGACCTGAGCCCCAAAGCCAAGCCCGATGACAAATGCACCGAGTGCAAGGATGACCGCAAGGACCAGCCCATCATTGGCCTGGAGCTCATCCGCGGTTTGAAGAAGACCGAGGGCAAGGACATTTGGGAGGGTGGCACGATTGTGGAGCCCTCCAGCGGCAAGGTCTACAAGATGACCATGACCCCCATAGAAGGTGGCAAGAAGATCGAGATGCGCGGCTACATCGGATTCTTCTACCGCACCCAAACCTGGATTCGCGTCCAGTAATCTCATTCAGGAATTTTTATGTCCCGCTTCCAATTAAAGAAAGTCGCCGTGCTCGGCGCAGGCGTGATGGGCGCGCAAATTGCCGCCCACCTCGTCAACGTCAAAGTACCGGTGGTGCTGTTCGACCTGCCTGCCAAGGAAGGCCCCAAGAATGGCATCGTGACCCGCGCTGTCGATAACCTCAAAAAGCTCAAACCCGCGCCCTTGGGTGTGGCAGACGATGCCGTCCTGATTGGCCAAGCCAATTACGAAGAGCATCTGGAGCAGCTGCGCGAGTGCGACCTCATCATCGAGGCCATCGCTGAGCGCATGGACTGGAAGCTGGACCTTTACAAGAAGATCGCTCCCTTTATTGGCCCAGAGACTATCGTGGCCTCCAACACCTCCGGCCTGTCGATCACCAAGCTGTCAGAAGCGCTGCCGGAAGAAATCAAGCCCCGCTTCTGCGGTATTCACTTCTTCAACCCCCCCCGCTACATGGCGCTGGTGGAGTTGATCAACACTCCCACCACCGAAGCCCACTACCTCGATGCACTCGAAGGCTTTGTGACCAGCACCCTGGGTAAGGGCGTGGTGCGTGCCAAGGATTCCCCCAACTTCATCGCCAACCGCGTCGGTATCGCCGGCATGTTGGCCACCATGAAGGAAGTGGAAAACTTCGGCCTGACCTATGACGTGGTCGATGACCTGACCGGCAAGAAGCTGGGTCGCGCATCTTCCGGCACCTTCCGCACTGCGGACGTGGTTGGCCTGGACACCATGGCCCACGTGATCAAGACGTTGCAGGACACGCTGAGCATCGAGACCGATCCCTTCTACGAGAGCTTTGTCACCCCTGTGGTGCTTAAGACCCTGTTGGAAATGGGCAACCTGGGCCAGAAGTCCAAAGCCGGTTTCTTCAAGAAGGTTGGCCGCGATGTGTTGCGTTTCGATGGCGAAAGCCAGGAGTACGTGCCCGGTGGCGAAAAGGCCGACGAGGTCTACGCCCGCATGCTCAAGAAGCCAGCCGCCGAGCGTCTGAAGCTCTTGCGCAACGCCGAAGGCAAGCAAGGCCAGTTCCTGTGGGCCATCCTGCGCAACAGCTTCCACTACGCTGCCATCCATTTGGCGTCGATCGCCGACAACGCCCGCGATGTGGACTTCTGCATGCGCTGGGGCTTCGGCATGAAGCAAGGCCCGTTTGAGCTCTGGCAGGAAGCCGGCTGGCTCGAAGTGGCGAAGATGGTTCAAGAAGATATCGACGCCGGCAAAGCGTTGTGCAAAGCGCCTTTGCCCGACTGGGTGTTCAAAGGCCCCGTGGCGGATGCCGGTGGCGTGCACACCGCTGCAGGTTCCTGGAACCCCACCACAGGCACTTTTGTGCCGGTGCGCAAGCTGCCCGTGTACGAACGCCAGCACTTCCCCGAGAGCGTGCTGGGTTCCAATGCGCCCAAGGCCGAGACCGCAGGCAAGACCATTTTTGAAGACGAGTCCATCCGCCTGTGGACGCTGGACGAGCAAGTGCTGATCGCCAGCATCAAGACCAAGATGCACGCCATCGGTGGCGGTGTGATCGAAGGCCTGCTGCAAGCCCAGGAGCTGGCCGAGAAGGAATACCAAGGCCTGGTGATCTGGTCGCCGGACGAGATGTTCTCTGCCGGTGCCGACCTGCAAGGCATGATGCCTGCCTTCATGATCGGTGGCGCCAAAGCCATCGAGGGCGCAGAAGCCGAGCTGCAAAACGCCATGCTCAAGCTGCGCTATTCCAACGTGCCTGTCATTTCCGCCATTCGCGGTTTGGCCTTGGGCGGTGGTTGCGAGCTGGCCGTTTACTCCAGTAAGCGCGTGGCGGCGATGGAAAGCTACATCGGTCTGGTGGAAGTCGGCGTGGGCCTGGTGCCCGGTGCCGGTGGCCTGACCTACATCGCACGCCGCGCTGCAGAAAACATGGCCATGTCCACCTCCAAGGACGTGCTGCCTTTCCTGACCGAAGGCTTCACCGCTGCGGCTATGGCCAAGGTAGGCACTAGCGCGCTGGAAAGCCGCAAGCTGGGTTACCTGTTGGACAGCGATGTGGTGGTGGCGCACAAAGACGAGCTCTTGTTCGTCGCTATCAACGAAGCCAAGGCTTTGTACACCTCCGGCTACCGTGCACCGCACAAGCGCAGCTTCCCCGTGGCCGGTCGCAGTGGCATTGCCACTATCCGTGCCCAGCTGGTCAACATGCGTGACGGCGGCTTCATCAGCGCGCACGATTTCCATATCGGCCTGCTAATTGCAGAGGTCGTGTGTGGCGGCCAAGTGGATGCCGGCACCCTGGTGACGGAGGAATACCTCATGGCTATGGAACGAAAGGCTTTCTGCAGCTTGCTGACCCACCCCAAGACGCAAGAGCGCATCATGGGCATGATGTCCACCGGCAAGCCGGTGCGAAACTGATCGCCGGCATGAGCATTCCCGCTGCCCACGCATCGACCGCCCGGCCCAACCGGCTGGCGCGTTCGGTCGCCAAGCTGGACCGCGTGCCTGCGGCTCTGCGCCCCTGGCTGCGTAACAAGGTCATGGGCCGCGCAGTGCCGTTCACCGGCACCGCAGGCTTGGACTTTGCGCACATGGCGCCTGAGCGTGTGGAGATTGCCGTGGCTAATGTGCGCCGCGTGCAAAACCACATTCAGGGCGTGCATGCGGCTGCCATGGCGCTGTTGGCCGAAACGGCCACCGGCATGGTGGTGGGCATGAATGTGCGGGACGACTGCGTGCCCCTGGCCAAGACCATGCGCATCGACTTCAAGCGACGTGCCCAGGGCGCCATGCGCGCCGTGGCCACTTTGTCGGATGCACAGCGTCAGCTCATGCAGCAAAGCGACAAGGGCGAGGTCAGCGTGCCCGTGCTGGTCAGCGACGAATCGGGCGAGCAGCCCATTCAATGTGAATTCATCTGGGCGTGGATACCCACCCCGCAACCAAAGAGCATTGCGGGACAGACCGCAGCGACGTAGTCGCAAGCTCTGTCCCCAACTGATTAGGAGTTATCCCATGAAACAAGTCCAAGACGCTTACATCGTTGCCGCTACGCGCACCCCCATCGGGCGTTCCGGCCGCGGCTATTTCCGCAATACCCGCCCAGACGAGTTGCTGGTGTCTGCCCTGCGCAGCGCCATGTTGCAAGTCCCCACCCTGGATCCCAAGGCGATTGAAGATGCCATCATCGGCTGCTCTTTCCCTGAAGGCGAGCAGGGCATGAACATGGCCCGCGTGGCCGTGGGTCTGGCGTTTGACCACCCCGTGGGTGGTATCACCGTCAACCGCTTCTGCGCGTCCGGCATTTCCGCTATTCAGATGGCGGCAGACCGCATCCGTGTCGGCGAAGCCGATGTGCTGATCGCCGGTGGTGCCGAGTCCATGAGCATGGTGCCCATGGGTGGTGGCAAGCCCTCGTTCAACCCCGAAGTGTTTGCCCGCGACGAAAACGTCGGCATCGCTTATGGCATGGGTCTGACCGCTGAGAAGGTGGCCCAGCAGTGGAAGGTGACACGCGAAATGCAAGACGCCTTCGCACTTGAATCCCACCTGCGCGCCATCAAGGCCCAGCAAGCCGGCGAGTTCACCGACGAGATCACGCCCATTGACGTGATCGAGCGCACGCCCAACCTCGCCACCGGCGAAGTGTCCACCCGCACTCGCACCGTGAACCTCGACGAAGGTCCGCGCCCAGACACCTCCATCGAAGGCCTGGCCAAGCTCAAGCCCGTGTTCGCTGCCCGCGGCAGCGTGACCGCCGGCAACAGCTCCCAGACCAGCGATGGCGCAGGCGCTTTGATTCTGGCCAGCGAAAAAGCGGTCAAGCAATTCGGCCTCACACCACTGGCTCGTTTTGTGAGCTTTGCGGCCCGTGGCGTGCCACCCGAAATCATGGGTATCGGCCCCATTGAAGCCATTCCTGCGGCCCTGCGTTACGCCGGTTTGCAGCACTCTGACATCGACTGGTTCGAGCTGAACGAAGCCTTTGCGGCCCAGTCGCTGGCCGTAATCAACACCCTGGGTCTGGACCCGTCCAAGGTCAACCCCATGGGTGGCGCGATTGCGCTAGGTCACCCGCTCGGCGCTACCGGTGCCATTCGTGCGGCTACCGTTATCCACGCACTGCGCCGTAACAACCTGAAGTACGGCATGGTCACCATGTGCGTAGGAACCGGGCAGGGCGCTGCCGGCATCTTTGAACGCGTGTAAGGCGCGTCACACCAAGGCCACCTTCGGGTGGCCTTTTGCATGGGGCTGTATGCTCCGCAGCCATCTGGAGATCGCTTGAATGAGTACCCACGTTTTTGATGAAGCCATTGCCTTGCAGGCGCAGCCCGATGGTAGCTGGACCGGGCACACCCACCCAGCCTACGCCAACATGGTGGGGCCCTTTGGTGGCATCACCACCGCTCAGGCCCTCAACGGGGTGCTGCAGCACCCGGACCGATTGGGCGACCCGGTGTCTCTGACGGTGAATTTTTGCGCGGCGCTGGCTGACGGCCCCTTCACCGTCATGGCGCGTGCGGCGCGCACCAACCGGTCGACCCAGCACTGGACCATCGAGATCCAGCAGGGGGATGCGATTGTCATGACCGGCACAGCGGTGACCGCCGTGCGCCGTGAGACCTGGGGTGTGGACGAAGAACCCATGCCCCTGTGCCCGCCACCCGCCGAAGTACCGCCGCCGCAAGTCATGGCGCCCATGGAGTTTGTAAAGCGCTATGAGCAGCTGCCGGTGACCGGCCAGTTGCCCACGGTGTGGGATGGCAGCGGCCACAGCAGCCTGAGCCAAATCTGGGTGCGTGACAATCCGCCGCGTCCCCTGGACTTTGCGTCGCTGGCCTGCATATCAGACATCTTTTTTCCCCGTGTGTTTATCCGCCGGGCTACCCATGTGCCTGTGGGTACGGTGTCGCTGACGGTGTACTTTCATGCAAGCGCCGAGCAGTTGGCTGCCACCGGTACCGGCTATCTGCTGGGGCAAGCGCAGGCGCAGGCCTTCCGCAACGGCTTTTTTGATCAGAGCAGCCAGCTCTGGAACGAAGCCGGTGTGCTGCTGGTGACCACGCACCAGATCGTCTATTACAAACAGTGATCCAATCACCCATCCCTTTTTGAGCGAGCGACCATGCAAGACATCCTGATCCACACCGACGCCGGCATCACCACCATCACCCTGAACCGCGTCGAAAAAAAGAACTCTTTTACCCAGGCCATGTACGCAGCCTGCGCTGATGCGCTGGACACTGCGCGTGACGATGCTGCCGTGCGCGTGGTGGTGTTCCAGGGCGATGCCACCGTGTTCAGCGCCGGCAACGACATCGGCGACTTTCTGGGCGCACCGCCCAAGGCGCAGGACGCACCGGTGTTCCGCTTTTTGCGGGCTCTGGCGGCCTTCCCCAAGCCCATCGTTGCGGCGGTCTGCGGCCCGGCAGTAGGCATTGGCACCACCATGCTGTTCCATTGCGATCTGGTCTACGCCGGTGACAACGCAGCCTTCTCCATGCCCTTCGTGAATCTGGGCCTGTGCCCGGAAGCGGCGTCCAGCCTGCTGGTGCCCCAGATGATGGGTTACCACCGCGCCGCCGAGGCCTTGCTCATGGGCGAGCCCTTCATGGCTGAAGCCGCTCTGGAAGTGGGTCTGGCTAACCGCGTGGTGCCACCCACCGAAGCGAATGCCGTGGCCCAGGCCCAGGCCCGCAAGCTGGCCGCCAAGCCCATCGCCTCGCTGATCGAAACCAAGCGCCTGCTCAAGAAAGGCCAACTGGCCGACGTGCTGGCGCGTATTGACGAAGAGGCGGTGAGCTTTGGCCGCATGTTGGGTGAGCCCGCTGCCAAAGAAGCGTTCACGGCGTTTATGGAGAAGCGCAAACCCGACTTCAGCAAGGTGTGAATCCTGCCGCTGTTTTTATGCAAATTAAGCCCTTGTTGCCCATGGATATTGCGCGAGCAGCTATTGTTTTTGTAGCATTTTGCGCTGCGTCCTTGGCGCTTGCCAACCCTTATTACGACCCGGGCAAGCCTCACCACACGCCGGAAGGTTTTCGCAACAATTACAGTGGCGCCGTCCAGAAGCCCTTCTCGGAGCTGGTGCGTTGGCAATGGGAGTCGTGGCGGGAAGGCTTGCCCAAGCCTGCCCAGACCCCTACACCCCAAGTGGCCCCCGATCTGCCGCGCCTCCAGAGTTACCAGCGCACGGCGCCTGGCAGCACGGCGGGGCAGTCTGCCTCGCCGCCCGCCATCACCTGGGTGGGACACGCCAGCTTGCTGGTGCAGGCCGGTGGCTTGAATGTGCTGACCGACCCCATCTTCAGCGAGCGCGCTTCTCCCGTACAGCTGTTCGGTCCCAAGCGGGCCGTGCCACCCGGCGTGGCCTTGGACGATCTGCCCCCCATCGATGTGGTGCTGATCTCCCACAACCACTACGACCACCTGGACCGCAGCAGTGTGGTCGCGCTGCACCAGCGGGCCTTGGCTGCAGGCAGCAGTACCGTGTTTTTGGTACCACTTGGCCAGAAGCCGTGGTTCACTGCGCTTGGCATCGACAGCGTGGTGGAGCTGGATTGGTGGCAACAGCACGCCGTGCGGGGGGTGGACTTCGTGCTGACGCCCGTGCAGCACTGGTCGGCCCGTGGCGTGGCTGATCGCAGCACCACCCTCTGGGGTGGCTGGGCAGTATTGGGCCAAGACCTGCATTGGTACTTTGGGGGTGACGCTGGCTATAGCAAAGACTTTCTGGACACCCGCCTGCGCTTGGCCACGCGCCAGACGGAAGCCTTGGGCGGCGGCTTTGACATCGCGCTCTTGCCCGTGGGCGCCTATGCGCCGCGCTGGTTCATGCGCGAACAACATATGAATCCTGAAGAAGCCGTGCAAGCCCACCTGGACTTGGGTGCCCGGCGCAGCGTGGGCATGCACTGGGGGACGTTTCAGTTGACCGATGAGCCGCTGGACCAGCCTCCGCAAGACCTGGCGGACGCCAAGCGCGCACGACAGGTGGATGACGCACATTTTTTCCTGTTGGCGATTGGCGAAACCCGTACCCTTCCAGCCCGCCCGCGTTAGCTCCCCTTAAGAGGAGCTATTTTTACCAAGCAAACGCTTGCTAAAAATAAATGGCTTTGGTATGGTGCGGGCATGACGCCACCCGACAGCCTGTTTGCCACGCCCGAGAGCGCAGCCCCCCTCGCCCCCGACATGCCCAAACGCCCGCGTGGCCGGCCCCGCAAAACGGTGGACGAGCGTGACGATGGCAACCGCCGCCATGCGCTTTTAAGCGCTGCGGCCCAGCTGTTCCGCCGCAAGGGCTTTGCGGCCACCACCACACGCGATATTGCTGCCGCAGCTGGCATGCAAAGTGGCTCGCCCTTCTACCATTTCAAGAGCAAGGACGCGCTGCTGTTCGCCGTGATGGAGCAAGGCATGCACACGGCGCTGGCCAATCAGCAGGCTGCATTTGGTGTGCCGGGTTATGCCGCGCTGCCTCCCGCCGAGCAACTGCGCGCGCTGGTGCATGCGCACTTTGCGGTGCTGCTGGGGCCGGGCAACGACTTTGTACCGGTGATGCTCTACGAATGGCGCTCGCTCAATCTGCGCCAGCGCAAGGTGCTGGCCAAACTGATTGCCGACTACGAGGCCCTGTGGATGCCCGTACTCACAGCCTTGCATGCCACCGGACAGCTCAAGGCGCCAGTGGGGCTGGCGCGCCTGTTGATGCTGGGCGCGCTCAACTGGTCGGTGCAATGGTTTGATGCACGCAAAGGTGCGTCCATCGAAGAACTTGGCAATGCTGCCGTATCCCTGTTTTTGAAGGAGTCCTGATGTCTTACGCTTCGGTTTTTGCGCCCGGCTTGTTTGCGGGCAAGGTAGTGGTGGTCACCGGCGGGGGGTCTGGTATCGGGCGCTGTGTGGCGCATGAGCTGTCGGCCTTGGGCGCGACGCTTGCACTGGTAGGCCGCAAGCTGGAGAAGCTGCAGGCCGTGCAGGCCGAGATTGCAGAAGATGGCGGCAGTGCCAGCATCCACAGTTGTGACATCCGACAGGAAGACACGGTCAAACAGACCGTGGCCGACATTCTGGCCCAGCATGGGCGTATTGATGGCTTGGTCAACAACGCGGGCGGCCAGTACATGACACCGCTGGAGGCCATCACTGCCAAAGGCTGGGAGGCGGTTGTCCATTCCAACCTTACGGGCGGGTTCTTGATGTCGCGCGAGTGTTACACCCAGACCATGGCCAAGCATGGCGGTGCCATCGTCAACATCGTGGCCGATATGTGGGGCTCCATGCCGGGCATGGGCCACAGTGGCGCAGCGCGTGCCGGCATGGTGAGCTTTACTGAGACTGCAGCCGTGGAGTGGGCCAACCGGGGTGTGCGTGTGAACGCAGTCGCGCCGGGCTACATCGCCTCCAGCGGCATGGACCATTACCCGGCCGAGATGGCACCCATGGTGCGTGAGATGGCCAAGACCGTGCCCCTGGGCCGCTTTGGCACCGAGGCCGAAACCGCCGCCGGCATTGTGTTTTTGTTGAGCCCTGCAGCCTCCTTCATCAGTGGCAGCACGCTGCGCATCGACGGTGCGCGGCCGCAGGCCCGCTTGGGCTACCCGATGCGGGTGGCCGATGAGAAGTCACAAGCGCGTGACGGCATCAAGCCCTTCAATGGTTTCCACCGCGCCAAGCTGCCCAAGGTGTTCAACGTATGAGCGCGACGATGGACACATTGCAAGACATCGGCCCCGAAGACATCGCGGCAGTGGAGGATGCGGCGCGCCGCTTCATCCGCACCGAGGTGGCCCCGCACCTGAACGCATGGGAAGAGGCCGGCGAATTTCCAAGGGAGCTCTACCAGCGCGCGGCCGATTTGGGGTGGCTGGCGCTGGGGTACCCGGAGGCCTTTGGCGGCACGCCGGCCCCTTGGGCTTTGCGCAATGCCATGACGATTGCGCTGGCCCGCACGGGCGGCAGTGGTGGCCTGATGGCCAGCCTGTTCAGCCACAACATTGGCTTGCCGCCGGTGCTGCGCCATGGCTCCCCGGCGCTGCAGCAGCGCGTGATTCCCGATGTGTTGGCAGGTAAAAAAGTTGCCGCCTTGGCCATCACCGAGCCCGGCGGCGGTACCGATGTATCGGCCCTCAAAACCACTGCGCGCCGCGAAGGCGATGACTACGTGGTGGATGGTGAAAAGGTCTTCATCACCTCCGGCATGCGTGCGGACTGGATCACGGTGGCGGTGCGGACCGACTTGCAGAACAAAGGGCCCATGGGCATCTCCATGCTCATGGTGCCGGGCGATGCGGTGGGTCTGTCGCGCAGTCCGCTCCAAAAAATGGGCTGGTTGTGCTCTGACACGGCACACCTGCGTTTTGACGGCGTGCGGGTGCCGGTCAGCAATCTGGTGGGCGAAGAGGGCGCAGGCTTCAAGATCATCCTGACCAACTTCAACGGCGAGCGCCTCTCCATGGCGGCCATGGCGTTGGGCTTTGCCGAGTGCTGCTATGACGAGGCCCTGGCCTGGGCGCAGCAGCGCAAGACCTTTGGCTCGGCGCTCATCGACCACCAGGTGATTCGCCACAAGTTCATGGACATGAAGATGCGCATCGAGTCCACACGTGCGTGGCTGCATGCCGTGTCGGCCCGGGCCGACGCCGGTGACCGCGGCGACAAGTCTGCCAAGGGGGCGGAGTGGGTGGCGCAGGTGTGCCTGCTAAAGAACCATGCCACCCAAACCATGCAGTTCTGCGCCGACCAGGGCGTGCAGATTTTGGGTGGCATGGGCTTTATGCGCGGCACTGCTTGCGAGCGCATCTACCGCGAGGTCAAGGTCATGATGATTGGCGGCGGGGCCGAGGAAATCATGAAAGAGTTGGCCAGCCGTCAGCTCGGCCTGTGAGAATGCCCCATGGCCAAAACCCCCTCTGTTGATGTGGTGCCGGACGCGGCGCTGCAGTTCGAACCCGCGTTCATCGCCGGGCTGACCCGCATTTTTGAAGAAAGCATTGTCTTCAACCAGGTGCTGGGTCTCAAGATCACTGGCATCACACCGGCCAAGGTCACGGCGCGCATCGCGATGCGCCACGAGCTGGTCGGGCACTACAGCTACAACCGCATCCACGGCGGCGTCATCAGCGCGGGGCTGGATGCCATGGGCGGCCTGGCGGTGATGGCGGCCATTGGCGCGCGCCATATGGACGAAGCCCCTGAACAGCGCCTGCACCGCTTTGCCAAGCTGGGCACCATTGACCTGCGCGTGGACTACCTGCGCCCCGGCATTGGTGAACACTTTGACCTGCATGCCGAGGTGATGCGCCTGGGTTCGCGGGTGGCTTCCACACGCATGGAGTTTCTGGGGGCGGACGGCAAGCTGTTGTCCACCGGGTCTGCGGCCTATATCGTCTCCTGAGTGCTATCAAGTTAGGAGCTACTCGCGCAGTATCCACGGCTCTTAGGGCCTGATTTGATGATTTTCTGTGAAATGCGCCGCCTTCTGGTGTCACATCCGCGTTTTGCCTTGATGCCGGAATTGGACAAGATTCCGCCTAGCACAGGGAGCCACCATGACCATCACCACTCTGGGCAGTGCGCGCGCCAGCACTGCCAACGCCAGCAGCCAAACTGCCGCACAGGCCGCGGAAAAGGCCGACCCCATCACCGCGGGCCTGCAAAAGTCCAACAGCAAACTGCAAACCCTGCTGAATACGGCTACCGCCAGTCTTTCCACCTTGGGCAAATTCAAGGCGGCTGTGGCTGCCAGTCAGACAGCGGCTGCAGGCTTGAGCGCTCTGAAGGACAGTGCCACCAACGAGGACGTGAAAAAAGCCCTGAACAGCTTCGTCAGCACCTTCAACACCATGGTGGCCTCCACCCAGTCGGCCGCGGCTGCCAGCAGCGGGGTCGAGCGCATCAGCCGGGGCATGACCCGTGCCATGACGGCAGACTTTTCCCGGGTGGATGCTTTGCGCCAAATGGGTTTCACCAAATCCAGCGACGGAACACTGAAGCTGGACACCGCGAAATTGGAGGCTGCCTTCAAGGCCTCGCCCTCGGGGGTGTTGGGGACCTTGTCCAAACTGGGCAAGCTGGTGGACAAAGTGGCCACCAAAGAGCTGGCCAGCGGGGGCAGCATTGGCAACACGGTCAATGCCCTGTCCAGCAAGGCTACGGTGCTGCAGATGCAGCAGAATGCGCTGCAGAAGGCGGCACAGCAGTACGCCAGCTTTGCAACGGGCGGCAACAACTAGCCTTGGGCGAGCGCTTTAAATCGCGCCACCAACCTTCAATGCTTGTTGTCGGAGCCATTGCAGGGCTGGATCGGTGTCTCGGTGCTTATGCCACTGCAATGTTTGAATCATGGTCGGGATATCTATTGGCGGCGTCCACAAACGCACGGGGAGTGTCTTTGCGGCTTGCAAAGCAATCCGCCGGTGCACAGTAGCAATTCGATTGGTTCCAATCACCATCTGTGGCAATGCAGACAAAGTGGGTGCAGACACTTCCACGCGGCGTTTGACGCCAAAACGTTCCAAGAACCAACTGTCAAAAGCAGGGGCCTTCGTGTTGTTGACCGAGTAGCTTCCCGCTACGTGCCCTGACTCTACATAGTCATCAAAACTCAGTTCGTTTTGTATTCGTGTATTGCTTTCCCAGGTTACGCACATATAGACCTCTTGGAACAGCGGCGTAGATGGGTGATGCTCTGACACGTACTGGGACGGAATGATCAGAAGATCGACTTCGTTCTCTTCAAGTTGCTCCAATGGTCTTTCATTGAGCAAGCGCAAGTCCAAGCAGATGCCTGGCGCCTCGTTGTAGAGGCGTTCAATGAGCGCGGGCACAAAAACTGCTGCGCTGAAATCCGACATGAGCAAAACAAACTTCCGCATCGTGTCGGTGGGGTCGAATTGCGGCTGCGTGGCGATCGTGCTGTCAATGCGCATCAGGATCTCGCGTACGGGTGCGATCAATTCCTGAGCTCGGGAAGACAGCAGCAATTGCCGACCATGCGGGATCAGCAACTCGTCTTGGAAGTAATCGCGCAACCTCGCAAGCGCATTGCTCGTAGCGGGTTGGCTGAGGTGGATTCGTTGCCCGGCACGGCTTATGTTGCGTTCGGTCAGAAGCGCATCTAGCGCAACGAGCAAATTGAGGTCGAGTTTGTTGAAACGCATGTGTTGGAGTGCTTGGGGTAATCCCTGATATTGGTCGGAGCGATGCCATGCATTCAAAGAATCCATTTCCCGAATGCAAGTGCCGTCTCTAAAGTCGCGCCTGTCCGATGAGGAGCCATGCATCTTCGCGGATGAATCCAAAAAATACAACGGAGACAAACCATGAGAAATGAAATGCGTGCAGGCGCAAGACCTGCACATGTGCTCGGGCGTCGCCATTCCATCGCGCTCGCAGCGTTGACCTTGTTGGCAGCCCACTGTGCATCTGCGTTGGAGATAGAAACCGGCAATCCCGACTGGAAACTGCGCTGGGACAACACCATCAAATACAGCGTGATGAATCGTCTGGATGCGGCTACTCCAGAGCTCTCAAGTGGAACAGGAACCCTTAACCAAAACGACGGCAACAACAACTTTGGTCGCGGGATCGTGTCCAACCGGTTGGATCTGCTCAGCGAGATCGATTTAGCGGGGCCCAGCTATGGCGCTCGTGTGAGCGCTGCGGCATGGCATGACGCGGCCTATGCCGGCGGCACCGGCAATACCAGTGGCACATCGAACCATAGTCCTGCGGGTCAGTTTCCCTCGGAGACGAAGCGCTTGATGGGCGGCGATGTCGAGGTCTTGGACGCGTTCGTTTACAGCAGCTTCGAATTGGGCGACAAGCCTGCCTCCGCTCGCCTTGGTCGTCACACTTTGCTGTGGGGGGAAAGTCTCTTTTTTGGTGCCAACGGCATTGCCGGCGGACAAGCACCTCTGGACCTGATCAAGCTCTTGTCGGTGCCTAACTCCACATTCAAGGAAGTTGCGCGCCCCACGGGCAAGCTCTCGGGCCAAGTGCAGCTGTCTTCGGACGTGTCAGTGGGTGCCTATGTGGGGTATGAATGGGAAAAGACGCGACTTATTCCGGTCGGCGCCTACCTGTCCACCAGTGATGCCCTAGGGCCCGGTGCTGAACGAATTGCTGCGGGGTCTTTTTCATTCTTGAAGAAGGCAGATCTAGAGCCTAGCAGTGACGGGCAAGGCGGCATCCAGTTGCGTGTCCGTGCACCTTCCATCGATACAGACTTTGGCTTCTACGCCACCCGGTACCACGCCAATACGCCCAGCAACATCTACAACACCAACTCCCCGACCCCGAGCTCGTATCGGTGGGTCTACCACGAGGGTGTGCTGGCCTACGGTGCGAGCTTCTCCAAGTCGGTCGGCGAATGGGGGTGGGCGGGTGAAGTCTCGGTTCGCGACAACGCACCACTGGCCAGTTCTGGTCAGACGATTAACACCGTAACCGGCTCCAACGTGGGACTCAACAACAGCGACAACCCCGGCTATGCAGTGGGTCAAACCGGGCACGCACAGGTTTCGTGGATTGCTTCTTTGGGGCCGTCCTTCATTTCCCGCGAAGCTTCATTGGTCGGCGAAATCGCCTGGAACCGCCGTCTGAGCGTGACAAAAAATGCGTCGATGCTCAATCCGAATTCGGACGAATCAGCTTGGGCTGTGCGGATGATTTACGCGCCAACCTATCGCCAAGTCAGCCCCGGATTGGACCTGACTCCCTCAATTGGCGTGGGCTACACCCAAGGCCGTTCATCCGCTGTGGGGCCAGCCTTCGGTGTAGACAAGGGTGGCGACGTGACCTTGGGCCTCTCCGGAACTTACCTTGGCAATTGGACGTTCGCAATGAACTACGTCCAGTTCACGGGTGCCTCGGGCACCACGCTGGACACCAACAACAACGCGCAGTACTTGCAGGCCCTGAAAGACCGCAACTACCTCACCTTCTCGGTGCGCACCACTTTTTGATTCAGGAGCAAAGAATGAAACAACACGGATTCGTGATCGCCTGCATGTTGCTGCTGGGCACAACAGGCCACGCGGTGGCAGGCGTCACGGCAGAGGAGGCCGCACGCCTAAAAACCGAGCTAACCCCCTTCGGTGCCGAGCGCGCAGGCAACAAGGACGGCTCTATCCCCGCCTGGACCGGCGGTTACACCACACCGCTGGCAGGCTTCAAGAACGGTGGTCGCCGCAGCGATCCGTTTGCCGCCGAAAAGCCGCTCTACAGCATCACGGCAGCCAACATGGCCCAGTACGCGGACAAGCTCACCGACGGCACCCAAGCCCTGCTCAAGAAGTACCCCAAAAGTTACCGCGTGGATGTGTACAAGACCCACCGCACAGCGGCCGCGCCGCAATGGGTGTACGACAACACGTTTAAGAATGCAACCAATGCGAGCATGGACGGCGAGCTAGTCAAAGGTGCATTTGGCGGTATTCCTTTTCCGGTTCCCAAGACCGGCCGCGAAGTCATGATGAACCACGAGCTGCACTGGCGCGGTGAGGCCTGGCAGAACGACTTCCGCGGCTACATGGGTACCAGTAGCGGACAGATGGTGATGTCAGTGCAAGGCATTGGCGACTTCCAGATGCCGTATTACGCCAACGGCCAGGCAGATAAATTCACGGGCGAGCACTGGCTGGTCCGCGTGGTCAACAGCGGCCCACCGGTGCGGGCGGGCGAGGCCATCACCGGGCGCCAGACCCTGGACCCAGACAAAGCAGGCACCTGGGTGTACCTTACCGGTCAACGCCGGGTGCGCAAATTGCCCAATGCCTGCTGTGACACGCCGACACCGGCCACCAGTGGGGTGGCCAGCTTTGACGAGGTAGATGTGTTCGCCGGCCGCGGTGACCGCTTCGACTGGAAGATCGTGGGCAAAAAAGAAGTGCTGATTCCGTATAACTCCAACGGACTGCACACGCCCACCAAAGACAGCGATGTGCTGATGGCCAACCACCTGAACCCCGATCATGTGCGTTGGGAGTTGCACCGGGTGTGGGTCATTGAGTCGACGCTCAGGAGCGGTCAGCGCCACCAGGCTCCCAAGAGCCGCTACTACGTGGACGAAGACACTTGGGTTGCTGTCTTGGGGGACCGTTGGGACGGCAATGGCCAGCTCTGGAAAACCATCTGGTCGCACCCTGTCGTGATGCCCGACCTTCCTGCCACTACACCGCAACAACAGTGGGGCTTCAACGACCTGCTGTCCGGCGCGTGGTACGCCAGCGGCGTGGTTAACGAACGCGAGCAGCACTACAAAATCCTACCGCGCCGTGCCGATAGCTTTTTCACGCCAGACGCCATGGCAGGGCAGGGGGTTCGGTGAAGGATTCCGTCATGCGTGTGAAGGGTTGGCTGCGGGTGCTGGTCGCCGCTACCGCTGTAGTTGGCGCATCGGGCGGCTTAGCCGCCCCGGTGGGAGATGCGTTGCAGCGCCCCGCCCTGCAAGTTCGCCAGCCGGAGCGCTCGGTTCTGTTGGCTGTGGCCCAGGCCGGTGAGCCGTTAGTGGCCGTGGGGGAGCGCGGTGTGATCGTACGCAGCGAGGATTTGGGCAAGACTTGGAAACAGGTTCCCAGTCCCGTCAGCGTGACTCTGACAATGGTCCGCTTCGCGGATGCACTCCACGGCGTGGCAGTGGGCCATGGCGGCACGGTACTGACCACGCAGGACGGCGGACGCAACTGGCAGCTGCGCCTTGATGGCAAGCAGCTGGCGGCTGTTGCGTTGCGGGAGGCGTCGGACGATTTCCAGCGCGCTGATGCCGAGCGCCTGATGGCCGACGGCCCCGACAAGCCTTTTCTGGACGTGGTGCTGTGGGATACCCGTCGCATGCTGGCCGTGGGCGCATACGGCCTGGCCTTTTACAGCGCGGACGGGGGCGTGAGCTGGCAGCCCTGGATGGCGCGTCTGCCCAACCCGCGTGGCATGCACTGGTATGTGGCCCGCCGGTCCGGTGACAGCGTGTTGCTGGCCGGCGAGCAAGGCGTGTTGGCCCGCTCAGACGACGCGGGTAAGACCTTCCAAGCGCTGGAGTCCCCTTACCGTGGCAGCTGGTTCTCGGGCGACATGCAGCCCGGCGGCCAACTCACGCTGGCAGGCATGCGCGGCAACCTGTGGCAATCGCAAGACGCCGGCAAGCGCTGGGCCGCCGTGCCCATGCCCGGTCCGGCATCCATCATGGCCAGTGCGCAAACCCCAGAGGGGGATTTGCTGCTGGCCACCCAGGCCGGCCATATTCTGCGCCTGCAAGGTGTGCAGGTCACGCCCCTGAACACCGTGCCCTTGCCTTCGCCTGCGGCGCTGTTGCCATTGGCCCAAGGCCAAGTACTCACTGTGGGGGTGGCCGGCGTGGTGCCAGTGCCGTCGCCTGCGGTGGCCCAGGAGGGGCGTCCATGATGTCTGCAACACCATCCACATGGCACGCCAGCGGGGACCTGGCCTCTTTCGACACGCATTCCGGCTCCTGGGTTGAGCGCCTGCTGTTCAACCACCGTCGCTGGGTCATCCTGCTGTGCATGCTGGTGACGGCTGTGCTGGGTTGGCAGTCGACCAAGCTGCAACTCCATGCCAGTTTCGAGAAGACCATTCCGGCCACCCACCCGTACATCCAGAACTTCCTGAAGTACCGGGATGAACTCAGCGGGCTGGGCAATGCCGTGCGCATCGCAGTGGCCCAACCCCAGGGAACGATCTACGAGGCGGCCTATCTGGACACTTTGAGACGCCTGAGCGAGGAAGTCTTTCTCTTGCCCGGCGTGGACCGCGCCCGCATGAAATCCTTGTGGACACCCACCACCCGCTGGGTGGGCGTGACCGAGGACGGGCTGGAAGGCGGACCGGTGATCCCCGATGGCTACGACGGCTCGGCCCGCAGCTTGCAGCAACTGGCCGCTAACGTGGCGCGCTCCGGCGAGCTGGGCCAGTTGGTGGCCCGCGATACCCGCTCTTCGGTGATCTTCGTTCCGTTGTTGGCGCAGGACGCCCAAGGCCAGGCGCTGGACTATGCCGCGCTCTCGGCGCGGCTGGAAGCCCTGCGCAGCAAGTACGAAGGCGAGGGCGTGACGCTCCACATCACCGGCTTTGCGAAGATCATGGGCGACCTGATCGATGGCGTGCGCGCGGTGCTGGTGTTCTTTGCGCTGGCGGTGGCGATCGCAAGTGGCATGGTGTTTTGGTACACGCGCTGCCTCCGTTCCACCGCGCTGGTGGTACTGGCTTCTCTGGTGGCGGTGGTCTGGCAGTTGGGCCTCTTGCCCATGCTGGGTTTTGCGCTGGACCCGTACTCCATCTTGGTGCCATTTTTGGTGTTTGCCATCGGCATGAGCCACGGTGCCCAGAAGATGAACGGCATCATGCAAGACGTGGGCCGCGGCATGCACAAGCTGGTGGCGGCGCGCTTCACCTTCCGCCGCCTGTTCCTGGCCGGCCTGACGGCCTTGATCGCGGATGCGGTGGGCTTTGCCGTCCTGCTGGTGATCGACATCCAGGTCATCCGTGAGCTTGCAATTGCCGCCTCCATCGGTGTGGGCGTGCTGATTTTTACCAACCTCATTCTGCTGCCGGTGTTGCTGTCCTACACCGGCGTGAGCCAGCATGCGGCCCAGCGCAGTCTGCGTGCCGAGGCGGCGGACCAAGCGGGCAGAAGCAAGCAGGCCTTATGGGCTTTTCTGGACCGCTTTACCCAGCGCCGCTGGGCGACCTTGGCCCTGGGTGTGGCGGCTGTGCTGGGTGCTGGCGGCTTCGCCATGAGCACACAGCTGAAGATTGGTGACCTGGACCCGGGAGCGCCCGAATTGCGCGCCGAGAGCAGCTACAACCGGGACGTCGCTTTCATGAACCGCGCCTATGGTGCCGGCAGTGACATGCTGGCCGTCATGGTCAAGACGGCCGACGGCCAGTGCTCGCAGTACGAGACGCTGAACAAGATCGACACCCTGGAGTGGGAGTTGCGCCAGATCGACGGCGTGGAAGGCACCAACACCCTGGCGCTACTCAACCGGCGTGTGCTGTCCGGCTTGAACGAAGGCAATCCGCGCTGGTACGCCTTCGTGCCCAACCAGGACATGCTCAACACGGTCACGGCAGGTGCGCCGCGCGGTCTCTACAACGACAGCTGCAACCTGCTCACGGTCTACGTGTCCTTGCGAGACCACAAGGCCGACACGCTGGCGCGCGTGGTGGCGCACATCGAAGCCTTCGCGCAGCACAACAACACCGACGACACCCGCTTCCTGCTGGCCGCAGGGTCGGCCGGTATCGAGGCCGCCACCAACATGGTCGTGCGTGAAGCCTGGCACACCATGTTGCTGATGGTCTATGGCGCGGTGGTGGTGCTGTGCTTTGTCACCTTTCGCTCCTGGCGCGCGGTGGTGGTGGCGGTGCTGCCGCTGGTGCTCACCTCCTTGTTGGCCGAGGCACTCATGGTCGTGCTGGGCATGGGCGTCAAAGTAGCCACCCTACCGGTGATTGCCTTGGGCGTGGGTATTGGCGTGGACTATGCACTCTACATCCTCTCGGTCACGCTGTCCCAGTTGCGGGAGGGCAAGAGCCTGTCGGACGCCTACTACCGCGCCCTCTTGTTCACCGGCAAGGTGGTCATGCTCACCGGCGTCACCCTGGCGGTGGGCGTCATCACCTGGCTGGCCAGTCCCATCAAGTTTCAGGCCGACATGGGGCTGCTGCTGGCGTTCATGTTCATCTGGAACATGTTAGGCGCCCTGGTGCTGGTTCCGGCACTGGCCCATTTCCTGTTGCCCCCGGCCCGCGTTCCGGCAGCGGACTCCACCACAGCGCTGACCCAGCCGCCATCACCGGGAGCAGCCATCACCCCCTGAGCGGCGCTACGACTCTCGACGCTGACTTTCTTTTCCCCTCTAGCGATTGCTTACCTATGTTCAAGTACTTTCCCACCAACTACGTTTGGAACCTCTCCGTCAACCTCGCCATTGAAATGGGCGCCCGCATGGGCGAAATCGAGGAGATGTGTGCGCCTTTGCAAGAGGCCGCCAAGGCCAATGACGCAACCGGTTCGCAGGCGTTTCGCACTATCTGGTCCAAGATGGCCGAGAAACTGTGCGGCCTGGCCCGCGAAGACGAAGCCGCCGGCCGCCTGCTGTCTGCGGGTGAAAAATACAGCCGCGCGGCCACCTACTTCCTGACAGGTGAGCGCTTACAGGCCCACGGTGCGCCGGGCCGCATGGCGCTTTACCAGGCCTTTCTGGATGCCTTTGCCAATGGCCTGCGGCTCTCCCATGAAAACTGCGAGCGGGTAGAGATTCCCTACGAGGGCAAAGTGCTGTCCGCCCTGTATGTCCACGCCGAGGGCGTGAGCGGGCCGGCACCACTACTGGTGCAAGTCAATGGGCTGGACTCCACCAAAGAGATGAAGTACCGCGTGGGCCTGCCCAGTTGGTTGGCCAAGCGCGGCGTCTCGTCCTTGATCGTGGACCAGCCCGGCACCGGCGAGGCCTTGCGCCTGCACGGCCTCACCGCCCGCTATGACAGTGAGCACTGGGCCAGCCGCGTGGTGGACTGGCTGGAGACCCGGGCGGAGGTGGACCCGAAACGCATCGGCATGGAAGGCGTGTCCCTGGGCGGCTACTACTGCCCGCGCGCCGTGGCGTTTGAGCCGCGCTTTGCGTGCGGCGTGGTTTGGGGCGCCAACCATGACTGGCGCGATGTGCAAAAGCGCCGGTTGGAGAAAGAAGGCAGCTTCCCCGTGCCGCACTACTGGTCGCATGTGCAATGGGTATGGGGTGCGGCGAATCTGGAGGAGTTCATGCAAATCGCCGAGAACGTGCATCTGGATGGCGTTGTCGAGAAGATCCGCGTGCCCTTCCTGGTGACCCACGGCGAGAAGGATTCCCAAATTCCGCTCAAGTGGGCCCACCGCACCTACGAGCAGCTGGTCAACAGCCCCAAGCGCGAACTGAAGATTTTTACCGAGCGCGAAGGTGGTGTGCAGCACAGCAGCTTCGATAACAGCATCAACGCCGGCCACTACATCGCCGACTGGGTGGCCGAAACCCTGGGCGGGCGCACCGCCTGACCCCCCCCTTATTCATCCCAAGGAACTGACATGAACATCATTGGACCCGACGCCCTGGTTTTTGGCGTGGACGACCTCGCTGCCTGCAGCCAATACCTGACGGACTACGGCCTGACTCCTGTGGACCAGACGGCACAGGGGGGGCGCTTTGAAGCCCTGGATGGCACCGCAGTGGTGCTGCGCGCCAAGGACGACGCCAGCCTGCCGCCCGGCCTGGGCACGGCCAGCATGCTGCGTGAAACCGTCTATGGCGTGGCGGACACCGCCACGCTGGATGCGATCGAAGCCGAACTGCGCCGCGACCGTGCCGTGCAGCGCGAGGGCGGTGTGCTGCGCACCGTCGACGACATGGGCTTTGCCCTGGCCTTTCAGGTCACCGTGCGCCGCCCCCTGTCGCTGCCGGCCGAGACCGTGAATGCACCCGGCGCGGCGCCCCAGCGCGGCCCCAACGCCCTGGGCCTGAGCCCGGACATGGCGGCGCGCCCCCGCTCTTTGTCGCACGTGGTGTATTTCGTGCCCGATGCGGCGCGCGCAGAAGCCTTTTATGCGCGCCTGGGCTTTGTGGCGACCGACCGCTTCACCGGTGTGGGGCCCTTCTTGCGGCCGGGTGGTACGCAGGACCACCACACCCTCTTCATGATCCAGACCCCTCCGTTCATGAAGGGTTGTGAGCACTTCACCTTCCACATGGGGGGACCGACTGAGGTCATGCTGGCTGGCACCCGATTCGTTGAAAAGGGCTACCAGAGCTTTTGGGGCCCAGGGCGCCACAAGTTCGGCAGCAACTGGTTCTGGTACTTCAACAGCCCTCTGGGCTGCCATGTCGAGTACGACGCCGACATGGACCTGCACGACGACCAGTGGGCCGCGCGCGAAGTGCCCATGAGCGCCGACGCGTCCCAGCTTTTCCTGTTTCAGCACCGCGAGAAGTGGGCCCCATCCGGACCGCCCCCCGGTGCGGGCAAACCAGCAGCCTGAGTCCGCCATGCGTTTGTGCCATATCGATGACGTGCCAGAGGGCGGCTCCCGTGGGTTTGATCCGCAGGGGCGGGGCCAGGACAGTGTGCTGCTCGTGCGCCAAGGCATGTATGTGCATGCGTGGCGCGATGCCTGCCCGCACCACGACACCCCGATGGCATGGCGCAAGAACGCCTACCTGAATGCCGCGGGCGACCGCATTGTGTGCGCCGCCCACGGCGCGCAATTTGAGATTGACACAGGCCTGTGCACTTTGGGGCCGTGCCTGGGCCAATCGCTGACCCACGTTCCTGTGCGGCTCGAAGCTTCGGGCGACGTGCACATCCAAGACACAACAACAAAGGAGATACATCCATGACATCCACACCCCAACGCATTCTCATCATTGGCGGGGGCTTCTCCGGCATGTCCGCCGCCATCGAGTTGCGCAAGCGGGGCGCTGACGTCGATCTGGTGGAGATTGATCCCGGCTGGCGCAGCTACGGTGCTGGCATCAGCCTGGGGCCGGCCACCCTGCGCGCACTCCGCCAGCTCAATGTGCTCGATGCATTCCTGGAGCAAGGGCACGCATCCGACGGAGTGCATTTGTGCGCTCCTCACGGTCCCAAGGTGGCGGAGCTTCCCACACCCCGGTTGGCGAAGTCCGATGTGCCCGGAGGCGGCGCCATCCTGCGCCCCGTGTTGGCCAAAATCCTGGCAGAAGCCACCCGTGCTTGCGGAACGCGGGTGTTTTTGGGTTGCTCGTTCAGCGGGATCACCCAGGATGCTGAAGGTGTTGACGTGAGTTTCACCGATGGACGTACCGAGCGTTATGACTTGGTAATTGGTGCTGACGGTTTGTACTCAAAGGTTCGCAAGGCCTTGTTTCCAGGGGCTCCTGTTCCCCAATACAGTGGCCAGGCCGTATGGCGTGCCGTGCTGCCGCGGCATCCCGACATTGAGACTATCACCATGTGGATGGGACCCCGGGTCAAGCCCGGTGTGAACCCCGTCTCCAAGACCGAGATGTACCTCTTCGTCACCGAGCCCAAGCCGGTCAACGACCATGTGGACCCTGCTACTTTTGTGGATCGCATGAAGGCCTTGCTGGATGGTTTTTCGGCGCCTGTGTTGCAACAGATTCGAGCCCAGCTGGGCCCGGACTCCCAGATCGTGTACCGGCCCCTGGAAGGCATGCTCATGCCCCGTCCATGGTCGCAGGGCCGTGTGGTGTTAATTGGTGACACCGTGCACGCCACCACGCCCCATCTGGCATCGGGCGCGTGTATTGGCATCGAAGACGCACTGGTGCTGGCCGAGGAGCTGGGCCGCACCACAGACATTCCGCAAGGCATCGCCGCCTTTGAGACGCGCCGCTGGGAACGCTGCCGCATGGTGGTGGAGAACTCCGCCCGTTTGGGCGAGATCGAGATCGCCGGTGGCGACAAGGCAGAGCATGCGCAAATCATGCGTGCCTCCCACATGGCACTCGCCGAACCCATTTGATATACCAGGAGAGACACATGATCCGAACTGAATCTGTCCGCGGGCGCATCGCCCTCATGGTGGCGCATTGTGCCGGCATGGTGGACCTCGTGGCCTTGCCAGTATGGGTGGGAACCCTGATCTCGGTGTACCGCTTCGATCCTCAGCAAGCAGGGTTGCTGGCAACCCTGTTCTTGGCGGGCGCGGTGTTGGCCAGCCTGGTGCTTGCACCAATTTTTCAGGCTTTGCCGGGTCGCATGGTCGCCACGCTGGGCTTTGGCGCATCTGCCGTAGGCTTTGCCCTAGCGTCCACCACCGCCCAGTTTGCCCAACTGGCGGTGCTGCATGGAGCGGCTGGGGTGGCGGCAGGCGCTGCTCTCAGCGTGACGCATGGCACCATCGCGCGCAGCCGCAACCCGCACCGGTTGTTTGCCATGGTGGGCATGGCGCTGGGTGTTTTTGCCATCGTGTTTTTGGGCGGCACGCCGGTGCTGGTTGCAAGCCTGGGTGGACCGGTGCTCTTCCAGGTCTTTGCGGGCGTCATGGCAGTGGGCGCTGTTGCTGCGGCACTGGCATTCCCGGTGGCAGACACGCCGGGGGACGCTCCCGGTGCGCGCGCACTGGCCGCCCCTTTGCCAACGGCTGTGTGGTGGGGGGTGCTCGGCATAGCCGCCATGGGATTGGTGCAGTCCATGACCTTCAGCTTTTTGGAGCGTGTCGGCAGAGACCGGGGCTTCGGCTTGGAGGCCGTGACGGGTGTGCTGATTGCCCTGGGCGTGGTGAATCTGTTCCCTGCGGTATTGGCCGCCGTTTTGGAAAAACGCGTATCCGCCCGCAGCGTGTTGTTTGCAGGGCCGGCGCTACAGGCAGTGCTGGTGGTACTCATCATGAACTCCACCGTGTTTGGTCCCTATGCCGCTTCCGCGGCAGTGTTCGCCGCGGTGATGATCTTCACCCACACCTTCGCCTTTGGCGTACTGGCACGTTTGGACCCCAGTGGACGGGCCATGGCGGCCACCCCTGCGAT
The DNA here is from genome assembly GCF_034519335.1 of Rhodoferax sp. Taxonomy (GTDB): domain Bacteria; phylum Pseudomonadota; class Gammaproteobacteria; order Burkholderiales; family Burkholderiaceae_C; genus Allorhodoferax. Next base: position 249,917 of record NZ_JAXHOL010000040.1, read on the forward strand.
GCTGATGTTCGGTGCGGCCATTGGTCCCATCTTGGGCGGCACGCTGGTCAAGGGGCTGGGCTACGGCAGCCTGGGTATGGCCGCTGTGGTGATTGACGGGTTGGCCATCCTGGCGTTCGCCCGGATCCACCGCACCCGCCGTGTCAGCACCACGGTGCAGGAGGCCGCATGACTGCAGCCAAACCTCAACGCCGCTTTGTCGATTTATCCATCTACCTGGAAAACGATGTCCTGTCGGACCCGCCGCCCCTGGCGCCCAAGATCACCTACCAAAAGCATGCGGATACGCTGCCCGAGTTCATGGCGATGATTCCGGGCACGAAGCCCGAGGACTATCCCGATGGCGAGGCCGCCGCCGCCGAGTGGGTTACGCTGACCACCCACAACGGCACGCACCTGGATGCACCCTGGCACTTCCATTCCACGCAGGATGCCAGGAACGGCGGCTCCCGTCCCTCCATCACCATTGACGAGGTGCCCCTGGAGTGGTGCTTTCAGAGCGGGGTGAAGCTGGACTTTCGCCATTTTTCCGATGGCTATGTGGCCAAGGCTGCCGACGTGGAGGCCGAGCTGGCCCGTATCGGCCACACCCTGCAGGCGCTGGACATTGTGGTGGTCAACACCCGCGCCGGGTCCCGCTATGGGCACCCGGACTACCTTAGGGCCGGCTGTGGCATGGGCTACGAGGCCACCATGTACCTGCTGGAGCGCGGTGTGCGCCTGACCGGGACCGACGCCTGGAGCTGGGACGCCCCCTTCAGCTACACCGCCAAGAAAGTGGCCGAGACCGGCAACAAGGCTTTGATCTGGGAAGGCCACAAAGCCGGGCGCGACATTGGCTACTGCCACCTGGAGAAGCTGCACAACCTGGAAGCCTTGCCGTCCACCGGTTTCACCATCAGCTGCTTCCCCCACAAGATCCGCGGCGCATCGGCGGGGTGGACGCGGGCGGTCGCCATTTTTGAACCGTAAGGAGCAAACCCATGTCATTTCCCCCCATCCATCGCGTGGTGACAGGCCACAACGCCCAGGGCGCGGCGGTCGTTGTGTCCGACGGCCCTTTGCCCACCGTGGCACACATCTCGGCCATCCCCGGAACCGTGTTCCATGAAGTCTGGAGCACCCGAGGCAGTCCGGCCCGTGTCGACAACGGCGTGGACCCCACAGTAGGCCCCGTGGTGTTGCCACCGCCCACACAAGGCACGCGCTTGCGTTTTGTGGATATCCCGCCGGATACGGCCGAGTTTTTGGCCCAGGGCAGCGCACGTATGCAAGAAGCCTTTAGTCAGATCGGCGATGTGGACGCATCTACCGTGAAGGCACATTCCCCCCACCCCCTGATGCACCGGACGGAATCGGTGGACTACGGGGTCGTGATCGAGGGCGAGATGACCCTGGTGCTCGACACCGGCGAGGTGCTGCTCAAGCCGGGCAGTGTGGTGGTGCAGCGAGGTACCAACCACGCTTGGGCCAACCGGTCCTGCAAACCCTGCCGCATGCTGTTTGTGCTGATCGATGGTCAGTATGAAGACGGCCTGGCTCAAGCTATTGCTACGCAGTGAGCTGGCCCTGACCCTGCTGAACCCTTTTCACGGGGCATGGCGCCCCGCTTTACTTTTTGGGGAGTCCCGATACATGAAATTCGCAAGTCTTAAAAGCAAGCATAAAGACGGTCGTTTGGTCCTGGTCTCGCGCGACGCTGCTTACGCGGTGGAGGTTGGTGACATTGCGCCTCACCTGATTGATGCTCTCGAGCGCTGGGACGACGTGCAGCCGCCGCTGCAAGCGGTCTATGAATCCCTGAATGCCGGGGGTGCTGAAGGCAGTTTTGCCTTCGACCCCGCCCAGTGTGTGGCTCCACTTCCGCGAAGTCCGCAGTGGCTGGATGGTTCAGCCTTTCTCAACCACAGCAACCTGATGGACAAGGCGTTCAACAAGCCGGCCCCTCCACTGGTGGAGACTGTGCCCATGATGTACCAGGGCGCGAGTGACGACTTCTTGGGTCCCCATAACGAGGTGGCTTTGCCCCGGGTGGAAGACGGTATTGATTTCGAGGGCGAGTTCGGTGTCATCACCGGACCGGTGCCCATGGGGGTCGACGCAGTGTCTGCCCTGGCGTGTGTGCGCTTGCTGGTGCAGATCAATGACTGGAGCTTGCGTGCACTTGGCCCACATGAGATGAAAACAGGCTTCGGTTTTTTGCAGGCCAAGCCTTCGACAGCTTTTGCGCCTGTGGCGGTGACACCCGATGAGCTTGGGGATGCCTGGCGCGACGGCCGGGTGCAGATGCGCCTGCATGTGCACTGGAATGGGCAGCGCTTTGGCGAGCCCCATGGTGGAGAAATGAACTTTCATTTTGGGCAATTGATCGCCCATGCGGCACGGTCTCGTCGGCTCACGGCGGGCTGCATCGTTGGCTCAGGGACCGTATCCAATGTGGCGCGCTCCGCAGGGTCCGCATGTATTGCGGAGCAACGTGTCATCGAAATCATAGACAGCGGGAAAACCCATACAGGATTCATGCAATTTGGTGACTCCGTTCGCATGCAAGCCTGTAGTGCGGACGGCGTTCCCGGTCCTTTCGGCGTGATTGATCAGCGGGTTGTGGAGTACCACCCGTGACCCGCGTGGTAGTTACGGGTGCCTACGGCTTTATAGGCGCGGCACTGGTCCGGAAACTCCTGGGCGGCCTCTCGCAGGTCGGGACGGTGGACGCCGTGCTGGCGGTGGATTTGCAGTCTGCACACCATGATGTGGATATCCGACTGCGCTGGCTGGAGGGCAGCGTGTCAGATCCAGCGGTATTGGATCAGGTCTGTGCCTTCCGGCCGGACCTGGTGTTTCACCTGGCCAGTGTTCCCGGTGGGGCCGCCGAGCGTGACTACGCCCTGGGACGGCAGGTCAATCTCGATGCCACTGCTGATTGGCTGCAGGCATTCGGAGCGTTGGGTACCTGTCCGCGTTTTGTATATGCCAGCTCGATTGCGGTGTATGGGGACAAGCTTCCCACACAGGTGGATGAACACACCCCAGCCGCCCCTGCATTGAGCTATGGTGTGCACAAGCGTGTCTGTGAATTACTGGTGTCCGATGCTTCGCGTCGGGGCTGGGTGACGGGATGTTCGCTTCGCTTACCGGGTATCGTGGCACGCCCTGGAGTTGCCACGGGGTTGATGTCTGCATTCATGAGTGAGGTGTTTTGGGCTCTGGCGGAAGGGCGTCCCGTCACTTTGCCCGTTCGTCCTGAGGGGACGGCATGGTGGCTATCAGTCTCCGCGTGTGTGGATAACCTCTTGCGCGCTGCGGCGTGTGATCCGGACACCTATCGCCCAGACAGGACGTACCAGATGCCTGCCCTGTACTTGTCCGTGGAGAAGGTGGTCGATGCGTTGCTGCAGCAGTTTGGATCCGAGCGCCGGTCTTTGGTGCGCTATGTGCCGGACGAGCACATCCATCGCTTGTTTGCCAGTTACCCGCCGCTCCACACGCCCGATGCGCTTACCCTGGGCCTGCGCCACGACGGAGATGTTCACAGTCTCGTGCGTGCAGCGTTGCTGGGTTTCCGAAAATAAAAAAAGCCACCCGGGGGTGGCTTTTCGCAGAGACCTTGGCGGGTTTACTTCTTGGCGGGCATGTCACCCACGTAGTCCGACACCACCTTCCACTTGCCATCGGTGATCTGCGACAGGCGCGCTGCACCGCTGCCCAAGCGTTTGGTGGCAGTGAAGGTTTGCAGCGGTGAGCCAAACATGTCGGGCTGGATGGTCGTGTTGTCCATCACCTTGATGAAGCTGTCGGTGGTCAAGTTCTTGCCAGCTTTGTTGGCTGCGGTGGCAAAGGTGTTGATGATCAGGTAGCCGTAGACCGAAAACACGGTGGGGTCTTCGTTGAACTTGGTTTTGTACTTGTTGGCCCAAAAGCGGATGCCGGGTGTCTGCTCATCCGTGTAGGGGTTTTGCACGGTCATGGTGGCGTAGAGGCCGTCCATGGCCTTGCCGCCGATCTTGTGGATCAGGTCGGTATAGGCAGCACTCGAGCCGATGAAGGTGGGGTTGTAACCCAGCTTGCGGGCCGTGCCGATGGCGCCAATGGTTTCACGAATGATGGTGCCCAGCACGACAAAGTCGCAACCGCTGGCCTGCATTTTGGACACCTGCGAGGAGAAGTCGGTGGCGCCGCGTTTGTAAGACGTTTTCTCGGCGAACTCCATGCCGATGGTCTTCAGGCCGTCTTCGCCACCCTTGAGCACTTCCAGGCCGAAGTCGTCATCCTGGTACAGCGTGCAGACCTTCTTGGCACCCTTTTCCTTCACCAGTTTGGGCACGGCCAGGCGCATCTGGTCGTAATAGGGGGCGGCAAACGAGTACTTGAGCTTGTGGAAGGGCTCGTACATTTCGCGTGCTGCGGTGATGGGGAAGAAGTTCGCCACATTCTTCTCAAACTGCACCGGCATGGCCGCCATGTTCTGGGCGGTGCCGATGTGCCCCACCATCATGAAAATCTTGTCCTGGTTGACCAGTTTTTGCGCGGCCAGCACGGCTTTTTTGGGGTCGTAGCCAGAGTCCTCCACCAGCAGCTTGACCTTGCGGCCATTGATGCCGCCTTGCTCGTTGATTTCGTCCACGGCCAGCAACATGCCGGCACGGGCCTGTTTGCCAAAACCGGCCAGCGGGCCGGACAGGTCCTGGATGGACCCGAGCAGAATTTCGTCTTTGCCGACGCCTTGCTGGGCGCTGGCAAGGGTCGCAGTCAGGGCCAGGGTGCCCAGTGCGATAGCGGTACGCAGTTTCATGGTTTTGTCTCCTCGTTGTTGAAAGGGGTGCTGAAAGCCGGGCAGGCCGTCAGCGGTACATCGCCTCTATCTGGGCTTCGTATTTCTTCTCCACCAGCTTGCGTTTGAGCTTCATGGTGGGGGTGAGTTCCTCATCTTCTGCCGTGAGCTGGTTTTCCAGCAGGAAGAATTTTTTGATCTGCTCCACGCGTGCAAACTTCTTGTTCACCCGGTCCAGCTCGGCCTGGATCAGGGCCTGCACCTCGGGGGCGCGGGTCAGCGATGTGTAGTTGCTGAAGGGCACATCGGCGTCCTGGGCGAACTTCTCCACGTTCTCCTGGTCGATCATCACAATCACGGTCAGGTAGGCGCGCTTGTCGCCAATCACCACCGCATCGGTGATGTAGGGCGAGAACTTCAGGTCGTTCTCCAGCTCGCTGGGCGTGATGTTTTTGCCGCCCGCAGTGATGATGATGTCCTTCATGCGGTCGGTGATACGGAAGAAGCCGTCCTCGTCCTGCACGCCCACGTCGCCTGTGTGCAGCCAGCCATCAGCGGTGATGGTCTCGGCGGTTTTCTCGGGCAGGTTCAGGTAGCCTGCAAAGACGTTTTTGCCCCGCACCAGAATTTCACCGCTCGCCGGATCCAGCCTGACTTCGTTAAAGCCTGCCGCCGGGCCGATGGAGCCGGGTTTGATCTTGTCAGCCGGCACGCCGGTAGAGGCACCGCAGGTCTCGGTCATGCCCCAGACCTCCAGCATGGGCACGCCCAGCGCCAGGTACCAGCGCACCAGTTCGGGGGAAATGGGTGCCGCACCGGTGACCAAAAAGCGCGCGCGGTGAATGCCAATGAGCTTGCGCACATTGTTGAGTGCCAGCACCTGCGCCACGCGGAACTGGAACTTCAGCCAGCCGTCCACAGGCTGTCCGGCCAGCACCCGTTCGGCAATCCGGGTGCCCACGCCAATCGCCCAGCCATAGGCGGCCTGCTGGATAAAGCCAGCCTCCTTCAGACCAATCATCACGCCGGAATAAAACTTCTCCCACACCCGCGGCACGGCGGTGAACACGGTGGGGGCAATCTCCCGCACGTTCTCGGGGATGGTCTCGGGGTTTTCCACAAAATTGAGTTTGGCCCCGGTATACAGACCAAAATACTCGCCGCCCATGCGCTCGGCAATGTGGCACAGCGGCAGGAAACACATGCGTTCGTCCTGGTCGCTTTGGGCAATCAGGGTGTTGAAGCCACGCACGGTGTAGACCAGGCCCTGGTGCAAGTGCATGGCGCCCTTGGGCTTGCCGGTGGTGCCCGAGGTGTAGACCAGAATCGCGAGGTCTTCCGGCTTGCAGGCGTCCACGCGCTGTTGCACGGCTTGCGGGTGCGTGGCGTTGTAGGCGCGACCCAATGCGCGCAATGCATCCAGGCTGATCACACCAGGGTCGTCCAATCCGCGCAGGCCTTCCATGTCAAACACCACAATCTTGCGCAGCTTGGGACACTGGTCGCGTACTTCCAAGGCCTTGTCGAGTTGTTCGTCGTCCTCCACGAACAGGATGCTCGTGGAGGAGTCCTCACACAAGTAGTGCACCTGGCTGGCCGCATCGGTGGGGTAAATGCCGTTGGACACGCCACCGGCGGACAACACCGCCAAATCTGCCCAGACCCACTCCACCACGGTGTTGGCCAGGATGGATGCCGTGTCCCCCTGGTGAAATCCCAGGCTCATCAAGCCGCCGGAAATCTCGCGCACCGCATCGGCGGTCTGGTTCCAGGTCCAGCTGCGCCACAAACCCAGATGCTTTTGGCGCAGCCAGATATTTGGGCCGCGGCTTTGTACCGCATTCCAGAACATGGCCGGAATGGTCTCGCCCGCCATGACGATGTCATTGCGCGGCTGAATGTGTGACGTGTCCCAGAGCCCGCTCATACAGATGTCCTGACGGTTAGCCAATACAGTTGTTCGGCAGCGCCGGCGATTTGTCGCCGGGCCGCCCCAAGGCAAATGAGCCCCCTCGGGGGGCAGCGACCCGCGCAGCGGTGGAGCGTGGGGATCATGTTCATCGCCATGTCTTCTTTTTCTTCCAGCGCCGCTCTCCGCGCACGCCGTCTTCCTTCATGCCCAGGTAGAACTCTTTGATGTCGTCCTTCTCGCGCAGGTGGGCGCAGGTGTCTTCCATCACGATGCGGCCGTTTTCCAGCACATAGCCGTAGTCGGAGGCGTTGAGCGCCATGTTGGCGTTCTGCTCCACCAGCAGGATGGTGGTGCCGCGCTCGCGGTTGATGCGCACCACGATCTCGAAGATCTCCTTGGTCAGTTTGGGAGACAGGCCCAGGCTGGGCTCGTCCAGCAGAATCAGGTCGGGGTTGGCCATGAGCGCGCGGCTGATGGCCAGCATCTGCTGTTGCCCGCCCGAGAGCAGGCCGGCATCCTGCGTGGCCCGCTCTTTGAGGATGGGGAAGTAGCCATACACCGTCTCGATGTCCTTGGCCACGCCGTCGCGGTCGGAGCGCGTGTAGGCGCCCATGAGCAGGTTGTCGCGCACGCTGAGCAGCGGGAACACCTCGCGCCCCTCGGGCACATGGCTCAGGCCCTTCTTGCACGATGTAGGCCGGGTCTTTGGCGGTGATGTCCTCGCCCTTGAACTCCACCGAGCCCTTGCGCGGGTCGATGATGCCGGAGATGGTTTTGAGGATGGTGGTCTTGCCTGCCCCGTTGGAGCCCAGCACGGTGGCGATCTCGCCGCGGCGCACTTGCAGGCTCACGCCACGGATGGCTTTGATCGGGCCATACGCGCTCTCCACATTGAGCAGCTTGAGCACCGGTTGGTCGCTGATGGGTGGGGGCTGGGTACTCATGCGGCCTCCACGGTGTTTTGCCGGCGCAGGGACGACACGTCGTCGATGGAGCCCAGGTAGGCTTCGACCACGCCCGGATCCGTCTGCACCTCGCGCGGTGTGCCCATGGCCAGCACTTCGCCCTGGTTCATGGCCAGCACACGGTCGCTGACCTTGGACACCAGGCTCATGTCGTGCTCCACCATCAGCACGGTGATGCCCAGCTCGGTTTTGATGTCCTGGATCCAGAAGGCCATGTCGTCGGTTTCTTCCACGTTCAGACCGCTGGACGGCTCGTCCAGCAACAGCAGCTTGGGTTCGGTGCACAGGGCGCGGGCCATTTCCACCACCTTGCGCACGCCGTAGGGCAAGCCCGCCACCAGCGAGTCGCGGTAGTGCTGCAGGTCCAGAAATTCGATGACTTCTTCGGCCTTCTCGCGGGCCTTGAGTTCGGCCTCCCGGGCTGCGGCGGTGAAAAGCAGGTCTTGCCACAGCCCGGTCTTGCGGTGGGTGTGGCGGCCAATCAGCAGGTTGTGCAGCACGCTGGCATGTTCAAACAGCTCGATGTTCTGGAAGGTGCGCGCAATGCCCAGCGAGGCCACGTCTTGCGGCGGCTGCGCCGTGAGCTTGAGCAGGCCCTGCGGACCCAGGTAGTCAATATCACCTGTGGTCGGGGTGTAGATGCGGCTGATCAGGTTGAACACCGTGGTTTTGCCGGCGCCGTTGGGGCCAATCAGGGTGAACACCTCACCCTGCTTGACCTCGAAGCTCACATTGTTGACCGCCAGCACGCCACCAAAGCGCACGCTGAGGTTGTTGGCAGAAAGGAGGGTCTCGGGGTTCATAGATTGAACGCTGCAGGGCCGCCCCAAGGCGTGAGGGCGCCCTCGGGGGGCAGCGAAGTACACGAAGTGACGAGCGTGGGGGTCATTTCAGCCGATCTGACTTTTGGAAGGATTTCTGCCGCTTGAACATGCCCTTGCGGTAGAACGGGAACATCTGCAGATAGGTGCGCACCTTGAGCCAGCGGCCATACAGGCCCATGGGCTCAAACAGCACAAACAGGATCAGCATGCTGCCGTAGATCACACTCTTGAGCCCCGGTGCCTGGCCAATGATCTCTGGCAAAAACTCTTTCACCGCCGAAATGCCCTGCGGCAGCATGATCAGGAAGATGGCACCCAGGAACACGCCGTGGATGGAGCCCAGGCCGCCAATCACGATCATCAGCAGCAGATCGATCGACTGCAGCAGGTTGAACTGGTCGGGCGAGATGAAACGCAGGTTGTGGGCATACAGGGCCCCGGCCACCCCAGCCAATGCCGCAGAAATGGCAAACGACAGGGTTTTGTAATACGCGAGGTGAATGCCCATGCTCTGGGCCGAGATCTCGGAGTCGCGGATCGCCACAAAGGCCCGGCCCGTGGGCGCGCGCAGCAGGTTCAGGATGCCCAGCGTGCAGACCACGGTGACCAGCAGGCAGACAAAGTAGAAGCCTGCGCCGCTGCCCAGGTCGTAGCCCAGCAGCTGGATGGCCGCCACCGACTTGCCCGCGTTGCCGCCGGTGACCGACTCCCAGCGCGCAAACACCTCTTCGATGATGAAGCCAAACGACAGCGTGGCCATGCCCAGGTAAATGCCCTTGAGCCGCAGGGCCGGCAGGCCCACCACGATGCCAATCAAGGCCGACAGAAAGCCGGAGACGCCCAGCGCCAGGAAGAAGGGCAGGCCGACGGCCGTCAGGTAGGCCTGGCTGTACGCCCCAACGCCCAGAAAGGCCGCATGCCCCAGTGAAAACTGCCCGGTGAAGCCGGCCAGCAGCATCAGGCCCAGGCCCGCCACGGCGTAGATCAGCACGAGGTTGAGCTGGGCCAGGCTGTATTCGGTCAGCAGCCAAGGGGCGGCCAGCAAGAAAACACCCAGCGCGCTGTACCAGAAGACATGACCGCCATGTTTGGCAAGGTTGATGTCCTGCGCGTAGTCCGTCTTGAAAATGAATCTCACAGGACTCCCCCCCGAAGCGCCTGCGGCGCCTCCCCCTCAGGGGGCGCCACCAGCGGCCCGGCAAAGCCGGTTCCGCGGTGGCCCTGGCGCGCTGGCTGGCAGGCCTCTATCTGGGCTCTCTTCATACTTTTTTCCTGAGCTTTTCGCCGAACAGGCCGTTGGGTTTGACCATCAGCATGACCAGCACCACCACATAGGCTGCGGTGTCCTTGAAGCCGTCGGGCAGGTAGAAGCCGGCAAACGACTCCACCAGCCCGATCACCAGCCCGCCCACAATCGCGCCGGGCAGGCTGCCAAAGCCGCCCACCACGGCGGCCGGGAAGGCTTTGAGTCCGATCATCCCCATGTTGGCGTGCACAAAGGTGATGGGGGCCAGCAGGATGCCGGCGATGGCGGCTACCGCTGCGGCCAGGCCCCAGGCCAGGCCATTGAGGCGCTGTACCGGAATGCCCATGTAATAGGCGGCCAACTGGTTTTGCGAGGCCGCCTGCATGGCGATGCCCAGCTTGCTGTAACGGAACAGTGCAAACAGCAGCACACACAAAATGCCGGTGGCGCCGATGATGACCAAGTGCTCCACGTTGAGCACGAGTGCACCAATGCCCATCTCATTGCCACCGAACTTGAGGATTTCGTCCTTGTAGGGCACGGGCAGGGCATTGGTATCGGTGCCCATGCCAGGGATCATGGTGATGAGCCCACGTGCCACATAGCCAATGCCGATGGTCAGCATGACGATGGAGAAGGCCGGTTGACCCAGGATGGGGCGGATGACCACGCGCTCCAGCACCATGCCAAACACCGCCATGGCCACGATGGCGCTGGGCACCGCGACCCAATAGGGAAAGCCCAGCAGGGTCATGCCGGCCAAGCCGCCAAAGGCGCCCAGCATCATCAGCTCACCCTGGGCGAAGCTGACGGTTTCGGTCGCTTTGTAAATGAGCACGAAGCCCAGTGCGATCAGGCCGTATATGCACCCTTGTGCGACGCCGCTGATCAGCAATTGAAGGAACTGCACCTTGCCTCCTCGTGTTGTGCAGTCCGGTTATAGCGGGAGCCCCCTGTTTTACCGATAGGGTTCTCACTGATCTCGTAGACCCTTAGCGCAGTGCCCCGAGATTCATTTTCTGTGCGTGGCGATATTTATAAGAAATGGGCCTGTATGGCCCGTCTATATTGCGCAAGCAGCTATATAAGTTATAGCGTCAAATGGCGCGAACTGGTATCTCTCTGGGCTGGCCGTTGTCGTCAATGGCCACATAGGTCAGTGACGCCTCGGTGACTTTGATGTACTGCCCCTGGGTGCGAAAACGCTCGGCATACACCTCCACCTTCACGGTAATAGACGTGCGGCCGATGCGGCTGACCTTGCTGAAGAAACTCAAAATGTCGCCCACGCGCACGGGTTGTTTGAAGACAAATTCGTTCACTGCTACCGTGGCCATGCGGCCCTGGGTGTAGCGCGCGGGCAGCACCGAGCCGGCCAGGTCGACCTGGGCCATGACCCAGCCGCCAAAGATGTCGCCATTGGCATTGCAGTCGCCGGGCATGGGGATAACTTTGAGCACCAGCTCCTGGTCGGTGGGCAATTGGACGATGGGGGGGCTTGCATTGGTAGACATGGGCACAATCCTGACTTGAAACTTATCCCGGATTGTCCCCCATGCGCCCCTCTGGTCTCCCCGCTGCAGCCCCTGCGGCCTCCACCCCCTCCACCCCCTCCACCGGCCTGGCCGCCACGGTGCCCCCCAAGTCGGACTGGGACACGCTGCGCCGCCTGTTCCCCTATCTGTGGGCCTACAAGTGGCGCGTGATCGCGGCACTGGCCTTCATGGTGGGCGCCAAGATGGCCAACGTGGGTGTGCCGGTGTTGCTGAAAAACCTGGTGGATGCCATGACCCTGAAGCCGGGCGATCCCACTGCGCTCCTGGTGGTGCCTGCTGCGCTGTTGCTGGGCTACGGCGCGTTGCGCCTGTCCACCTCGCTCTTCACCGAGCTGCGCGAACTGGTGTTCGCCAAGGCCACTGAGGGGGCGGCGCGCAGCATCAGCCTGCAGGTGTTCCGCCACCTGCACGCCATGAGCCTGCGCTTTCACCTGGAGCGCCAAACCGGCGGCATGACGCGCGACATCGAACGCGGCACGCGCGGCGTGCACTCGCTCATCAGCTACTCGCTCTACAGCATCATTCCCACGCTGATCGAAGTTGCGCTGGTGCTCACGCTGCTGGCGGTCAAGTTTGACGTCTGGTTTGCCTGGATCACCATCGTGGCGCTGGGGGTGTACATCGCCTTCACCATCACGGTGACCGAGTGGCGCACCCAGTTTCGCAAGAAGATGAACGACATGGACAGCACGGCGCACAGCCGTGCCATCGATTCGCTCCTCAACTATGAAACGGTCAAGTACTTCAACAACGAAGAGTTTGAAGCCCGCCGCTACGACGAAAACCTGGAAAAGTACCGCCGAGCCGCCGTCAAGAGCCAGACCACGCTCTCGTTGCTCAATACCGGCCAGCAACTCATCATCGCCATCGCGCTGGTCACCATGCTGTGGCGCGCCACCCAGGGTGTGGTCGAGGGGCGCATGACGCTGGGCGACCTGGTCATGGTCAACGCCTTCATGATCCAGCTCTACATTCCGCTGAACTTTTTGGGCGTGATCTACCGCGAGATCAAACAAAGCCTGACCGACCTGGAAAAGATGTTCACCCTGATGGAGCGCGAGCGCGAGATTGCCGATGTGCCCGGTGCCCAGCCGCTGCGGCTGGCGGCCAGCGGTGCCGATGCGACCGTGCGGTTCGAGAACGTCACTTTTAGCTACGACCCCGCGGGCAGTGCCGCCGCCACGGGCAATGTGGCACGCACCATCTTGCACGGCATCAGTTTCGAGATTCCGGCTGGCAAGACGGTGGCCGTGGTCGGCCCCAGCGGCTCGGGCAAGTCCACGCTGGCACGGCTGCTGTTCCGCTTTTATGACGTGCAACAGGGCCGCATCACCATCGCCGGGCAGGACATCAAACAAGTGACGCAGAGCAGTGTGCGCCAGGCCATCGGCATCGTGCCGCAAGACACCGTGTTGTTCAACGACACGGTGGAATACAACATTGCCTACGGCCGCCCCGGCGCCACACGCGCCGAGGTGGAGGCTGCAGCCAAGGCCGCGCATATCCACGCTTTCATCGCTGCGGCGCCCAAGGGCTTTGAGACCATGGTGGGCGAGCGTGGCCTCAAGCTCAGTGGCGGGGAGAAGCAGCGCGTGGCGATTGCCCGCACCTTGTTGAAGAACCCGCCGGTGATGATTTTTGATGAAGCCACCAGCGCCCTGGACAGTGCTAACGAACGCGCCATCCAGGCCGAGCTGGCGGGCGTGTCACAGAACAAGACCACGCTGGTCATCGCCCACCGCCTCTCCACCGTGGTGGACGCGCACGAGATATTGGTGATGGACGCTGGCCACATCATCGAACGCGGCACCCACGCCCAGCTGCTGGCTACCAACGGCCGCTATGCGCAGATGTGGGCGCTGCAGCAGAGTGGGGATTGATTTAGGGGCGTTTTGGGCCTATAGGCCCCGTGGATATTGCGCGAGAAGCTATCGAAATAATAGCGTTTGACGCCTCGTGCAGGGGTATTCTGCGGCCGCGTACACTCTTCGCCGGCTGTTCCCCTTCGCATTTCTGATCCCTATTTCCCCATGGACCTTCTGATTTTTGCCGCGCTCGTGATTGGTGTGCTGGTGCTCAAAAACCGCGACCAGCGCCAGCGCATCGTGCTGCTCGGCAGCCACCTGGCGCGTTACGACATCGAAAAACTCATGGAAGGTTTGACCGAAGGCTACTTGCGCGCGCTGGGCGAAGCCGATGCAGAGCGCCAAGCCCAAGTGTGGAGTTTTTTGGATGCGCAGGAGGTCAAGTTGCGCGACCAGTTCCAGGCCTTCGCAGCCGAGTTTTCCAAAGAGGATGCAGCGCTAACCCGTGTCAGCAAGCTGCCCGTCGCCGTGCCGTTTGCCCCCACCCTGTTTCCCGCCGCCACTTTTGACCTTCGCCGGGCCTTTGCCATCCATGCCCAGGCCATCGGTGAGGCGGTGGACAACCACGTCCAACGCAGCCAGAAGGCCAAGGCCTTCACCTTGTCGGCCGAACTGTTTTTGATGCAACACAGCTGTCACTGGTATTGCCGCTCCAAGGCGGTGGCGTCAGCGCGTTTGTTGGCGCGGCACAAGACCCCGTATGCGCAGGTGTTGGAGTCGGTGGCACCCGCCACCCGCGCGCGCTACGAGGCTCTGGTACACGGCCGCGAAGCCTGACATGGTGCTGCTGGCCCATCCCGCTCCCCAAGCAGGCTTTGAGGCCCCGTTTGAGATGCTGCAGGCCTGCCATGAGCGGGTGCCGCGCAGCCTGGCGCTGATGGCGCGCTTGCAGCAGCATCTGCAGGCGGTGGGCTTCGACGACAACGCGCGCCAGGCCGCGTGCGATGTGCTGCGCTACTTTGATGTGGCGGCTCCTTTGCACCACCAGGACGAGGAACTGCACGTGTTCCCTCCTTTGCTGCTGGGGGCCGACACGGCGATGCGCAGCCTGGTGCGCCAGCTCATGCAAGACCACCGCGACATGGAGACGGCGTGGGTGGATGCGCGTGCCGTGTTGCAGGCAGTGGCCCAGCAAGGATTGGCAACGCTGGCGGATGCGCGGACCCAGTCACTGGAACGCTTTGCAGCGCTATACGGGCAACATATCGTGCATGAGGAGGCGCTGGCCTATCCGGCTGCACAGGCGGTGTTGTCTGCTGCTGCATTGAGCGCCATGGCCCGGGACATGATGCAACGCCGTGGGGTTCGGCCCCTGCCTGCCTGAAGTTTGCGGTCGACGTGGGGGCTCAGGCGGGGCTTGCAGACATGCTGCCCCGGCGCACGCAGTGTTTGCCAGCGTTTTTGCCTTCGTACATGGCGGCGTCGGCGCATTTGATCAAGGCAATGGCGTTGTGCCCGTCGTGGGGGGCGAGGGCGTAGCCGGCAGTCAGGCCGATGTGGCAGCGCTGCCCCGCGAGTTCAAAAGGCGAATCGAAGGCCTTGAGCAGTTTCTCGCCAATGTCCCTTGCTTGCTGGTCGCTGTGCAGCCCGCAGGACATCACCACAAATTCATCGCCGCCCAAGCGGGAAATGACGTCGCTGCTACGCACGTTGGATTGCAGGCGCTGGGCCACTGCAATGAGGAGCTCGTCCCCCACGTCGTGGCCGTACTGGTCGTTGATTTGCTTGAACCCATCGAGGTCGAGCACGTACACGGCGACCATGTCTTCGGCCCGTGCCAACTGGATGGCCGACTCCACGGCCGCATGCAGGCCGCGCCGATTGGGAAGCCCGGTGAGCGGGTCCGTGTGGACCAAAGACTGCAGCCTGTCCCGCTCCAGCGTGGCATGCTGCACCGCGATGTGCAGTGCTTTGGTGCGCAGCCCCAGCACGCGCATGAAGATCAGCATGTCAATCGTGGCGCCGATCTGGAAGGCGTGCATCGTCCAGAAATTGGCGTCTACACGGCCTTTGATCACCTGGATCAGGATGAAGGTGCTGATGAAATAGGTGGCCCATGCCACCAGAAAGTAGATGCCCACGCTGTCGCCCCGACGTGCCCGGGCCATGGCGCCTGGCCCGGCCAGCAGCGGCGGCGCCAGCCCAATGGTGCTGACAATCGCGGTCACGACAAATACATCGATGACGTTGAACGCGTACAGCACGGCGGAAATCGCTGTAACGCCCGCACCCACTTTCATCAGTCGGCGCTGCCAAGGCTTCAGGTCCGGGCCGGCCAAGGCCTGCTCGTTGAACAGAAAGGAGCCGGTGGCGGCAATCAGTGCGGACAGCCCCCCCATATGGATCTCGGCCCAGTTGTTGCCGCCCCACAGGTACTGGGAGCCAATGCCAAAGTGCAACAAGGAGAACAGCAGGCTGCCCGTTATCAGCAGCGCGTACTTGGCGTACAGGGGCTCGCGCAGGGTCAGCCACTGGGTCAGGCTGTAGACCAGCAGGCACAGGGCCAGTCCGGTCAGTAGCCCCTGCAGCATCTGCTCTTGCAGCGCCCGCGCATAAAACGTGTTGGGCTTGCTCAGGGTGATGGGCAGGATCATGGTGCCCGTGTTGGTGATGCGCAGGTACAGGTCGTAGGAGTCGCCCGGCTTGAGCTGCAACCCAAAACTGTGCGCGCGCCCCTGGATCACCCGGTTCTCATAGGGTTCCAGGTTGCCCTGCTGCATGCGCTTGACCACCTGCGTGCCCTGGGTCAGGTACATCTCAATGTGGTTGAGCACCGGGTAGTCGATGTCCAAGACCCACAGACCATCCCCGGAAGGGGCCACGTTCAAGGGGATGTGCAGCCAGACATGGTGATGGGCCATGCCCAACGTGCCATACGCGGTGGTGGGGGCTTCAAACTGGTCGTTGCGGATCATGACCTCCTGCAAGCCCAGTGTTTGTCCAGGGTCCGCCAGTACACGCAGCGCGTGCCAGACCGGGGCGGAACCGAGTTTGTCGTCCAGGTGCACGACCGCTGTTTGTGCCGATGCGCCAGCTATCCCACCCAGCAGGACGCAGGCCCGCAGCACCTGTCCCAAGATCCAGCGAACCATCGAATGCATTCCAGTTTTCATCCAACGATGTGTTTTTGAGGTTCGATTTTCTGCCTGTGCTGGCATTCTAGAGACACGCGGTGTCATGGGTACGGCGATGGTTTGTGGGGAAATTGCGCAGCAGGTAACGTGATCTATGCGTTCCGCGCATAATCGCGCCCCATGGAAACCAAATGGCTTGAAGACTTTGTGTCTTTGGCTGAGACCCGCAGTTTCAGCCGCTCCGCGCAGTTGCGCCACGTCACCCAGCCCGCGTTTTCGCGGCGCATCCAGTCGCTGGAGGCCTGGGCCGGCACCGATCTGGTGGACCGCAGCAGTTACCCCACGCGTCTGACACCGGCGGGTGAAACCCTTTACGACCAGTCGCTGGAGGTGCTGCAAGCCCTGCAAAGTACACGCGCCATGCTGCGTGGGCATACCACCGCCGCGCAAGACGTGGTGGAGTTTGCCGTGCCGCATACGCTGGCCTTCACGTTTTTCCCCGCGTGGGTATCTGAACTGCGTGAGAAGTTTGGTCCGCTCAAAAGCCGCTTGATTGCGCTCAATGTGCACGATGCCGTCATGCGACTGGTCGAGGGGAGTTGCGACCTGCTGATTGCCTACCACCACCCTTCGCAGCCCTACCAGCTGGACGCCGACCGTTACGAAATGGTGAGCCTGGGGGAGGAGGTGGTGGCGCCTTACTCCAAACCCGACGCAGAGGGAAACCCCATGTTTGCACTGCCTGGCAAAGTGGGGCAGCCTTTGCCGTACTTGGGTTATGCGCCTGGCGCCTATCTGGGGCAGATGGTGGAGTTGATCCTCAAGCAGGCCGACGTTGCCATCCATTTCGACCGGGTGTATGAGACAGACATGGCCGAAGGTCTGAAGGCCATGGCCTTGGAGGGACATGGCGTGGCCTTTTTGCCCTACAGCGCAGTCAAAAAAGATCTGCGTGCCAAAAAATTGGTGAGCGCCCTGCCTGCGCCCATGAAAGGCCTGCAAATCACCATGGAAGTGCGTGCTTACCGCGAGCGCCTCTCCAGCCGCGAGGCCGCCCGTGGCCTGAATGCGGCCCAACGGGCGCAGACCCGCACACCCAAGGGCTCGGCCCAAGCGCTTTGGGACTACCTGCTGACCCAGGGCACTGCGGCATAGAAGTTGCATTCCGTTTTTGCATGCCGCGCCAAACAATCGGCATTGGCGGCGGGACTAGGCGCTGGCTAGAGTGGCCAGCTTCGGTCAACCTTGGTCGTTGGAGTTTGTATGCAAAAAAGTATGTGGTGCCTGTGGGGCGCAATGGGCTTGGCGATGCTGGCCACCGGTCGCGTGCACGCCGGCGTGTTGGAGCGCGTGGCCGCTGGTGGGCCGCTGGTGGTGGCCCACCGCGAATCCTCGATTCCGTTCTCTTACCTGGACGGCAAAAAAGAAGCGGTGGGTTACGCCGTGGACCTGTGCCTCAAGCTGGCCGAGGCCGTGCGCAAGAAAACCGGTGTCAAAAACATGCCGGTCGAATTTTTGCAGGTGACGCCAGCCAACCGCATTGCCATGGTGGAAACTGGCAAGGCCGATCTGGAGTGTGGCTCCACCACCAACAACGCTGAACGCCGCCAGAAGGTGGCTTTCACCATTCCCCACTTCATTACCGGCGCGCGCATGCTGGTGCGCACGGAGAGCAAGGTTGAGCGAATTGAAGACCTGTATGGCAAAAAGTTGGTGTCTACCAAAGGCACCACACCATTGAAGGCGGCCGAGCAAGCCAACCGCGAGCGCTTGCTGCACATCACCATCCTTGAAGCACCTGACCACGCCAAGGCGGTAGAGATGGTGGAGAGTGGCGAAGCCGACGCCTTTGTGATGGACGACGTGCTGCTTTATGGCCTGGCCGCCAACCGCCCCAAGCCAGAGGCCCTGAAGGTGGTGGGCAAATTCCTGACCACCGAACCGCTGGCCATCATGCTGCCCAAGAACGACCCGGAGTTCAAAAAACTCATCGACGAGGAAATGCGCCGCCTGATCGTGAGCAAAGAGATCCAGCCCATTTACGACAAGTGGTTCCTCAAGGCGATTCCGCCCAACGACAAACCGCTGAATCTGCCTGTGAGCTATCTGCTCAAGGACTTCTGGAAGTACCCCAGCGACTTTGTGCCCTTCTGAGGGGCAGAGGGCATCGGCGCGATTTGGGACAATAGTGCCCATGACCGCAACCTCCAATTCCCTCACCATCACCCGCCCCGACGACTGGCACCTGCACGTGCGCGACGGCGCTGCCTTGCACACCGTGGTGCCGCACACGGCTGCCCAGTTTGGGCGCGCCATCATCATGCCCAACCTCAAGCCACCGGTCACCACGGCGGAGCAGGCCCTGGCCTACAAGGCGCGCATCCAGGCCGCGGTGCCCGCAGGCGTGCAGTTCGAGCCGCTGATGACGCTCTACCTCACCGACAACCTGCCCGCCGAAGAAATCGCGCGGGCCAAGGACGCTGGCGTGGTGGCGGCCAAGCTCTACCCCGCAGGTGCCACCACCAACAGCGATGCCGGTGTGACGGACCTGCGCAAGACCTACAAGACGCTGGAGGCCATGCAAAAGGCCGGTTTGCTGCTGCTGGTGCACGGCGAGGTGACCAGCAGCGATATCGACCTGTTCGACCGCGAAGCCGTGTTCATCGACACGCAGCTGATTCCGCTGCGCAAAGACTTTCCTGAACTCAAGATCGTGTTCGAGCACATCACCACGAAAGAGGCTGCGCAGTACGTGGCGGACAGTGACCGGTTTACGGCGGCCAGCATCACCGCCCACCATCTGCTCTACAACCGCAACGCCATCTTCACCGGTGGCATTCGCCCGCACTACTACTGCCTGCCCGTGCTCAAGCGTGAAACACACCGCCTGGCGCTGGTACAGGCCGCCACTGGCGGCAGCGCCAAATTCTTTTTGGGAACCGACAGCGCGCCGCACCCCACGCACCTGAAGGAGCATGCCACCGGCTGCGCGGGCTGCTACACCGCCCACGCGGCCATGGAGCTCTACGCCCAGGCCTTTGACACCGCGGGCGAATTGGACAAGCTGGAGGGCTTTGCGTCCTTCTTTGGTGCCGACTTCTACGGCCTGTCGCGTAATACCGGCACCATCACCCTGAAGCGCGAAAGCTGGACGCCTCCCGAGAGTTTTGCCTTCGGCGAAACTTCCCTCAAACCCCTGGCCGCGGGCGAAGCACTGCAGTGGCGCATGGTTTGAAGAGGGGGGGGGGGGGGGGGGGGGGGGGGGGGGCTGGGGGCCGGGGCGGCGGGGGGGGCCCGGGGGCTGGGGGGGCGGTAGGGGGGCCCGGTATGCCGCCATCAACTGGGATGCCCCTTGGCTGGCACCCTGGCGTGCCGCGGGCGAGGGACTGGCGGCGCAGGTCAACACAGGCCTGAGCGTTGCCGATGCCTTGAATGCGGCCCAGCGTGCCCCGGTGCAGTTTGTGCCGCAAGCCGAACTGCCCGTGGGCATGGCGTACGAGCAGTACATCTTTGACACCGCCCGCGTTCCCACGCGCGACGGCCTGCACGACTTTTTCAATGGGCTGTGTTGGTTGCACTTTCCACAAGCCAAAAAAAGGCTCAACCAGTTGCAGGCCGAGCAAATTGCGCAATCCGGCATCCAGCCGGTGCGCGGTCCGGCGCGTGATGCGCTCACGGTGTTTGACGAAAACGCCGCCTTGCTGGTGGCGCCCGAGCCGCTGTGGCAGGCCCTGCAAGCCAAGGACTGGGACGCCGTGTTTGGCCGCTTGCGCCCGCTCTGGGGTCAGGCCTCTCTGGTGCTGTTTGGCCACGCCCTGTTGGAGAAGCTGGTTTATCCACGAAAACCAATCACAGCCCACGTACTGATTGCACAAGCAGCTATTAAATCCATAGCGGATCTGGATATCTGGCTGGCCCAGACCCTATCGGCTCCACTCTTGGCTAGCAAGCCGTTCGCGCACCTGCCGGTGTTGGGTGTGCCGGGCTGGTGGCCTGACAACGAGGTTCCGGAGTTTTACGCTGACCCCAGCGTCTTCCGCGCACCGCGCCCGCCCGCAGCCTGAGCGTGGGGGCCGCAATTTGCCGCCGGGCCGCCCCAAGGCAAATTCGCCCCCTTGCGGGGGGCAGCGACCCGCGACAGCGGCGGAGCGTGGGGGCTACCATTGGCCGCTGGGCCGCCCCAAGGCCAATGCACCCCCTTGGGGGGCAGCGACCCGCGACAGCGGCGGAGCGCGGGGGCTAAGCTGTTAGGCCTTGAGCTTGAGCAAATGCACCATGACGCGGGCGGTAGTCAGGTCCAGGTCGATCAGGTTGACAAGGTCCTTGCCGGACATCCAGGACGCATCCCAATGGTTTTGTTTGAGGGTGGCTTTCCAGGCGTCGTGTTGCGTGGCCAGGCGTACGGCTTCCACCATCTCTGCCTGCCGGCCTGCGGAAACGCCTTTGCCCGTGAAGACGGCGCGCCAGTTGGACATTTCGGCTTGCACGCCCTGTTCGCGGATGGCGGGGATGCCAAACGAAGGTTTGCGGGAAGACACACCAATCGCACGCAGCTGGCCACCCGCCAGTTGTGCGCTGAATTCGCTGTAGCCAGAGATCCCCACCGCTGCCTTGCCAGCCAGCAGGGCGGATACCACGTCCACGCCGCTGGCGAAGGGCTGGTAGTTCAGGTCTTCCGGGTTCGCTCCCGCAGCACGCGCAAACACACCAGCAAAAATGTGGTCTACCCCGCCTGCAGAGCCTCCCGCAATGGCGACGCCTTTGAGGTTGGCCTTCATGCTCGCGCTGAGGTCGGCCACGCTCTGGATGGGCGAGTTGGCTGCCACCACCATCACCAGGTAGTCGCTGGTCAGGCGGGCCACCGGCTGGATGGCGCTCAAGTCCACCGCCGGCCGCTGCAGGGCCACCGCGCCCACCATCACGGTGCCACCCACGATCAGGGTGTTGGCATCGGCGTTGTATTTCTCGGCATAGTGGGCCAGGCCCAGCGTGCCGCCTTTGCCGCCTTTGTTCTCAAACTCCACCTCATCCACGACGCCGGCCGAGATCATGGCGGTGCCCAAGGCGCGGCCGGTTTGGTCCCAGCCACCGCCCGGGTTGGCGGGAATCACGATACGCAGCTTGGCTGCCAGCTTGTTGCCTGCCTTGGGTTTGGCAACCGCAGCGGGTTTGGCGGATTGGCTCCAGCTGGGCAGTGCGACGCCGGAAAGGGCGATAGACAGGCCAGTGATGAGGCGACGGCGTTGGATGTGGTGCATGTCTTGGATGCGCAAGCGCGCGCAGGGGGAATCAAAGGAGGGGATATTAGGGGTGTTTGATGACGCCAGGCTCCAAGTTCGCGGTTTGGGAGGCAAAAGTCCATAAACTTCGTGGGCCCAAGGCCGCGCCAAAGCTTGAAATCAGCGCGAGCGCCCCTACCATCCGTGTCAACGACGGGAGCCCCGTCGCTTTCCGAAAGAAGAACCATGAAACGTATTGTCTTGTTTGTAATGACCAACCTGGCCGTGGTGCTGGTGTTGGGTGTGGTGGCCAATTTGTTGGGCGTCAACCGCTTTTTGACCGCCAACGGCCTGAATCTGGGCGCGCTGCTGGGCTTTGCACTCATCATGGGTTTTGGTGGCGCCATCATCTCGCTGCTGATCAGCAAGCCCATGGCCAAGTGGACCTCGGGCGTGCGTGTGATCGACCAGCCCCAGAACATGGATGAAGCCTGGATTGTGGACACGGTGCGCAAGTTCGCCGACAAGGCCGGCATTGGCATGCCCGAAGTGGGTATCTTCGAGGGCGCACCCAACGCCTTTGCCACTGGCGCGTTCAAGAACTCGGCTCTGGTGGCGGTGAGCACCGGCTTGCTGCAGGGCATGACGCGGGATGAGATTGAGGCCGTGATTGGCCACGAGGTGGCCCACATTGCCAACGGCGACATGGTGACCATGACGCTGATCCAGGGTGTGATGAACACCTTTGTGGTGTTCATCAGCCGCGTGGTGGGGTACGCCGTGGACAGCTTCTTGCGCAAGAACGATGAGCAAAGCAGCGGCCCCGGCATCGGCTACTACGTCACCACCATCGTGCTCGACATCGTGCTGGGCTTTGTGGCCGCCATCATCGTGGCCTGGTTCAGCCGCCAGCGTGAATTCCGTGCGGACGCAGGTGCTGCCCAACTGATGGGCCGCAAGCAGCCGATGATGAATGCGCTGGCCCGCCTGGGTGGCATGACACCCGGCGAGCTGCCCAAGAGCGTGGCCGCCATGGGTATTGCCGGTGGCATTGGCCAGCTGTTCTCGACCCACCCGCCGATTGAAGAGCGCATCGCTGCCCTGCAAGCCTCTGGCAATTGATGGGTGCGGCGCACGCCGCGTACTGCGACCCCTTTGCGCCCCGTGTGCAAAGGGGTTTTGTTTTTTGGGGCGTGTTACAAAGCAGGCCCGATGGATGGAACGGATGTGCAGATGGACCTCTCGACTTGGCTTGCCTTTTTTGCCGCCTCCTGGGCGATCAGTATTTCGCCCGGTGCGGGGGCGGTGGCCGCCATGAGCGCGGGGCTCAACCACGGCTTTCGGCGCGGCTACATCACCACGCTGGGCTTAGTGCTGGGCATCTGGACGCAGATCGTGGTGGTCGGCGTGGGGCTGGGCGCGGTGGTGGCTACCAGCGCCACCGCCTTTCTGGTCATCAAGTGGGCCGGTGTGGCCTATCTGGTGTGGTTGGGCATCCAGCAGTGGCGGGCGCCCGCCGTGCCGCTGGCGGCCAAGACCGAAGAGGCCGGCCAAGCCAGCGTGCGCAGCATGGTGTTCCGGGCCTGGGTTATCAATGCGCTGAACCCCAAGGGCACCGTGTTTCTGCTGGCTGTGGTGCCGCAGTTTCTGAACCTGGCCCAGCCGCTGGCACCGCAGTACCTGGTGATTGCGGCCACATTGGGCTTTACCGATCTGGTGGTGATGGGTGGCTACACCGCGCTGGCAGCCAAGGTGCTGCGTGCCCTCAAATCGGAATCTCACCTGCGGGCCCTGAACCGGGTATTTGGTGGCTTGTTTGTGGCCGCAGGCACGCTGCTGGCGTTTTTCAAGCGCGCGGCGTGAGCAGGTCCAGCGCCAGCGCCTCGGCCACTTTGATGCCGTCCACCCCCGCAGACAAAATGCCGCCGGCGTAGCTGGCGCCTTCGCCGGCCGGGTACAGGCCGCGCACGTTGGTGCTTTGCAGGTCCTCGCCGCGCGGCATCTTGATGGGGCTGGAGGTGCGGGTTTCCACCCCGGTCAGCACCGCATCGGCCATGTCAAAGCCTTTGATTTTTTTGCCAAACGCCGGCAGCGCCTCGCGTAGCGCGGCAATGGCGTAGCCGGGCAGGCTGGGCGCCAGGTCACCCAGCTTCACGCCCGGCTTGTACGACGGGGTCACGCTACCAAACTCGGTGGAGTGCTTGGCGGCGATGAAGTCGCCTACCAGTTGGCCGGGCGCTTCGTAAGTACCGCCGCCCAGGGTATAGGCGCCACTCTCCAGCTGGCGCTGGAACGCAATGCCGGACAGGGGGTGTGCGGCCTTGGGGTCTTGGGCTTTCATGGCCGCGGCCTCGGCCGCGTAGCGCCGGCCTTTCTCGTCGCCAAAGGCGTGTACGAATGCGGCTTCGTCGTCCGGGTAGTCGGGTGGGTCGATGCCCACCACCATGCCAGCGTTGGCATTGCGCTCGTTGCGCGAGTACTGGCTCATGCCGTTGGTGACCACACGGCCGGGCTCGCTGGTAGCGGCCACCACGGTGCCGCCGGGGCACATGCAGAAGCTGTAGACCGCGCGCCCGTTCGCCGCATGGTGCACCAGCTTGTAGTCCGCCGCGCCCAAGAGTGGGTGGCCTGCGTGGCGGCCCCAGCGTGCGCGGTCGATCACGCTTTGCGGGTGTTCGATGCGAAAGCCCACCGAGAACGGCTTGCTCTGCATGGCCACACCGCGCTCATAGAGCATGGCAAAGGTGTCGCGGGAACTGTGGCCCAGCGCCATCACGACATGGCGGGCGGGCAGCACATAACGCTCGCCATTCTGAAGGTTTTCGACCTCCAGCCCTCGTAGATATTGCGCGGATAGCTCCTGATTTAATAGCACATCCGTCACGCGCTGCTCAAACCGAATCTCGCCACCCAGCGCGATGATCTGCTCGCGGATGCCTTCCACCACCTTCACCAGCTTGAAGGTGCCGATGTGTGGGTGCGCTTCGTACAGGATCTCGGCTGGCGCACCGTGCTGCACAAACTCGTGCATGACCTTGCGGCCCAGAAAGCGCGGGTCCTTGATCTGGCTGTAGAGCTTGCCATCTGAAAACGTGCCGGCGCCGCCCTCGCCAAACTGCACATTGCTCTCGGGGTTCAGGTTCTTCTTGCGCCACAGGCCCCAGGTGTCCTTGGTGCGCTCGCGCACCGGTTTGCCGCGCTCCAGCACAATGGGTTTGAAGCCCATTTGCGCCAGCACCAGTGCGGCAAACATGCCGCACGGCCCAAAGCCCACCACCACGGGGCGCTCGGCCAGATCGGCCGGGGCTTGCGCGACCAGGCGGTAGACCATGTCCGGTGTGGGCAGGATGTGTGGGTGGTTCGGGAATTTGGCGAGTAATGGCGCTTCCAGCGCCGGGTCCGTCAGTGTGAGGTCCACGATGTAGACCGCCAGCAAATCGGCCTTGCGCGCATCAAAGCTGCGCTTGAAGACACGCAGATCGGCGATGGTCGCCATGTCGATGCCCAGCGCCTGGGCGCAGAGGCGCTTGAGCGCATCGATCGGGTGCGCCACGGGCGCGCGGTCGGCCTCGGTCTCGGTGGGGGCGTCGGCGGCGCGGCGCTCTTCCACGGGCAAGGCGGACAGGGGAAGTTTGAGTTCGGTCAGGCGGATCATGGTGCGGGCTCGTGGTTATCAAGCAAGGCCCAGATTTTACGCGCCACCCGTTGTGTGGGCCCCCTCAGAGGCGCAGGCGACTGCGTCAGTGCGGTCCGCTGGAGCAGTCTGCCGAAGGGCTGTGACCAAACAGTTTGCGGTAGTCGCTGGAGAACTGGCTGAAGTGCCAGAAGCTCCAGTCCGCAGCCACATCACTGACGGTGCTGGCGGCCTTGTTCCGCAAATCGCGCCGCGCGCCATTGAGGCGCAGGATGCGCAGGTACTGCAGGGGGGCCATGCCCAGCACATCTTCAAAGCAGTATTGCAGGGTGCGGCGACTCACAAACAGCTGCTGGCACAGGTCAGGCACGGTGATGGCCTGGTCGTGGTGGGCCAGCAGGTAGTCGCGCGCCTTGGCCACGATGCGCTGGCGCCGGGCAAAGCTGTCGCGCACCTCACGCTCCACCACCCCCGTGTCGATCAGGGGCAGCAGGGCTGCCAGCGCCGCGTGTTGGGTGGCATCGGCGTCGCCCGGGTGATGGGGGTGCTGCAACAAGGCACCCAGGGTGTGCAGACACTGCTGGCGTGCTGCCGGGGAGGCATGCACCAGTTCGGCCCCGCGCAAGCGTTCCCAGTCAATCGCGTAGCCCAAGCGCTGCGCCGCGTCGTGCAGGGTGTCCTGGCGCACCACAATGCCAAAAATGGTGTAGTCCGCCGGGGTGATGAGTTCGAACTCGCAGTTGCCCGGACGTACCAGCACCCCGTTGGGTGCCACCGTGCGGCCGTTGATGCGGGTCGCCTGCGCCGAGTACGGCAAGCCAAACCAGAGTGCGTCTGGCCATACGCAGCACGACTGGCGCATGCCCTGGCTGGTGCTTTCCCGGAACACCTGCATGGCGGGGAGTTGCAGCTCTTCCAGCAGGCCGTGGAACACGCCGGCGGTAGTCTGGTCGTAACACTGCTCCCAGTTGGTGAGGTTGCTGGCGTGTTCATCCGCATCCATGGCCTCCACGATGCGGAGTGCGGGCGCTTGTATGTGGTGCATGGGGTCCTCCAACGGTGCAAGCCCAGGCCGGCGCACCGCGCGGGTGCGCACTGCAGGTTTGCCGATTTTCGATACCGGCTTGGCGCGGGGCTGCCTACAGTCGCTGCAAGCAAAGCCCGTGCCGCAATGCATGGGCGCCCTGTCTCAATCCCTGTCGGAGGAAATCCATGTCATCTGCACAACCATCCACGGGCGCACACACGCTCAAACCGGTGCTTAGCACCCTTCAGCTCTGGGGCATTGCCGTGGGGCTGGTGATCTCGGGCGAGTATTTCGGCTGGAGCTTCGGCTGGGCCTCGGCTGGCACCCTGGGCTTCACGGTAACGGCGCTGTTCATTGCGGCCATGTACACCACCTTCATCTTCAGCTTCACCGAGCTGACCACCGCTATCCCGCATGCTGGTGGCCCGTTTGCGTACAGCAAGCGCGCGTTTGGCCCCACGGGGGGGTATCTGGCCGGGGCGGCCACGTTGGTGGAGTTCGTCTTTGCGCCGCCGGCCATTGCGCTGGCCATTGGCGCCTACCTGAACGTGCAGTTCCCGTCCCTGGACCCAAAGATGGCTGCCTTGGGCGCCTACCTGGTGTTCATGACACTCAACATCGTGGGCGTGCAGATTGCCGCCACGTTTGAGTTGTGTATCACCGTGATTGCGATTTTTGAGCTGCTGGTGTTCATGGGCGTGGTGTCGCCTGGCTTCTCCATGGCCAACTTCACCAAGGGCGGCTGGTCTGGCAGTGATGACTTCAGCTGGGCCGCGATCCCCGGCATGTTTGCGGCCATCCCGTTTGCCATCTGGTTCTTCTTGGCGATTGAAGGCGTGGCCATGGCGGCCGAAGAAGCCAAAGACCCGAAGCGCTCCATCCCGATTGCCTACATCACGGGCATCCTGACGCTGGTGTTTCTGGCCATTGGCGTGATGGTGTTTGCCGGTGGCTCCGGCGACTGGACCAAGCTCTCCAACATCAACGACCCACTGCCCCAGGCCATGAAGCTCATCGTGGGCGAAAACAGTGGCTGGTTGCATATGCTGGTGTGGCTGGGCCTGTTTGGTCTGGTGGCATCGTTCCACGGCATCATCCTGGGCTACTCGCGCCAGATCTACGCCCTGTCGCGGGAGGCCTTTTTGCCGTCTTACTTTGCCAAGGTGCACCCCCGCTTCAAGACCCCGCACCGCGCCATCCTGGCCGGTGGTGTGGTTGGCATTGCCGCAATTTATAGCGATGCCTTCATCACCATCGGCGGCCAGTCGCTCACTGCCAACATCGTCACCATGTCGGTGTTTGGTGCCATCTTGATGTACATCCTGAGCATGCTGAGCCTGTTCAAGCTGCGTCGCACCGAGCCTGCCATGGTGCGCCCCTTCCGTGCGCCGCTGTACCCTTTCTTTCCGGCGTTTGCCTTGTTTGGTGCATTGGTCTGCATGGGCACCATGATTTATTA
This sequence comes from Rhodoferax sp., assembly GCF_034519335.1. Lineage (GTDB taxonomy): Bacteria > Pseudomonadota > Gammaproteobacteria > Burkholderiales > Burkholderiaceae_C > Allorhodoferax. The sequence goes on from NZ_JAXHOL010000040.1 coordinate 277,469, forward strand.
CAACCCGCTGATTTTTGGCTTGTTCGTGGGCTTCCTGGTGCTGGGCTACGGCTACTTTAAGATGACCGGCCAACAGCGCGCCGACGCGCTGCCCTTGGGCGCCAGCGCCCCCATCGCCAAATAAACGGCCACCATCCAACCGCCTGCCTATTCTGTGCCAAACGCCATCTATCGCCACACCGTAGGCAGCCGGACCTACGGCTTCCGGGACCTCAAAGACCTCATGGCCAAGGCCACGCCGCTGCGCTCGGGCGATGTGCTGGCCGGCGTGGCGGCGCACAGTGCGGAGGAGCGGGTGGTGGCGCAGATGGTGCTAGCCGAGCTGCCGCTGCGCACCTTTCTGAACGAAGCGCTGGTGCCCTACGAGGAGGACGAGGTTACCCGCCTCATCCTCGACAGCCACGACGCTGCCGCATTTGCCCCCATTCGCCACTTGACTGTGGGCGACTTCCGCAACTGGCTGTTGAGCGACGCGGTAGACAGTGAGACGCTGGCGGCGGTGGCCCCAGGCATCACGCCGGAAATGGCGGCAGCTGTGAGCAAAATCATGCGCAACCAGGACCTGATTCTGGTGGCCAAGAAGTGCCGCGTGGTCACCGCTTTCCGCAGCACCATAGGCCTGGCGGGTCGCATGGCCACGCGCCTGCAGCCCAACCACCCGACCGACGACACCACCGGCATCGCTGCGAGCCTGCTGGACGGTCTGCTTTACGGCAGTGGCGATGCGGTGATTGGCATCAACCCTGCCACCGATAACGTGGCCCAGGTGGTCAAGCTGGTGCACATGATGGACGACATCATTCGCCACTACGCCATTCCCACCCAGTCCTGTGTGCTCACGCATGTAACCAATACGGTACAGGCGATCGAACGCGGCGCTCCGGTGGACCTGGTATTCCAATCCATCGGCGGCACCGAGGCGACCAACCGCAGCTTTGGCCTGAACTTGGCGCTCTTGGCCGAGGCGCGCAGTGCCGCCTTGTCGCTGAACCGCGGCACGGTGGGCGACAACGTGATGTACTTTGAGACCGGGCAGGGCAGCGCTTTGTCCGCCAATGCGCACCACGGCATGGACCAGCAAACCTGTGAAACGCGCGCCTATGCGGTGGCGCGTGCGTTCAAGCCGCTGCTGGTCAACACGGTGGTGGGGTTCATCGGCCCCGAATACCTGTTCGACGGTAAACAAATCATTCGCGCCGGGCTGGAAGACCACTTCTGTGCCAAGCTGCTGGGCCTGCCCATGGGTTGCGACGTCTGCTACACCAACCATGCCGAGGCTGACCAGAACGACATGGATGTGCTGTTGACCTTGCTGGGCGCGGCCGGCTGCAGTTTTGTGATGGGTATTCCGGGCTCGGACGACATCATGCTGAACTACCAGACCACGTCGTTCCATGACGCCTTGTACGCCCGGCGCGTGCTGGGCCTGCGGCCCGCGCCCGAGTTCGAGGCGTGGTTGCAGCGCATGCAGATTTTCAGTGAGGCGGGTGCCGATTTCGCCCTGCATGCCGACGTGCCTCCTGTCTTTCAAAAGGCGCTGTTGCAGCTGGCCTGATGCCTATGGACGACACCCCCATTACCGTCAATCCTTGGGCTGGTCTGCGCCGGTTCACCGATGCGCGCATTGCGCTGGGACGCTCTGGTGTGAGCCTGCCCACGGCGCCCCAGTTGGCCTTCCAGTTGGCCCATGCCCAGGCCCGCGATGCGGTACACCGCGGCTTGGACGTTGCCCGCTTGGCCGATGGATTGGCCGCCGCCTGGCCCGATGCGCCGCCGCCTTGCCTGCTGCTGCACAGCGCCGCCGCCGACCGCAGCCAGTACCTGCAGCGCCCCGATTTGGGCAGGCGGCTGGATGTGGCGTCGCTGGAGGTGCTATCGCAGCTCTACCGGCCTGCGTTCGCGGACGACGTCGTGCAAGACCGCCCCTATGACCTGGCGTTGGTGGTGGCGGACGGTTTGTCCGCATTGGCCATCGAACAGAATGCCGCACCGTTTTTATATGCCTTGCACCAGCGCATGGCGGGTGAGGGCTGGCGCGTGGCACCGCTGTGCATTGCCCAGCAGGCACGCGTGGCGATTGGCGATGACATTGGACAGGCGCTGGGCGCCAAAGCGGTGGTGGTCTTGATTGGGGAGCGCCCGGGCCTTAGCTCACCCGATAGCATGGGCCTGTACCTGACTTGGATGCCCCGCGTGGGACTGAGTGATGCCAGCCGCAACTGCATCTCCAACGTGCGCCCTGCAGGCTTGGCGTATGCGGATGCCGCCTTCAAGCTGCACTACCTGCTGACCCAAGCGCGCCAGCGGCAGCTCTCCGGGGTTGACTTGAAGGACGAAACCGCACCTGCGGCTACCGTCCTGCATGCGGAGCGCGGCAACTTTCTGCTGAAATAAGCTGCCGCGGCCGCGTGGGCTCAGGTGGGCAGGTAGCCGTCCACCGACAGGTAGCGCTCGCCGGTGTCATAGTTGAAGCCCAGCACCGTGCTGCCGGCAGGAATTTCGGGCAGTTTTTGGGCGATGGCGGCCAAGGTGGCGCCGCTGGAAATGCCCACCAACAGCCCCTCCTCGCGTGCGCTGCGGCGGCCGTACTCGCGGGCTGGCTCCGCATCCACCTGGATCACGCCGTCCAGCAGCTCGGTCTTCAGGTTTTTGGGGATGAAGCCTGCACCAATGCCCTGAATGGGGTGGGGCGCTGGGGCGCCGCCGCTGATGACGGGGGAGGCGGTGGGTTCCACCGCAAAAACCTTCAGCTGCGGCCACTGCGCTTTGAGCACCTGCGCCACACCGCTGATGTGGCCGCCCGTGCCGACGCCAGTGACGAGGACGTCGACGCCGTTCGGGAAGTCTTTCAGGATTTCCTGTGCCGTGGTGCGCACGTGCACGTCAATGTTGGCGGGGTTTTCAAACTGTTGGGGAATCCACGCCCCTGGCGTTTGCTCGGCCAGCTCCTGCGCGCGCGCGATGGCGCCTTTCATGCCTTTTTCGCGTGGGGTCAGGTCGAACGTGGCGCCATAGGCCAGCATCAGGCGGCGGCGCTCGATGGACATGCTGTCGGGCATGACCAGAATCAGCTTGTAGCCCTTGACGGCGGCCACCAGGGCCAAGCCCACGCCGGTATTACCCGAGGTGGGTTCGATGATGGTGGCGCCGGGCTTCAGGGCGCCGCTTTTCTCTGCGGCTTCCACCATGGCCAGCGCAATGCGGTCCTTGATGGAGCCGCCAGGGTTGCTGCGCTCGCTCTTCACGAACACCTGGTGGGTGCTGCCAAACAGCTTGTTGATGCGAATGACGGGGGTGTTGCCGATGGTTTGCAGAACGTTGTCGAATGCCATGGGGTGTCTCCGAGTAGGGGGAATCAGTCCCTCATTTTGGCCCCAATGTCTGAATTCCTTGCGACACTTTGGGCATATCCATATGTCCTGGTCAAGTTTTTTCGCACACCCCGATAGGTAGTTGAATTGCCGATTGTTGCTCGAACGCATTGGGTGGCAAGTTGCCCAGTTTAGAGTGCAGTCGCTGGCTGTTGTAGAAGTTGACGATGTAATCTGCGATGTCATTCATGGCCTCTGCGTGATTGGCGTAATCCTTCTGCCAAACACGCTCCATCTTCAAACTCAGGAAGAAGCGCTCCATCACCGCGTTGTCCCAGCAGTTGCCCTTGCGGCTCATACTGCCGACCAGACCATGCTTGCGCAGGAGCTCTTGGTGCATAGCACTGGCGTACTGGCTCCCACGGTCCGAGTGCACGATCAGACCGGGTGCCGGTTTGCGTTGCACGAGCGCCAATTGGAGTGCCTTGCATACCAGCCCGGCCTGCATGTCCGGCGCCATAGCCCAGCCCACCACCTTGCGCGCAAACAAGTCCAGCACCACGGCCAGATACAGCCAACCACTGCGGGTTCGGATGTAGGTGATGTCTGCTACCCAAGCCTGGTTGGGGCGCGTCGGGCTGAACTGGCGGTTCAACACATTGGGTGAGATCGGCAGTGCATGCCGACTGTCGGTGGTGTGCACGAATTTACGCTTCCACGTTGATCGCAGGCCGTGGGCGCGCATCAGACGCCGAACACGGTAGCGGCCTATCACCGTGCCTCGCGCAGCCATGGCCGTACGCAAGCGGCGGCTTCCATAAGCCCCTGCGCTCGCCGCAAACGAAGCCTTCAGTTGCACGCTGGCTTCGCACACCACGGGCTGAGCTTGTGCACGCCTGCGTGCCGCGTAGAAGCCCGAACGACTTACCTCCAACACGCGGCATAGCTGATTGACCGGCACGGCCTTCTGTTGCAGTTGCTCGACAAGCGCAAAGCTCATCGCAGCTCCCGGGCAAAGAAGGCCGACGCTTTTTTTAGGATGTCAACGTCGCCTCGCAGTTGCCTGTTCTCGGCTTCGAGTTGGCGGATGCGCTGTTGCTCAGCTGTCAGGGGCTTGCCGATGCCCGGCTGGCCGAGCTGTTCGGCATCGACTTGGGCCAGCCAGCGCCTTACTGCAGTCTCGCCCAGTTTCATATCCCGGCAGACCTGGCCAATGCTCAGGCCTTGGGATCGGATCATTTCAACGACTTGCAGTTTGAAGCTCGCGTCGAAGACTCTTCGTTTGGATTTCGTCACGGTTATTACCCAGGTGATTTACACCTATCTGTGTGTGCGAATTCATTAGACCAGGACATACCTACGCACATGGAAGCTCCATGTTGCATTCCACGGTGCTCGGAACATTCGAAATAGTGACGGATTTGATCAACCAGTTGTTTCCGCAGGCCGCCAAATGACCCCTTTCTCCCTCCGCATCTTCGTAGCCGATGGCGACCCCGACGGTCTGCGCATCGTTGAAAAGTCCAACTGGATCGGCAAGGCGTTGGTGTTTCCGCGTGCGCTGCTGCCGCAGGTCAAGACCCGACCCGAATTGGCGCAGACCGGCGTGTACCTGCTGCTGGGGCCGCGCCCGGACGGTGAGGGCGACATGCTCTACGTGGGCGAGGGCGACCCCATACGCCCCCGGCTGGAGAGCCACTATGCGCAAAAGGATTTCTGGACTCGCGCCATCGGCTTCACTACCACCACGGCCGGGCAGCTCAACAAGGCGCATGTGCAGTTTCTGGAGTCGCGCCTCATCGCCCTGGCCCGCGCCGCCAAGCGCATGCCGCTGGACAACGCCAACCAGCCCGCCGAGCCCAGCCTGAGCGAGGCCGACCGGGCCGACATGGAAGTCTTTTTGGGCCACATGCTGGGCATGCTGCCGGTGCTGGGGGTGCATGCGTTTGAGCAGGCGCCAGCTGTATCAACTTCTAGTCTGCCTACTGGCACGGCATCTGTCTCCCCCACCTTGCTCTATTGCAAAGGCAAGGGTATCGAGGCGTCTGGATATGAGTCCACCCAGGGCTTTGTGGTGTGTAAGGGTTCGCAGGCCGTGGTGGATGTGGTGCCCTCACTGGAGACCAATAAGCCCGCCCGCCTTGTGCAACGAGAGGACTTGATAGCCCGCGGAGTGGTCGAAATACACGGTGCGACCTACCGCTTTGTGCAGGACTACGTTTTCTCATCGCCCAGCATTGCCGCCACGTTTGTACTTGGCATGAGCAGCAATGGCCGGACCAAATGGCGTGACGCGCAAGGGCGCACTCTGAAAGAGATCCAGGAGCTGGAAGCAGAGCAGTAGTTTTGCTTCTGTTTTGATAGCTGTTTGCGCATATTCTGCAAGGGCTAGAGGCTAAATTCATTACTAACTTGCTTTGTTCTGGTGATTA
>NZ_JAXHOL010000001.1:0-373697 GCF_034519335.1 Rhodoferax sp.
GTGGACAGCCGCTGAGGGCCAAACGCAGACATTCAAGAATTCGGAACCGATGACTGGTATAAGTTGGAAGCGGTACTTTGAATAGACCCAAAGCAGTACTTCAGCCAAGCGACCAAATGAGCTCCAGCGTAGACGCTTGTTAAGCTAGCAAGCCTTGGGAAACTTAAAAGATCTACGTTGCTGGCCCCTTAAATGCGTAACCCGTGCACCACGTACCCTGGGGAGGGTCACAAATTGACAATGGGAATACCAATATGAAAAAGCAATGCCTATCAACACGTGTTCTATCGCTTACTTGCGCACTGGGAATATCTATTTCCTTTGCAGCAGGTGCAAGCGCCGCCGAGACGGCCTTAGATACAGGTCAACCACTCGCAAGCTGTCAAAGAGACTTGGGAAATGGAGTCAATGTCCAATTCATCCCAGAGTACAAAAACGGCAAACTGATAGCGGCTGTTTTGATGTTTCGGTACTACGGTCCGAAAGCACCCAAAATTAATCCCGGAAAGATTGAGCTCTATAGCTTGCCGGAAGGAAAATTGATTGCACCCACTAAATCGGAGAAGAAAGTCTCGGATGTTGTCGAAAAGGCGGTTGACGGAAAATATTTTGATTCCGTTAGATTTTCACTTTCCTCCTTGTCAAACTCTACCGACAACCTTGCATCGATTTTTCTTGAAGGAGCGGTTACATCAGGTCAGGACGACCTTGGTAAATCTACAAACATTCGGTTTTCCAACAATCCACCCCCCTCAAAAAACGAAGGGAATATTGAAATTCAAGGCTGTCGTCCGGGCTTAGAGGATTGGAAGCCCCAAGAGCCCCTAGAGCAGCGACTCAAATCCAAGGACGTCGCCATCGGCAAGGCGGCAGCAGTTGAGCTATTGAAAAGCGCAGATACCGCGTATCCAATGAATTTGATGATTGCCGCGTATCAATTGTCGCTAGCTGGGTCGATGAACGATGCCGCATTTTGGCTTTATGCCGGCAACCTTCGCGCCGACTATTTTTCTGTAGTTGAAGGCCGTGAATTCGCGGGATTGGCTAGAGGGTTGTACTTATCGATGGGGCGACCTGCGATAGATGCCAAGGCCATGCTTGATGTCCCCAAGATGGCGGCAATGCTTGAGAAAGTTTTACAGTGGGATGACAAGACTTTCGAAGCATGGTGCATTGAAAACGACCTGAACTCAAAAGATGAGAAGTTACAGTCTCAACGCAAAGTAGCACGCCAACAAGTCATGGATTTCACTAAGGAACTTTTGGTGAATCGAGATAAGTATGAAAAGCAGGCACGTGATTACAAGAGTCCAGAACAAAAGTTAATCGAGAAAAATGCGGAAATAGCTAAGGATATTGACCTCAATTTCACGACTGATGAAATTGAACGCACTATCGGCGAACATGTGCTTAAAGTTCCTGCCAACTATTTGTTCCCGATGGGCAAGCGTCTTGCGAATGCGCCCTACTTCAACAAACTGAATCTCACGATTTTCTTACCCTCCTTTTCAGGATTCACAAAAAAAAATTGGCAAAACACTGGAAATCCGAGCGGTATGCCGCAGGACAGAGTAACTGCAACTCTGGTGCATAAGCGCCAAGACTCAACGAACCATGACTCTGATGGTGAAAAATCAGAAAAGTTATTTGACGAATTCGTTGCCTCAAGCCCTCCCAAAATTGAATATCTTGGGCAAGAATTTCTCCTATATCACTACCTAAAAACCAAGCTAAAGCTTCCCACACATCTTGATGATGTTTATTATGTTGCAGGTGACAATCAGTCCAAGGACTCTTTCTACTTAATGTGTCATGTAAACACATTCGCGACCCCGAACACACTGGCTAAGTGCCAAGCTTTTTTCTTGGACCATGCGACTCAAATATATATAAATGCATACTTGCCACCTCAATACTTTTACCTTTGGAAAGAAATGCGAGTTGCATTCAGAGGCTATATAGAAAAGTGGGTTGTTAAGTAATAAATGACAGTATCGATTTGTAGTTTCAAATTGCCACAGAACTCGCGTTTGAATTTATTCCCTAAATCTAATGGGTTTGATTCACGTTGACTTGCGGTATGCCTCAATAAATGAGGGGATAACCTTCAAAATTAAGCGACTACTTTCACTGCAAAGCAGCTTTTCCCCATCGGAGTCGACCGACCGCTTCGGGTCGAGGCTGTGTGAAAACCCTTTGAATCTGGCGCAGTGTTTGCTATGACCTATCAAGCTGTTTGGAGGTTTGAGTATGTCCAGATTCATTGTGGGAGAAGACAGGCATCAAGTGACTTTGTTGCCAGAGTGCCTGGACGACTTCATCACTGAAGACAACACGGTCCGGGTGGTCGATGCCTTCGTCAGTGAGCTGGACATGAACGCTCTGGGCTTTGAAGGTGCCAATCCAGCTGCAACGGGACGTCCGGCCTATCATCCTGCTGTCATGTTGAAGCTCTACCTCTATGGGTATCTCAACCGTATTCAATCCAGTCGGCGCTTGGAGCGTGAATGCCAGCGCAACGTGGAGCTCATGTGGCTCACAGGCAGGCTTGCCCCAGACTTCAAAACCATTGCAGACTTTCGCCGTGCCAACAGCACTGGCATCCGCAACGTATGCCGTCGCTTCGTCATGCTGTGCCGCGACCTCAAACTCTTCAGCCAGGCAGTAGTAGCCATCGATGGCAGCAAGTTCAAGGCAGTTAACTCGCGTGATTGCAACTTCACCACCGGAAAGATCGACAAGCGCCAGGAGCAGATTGAAGAAAGCATCCAACGCTATCTGAGTGCACTGGAGACCGCCGATCGCACACAGACTGTTGAGCTTGAAGCCAAGACTTTGCGTTTGACAGACAAAATTGCACGGTTGCGCCAGCAAATGCGTGAGCTCGACGCAATCAAAGAACAGCTCAAGACGCAGCCCGACGGTCAAATATCTAGGACCGATCCCGATGCACGGTCCATGGCCACCAGTGGCAAGGGATCGGGTATGGTGGCCTACAACGTACAGGTGGCTGTGGACGCCAAACACCATCTGATCGTCGCGCATGAAGTCACCAATGCGGGTAGTGATAGAGCCCAACTCAGTCCCATGGCGCAAGCTGCGCGTGAAGCTATGGGTAAGAAGAGGTTGCGCGCAATCGCAGACCGTGGCTACTTTAGTGGTCCGCAAATCAAGGCATGTGCCGATGCAGGTATTGATGCAGTCCTTCCCAAGCCCACGACATCGAACGCCAAGGCCGAAGGTCGCTTCGACAAGGCAGACTTCATCTACATCAAGAAAGATGACGAATACGAGTGTCCTGCCGGACAACGGGCGAAGTTCAGAATGGCCAGAGATGAGCGCGGAATGATGACTCGCCGCTACTGGAGCAGCGCCTGCCCCCAATGCCCATTGAAGTCGCAATGCACACCCAGCGGCAATCGGCGAATCTCCCGCTGGGAACATGAGGATGTGTTGGAGGCTGTGCAACGTCGCCTTGATCGTTCTCCTGACTCCATGACCGTCAGACGACGAACCGTTGAGCATGTGTTCGGCACGCTCAAGAGCTGGATGGGCTACACGCACTTCCTCACCAAGCGGCTGCCCAACGTCAGCGCAGAGATGGGCTTGAATGTACTGGCGTACAACTTCAAGCGTGTGTTGAGTATCTTGGGCTTTGAGGGAATGATGAAGGCGATGAAACTGGCAGGGGCATGAGTCCTTTGTTGGAGTTTGCTGCTTCATATGGGGCCCCAGGAGCGCCATAAGACCGCTCAAGCGGCATCGGTACGGTGTTCATCGCGCAAACCTGTTGGGTTAACGCAAAGCAGCTCCTTCCTGGACGCCAACATGAGTTTCCACACAGCCTCGGTCGTATGCGGCCATCCAAGCAACAATTCGTGTGAAGATAAAAGCAGCAGTGACAACGCCAACGCCTCGAATATCTACTCCACATGACATACCGCTGGTCTGAATCTACCGACGCCCTGGACTGGGACGAACTTGCCGCGCTCTACCGTGCTGCGCCTTTGGGCAACAAGACGCCTGAGGGGCTGAAGGTTGCGTTTGGCAACAGCATGTTTTGCTGCTTGGTGTACGACGGCGAGGCGCTGGTGGGGGCGGGGCGTGTGCTGGCGGATGGTGTGGACTGCGCCTACCTGTGTGATGTGGCGTTGCTGCCCAGCCACCAGGGCACGGGATTGGGGCAGCAGTTGGTGGCGCGGCTGGTGGAGATGTCGCGTGGGCACGGCAAGATCATTTTGTATGCGGTGCCGGGCAAAGAGCCGTTCTACCGCAGGTTTGGCTTTCGCCGCATGCGCACGGCCATGGCGATTTTTCAGGACCCCGGAGCTGCAGTGTCGCGCGGTTATATCGACGAAGCCTGAGCGGGGCTGTCTGCCCATTGCTGTGTCCACCGCGTCAGTGCGTCGGCAACCGCGCCTGTCTGTGGTGGCAGGCCCAGGGTGCGTGCGGCGCGGTTCAAGGTGTCCAGTGGGAGGGAGGTTTCCAGTGCCTGCGCGCCGTTTTGTTTGCTGAGCTTTTCGCCATTCGCGCCTAGCACCAGCGGCGTGTGCAGGTAGTGCGGGGTGGGCAGGCCCAGTGCGCGTTGCAGGCCGATTTGCCGTGCGGTGTTGTCGGCCAGGTCTTGGCCGCGCACCACATGGGTAATGCCTTGCGCCGCATCGTCCACCACCACGGCCAGTTGGTAGGCCCACAGGCCATCGGCCCGCTTGAGCACAAAGTCGCCCACGGCCTGCGCCACGTCCTGGCTTTGCGGGCCCAGGCGGCGGTCGGTCCAGTGCAATGCGCTGCTTTGATTTGCTCCTGATTCAGTAGCTGCTTGCGCAGTATTCACGGGTGCTAGAGGCCAATTTGGCTTAAAAATGGCAGTGTCGGTGTGCAGGCGCCATGCGCGTCCGGGCTTGCTCTTCAGGCCGCCTCGCTCGGGTCTGCAGGTGCCGGGGTACACCAGTTCTCCGTGGCGCGGCTTGCCGTCGCCGCGCGCTGCCAGGGCGTGCTCAATGTCTTTGCGGGAGCAGGCGCAGGGGTAGGCCAGTCCAGCGTTTACCAGTTGGTCCAGGGCCTGCTGGTACAGCGCGCTGCGCTGGCTTTGCCACACGGGCGGTACGTCCGGCTGCAGGCCGCAGGCGGCCAGCTGTTGCAGGATGGTCTGGTCGGCCCCGGGCACGCAGCGTGGGGTGTCCACATCTTCGATGCGCACCAGCCACTGGCCGCCGTGGGCGCGTGCGTCCAGCCAGCTGGCCAGTGCAGCAACCAGCGAGCCCGCGTGCAGCGGGCCCGTGGGGGAGGGGGCGAAACGACCGCGGTACTTCAAGCGACTTGCAGTGCCAGCTCCAAACCGGAGATGAATGCGTCTTCTACGCGGTGGCCGAGGCACCAGTCGCCGCATACGCCCAGGCCGGCCTTGGCGTCCAGCAGGTGGCTGTGACCCAGGGGCTGTTCGGTTTTGGCGTACATCCAGCGGTGCACATCGGCGTGGGCCGGCTCGGCACGGATGCCCGTGATCTCCGAGAAGGCCTTGATGAGTTTGGCCTGCACGCGGGCCGGGTCGTCATTCAGGTGCTCTTGCGACCACGCGGCGCTGGCCTGCACGGTCCAGCGTTCCACGCGGCCACGGCCGGGTTTGCTGGATTCACGCGTGAGCCAGGCAATGCGGTGGTGCGTGCTGCGCGCCGCGTTCCACTGCGGGCCCAGCGTGGTGAGGCCGGGCTGCACTGCTTGTGGGAAGGCGAGCATCAGCGTCCAGCACGGGGCTACCGACACCTTGGCCGTCTTTTTGGCCAAGGCTTCGCCCTTGGGCGTGGTGGCCAGCAGAGCCTGGGCTTGCGGGTGAGGGATGGCCAGCACCACGGCGTCAAAGCCGCTGTAGACGTGGCTGCTGTCGTCTGCACCGGTGGTGTGCAGCTGCCATTGTTTTTTGTTCAGGGCATCGGGGGCAATCGCCATCACGCGGGTTTGCAGCTCCACACAGCCTGCGTCTACCAAGGGCTTGGCCCAGGCGCGCACCAGCGCGTTCATGCCCGGGGATGGCACCCAATGCGGCTCGCGGGCCGGCAGGCCCGCAGCGGCCACGCGGCCATGCGAGTCGAGCACCCGCACGGTGTTGGCGCTCCAGGGGCGGCACAGGCCGGCGGTGGTTTGCAGGGCCAGTGCAAAGCGCTCGTCGCGCACGGTGAAGTACTGCGCGCCATGGTCAAAGGTGCCAAAGGCGCTGTCGCGTGTGGACATGCGCCCGCCTATGCCCCGGCTTTTTTCAAACACCGTCACCCGGTGGCCTGCTTGCACCAGGGTGCGTGCGCAGGTGATGGCTGCCATACCGGCGCCCACGATGGCGATGTTTTTGGGTTGGGTCATGGGCGCGATCTCCAATAGTTGTAGTGGTCTCTTTATACACGCTGGCCGGGACCCGCGGGCTTACGCGTTGCGGTGTTCTTCCAGTAGCGCGTTGCGTGTGGCCGGGCTCTCCAGCTGGCTCAGCCACCATTGCAGGGCCCGGCCCTGCTGGGTGCTTTTGCTTAGGCGCCAGGCGTAGTGCAGGGGCACTTGGCGCTGCGCCCGTTCGGTCTTCTTGACGACCAGGCGGCCGGTTTCGATATAGCTGTCGGCCATGCAGCGGGGCAGGTTGCCGCCGCCCAGGCCGCGCAGCTGGGCGTCCAGCTTGGCGTGCATGGTGGGCACGGTGAAGACGTCTTGCCCGCTGAGCAGGCCAAAGGTCTGGCCGGCCCCGCGGCTGATGGAGTCAGCCACGGCCACGGCGCGGTGTTTTTGGATGACTTCGTCCGAGAGCGGTTCGGGGGCGTTGGCCAGCGGGTGGTGCGGCGCCACGGCATAGACAAAGGTGATGTGGCCCAAGGGCTTGCTGTGCACACCGGCAGTGCGTGCCGAGTCCGGGCCGACACCAATGGCCAGGTCGGCCTGGCCGCGGGTCAGGGCCTCCAGCGTACCTGAGAGTGTTTCTTCGCGCAGGCGGATGCGGGTGGGTGGGGACTGGCTGAAAAAGCTGTCGCACAGCTCCATGATGGTGGGCTTGGAAATGACGGTGTCGATGGCGATGGTGAGCTGCGGCTCCCAGCCCGTGGCCACACGTTTGACGCGGTTGGCCACGGCGTCAATCTCCTCCAGCAGGCGTGCGCCCTCGCGCAGCAGCTCGGCCCCCGCCTCGGTGAGTTTGGCTTGGCGGGAGCTGCGGTCGTACAGCAGCACGTCCAGCGCATCCTCGATCTGCCGCACCCGGTAGGTCAACGCGCTGGGCACCATGCCCATCTCGCGCGCTGCAGCGGCAAAGCTGCCGGCCACGGCAATGGTTTGCAGCATGGAGAGCGCGTCAGGAGTCAAGAAGTCACGGGCATTTTGCATGAAGCGGGTATTTAAGTTGAATTGGTTTGAATGATGCCATCAAACAGCGTGGATGGAAAACCCCTGCCCGAGGCCTAAAGTTCAACCCATCAGCAAGACACACAAGAAAGGACTTCGCTATGTTGACCTTACGCAAATCCCAAGACCGCGGCCACGCCGACCATGGCTGGCTCAAGTCGTTCCACAGCTTCTCGTTCGCCGGTTACTACGACCCTGCCCACATGGGCTGGGGCAACCTGCGCGTCATCAACGAAGACCGCATTGCCCCCGGCACCGGCTTTGGCACCCATGGCCACCGCGACATGGAAATCATCAGCTACGTGATGTCGGGCAACTTGGCACACAAGGACAGCATGGGCAACGTCAAAGGTATTCCGCCCGGTGATGTGCAGCGCATGAGCGCAGGCACTGGCGTGCAGCACAGCGAGTTCAACCACGCCCAGGGAGAGACCACGCATTTCTTCCAGATCTGGATTGAGCCCAATGTGCGCGGCATCCCGCCCAGCTACGAGCAAAAGAGTTTTGCCTCTGAAGAGAAGCAGGGCAAGCTGCGCTTGGTGGCATCGCCTGACGGTGCGGACGGCAGCGTGCTGATCCACGCCGATGCCAAGCTCTACAGTGGCCTGTTTGACGGTGCACAGAGCGCCGAGCTGGCCCTGGACCCTGCACGCAAAGCCTATGTGCAGGTGCTGCGCGGCGGTGTGGAAGTGAATGGCGCCAAGCTCTCGACCGGAGATGCTGCGCTGCTGGAGGGCGAAAGCCGTATTTCCCTGGCCCAAGGCAGCGATGCCGAAGTGCTGGTGTTTGACCTGCAAGCCTGATCGTTTAGTTTTTTTCAGTAGTGTCCGGTTTAAATGATGGCCATCGGCTTGCAAGCCAATAGCAACGCGGGTTTCAAGAGGTTCATGGCTGTCCACGATTTGAATTTCAATTGGCACATTTGCGATGCTCTCGGGTTTGAACAGCCTGGGGTGACGCATGAACGTGGGCAAGACGCTGTTTGCGCAAATCATGGAGTACGTGCCATGGAAGACGTTTGGTCGCATCATCGATCGCCACGCGGGCGATGCCGGAGTGCGAACTCTCAGTTGCGCCGACTTGTTTCGGGTGATGGCCTTTGCGCAACTGACCTGGCGCGAATCCCTGCGCGACATCGAGGTCTGTCTTGCTGCCAACCAAACCAAGCTGTTTCACATGGGCATGAAGGGCGTTCCCGCACGCTCCACGCTGTCCGATGCGCTGAACCTGCGGGATTGGCGCATCTACCACGCGCTGGCGATGCGTCTGATCCAACGTGCCAGAAGTCTCTATGCCAGAGACGCCCTGAACATCGACCTGGATGCCACGGTCTACGCGCTGGATGCGACCACGATCGACCTGTGTCTGAGTTTGTTCGACTGGGCCCCATTTCGTACCACCAAAGCGGCTGTGAAGATGCATACGCTGCTGGACCTGCGTGGCTCTATTCCCGCTTTCATTCACATCAGCGACGGCAAGATGCACGAGGTCAACGTGCTGGACATCCTGCCCATCGAAGCCGGTGCCTTTTACGTGATGGATCGGGGCTACCTGGATTTCGCTCGGCTGTACAAGATGCATCAGGCCGGAGCTTTCTTTGTCACCCGCGCCAAGCGGGGTATGGATGCGCGTCGGGTGTATTCGGCACCCACCCATCGGGATACCGGAGTGATCTGCGATCAGACCATTGCTCTGAACGGGTTCTACACCGCTCAAGACTATCCCGAGCACTTGCGCCGCATCCGATTCAAGGATCCCGAGTCCGGCAGGACCTTGGTGTTTCTGACCAACAACACCAGTCTGCCGGCGCTGACGATTGCCGCCCTGTACAAGAACCGTTGGCAGGTGGAACTGTTCTTCAAGTGGATAAAACAGCACTTGCGCATCAAGCGCTTTTTGGGCACGAGCGAGAACGCGGTCAAGACACAAATTTGGTGCGCCGTGTCCACTTACGTGCTGATTGCCATCGTCAAGAAGGAGCTTCACTTGGATGCCTCGCTCTACACATTTCTACAGATATTGTCAGTGTCGGTTTTTGAGAAAACCCAGATTTCATGCGCCTTGCAGCCCGACACCCCATTGCCAGAAACACCGATCAGCTCTAACCAGTTGAATTTGTTTACTTTTTAACCGGACACTACTGAGTTTTTTTACCCAATGAAGGAGATCCTCATGTTTGACAAATTCCAAAACCCCCTGGCCCTGGTGGCCCGTGTTCTGCTGGCGGCCTTGTTTGTGCCTGCAGGCATCAGCAAGATTGCCGGTTTTGCTGGTACCGTGGGTTACATCGGCTCGGTCGGCCTGCCCCTGCCCATCGTGGGCGCCGTGCTGGCCATCGTGGCCGAGGCGGGCGGTGGCATTGCGCTGCTGCTGGGCTTCCAGACCCGAATTGCCGCGCTGGTGCTGGCAGTGTTCACGGTGGTGGCCGGTGTGTTTTTCCACGCCTTCTGGGCCGCGGCACCCGAGGCTGCGCAGATGCAGCAGATCATGTTCATGAAGAACATCGCCATCGCCGGTGGCTTGCTGATGCTGACCGCTTTTGGCCCCGGAGCCCTGAGCCTGGACGCCAAGCGCGCCAACTGATCTCCCCTTGGACCCGCGGGCTGCGGGTCTTTCTTGTTCGCCTTAACCTTCACCTTTTTCAAGGAGTTTTGACATGGCAAAAGTAGCAGTGGTATTCCATTCCGGTTACGGTCACACCCAGCGCATGGCGCAGTCGGTGGCGCAGGGCGCGGGTGCCGACCTGATCACGATCGACGCCGAAGGCAATGTGCCCGAAGCCGCCTGGGACACTTTGGTCGCGGCGGACGCGATCATCTTCGGCTCGCCCACCTACATGGGCAGCGTGAGCTGGCAGTTCAAGAAGTTTGCCGATGCATCCAGCAAGCCTTGGTATGTGCAGGCCTGGAAAGACAAAATTTTTGGTGGCTTCACCAATAGCGCCAACGTGGACGGTGACAAACATTCCACGCTGCACTACTTCATGACCCTGGCCATGCAACACGGCGGCCTGTGGGCAGGTACTGGCATGGCCTACAACAACCACAAGGGTTCGCAGCGTACCGATGTGAACTACATGGCGTCCAACGCTGGCCCCATTGCCCAAACCCCGGGCGATGCCAGCGCTGACGAAATGAACGCCGGTGACCTGGAAACCGCACGCAAATACGGCGAGCGTATTGCTGCCCTGGCAAGCAAGCGCGCCTGAGCGGTTTAGCCTCCCAAAAAACCGGGCGAGGTGCTGTGGCACCTGCCCGGTTTTTTTATGCGCCTTGCTAAGATGGCGTTGGCACTTTTGCCAGCAACCCGAGGTTCCTGCTTGTATGCAACACCGTCGTGCTATCCATTTGCTAGCTGCTTGCGCAATATCCATGGGGGCTGTAGTTCCTTTTCATTCCCAAGCGCAGACTGACGCTTCGGCGTTTAGCGCCTTGTCCACCATGCCCGTGGCCTCGGTGGTGGGGGCCAGTGCGGGTGCGGTGGTGGCGGTGCCAGTGGCTTTGTCTACCGCGGGCGCGGTGTTGGTGGTCAAAGGGGTAGAGGCCTCGGCCAAGGGCACGGTGTACCTGCTGGAGCGGGTGTCGGACGGCGCGCGTGTGAGCGTGGAGGCGTCGGGCAAGGTGGCCAGCGGAGTGTCCACCGCCGTGGGTACCGTGGTCACCGTGAGTGTGATTGGCGCCGGTGTGGTGCTGTCGGTGGCGGGCACCGTGATTGCTTTTATTCCCAATGAAATTGGCAAGGCATTGCTGCACAACGAGCGAGTGAGCCGATGACGCGCCCCTGTGTTGGCGGCGCAGCAATTGCCCTGCTGTCGCTGGCCCTGCTGGCCCCGGCCCATGCCGGGCGCCCCTGCAACGAGCCCCAGGCGCTGAAGGCCGAGACGCTGGAGCGATCGCTGGGTCTGGCGATGAGCACCCTGAAGACGCTTGATGCCAGCGGCGCCAAGGTGGTGGTGATGGCGCGTGCGGGGCAAGACCTCAGCAAGTACGGCATCCGTTATTCGCACCTGGGCTTTGTGTACCAGCAGCCCGACGGGCAGGGTGGCCAGGTGTGGCGTGTGTTGCACAAGCTCAACCAGTGCGGGACTTCGGAGTCAGCGATCTACCGCCAGGGCCTGGGCGAGTTTTTTATGGATGACTTGTGGCAGTACAAGGCCGCTTGGGTGGTACCCACGGAAGCAGTGCAAAAGCGCTTGCTGGCCTTGCTGCTGGACGAGAAGCAGGCGCTGCAGCTGCACCACAAGCCCTACAACATGGTGAGCTACCCATGGGCACAGAAGTACCAGCAGTCCAACCAGTGGGCCATAGAGACCATGGCCCTGGCCATGACCGCCGAGAGCAAGGCACCCGTGGCGGATCGGCAGCAGGCCCAAGCCTGGCTCAAGGCGCAGGACTACCAGCCCAGCACGCTGACCATCACGGCGCTTACCCGCCTGGGCGCGCGCATGACCAAGGCCAATGTGGCCTTTGACGACCACCCTGATGTGAAGCGGTATGCTGACAAGATCGAGACCGTGACGGTGGACTCGGTGTTTGACTGGATGCCGCGCGCCGGGCTGGTGGACAAGCCGCTGGTGACCCAGCGCTAGGCCGCTCAGGAGGCCGCGGGTTCGGCCTGCAGGCCCACGGTCTGCAGGTCGACCCCCAAGGCGCGGCGCTCGTCGAACACAAAGCAGCCACCGTGGTAGTGGCTGCCGTCGGTTTCTTCAAAGTATTTGAGGATGCCGCCTTCGAGCTGGTAGACGTGCTCCAGCCCTTCCTCACGCATCAGGATGGCGGCCTTCTCGCAGCGGATGCCGCCGGTGCAAAAGCTGACCACGGTTTTGTCTTTCAGGTCGTCCAGGTGGCTGCGCAGCGCATCGGGAAACTCGGTGAACTTGGTGATGCGCCAGTCGATGGCGCCATCGAACGTACCTTCGTCCACTTCAAAGTCATTGCGGGTGTCCAGCGTCACCACCGGGCGGCCGTTGTCATCAAAGCCCTGGTCCAGCCAGCGCTTGACGGTGGCCGGTGCCACTGCCGGCGCCCGGCCGTCGGCCGGTTTGATGGTGGGGTGGTTCATGCGGATGATCTCGCCCTTCACCTTGACCAGCATCTTCTTGAAAGGCTGCGTGTCCGACCAGCTCTCCTTGGGCGCAATGTCTGCAAAACGGGCGTCGGTGTGCAGCTGCGCCACAAAGCCGCGTACATCGTCGGCCGGCCCGGCCAAGAACAGGTTGATGCCTTCCTCGGCCAGCAGGATGGTGCCTTTGAGTTTCAGCGCCACCGCACGCTGCAGCAGCAGCTCACGTAGGGCAGGAGCGTCGTTCAGGGTAACGAACTTGTAGGCGGAGATGTTCAGGATGGTGTTCACCCCCTGATTTTAAGATTGTCAGGGGCGATCGAGTTGTTCTTGCAGCCAGCATTGCGCACTCTGCGGGTCCTGGAACACCCGGGCGTCAATCACACCGTCCAGCAAGGTCTGGTACCGTGGCCCGAGCAGACTGGCGCCTTCCACGTGCGGGCCAATGACAAAAGCCACTGCCTGCAGGCGTGATTCGGCGGGCCGGGAGGCATAGTCCTGCCGGGCGCTGGTGTACAGCGCTTCGCTGTAGACTAGGGTGTCATGCAGGATGTTGCAGATGGCCCAGGGGCCGGCTGCATTGAGTGCGGGGGCGTAAGCACGTATTTGCTGAGAGGTCTGGTTGCGCATTTCTGCATTCCAGTCGCCGCGCATGTGCACCGTCAGGATGGCACCGGACAGCTCTACTTGGGCAGTACCGTGCGGACGGAAGGCGGTTGGGGCCATGTTTCTTGCTCCAAATCGGATCGATGCGGGTGTTGCCGCTTTTTTTGACTCCTCTGCCTTGATTGTGCCGCACGGCCATGTCCCGGTACCGGTGTGGCTGCGGCAGCAAACCTACAATCAAGCCATGTTTGTACACCTGCGCCTGCACACCGAATTTTCTGTGGTGGATTCCACCAACCGTATCGACGAGGTGGTCAAGGCCGCTGCCAAGGACGGCCAGCCGGCCATGGCCATCACCGACCTGAACAACCTGTTCGGCGCCATCAAGTTCTACAAAGAGGGCCGGGGCAAAGGGGTCAAACCGCTGATTGGGGCGGAACTCATCATCGAGGGTCTGGGCGCTGACCCTGCGGCCGTGACGCGAGTCATCGTGCTGGTACAAAACAAGCAGGGGTATCTGAATATCTCGGAGCTGATTGCGCGCGCCTTCACCCAAAACGTGGTGAAGAACCAGGCCGTGATCAAGATGGCCTGGCTGAAGGAACTGAACGAAGGCTTGATTTGCCTGGCCGGTGCGCAGGCCGGCCCGGTGGGGCAGGCGCTGGTGCAGGGCGACACGGCACGTGCTTACGAGGCTGCCATGCAACTGGCCAGCGTGTTCCCGCACCGCTTTTACCTGGAGGTACAGCGCGCCGGCCGTGCCGATGACGAGGCCCATGTGGTGGCCACGGTGCAACTTGCCGCCCGCATGATGCTGCCGGTGGTGGCTACACACCCCATCCAGTTCACCGAGCCCGACGACTTTGAGGCGCACGAGGCACGGGTGTGTATTGCCGATGGCGAGATTCTGAGCAACCCCAAGCGGGTGCGCCGCTTCACGCGCGAGCAGTATTTCAAGAGCGCGGCGCAAATGGAGGAGCTGTTTGCTGACATTCCCTCGGCCATTGCCAACACGCTGGAGATTGCCAAGCGCTGCAGCCTGACGCTGGTGCTGGGCAAGCCGCAGCTGCCGGTGTTTCCCACGCCCGAGGTCAATGGCCAGCGCATGTCGCCGGAAGAGTATTTCCGCTACGCGTCGTTCGAAGGGCTGAAGGAGCGCATGCGCCATCTCTATCCCAAGACGGACGAGCGCGAGGCGCAGATGCCGCGTTATGTGGAGCGCCTGGAGTTTGAGTTGGCCACCATTTTGAAGATGGGCTTTCCGGGCTACTTTTTGATCGTGGGGGACTTCATCAACTGGGCCAAGAACAACGGCTGCCCGGTGGGGCCCGGCCGCGGTTCGGGCGCTGGCAGTTTGGTGGCGTATGCGCTCAAGATCACCGACCTGGATCCGCTGCAGTACAACCTGCTGTTCGAGCGGTTTTTGAACCCCGAGCGGGTGTCCATGCCCGACTTTGACATCGACTTTTGCCAGACCAACCGTAACCTGGTGATCGACTATGTGAAGGACAAGTACGGCAAGGACGCCGTGAGCCAGATTGCCACCTTTGGCACCATGGCTGCACGCGGCGTGGTGCGCGACGTGGGGCGGGTGCTGGACATGAGCTACACCTTCTGCGACGGCATCAGCAAGCTCATTCCCAACAAGCCGGGCACCAACGTCACGCTGCAACTGCCGCCGACCGATGGCAAAAAGAACGACAAGTACGTCTACGCCAGCGAGGCAGAGCCCATCCTGGCCGAGCGCGAGGCCAAGGAGGAAGACGTCAAGACGCTGCTGGAGCTGGCCCGAAAGTTGGAGGGCATGACCCGCAACATCGGCATGCACGCCGGCGGTGTCCTTATCGCTCCTGGCAAACTGACCGATTTTTGCCCGCTCTACCAACAGCCCGGCAGCGAAAGCGCGGTGAGCCAGTACGACAAGGACGACGTGGAGGCGATTGGCCTGGTGAAGTTCGACTTCTTGGGGCTGGCCACACTCACCATCCTGGAGATCGCGCGCGAGTTCATCATGAAGCGCCACCCGGGCCAGGAAAACTTTGCCTACGAAAACCTGCCGCTCAACGACGCCAAGGTCTACCGCCTGTTCTCCGAGGGCAAGACCGAGGCCGTGTTCCAGTTTGAAAGCGTGGGCATGCAGCGCATGCTGGTAGATGCCAAACCCAGCCGGCTGGAAGACCTGATTGCGCTGAACGCGCTGTACCGCCCGGGCCCGATGGACCTGATTCCCAGCTTTGTGGCGCGCAAACACGGCAAAGAGGTGATTGAGTACCCGCATCCGCTGGTGGCCGAAATGTTGTCCGAGACCTACGGCATCATGGTTTACCAGGAGCAGGTGATGCAGACCGCCCAGATTCTGGGTGGTTACTCGCTGGGCGGCGCCGACATGCTGCGCCGCGCCATGGGTAAAAAGAAGGCCGAAGAGATGGCCGAGCACCGCGCCATCTTCCGCGCCGGTGCCGCCAAAAACAACATCAGCGAAGAAAAGGCCGACGAAGTCTTTGACTTGATGGAGAAGTTTGCAGGCTACGGCTTCAACAAGTCGCACGCCGCTGCCTACTCGCTGTTGGCGTACCACACGGCCTGGATCAAGGTGCACTACACGGCCGAGTTCTTCTGCGCCAACATGACGGTCGAAATGGACGACACCGACAAGTTGAAGGTGCTGTTCGAGGATGCCGAAAAGATGGGGCTGAGTTTTGAGCCGCCCAACATCAACCGCGGTGTGTACCGCTTTGAGCCCATCTCCAATAAGGAAATCCGCTACGGTCTGGGGGCCATCAAGGGCACCGGCCAGCAAGCCATCGAGGCGATCGTGGCGGCGCGCGAAGGCCGTGGCCCCACTGAAGAGGCGGGACCCTTCAAGAGCCTGTTTGACTTTGCGCGCCGGGTGGACCGCACGCGCCTGAACAAACGCTGCGTGGAGGCGCTCATCAAGGCGGGGGCTTTTGACAGCATCCACCTCAACCGTGCGGCCCTGGTGGAAAGCATGGACCGCGCCTTTGACTTTGCTGCGGCGAGTGCCGCCAATGCCAACCAGCACGGCCTGTTTGACATGGGTGGAGAGGACGACCATGGATCGAGTACCCAAGAGCCGGATTTGGTGGAGGTGTTGCCTTGGGGCGTGCGTGAGCAACTGACGCAGGAAAAGTCCGCCGTGGGCTTTTACCTCTCAGGCCACCTGTTTGATGAAATGGCGCTGGAAGTGCGCCGCTTTGCCAAACGGCCGATTGAGGAGGTGTTGGAAACCCGCGAACCCCAGGTGTTGGCGGGCATCATCAGCGGCTTCAAGGTCATCAACGGCAACCGTGGCAAGGTGGGCATCTTCACGCTCGATGACAAGTCGGCAGCCATCGAAGCCACCGCAGATGAGGCCCTGCTGACCACCTACCGCAGTCTCTTGCAGGATGACACCCTGGTGATTGTGAGTGGCCGTTTGCAGCCCGGGCGCAACGGCTTTGCTGCGCGTTTTGTGCTGCAGCAGGTCTGGAGCCTGGAGCAAGCGCGTTGTCGTTTTGGCAAATTTCTGCGTGTGGCCGTGCAACTCGACGCCCGTCAGCGTGCGCCCGATTTGCAGGCTTTGCTGCGCGAGTTCCCGGCAGAGCGTGAGATGTCGGAGCAAGGGGAGCTGGTGCGGGGCCTCGGTGTGCGCCTGCAGGTGCAATGCCTGACTGCGGAAGGCGAGTTGGATGGCGCTGCCGTGGACCTGCACTTGGACGAGCGTGCCAAGTTTTTCCCCAGCGATGCGGCATTGGCCAGCTGGCGCGGCCAAGCCTACCAAGGCAAAGCCGCCATTGTTTACGATTTATAGATCAAATACGGCTCTGGAGCCCGTGGATATTGCGCGAGCAGCTATGAAAATGGTAGCGGTTGGGCGGACTTCACGGGCCTAGCAGCGTTTGCGGTGACAGCACAATCACCATTGGTGACCAGACTTTGCCATTGTCCAAGGGCAGCTTTTCAGTCTTGTCGATGGCGTTGAGGGCTGCGTTGTCCCAGGACGTATTGCCGCTGCGCTTGCTGATGCGGCGGCTCAGGATGTCGCCGTTGGGGCTGAGCGAAACCTCAATTTCAGTGACGGGGTTACCCGAAATGATGTCGGTGTAAGTCACATTGGGCTTGATGCGTGCCGCCACCCGTCCGAAGTAGCTGGCGCCTGGCCCTGCACTTTTCGCGGCTGTACCCGTGCCGCCCGATCCCGTGGTTTCTCCGCCTGCGAGCGCAGCCATGCGTTTGAGTTGGTCTTCGCGGTTTTTCTGCGCTGCCAGTTCGGCGGCTTTGGCGGCCTTTTGTTTGGCCAGCGCCTCGGCCTTGGCCTTGTCGGTTTTCTCCGCCTTGGCCAGCTTCTCTGCTTTTTCGCGCGCGGCTTTGGCTTCTTGTTCCTTGCGCAACTTCTCTGCGGCCAGCTTGTCGGCCGCTTGCTTTTCGCGTTGCAGCTTGTCTTGCTGCGCTTTGCGCTCCTGCTCCAGCTTGGCCTGTTGCAGTTCCTTCTCTTTCTGCAGTTTGGCTTTTTCTTTTTCTTTGGCCAATGCGATGTCAGCGGCCTTGGGCGCGTCTATCACCGGCGGGGCTGGTGGCGGTGCAGGGCGCGCGGGCAAGGGAGGCTCTGGCTCTGGCGGTGGTGCTTCGGGTTCTGGCTCGGGCGGCAGCGGCGCCGCCTCTTGTGGCACGGTCGCCCAGAGTTCTGCCTCTACGGCCACCGGTGGGGTCTCGCGCTTCCACGCCACGCCAATCGCCAACACCGCCACCAGCGCCAAGTGGGCCACCAGCGCCAGCAGCACGGCACGCACCAAACCTGGCGTCGCGGGCGGGGCAAACTCGAGGTGGTGGCGTGTGGCGCTCATGTCACGGTCGCTCAGTTGGCCAGTTGCACCGACAGGCCCACGCGCTGGATGCCCGCGCGTTGCAGCGTGTCCATCACCTGGACCACACTTTCGTACTTCACGGCCTTGTCGGCGCTGATGACCACGGCTGAGTTGGCGGCTGCGCCGTCTTTGGGGGCTGGTGCATTGGCCTGCGCACGTTTGACGGCGGCGGCCACGTCTTTGAGGACGATGGAGGTGGTTTGCTCTTTGACTTTCATCTCCAGCTTGTCATCCTTGCCAATGACGATCTGGATGATCTGGTCGGGCTGACGCGCAGCCTTGCCCACACTGGGCAGGTCAATCATGCTGGGGGTAATCAATGGTGCGGTGACCATGAAGATGATCAGCAGCACCAGCATCACGTCGATGAAGGGCACCATGTTGATCTCGTTGATGGTGCGGCGGCCTCGGCCGCGTCCGGCTACTGCGGGCATGGGGTGGTTCCTTGCTGTGACTCAGCGGCCAGCGGGGGCAGTGGTCTGCGCGCTCACGTTGCGTTGCAGGATGTTGGAAAACTCTTCGATAAAGGTTTCTTGCTGGATAGCAATGCGGTCCAGGTCGCGCGCAAAGCGGTTGTAGGCCACGACCGCCGGAATGGCGGCAAACAGGCCGATGGCCGTGGCGACCAGCGCCTCGGCAATGCCAGGCGCCACGGTAGACAGCGTGACCTGCTGCAGCGAGGCCAGGCCGGTGAAGGCGTGCATGATGCCCCACACGGTGCCAAACAGGCCCACATAGGGCGAGACCGAACCGACCGATGCCAAGAAGGAGAGATTGCTTTCCACCGAGTCCATCTCGCGCTGGAAGCTCGCGCGCATGGCGCGGCGGGCGCCATCCATCAGTGTGCCCACATCGGCGACGCGGCGCTCGCGCAGCTTTTGAAACTCGCGCATGCCGCTGGCAAAAATGCGTTCCATGGGGCCACACTGCTGTGCATTGCGGCTGGCTGCGCTGAACAGGTCGTTCAGGCTGGAGCCTGACCAGAACTCGCGCTCAAATGCTTCGTTCTGAGATTTCACGCGGTTCAGTGAAAACAATTTGCGAAAAATGGCGGCCCAGCTGGCAATGGACACCAACATCAGCAACAACATGACGGCCTGCACCACGATGCTGGCGTTGAGGACCAAATGGAGGATGGAGAGGTCTTGGTTCATCAGGATGGTTCAGGTGGTCAGGGTCAGAGCATCGCACGCAAGCGGGCAATCGCTGTTTCCAATTGTTTCATGGAGCTGGCAGTCGAAAAACGCACAAACTGGGCCGTTTGCGCGGTACCAAAGTCGCGCCCCGGGGTGATGGCCACGTGGGCGCGGTTCATCACCTCAAAGGCAAAATTCCAGCTGTCCTTGATGCCCAGCTTTTTGCAAAGTTCCGAACAATCGGCCCAAGCGTAAAACGCGCCATCGGGCATCACCGGTACGGTGAGCCCCAGGGCGTTGAGCGCAGGGATGAAGTAGTCGCGCCGGGCCTTGAATTCGGCGCGGCGCTGTTCGTACAGCGCAATGCTGGCATCTTCAAAGCACGCCATTGCCGCGTGTTGTGCGATGGTGCTGGGGCAGATGAACAGGTTTTGTGCCAGGCGCTCGACCACGGGCACCAGCACCTCGGGCACCACCATCCAGCCCAGACGCCAGCCAGTCATGTTGAAGTACTTGCTGAAGCTGTTGATGCTGATGATGGCGTTGTCCAGCGCCAGCGCGGTTTGGCCAAACTGGTCGTCATGGCTCAGCGCCAGATAGATCTCGTCTACCAAGGTGATGCCGCCGTGCGACTGCACCACCTGGTGGATGCGGCGCAATTCGTCGGGGTGGATGGAGGTGCCCGTGGGGTTGCTGGGAGACGCCAGCAAGACGCCGCGCGTGCGCGGGCCCCAAGCCGCTTCGACCTTGGCGGCACTGAGCTGAAAACGCTCCTCGGCCGTGGTGGGGATAAGCACTGCCTTGCCCTCAGCCGCACTCACAAAGTGGCGGTTGCAGGGGTAGCTGGGGTCGGGCATCAAAATTTGGTCGCCCGACTCTATCAATGCCATACAGGCCAGATGCAGCGCAGCCGAAGCACCGGCGGTCACCACAATACGGCTGGCTGGCACCTGCACACCAAAACGGCTGGCATACCAGGCGCTTATGCGCTCGCGCAGCTGCGGCAGGCCCAAGGCCGGTGTGTACTGGGAGTGGCCGTTGCGCACGGCACGTTCGGCAGCCTCTTGCACCAGCGGCGGTGCGGTGAAGTCGGGCTCGCCGATGTTCAGGAACACCATGGGCGCGTCAGTGTGTGCCACCTCGGCACCCAAGGCGGAAGCGGCCTTGGCCACCTCCATCACATAAAACGGTTCGATGTTCTGTGCGCGGGAAGAAATCTGCATGGGCTTGCGGGCGTCAGGCTTTGCGGGGTTTCTTGGCCTTGTCAGCTTCCACCTCGGCGGCACGCAGGCTGGGCGCCAGGCCGTTGAGTACACCGTTGACGTACTTGTGGCCATCGGTGCCACCAAACTCCTTGGCCAGCTCCACACACTCGTTCAGCACCACGCGCCATGGAACGTCCAGGCAGTGCTGGAATTCGTACACCCCAATCCACATCACCGCATGTTCCACGGGCGAAATCTCGCCCCAAGGGCGGTCCAGCAGCGGGGCGATCAGTGCGTCCATGGCTTCGCCTTGCGCCACACAGCCGTGCAGCAGCACGTCAAAGTGGGCAGCATCGGCCTTGTTGAACCCGGCCAGGTCACGCGTGAATGGGTCGATGTCGTCCACTGCGTTGCGCCCCACCAGGCTTTGGTAGAGGCCTTGCAGGGCAAATTCGCGGGCCCGCGTACGGTTGGACTTACCAGCGGCCTTGCGCGCGCCCGTGGCTGTGAGCCCGGTGCGGGACTGGCGTGGCGGGCGCTTGGCAGCGGGGGAGGGGGTATCGCTCATCAAATACTTTCCAGAAGGTTGGCCATCTCCACCGCGACGCGGGCCGCGTCGCGGCCTTTTTCGTCCTGGCGGGCAATCGCTTGGGGCATGTCTTCGGTGGTCAAAATCGCGTTCGCGATGGGCAATTGGTAGTCCAGTGCCAAGCGTGTGACGGCGGAGCCGGACTCGTTGGCTACCAGTTCAAAGTGGTAGGTTTCGCCACGGATGATGCAGCCCAAGGCGATCAGTGCGTCGTATTTGCCTTTTTCAGCCATGGCCTGCAAGGCTACGGGTACCTCCAGCGCGCCGGGCACGGTCACGTGGTCAATGTCTTTGTCGGCCACGCCCAGGGCGAGCAGCTCGGACTTGCAGGCGGCTGCCAAGGCGTCGGTCACGCTGGCGTTGAAGCGCGCCTGCACGATGCCGATGGAGAGTTTTTTGCCGTTCAAACGGTCTTCAGTGGTGGTGCCTTTGTCTGCGCCAAACATAGTCTTAGTCCTTGAGGTGTGTCGGGGGCAACCTGAAGGGCTGTCCCCAGAATTATTTATTTGGCGATGTAGCCAGTGATCTCGAGGCCGTAGCCCGTCATGCTGGGCATGCGGCGCGGGCTGCCCATCAGCTGCATCTTGTGTACGCCACACTGCAACAGAATTTGAGCGCCAATGCCATAGGTCCGCAAGTCCATGCGCCCACGTTCCGGTGCCTGGGCTGCGCGGGCGGTGCCGTCGAACTGGGCCAGCAGCTGTTCGCCACTTTCGCCGCAATTCAGCAGTACCACCACACCATGGCCTTGTTGCTTCAGGTATGCCAGCGCGGTGTCCAAACTCCAGGAGTGCATGGAGCGATTGATCTCCAGGGCATCCAGCACCGACAGTGGCTCATGCACACGCACGGGCACCACGGTGTCAGCTTCCCATTCGCCTTTGACCAAGGCCAAGTGCACGCCGTGGCCCGTGGTGTCACGGAATGTGTGGGCGGTGAACTGGCCATAGGCCGTTTGCAGGGGGCGTGAGCCTACTTTGGCGATCAACGACTCGGTGCGACTGCGGTGTTCGATCAGGTCGGCAATGGTTCCAATCTTGAGGCCGTGCTCGGCGGCAAACAGTTGCAGGTCCGGCAAGCGGGCCATGGTGCCGTCGTCCTTCATGATTTCGCAGATCACGGCAGCGGGCGTGCAGCCGGCCATCGCAGAAAGGTCGCAACCGGCTTCGGTATGGCCTGCGCGCATCAGCACGCCGCCGTCCACAGCTTGCAAGGGAAAGATGTGGCCAGGCTGCACCAGGTCGGCGGCCACCGCGCTTTTCGCTACTGCAGCTTGCACGGTGCGCGCGCGGTCCGCGGCCGAAATGCCAGTGGTTACGCCCTCGGCGGCCTCGATGGAAACGGTGAATGCGGTGCTGTAGACAGTGCCGTTGCGGGTCGCCATGGGTGGCAAGCGCAGGTGTTCGCAGCGTCCGCGGGTCAATGTCAGGCAGATCAGGCCACGGCCAAATTTGGCCATGAAGTTGATGGCCTCGGGCGTCACGTGGTCGGCCGCCAAGACCAGATCGCCCTCGTTTTCGCGGTCTTCCTCGTCCACCAGAATGACCATGCGACCAGCGCGCATGTCGGCGACGATGTCTTCAACCGGGGAGATAGGGACGGGGGAGAAGGCGGTCATGCGCGAGGTACTTTCAAAAGAGCGGTCCAACAAGGCCGTGCCGATGGCAGGCGTGGCCCCGATTATCGCCGTAAACCCAGTGCAAAGGCCCCGCGCAGGGTCAATCTAGAGATGCGCTCCAGCGGTTGCCCCAGCTCTTGTCGATCGCACGGCGGTCCCGCTTGGTGGGGCGGCCATGTTCGATGGCGTGGGCTGGTTCAGCTGCCAGGCGGTTGCGCTCGGCCATTTCGGCGCGTTTGGCAACGCTCTCGGGCGTTTCTTCGTACAGCTGCTGTGCAACCGGGGCCGGACCGCGTTGGTCGCTCACCCCTCGCACGATCAGGGTACGTGGCACTTTGGCCTGCCAGATGGTCAACACATCACCCACCCGTATCTCCTTGGAAGGCTTGATGTCGTGCTGTGCCATCTGCACATGACCCTTGTTCACTTCGTCGGTGGCCAGCGAACGGGTTTTGAAGAAGCGCGCGGCCCAAAGCCATTTGTCAATGCGGGTGCTGTCCATGCGGTGTCAGTCGGGCTGGGGTTGGAGTGGCAATCGTACACAGGCGTCTAGGCCCACGCACAAGCCCTGCTCGTAGAGGTTGGTGAGGGTGATGCTGCCACCCAGTGCCTTGACCATTTCGCGTGTGATGGTCAGTCCCAGGCCGGAGCCCGAGTGGGCGTGGCCCGCGGCAAAAGGCTGGAACAGGCGCAAGCGCAGCTCATCAGAGATGCCGGGACCGCTGTCTTCGATGTGCAGCTCAGCCATGCCGTCTATGGGCATCAATTGCACGCTGAGGCGGCCACCCCGCGGGCTCAGGCGGATCGCGTTGTGCAGCAGGTTACGCGCCATTTCGCGCAGCATCCACTCGTGGGCATGCACCAGGCTGACCTCGGTGCGAATGTCAAAGTCGAGGTCCTTGTCCGCAATCAGGGCCGATACGTCCAGCGCCACGGCGCGCAGCGGTTCCGCCCAATCCATGGTGGCGAAGTCTTGCTGCTGCTTGACTTGCTCGACTTTGGCCAGTGACAGCATCTGGTTGGCCAGCTGGGTCGCGCGGTCTACGGTGGTCTGGATCTCCTGCAGCGCCTCGGTAGGCGCCACATCACCGCGCAGCGCGGACTGCACCTGGACCTTCAGCACCGCCAGCGGCGTGCGCAGCTGGTGGGCGGCGTCACGCACAAAGCGCTTTTGGTGGTCCAGCAGGTGTTGCAGACGTTGCATGACCTGGTTGGTAGCCTCAGTCAGCGGGCGTATTTCCAGCGGAAGGTGGCTGGCATTGAGCGGTGTCAGGTCATCTTCAGGGCGCTGCTGCAATTCGCTGCTCATGCGGCGCACCGGGCGTGTCACCCGCTGCACCACGATCAACACCACTGCAGTGATGACAGTGATGAGAATGGCCTGCCGCTGCAGCGTGTCGATCAGGATCTGCCGCGCCAGCGTGCGGCGCAGTTCCAGTGTTTCGGCCACTTGCACCATGGCCATGGTGCGTTCGCGCCGTGTCGCCACGGGCTGCAGCAGCACGGCTACCCGCACCGGGTCGCCCCGGAAGCTGTCGTCGTAGAAGTCCACCAAGGCCGCATAAGGCCCTTGGTTGGGCAGGCTGCCGCGCCAGGCAGGGAGGTCTTCCGCCCCGTCGATCCACTGGCCTTTGGCATCCGAGATCCTGTAGCTCATGCGGCTGCGGTTGTCGGCTTCGAATGCCTCCAACGCAGAGTAGGGCACTTGTGCGCGCAGCCGGGCCTGAGGGCCGTCGCCTTCAATGTCCAGCAGTTCGCCAATCGCCTTGGCCGAGGCCAGTAACGTGCGGTCGTAGGCGGTGTTGACGGCACCCAGCGCCTGGCGGTAGAGGCTGATGGTGTCCACCACCACAAACAGCACGATGGGCAACAAAATGCCCAGCAGCAGGCTGCGTCGCAAGGACAGGGGCGTGCGGGGGCTCGGTGCCACGTCAGCCTTCGGCTTTGAGCAGGTACCCCAGGCCGCGCAGGGTGACCAGCGCGATGCCGGTTGCAGCCAGTTTTTTGCGCAGTCGGTAGACCACCACTTCGATGGCTTCAAACTGCACGTCCGCCTCGCCGGGGAAAACCACCTCAAACAGGCGTTCCTTGCTGACCGCATGGCCTGGCCGTGCCATCAGGGCAGCCACCAGCGCCAACTCGCGCGGGCTCAGTTCCATGATCTGGTGGCGGTGGTAGAGCGCGCCGCTGCTTTTGTCCAAGCGCAGGGCACCCAGTTGCAGGTCGGGGCTGATGCTGGCGGCGCTACCAGCGTGGCGGCGGTACAGCGCGCGAACTCGGGCTTCGAGTTCATCCAGGTCAAAAGGTTTGGGCAGGTAGTCATCGGCACCGGCATTCAGGCCCAGTACCTTGTCCCCCACAGTGCCGCGTGCAGTGAGGATTAGCACCGGGGTGCCAAGTCCTTCGGCGCGGGCCGCTTTCAAAATGTCCAGTCCATCCACCCCGGGCAGGCTCAGGTCCAGCACCACCACATCCGGCTCTGCACTGCGCCACCGGTCCAGCGCTAGGCTGCCGTCGCTGCACACATCCACCCGCATTTGCGCGCGCACCAGACTGCGCTGCAAGGTCGTGTGCAGGGCCGGGTCGTCTTCGATGAGCAGCAGGTGCATGGGGTTTTCCCTAGGCGTTTGGACAGCCGTTTGACAGGCTGGGCTCGCATCATAGGGCCTGCATTCAACACAAGGAGACATCCCATGCGTCGCGATACCTTTCTGAAGTCCATGGCCGTATTGGCCGCTGCTGGTACCTTGCCCCTGTCGGCCCGTGCCGCTGCCAACCTGAAGATGATGATCCCCGCCAATCCCGGTGGCGGTTGGGACGGCACAGGCCGCGCCTTGGGCAAAGCCCTGATTGATGCCAAGGCGGCCGACACCGTGCAATACGAAAACAAGGGCGGTGCTGCCGGCGTGATTGGTCTGGCGCAGTTCGTTAACGCCGCCAAGGGTGACCCTAATGCGATGTTGATCACCGGCGCCGTGATGGTGGGCGGCATCATCACCAGCAAGCCCGCTGTGTCCCTGGACAAGGCGACCCCCATTGCCCGTATCACCAGCGAATACAACGTGTTTGTGGTGCCAGCCGACTCCCCCCTCAAGACCATGAAAGACGTCGTCGCCCAGATGCAAAAAGACCCCGGCAGCGTGAAGTGGGGCGGCGGTTCACGCGGTTCCACAGAACACATCTGTGCTTCCATGCTGGCCACCAAGGTGAACGTTGACCCCAAGAAGGTGAACTATGTGGCCTTCCGTGGCGGCGGCGAAGCTACCGCAGCTATTTTGGGTGGCAACGTCACCGTGGGTGGCAGCGGCTACAGTGAGTTTGCCGAGTACATCACCACGGGCAAGATGCGTGCGATTGGCGTGACATCTGAAAAACGCCTGCCCGGCATTCCCAACATCCCAACCATGAAGGAGCAGGGCTTTGACGTGGTGCTGGGCAACTGGCGCGCCGTTTACGGTGCCCCTGGCATCACGGCAGAACAACGCGCTGCGCTGACCGAGATGGTCGTCAAGGCCACCAAGTCCAAGGCTTGGGCTGAGGCTCTGGAAAAGAACGGCTGGACCCCCGCCGTGCTGACCGGCAAAGCGTTTGACGACTTTGTGGACAACGAGTTCTCTAGCC
The DNA here is from genome assembly GCF_034519335.1 of Rhodoferax sp. Lineage (GTDB taxonomy): Bacteria > Pseudomonadota > Gammaproteobacteria > Burkholderiales > Burkholderiaceae_C > Allorhodoferax. The sequence goes on from NZ_JAXHOL010000001.1 coordinate 26,076, forward strand.
TGCGCGGTGTGATGCACTTGGCTGGCATGTTGTGATGCGTGCGGTGATCAAAGTGCGCCAGCAAACGGCGCTGGCTCTGGGGGTGCTTTTAATTGCACTTGGGCTGGCCAGCGGGGCTTGGATCATTCCTTCGGAGGCAGGGTACGCGGGTGTGGGCCCCGACTTTCTGCCTTGGGTCGTCTCGGTTGCTCTGCTGCTGTGTGGTGGCTTCCTGATGTGGGAAGCCCGCACCGGCGGTTTTCGGGACCTGGACGCCGACGAAGACGAACCACCCCCCTACTGGTTAGGCTTTGTCTGGATGTCGGCTGGCTTGCTGGTCAACGCTGCTTTGATCACCACCATCGGCTTTATCTTCAGTTGCACCGTGTGTTTTGTGCTCGCTTCGCGGGGCGTGCGCATGTCGCAGGGTCAGCCTGCCGGGGGGGCGCGCTCCTGGCTGCTGGATGCGGTAGTGGGGGTTCTCATTGCCGCGCCGGTGTACTGGATGTTTACCAAGTTTCTGGCCATTAGCTTGCCAGGTTTGACGCAAAGCGGGTGGCTGTGATGGATATCTGGAACCAACTCCTTCAGGGTTTTATGACGGCGGGTACGCCCGTCAATTTGTTGTGGGCCTTTGTGGGCTGTGCGTTGGGTACCGCGGTAGGCGTGTTGCCCGGCATTGGCCCGGCCACTGCGGTGGCCATGTTGCTGCCTATCACCACCCAGGTGGAGGCTACGGCCTCCATGATCTTTTTTGCCGGTATTTATTACGGTGCGATGTATGGTGGCTCCACCACGTCCATCTTGCTCAACACGCCCGGAGAAACCTCCAGCATGGTCACGGCCATGGAGGGCAACAAGATGGCCAAAGGCGGCCGCGCCGGAGCAGCCTTGGCTACCGCGGCCATCGGGTCCTTTGTGGCGGGCACCATTGCGACCATTGTGGTCACCCTGTTCGCGCCCCTGGTGGCGGAATATGCCGTCAAACTGGGCCCACCTGAATACTTCTGTCTGATGCTGTTGGCATTCACCACCGTGAGTGCCGTGTTGGGTCAAAGCACTTTGCGTGGTCTGACGGCCTTGTTCCTGGGGCTTGCCATTGGCCTGATTGGCATGGACCAGATCACCGGCCAAGCACGTTACACCGGCAACATGCCCGAGCTGCTGGATGGCGTGGAAATTGTGCTGGTGGCCGTGGGCCTGTTTGCGGTGGCCGAAGCCCTGCACGCCGTGCTGTTTGAAGGCAAGGTCGTGGAGACTGAAAACAAGATGAGCCGTGTCACCATGACGCGCTCGGACTGGAAACGTTCCATTCCTGCCTGGATTCGCGGCAGCGCGATTGGAGCACCGTTTGGTTGCATCCCGGCCGGTGGTACCGAGATCCCGACCTTCTTGAGTTACGCCACCGAGAAAAAGTTGGCCAAACCAGAACACCAGGCAGAGTTTGGTACCAAAGGCGCTATCGAGGGTGTGGCTGGCCCCGAGGCGGCCAATAACGCGACGGTGACTACCGCCATGATTCCGTTGTTGACGTTGGGAATCCCGGTATCCAACACCACGGCAGTGTTGTTGGGGGCGTTCCAGAATTATGGCATCCAGCCCGGCCCGCAGCTGTTTAGCAGCTCCTCCGCCTTGGTGTGGGCGCTGATTGCATCGCTCTACATCGGCAACATCATGCTGCTGGTACTGAATCTGCCCATGGTCGGTCTGTGGGTCAAGCTGCTGAAGGTGCCCAAGGCCCAGCTGTATGCCGGCATCCTGATTTTTGCCACGGTGGGAACCTACGGCATGCGCCAGAGCGCGTTTGACTTGTTCCTGCTGTACGCCATTGGGGTGTTGGGCTTGGTGATGCGCCGGTTCAACTTTCCGACCGCTCCGGTTATCGTGGGCATGATTCTGGGCCCCTTGGCCGAGGCCCAGTTGCGCAACGCCATGTCCATCGGCGAGGGTAGTGCCATGGTGTTCCTGCAGCGGCCCATGTCCTTGACGCTGCTGGTCGTGGTCGCTGCCGTACTGGTCTTGCCGCGCGTGTTCAAGCGAATTTCCCGCAAAAACATCGAAGCCATTGCTTAAGTAGTTTGGGTATTAAATCGGCCTCCAAGGCCGATGGATATTGCGCGAAACGCTCCTAAAACAGGAGCGTTTTTTGATTCAGGCTCCGATCGCCAAGACCACGGCGGCTTCGTCAAACACGGCTACCGCGGCCTGCCCCACCCTGAAGTGCAGGCCCGGTGCAGCAAAGCCCACCATCTGCAGCCCGCAGGCTAGCGTCACGGTGATTTCATCCCCTGAGGTGGAGCGGGCCAGCCGCGCCACCGTACCTTGCAGTTGGTTGCTCGCGGCTACCTCCGTCGCAGGTGCGGACACCACGGCCACTGCGGTGGCCTTGGCCAAGGCTATCACCTCAGTACCCACCGCCAAACCCAGCAACTCCGCACTTTCGCGGGTGATGCGCGAGACCAGCGCGCTGCCATCGCTCAGCCGCAGGCGCACCTGCACGGCCCGTCCGGCACGTTGCAGCGCCACCACCTGGCAGGGCAGCTGGTTGCGCATGCTGGTGCGCAGTCCCAAACCCGCCAGACGCGGTGCAGCGCCGCGGGCGGAAGCGCTACGTTGCGCCACCTGGGCCAGCGCCTGCAGGCGCAGCGTGGCCAGCGTGTCGGCTGCGTCCAGCAGCTGCTGGCCTGTGGCCGTGAGCTGGGCGCCGCCACCGCCGCTGCCGCCCACGGTGCGTTCCACCAGCGGGGCACCGGCCAGGTTGGTCAACGTGTCGATGGCCTGCCAGGCGGCCTTGTAGCTCACGCCAGCGCCACGTGCGGCTTCGGAGATGGAGCCCGCCTGACCAATGCGGCGCAGGATGTCCAAGCGCTTGTCGGCGGCCTCGTGGCCCAGCGCGCCCGCGAGTCCCGTGCCGGTCAAAGGGGAGGGAGATGTCATGTGGGCTATGCTACGCTATCCTTTTTTGGAATAGCGATATTTCCTATGAGCCGTTTGCAAAAAGTGTGGCCTTGTGTCGGTGCATTGTTGTTGGTGCTGAGCGGCGGTGGTTTGCATGCCGAAGAAGTGACCGTGGCCGTCGCGGCCAACTTCAGCGCCCCGGCGCAGAAGATTGCCACCGCCTTTGCCGCAGCCACCGGCCACAAGGCCACCGTGGTGGTGGGCTCCACCGGCAAACTCTATGCACAGATCAAAAACGGTGCCCCGTTCCAGGTTCTGTTGTCGGCCGATGACGAAACTCCCGCGCGCTTGGGCAAGGAGGGCGCCGCTGTGGCGGCCTCGCAGTTCACCTACGCCACGGGCCGCCTGGTGCTGTGGAGCCGCAATGCCGGTGTGGTGGACGACAAGGGTGAGGTGCTGCGCAGCGGCCAATTTGCGCACTTGGCGCTGGCCGACCCCAAGCTGGCCCCGTATGGCGCCGCAGCGGTGGACGTGATGGCCAAGCTTGGAGTCACGGCCAGCTTGCAGCCGAAGCTGGTGCAGGGCGAAAGCATTGGCCAGACCTACCAGTTTGTGTTCAGCGGTAACGCAGCCATGGGCTTTGTGGCCTTGTCGCAGGTGATGGTGGAGGGCAAGATCGCCCAAGGCTCGGCCTGGGTGGTGCCGTCCACCATGCACAGCCCGCTGCGCCAAGATGCCATCTTGCTGAATGCGGGCAAGGACAACACCGCAGCCGCAGCCTTCATGGCCTATTTGCGCAGCGATGCGGCCAGGGCCATGATTCGCAGCTTTGGCTACGGCGTCTGAACCGCTGGCCCCATGCCCCTGAGCCCTGACGACCTGGGTGCCATCTGGCTCACGCTGCGCTTGGCCAGTGTGACCACCGTGTTGCTGCTGGTGTTGGCCACGCCGCTGGCCTGGTGGCTGGCACACACCGGCTCACGCTGGCGTGGGCCGGTGGGTGCCGTGGTGGCGCTGCCGCTGGTGCTGCCGCCCACGGTGTTGGGCTTTTATTTGCTGGTGAGCCTGGGACCACAAGGGCCGCTGGGCCAGCTCACGCAGGCCTTGGGCTGGGGGCTGCTGCCCTTTACCTTTGCCGGGCTGGTGCTGGGCTCGGTGGTGTACTCGCTGCCTTTTGCGGTGCAGCCTTTGCAGCATGCGTTCGAGTCCATGGGAAAACGCCCCATGGAGGTGGCAGCTACTTTGCGGGCCAGCCCGCTCGATGCCTTCTTCACCGTAGCCTTGCCGCTGGCGCGCCCGGGTTTTGTGACGGCGGCCGTGCTGAGTTTTGCGCACACGGTGGGTGAGTTTGGTGTGGTGCTGATGCTGGGCGGCAATATTCCCGACAAGACCCGTGTGGTCTCCACCCAGATCTATGGCCACGTGGAGGCACTGCAGTACACGCAGGCGCATTGGTTGTCGGCAGGCATGGTGGCGTTTTCCTTTGTCGTGCTGCTGGGGCTGGGCTGGCTCAACCCGCGTGGCAGCAGGTTGCGCCCATGAGCTTGGATTCCAACCACATCCGCCTGCGCTTGGCGCGCACCGGCTTCACGCTCGACGTAGACCTGGCTTTGCCTGCACGTGGCATCAGTGTGTTGTTTGGCGCTTCGGGTTCGGGCAAAACCACGGTCTTGCGCTGCGTGGCCGGGCTGGAACAGGCGGCCCAGGCGCACCTTCGTATCGGCGGGCAGCTCTGGCAAGACGATGCGCAGGGCATTCTGCTGCCGGCCTGGCGGCGCCCCGTGGGCTATGTGTTCCAAGAGGCCAGCCTGCTGGCACACTTGGATGTGCGCGGCAACTTGGCGTACGCCCAAAAGCGTGCGGCCAAAGCCACGGGCGCGCCCCAAGCTCTGCTGGCAGTGGAGACAGCGATCGAACTGCTGGGCTTGGCGCCGCTGCTAACGCGCCAGACGGCGGATTTGTCGGGCGGAGAACGCCAGCGCGTGGCCATTGCCCGCGCGCTGGCCACACAACCCGAATTGTTGTTGCTGGACGAACCCCTGGCCGCGCTGGACCCGGCGCGTCGGCAAGAGGTGTTGCCTTGGCTGGAGCGGCTGCGCAACGAGCTGCACATTCCCATGCTCTATGTCACCCATTCCGTGGACGAAGTGGTGCGACTGGCTGACACGCTGGTGGTGTTGTCGCAAGGACAGGTGCAGGCCTGCGGCCCGGCCGCTCAAGTGTTGGCGCAGGTGGATGCCCCCCTGCGCCTGGGCGACGAAGCTTCGGTGCTGCTGCACGCCCAGGTGGTCGAGCTGGACGCCCCCTGGCACCTGGCCCGCCTGGCGTTTGCCGGGGGCAGCCTGTGGCTTGCTGATGCTGGGTTGGCGGTGGGTGCGCCGGCGCGCCTGCGCGTGCTGGCGCGCGATGTGAGCCTGGCCACGCAGGAGCCCGCGCACACCAGTATTCAAAACGTGTTGCCCTGCACCGTGCTCGCCATTGCCGACGACAGCCACCCCGCGCAAGCCTTGGTGCAGCTGGCTTGTGGGCCTGAGCGCTTGCTCGCCCGGGTGACCCGGCGCTCTGTGCACACGCTTGGCTTGGCAGTGGGTCAACCGGTGTGGGCCCAGGTCAAGGCGCTGGCACTGGCGAATTGAGCGCATTTTTTTAAGAAAACGGCTGCAAATTCACCCGTTTGGGGGAGTGACAGGGGCAGGGCCCGCGGCTACGCTGGTGCATCTATTTTTTTGACGCACTGCAGCACTTTTTTCTTTTGTTATGCCCGTGTACGCGCCCCCCGAATCCTCGGTGCCTGTGATGCAGGTGCTGCACCAAGCCCAGCTGGCGCTGAAGCACGGGGACGTGGCCCACAGTCTGGTGTTGGCCAAGGCTGCATTGGCCAGGGCCCAGGCCGCGCACGACCTGCCCACCGAGGCCCGGGCCCTGCTGGCTCTGGCGCAGGCAGACAGCATGGTGTCGCGTTTCAGGCGCGCACAAGAAACCGCCCAGCGCGCGGCCACCCTGTTCCAGATGTGTGAAGACACCCGCGGTGAGGCCGAGGCACTGGCCACTTTGTCGCACACCCTGAGCGTAATGGGCCACAGCGAAGAGGGCGTAGAGGCCGCTCTGTTGGGCCTCAAGCTCAATGCCGATGCGCCCTCACTGTCGCAAGCACTGTCTTACAACCACCTGGGCGTGGCTTACGCCCATGGCGGCAGTTTCGACCGGTCCGATGCTGCCTTTCGCACCGCCATAGGCCTGCTGGAGGACAACGGCCACTGGATGGAAGCCTATCTTCCGCGTGTCAATCAGCGTGCCATGGAGGTGACGCGCTGCTTTTTTGACCGCTACTACCAGGGGCAATTCACCAGCCTGGAGCGTCTGGCCCATTTGCGCCGGGCTGGCGCACGTTCTGTTCAGGCAGCGCCCAATCTGCTGGTATTTCAGGGGGCGCTTGTCAAGACGCAGGCCCTGCTGGGCTTGGGAGACGGTTTTGAGGCGTGTTGGCTGGGCAATTTGGCCGTGGCACAAAGCCATGCGGACTTTGCCCAGGCCTCCGAAACCCGTGGCGACCCCAATCCCTCGATCACGCTTATGGAGCTGTGGCTGCGGGCCGAGATTGCCTGGTCAGCCCAAGACTGGCCGCTGGCCGAATACCACTGCCACCGCATGATGCAGTTGGCCATGTCGATCGATAACGAACACATGGTGGGCATTGCCTATTTGCTGCTGGCCCAGATCCTTACCGCACAGGGCAAAGAGCGCGCCTCGCAGACGCAGCTGCGCGCCCTCAAGCAACGCGAAACCGACTTGCGCCACGCGGCCCTGCAGCAGCGCGAGGAACGGATTGAATGGCAGCTGCAGGCCCGCGCCAGCCGCGCCACGGCCCGTCGCTTGGCCCAGCACGCCCAGCAGCTGGAGCAGCTGGCCATGGAAGACGCGCTCACCGGCTTGTTTAACCGCCGCTACCTGGAACGCATGGTGCCCGAGTTGCTGCGCAAGGGTGCTGACCGCGGCCTGTCGCCGGCCATGGCCTTTGTGGATGTGGACTACTTCAAACGCATCAACGACCAGTTTTCCCACCAAGTGGGTGATGCCGTGTTGCAAGAACTGGGACACATCTTGCGCAGCTTTGTGCGCGAGGGCGACGTACCCGTGCGCCTGGGGGGCGACGAATTTGTAGTGGCTTTTGCGCATGTGGATCAGGCCGCCGCCCACGGGCTGGCGCAGCGCATCCAGGACGCAGTGCGCTCCCACCCCTGGAGCCGCCTGCGCCCGGATTTGCAGGTGAGTGTGAGTGTGGGTGTGGCCGGTGCACAAGGCAGCGACACCCTGCAAAGCTGGCTGCACCGCTGTGATGTGGGCATGTACGTGGAAAAAGACTCCAGGCACCAAATCCTTGTCTAAGGCACATGGATACTGCGCGAGCAGCTCCTGAATTGCTAGCGTTTCAGCTCTTGGCGCCCGCCATCAGCGCCGCAAAACCCACAAACACCCCGCCGGTTAGCCGGTTAAAGACCCGCATCACACTGGCCCGCTGCAGGTAGCGCGCCAGCTGCTTGCCGCTGGCGGCGTAGACAAAGTACCAGCCCACCTCCACCACCGCAAACGTGCCCAGCAAAATGCCAAACTGCGGCAACTGGGGTTGTGCCGGGTTCAAGAACTGAGGGAAAAAGGCCGCTGCAAACAAGATCGCCTTGGGGTTGCTGGCTGCCACCAGCGCGCCTTGGCGGTACAAAGCCCAGCTGCCCAGCGTCGCACCCAAGTTGCTGCCCTGGGCTGCACCATCGGCCGGGTCGCTCTCTTGCACGGGGCTGCGCCACACCTGTACGCCCAAGTAAGCCAGGTAGGCGGCACCGGCCAGGCGCAGCGCGTCAAACACGGCGGGGAAGGCCTGCAGCAGCGCCCCCAACCCGGCAGCCGACAGGCTCAGCATCAGCATCAGCGAGGTCATGCAGCCCGCCATGCTGGTCACGGCGCCACGCAGGCCCTGGCGTGCGCCGGTACTCATCACCAGCAACATATTGGGCCCCGGCGTAGCCGACACCACAAACGTCATCATCACAAACAGCCACCAGGTGTGCAGGCTCATGGGTTCAATCCTTAGAAATCGAGAAGAGGGTTAGTAGTGGGGTGGCAAATCGTCACGCAGATTGCGCGCCGTGGCCGGTTCGCTGGCCTGCTGACGCAGGTGTGTGATTTCGCGGATCAACGCGTCGATTTGCGCCTGCTGGCGCACAATGATTTTGTCGAGCTGGTCCAGCGCGTCTTCTGCAAAGCTGGCCTTGATCTCCAGCTCTGTCAGGCGCTGCTCGGTGCGTTCAGTGGTATCCATAGATCCCTATTGGACACCATGCGCGAGTCATTAAATTGTTTCCACCTGTTTCAGTTAGTGCTTTGGAGCTAACAGGCGTGAGTGCTGGCGAACTTACACTGCGCACGCCCGACCGGGCACACCCTGCCAGCCCTTGGCGGCGGTGCATAGCAAAACAGGGAGCTCCTTTGACATTCAAACCCACCGCACTGCTGGCAGCCATGCTGCTGGCCACCAGCGCACAGGCCGCCCAATTCGATTTCGGCGGCAATATCGCCAACCACAACGATGTGATCCAGATCAGCTTCTCGCTGGCCAGCGACGCCACCGACGTCAAGGTCTGGACCGACTCCTACCTGGACGGCGTGAACTTCGACCCCATCACCGCAGTCTGGTCGCAAGCTGGCAGCGGCTGGAACCTGGTCGGCCAGAACGACGACAACCCCAACATCGTCCCCGGTCTTACCAAATTTGATTCCGGCCTGTCCTTCGGCAGCCTGGCCGCAGGCAACTACTTGTTCACCATTGCCACTTACAACAACTGGGCCAATGGCACCACCTTGGCACAAGGGTTCAATTTCGACAACCAAGCGCCTATCCCCTTGGCCATTTGGAACCAACCCGCCAGCACCGTGAACATGGGCACCCGCTACAGCGTGCACCTGTCGGGTGTGGATGTGGCCGCCCCTGTGCCTGAACCCGAAACCTACGCCATGCTGCTCGCCGGCCTGGGCGTGTTGGGCTGGGCCCGCCGCCGCCAAGCCAAGAAAGCCTGAGCGATTGGCATCGCCTAACAAAAAACCCGCTTAGGCGGGTTTTTTTTGTGTGCGGGTTCCGCGTCAGGCTTGGTCTTGACAAGCCTTGAGCGCCAGCGGCAGGTACTGCGCCAGCTGCTTGTTGGTGATGTCTTCAATGGACACGAGCTTGAGATGTCTGCGCCCCTTGCCAGAACCTTCCAGGTGGCCATGCACATCATCCATGCGCGCCCCTTGGCTGAACTCCACGGACACATGCCCCTTGTAGGCAAACACCCCGCAGAACTGCATCCCAGACGCAAACAGAATGCCGCCGTACTTCACCTCTTCAGCAAAGGGTTTGAATGTCTTCTTGACCAAGGCGCGCACGGCTTCCACGACGGCATAACGCTCCTCGCTCACGAGGCGGATGTCTTCGAGCAGAGTTTGGACGGATTTGGTGGGCACGAAAATCTCTCTGATTAGCTTCGCCGCTATTCCAAGCTAGCTTTTGCACTGATGGCACGCAGTTCAGCGTCAGTCAGGGGGGTGCCAGTTTTTAAATACATCTGCGATGCACCAGCGCCCAATGCCAGCTCACGGAATGCGCGTAACTCTACCTGGGTAAATCCGCCCGCAGGGTCGCCCAAAGGATGGAGGAGGATTCTGGGCGAGGCGCTAAAGAATGACTTGCCCACGGATCGGCGTACCTGATATTTCAGCAGCTGTTCGGCCATCGTGAAATCTGAAACCATAGTTCTGGGGTGCGCAAATGGATTGAGCACCTTGGACGGCTCTGATACTGCGGCTGTACGTGCCATAGCACCCACCCCCAGAATTTTTGGCTTCGGTGAGTCGCTAATTGCAATCTCTGGAACCTCCGCGATCACTGTGCCAGTCTTCAAGTTTCTGATCGTCAGGAGCTCTGGCGAGATCGTGATGTACAAAAGAGGGCTTAAATAGTTGAGCATGTTGTGGGGTACCTTGTCCGCATTTCTTTCGGCGGATCGTCAAATCTGGAAGCTTCATAGGTTGACTGCGTCGAAGACATTGGAAGGCATGTATGGGCCCATAACATCAATCATCAGCGGATGACAAAAAAACTCAGCTTTTTGGCAATCCGCTGGAGAACTGTGTTGGAGCGCATTTCGATGAACCTAATTGTGATGTCTAGTTCTTCAAGTATGCGTGGGTAGGCAGCTGCTGGTCCCTGCCATTTCCGCTTTAAAGCCAACAGCGTGCGAAGTGTGAATGGGAAATAGCGCGGGAAAAAACGAAGTTCAAAAAGAACTGCGCATTGCCGGTCAATATAAAGACCTGAGCCCTCTGACGGCGGCTCAACAAGCTCTTTAACGAGGCGATGAAAGGTCTCGAACTCGCGTGCGCGAGCTTCGCGAGATCTCACTGAAAAGAACTGATATACCGACCAAGCAAAGGCGATCGCGGCGCCGATAGCACTAAAAGCTGTGCCGTACTTGGAGAGTAGTTCAAATCAGTAGTGTCCCAACGTTTTTCAGAGGAGAACGAGCTGTTGAGGCTCGGAACTCAGATCTGAATCCGCTGAGGGTGGTGTAAGTAGTTGATTTATTGGGGTTTGTTCAAACATGGTCAGGCTCAGGATTTGTAGGATTTCGTAAAGGCTGTGATGCTCAAGATGCAGACGTTTCTTTGTTATGGCGATCAGCACGTAGGTGCACACCGCGATCCAAATTTGCGTCTTCACGGCGTTCTCGCTGGTACCCAAAAAGCCTTGATGCGCAAGTGCTGCTTGATCCATTTGAAGAACAACTCGACCTTCCAACGCTGGCGATACAGGTCGGCAATGAGTTCGGGTTTCAAGGCGAAGTTGTTGGTCAGAAACGTGATGCGCTTGCCGGTTTCGTCTTTGACGACAACCCTGCGCAAAGCGGCTGGGTAATCCTTGCTGGAGTAGAAAACCGTGAGCACGCCGATCTGGTCGCAGATGACGTTGCTGGTGTTGCGGTCCACGGGGTTGGAGTAGCGCCGCTTGAACTGGGTATTGCTCTTGGCACGCGTCACGAAGAAGGCCTGGGCCTGATGAATGACATACAGCCTTTTGAAGTCCAGATACCCGCGATCCAGCAGGTAGAAGGCCCCGGCTTCGAGCACCAAGTCGTCCATCACATTGACCTCGTGGGTCTTGCCATCGGTGATGTGAATGAAGCTGGGGATGGAGCCATGCAGATCCAGCAAGGTGTGCAGCTTGATAGCGGCCTTGGTGGAGCGAAACGGTGCCCACGGATGCAACGACAGACACAAGTCGATGGTGCTGGCGTCGAACGCATAAACGGCCGCATCCAGGTCGATTCCCAGTGGCTCCTTGGCATACAGCGGTCTGGCCATGCCAATCAGGTGTTGGGCAAAGTCGGCGTAAATCTGCCATGGACGAGTGGCATTCGCATTGGCCAGTGTGTTGCGCGAAATCGTAGAGCAGCGAAAGCCCATGTGGTAAAGCCGATTGGCTTGCGCCCGCAGGTTGACTTCGATATCGCGAAGGGACTCCCGGTAGGTCAGTTGCGCAAAGGCCATGGCGAAGAACTGGTCCAGGCACGAGAAATCTTTGACCTTGTGGTCGCCCCGATGCTTGGCCACACACCTGCGAAAGGTGCTCATGGGCAGATAGGCCATGAGCTGAGAAAACACGAGCTTGCCTTGGTGCATACCGGCCCTTCGCGCTCTCGCGCAAAAGGCCACAAGTCTGACGCTCGACGTTCAAATCGAGACCAGACCGGAATGTCGAATTCTGCAAGCAAATCATTAACTTACGAAGTCCTGATGTGAGAACGTTGGGACACTACTGAGTTCAAATGTCTGGTTCATTGGGTACCCTATATAAATTCGGCCGCAAAGTCTTGTGCGACATGGAGTTAATGTTGGCTACAAGTAGCGGCATTGCCCCCTATCTTGTCTACGCGAGCTGCCCTCCTAAAGAGGTAGCAACGGCCTCACTGCGGTTCAGTCTGAATTCTGGCGATTCAGCGATACCGTGAATATCCCCCGATCGGGTGAATTTACGAACGGCAGTGCCCACCCACGCTGTGGTTAGAAAAAAACTAGCTATTCTTTTAATAGCTGCTCGCGCATATTCCACAAGGGCTAGAGGCTAATTTTGTCAAAATTTGACGAGCTAGCAGCCCTCTGCCGCTCCGCCTACTGCTTCGCTCCCAGCGCCAACGCCGCAGTGCGCGATGCCTGCAGCTCGGCCGCATCTGGGGCCTCCAATGTGGGCCATCCTTGCAGGTGCTTCTGCGCCAGATTGCAGAGCGCGGTGATCCACTCGGGGTCGTCATTCAGGCAGGGGATGTAGTGGAACTCTTTGCCGCCGGCGTGCAGAAACGCTTCGCGGCCTTCCATGTTGATTTCTTCCAGCGTCTCCAGGCAGTCGCTGGTGAAGCCGGGGCAGATCACGTCCACACGTTTCACACCAGCCTGGCCCAGTTTGATGAGGCTGGGTTCGGTGTAGGGCTCCAGCCACTTGGCGCGGCCCAGGCGGGACTGGAAGGTGACCTGGTACTGGTCTTTGGGCAGGTTCAAGGCCTCGGCCAGCAGGCGCGCGGTCTTGAAGCATTCGCAGTGGTACATATCGCCCAGCTCCAGCGTGCGTGCGGGTACACCGTGGAAACTCATCACCAGTTTATCGGGGCGGCCGTTGGCCTTCCAGTGGCGCTGCACGCTGGCAGCCAGGGCGTGGATGTAGCCGGGGTCGTCGTGGTAGCGGTTGATGAAGCGCAGCTCGGGGATGGCGCGGGTCTTGGCAGCCCAGGTGTAGACGGCGTCACACACGCTGGCGGTGGTGGTGCCGCTGTACTGCGGGTAGGCCGGAACGATGAGCACGCGGGTCACGCCCTCAGCCTTCATGGCGTCCAGCTGCGAGCCGATGGACGTGCTGCCGTAGCGCATGGCCCAGCGCACTTTGACTTGGTGGTTGCGCTGGCCCAGCCAGCCCTGCAGCAGCTTGGCTTGCTTCTCGGTCCAGATCTTGAGCGGTGAGCCCTCGGGCGTCCACACACTGGCGTATTTGGCGGCTGACTTGGCGGGGCGTGTGCGCAAGATGATGCCGTGCAAGATGAGCAGCCACAGCAGGCGCGGAATCTCCACCACGCGCGGGTCACCCAAAAATTCGGCCAGATAGCGGCGTACGGCGGGGGCGGTGGGTTCGTCGGGTGTGCCCAGGTTGCACAGCAGCACGGCGGTGCGGGGCACCTGGCCATGGGTGAACGGGGGCTCGGGCTGGAAGGGGGATTGGAAGAGCATGCGGTATTCTCCCGCACCAGTAGTGTCCCAACGTTCTCACATCAGGACTTCGTAAGTTAATGATTTGCTTGCAGAATTCGACATTCCGGTCTGGTCTCGATTTGAACGTCGAGCGTCAGACTTGTGGCCTTTTGCGCGAGAGCGCGAAGGGCCGGTATGCACCAAGGCAAGCTCGTGTTTTCTCAGCTCATGGCCTATCTGCCCATGAGCACCTTTCGCAGGTGTGTGGCCAAGCATCGGGGCGACCACAAGGTCAAAGATTTCTCGTGCCTGGACCAGTTCTTCGCCATGGCCTTTGCGCAACTGACCTACCGGGAGTCCCTTCGCGATATCGAAGTCAACCTGCGGGCGCAAGCCAATCGGCTTTACCACATGGGCTTTCGCTGCTCTACGATTTCGCGCAACACACTGGCCAATGCGAATGCCACTCGTCCATGGCAGATTTACGCCGACTTTGCCCAACACCTGATTGGCATGGCCAGACCGCTGTATGCCAAGGAGCCACTGGGAATCGACCTGGATGCGGCCGTTTATGCGTTCGACGCCAGCACCATCGACTTGTGTCTGTCGTTGCATCCGTGGGCACCGTTTCGCTCCACCAAGGCCGCTATCAAGCTGCACACCTTGCTGGATCTGCATGGCTCCATCCCCAGCTTCATTCACATCACCGATGGCAAGACCCACGAGGTCAATGTGATGGACGACTTGGTGCTCGAAGCCGGGGCCTTCTACCTGCTGGATCGCGGGTATCTGGACTTCAAAAGGCTGTATGTCATTCATCAGGCCCAGGCCTTCTTCGTGACGCGTGCCAAGAGCAATACCCAGTTCAAGCGGCGCTACTCCAACCCCGTGGACCGCAACACCAGCAACGTCATCTGCGACCAGATCGGCGTGCTCACGGTTTTCTACTCCAGCAAGGATTACCCAGCCGCTTTGCGCAGGGTTGTCGTCAAAGACGAAACCGGCAAGCGCATCACGTTTCTGACCAACAACTTCGCCTTGAAACCCGAACTCATTGCCGACCTGTATCGCCAGCGTTGGAAGGTCGAGTTGTTCTTCAAATGGATCAAGCAGCACTTGCGCATCAAGGCTTTTTTGGGTACCAGCGAGAACGCCGTGAAGACGCAAATTTGGATCGCGGTGTGCACCTACGTGCTGATCGCCATAACAAAGAAACGTCTGCATCTTGAGCATCACAGCCTTTACGAAATCCTACAAATCCTGAGCCTGACCATGTTTGAACAAACCCCAATAAATCAACTACTTACACCACCCTCAGCGGATTCAGATCTGAGTTCCGAGCCTCAACAGCTCGTTCTCCTCTGAAAAACGTTGGGACACTACTGCTCCCGCACCTATGCTGCAACTCTCCACCATCAAGGCCATTACCCTGGACCTGGACGACACTTTGTGGCCCATTTGGCCGTGTATCGAGCGGGCCGAGAAGGTGTTGCATGCCTGGTTGCTGCAATACGCACCGGCCACCGCCACCTTGTATGCCGACCCGCACGCGCGCCGCACGCTGCGCGAGGACACCGAGCGGCAATGGGCTGCGCAGGCCCACGACCTGAGTGTGCTGCGGCGCGAGTCCATCCGGCTGGCGCTGGAGCGGGCAGGCGATGACACCGACTTGGCCAATCCGGCCTTTGACGTGTTTTTTGCCGAGCGCATGCGCGTGGAGCTGTTTGACGACGCGCTGGAAACGCTGGACTGGATGGCGCAGCGCTGGCCGCTGTATGCGGTGTCCAACGGCAATGCCGACGTCAACAAGGTGGGGCTGGGGGCTTACTTTACGGGTGCGATAAGTGCGCGTGATGCGGGCGTGGGCAAGCCGGACCCGAAGATATTTTTGGACGCCGCGCGTGCCTTGCAGGTGGCACCCCAGCACATCTTGCACGTGGGCGACGATGCCGCGCTGGACGTATTGGGCGCGCTGGACGTGGGCATGCAGGCCGTGTGGGTGAACCGCGCCGAGCACCTGTGGAGCCATGCGCAGCACCCCCATGCCACGGTGGCCAGCCTGACCGAGCTGCGCGACCTGCTCATCGCAGGCTGAAGCCCGGCCTGCGCAGGGCCAGCCCAGCTGTCAGGGTGCCGGCTTGAAGCGCAGGGTGCTTTCGGTGTGCGCCCGCACATCGTCCTCGCTCAGGTGCTGGGGCACGTAACCCCCGGCGATGTACAGCTCGGCCTGGTCGGCGTAATGCGAGTCGAACAACACACCGCTCTGGCCCACGGGGTTGATGCCCACGGCGCGGCTGGCGTCGGCAAAGTCAATCACCCGGCGTGTGGACGGACCATAGGTCACGGCCCAGGGCGCGGGGCCAATGGGGTTGGACAGGTTGTTGGGCGTTTCGCGTCCGCCAGGTGCCGGGAAAGGCCCCACGTTAAACAGCAGATGCAGCGGCTTTTGCCGGCCCAGGGGGTGGCCGTGGGTCACGGTGTGGGCCACGCCCCAGCGCCAGTCCAGCAGGCTGGTGCCATACAGGCCTTGCAGGTGCTTGAGGGTGTTGGACCAGGCGATGCGCACGGTCTCGAAATGGCTCTCGGTGGCTTTGGTGTTTTTGTTGTCCCACCAGGGGGAGCTGGGGTCGGCCACGAGCAAGGGCAGGGCCAAGTCCAGCGCACGCGTGCTGAGCAGGTTTTTGAACTGCACCTCGCCCAGTTCGTCTTCCATGGCGGCTTTGGCCAGCTCGTACAGCATCTGGCTGAACAGGGTGGCGGCAATGCTGTCGGTGGTGTAGTTGCCGTCCCATTTCTCCAGCGGCTCCATAAAGGCTTTTTCGTTCGGGTCGGTCACCACGGACTGCATCACGGGCAGCAGGTTTTGCAAAATGCGGCGGCCATAACCGTTGCTGGTGTCCAGTTGCAAGGCCTGCGCAGCCTTGCTGTCCCACAGGGTTTTGGGGTTGAAGAGCACCGCGTCCAGGCGGCGCGCGCGGTCTGGCAGGTTGTAGTAGCCGGGCACTGGCACGCCGCTGCTGGGCTGGGGCTGGTGGTTGGCCGACATGATGTAGCCGCGCGCCGGGTTTTCTTCCTGCGGGTTGAACATGAAGGCATAAAAGCCCGGCTTCTCCGCCTCGCCCTTGCTGGCGTCCAGGATGAACGTGGGGTTCACGCCCAGCGGGCGCTGGGGTAGCTTGGCCGATGCCCACCAGCCAATGTCGCCCTTGGCATTGGCCCACACCACATTGAGGCCGGGTGCGTGGATTTTGCTGGCGGCTTCGCGAGCCTTGTCGCGTGTGTCGGCGCGGTTGAGCTCGTAGAAAGCCTGTTGTATCGGGTTTTCGGTTTCCAGAAATGCCCACCACATGGCAATCGGTGTGTCGCCCAGGCTGTCCTTGAATACGCTGTTGATGAGGGGGCCGTGCGGCGAGCGGCGCAGGCTTAGTTGGACCGGCGGCGCGCCTTTGACGGTGATGGTTTCCGAGCGTGTGGTCAGATTCACCCACTGGCCGTTGTACCAGACCTGCTGCGGGTTTTCGGGGTTCACTTTCTCGGCGACCAGGTCCACATCGTCGTTCTGGAACATGGTCAGGCTCCAGCCAAAGTCCATGTTGTGGCCCAGCAGCGCAAAGGGGCTCAGCGCCTGGAAGTGGCCGTACAGCTCGAAGTCGGGTGCGCTCAGGTGCGCCTCGTACCAGACGCTGGGGGTGGAAAACGCGATGTGCGGGTCGCCCGCCAACAGTGGCTTGCCGCTGGCCGTGCGTTTGCCCGAGACGGCCCAGGCATTGCTGCCCTCAAACAGCGGCACACCGGCCAGCGCCATGGCGTCCTGGCTGATGGCGGCGATGCGGTTCAGCCCGTCCCAGTCGCGCTGGCTCAGGGCCGTGGGCGCGGTGACCACACCTTCGGGGTGCCAGTCGATGTCGAATGCACGCAGGTAGTCGGCCCCCAGCTTGTCGCGGATGAAGGTCATCAGCGGCTCGGTGCGAAACGCCGCAGCGAAGCTGTAGGCCAGGTAGCCCGACACGGCAATGGTGTCTTCGGGCGTAAAGGGCTGGTGCGGGATGCCCAGGATGTCGAACTCGATGGGGGAACGGTGTGTGTCCTGGTACTGGTTGACGCCGTCCAGGTAGGCCAGCAGGGCCTGGTTGGCCGGGGTGCTCATGTCCATTTGGGCGGCGGTGGCCTTGGCGTGGGCACGTATGCCCAGCGTGCGAAACAGGGTGTCGGTCTCCACCAGCTTGGGACCCAGAATTTCGGCCAGCTCGCCCTTGGCCAGGCGGCGCACCATTTCCATCTGGAACAGGCGGTGCTGGGCGTGCACATAACCCAGCGCACGGTACATGTCGGTCTGGTTCTCGGCGCGGATGTGGGGCACGCCACGTTCGTCAAACTGCACGCTCACCGGTGCGCTGAGTTTGGCCATCTCCAGCGTGCCGCTGCGCACGGGTTGCTTTTGGTAGAGGTACCAGCCACCCAGGGCCAATGCGGCCAGCAGGAGCAAGGCGATCAGGCTGCCAACGATTTTCAGGACAAGCTTCATGGTGAGAGGGGGTTGCAGGGCGCAACACGGCCCCGGTGGCTATGGTGCCACCAAAATTGCCCGCCGCGCCCTAAAAAATCCAGGGGTTGGTGGTGCGCACCCGGGCGCCCAGGCTGCGCAGCATCTCGGTCAGCCCCAGGTGGGCACGGTCAAAGTGCAGCAGGTCCGGGGGCAGGGCGTGCATGTGGAGCGTGGCGGCTCTTCGGGCGGCTGCATCGGGTTGGGGCGGTGGGGGCAATTGACCAAAGTCATACACCGCGCTCTGCAGTGGCAGGCATTGCCAGTCCTGCCAGCCCGCCAGCGCGGGCAGCAGCTCGGTCTCAAAGCGACGCAGGTCCAGCGCGGGGTCAATCAGGTCCAGCGCGAGGTAGGCCTTGCGCAGCGCCGCCGTGTCTTTGGGCTGGCGCAGTACGGCCTTCCAGGCGATGGCAGCCTGCTCGCAAAACAGGGGCGACAGCGTGCGCGTGCAGCCAAAGTCCAACAGGCCCAGCCGGCCGCCCTCCATGAACAGGTAGTTGCCGGCATGCGGGTCGGCCTGCAGGCGCTGCAAGCCCCAGGCGCATTGCATGAAGGTGTCCCACAGCAGCTGACCATAGTGGTCGCGCTGGGCCTGGCTGGGCTGGGTGGCCAGCCACTCGGCCAGGTGCAGGCCGTGCAGGCGCTGCATGGTCAGCACGCGCGGGGTGGTGCGGTCCATATACGGCTGGGGCAGCACCAATTGCGGGTGCTGCAGGTGCTGGGCAAACCACTGTAGCTGTTGTGCTTCGTGCACATAGTCCAGTTCTTGCGTCAGCGTCTGGGCGATGTTGTCCATCACGCGGGCCTGGATGTCGGCATTGGGCAGTGCCTCGGGTCCCAGGCTGATGCCCTTGAGCAACAGGCGCAGCATGGACAGATCGCTCTGGATGGTGGCAGCCATGCCAGGGTACTGCAGTTTCACGGCCACGGCCTCGCCACTGAACAGCGTGGCTGCGTGCACCTGGCCCAGGCTGGCGGCGGCAAAGGCCTGCAGGTCGAAGTCGGCAAACAGCGCCTCGGGGCTGTCGCCCAGCTCTTGGCGCAACTGCTTGAGCACCAGCGCGCGGTTCAGCGGGGTGACCTGGTAGTGCGCACGCGCCAGCTGCTGGCGCACGCCCTCGGGCAGCAGGCCCAGTTCCATACTCAGCAGCTGCGAGGCCTTGAGCGCCGTGCCCTTGAGCTGGTTGAGTGCGGTAAACGCAATGCGTCCCATCTTGGCTTCGTGCTCGGCACGGGCGGCTTCCTGGTCGGCAGCATTGCCATTGCGCTGCACCAGCCGCGTGGCCGAGCGCGCCAGCTGCGTGGCACCGGCCTGTGCGGCGGCTGCGCCCACGATGGCGCTGCGCGCGAGCTTACTGGTGCGCGGTGCGTGCGGCATGCAAAGACTGGCGCAACATTTTTGGCACGATGAGCCGGTGCACTGGCCCCACGATGGCCATGTAGGCGCGGCCCAGCGCATTGTGGTTGTGCACTACGGTGCTAACTGACACCACGGGCTGGCCGTTGTGCTGGTGTTTGCACACCGACACTTCCACGCGCAGGTGCTTGTCGTCGTCACACAAGATGACCTCGGGCGCCGACAGGTAACACAGGCTGAAAATGCCCGCCCGGTCGCCCAGCGCGTAGCTGGCGGCGGGTTTGCTGCCCTGGGCCTGCAGTTTCAGCTGCATGCTGCCCAGGTGCTTGAGACCCACTAGGCGCACGGCCTGGTTGCGCACCGACATCAGAAAGTTCATCCAGCCCGGCGTGCGGCCCATGACGATCATGTAGGTTTCCATGGCGTTGCCCTGGGGCAGCGGGTCGGCAAAGGTGTAGCAGTCGGCAAAGTCGGCGCCTGCGGTGCGCTGGGCGATCTGGCTGTGCGCGGGCAGCGGGGTTTCGGAGATGGTTGCGGCGGTCATGGTGCTGAGGGGGTCATGGTGTTTGCAGGGTTTGGCGGGCGCGTTGCATCAGGTCCAGCCAGCCGCCACCGGGTTGCAGCAGGCGGGAAAGCTGGCTGCGCAGCATGAAGCCGCCCAGCTCCAGCAGGCGGTCCACCAGGCCGCTGCGCAGCGCCACGGTCAGCACGCTCAGGCTCAGGTCCGTCATGCGGGTGGTGTCCGCAAAACCGTCTGACGTGTCGCGCAGCCAGAAGCCCAGCACGGCGTACACATAGTCCGCCATCAGGCTGGACAGGCTGCCCTGAAAGCCGCAGGGTGGTATCTCGCCGCTGGCCTCTGCAGCCTCCAGCATCTCCGTGAACGCGGCCTGCAGCAGCGCTTTGCCGGGCAGGGCGCCGCTGAGCATGGCCAGTGGCGTCTTGTTCAGCAACTGATGCGCCAGGGCCACAAACTCGCGGTCGGGCAGCAGCGTTTCCAGCAGGTGGTCCACCAGCAGTTGCATGCGCTCCTGCAGGCCAAACTTGTCCAGCCCTTTGGTCTTGCGCATCTGGGCGATGGCGTCGCCCACAGCCTGCTCAAAGTAGGCCAGCACCAGTTTCTCTTTGCTGGGGAAGTACTTGTAGATGGTGGCATCGCCCACTTCGGCAGCGCGGGCGATCTGCTTCATGGTGGTGCCGTCGAACCCGTGCTGGGTCATCAGGTCCACGGCCGTGCGGATCAGCAGGCGGTGGCTTTGGGCTTGTTGGGCTTTGGTGGTGCGCATGGTGTTTACAGAGTTAGGTCGTGCCGTCCCAGCGGGCATCGGCGCGCAGGGCGGTGTAGGTCCAGATGCCGCCAGCCAAATCGGCCAGGCCAAACAGGATGATCATGGGGCTGCCCAGCCCCGCGAGGGCGAAGGCAGTGAACGCCACAAAGACGATGAAGCGCGTGTAGACCGAGGCGACCAGAAACGGCTTGAACTCATGGCTGGCCGCCACCCAGGCGTACACGCCAATCATGAAGGCGACGAGGCCGACCACCCGGATCCACACCTCGGGCGTGGGCGGAATCTGCAGCAGCGACAGCAGCAGGTTGGGCACAGTGATGAGCACGGCACCCGCCAGGAACAAGTAGACGGCAAAGACCTTAGCGCTGAATGCGGAGCTGGACATGGCGGTGTTTCCTTTTACGGCCAGAGCCAGCTACAACCAGCCGCGGCCTACGGCGATGAGCAGCGGCCCGGCGGGCAGCGCCGCCCAGAACGGTGACTTGGGAAAGGCCGCAGCGCCCAGCACGCCGGTGAGCAGCAGGTAGCCGCCCAGGATGGTGAGCAGGGCCAGATCGCCCACTTCGGCGGCGTGCAGGGCAGCATGGCCAGCCAGCACCAGCAGCGGGCTAAAAATCATGAACCAGAAGGCGGTGCGCCGCTCCTCGGTAGCGGCGAACTGGCCAATGTAGCCACCAGCCCAGGCCGCCCGCAAGGGTGCCCGGTATTTGCGCAGGCCATAGGCCATGTGCCCCAGCCCCAGGAGGACCATGAACCAAGCAACGGTGTGCGCCATACAAATGCCTTTATGAAAACTAACTTTTCATAAATATAACATTTATATAATTTTAAAGATAGTTAGTTTCGTAAACTGGCTGCGGCGGCCACACCACTGCGCACTGCGCCTTCCAGCGTGGCGGGGTAGGGGCCGTCTACATAGTCGCCACAGGCCCACAGGCCGGGTGCAATGGCCTGGGCGGGGCGCACCAGCCCCGGCGTGCAGGCAAAGGTGGCGCGCTTTTCCACCACGGTTTGCAGCGGGGTGAGCGCCAGGCCCAACTGGGCCTGCGCCTGCGCCAGCACCTGGGTTTGCAGGGTGTCGCGGTCGCCCTCACTGGCGCTCACCACAAAGGCCAGCAAACCTGCCGGGCCGCCGAGCTGGCCGCGGTCGAATACGAACTGGGCGGGGTAGGCCGCGTCACTGCGCAGCGCCAGCATGGGCTGGCTCAGGCTGGCGCCGGCAGCATGGGCATAGACGGTGGCAATGGCTTCAAACTGCAGGGCCTGCGTGGTCGTGGCCCAGGATTGCATGGCGGTTGCTATGGTTTCAGGAGCTGCTCGCGCAGATTCTACAAGGGCTAGGGCCGCATTTGATGCTGAAGTGGCCCACAGGACGGCATCAAAGGCCTGGCCGTTGACTTGCCAGCCCGTGCCCTGCGCAGCGATGCGCTCCACACGCGTGCCCAACTGCACCACACCGCCCTGCGCCTGCAGCCAGTCGGCAGCGGCCTGGGGGAACAGCGTGGCCAAGTCAACGCGTGGCAGCAGCAGGTTGGAACTGCCGCGCCCACCAAACAGCGAGTCGCGCAGCACGGTGAGGAAGACTTGGCCACTGGCGCGCGCGGCTGGCGTGTTGAGGGCGGACACACACAGCGGGTCGATCATGGTGGCCAGCACGGTGGGCGTGAGCGTGCGGCACAGGTCCGCCACGCTGGTCTGTGGCGCACAGGCAAAGCCGCTCAACTGCCAGCCGGATGCGGCGCGCAGCAGGCTCCATTTGTCGGCAGCACTCCAACCGTGCGCCCGGAAGATACCAGCCAGGGCATCCAGCGGGCTGGGCCAGTCCGGCAGGGCCAGGCCGTCACCATCGGGAAACAGCAGCGTAAGCGGCAGGCGCAGCAGCGTGGCCTGCGGGTCCACGCCCACGGTGCGCATGAGTTCTAGGGTTTCGGAATAGGCGCCAATCAGGATGTGCTGGCCGTTGTCCAGCACCACAGGCGTGCCGTCGGGCATGGTGCCATTCAGGGCTCTGGCCCGCCCCCCGACTGCGCGGGCTGCTTCAAAAACTGTAGCGTGGTGGCCGTCTCGCGTGGCTTGCACAGCGGCAGCCATGCCGGCCCAGCCGGCGCCTACAACGGCTACCTTCATAAGCGGCCGAGGGCTTGCACCTTCCACGCCAGCCACAACTTGCGCAGCGGCGTGAGGCTCACGCGTTGGTGCAGCACCTGGTAGTTGTCGCGCATGATTTCGTTCAACAGTGCACGGTAAATGCTGGCCATCATCAGGCCGGGCTTTTGCGCGCGGCGGTCGGCGGCGGGCAGCAGGGCCAGCGCCTCGTCGTACAGACCCTGGGCGCGCTGCGCCTGGAAGCGCATGAGCGCGGTGAAGCGGTCGGAGTAGCTGCGCTTCAATATCTCGTGGGCCTTCACGTCAAACTGCTGCAGCTCGTTGACGGGCAGGTAGATGCGTCCGCGCATGGCGTCTTCGCCCACGTCGCGGAGGATGTTGGTGAGCTGTAGGGCCTGGCCCAGCTTGTGGGCGTAGGCGGTGGTTTGCGGGTCGGTCTGGCCGAAGATGCGCGCCGCCACCTCGCCCACCACGCCGGCAACCAAGTGGCAGTAGCGCTGCAGGCCGGGGTAGTCCAGGTAGCGGGTTTGTTCCAGGTCCATCTGGCAGCCCTCAATCACGCCCAGCAGGTGGCGCGCCTCAATGCCATAGACGGCAGTGTGTGGCATCAGCGCCTTCATCACCGGGTGGCTGGGTTGGCCCGCAAAGGCTTTGCCTACTTCGGTTTGCCACCAAGCCAGTTTGGTGGCAGCCACGCCCTGGTCCACCATGTCGTCCACCACGTCATCCACCTCGCGGCAGAAGGCATAAAAGGCGGTGATGGCCGCGCGCCGGGGCGCGGGCAGGAACAGAAAGGCGTAGTAGAAGCTGCTGCCGCTGGCGGCGGCTTTGTCCTGGACGTATTGCTCTGGGGTCATGGCGGGGATTGTTACATCCCGCGGTCCTGCGCTGGAGCGCGCAGGCGTATTACGGTCGTCCTCTTACATGCACGCGGCGCGCCACAGCAGCAAGGGAAAGTCCCAGGCCCGCAGCACCGGGCGCTGCGTGAGTGTGGCGTAGTCCAGCGCGGCGATCTTGTCCAGAATGCGCAGCCCACCCTGCACCACCAGGCGCAGCTCCCAGCCCGCCCGGCCCGGCAGGCGGTGTACCAAATTGGCACCTTTTAGCATGCTAGCCCTCGCGGAATCTGCGTAAGAAGCTATCAATTTGGTAGCGGATTCGGTTTGGCGCTGCCCCAGCACATCGGCCTGCGACACGCCGAACTGTGTGCGGGATGCCTCGGTGAGGTAATAGCGCCCGCGCGGAATGTCCACGCTCAGGTCTTGCCAAAAGTTGATGAGCTGCAGCGCGCTGCAGATGGCGTCACTCTCCACCAGGGCCTGGGCATCGCGCACGCCGTACAGGTGCAGCAGCAGGCGGCCTACCGGATTGGCTGAGCGGCGGCAGTAGTCCAACAGCTCGGTGTCGTTGGCGTAGCCGGTGCCATCGCGGGTTTTCTCAATGTCCTGCACAAAGGCATCCAGCAGGTCGTGCAGCAACTGCACGGGCAGCTGGTGTGCAGCAATCGCAGCCTGCAGCGGGCCAAACACCTGGGGCCAGTCGGCAAAGGCGTTGCCACCCTCAGCCGCTTGTTGCAGGGTCTGGCGATAGGCCTGCAGGCTAGCAAGGCGCTGGGCCGGGCTGGCGTCACCTTCGTCGGCAATGTCGTCCGCGGTGCGGGCAAAGTGGTAAAGGGCGGCAATCGGCGCCCGCAACTGCGGCGGGCAGAGCCAGGAGGCGACCGGGAAATTCTCGTAATGCGTGATGGGGGCGGCGGCCGTGGTGGCGGGCAGGGGGCTGGGCATGGGCGCCATTGTGCCTTTGGGCCCATTTGTGCTGCCGTGCCTTGACAAATATCAGGGCTTACCCTAAATTACTAACCATTCGGTCATTAGTGGTGCTGGTCAGGTCGTCCGGCACCGTGTGTTTTTCTTTATTTGCCTCCCACCACCATGCGCACCAGAACTTTCACCACCGCAGGCGCCGTGCTCGCCACCGCGTTGTTCGTCACCGCCTGCTCCAAGCCTGCCCCGTCTGAGGAGCCGGTGCGTGCGGTCAAGATCAGTACGGTGGGCATGGCCAACATCCAGTCCGGGTCGGAGTTTTCGGGTGAGGTGCGTCCCCGCATTGAGTCGCGTCTGGGCTTTCGTGTAGCTGGCAAGCTGGTGCGCCGCCCGGTGGAGCTGGGCCAAATCGTGAAGGCCGGCCAGGTGCTGGCGCAGCTGGACCCGCAGGATTACAAGCTGGCGACGGAAGCCGCGCGTGCCCAGGTCGCCGCTGCCGCCACCAACCGCGATCTCGCGGCCGCAGATTTCAAGCGTTTCAAGGAGCTGCGCGACCAGAACTTCATCAGCGGTGCCGAACTGGAGCGCCGTGAAACTACGCTGAAGGCCGCCCAGGCCCAGCTCGACCAGGCGCAGGCCCAGCTCAACAGCCAGGGCAACCAAGCGTCCTACACGACGCTGGTGGCCGACATGGCAGGCGTGGTGACGGCCATCAACGCCGAACCCGGCCAGGTGGTGAGCGCAGGGGCCCCCGTGGTGCAAATTGCCCAAGATGGCCCGCGCGACGTGGTGTTCTCGGTGCCCGAAGACAAGGTGGCCATGATCAAGGCGGGTTCTGCGGTGGATGTGAAGGTTTGGGCCAGCAAGACCACCGTGAAGGGCGTGGTGCGCGAAGTGGCGGCCAGTGCGGACCCCGTGACCCGCACCTTTGTGGTGAAGGTGGGGCTGGATGCCAAAGACGCCTTGGCGCTGGGCACCACGGTGTCGGTGGTGCCGCAGGCGTTTGACCGCAGCGGTGTGCAAGTCATCAAGCTGCCCACCAGCGCGCTGGTGCAAAGCGGCAAGTCCACCGCCGTGTGGGTGCTGGACAGTGCCAGCATGACCGTGAAGCTGCAGCCCATCACCGTGGCCACGGCCGATGGCAACGAGGCCGTGGTGGCCGACGGTTTGCAGCCCGGCATGCAGGTGGTGACGGCAGGCGTGCATGTGCTGTCGCCGGGCCAAAAAGTCTCCATTTATAAGGAAAAGTCGGCTGTAGCCGGCGCAGATGCTGCGCAAGCAGCTCCTGAAACTGTAGCGCCCGCTGCCGCCAAGGCTGCCAGCGAAACTGCTGCGAAGTGAGGCGCGCATGAACCTCGACGAACCGAAACCAGGCTTTAACCTCTCCAAGTGGGCGCTGGACCACGCGGCGCTCACGCGCTACCTGATGATCGTGCTGCTGCTGCTGGGGGTGGCCTCCTACTTCCAGCTGGGGCAGGATGAAGACCCGCCGTTCACCTTCCGTGCCATGGTGGTGCGCACCTACTGGCCGGGCGCCACGGCGCAGCAGGTGGCCGAGCAGGTGACCGACAAGATCGAGCGCACCCTGCAAGAGGTGCCCTATGCCGACAAGATCCGCAGCTATTCCAAGCCCGGCGAGTCGCAAATCATTTTCCAGATCAAGGATTCCAGCAAACCGTCGGACGTGCCCAACGTCTGGTACAGCGTGCGCAAGAAGGTGGGTGACATCCGCGGCACCTTGCCGGGCGGTGTGGTCGGCCCATTTTTTAACGACGACTTTGGTGATGTGTATGGCGTGATTTACGCGCTGGAGGCCGATGGCTTCAACTACGCCGAACTCAAGACCTTTGCCGACGACGTGCGCCAGCGCCTGCTGCGGGTGCCCGATGTGGCCAAGGTGGAGCTGTTTGGTGCGCAGGACGAGAAGCTGTACATCGAAATTTCGCAGAAGCGCCTGGCCCAATTGGGGCTGGACTTGAACCAGGTGCTGGCCCAACTGGGCCAGCAAAACGCGGTGGAATCCGCCGGCGCGGTGCAAACGCCGCTGGACGTGGTGCAGGTGCGCGTGGGTGGCCAGTTCAACCGCGTGGAAGAACTGCAGGCCATGCCGATCCGCGGCGCCTCCGGCAACCAGTTGCAGCTCAAAGACATTGCCACCATCGCCAAAGGCTATGTGGACCCTCCGTCGGTGAAGGTGCACCACCAGGGCAAAGAAGTGATCGCGCTGGGCGTGTCCATGACCAAGGGTGGCGACATCATTGCGCTGGGCCACTCGCTGGAGTCCGTGTTTAAGGGCATCGAGAAAGACTTGCCGGCGGGCATCAAGCTGGTGCAGCTGCAGGACCAGCCCAAGTCCGTGACCAACTCGGTGAGCGAGTTTGTGAAGGTGCTGATCGAGGCCGTGGTGATTGTGCTGGCGGTGAGTTTTATCGCGCTGGGCCTGCACAAGCGCCCTGGCAAGAACCCGCTGTGGAAGCGCTGGATTTTGGATATTCGCCCCGGTCTGGTGGTGGGCATCACCATCCCGCTGGTGCTGGCGGTGACCTTTTTGGGCATGTACTACTGGGGTATTGGCCTGCACAAAATTTCATTGGGCTCGCTGATCATTGCGCTGGGCCTGCTGGTGGACGACGCGATCATTGCGGTGGAAATGATGGTGCGCAAGATGGAGGAGGGCTACGACAAGGTGCGCGCCGCCACCTTCGCGTATGAAGTGACCGCCATGCCCATGTTGACGGGCACGCTGATCACCGCCGTGGGCTTTTTGCCCATTGGTTTGGCCAAGTCCACCACGGGCGAGTACACCTTTGCCATCTTCGCGGTGACGGTGCTGGCGCTGATCCTGAGCTGGTTTGTGTCGGTGTACTTTGTGCCCTACCTGGGGACGCTGCTGCTCAAGGAGCACAAGCACGTTGCGGGTGAGGAGTCCGTTCATACCGAACACTTCGATACGCCGTTCTACAACACCTTTCGCAA
Organism: Rhodoferax sp.; assembly: GCF_034519335.1. Lineage (GTDB taxonomy): Bacteria > Pseudomonadota > Gammaproteobacteria > Burkholderiales > Burkholderiaceae_C > Allorhodoferax. Next base: position 53,250 of record NZ_JAXHOL010000001.1, read on the forward strand.
GACCGTGAACTGGTGCGTGCAGCACCGCTGGCTGACCATTGGCGCCACCATTTTGGTGTTCGCGCTGGGCATTGTCGGTATGGGTAAGGTGCAACAACAGTTCTTCCCCGATTCCAGCCGCCCCGAAGTGTTGGTGGACATTTGGTTCCCCGAAGGCACCTCGTTTGCTGCCAACCAAGAAGTCACCCAGCGCTTGGAGCAGCGCTTGATGGCGGAAGAGGGCGTGAGCACCGTGAGCACCTGGATTGGCTCCGGCGTGCCGCGCTTCTACCTGCCGCTGGACCAGGTGTTCCCGCAGACCAACGTGTCGCAGTTCATCATCATCCCCAAGGATTTGAAGGTGCGCGAATCGTTGCGGGTGAAGCTGCCCGCAATTTTGGCGGCCGAGTTCCCGGAGGTGCGAGGTCGCGTCAAGCTATTGCCCAATGGCCCGCCCGTGCCGTACCCAGTGCAGTTCCGTGTGGTCGGACCTGACCCGATTGCGCTACGGGACCGTGCCGACGAGGTCAAGGCCGTAATGCGCACCAGCCCCAATACGCGTGGTGTGAACGACAACTGGAACGAATCGGTCAAGGTACTGCGTCTGGAAGTGGACCAAGCCAAAGCCCGTGCCTTGGGCGTGACCAGCCAGTCCATCGCGCAAGCCTCCAAAACCGTGTTGGCCGGGACTACTGTGGGTCAGTACCGCGAGGGTGACAAACTCATCGACATCGTGCTGCGCCAGCCGCTGGACGAGCGCAATGCCATTACCGACATTGCCAACGCCTACCTGCCCACGGCCAGCGGCAAATCGATCCCGCTGACGCAGATCGCCAAGCCGGTGTTCACCTGGGAGCCTGGAGTGATGTGGCGCGAGAACCGCGATTACGCCATCACCGTGCAGGGTGACATTGCGGAGGGCCTGCAGGGCGCCACCGTCACGGCCGAACTGATGCCCCAGCTCAAGACGCTGGAAACCAAGTGGCAGCAAGCCAACCTGCATGGTTACCGTATTGAGGTGGCTGGCGCGGTGGAGGAGAGCTCCAAGGGGTCGGCGTCCATCGTAGCCGGTGTGCCCATCATGCTGTTCCTGACCTTCACCCTGCTGATGTTGCAACTGCAAAGCTTCAGCCGTGCGCTGCTGGTGTTTATCACTGGGCCGCTGGGCATTGCTGGTGTGGCGGGTGCGCTGATCCTGTTGGGCCGTCCGTTTGGCTTTGTGGCCTTGCTTGGTGTGATCGCCCTCATGGGCATGATTCAGCGCAACTCGGTGATCCTGATCGACCAGATCGAGCAGGACCGCGCGGCAGGCATCCCGGCCTGGGACGCGATTGTGGAGTCCGCTGTGCGGCGCCTGCGCCCCATCGTGCTGACGGCCGCTGCCGCGGTGCTGGCCATGATTCCGCTGTCTCGTTCGGTGTTCTGGGGCCCCATGGCCGTGGCCATCATGGGCGGGCTGATCGTGGCAACGGTGCTGACTTTGCTGGCTTTGCCGGCCATGTACGCCGCCTGGTTCCGGGTCAAACGCGAGCCGGCAACGCCGGTCTGATGGAAGTGGGTCTTTCCGCAGGTTAAAATAGCGGGCTGACCGATTTCAAATGGGTGGTCTAGGCCTTGCAGGTACTCCCTGCAAACGCACCTGACCTCCCATTTCTGTTTTTTGCGCGGGTGGCGAAATTGGTAGACGCACCAGGTTTAGGTCCTGACGCTGGCAACAGTGTGGGGGTTCGAGTCCCCCCCCGCGCACCAACCTTAAACAGGCACCGTTGATCGATGCCGCAGGTGAAAGTCCTGCCAACACCACAATTAGGAGTTAGTCATGGCCGTTACTGTAGAAACTCTGGAAAAGCTGGAGCGCAAGATCACTTTGACCCTGCCCGTGGGCGTGATCCAGACTGAAGTGGACAGCCGTCTGCGCAAGCTGGCTCGCACGGTGAAGATGGATGGTTTCCGTCCAGGCAAAGTGCCCATGAACGTGGTGACCCAGCGCTACGGCTACTCCGTGCACTACGAAGTGATGAACGACAAAGTGGGCGAGGCTTTCGCTACTGCTGCCAATGAAGCCAAGCTGCGCGTGGCTGGTCAGCCCAAGATCACCGAGAGCGAAACTGCTGCAGAAGGCCAAATGGCATTCGATGCTGTGTTTGAAGTGTTCCCCGAAGTCAAGATTGGTGACTTGGCGACCGCCGAAGTCGAAAAGCTGTCTGCTGACGTGACCGACGAAGCCATCGACAAAACCATCGAAATCCTGCGCAAGCAGCGCCGTACCTTTGCCCAGCGTGCGCAAGGCACCGCTGCTCAAGACACCGACCGCGTGACCGTGGACTTCGAAGGCAAGATCGACGGCGAACCCTTCGCTGGCGGCAAGGCCGATGACTTCCAGTTCATCTTGGGCGATGGCCAGATGCTGAAAGAGTTTGAGGACGCCACCCGTGGCATGAAAGCTGGCGAAAGCAAGACTTTCCCACTGGCTTTTCCTGCCGACTACCACGGCAAGGACGTGGCCGGCAAGACCGCCGACTTTCTGGTGACCTTGAAGAAGCTGGAAGCCGCCAATCTGCCGGCAGTGGATGGCGAACTGGCCAAGTCCCTGGGCATTGCCGAAGGCACTGTGGAAGCCCTGCGCGCTGACATCCGTAAAAATCTGGAGCGCGAAGTCAAATTCCGCCTGCTGGCTCGCAACAAGCAAGCCGCTATGGATGCCTTGGTTGCCAAGGCTGAACTCGACTTGCCCAAGTCCAGCGTGCAAGCTGAACTGGACCGCATGATCGAAAACGCCCGTGCAGACCTGAAGCAACGCGGCATCAAGGACGCTGACAAGGCGCCGATTCCTGACGACATCTTCCGTCCCCAAGCCGAGCGCCGCGTACGCTTGGGTCTGGTGGTGGCTGAACTGGTGCGCGCGAACGACCTGGCTGCCAAGCCCGAGCAGATCAAAGCCCACGTGGATGAGCTGGCTGCCAGCTACGAGAAGCCTGCTGACGTGGTGCGTTGGTACTTTGGTGACAACCGCCGTATGGCCGAAGTCGAAGCCATCGTGATCGAAAACAACGTAACCGAGTTCGTGTTGGCCAAAGCCAAGGTCACTGCCAAGGCCGTGTCTTTTGACGAGCTGATGGCCCAGAACTGATTGGCCATGCGATTGGCGTGCTTGGCACGCTGATGCCGAAATGGGGCTTGCGCGGGACTTGCAGTCTGGCGGTCAAGCCCCATTTGCATTGAGAGTCCGGTTTTTTCGGTACAGTTAGACCATTCAATTTGGAGAGCTTATGAACGTGAAATATGGAATGTCCGGCGCAATGGATACGCAGGCTTTGGGCATGGTCCCCATGGTCATCGAGCAATCAGGCCGCGGTGAGCGCTCTTATGACATCTATTCACGTCTGCTCAAAGAGCGCGTGATTTTCTTGGTGGGCCCGGTCAATGACCAGACCGCCAACTTGGTGGTGGCGCAGCTGCTGTTCTTGGAAAGCGAAAATCCTGACAAGGATATTTCGTTTTACATCAACTCTCCCGGTGGCTCGGTAAGCGCCGGCATGGCGATTTACGACACCATGAACTTCATCAAGCCCGATGTATCGACCCTGTGCACCGGTATGGCCGCCAGCATGGGCGCCTTCTTGTTGGCAGCTGGCGCCAAGGGCAAGCGTTTCTCGTTGCCCAATTCCAAGGTCATGATTCACCAGCCTTTGGGCGGCACACAAGGCCAGGCGACCGAGATCGAGATCCACGCTCGTGAGATCCTCAAGACCCGCGAGCAGTTGAACAAGATCTTGGCCGAGCGTACCGGCCAACCCCTGGAAAAAATCGAGCGCGACACCGAACGCGACTATTACCTGTCTGCCGACGAAGCCAAGGAATATGGCTTGGTGGACCAGGTGATCGCCAAGCGTCCCTGATCGAGCGGCTTTAGGCTCTTCCAACGGTGTCTTTCTGCTGGAAAGGCACCGTTTTTATTTGGTTATCATTGCTTAACTTAGCGAAAAAGGCAGACTTCACATGGCCGAGAAAAAAGGCGCAACCGGCGAAAAAACCTTGTACTGCTCTTTCTGCGGCAAGAGCCAGCACGAGGTCAAAAAGCTGATTGCTGGGCCGTCGGTGTTTGTGTGCGATGAGTGCATCGAACTCTGCAACGAGATCATCCGCGACGAGCTGCCAGCCACCACCGAAGGCAAGGACGCGCGCAGCGACCTGCCCACTCCGTCTGACATCAAAGCCAATCTGGACAACTATGTCATTGGTCAAGAGCCTGCCAAGCGCACGCTGGCGGTGGCGGTGTACAACCATTACAAGCGCCTTAAGCACAAAGAAAAGGCCAAGAAAGACGATGTGGAGTTGGCCAAGAGCAATATCTTGCTGATCGGCCCTACCGGTTCTGGCAAGACGCTGTTGGCGCAAACACTGGCGCGTATGCTCGATGTGCCATTTGTGATGGCCGATGCCACCACGCTGACCGAAGCTGGATATGTGGGTGAAGACGTGGAAAACATCGTATTGAAGCTGCTGCAAAGCTGCAACTACGACGTAGAACGCGCCCAGCGCGGCATCGTCTATATCGACGAAATCGATAAAATCTCGCGTAAGTCCGATAACCCATCCATTACACGTGACGTGTCGGGTGAGGGCGTGCAACAGGCATTGCTCAAGCTTATTGAAGGCACCATGGCCAGCGTGCCGCCCCAGGGTGGGCGCAAGCATCCCAACCAGGACTTTGTGCAGATCGACACCACGAACATTTTGTTCATTTGCGGTGGCGCGTTCGCAGGCCTTGAAAAGGTGATTGAACGTCGTACGGAGTCTTCTGGCATCGGTTTTGGTGCAGCAGTCAAGAGCAAGCAGCAGCGCGCCTTGACTGAAGTCTTCAAGGAAGTGGAGCCTGAGGATTTGATCAAGTTCGGTTTGATTCCTGAACTGGTCGGTCGTATGCCCGTGGTAGCCACCTTGGCGGAGTTGACAGAAGACGCATTGGTGCAAATTCTGACTGAACCCAAAAACGCGTTGGTCAAGCAATACGCCAAGCTGCTGGCCATGGAGGGCGCAGAGCTGGAAATTCGCCCCGCTGGCCTCAAGGCGATTGCCAAGCGTGCCCTGGCCCGCAAGACCGGTGCACGGGGACTGCGTTCCATTCTGGAGCAGTCACTGATAGACACCATGTACGAGTTGCCAAATGCGGGCAATGTAGAAAAAGTGGTGGTGGACGAGTCCACCATTGAAGAGAACAAGCCCCCATTGTTGGTGTACCGCGAGTCGGCCAAGAAGGCGTAATGCATTTCCGCCCAAGGGTCCAATTAACAGGGCTTTTGGGCGAGTACACCTGATATTGCAGGCGTAGTTGCCACCCATAATGGCAGTGCGCTTGAAATTCAGGCAACTCGGTCCATATTCAACAGGTAACGAAAAAGGTTCCCCATGTCTGGCCACACACCCCTGCCTGCTACCCCCCTCGATTTGCCACTGTTGCCTCTGCGTGACGTGGTTGTTTTTCCCCACATGGTGATTCCCCTGTTTGTGGGACGGCCCAAGAGCATCAAGGCGCTGGAAGCTGCCATGGAAGCGGATCGCCGCATCATGCTCGTTGCCCAGAAGGCTGCGGCCAAAGACGACCCTGTCGTGTCGGACATGTTTGATGTGGGCTGCGTGTCCACTATTCTGCAGATGCTGAAGTTGCCAGATGGCACCGTGAAGGTCTTGGTGGAGGGACATCAACGCGCCACTGTCAACGAGATTGTGGAAGGCGAGCAGCACTTTACCGCCAACGTTACCCCCATCGAGGCTGCAGACGATAACAGCGATGTGGCGCGCAAGGCCGCTAGCGAAGTGGAAGCGCTGCGTCGAGCCGTGATGCAGCAATTTGACCAATACGTCAAACTCAACAAGAAGATTCCACCTGAAATCCTGACTTCCATCTCCAGCATTGATGATGCCGGTCGCTTGGCGGACACGATTGCGGCGCACTTGCCTCTGAAGCTGGACAGCAAACAAACTGTGCTGAGCCTGCCCCAGGTGAAGGACCGCTTGGAAAACTTGTTTGAACAAATCGAGCGTGAAGTCGACATTCTGAATGTGGACAAGAAAATCCGAGGTCGCGTGAAGCGCCAGATGGAGAAAAATCAGCGCGATTTCTATTTGAACGAGCAGGTCAAGGCCATTCAGAAAGAGCTGGGCGAGGGCGAAGACGGCGCTGATATCGAAGAGATCGAGAAAAAGATCAAGGCTGCCAAGATGCCCAAAGAGGCCTTGAAGAAGGCCGAGGCCGAACTCAAGAAGCTCAAGCTGATGTCGCCCATGTCCGCCGAAGCTACGGTGGTGCGCAACTACATCGAGGTTCTTACCGGTTTGCCGTGGACCACCAAGACCAAGATCAAGCACAACCTCGTAAATGCCGAGAACGTGCTGAACGAAGATCACTATGGCCTGGACAAGGTTAAAGACCGTATCTTGGAATATCTCGCAGTGCAACAGCGCGTGGACAAGGTGAAGGCGCCCATCCTGTGCTTGGTTGGCCCTCCCGGTGTTGGCAAGACGTCACTTGGGCAGTCCATTGCCAAGGCAACGGGGCGCAAGTATGTGCGCATGGCCTTGGGCGGCATGCGTGACGAAGCCGAAATCCGTGGTCACCGCCGCACCTACATCGGAGCCATGCCTGGCAAGGTTCTGCAAAGCCTGTCCAAGGTGGGTACGCGCAACCCGCTGTTCCTGCTGGACGAAATCGACAAGCTGGGTACGGACTTCCGCGGCGACCCCAGCAGCGCGCTGCTAGAGGTTTTGGACCCGGAGCAAAACAACAAGTTTGGTGATCATTACGTTGAGGTCGACTACGACCTCAGCGATGTGATGTTTGTCGCGACCAGCAACTCCATGAATATTCCTCCAGCCCTGCTGGACCGAATGGAAGTGATTCGGCTTTCGGGATACACCGAAGATGAAAAGACCAACATTGCCATTACTTATTTGCTGCCGAAGCAGATGAAGAACAATGGCGTGAAGGAATCCGAGCTGGCAGTGTCGGAAGACGCGGTGCGCGATATCGTGCGCTACTACACGCGGGAAGCCGGTGTGCGTTCTCTGGAGCGCGAACTGTCCAAGATTTGCCGCAAGGTAGTCAAGGGTTTGTTGCTCAAGAAGCTTGCGCCACAAGTGGTGGTGACGGTGGATAACTTGAACGATTTCCTCGGCGTGCGTAAATACACCTACGGCCGCGCGGAAGAGCAGAATCAGGTGGGCCAAGTGGTGGGACTGGCTTGGACCGAAGTAGGCGGCGATTTGCTGACTATTGAAGCCGCGCTCACACCTGGCAAGGGCATCATCACACGTACCGGTTCTCTGGGCGATGTGATGAAAGAGTCGGTAGAGGCTGCACGCACCGTGGTGCGCAGCCGTTCACGCCGACTGGGCATCAAGGACGAGGTGTTCGAGAAGAAGGACATCCATATCCACGTGCCCGATGGAGCGACCCCCAAGGATGGGCCCAGCGCGGGTGCCGCGATGGCAACGGCTTTTGTTTCCGCACTGACGGGTATTCCCGTGCGCGGTGACGTAGCCATGACAGGTGAAATCACCCTGCGTGGTGAGATCACCGAAATCGGTGGCTTGAAGGAGAAGTTGCTAGCCGCGCTGCGTGGCGGCATCAAAACGGTGCTGATTCCTGAACAAAATGCCAAGGACTTGCAGGATATTCCCGAGAACGTGAAGAATGGGCTCGAGATAGTGCCTGTGCGATGGATTGACCAGGTGCTGGAGCTGGCACTGGAAAGGCAGCCAATGGCACTGACCGAAGAAGACCCGTTGCCCGCCACGGCAGTGGCAGCCATTGCGCCTTCGGTACAGTTGGATGATCCTGTTAAGCATTGAGCACTTACACTTTTTGCCCCAAGTTGGACTTGGGGTCAAAAAATAGGTTATAATTTGAAGCTTGAAACGCGGGAATAGCTCAGTTGGTAGAGCGATACCTTGCCAAGGTATAGGTCGAGAGTTCGAGCCTCTTTTCCCGCTCCAGTTAAAAAATGGAAGTCTAGGCTTCCATTTTTTTTATTCAAAGCGGCGCGGTAGCAAAGCGGTTATGCCCCGGATTGCAAATCCGGTTAGTCCGGTTCGACTCCGGACCGCGCCTCCATTATTTATAAGCCTTTGTTGCTACGTTTTATGTAGCATAGGCGCATCCCTAGGCGCTACCGTTGGCGCATTATCTGACAGCTTTCAACTTTGTGGCCTTCGTCCGGTAGTGGTCGGCAGTCACTTTCTGGCTTGAATGCTGGAGCAAAGCGGATGCGCTAGCCATGTCTGGCGCAAGGTCCGCAGCGCGGCGGCGCATGTCCCGCAGAATCATCGCCCGCAGTTCTGACGCCAGTTCAGGGTTTTGGGCTATGGCGGCTTCCCGGGCAAGTTGGAAGCGGTCCCGCAGCATCGAATAGCTCACCGTGCGGCCCGTCTTTGTGGTCAACAGAGTGACGCAATCCACCTTGCCACGGCGCTCAAGTAGGGCAGTGAGGGTGGGGCTTTGGGCCACTTCAAAGTACGCCCATTTGTCGGTCTTGTTGGCCCTGAAGCGCAGTTTCCCGTCTTGCGGCATCCTGACTGTGCGGGCGTCGGTGATCCGCATCCCAGTGCTGCTGGCAATGTCCATGCAGTCGCGCAGCACCTGGTCTGCCACTTCGTAGACAGCGTTGAACAGGGCGTCAGTCACCTCAAACGACCGGGCGTTTTCTGGGTTCTTCCAGTCCTTCACGCCAGCGGCAGGCCACGGTAGTTCCGTCATGCCCCAGCGCCTGGCCTTGCCCCACACGATGGACAGCACGGCCAACTCCCTGTTGCCCTGTGTCTTTGCGGATCTGGTATCCAGGTACTGGCACAGCACCGGCAGGTTAACTTCGTGCCAGCCCATGTGCCCAAAAGGGCCTTCAAGGTTTTTCAGGTGCCGCGCATATTCGGCGCGGGTTTTGGCGTTCTCATACTCGGGCAAGACCTGATCGCGCCACTGGTTGAATGCCTGCTGCAGGCGCCCAATGGTTAGCGGCAGGTTGTTGTGCAGCTTGTGCCAGCCCTCCAGGGCGGCGGCGTAGTCCGTGCCCAAGCGCACATCTGGCTTGCCGGTGCCGCGCATGTCGTAGACGTAGTACGTCCACACCTGCCCACCAGCACCCTTGTAGGTCTTTGAACGCAGGCGCGGGTGTTTGGAGCGTTTCATTTGATGGCTGACAGGTTGAGGCCGCTGGAGGTCACCACTGTACGCCCTTCGATCCAGCCGCGCACATGCTCCCGGCTGACAATCACGCGCTTGCCGTCCAGCTTGTGCGGGATGCCCTTCTGTTGCAGCCACGATGCCTGGCCGTTGCAACGAGCGTAGCCGGTCAGAACGTGCAGTTCTGGTGGTAATAGGTATTCGCTCATCGCACCGCTCCTTTGAGCATCGCAAGGCGACGGTATTTTTCGGGGGTGTCGTGTCCGTCCCACTGACCGGTATAGGGTGGCAAGTCCTCAAATAGATAGGCCTGTGAGTCGTGAAAGTGCCAACTCACCTGCCCCGTGGGTAGGTCGATATAAACGCAGCCGTGCCAGTCCTCACCCCAGCCTTCGATAGCCGTCTTGCCGACACCGCTGGGAAAACACTTGGCCAACGCGGCCACCACCCGATTCCGCTCCAGATAGGCGGCGTCCTTGCGGGCTTCCATGTCGCGCAATGTTGCTTGGTAAGTGCTCGAATTCATCGTTCCACTCCTTGCAAGCGGTCAGCCACCAGCTTGGCGTAGCCCGCAATGTCTACCCAGCTATCGTCGTAGTCCGGGTCTCCGTTCACGATGCGCCCAATCTTGTGCAGGATCATGTCCAGGGCTTCCTGTTGGTCAGGTGCCAGCGTCTTGTCGCGCTTGCGAAGTCCCGTGGCCACCACGGTCTTGAGCATCTGGGTGATTTCGGCGTGGCCGGTAAATTTGCCGTAGCGCAGGCCGCGCTCGGTCAGGGTTCGGGTGATGGTGTCGGTGGTCATCGGTTTTTTCTCTTCATTGCTTGCATCAGGATGTCTTGCACTTCGGCCTTGCTGTCGCGGCGGGCCATTACCATTTCGTCCACCGTGTCCCTAGCCACGATGTGGTGGATAAACACGGGGCGGTCGTGGCCTGCCTGAGCTTGGCGGGTGGGGCCGATGCGCTCGATGATCTGCTGGTACTCTTCCAGGTTCCACCAGTGGCCAAAGAAGACCAGGGTGTTGCCGCCGTCCTGTAGGTTGAGCCCGTGGCCTGCGCTCGCCGGGTGGGCGAACAGCACGGGGATGCGTCCGGCGTTCCAGTCCTGGATCGTTCGGGGGTCGGCGTCCAGGACTCTGCCATGGGGAAACGCGCGCTGCAGTCGGGCGAGGTCGCTTTTGAAGTGATAGGCAACCAGCACGGGTGCACCTGAGGCCTCCTGCACGATGGATTCCAGGGCCTGGAGCTTGACATCATGCACCTCTACGAATTCGGTATTGCCATCGCCCACGTAGGCCGCACCGTTGGCGAGCTGCAGGCACTTGATGGTTCGGGCTGCCGCGCCGAAAGCCTCCACCTCGTGGGCTTCCAACTCCATGAACATGTGCTTTTCCATTTCGTCGTAAAGCGCGCGGGCCTTCTTTGGCAGATCCACGCGGATCACGTTCACGATGGGCTCGGCCAGGTTGAAATAGTCCTTGGCCTCAAGGCTCAGGCACAGGTCACGCAACCGGTCTTGGATTTGCTCTTGGGCAAAGGGCAAAGGCACGATGCCGTAGCCGTCCATGCTGGGCTTGAACCAGCGCTCAGTGAAACCCGTCCAAGTGCGGCCCAGCCGTTCGCCCTGATCCAGAAACCAGGCTTGCCCCCATAGGTCTTTGAGTCCGTTGGGGCTGGGCGTGCCGGTCAGCTCTATGAAGCGCTCCACTTTGTTGTGGGCGACTTGCGCCAGCGCTTGCGCGCGGGCGCCGCCTTGGCGTAACCGGAAACCCTTGAGCCGGGTGGACTCGTCGGCAATGACCGTGCCGAACGGCCAGGGCTTGCCCTGGAAGTGCTTGACCAGCCAAGGCAGTTGCTCGTAGTTGGTGGTGAAGATGTTGGCGTTGGTGTTGCGCAGCGCGCGGGTGCGCTCGGCCACATCGCCCACCACCGGCTGCACCTCAATGGCGCGCAGGTGTTCCCACTTTGCGGCTTCGTCCGGCCAGGTGCTGCGCGCCACCCGCACCGGGGCCAGCACCAGCGCGGGCCGGGTGGCTTCGCCCGACAAAAACAAGTGGTCCATAGTGGTCAGCGTGCCCACCGTTTTGCCCATGCCCATACCTGCCCATACCGCCTGCCGGGGGTGGCCGGTCTGGTGGTCGATGATGGGCCGCTGGTACTCGCGCGGCGTCCAGACTTTGCGGGTCATACCAGTGACTCAGCGTAGCGTTTCAGGCTCAGGGCGATGGCTTTGCGCAAGGTGTCCGCACCACCGTGTGCTTCTATTCTTAGCTGTGCGGCGGCGATGGCCTCTTGCCGACCCTTGAATGTGATCCCGTCGCCTGTTGCTGTTGCTGTTGCGCCGGATTCTGGTTCTGAGACTTGCCACAACCCTTTGGGTTTGTTGACGCGCAGGCCATCACCTCTTTGGTGTCGGTGACTGAATATGTGCGCGGGGTGCACAACCAGTGTCACGCCGTCTATGTCGTAGGCGTATCCGGTAGTTTCCGCGAGCGGTTTACCGCTGTACGCGCGCAGGGTGATGCTGCTTTTTTTCACGCTAGCAACTCCGAAACACCTTCAATACTGTCGATCACCACCACGAGCTGCCCCATGGCGCGCATGCGGTCGTGCTCGCGTTTCTGATGGGGCTTAGGCTTTCTCGCTGGGGGCCTTGAGCTCGACCCAGATAGTGCGGCACGATGACCACCGGCCACTGCGCCCGCACAGCGGCAACATCACCGGAGTCGGTCAGGTGCACCGCGACGGCCCACCCATTCGACCTTGCGCACTTCCCCGCCCAGCTCGCGCACCCGCTTGACAAGATAGTTTTCCACGTCGCGTTCTCTCACGATGCGGCCCTCTTGGTTTTGGCGTGTTTGACGCACACCCAGTGGCGGCCGCCCAGCACAAAGCGCAGGGTGCCGCCGGTCTGGGGCTTGTGCACGCCGCATAGTGCGCACCGTCTGACGACACCGTTGCCCACGAACTGGGTGTTGCCCGCTGTGGAGGGTGTCGCTTTTTCGTGGGCGTGGGTGACAACTGGGATCATGCCGTCACCACTGCGATTGCCAGAGTCACCAACCCAATGGCGGCCACGAGCGCCCACCACGTCCAGGGGTAATCGGCTGGCGGCACGTATATGTCGCGCGAGGTGTGCGGGCCGAAGGCTTCCTGCAGCGTGCGCGGGTGTTTGCGGGTATTCATGGGTCAGTCCTTTTTGTAGCGATAGGCTTCAAAGCCAGCAGCGGCCAGCGGCATGCTTTGCGCCCAGGGTGGGTTGGTGGCCAGTAGGGTGGCCAGTTCTTCGTGGTTGAATTCGTCGCTGTCGGGCGTCTCGCAAATCAGTTCGTCGTGCACGCTCAGCACGATCTGATACCCGCGCGCCTCGATGGCTGGCATGTTGTGCGCCATCACGTCGCGGGCCACGGCCTGGCACACGTTCTCGAACAACTTGCCGCCGTAGGTGTAGAGCTTTCCCCACTTGCGGCTGTATTGGTTGGCCCCGAAGTAGCTGATCTGGCCGCCCTTGCCGGGGACAACGCCGGTGCCTTCGCAGTCCTTACAGTCCAGCGCCAGCTTGTCCACCATCACGGCGCCCGTGCCGTTGCAGTGCGGGCAGGGCTCGCCGCCTTCGGACACGGCGGGGGACGGGTAGCACAGCGCACGACCTGACGGCAATACGATGCGTAGCCACGCACCGTCGCGGCGAACCTTGAGGCTGTGGCAGGGCACGGTGACGCCGGGGCCGCGCACCGCCAGCCGCACTGCGTCGCGCAGCTCGCGCCACATGGCGGTGATATTCGGGTGGGCCGCGCGCCAGCTCAGTTTGAACGACTCGCACACCAGCCACGTTTTGTCGGCCATGCCGAAGTCGGCTGGTGGGTTGCGCTTGCGGGCACGGTGCCATTCCAGCATGATGTTGGCCTGGCCCCAAATACCGGGCGGGATGGCGCCCACGGCGTCGTCGGCCATTTCTTCCAGGTTCAACTCGTAGGCATCGGCGAAGGTTACGAACGCACCCACGCCGCCCTCGTAGCCCAGGGCCAGCTCCTGCACCTTGCCGACTTGCCGCTGGTTGCCCCCGGCTTTCTTGTCGGCCATGACGGACTCCGGGGTTACCCCGAAACTGGCCGCGTAGGCCAGGGCGTACAGGTCGTGGCCGGTGCCCGCGTCGTAACTGCGAAAAGCGTCCAGCTTCCACTGTTCACCGGCCAGCCATGCCTGGTCGCGGCCTTCAATATTGGACAGGTCGGCCACCACCAGCTTGCGGCCCTTGGGCGCCACGATGCAGCCTCGGATGGCCGAACTGGTCAGCTCCATGACGTTGGTGGTGATCGAGGTCCGCGCATCCGATCTTGAGCGCGTCAATGCCTTCGTCGATTACGGGCTGTGGCAGGGTAGGCCTCGGCAAATTTTGAGGTTGCCAAAGGCGACCGGCCCAGCGCCCGGTGCGACTGGCCCCGCAGAATTGCAACAGACCGCGCAGGCGACCGTCGGCGCTGGTGCCATTGACCAGGGTCTTGTACTTGCTGGTGCTGGTGGTACTGGCCTGCAAGCGGATGGCGATTAGTTCGCGCAGCTCGGCGGGCAAGTCGGGGTCGTTCACCCGGCGCTCCAGCGTGGCCATTTGCAAGTCGGGCAGTTCTACGCCATAGGCGGCCAGCATGTGACGCAGCAGAGCGTCGCGCTGGGTGGTGGACTCCACGTAGCCAAACGTCAGCTCGGACGTGCGCTCGCCCAGCTCGGCCTGTGCCAGGGCCACGGCGGTGATGGCGGCGTTGGCCAGTTCCAAATCCACGGCCACGCCTCTGTCGTTGATGCGCTGGTCCAGGTGCCACAGTGCCAGCTCCGCGCCCTTGAAGTTCCAGGTGGGCAGCTTCTTAGACACGGCGCGCATGGCGGCAATGTCCAGACCTGCATAGCTGACAAATTTGGCCCACTCGGCGGGGTGCGTCTCGCGGGTGGCGCGGCGAATCTTGCTGGTCTTGGGGCGGGGCTTGCAGAACAACAGAATCAGGGCGCGCCCGTCTTTGTCCTTGGCCTTGTCCTGGTCGATCTTGAGGATGTCGCACAGGTCGCCCAGCCCACCGGGTAGGCCGTGGGCCATGGCTTGCACCATGGTGTCCTGCCAGCGTCCCACGGGGGCATCAATGCCCCAGGCGTGGCGGATCACCGTGCGGTCGAAGTGACTGTTGTGCGCGATGACCGTGACGGCAGGATTTTCCAGCGCGTCGGTAATGTCGGCCCAATCCAGCGGGTCGGCGTTGGGGTCGGTCAAGTCCAGTACCTGGACGGGGCCGTCGTCGATAGCCCAGGCGCACAACATGATTTCTGCGGACGCGGCGTAGCGATGGGTGCCCTGGGCAATGGGCACCTCGCAGTACGTTTCCAAATCGATCCACAGCGTCGTCATGTCGTTCTTTCAAAATGGGCATTCGCGCAACAGGGCTACGCGACGTTGAATCTCTTTCACCTCGTCGTCCGTGGCTCCAGCTCGGGACGCACGGTTTGCATCGCCGTCCGGGGGTGCGCTTCGCAGTAGGGCGAACCACGACGGTGTGCGAAGTGGTAGCCGCCACAGATGCAAGGCGCGCACTCGGGGGACCGCAGCAGGTGCATGAATATCTGGGTGCCAGTAGCGCGACGGGTGCGGCAGTGGCCGCACCTGATCCAACTCCGATAACCGCGATAGCTCATGCTTGTCCTCCAAATTCGGTAGCCGATTGCCCCCGATTCCCGTACGTCGTTGCCGCCGCGCTGGGGTTTGTGCACTGGGCCGCCCTGCAAGATCAGGGAGGCGGCCGGTAGCATCGGGGGCCTGTTTTACCCTCGGAGCAAATCGAGGTGGGGAGTGCGCGGCCCCTTGCATCCGTTCAGTGGGTTTTGATCTCCACGTCGGTGACTTCGTTTTCATCTTTGGCCGCCTGCAGCATGGATTGCGCTAGCTTCTGGGCGGGTGAAGGGGGTGCACCTTCGACGATGCCGTCGAGGTACACCTGGATGTCCACCGTGCCGTCCGGCTGGTCGGCAAAGGTGATGGCAATCTGTGCCATCAGACCAGCGCGTCCTCTTCGGCGCCCTGGGCCAAGTCGTCAAAGTCGTCAGCACTGCCCACGGCGCCACCGCCAAAGCTGTCGCCATCGGCGAAGAACTGCACGCCCAGCAACTGCGCGTTGACGCGCTTGCCGTACTTGTTGTCCTGCGCCCAAAGTTCGACGGTGGCGTTGACGTAGCAACCGCCGTAGGGGCGGCCATCTTGTGCGTTGAGCGGGCTCTTGTCCTTGTCCAGCACCAGCGGGCGGGCTGCGCTGCGCGACGACACGAACAGCATTCCGGCAAAGCCTGCGTACTGTGCTTTCAGGTCACCGTCATGCAATGCCACCTTGTCGGTCTTGCGCATCAGGGCCAGGTGGGCGGGGGCCTTGGCGCCCCACTTCTCGGTGGCCACAGCGTCGATGGCGTCGTTGATGGATTTCACCAGTGCCTTGTTGCCGGGCTCGATCAGGAACGACGCGCCGAAGGCCGGTGCGCCTTCGCCGTTGACGGTCTTGGCCTCAAACAGGGCGGGGAATGCGAGACGGACGTTTTGGAGTTTGACTTTCATGATGCTTATTCCTTCTTAAAAAAGTGGGGGTACTGACGCTGAACTTGTTCACTGGCTTCGTTGACTGCACGGACGCGGGCCAGCGGATCGCCGCTCGTGATAGGCACCTGGGATGCCCGCACAAGCTGGGCGCGGGCTGAAAATGGAAGGTGCTCGCACACCTTGGGTGGTGGGGTGCTAAACAAGATCGGCCCCTTCGTCCACCGTGGCAAAGTCGTCGGCAGTGCGCAGCACCAGGGCCTCGCGCTTGTCGGACTCGGGCGCCACGCTGGGCTTACCAGCCGCGCGGGTAATGATTTGTTGCAGGGCAGGCCACTGGCGCGGGCCGATGACCTTGGCCTTGGCCAGCTTCTCGGCGTCCGTGGGGGAAATTACCGAGTAGTTGTACATTTCCTCGTGCTTGATGCGCATGGACTTCAAGGTCTCTTCGGCCACCTTGGCGTCTGTCCAGGAACGATTTCCTTGCTTGCCCTGCACCAACTTCCACCCGGCAACCGGTACCCCGGCCAACAAGCGACGTTCTGTTTCGGCGCGCACGGCCTTGCACCAGCCTTCGATCAGGTCGGTCGCTGCCATGCACTCGGCCAGCACGTCGGGTGCGGTGTCTTCCGTGGGCGCCAGTGGGGGCTTAGGGGCCTCCGCGTCAAAGTCGGCCAGGGTAATTTCTTCGACGTGGGCGCGCAGCTTTGGGCAAGTGGCCTTGGCCTTGCAGAACTTGCAACCCTTGTCGCTGGGGTTTAGGTCTTCCAGACCGACGATGCCGGTGTCCAGAATGTCGATGGCCTTGCGCGCTGCGGCCTTGGCCCGTTCGCCAAAGGCCAGCAGGTATTCGATGCTGACCTCGAACACGCTGACGTGATCCAGTCGGGGCTGGTGGATCGTCATGCGCACGCGCTTGATGTCGCCCAAGGCCTCGAACTGGTCGTAAGCGCCCAGCGCGTAGAGCATCATCTGCTCGTTGTCCTCGGCATCCACGCGCACCCCACGGCCGTATTTCAGGTCGTCCACGTCCATGGTTTCGCCGTCAGCGGACAGGATGATGGCGTCGCTGGTGCCGAACTGGTCGGGCACGTCCACAAAGCGCGAGAACTCAACGCGGACTTCAACCATCAGGTCGTTTCCATCGGCCTTGCGTCGGATCGCATCCACATAGACCTGCACAAAGCTGGCCATGTTGGTATCCACCTCGAACTCGCGCCCGGTGTCTTCCACCTTGATCACGCGGCCCAGGTAGGCGGCGGCGTCTTTGCCGTCGTTAAGACACCAGGACGCCAGCTCATGGGCGGCGGTGCCCTCGTCAGCGAATTCGCTAGAACTATCGGGCTTGTCGCTCTCCAGGAACACGCTTCCGGGGCACGACAACCAGCGGTGCGCGCTGCTGGGCGAGAGTCGTGCGTGCTCGCTCATGCCAGTGCTGCCTTGAGTTGGACCACGGCATCGGCGTACTGCTCGGGCTTGAGCTCGGGGGCCTTGGCCACACCGAAGCCCGACAGCACAGCGGCGGCGGCGTCGCGGCCCTTGTCCTTGGACACCTGCAACACCAGGGCCTTCACGTCGTCATAGGTGACGGCGGCCACGGAGGTCGATGCCTCGGGCTTTGAGGCAATCGGTGCAGCGGCGGTCTCCGACGGTTGGGAAACCGCAGCAGGCTTTTTTGCTTCGGTCTTGACTTCCGTCTTGGCGGACGTGTCCACCACGGGCACGCCGCCTGCGGTGATGATGTCGCCGGGTTTCACGGTCGCCGCTGCAGCCGTGGCGTTGGCGGTGAGGGTGTTCCAGGCGGCGATGAGTTGCTTCATCGTGTTGGTGTTTTCTTGGATGGCAAGTTCGAGGCTCATAGGTACCTTTCAGGCAGTTACAGGGGTGGGGTTGAAAATCTTGTGAAGCAAGGCAATGCCTTCCTCCAAGGGGTTCTCACGGGCTTGGCAAATCGAATCGGCGATTTCCAGCATGGGTTTGAGCGCGTCAGCGGTGTCGATGTCGTATTCGAAAGCTGCGTCCATCAGGGTGCGCACGGTCGGGAGGTCGTAGTCGATGGCGAACTGCAGGGCATCGCGGATTTGTTCTATGCCCGCTGTGCTGGTGTGGTCCACGTTCATCTCTTCGAGGACTTCCAGAGCGGCTTTGGCGAGGCTGTTTTCTTCCGCCATCGTCTGGAAACGGGCGAGTAGTTCAGCCTCCAAATCAGTGGTGGTCAGCGCGTTGGCCGCTAGGTCCGCGTGGCGAACCAGCTCTTCGTCGGTGAGAAGGGCCCAGTTCACTTAGCTACCTCGACGAACTTGCCGCCCTTGACCTCGTACCAGGTGTCGGCCTTGAGGTCTTCGCCCACATAGCCCACGGCAATGCGGGTACGCTGCGCGGCTTCGTCAAACCAGGGCAAGGCCATGACACCGTTGGCCCCGGCGCGGGCAGTGCTGTTTTTACCGGCGCAAGCGATTACTGAATGTTCACCTTGCGCGTTGATCCGGGTGTAGTGGCCGCTGGCACCGATCTGGGTGGAGTCGCCGCTGGCACCGATCTGGGTGTAGTCGCCGCTGGCACCGATCCGGGTGTAGTCGCCGCTGGCACCGATCCGGGTGTAGTCGCGCAGGATTTGGGTGGCCGCTGGCACCGATCTGGGTGTAGTGGCCGCTGGCACCGATCTGGGTGTAGTCGCCGCTGGCACCGATCCGGGTGTAGTCGCCGCTGGCACCGATCTGGGTGTAGTGGCCGCTGGCGCACCAGGGTCTGGGTGTAGTCGCCGCTGGCACCGATCTGGGTGTAGTCGCCGCTGGCACCGATCCGGGAATCTGCCCCACCCCCATCACTGGTCGCTGTCGGTGCCGTGGTTCCAAGCTCTTCGGCAGTAGGCACTTCAAAGTGAGCGCGGTGGTTTCAGCAATTATTTCTTGGGCTTCGGCCTTGTGATCGGCGGTCACGTCCAAGGTAACAGACGGTTGTTCTAGGATCAGGTTGAACCATACTTTTTCGGTCAACCAACGCGCGTCGTCAAAGCGCTTGTCTTCGCGCAGGGCCTTCTGCTCGGCCGTGAACTCGGCACCTTGGGGGAATTTGGCGACAAACCACTTGTAGCCGTCAGAACATGGGCTCCACGGTTTCAGCAGGGTCTTGGTGATTTGAAGGGGCGTATGCGACATATGGACTCCGGGTTGGTTGCAAGATTGTTGTGTTTGTCACAACTTGCATGAAGTGTATAACGCTTCTTTAATATGCGTCAATGGCAACTAATGCGTATTTGTTTCTATTGAAAATTAAAAGCAATAGGAGATAGCTATTTCATAGACGTAAAAAAGCCCGCGCTGGGCGGGCTTGGTTTGTGGTTTGCCGGGAGCGGTCAGTGGCAGTGGCGCTCGCCGGTTTTGTGGTTGGTGTGGCAGCCGTTTGAGTCGGTGCCACCCGAGTGGGCAAACGCCAGGCCAGAGGCCAGCAACGTGGCGAGAATAATCAGTCGTTTCATAAAAATCCCCTTCAAATTTGGCTCTGGCCCGCGTGGTTATAGCGCGGGCAGCTATTAAAAGAATAGCAAACGTCTCAATTACCGAAGGTAAAAATGAGGCGGTCGCCGTTGCTCATCTCGCCCGTTCCGGTGCCCCGCCTGCCGGTGGATACAAACTCAAAGGGGCCTGTGCGCTTGTCGTCGCAAGTGAATATGCCCCGACCTTGGCGGTCGGTGACGTAAACAAAATTCCCTTGGCAAGTCACTCCTTTGTTTGACACTATTTTCAGATCGCCCCCGCCGTCCAGGTAGCCAGTCGCTACACCGGTGAACGTTTCGTCTGAGTTCTGCATTTGTCCCCGAATCGGGAGAGTCATTGAACACCCGGTGAGGGTGCTCGCGACGAGGGCTATCAAGGCCGTCTTATTCATGTTTCGGTTCCTCCTTTGGTTAAACATCCATCTCCACCCGCTTGACCACCCCGCAGAACACGGCATCGGGCTTGACTTCCATGATGGGGTAGCGGGGGTTGAGGGGTTTTAAATACATGGCATTGCCCTCGACCACGAGTTGCTTGAATGTGGCCTCGCCCCCGTTGTGCCGGACGATGACGAATGCACCTGGCTCGGGGCTTTCGTCGGGCTCCACAATGAGGATCGCGCCCTCGGGGAACTTGGGTTCCATGCTGTCGCCGCGCACCCTGAGCGCATAAGTGTGCTTTCGCACCCGGTATGTCGTGTGAATACGCTCGCCCTCCCCAGGGTGCAGGTTGTCAATCACGTCGTTCCAGTGGCCTGCCTGTACCCACGATATGAGGGGTACGGTGCCTTTTATTTCTGGTGCAGTTTCGATGTTGCCGGTTTCGGCCATGGAAAACAATTCGGACAGGGGAGTGTCTAGCGTGTGCGCGAGCACCTCCAGCCTGTCAAAGGTCATGCCCTGTTTGCCTGACTCGTATTTCGAGATATTGCCCTTGTCCACTTCAAGGGCGTCGGCAAGGTCTTGTTGCGCAAGTCCCTTGCGGGTGCGCAAAGCTTTTATGACTTGGCCGAATTCTTTTCTCATTTGCTTATTCTTGCGTCATATTGCGTTTGCCGCAATGGTGTTTTGCGCTATTTAAGTTGACGATTGGTTGTGTTGTACGCAATAATTCCGGGGTTAACCAACCCAACACACACCTATGAACAGCCCACTCAAACAAGCCCGCTTGCGTCGAAATGCGACTCTGACTGATGTTGCCGAGGTAGTAGGTACTAACCGAGGCAACCTCTCCCGCATCGAAAACGGCCTGCAAAAGGCCCGTCCCAAGCTGGCCGAGAAGCTGGCCACCTACTTCGGTCACGAGATTACCGAGATTCAAATCCTGTACCCCGAGCGATACAGCCCGGCGGACGCAGGGGTGGATGCGTGAGTGCCTGGTTCAGCGAGATTGACGACTACGCCGCCCAGTGGCTGCGCAATCTCATGGCCGCAGGCCATATCGCTGACGGCGTGGTGGACACCCGCAGCATTTCAGACATCCAACCCGAGGACTTACGGTGAACTCACCCAATGCCATTTCTTCGCCGGTATCGGCGTCTGGTCCTATGCCCTTCGTCTGGCCCAATGGCCTGACACTCGGCGAGTGTGGACGGGGTCTTGTCCTTGCCAGCCTTTCTCCGTGGCTGGCTCAGGTGCTGGGGTGCTCGACCAGCGGCACCTTTGGCCACACTGGCACTGGCTCATTGAGCAGTGCCGCCCTGCGGTCGTCTTTGGTGAACAGGTTGAAGCTGCAATTAGGCACGGCTGGCTCGACCTTGTTCAAGCTGACATGGAAGGAATCGGCTACGCCTTCGCGGCTGCCGGTATCCCTGTTGCGGGCGTCGGTGCGCCGCACATCCGACAGCGACTATGGTTCGTGGCCGACGACTACCGTGTCGGATTCAACGCGGGGGGGGTCTCTCAAAATCGCGCTGCTCAAGGTCAATGGGCAGGATCGCACCTCGGGCAACAAACCCAGCAGCTCGCTGGCGGACTTTGCGAAGCTGACGGGATGGACCACCACCACCACCAGAGATTGGAAGGATTCGGGGGCGGACATCCGGCCACGGGCGGACATCCGGCCACGGGCGGACGGCTCGGAGCGCTTCGACCAGTTGCCGCGTCAGGCGAATCTTGCGGGCTGGGTGACACCGACCACGACGGACGCCTCGCGCGGGGGATTGCCGCCCAGGGAGTGGGATACGGGTGTGCCGTTGACCCAGCAGGTGGCGCAGTGCGGCCCGGCCCGACTAATGGCCACTGGCGTGATGCTGATTGGCTGCACTGCCGAGACGGCAAGTGGCGGCCAGTTGAACCCGGCACATTCCCGCTGGCTCATGGGGCTGCCGCCCGAGTGGGACGCCTGCGCGCCTACGGCAATGCCATCGCCCCGCAAGTCGCCAAAGAAGTGATCACCGCCTACATGGCGTGCAGGCCTTGATTCAAAACCCATGATGTCCCAACAAGAAACCCCAACGATTCGCCCGTTCAACGGCGACAACATCCCCGACAGCCTCAAGGAAAACCCACGCTGGGCGCCCTGGCGGGCGGTGTGGAACGAGAAACGCCAGAAGTTCGACAAGATACCGGCCCATGCCAAGGCGCCGTACTACGGCATCAGCACGGCCAAGCCCGAGCGCTGGTACAGCTTTGAGGCCGCGCTCAAGGCCTACCGCGACAACCCCACCCTGTTTGCCGGGGTGGGCTACGTCATGACAGTGCCTCACGACGTGGTGGGCATCGACCTGGACGACTGCGTGGTTGACAACACCATTGCGCCCTGGGCGCAAGAGGTGGTAGACCAGTTGGGCAGCTACACCGAACTGAGCCCGTCAGGCAAGGGGCTGCGCATCCTGGTGGAGGGCACCGTGCCCCACGATTGGACGAACCACGAGGTGGGCATTGACGGTCTATGGTAGCCACGAGCCCCGTTTCCTGACCGTCACGAGCCAGCGCCTCAAGGTCAGCCCCACCTGGTGCAAAGCCCCGCGCCGGGGGTGCTGGAGGCCCTGAGCGCGCGCTACGGCACAAAACCAAGCCCACGGCCACCATCATCAGTCTGGAGCTGCCCGACATCCTGGACGAGATGGTGCTGCCATCCCTGGACAGCTTGCCCCTACCCCACCGGCGTGGTGGACTTCCCTACCAGGGGACAACGGCGGTGACCGTTCCAAGGCCTTGTTCGCTGCGTCTGTGGCGCTCTACAGCGCGGGCCTGTCTGACGACGAGGTGTTCAGCTTGCTGGCCCTGAACCCGTGGGCGTTTGAGGTGGCACTGGACCATCGGCGCCAGGACAGCGACCGAGCGCTGATGTACCTGTGGGTAGAGCACTGCCAGAAGGGCAAGGCCAAATCCAATCCGGTGGCCAGCTTGGCCGACTTCGAGAACCTGGTTCCAGTACCCGCCCAGCCAAAACAAGACGATCAGCCCGCCGAAGTGTTGGGCGATGCGGCAGATTTCGATATTGTGCAAGAAGATAAGCCGCTAGCCCTTACGGATAGTGCGCAGGATGCTATGAATACTGTAGCGACAAAAAAGCAGCGGTTTGAGGTTATCCCGGCTGACCAGTTCGCCGGGGGCAAGCCCCCCACCTGGATCGTCAAAGGCCTGTTGCCCAAGGCCGAGCTTAATGTGCTGTTTGGTGAGTCGGGTTCGGGCAAGTCTTTCGTGGCGTTGGACTTGGCCGGGGCTATTGCGCGCGGTATCCAGTGGCGGGGCCGCAAGGTCAAGCAGGGCCGGGTGGTGTATGTGGCGGCCGAAGGCGCCGGGGGCTTTCGCAACCGACTCAACGCCTACGCCCAGGCCCACGAGCTGGACCTGTCCACCCTCGACCTGGGCGTGATCAAGGCGGCGCCGAACCTGATGGTTAAGGACGATGCGCTGGACGTGTGCAAGGCCATCATTGCGGGCGGGCCGGTCAGCGTGGTGATCATCGACACCTTCGCCCAGGTGATGCCGGGGGCCAATGAGAACATGCGGGCGAGGACGTGGGCAAGGCATTGCAGCACTGCAAGGGTATTCACAAAGCCACTGGCGCGGTGGTGGTGCTGGTGCACCACGCGGGCAAGGACAGCAGCAAGGGGGCACGGGGCTGGTCCGGCCTACGAGCTGCCGCTGATGCCGAGCTGGAGGTCGTGCGTACCCCCACCGGGCGCCTGTTGCGCTCCACCAAGCAGAAGGATGGTGAGGACGGGCTGGAGTGGGGCTTTGATCTGGGCACGTGCTGCCCATTGGTGTGAACCCGAGGACGGCGAGGTGCTGACAAGCTGCGTGGTGCGGGAGGCGGCGGTGCCGGTGCCCTTGAAGGGGGGGGCTGGTGCCAACAAGAACGGCGGCAAGTGGGCTGCGCGGGTGCTGGAGGTGCTGGGCGAGTTCACGCTGGTACAGACCACGGGCATCGAGAAAAAGGCGGTGCTGGACAAGACGGTACGCCGGTCTCCGGGGGCCGCCAACGAGAGCAATCGGAGGGCTGCACGGCGCGCTTTGGACGCCGTTTTGTCCGACGACGGGCAGGCGGACACATCCTGGAAGACGGTTGCATTTCTTTGTATGCGTAAATTTTTGCTTGCAACTTTTTTCCCGGGCAACCGGACGGATGGCTGCTTGTCCGGTTGTCCGTCCGGCTAATTGCAGTCTCCCAAACCGGACGGACAAGGACAAGTGTCTAGGAGACTTGTCCTGTCTGTCCCGGTAGAGACGAGGTTACGTCCTGTCGATGTGTAATTTTTTGGACGTTTCAGGTGTTTAGTGCAGGTTTGGTGAACGTGCAAATTTTTTAAAGGTGGTGATGTGAGCGTCAGAACGGTGGGCGTGAACGACATCGGCCGTCGTGTGGGGGACAGCCACCCCAACGCGAAGCTAACCGATCACGAAGTGGATCTGCTGCTGAGTCTGCGCGATGAGGGTTGGCCTTACAGCAAACTGGCCACGAAGTTCGAGATTTCGAAAAGCCAAGCTCGCAATATCTGCAAGGGTCTCAAACGCTGCCAAATCCCGGCCAGGTACAAGGCCGTGCACCTATCGAGGTGAGAGCGCCGCACAGTGCGGGCATGTATGCAGACCGCGAAACCCTTGTCCGTGAAATTTGCGCCCGTCTCAGCACGGGTGAGCCCATGGCGCAGATTTGTCGTGATTTGCACATGCCAGCGGTGCGCACGGTGGCCGATTGGGCAGCAGCGAGTCCCGATATTTCTGCCAACATCGCGCACGCGCGAGAAGTTGGGTGGGATGTGCTGGCCGCGCAGTGCCTGGTCATCGCCGACACGCCCATGGTGGGCATCGAAGAGAAGGTAACGCCAGCCGTCAAGAGCCAACAGGGCGACGTGGTGGTGCCCGAGACCGTTGAGGTCAAACGCGGCGGCATGCTGGGCCACCGTAAGCTGCAAATCGAGACCCGGCTGGAAACAATAAGAAAAGTGGGACCCAAAACGCTACGGCGAGAAGCAACAGGTGGAGCACAGCGGCACCATCGATTCGGCCACCACCATCATCGAATCCCGCAAACGCAGTGGCCGATAACTACGAGCTGATGCTGGCCCAGGATATGGGCCAGTTCTTTGACGATCCGCTGGGCTTTGTGCTGTACGCCTACCCGTGGGACACCGACCCCGCGCTGCAGGTCGTGGAGCTGCCCAGCCCCTGGAACCTGATCTACCCCAGCAAGTATGGCCCGGATGCGTGGGCCTGTGGAGGTTTGGAGAACCTGGGGCGCCAGGTGCGCGAGCATGATTTTGATGGACGCACACCCGTGCCCGCCATCATGGAGGCCATCAGTTCGGGCCACGGCATTGGTAAGAGCGCCATGGTGGGCTGGCTGGTGTGCTGGATCATGTCCACCCGGCCTTATGCTCACGGCACGGTCACGGCCACCACCAGCGACCAGCTATCCAGCAAGACATGGGCAGAGATTTGCAAGTGGAACAAGCGCAGCATTGCAAGCCATTGGTTTGACATGGGCACCGGTAAGGGCGCCATGCGCATGGTGCACAAGCAGCACCGGGAGTCGTGGTTCTGCGCGGCCCAGACCTGCCGCGAAGAGAACAGCGAAGCCTTCGCCGGTCAGCACGCGGTCAACAGCACGTCGTTTTACATTTTCGACGAGGCCAGCGGCGTGCCCAACAAAATCTGGGAAGTGTCCAAGGGGGGCATGACTGACGGCGAACCGATGTGGTTTGCCTTTGGCAATCCCACGCGCAACACCGGGGCCTTTGCCGATTGCTTCGGTGGCCAGCGCCACCGCTGGCACGGCCAGCACATTGACAGCCGCAGCGTGGCTATCACCAACAAAGAACTGCTGGCCCAGTGGGTGGCCGACTACGGCGAGAACAGCGACTTCGTGAAGGTGCGGGTACGTGGCGGCGCATGTTCCCAATGCGTCCAGCTTGCAGTTCATCCAACGCGAGCTGGTCGAAGAGGCCATGGCGCGCGAGCTGGTGCAGCGCAATGAGCTTGGCCGCACGGCCGCCGTCGGGGTGGATGTGGCGCGCTTTGGGGATGACCAGAGCGTGATTCGCACCCGCGTGGGTCGTGATGCCAAGTCCTTCCCGCCCAAGCGCTATCGCGAACTGGACACCATGCAATTGGCCAGTCGCGTGGCCGAGCACCTGGATTACCTCAAGGGCCTGGGCCTGCGCACCGTGGTGTTTGTGGACGGCGGCGGCGTGAGCGCTGGCAATGGTGGATCGACTTCACCAACTCAAGTACGAGGTGATCGAGGTCCAGTTCGGTAACAAAGCGGACGATGTCCGCAAGTACCTGAACAAGGGCGCAGAGATGTGGGGGCGCGTGAAGGGGGGGGTGAGCATCGGCAGTGTGGAGAAGGATGAGCTGTTGGTTACGGACCTGACCGGCGTGGAGTACCGGGGCATGACGGCCGACCAAATTCAACAAGAAAGCAAAAAGAGCACATGAAGGCTCGCGGACTGGCCAGCCCGGACGATAGAGGCGCGCTGGCGCTGACCTTCGCTTATCCAGTGCCAGAGGCTCCGGTCGAGCGGCCCCGAGGCGGTGCACCTAACCGCAACACTCGTGGGCATGATCCCTACGAATCAATGAACTAGGGGTAGACCATGTGCTCAGTTGCCGCCGTGGGTGCTGTCCGCCGTTGGTATCGGTATGTCCATCGACCAAGGCCAGAAGGCTGAAAACGCTCAAAAGGATGCAACTGCCCAGGCCAAGGTCACTGCGGCCAAGACCGCAGATCAGGCCGACCAGGCCAACAACCGCGCCAATGGCAAGCAACCCGACATTGCGGGCATCGCGTCAGCCAATGAGCAGGCGGCCAAAGGTGGTATCAGCGGCACCGTACTGACCGGCCCAACGGGCATTGACCCTAAGCAGCTCATGCTGGGCAAATCCACGCTGCTGGGCGGTTAGGCAAGGCCAACACCCCCAGGAACGCGTAGCACGAGCGGTGGGACGAGCTCAAGACGGAGCGCTCGTCGTGGATTCCGCATTACAAGGAAATTTCGGACCACCTGCTGCCCCGCTCCGGGCCGGTTCTTTGTGCAGGACCGCAACCGCGGTGAGAAGCGGCACAACAACATTCTGGACTCCACAGGCACTAAAGCCCTGCGTACTTGCTCGGCCGGCATCATGTCCAGCGCTACCAGCCCCGCGCGACCATGGTTTCGCTTGACCACCAGCGATCCGAAGCTGGACGAATCTGTCAACGTCAAACTGTGGCTGGCCGGGGTCGAACGCAGCATGCGCATGGTGTTTTCCAAATCCAACACCTATCTGGGTCTGCACCGGATGTACGACGAGCTGATTGCCTTCGGCACCGCATCTAACATCGTGCTGCCCAATTTCCAGAACGTGATTCATCACCACTCGCTAACTGCGGGCGAGTACGCCATTGCAACCAACGCTGACGGCGTTGTGGACACGCTGTATCGCGAGTTCCAAATGACTTGCGGGCAAATGGTCAAGGAATTTGGCACCGACCGAGTGGGCGACAACGTGCGCAATGCGTTCACCGCTGGGCGGTTGGGCCAGTGGTTCACGGTAATGCACTGTATCGAGCCGCGCGCAGACCGCGACACCGGCAAGCGCGACAACCTCAATATGCCGTGGAAGTCGGTCTACTTCGAGCTGGGCGTGAACGAAACCCAGCTGTTGCGGGAGACAGGCTTTAAGAGTTTCCCCGCGCTGTGTCCGCGTTGGATGCTGGCCGGTGGCGACATCTACGGCAGTAGCCCCGGCATGGACGCTCTTGGCGACATCAAGCAGCTCCAGCACGAGCAGTTCCGCAAGGGCCAAGCCATTGACTTCATGACCAAGCCGCCACTGCAGGCGTCCGGCAACATGGTCAACAAGGAAATCGACTCGCTGCCTGGCGGTGTTACCTACGTGGACCAAGTGGGCGCCCAGAGCGGGGTGCGCAACCTGTTCGACACGCGCATTGACCTGAGTCACCTGCTTATGGACATCAACGATGTGCGCGAGCGCATCCGGGGCGCATTCTTTGCGGACCTGTTCCTCATGCTCTCCGGGGCGGCCGATGGGCGCAAGACTGCAACTGAGGTAGCGGAGCTGCACGAAGAGAAGATGCTGATGCTGGGGCCTGTCTCCGAGCGTCTGCACAACGAGCTGCTTGGCCCCAAGATCGACATGACGTTCGAGTACATGGTGCAGGCTGGCATGGTTCCGCGCCCACCAGATGAGCTCAACGGCATGGAGCTGAACGTGGAGTACGTGTCGGTGTTGGCCCAGGCCCAGCGCGCGGTGGCCACCAACAGCACGGATCGCTACGTTATGGGTTTGGGGCAGGTGGCGCAATTCAAGCCCGATGTGCTAGACAAGCTCGATGCCGACAAGTGGGCCGACGAGTATGCGGACATGCTGGGCATCAACCCGGAGTTGATTGTGGCCAACGACCAGGTGGCGCTGATTCGCAAGCAGCGCGCACAAGCCCAACAGGCCGCGCAACAGGCTGCACAAATGGAACAAATGGCGGGCGCAGCGCAGAAACTGGGTACGGTGCAAACCTCATCAGGCAATGCCGCCAACGACGTGATGCAGTCACTCACGGGCTATACCACCTGACGGTGCACCTAACGCGATTGACCAGACGCACTATCCGTCCGTGACTGACCACAACCCACTCGATGTTGAAGGCCAAGGCAAGGCGACGAAGGACCGCGAGAAACGCGAGTCCAACGAAGCCAAGACCGAAGCCGCAGACATTGCCTGGTTGATGTCCAGTAAGCGCGGACGGCGGATTGTTTGGCGTCAATTGGCAAGGGCAGGTGTGTTTCGCATCAGCTTCAACACCAACAGCATGACGATGGCGTTCAACGAAGGTGCAAGAAATGAAGGGGTCCGGATGTTGCCCATGCTGCCGCCTGACCTGTACGTGGAAATGATCAAGGAGTCCAAGGAATGAAGCTCAAGCGTTTTGTACTGCAGGAGGCTATGGGAGTACAAGCCTCTGCGGGCGGCTCCAACACATCCGCAACTGGTGCCAATACCCAAGCCACCGATGCTACCGCCACTGACACAGCCACTGCGGCTGACACGTCAGGGGCAACACAGCAGACATCCACCGATGCTACCGCTCCGGGCGATGGCAAGGATGGATCAGACGCCGCGAAGCCTGCGGTTCCCGAAGCCTATGAATTCAAGTTCGCCGATGGCGTAACGCTGGACGAGGATGCTGCGGGAGAGTTCACCGGCTTGGCCAAAGAACTCGGACTGACCCAGGACGGCGCGCAGAAGGTAGCCGACATAGGGGCCAAGATGGCCCAGAAGTGGGCTACCCAGCAAGAACAGGCACTGATGCAGGCGGGCGACGAATGGGCCGCTCAGACCACATCAGATCCCGAGATTGGTGGCGACAAGTTGGACGCAAGCCTTGCGGCCGGCAAGAAGGCACTTGATGAGCTGGGCACACCTGAACTGAGCGCACTGCTGAAGTCGTCTCGCCTCGGCAACCACCCGGAAGTAATCCGGTTCTTTGCACGCGTAGGCGCAAAGGTGAGCGGCGATACGCAGCTCGTAACTGGCCAAGCCGCACCGGCTGGCAAAAGCGACGCGCGCCGCATGTATTCCGCATCCAACATGAACCCTTGAAAGAGTAAATTCAAATGGCAACACTATCTCGCACCAATCCCACCCTGGCCGATGTCGCAGCCCGCATGACTGCGGACGGCAAGATCGATCCCATGATCGTTGAAATGCTCAACGAAACGAACGAGATCCTCGACGACATGACCGTCATCGAGGCCAACGGTTTCACTGAGCACAAGACCACTGTCCGCTCGGGCCTGCCAACAGGCACCTGGCGCAAGCTGAACTACGGCGTGCAGCCGGAGAAGTCCCGCACTGTGCCGGTGAAAGACAGCATGGGCATGCTGGAAACCTATGCCGAAGTGGACAAAGCCTTGGCCGACCTGAACGGTAATTCGGCGGCGTGGCGCTTGTCCGAAGACCGCGCGTTCATTGAAGGTATGAACCAGACGATGGCGACCACGCTGTTCTACGGCGACTCCAGCTTGGACCCTGAGAAGTTCATGGGCTTGGCTCCGCGCTACAACAGTCTGGCTGCTGAGAATGGCATGAACATCGTGGACGCAGCCGGAACTGGCAGCGACAACGCATCCATTTGGCTGGTCGTGTGGGGGCCCAACACCTGCCACAGCATCTACCCCAAAGGCTCGCCTGCTGGGCTGCAGTCTCGCGATCTGGGTGAAGAAACCTTGTTGGATGCTGCTGGCGGCCGCTATCAGGGTTATCGCAGCCATTACAAGTGGGACTTGGGCGCCACATTGCGCGACTGGCGATATGTGGTGCGCATCGCCAACATTGACGTGTCGGACCTGACCAAAAACGCCAGTGCAGGCGCCGACCTGATCGACCTGATGACCCAGGCGTTGGAACTGATCCCCAACATCGCCATGGGCCGCCCAGCCTTCTATATGCCACGCAAGTTGCGCAGCTTCCTGCGCCGCCAGATCACCAACAAAGTGGCCGCTTCGACCCTGACCATGGAAACCGTGGCTGGCAAGAAGGTCGTTACCTTCGATGGTGTGCCTTGCCGCCGCACTGACGCGCTTCTGTTGACAGAAGCCCGCGTGGTCTAACCGAACTGAAAGGAACCAGCATCATGTTTATCGACAAACTGCTTCAAGTCTCCAACAGAGCAAGTCGTCACTGCCAGTGCGGCATCCACCGACACCATCGACTTCGGCCAAGTCAACCCCGACGTGGGCATGGCAGACACCTACCTAGTCATCACCACTGACGAGGCCGCTGCGGCTGCGGGTGCGGCCACAGTGACGATTTCATTGCAAGACTCGGCAGACAACAGCACCTTTGTTGATGTTGCGGTGACTACCGCCATCGGCAAGGCAACGCTGGTGGCAGGTTACCAGCACGTCATCCCCATGCCAACCAAGCTGCGCCGCTACTGCCGTGCGTATTACACGGTAGCGACCGGCCCATTGACTGCGGGCAAGTTCTCCGCGCAGGTCGTAACAGGCTTCCAGCAAAGCGTGCCCAAGCCTAACAGCCCACGCATTGCATAAGGAGCCGTAGCCATGAAAGTCACCGCGACCAAACCAGGCTACTTTGGCAAGCTGCGCGAAGCTGGCGACACCTTTGAGGTGTCCGATGGCGAGAAGGCAACTTGGTTCACCCCAAAGGTGGAGGACGAGGGCAAGTCCTCTGCCACCAAACCGGGGGAAAAGGACAAGAAGCCCGCCAACAACGAGCCTCTGGTCTAACCGGTTTCCCTTGCAGGAGCCAACAAGGGGGCCACGGGAAACTGCGGCCCCCTTTCTTTTTAGGATACGACTGTGCCTAGCCAAGTAGACATCTGCAACCTTGCGTTGGCCAACTTGGGCGATAGCGCCACGGTGGCCAGCATCGACCCACCAGAAGGTTCTGCCCAGGCAGAACACTGCGCACGGTTCTACCCCATCGCGCTGGCCACGATGCTGGAGACGCACGACTGGTCCTTCAGTACCCGGCGCGGTGCACTGACCGCGGCACCATCCAACCCATCAAGCACTTGGTCCTATGCCTACGTGCTGCCTGCAGGGATCATCCGTCCCATCGCCGTGTTAAACCCCGCTGCAGGTGACGATTACAGTGAGGCGTTCACCAACGGCATGGGGGGCAACTACACCCCGCAGCCCTACGTGACAGAGGCTCTGGCCGACGGAACCAAGATACTGCTTACGAATCAGGCGGATGCTGTACTTCGCTACAGCACCACAGTGACAGATACTGCCAAATTCACCCCCCTGTTTGTGGAGGCGCTTGTCTCGTTGTTAGAGGCGAAATTGGCCGGCCCGGTGATCAAGGGCGAACCCGGCCGAGCAGCATCCAAGGCGGCACTGCAAGCGCACGCCTACTGGGTGGCCAAAGCCAAAGCCTCGGATGGTGGAAGCCGTAACGTGACACCCGAAGCCGCCGTGGGTTGGTTGAGCGCGCGATGAGTATTCGCAAGCTCACCTTCTCGTTTTCTGGCGGTGAGGTCACTCCAGAGTTCTGGGGCCAGATTGGCGATAGCAAATACCAGTCTGGTCTGGCGGCCTGTCGTAACGTGATTGTGTTGCCCCACGGTCCGTTGGCCAACCGGCCAGGTACTGCCTTCGTGCGAGCCTGCAAGACTGTTGCCAAGAAGGCACGGCTTATCCCTTTTACATATTCCACGACCCAGACCATGGTGCTGGAGGTCGGCGACCAGTACATCCGGTTTCACACTCAGGGTGCGACGTTAGAGTCTAGTCCCGGCGTGGCCTACGAAATTACCACGCCCTACTTGGAGGCGGACCTGTTTGATCTGCACTATGTTCAAAGTGCGGATGTGCTCACGATCTGCCACCCCGGTTACGCACCACGCGAGCTCAAGCGGCTTGGCGCGTTGAGCTGGACCTTGACAGCGATCACCTTTGTTCCGAGTTTGACTACACCCGGCACGCCTACCGTGGTCCCCACCGGGGCGGGTAGTACGGTCTACAACTACGTGGTGACCAGCGTGGGCGCAACCGGATTGGAGGAGTCATCTGCGTCCGCTTCGGGCTCTGGTGCCGGTAATGTACTGGTGACAGGGCAGTACATGACTATCACCTGGGCCAGCACGGGCGCGGCTCGGTACAACGTCTACAAGCAGAGCAACGGACTATACGGCTACATTGGCCAGACCGACGGTTTGACGTTCAAGGACGACAACATCACGGCCAACCTTGGAAAAACACCACCCATCGTCAATGACCCGTTCAATGCGACCAGCAAGTACCCCGGCGCGGTGTCCTATTTTGAGCAACGGCGATGCTTTGCCGGTTCCATCAACGAGCCACAAAACCTGCGCATGACCCGTTCGGGTACCGAGTCCAACCTGACGTACTCCATCCCCGCGCGTGACGACGACAGCATCAATATTCGGGTGGCTGCGCGCGAGGCCAACACTATCCGGCATATCGTTCCTTTGCAAAACCTGGTGCTGCTGACCGGTTCGGCCGAGTGGCGGGTCACCTCGGTGAACAGCGATGCCATCACCCCCACCTCGGTTAGCGTCAAGCCTCAAAGCTATATCGGGGCCAACAACGTCCAGCCCCTGATCGTCAACAACAACATCATCTACGCAGCTTCGCGTGGCGGGCATCTGCGCGAGATGGCTTTTAACTACCAGGCAGGGGGCTACATCACGGGTGATATGTCGCTGCGCGCGCCCCATCTGTTCGACGGGTACGACATTGCGGACATGTCTTATGCCAAAGCGCCGATTCCACTAATATGGGCGGTGAGCACCAGCGGGAAGCTGATAGGCGTTACTTATGTGCCTGAGCAGCAAATCGGTGCAGTCCACCGGCATGACACGGCGGGGACCTTTGAGTCCTGTTGCGTCGTGGCAGAGGGCAACGAAGATGCGCTGTACGTGGTGGTCGGGCGCAACATCAACGGCACCGACACCCGCTATGTGGAGCGTATGGCCAGCCGTAGGTTTGAGACGCCGACCCGTGCGTTTTTCGTGGACAACGGTGCCACCTACGACGGGGCACCGGCCACCGCCATTTCGGGTCTGAACTGGCTGGAAGGCGAGACTGTCAGCATTCTGGGCGACGGCGCGGTGTTCCCCTCAACAGGTGGTAACTGCGGGCGCTATCACGCTGGAACAGCCTTGCAGCAAAGTGCAAGTGGGTCTAGCCATCACGGCAGGGAGATGGAAAATACCGCTTTCTGCACGAATTGACGCCAGTTTTGGGCAGGGCCGCCTTAAAAATATCAACAAGGCGTGGTTGCGGGTCTACAAGTCCAGTGGGGTGTTCGTCGGTCCGTCGATCGAGAGACTGGTGCAGGTTCCGGCAACGCACCACCGAGGCCTATGGGTCCACGCCCAATCTGATCAGCGATGAGATTGAAATTGTGCTGGAACCAAGCTGGCGAGTCTGGGGGACAGGTGTTCGTGCGCCAATCGGATCCTCTGCCGCTGACACTGGTGTCGTTAACTGTCGAGGCTGATCTGGGTGGGTAGGCTTCGCATTTCTCCGGCAACCATCCACGACGTTGCACATGTCGGGGCCAATATGCGTGCCGACGATTTGCGAGAACTTCATGCAATCCACGGTAGTGAGTTGGGCGCGATGGAGTTGCTGGCGCAATCCGTAAGCCTCGGCGCGGAATGCTTTGCGCTGGTTGCACCCGACGGAAGCCCAGTCGCCATCTTCCAGGGAAATGGCAGAGGTCTACCCCGATCCACTAGAGGCATAGCCGTGGTTGTTGGCCACTGAAGAGTTTGCCAGTTACCCAAGGGATCTGGTGGTATTAGGGCGCCAAGTTGTGAAGGGGTGGGTGAGTAAATACCGCGAACTCTGCAACTGCGTAGATGCCCTGCGGGAGCTGGTCCGTGGCGTGGCTGCAGGCGATTGGTTTTGAGGTGCGAGCCCCACGAGGCCGGCAGGTCGTGATGGGGAGCTTTTCCATCTGTTCACCCGGTGCACCTAACTAGCTGACAGGCCATCACAGTCTGGGTACCCGATAAGGATACCTACGATGTGCTCATCCAACGCAGTACTGGCCCTGCAGGGCGCGGGCGCCGCGTCCTCCGCAATAGGGGCCTATGGCGCCGCAACGTGCAACAAGATAGCCCTTGGAGGCCAGGCTGACATAGCCGACATCAATGCCCGCATGGCCGAAAGCACAGCTCAAGGCACGTTGCTCACCGGGCAGCGCGAAGAACAAAAAGCCACATCGCCATACGCCAACCTCAAAGGTACCCAACGCGCCAACTTAGCCGCCAACGGAGTGGATCTGGGCGTTAGCGGTGGCCGCAACATCCTCACAACTACGGACGTGATGGGCCAGATTGATGCCAACACGATTCAAGCCAACGCAGTGCGCAGCGCTTGGGGCTACCGCGCCCAAGCCGCCAACTTCACCAATCAAGCCAACGGCGCACGCTCTACCACAGGAGCTATCAATCCCGGCATGGCTGCGTTCACCTCCCTGATTGGCAGTGCGGGAAAAGTAGCGGCAGGCATGGTACGCCACGAAAGGGGACGGGTCCGACGTAGAACAAGCTAATCAGACCGATGACCCCATCGGGGCGCTGGGCAAGTCACGCAAGTGGTGGAACTGATATGCCAAGAGTCCCAACCTATGACAACCTGCAGACGCAGGTAAGTGCACCTGCCAACGTGCAGTTTCAGGGCCCACAAGGGCCGCAAGCAGGCGCCATTGCCGCAGAGCAGGCCGGTGCAATGGGGCAAGCGTTGCAGGGCTTGGGCGGTGAGCTGGGTCGTATCGTTGTGGATCAACAGCAAAAGGCGGATCAGGCACTGACCGACGATGCGATAAACCAACTGGTGCGAGCGGATACAGACCTACGTTTGGACGCTCTCAAACTCACCGGGCGCGCGGCGCTGGACCGCCCTGACAACAAGAGTTTGAGCGACGAGTACACCGACAAGCTGGGCAAAGTCGCCGCCGACATTACCGCCAACAGCCTCAAGTCTGACGCCCAGCGACAGGCATTCAAGCACACCGCATCGCAAATGGGTGCGCGCATGTACCAGTCTCTCGGTGCGCATATCTTGCAGCAGCAAAAACAGTTTGATGCCGACACGGACAACGCCACCATCGAAACCGCCACACAGCGCGGTTCGATGTTGTGGGGCGACCCGCAAGCGCTCGCTGAATCGCGCGGTGCCATCCAGCGTTCACCCTGGACCACCCGAGATCATCGAGCGCAATGGGTGGGACGCCACCAAGGACAAAGCTCTGATTGAGGCGGCCACCACCAGGGCGCGAACAGCACTCAACGCTGGGGTAATCAGCGGTATGTTGGAGGCCGACAACCTGGACGCGGCACGCGCGTACTTTGCAGAGCACAGCGCGGAGCTAACCCCCAAGCGCGGCTACAGCTACACGATGCCATCAACATCGGTGCCTTTGAGAAAAAAAGCCAAGACACCGCCGATGGCCTGGTGGCTAAGTACGGTGCGGATACTGCTGGGGCACTCAAAGAAGCCCGGTCCACCCTGTCGGGCAAGGACGAGGATGACGTTATAACCCGAATCAAGGTGATTGATTCGGAGCGCGTTTCACTGCGCGAGCGCGGACAGTCCGATGCTTCTGACCAAGCGTGGCGGATCTTTTTGACCACTGGCAGTCTGCGAAAAATCGACCCTCACCATTCTGGCCGCCATGGATGGCCGCGCTCTGGAGTCCTTGCGCAAGACCGCGCGGGCCGATGCGAGATGCTGGAGCGGGCGGACGCAAAACCAACATTGCGAAATGGCTGGAGTTCACCAACGCGGGCCTGGAGCAAATGGCAGCCTGGACACCGCAAGACCTGATGACCCAGTACGGTCCGTACCTGTCTGACGCAGACCTCAAGAGCGCCAACAACATGATGATGGCGGCCCGAAGTGCCAAGGGCAAAGGCCCTGCGAACGAAGAAGGGCTGCAGCTCATAACCACCACGGACCTCCTCAAGCGCAGCGCGGTGGAGCTTGGTGTACTGCCGGGTAGCGGAACGCCTACGCAAAAGCAAGAGGCTGAATATCTCGCCTTCGCAGGGAACATGCAACAGAAAGTCAACGCCTGGGAGTTTGCCAACAAAAGAGGGCTGGCCGAAAAGTGCTTTCTGGAATTCTGAACGACGCCAAGATGGACAAGGTGAAGCTGTCCGTATGGGGCAGCGACCCAGAACAGGCGCTCACGGCCGTCAAAGCCGACGGGATGGGCAAGGCCTACCGTCCGCGATCCGGTCAAGGCGACCAAGCCCGCGACATCAAGCTGTCTGACGTTCCTGCCATTTACCGGGCCTCCGCAGTTTCCCGAATCCAAGCGCGCGGCCACCGCGTGACGAAACAACTCATTGCAGAAATGTGGGTCGCTGACAAGCGGCCAAAGCAATAAAGGCACCCATGGCAGCTTCTGACGATCTACTCGACCAAGCCATCATTGGTTCGGCCCCCGAGAAAACCACCTTCGACACCAGCGCATCAGACAACATGCTGGACGTGATGGCGCAAACCCGCAAGGCGCGCGCCACCGCTGTGTTGGATGTTGCGGTTCGCCGCAATCCTGATAAAGCCGTCGAAGCCCAGGCGCTGTCCAAGCAGTTCAAGCTGGACACCACTACCGTCGAGAAGAACCAGGAAGAGCTGGCCCACCTGTCTAGGGTGCAAAAGCTGCAGGGCCTGCTGGCAGATTCCCCAGTGCTGGCACGCCAGTTTCAAGACCTTCAGTTCTCCACCGTGGCGCAAGAAGATGCACCAATACTCAAAACGTTAGAGAGCTTGGTTAAGGGGTTTATCGACCCGGCGCGCAGTAACGCGGCGGGCGATGCGAGGGCCATGAACGCGGCCTGATTTGGGTCGCCGGGTGCAGCAGTTCAAGAAAAGCAACCCCGCGCTGGACGACTACGAAGCTACCAAGCTGGCTATGCGAGGCGTGACCGTAGATCCCGCGCAGCAAGACCGTGAGCAGCCGAATCAGAACCCGCTCCTGCGTGCGGGCGGGCTGTTGGTTGACGGAGCCAAGGCAGTCGGCATGGGCGCCACCGTCGGCGTTGGTGGTGCTATTTTCGACGCGGCCGGCTTCACTGCGGACTTGTTGGGTGGCGCGCTGGGTTCTTCCCAGCTTGAAAACGTGGGCTACACCTACCGGCAAATGGCCCAGCGAGCGCAAGACTCGATGGACTACTTTGGGCCACAAGCCACCAGCGGCACCGGCAAAGCGATTGTGTCGGGGCTGCAGTCTGCAGGCACGAACTTGGCCATGCTCCCGCTAGGGCCCGGGCCGGGCAGCGGCGTCTGGGGCCGCGCACGGCGGGAATGCCATGGCGGCATTGGTGGGCATCACCACGGGTGCGGACGCCTACAACGAAGCGCGCGAACGAGGTAAGAACCAAGGGCAAGCCCTGGTCTATGGCGTGCCCCATGGAGTGTTTGAGTACGTGTTTGAGAAGATCCCGGCGGCCAAGATGTTCGGGGACATGGCGGCCGGCAAAGGGTTGCTCAAGACCATGGCGGGGCAAGCCCTGCCCGAAGTCTGGACGGAGCAGCTCACCACCATCGCCCAGGACTTCAACACCTGGATGAACCTCAACCCGAACAAGACGATCAAGGATTTCGCGGCAGAACGGCCAGAGGCTGCCTATCAGACCTTTGTGGCAACCCTAGTGGGCGTGGGGCTGCGGTCGGGTGCTGCACACGGAATCAACCGGGCGATGGGCGGCGCAATCCAGCGACAGGAACAAGCCCAACAAGCCGAACAACACGCCCAGGTGTTGGAGTCCATGCAGGCCACCATGCAGGCCAGCAAACTGTTGGAGCGCAGCCCCGAGTCTTTGCGCAGCTACGCCCAGGACTTGGCGGACGAAGGCGTGCCCACGGTCTACGTGAACAGCGCCAAGCTGGTCGAGGCCGGGGTGGACTTGCAGGCCTTGGCCCAGGCCATGCCCAGCGTGGCGGCCCAGCTCGAACAAGCGCAGACAGGCGGCGATCTGGCTATCCCCACCGGGGAACTGCTGACCAACAGCATCGGCACGGCATTCGCCCAGCCCCTGATCGACCACGCCCGTACCGACGTAAACGGCATGAGCCGGGAAGAGGCCCGGGTGTTCATGCAGGAAAAGGGCGATGCGCTCAACGCTGAGATTGAGCGGGTGATGGCGGTCAAGGAAAGCGACGCCGAATTCAAGGCAGGCCGCGACCAGGTGCAGGCCCAGATACTGACCCAACTCAACGACATCAAGCGTTTCACCGGCAAGGTGAATGAACAATACGCCACGCTGGCGGCCAACTTCTACGCAGTGATGGCCGCACGCAGCGGCATGACGGTGCAAGATTTTTCGGACAAGTACAAGCTGGGGTTTAACGCCAATGAAGTGGCGGGCGGCATGTATGACCAACTGTTTGACCTGGAGGGTTTGCCAAACCAAGGCCGGGAACTCATCCGCGAACAGGCTGAGGCTCTGGCGGTGCGGTTGAAGAGTGAAGGGTTCGAGGTTGAGCTGGGACATTCCGGCAGTGCCGCCGGGCCGTCAAGCTATCTGAAAATCAGCGACCCACAAACTGGGATGCGTCTGAC
Source organism: Rhodoferax sp. (assembly GCF_034519335.1). Lineage (GTDB taxonomy): Bacteria > Pseudomonadota > Gammaproteobacteria > Burkholderiales > Burkholderiaceae_C > Allorhodoferax. Next base: position 91,996 of record NZ_JAXHOL010000001.1, read on the forward strand.
CAACGACGTGCGCCTGTCCGGTCACTCCAAAGGGGCCTTCAATTCCCAATTTGTCCACAACGTGAACAGCGGGGAGTTTGACGGGTTGATCGCGGAACTCAAAGCGCTGCGCACGCCAGAGCGGATTGCCGCCCATGCACAGAGAGGGTATTCGGCAGCTAGGATGCTGAACGAACGAGAGGCCAAAGCCATAGCGATTCGCCTTAAAAGCGCGGACAAAAAGCTGGCGAAAGGCAAGATGCTCACAAAATCAGAGCAAGAAGCCGTTGATGCACGCGGGCTAGGTGGGAAAAATACCTTGAACCAAGCCCAGATTGACAACCCCAAAACCGGGGTGTCTGCGGTGCTGCTGACGCTAGGCCAGAACGATGATCTGTACCAGTACCCGCGCTCGGACGCGCTGGACGTGCGCGACATTGCGGCTGATAAGTCGTGGGTCAACGACAAAGGCGAAGTGGCCACCGTTCAGGTGTCCGACGTAGACAAAAATTCGGACAACAACAAACTCTGGATGTTGGCGAACACCACGCCGGACGATGATGCCTCTGCGGGCACCAAATCGTGGATTCTCACGCTGCCCACCGGCAAGTACGCCACGCTCACTCAGAAGGGCGGCGAGGTGTACATCAATGTCTCGGGCGTGGGGGAAGGCAACGGCGGCAGCGCGGTTTACGACCTGGCCGCCAACTACGCCTTGAACAACGGCCTGGTGTTCGTGGGCGACCCCAATGGGGTTAGCGCTGCGGCCATGCGTAGGCGCCTGGAAAATATGCTTTCCAGCGCCATCAAGTACGGCACGACCGACCACCTCAAGCCTCACCCTGACCAGTATTTGGGCGATGTGTCTATTGGCGTGCCCCCATTGGACTGGACGAATGGCGATACTCTGGGTAATATTCGTGCCATGGTGGACGTGTCTATTGCGTCCACGGAACACCTCAACCCCAATGCAACAGGTCTCGCCCATTTCGACAATGCAACACAATCATTTGTGGACGGGGAAGGGCACGGCTACAGCAATGCAGAACTGTCCGCTTTGCTTGAAGCGGATGACCGAGCACGAGGCACTGGTCAAGGCGGCGTCCGCACTCTACAAAGAGCGGCTCTGTTCAAATCCTTGGTACAAAGCGAGGGAGCACGACGCGCATTTCTGGAGTCAGTACGTGGGCAGCAGGGTGGTGGAAGCGCGAACCCTAGTGGCGCGCTCGCTGGCACTTTCTACCAAGGCGATATAAAGCCCGCCGGTAGCCCGTATGAAACCGACCTCTTTGGCAACCCTCTACCAGCCCCAGCCAGAAAAGCTGGAAGTGCTGCGCGCCGGTCAAAAGCCAAAGGTGGGGACGTTCACGCCCCCGGAGCCCTACGCGACACGCCAGCCCCAGCAGGCGACTATCACGTCCGCACTGTTGTCGGTGCAGAAACCAACCGCAAACTAGGCTCCGATCAGGTCACAATCCCGGTGGAACTGGCGCGAGCCACGGCCTACCTATACCGATCTGCGGTAGAGCGCTTTGACGGTATCGTCACCGACAAGGACGGGAAACCGCTGGGGGTCATTGGCGGATTCAAGGGCGCCATCAGCCAGACCAGCGTTTACCCCGGCACCATGGTGGCCGAAGCCGTGCGCATTCCCGGCGCAGCCCATGTTTGGTTCTCACACAATCACCCCAGTGGAAACTCTGGCCTGAGCAATGCTGATCTGAATTTGGCGCGCACGTTGGCCGACGTGTTTCGGGGCAGTGGCATTGAGCCCGAGGGGCTTATGGCCGTTTCCGGCGGTCAATTCTCTTTCACGCGGGACGGGGCTGCCGTAGACCACCCGCAGCCTTTTGACGCACCGACCACGGAGACACCCGTACCCGTGGTGGAACGCGAGCAGCTACCGCCAAAATCAGCGCTGGCTGTGGTGGCAAGCCCGCAGGATGCAAAGAGCATTGCGGCGGCCTACTACGCCCAGTCCAAAACACCGGGTGTGATTCTCCTGACCGCGCAAAGCCACGTCGCCGCGTGGGTGCCCGTGTCCCCTGAAATGATGGGCACCCTGCGCTATACCGGGGGATTGGGCGCAATCTATCGTGCGGTGAGTGAGAGTAATGCGGAAGCGGCCATCATCGTGCACGGTGGTGAACTGGGTACGCAAGGCAACCTGCCAGCAGGCAACACACCGTCCGCAAACATCGCGGCAGCGCTGGCAAAAGTCGATGTGCAACCCCTGGACTCCATCAACATCAAGACCAATGCTTCTGCGGCAGAACAGGGCCAGCGCGTGGCCGCCAGTACCTTGTTCCAAGAGTCTCGCGGCCAGATTGCTTTTGGCAACGACATCACCCAGCAGGCCAGCATCATTGGCCTGTTCAAGAACGCTGACCTGTCCACTTTCATCCATGAGTCTGGCCACTTCTTTTTGGAAGTGCAGACAGACCTGGCCAATCGGATTGCGGCGCGCGCGGCCCAAGGTGAGGTGATCAGCGAGGGGGAGCGCTCGATTCTGGACGACATGAACAAGACGCTGGACTGGATGGGTGTGAAGGCCACGCCTGAAATGTCGGCACTGGATCACTGGGCCTACCTGAGCGCCGAGGAAAAGCGCCCCTACCACGAGCAATGGGCGCGCGGGTTTGAAGCCTATGCATTTGAGGGCAAGGCCCCCAGCCTGGACTTGCAGCATGCTTTCCAGACCTTCCGGGCCTGGTTGGTGAACGTGTATCGGGCGCTGCTCAAGTCGGTCAATGCCAGCAAAACCGATATTGCGGGCGCCATGAAGGTGGAATTGTCCGACGAAGTGCGCAGCGTCATGGACCGCATGCTGGCCACCAGCGACGCTATTGCCGAAGCCGAAGCGGCCCGTGATATGGGGCCGCTGTTCAAGACCGCCGAACAGGCAGGAATGACCTTGGATGAATTCAAGGCGTACCACGACCAGGGCACCCAGGCCACTATGGACGCGGTGGACGAGTTGCAAGCGCGGGGCTTGCGCGATATGCAGTGGCTCAACAATGCCCGCTCGCGCAAGCTCAAGGAGCTGCAAAAGCAGCACGATGCGCTACGCGCCCAGATTGCGCGTGAAGTGCGCGCCGAGGTACTGAGTCGGCCCATTTACCGGGCGTGGACGTTTCTTATCAGTCGGGCCACCGACAAGGTTGTGGGTGAAAAGTCGCCCGACAACGCCAAAGGCCTGAACCCCGAAGTTGACAACCTATTCACTGCCATTGCAAAACTGGGCGGCCTGGATCGGGCCGAAGTCCTGAAACTGTGGGGCATTGACGAAAAGGAAAAGCTGGAGTCCGGCGTGTTCGGCATGCCCGTCGTGCGCAAGACCGGGGGGCTGTCCACCGACGCCATGGCCAAGCGCTTGCTGGAAAACGGCTACCTGTTGCCCGACGAGCACGGCAAAGCCGACGCGGCCAAGTTTGAGGAACTGTTTGACGACCAGCGCCGGGGCACCGACCGTTATTCCATCAGCCGCGATATGGCGGCCGCTTACGGTGACGCACCGCTGAACACCCCAGAGCTGCCCGAAGTGGGCTATGGCAAGCTGGCCACCGAAGAGCTGCGCCGCCGGTATGGGGTCGCGGACGACGCGGTGTGGCGCAAGCTGTCTGCCCTGCGCATGACCAGCGACGACGGCGGCCTGAACCCGGACGTGGTGGGCGAGCTGTTCGGGTTTAGCTCGGGTGACGAACTGGTCAAAACCCTAGCTGTCACCGAGCCACCCAAGTCCGTGATCGAGGGCATGGTGGACACCCGCATGCTGCATGAGCATGGCGATCTGGCCACCCCGGCGGGGCTGGAGCGCGCGGCGGACGCAGCCATCCATAACGATGCCCGTGCCCGGTTTGTGGCCACCGAACTGAAAGCCTTGCAGAAGGCCATGAGCGTGCGCGAGAAGGTGCCGGGACAAAAGAACACGGTGGACGTGCTGGCCCGAGCTGCCCGCGACTACGCCACGGCCATCATCGCGAAGCTGCGCGTGCGCGACATCCGCCCAGGCCAGTACGCGGCCGCCGAGGTGCGTTCTGCCAAGGCGGCCAAAGCCGTGGGCGACATTGCCCGGGCCACCCTGCACAAGCGCAACCAATTGATCAATCTGTATGCCGCCAAGGCGGCCTACGCTGCGCAGGACGAAGTGAAAGCGGCGGTTCAATACTTCAAGAAGTTCGATACCGTCAGCAAAGCGCTTGACCCTGAGTACGCAGAGCAAATCCACGCGCTGCTGGAGCGCTTCGACCTGCGCGCGTCCACCAGCCTCAGGGCTATTGACAAGCGCAAGAGCCTGGTGGAGTGGATGGAAGGCCAAGCCGAGCTGGGGTTAGAGCCCAGCATCCCCGATGAACTGCTGCAAGAGGCAAACCGCAAGTCGTTCAAGGAGATGACGGTTGAGGAAGTGCGAGGCCTGCGCGACACCATCAAGCAAATTGAGCACATTGGACGGCTGAAGAACAAGCTCCTGCTGGCCCGCGACAAACGCGAGTTCGACGCGGTCGCCGCCGAGATGGCTGCATCAATCGTCGACAACGGCGGCAATGTAAAGCCGCTTGAACTGGAGGGCCCGAAGCCCGTCATGGACTGGTTCGCAGGCTTTGCCGCGTCACACCGCAAGATAGCCAGCCTGTTCCGGCAGATGGACGGTAACAACGACATTGGCCCAATCTACTCGGTGATCGGCCGCAGCATGAACGAACGCGGCACCATCGAGGAAGTGATGATCGAGAAGGCCACCCAGACCCTGCAGGCCATGTACGCGCCCCTGCTCAAGCTGAGCGGCGGCATCACCGGCTACAAGTCAAAGGTATTCATTCCAGAGATCAACGCCAGCCTGACGCGCGGTGGCCGTCTAGCTGTTGCGCTGAACTGGGGCAACGAGGCAAACCGTCAGCGCATCATGGACGGTGACAATTGGAGCGATGCCCAGGTGCAGGCGATCTTGCAGACACTGACCCCGCAAGAGCTGGCTTTTGTCAACGCCACTTGGGAGTACCTTGACAGCTACTGGCCCGAGGTGGCTGCCAAAGAGAAGCGCCTGACGGGCATTGAGCCCGAGAAGGTCGAAGCGGCACCGTTCATCGCCACCGCTGCCGACGGCACCAAGGTGCTGATGCGCGGCGGCTACTACCCGCTGAAGTACGATGCCAACCGGTCCGACCGCACCAGCCAGCAGGACGCTGCCCAAGTCGCCAAGGAGATGATGCAAGGCGCCTTCACCCGTGCCACCACCCGCAGGGGCCACACCAAGGCGCGGGTGGATACGGTCAACCGGGCAGTGCGCAAAGACTTGAACGTAATCACCCAACACGTCACCCAGGTGGTGCACGACTTGGCCTGGCATGAGTGGCTGATCGACACCAACCGGCTGCTAGGTGACAAGCGCGTCGCGGGCGCGATCCGGAGCCACTACGGCCCGCAGATCCTGAAGACCATGCGCGACAGCGTGATGGGCATTGCTACCGCAGACGTGGCCCAGCAAACTGCCCTCGACCAGGCATTGCTGCAGTTGCGCTCCAACGTTACCCGGGCCACCATGGGCGCCTCGCTGACCACCGCGTTCCTGCAGCCCTTTGGACTGACGCAGTCGATGGTCCGCATCGGCCCCAAGCATGTGCTGCGTGGGGTAGCTCGATGGGGCGGTGACGCCGCGCGCATGGAAAGCACGGTGGGTTGGATCAACGAGAAATCCGACTTCATGCGCCTGCGCGGCACGACCTTTAACAAAGAGCTGCGCGAGATTCGGGGCTCGGTGGCGGGCAAGTCCAAGGCGATGCAGGCCGTCGACGGCGGGCTGTTCTACCTGATGCGAAAAATGCAGGCGATTGCCGACGTGCCCACCTGGGTGGGGCAGTACGAAAAATCCATCTCCCAAGGGCTGGACGAGTCCGCTGCTGTGGCGATGGCCGACCGCGCGGTGATCGAGGCGCAGGGCGGTGGGCAGACCAAAGACCTGGCAGAGATTCAGCGCAAGCACCCGCTGCTGACGCAGTTCTACAGCTACTTCTCCGTCACGCTGAACTTGACGGCCGAGCAGACCGCAAAAACCGACTTCAAGAACCCGCGCGCTGTGGCCGGGTGGCTGGGCGATATGTCGCTGCTGCTGGTCATCCCGGCCATCCTGCCAGCGATCCTGATGCACGCCATCAAAGGCGGCGAGGACGATGACCCCGAGACTTGGATCAAGCGCCTTGCAAGGTGGCAGTTGGGCTATCTGATGGGCATGGTCGTGGGCCTGCGCGAGCTGTCAGGTGCGGTAGGTGGCTTCGACTACGCAGGCCCTCCTGTAGGCCGCATCGTTGCCGACATCACCAGGGCCACCAAACAGACGGCCCAGGGCGAGATCGACGACCCATTGGTCTTCGCCTACATCAACCTGATGGGCACAACGTTCGGCATCCCGACGGTGCAAGCCCTGCGCTCTTACAAGGGGTGGAAGGCGTGGGACGAGGGGCAGGAAGGTGCGGGCCCGCAGTCGCCGCTGTTCGGCCCGCCACCGAAGGATTAGGGGTGCACCTAACTCCCGGGGGTGGGGCGATATTCGCCCCACCCCCTAGGAGTTTCCCTTGACAATTTCCAGCACCACCCGCAAGGCCGGACCATACCCCGGCAACGGTGTCACGGTCGCCTTTCCGTTCGCCTTCAAGGTGTTCGCGATGGCCGATGTGTTGGTGGTTCAGGCCGATATGGCGACGGGCGTAGAGACAACTAAGGCGCTGACCACGGATTACACCGTGGTGTTGGACGGGGACCAAAATGCGAATCCGGGCGGTACTGTCACGATGTTGACCCCACCCCCGGCAGGTACTACCTTGGTACTCACCAGTCAGGTCGCCAATTTGCAACCGACCGATTTGACTAATGCGGGCGGCTTCTACCCGAAGGTGATTAACGACGCATTTGACCGCACAGTGATCCAGGTGCAGCAGCTCGCGGAAAAAGTAAGCCGCGCGGTGCTTGTTTCTTTGACCAGCGGAACCGACCCTACGGCCCTGCTGGACAGCATCAATACCGCCGTGGGCGCGGCGACCGCCAGCGCAACGACGGCGACAACGCAGGCAGGTATTGCTACAACCCAAGCGGGCAGCGCGAGCGCGAGCGCTGCGGCTGCAGCCGCCAGTGCCGCATCGATCAACCCCACAGCTACCGGCAGTGCTTTGCTCAATGCTGCAAATCCCGCCGCTGCCCGCACAGTTCTGGGGGCGGGAACGGCTGGGACCGCGGTGTTTACGGCGTCCACGCCCGCATTGGCGCGTGCTGCACTTGATCTGTCGGGTGCAATCAGTTTGCTCTACAAACTCGACTACGAATCGCCGTGCCTGCTGAAAACAGGCGCTAGCACTTTGAGTGTCAAGGCCGGAACTGTGGTGTTTCTGGGGGGTGTGCCAGTGACATTTGCCGCCAACACGGCGGTTTCCATGCCCTCGCTCACGGGGGGTAGTGACTACAGCGTGTGGGTCAAGACTGATGGAGCGGCCGTTGCTGTGGTTGACTCCTTCGGCAGCCCCGCCACGGCACCGGCGGCAGGAGCCAAAAAAATCGGCGGCTTCCACTATGGGCTGGTTGCCCCCGCCACGACGCCTGCAGGTGGGTCATTCTCCACCACGGGATTCACGACCACGGGCGGCAACATGGTCTGGGCACAAGCCGATGTTGACCGGATCGCGGGCATCAATGAGTTTTCAATCTGGGACTTGGCCTGGGGCTGCCGGGGTGAGCAGTACGGCATGTCCCTGGACCCCCAGACAGGGGTCTGGCTTGCCATTTACTTTTGCTCCACCAACCACATCGCCAACGGGATCAGCAAGTACAACACCGATGTCGCCAGCGGGACGGTGTTGCCTCGCATTCCGCTGGTTTACGGTGGCGATGGCACCACGACATACGGACGGCTAGGCTACTACGAAGCGGTGGAAATTGCGGCATCTCACGGATTGCGCTTGCCCGCCCAGCCGGAGTTTGCTTCGGCGATGTTCGGCGTCACGGAAGGGCAATCGTTGGGGGGTTCGTCGGTGACGATTCCGGCCACAGCCCGACAAGCAGGCTACACCAGTCGTATCGGGATCGAACAGGCCACCGGCCATCAGTACGCCGCTGGGCCGTTTCACAGTGTTGGCGGGGGCGGGTGGGCGGGGGTGGGTCGGGGATCGTTTTACGGGTCGTCGGGATTCGCACTCTTTGGCGGCGCCCGTGGTGGAACGTCCGTCTCTGGTTCTCGGTCGGCGGACTTCCACAGCTCCCCCTTGGGCTCGAACTGGATCATTTCGCTGCGCGCCGCTGGTGACCACCGAAAAATTATCGGCCCAGCGCTCTACGGCGGGGTTTGATCGTGAAACACGCGGCACTGAATATCCATAGCCGATGCGCAGTGCCGTCAATGGTTTTAGCCTGCGCTAGCGGGCTAAAAAAGGTAGGACAAGATAAAAGCGGCTACCGTGATGAAACGTCCAACTCTGGTTCTCGGACGGCGAACTTCAACAACTCCCCCTTGAACTCGAACTGGAACATTTCGCTGCGCGCCGCTGGTGGCAATTGTCTAATCGCTGGGGCCCATCACGGCACTTTGGTCAGCTTGCCCTACCTGCTTCGGCAAATACATTTAGGGGTCTGGGGAACGGTGAGTAGTGAAAATCGAAAGCCGCGCCAGCATTTTTCCATGGGCAAAAAGCACAAAAATTTATTTACCCAGATCACTGCGATGGACAACCTGCGCAGTGCGTACCGCAAAGCGGCCAAGGGAAAGCGGAACACGAAAAGCCACCTGGAATTCGCCCACGATTTGGACGCCAATCTATCCCGCTTGGGTGAAGAGATAAGCGCCGGGGCATACCGACAGGGAACGCCGCGCACCTTCTTTGTCCACGAACCGAAGCTGCGCGAAATTACCGCCATGCCCTTTGTAGATCGCGTTGCACAGCACGCGCTGTGCAACGTCATTGAACCTATCATCGACAAGGTGTTTCTTCCGCAGAGCTTTGCCTGCCGCAAAGGTAGGGGAACCCATTCTGCGGCGCGTGAAGTACAGGCTGAACTGCGCCGGATGGAGGCCAAAGGGGTGAAGCCCTGGGTGCTCAAGACCGACTTTTCAAAGTATTTCTACAGCATCCAACGCGAGGTGTTACACACCGAATACCGGCGGAAAATTGCATGTCCTCCTACGCGCCGCCTGCTGGAAGCAATGATCCCCGTCGCCGGGGTGGGGATTCCCATTGGCAATTTGACCAGTCAACTATCGGCCAATCTCTATGGCCATGTGGTGGATCGGTGGCTGGCCCACGACAAGGGCATCACCAAGTTTTACCGCTACATGGACGACATCATTGTCCTAGGCGATTGCCACGAATCGCTGCGCCAGCTCCAGCAGGCCATGCAATCCTTCGCGCTGGACGTGCTGGGTCTTAGGTTTTCGCGCTGGAGCATTCAACCCGCAAGCCGCGGAATCAACTTTGTCGGCTATCGCATCTGGGCCACCTACAAACTGCTGCGCCGCGACTCCGTACTACGCGCAAAACGCAAGATCAAGCGCTATACCAAACGCGGTGAGATGGGTCGCTTGCGCATGTTCTTGGCTTCTTGGAAAGGGCACGCCCAATGGGCGGACTCAAAGAATCTTTTGGCAAAACTTGGAGTGGCCGCATGACCCACCATTACAGCCCCCACACCGGGGAGCACATCGTTACGGACGACCCTGCCGACTGGATGGGCAGCACTGACGTGGCGCCTCCGCCCTACGACGCGGCCGCTGCTGGATGCTTCTGGCGTGGCACGGCTTGGGAGATTGTGGTGCCTACGCCAGAAGCCGCCCCGGTGCCTGCTGTCATCAGTATGCGTCAGGCTCGCCTGGTGCTGTTGGGCGCCGGGTTGCTGGACGCGGTGAATGTCGGGATTCAGGGCATGCCGCAGGCCGCACAAATTGAGTGGGAATTCGCCAGTGAAGTGCGAAGAGACAATGCGCTGATCGCCACGCTCGCAATGACGCAGGGTCTGGACGGCGCGGCCCTGGACAGCTTGTTCACTCTGGGGGCAACGCTGTGACAGTTCTGTTTGTCGCCTTTGCCTACCTGTGGGCCTTCTTCTACGCCTACATCCTGGTGATGGGCATCTACCGGGCGCACCTGGCTGGGCGCATTGCCAAGTGGAGCCACCTCTTTTGGTTGTGCCTGCCGGGTATCGTCACCGGCTGGTGCATGGATGTGCTGGCCAATCTGTTGATCGCGCCCATCGCCTTTTTGGACCTGCCAGCGGCTGGCGCGGAGCTTGGGCTTCTGCCATCTGCGACAGTCTCCTGGACCCCTTCGATCCTACTGGCGACCACTGCTGAATGGGACATCAAATCATGAATTTAGACGATGCATTCAAACTCGCTCTTGCCCTGCTGAATCTGGCCGGTGGCTGGTTTTTGAAGGTGCTGTGGTCCTCGTTCCGTGAACTGCAAATTGCCGACAAAGAGCTGGCCGACAAGGTTCAAAAAATTGAGGTGCTGGTAGCTGGGCAGTACGTGCAGCGCGATGAGTTTCGGGAGCTGTCGGCAGCGTTGTTCCGAAAGCTCGATCTGATCAGCGAAAAAATAGACAAAAAGCAGGACAAATCATGAACTTTGACCAAGCATTTGACCGCCTCATCAACCACGAAGGCGGCTATTCGGATGACCCAAAAGACCCCGGCAACTGGACTGGTGGCAAGTGTGGCGCGGGGGTGCTCAAGGGCACCAAGTACGGTATCGCTGCCAACACCTACGGCCATCTGGACATCAAGAATCTGACGCTGGAGCAAGCCAAGGCGATCTACCGCGAGGACTTCTGGGACATCGCCGGACAGGCGCACCCAGCAGTGAAGTTTCAACTGTTTGACGCTGCAGTCAACCACGGCCACGCCAATGCCATCCGCATCCTGCAGCGCGCCGTGAAGGTGGCAGACGATGGCGCCTGGGGCAAGGTGTCGCAGGCCGCGCTGGACGCCATGGACTACCAGGATGTGCTGCTGCGCTTTTTAGGCCATCGGCTCAAGTTCTGGGCATCACTGCAGAAATTCGACACCTACGGGCGCGGGTGGACAAATCGCGGCGCGGAAAACCTACTTTTGGCAGCGGAGGACAACTGACATGGACCCCATCACCATCGGCGGCATATTCAACATTGGCGGCAAGCTGATCGACAAGCTGTTTCCAGACCCAGAGCAAAAGGCCAAGGCGCAACTGGAGCTGCTGCGACTTCAACAGGCCGGTGAACTGGAGGAAGTCAAAACCAGCCTGTCGGCCATCCTAGCAGAGGCGCAGAGCGCAGACCCGTGGACCAGCCGCGCGCGGCCATCGTTCCTGTACGTGGTCTACATCCTGCTGCTCTGGTCTATCCCCATGGGGGTGCTGAGCATCTTCCGGCCTGACGCGGCAGCGGCATTCACCGTGGGCTTCAAGGCCTGGATGATCGCCATCCCTGACTCCATCCTGACCCTGTTCGGCACGGTCATGACGGGCTATGTACTCGGGCGAAGCTGGGAGAAGGTGCGCGGCGCGGCCAAATGACGTTCGGGTGGCAAAACCGTAGGCGCATCCAAAACGCTCCCCAATGAAAAGTTGGGGTAGTTAAGCAATTCTGATGCGCCTATAATCGGCCCGCAGGCCAAGCCCAGGTTAGAATCGCTACAGGATTGCAAATCCGGTTAGTCCGGTTCGACTCCGGACCGCGCCTCCAGATCTTTCTGGTCACAAACGCCTCGTCGGCCTCGGTTGGCGAGGCGTTTTTGTTTGACAATAGACCCACGTGCCCGAGTGGTGAAATAGGTAGACACATCGGACTTAAAATCCGCCGCTTCGTGAATAACGGGCGTACCGGTTCGATTCCGGTCTCGGGCACCAACCACTACTGCTATGTCGAACTACAACGCCCCTTTCGAAATCCATGTTCATGGCCAAGTTCTGTTGCGCGCGGACGTGACCTTTGCCCAGTTGCAAGATGCGTTGAAACCGATGTGGAAATACGCTGGGGCAAAGTCGCTCACGGATGGCGCCAAGAGCAGCTATGAAGATGAACCTGGCATCCAGCTTGATGCACATGACCATGTGCTGCAGATGTGTTGGACCGTGGCGGGTGACGAAGACTTTCGGCAGACGCTGGACGAGGTTTGCATGAACCTCAATGAACTTGCTGATGCAGGTGCCGCGATTGAGGTTACCTTTTACGACTCGGAATTTGATGAGGAGGAGCCTTCGTCCGGCGGCGCCTCTCGGGATGATTTTGTTGTGCTGTTTGTGGGGCCCAATCCTGCCTCCATCATGCAGGTGCAACGTGATCTGCTCGTCCAAGATGTGATTAACCTCATGGAACGGCATTTTGACGGCTCGGAGCTGGGCGGCGTTGTTGCCGAGGTGGACAAGTTGTTCACCCAAAGGTTTGATGCCTTGGTCAGCTCCTTAGAAATTGGCAAGCCGCCACGTGGCTCTGGCGGTGGGTTTGGCAGTGGTCATGGCGGTGGCCGCAAGCCGCGGCACTTGCACTGAGTTCCGCATTATTTTGACCACCAAGACCTTGGCGCCCGTATACTGTTTTTGTTACTTATCATGTAATTTGATTCGTCTTTTCTGTGTCGTTGCTTGTTCCCAAAAACAAATCCATGCTCAAAAAAATTAGCGTCCAGCAACTGACTGTGGGCATGCACCTCAAAGAGTTTTGCGGGTCATGGATGGAGCATCCGTTTTGGCGTACCGGCTTTGTGATCACCGATCCGAAAGACATCACCACCATTCTTGCCAGCAGCATTAAAGAAGTTTGGATTGACAGCAGCAAGGGGCTCGATGTGGCGGATGGCCAGTCAGCCGTCACGGAGTCTGAGTCGGAGGAGCAGGTAGAAGAGGAGTTGCGCCAAGCGGTGTCCGCACAGCGCGAGGTGGCTCCGGTGACCATCGAGGTGGAGTTGCAACGGGCCGCCAAAATCTGCTACCAGTCCAAGCAGGCGGTCATGTCCATGTTTCAGGAAGCCCGGATGGGCAATACGGTGGATGCTGGCGGTGCGAAGCAGATGGTGGAGGAAATCACCGACTCGGTTACCCGCAACCCCGGCGCACTGATCAGTCTGGCCCGGCTCAAGACTGCTGACGACTACACCTATATGCACTCAGTTGCGGTGTGCGCCATGATGGTGGCATTGGCCAAGCAGCTGGGGATGGACGAAGAGGAGACCCGGCTCGCGGGTCTGGCTGGGCTGATGCACGATTTGGGCAAGGCTGCCATGCCCATGGATGTGCTGAACAAGCCAGGTAAGCTGACCGACGCCGAGTTTTCGATTATCAAGACCCACCCCCAGGAGGGCTACCGTTTGCTCAAGACGGGCAAGGATGTGGACCCTGTAGTCTTGGATGTGTGTTTGCACCACCACGAGAAGACCGATGGGTCGGGTTACCCGGAAGGCCTGAAGGCCGACCAGATCAGCCTCTTTGCCAAAATGGGTGCCGTTTGCGACGTCTACGACGCCATCACTTCCAATCGACCCTACAAGTTGGGCTGGGATCCCGCCGAGTCCCTGCGCAAGATGGCGGAGTGGGCCAATGGTCACTTTGACGGCAAAGTTTTCCAGGCGTTTGTTAAAAGCCTGGGCATTTACCCCATCGGCTCCTTGGTGCGCTTGAGCTCGGGGCGCTTGGGCGTTGTGGTGGAGCAGACCGCAAAGTCGCTGACAACACCTTGTGTGAAGGTGTTTTTCTCCACCAAGTCCAATATGCGTATCGTGCCCGAAATCGTGGACCTGTCCAAGCCCAGTGCCAACGACAAAATCGCCAGCCGGGAAGACCCGGCAAAATGGCGGTTTGCCGATTTGAATGAGTTGTGGTCCGGACTGTCAAACGCTCCCTGGTAGCCGTATTATTCAAGGAATCGGTCCCTAGAGCCCGTACTTACTGCGCAGGCAGCTATAAAAAAAGGAGCTAGCACTGAGTTGCCTGCTCCTTTTTTTGTTTAGCAGCCGCGGGTGATGGGCATTTCAACCGGCTTGGGGTTGAGTGCGTATTTACCCAACTCCAGCTTGGCGATCGCATTGCGGTGCACTTCGTCTGGGCCATCGGCAAAGCGCAGCGTGCGGGCGCACGTGTAGCTGTACGCCAGAGGGAAGTCATCACACATGCCGCCTCCACCGTGCACTTGCATGGCCCAGTCAATGACCTCGCAGGCCATGCTGGGCGCGACCACCTTGATCATGGCGATCTCGTTTTTGGCGAACTTGTTGCCTGCCATGTCCATCATCCAGGCCGCCTTGAGCGTGAGCAGGCGGGCCATGTCGATCTTGCAGCGGGCTTCTGCGATGCGCTCTTGTGTCACCGTCTGGGCCGCGATGGGCTTGCCAAACGCAATACGGCTGGACGCACGCCTGCACATGAGTTCCAGTGCGCGTTCGGCCAGGCCGATGAGGCGCATGCAGTGGTGAATGCGACCGGGGCCGAGGCGACCTTGTGCGATTTCGAAACCGCGGCCTTCGCCCAACAGGATGTTGCTGGCGGGCACACGCACGTTCTCGAAGCGCATTTCCATATGGCCATGGGGCGCGTCGTCGTAGCCGAAAACATTCAGGGGGCGAACCACGGTGACGCCCTTGGTGTCGGCAGGCACCAGCACCATGCTCTGCTGGGAGTGGCGGGGGGCTTCGGGATCGGTCTTGCCCATGGTGATGTAGACCGCGCAGCGCGGGTCACCGGCACCAGAGATCCACCACTTGCGCCCGTTGATGACGTATTCATCACCCTGGCGTTCGATGCGGGTTTCGATGTTGGTGGCGTCGCTCGATGCCACATCGGGTTCGGTCATGGCGAAGGCCGAGCGGATCTTGCCTTCCAGCAGCGGCTTGAGCCAGCGAGCCTTGTTGTCATCCGAGCCGTAGCGGGCGATGGTTTCCATGTTGCCCGTGTCGGGTGCTGAGCAGTTGAACACCTCGCTGGACCACATAACGCGGCCCATGATTTCCGCCAGTGGGGCGTATTCCTGGTTGGTCAGGCCCGCGCCGTGGTAGCCCGAGGCCTCCGCGCTGTCCACGGGCAAAAACAGGTTCCACAGGCCGGCGGCCTGGGCTTTGGGTTTGAGGGTTTCAATCGTCTGCAGCGGAGTCCAACGCTTGCCAGCGGCGGTGTTGGCCGTGATTTCTGCGTGGTAGGCCGCTTCGGACGGGTAGATGTGCTCGTCCATGAATTTGAGCAGTCGGGCCTGCAGCTCTTTGGTCTTGGGGGAGTAGTCAAAATCCATGGAATCTCCGGGAGTAGGGGGCGTATGCGGTGCGAAAAAGGGTCAGGCTTGGCGGGCAAACTTCCAGGCCATCTGGGCCAGCGGGCGGGCGCCTGCGGCTGAGCTGACCGCCTGCGCACTGGATGCCGTGCCGGCTTCTACGCGCTTGGCGATGCCCTGCAGGATGGCCGCAATGCGGAACATGTTGTAGGCCATGTAGAAATTCCAGTCCGCCTTGAGCTGCGCGGGCTCGGCCAGGCCGGTGCGGTCACAGTACATGCGGATGTAGTCGTCCTCAAGGGGGATACCCAGCGCGGTAAAGTCCAGTCCCCCAATGCCGCGGAAGGCACCCGGTGGAATGTGCCAGGCCATGCAGTGGTAGCTGAAGTCGGCCAATGGGTGGCCCAGCGTGGAGAGTTCCCAGTCCAGCACCGCGCGGACTTTGGCCTCGGTGCTGTCGAACATCAGATTGTCCAGCCGGTAGTCGCCGTGCACGATGCTGACCATGCTGTCGTCGCGCGCCATGGCGGGGATGTTCTTGGGCAGCCATTCCATGAGCTGGTCCATCTCGGGGATAGGCTGCGTGATGGAGGCGACGTACTGCTTGCTCCAGCGGCCAATCTGGCGTTCGAAGTAATTGCCGGGTTTGCCGTACGCGGCCAGCCCGCGCTCAGCGAATTTCACTGTGTGCAGCGCAGCGATCACGCGGTTCATTTCGTTGTAGATGGCGCCGCGGTCCTGCGGCGTCATGCCCGGCAGCGACTGGTCCCACAGCACGCGGCCTTGCATGAACTCCATGACGTAGAAGGCGCGGCCGATGACGGACTCGTCTTCGCACAAGCAGTGCATCTGCGGCACTGGCACATCGGTGCCGTGCAGGCCTCGCATCACCGCAAACTCACGCTCCACCGCATGGGCCGAAGGCAGCAGCTTGGCCACAGGCCCAGGCTTGGCCCGCATGACATAGCTTTTACCGGGCGTGTTGAGCTTGTAGGTGGGGTTGGACTGGCCGCCCTTGAACATCTCTACGTCCAGCGGGCCGCTGTAGCCGGGCAGGTTCTGGTGCAGCCAGGTGTCCAGGGCTGCGACGTCAAAGGCATGTTGGCCCGAGACGGAACGGGTGCCTACAAAGTGGTCAAAGTCGCTCATGCAGATGGCTTGTTCAAAGTGGGGGCGAAGGCCGAAAGCTAGTTGTCCGCTTCAATGATGCGCATCAGCGCGGCGCGGTCGCGAATCACCAAGCCGCCCGGTTCGATGCGAATGGCGTCTTCGCGCTCCATGGCCTTGAGCTCCTGGTTCACGCGTTGGCGGGATGCACCCAGCAACTGCGCCAGCTCTTCTTGTGCCAGCTGCAGGCCGATGCGCACCTCGCTGCCATCGCTGAGCGAGGGCGCCCCGTAGCTGCGCACCAAGTGCAGCAATTGCTTGGCCAAGCGCGCCCGCAAGGGCAGGGTGTTGAGGTCTTCCACCAAACCGTAGAGCTGGCGAATGCGCCGCGCGTGCAGGCGCAGCATGGCTTCGTACAGCTCCACATGGTTGGCCAGTATCTTGCGGAAGTCGGCTTTGGCCACGCACAGAATCGTCGTCTCCCCATGCGCGTAGGCGTCGTGGGTGCGGCGGTCCCCGTCGAAGATCGCCACATCGCCAAACCAAATGCCTGGCTCCACATAGGTCAGCGTGATCTGCTTGCCCGAGATGGATGTGGAGCTCACGCGCACAGCACCCTTGGCACAGGCAATCCATTCCTCGGGCGGCTCGCCGCGCGCTGCAATCAGCTCGCCGTCTTTGTAGCGTTTGACGTAAGCGCATCGAAGAATGTCGTGTTTGAGAGAAGGAGAGAGGGATGAAAACCAGCGCCCTGCGTTGATCGCAGTGCGTTCGTCAATGGTAAGAATGGGTTCGTCCATGGCCTGTCTTTTGGGTGACTTGCAGAAGGGAAATCGCGCCCACATTGTCACCCCCGGGACCATGCGCTAGCCCCGGGGTTGTCACCAGTGCGTCTGGTGCAGGCTTACTCTTCTTCGTGCAGCAGGCTCAGGCCAATGGCGCCGCGACGGCGCAGCCATGGGCTGGGGCGGTAGCGGGTGTCGCCGTACACCGTTTGCATGTTGAAGAGCACTTCCAGCACGTTGGTAGGGCCACACAGGTTGCCCAGGGCCAAGGGCCCCATCGGGTAGCCCAGACCGATGGTCACAGCAGTTTCCAGATCGCGGGGGCTGCAAATGCCTTGCTGGCACATGTCAGTGGCAATGTTGACGATGTTGGCCACGACGCGTTGGGTCACAAAGCCGCCGCTATCGCGTACCACGCTCACTGCCTTGCCATCGCGCGCAAACAGGGCGTGTGCGGCGTCACGCATGTCGGTCCGCGTGGCCGGGTTGGTTGCCAGCACGCGGCGTTTGGTAGTTGCATCATCCAGCAGCATGTCGATGCCTACGGTGCGTGCGGGGTCGAGCCGTTCCACCACGGCCACGGTAGTGATGTCAAAGCCCAGTGGGGCCACCAGCGTCAGTGCGGCGGGCGAGGGTGATTGCCCGGTTTCGATCTTGGCGCCCAGATTCTTCAGCAGCATCAGCAGCTCCATGCGGCGCGAGGCACGGGGTGACAGCCAGACCGGTGGCATCTCCTCCACCACCGGCACCGGCGGTTCGCCGGGCAGAACGGCTTTGCCATCGGTGTAGACATAAAACCCTTCGCCGGCCTCGCGGCCTGTCAGTCCGCCAGCTAGGCGCTGTGCCGTGATCACGCTGGGGCGATAGCGCGGCTCTTCATAGTACTGGTGGTAAATCGACTCCATGACGGGGTGCGACACGTCCAGCCCGGTCAGGTCCATCAGCTCGAAGGGCCCGAGCTTAAAGCCGACCTGGTCGCGCAGGATGCGGTCGATGGTGGCAAAGTCAGCGACTCCCTCGGAGGCAATTCGCAGCGCTTCGGTGCCGTAGCCCCGGCCCGCATGGTTGACGATGAAGCCCGGTGTGTCTTGCGCCAGCACGGGGGTGTGGCCCAGGTCCTTGGCGTATTGCTGCAATGCTTGCACCACTGCAGGGGCCGTTTTGATGCCGGGAATGACTTCCACAACTTTCATCAGCGGCACCGGGTTGAAGAAGTGAAATCCTGCCAGTTGGGCGGGCCGCTGCAAACTTGCTCCTAGCGCGGTGATGGAAAGTGACGAAGTATTGCTCGCCAGGACCGCTTTAGGGGCCATTGTTTCCAGAGTGCGCAGCACCTGTTGTTTGGCTTCCATACGCTCTGTTACGGCCTCAATGACAAGCTCGCAGTCGGACAGTTCTTGCATGTCTGCAGCCAGTCGCAGGCGGGAGGTGAAAAGATCGATGTCGCCGGCAGCCAGGTGTCCTTTGTCTGCCAGTGTGTGCCACTGGGCTTGCAGTG
The DNA here is from genome assembly GCF_034519335.1 of Rhodoferax sp. Lineage (GTDB taxonomy): Bacteria > Pseudomonadota > Gammaproteobacteria > Burkholderiales > Burkholderiaceae_C > Allorhodoferax. The sequence continues at coordinate 110,568 of NZ_JAXHOL010000001.1, forward strand.
CAGTTGAGGCGGCTTGCGCGGCACCGGGGGTCGAATCAAACAACAATACGGTGCTGCCAGCTTGTGCCGCAATTTGCGCGATGCCGCGCCCCATGGCCCCCGTACCAACAATGCCGATAAGTTCAAAATGTGGTTTCATCCCCGAATTATCAGATGCCGCCAGACAAGAAATACGGGGTGTTGTCGCTACCACCTTGGCTTTTGGGGCTGATGACGGTATGCGAGAATCGAAACCATTCATGAAGCTGGTCTTTCAACTCAAACATTGCGCCATCGGGGCCGTGCTGCTGTGTGCAGCGATGGGCAGCAGCGCGCTGACTTTGGGCCGTGCCCGTGGGGCGGCCCTGTTGGGCCAGCCATTCCAGATCACAGTACCCGTGCAGCTTGCGGCGGACGAAGATGGCAGCGGGCTGTGTTTTGAAGCCGATGTGTTCTACGGCGATGTACGCCAAGAATCGACCCGTGTATCGGTCACGCCAGAGCGCAATGCAGCCGGTCAGCCTACATCCCTGCGAATTCAGGCGCGTATGCCAGTAGATGAACCAGTTGTGTCGGTCTACCTGCGGTCTGCATGCGGTGTTTCCACGTCCCGGCGTTATGTGCTTCTCGCGGACTTGGTCTCGGAAACCGCTCCCCCCTTGGTGCCGAATGTGCCGGCACCAGCGGTGAGACCCATAGTGCCCGCCGTGCCAGCTGAACGTGTGTCAAACGCATCTTCGGTTGCGGTTGAGTCCGGTGTTGTCAGTGCTGGAGCTACCGCTCCATCTGTAGCGGCCCCCGCGTCGGCAAAGCCTGCCAAGCGGCTGTCACCACGTACCGATGCCCCTCTGCCCAATAACCGGGCGTCTGCTGCTAACCGCCCGCGTCTCAAGCTTGCGCCGTTGGATTTGTCGCAGGATTGGGAACCTTCGCTCAAATCGTCCTCGGAGTTGATGGCTGCTCCGGCAGAGGATTTGCAAAAGCGGCTTGCAGCTGCCGCGCTTTGGAAAAGCCTCAATCTCACGCCCGAAGAGATTTTGCAGGATGCCGCCCGCCTACAGGGACTGGAGCAAAGCATGGGCAAGCTCAGTGAACAAACGGCGCAAAACCAGCGCCAGATGCAGGCCCTGCTGAGCCGGTTGGAAAAATCCGAGGCGGAAAAATACTCTAACCCTTTGGTGTACGCACTCGCCGCTGCGCTGTTAGCCCTCGCTGGCAGTATCTTGTGGTTTTGGCGCAAGCTGCGAAACACGGGTGACGCGCCGTGGTGGCGAGGGCAGGGCGATTCCGAGGTCATGCCGGCTGAGCGTGACACAACGGCGCAAGACGCATCTGTTGCCATGCCTCCTGTGGTTCCTGCTGCCGTGCCTGCAAAACCCGTGGCGGTTCAGGTTCAGCCTGCCCCGGTTCGGGTTCGCAAGCCTGCGCCGCTCACTGATGTAGACATCGATTTGCATCTGGATGAAATCTCTGCGCCGGCTCCGGTGCCGGCGCCTACGGCATCCGCGCCACTGTCTTCCCGCATGATGGGCTTGCGTGACTTTTCGCCGAGCATGTCCGGTTCCTTGCGGTCCATCAACACCCAAGAGGTTCTGGACGTCCGTCAGCAGGCGGAGTTCTTCATGACTCTGGGGCAGTACGACGATGCCATCTCTCTGCTGGAACACAACATTGCCGACCACGCAGAAGCCAACCCACTGGTGTACCTCGATTTGCTCAAGGCCTTGCACACCTTGAGTCGCAAAGACGCTTACGACCGTTACCGCGACGAGTTCAATGCGCTGTTTACGGGTCATGTTCCGGCCTACGCCCAGTTCAACCAACCCGGGCAAGGGTTGGATGCGTACCCTGAGTTGTGTGCCCACATTGCATCGGTCTGGCCCAGCAAGGCTGCGCTCGAGTTTATTGAAAAGTGCTTGGTACGAGCGCGTAATGCTGCGGCAGAGATGCGTTTTGATCTGGAGGCATTCCGCGAACTGTTGCTTTTGCATGCGCTGGTAACGCGTTTGTCGGGTGAAGCAACCAGTGGTGTAGCGCCGTTCAGCGCTGCCAAAGCTGTAGAGCCATCGGGGCTGCTCTCGGCAGAAACCGGGCCTGCGCCCGTGGATGCTGCCTTGCCCGCCATGGATATTGACTTGGATTTGTCAGACTCTGTACCGCCTGCTGACAACCTCATTGAGTTTGATGCGTCCGGCCTGTCTGTTACCCCGCCGCTGACACCGCGCTCCTAGGTGCTTGAGGCGTTTGAGGTGTTCAGCGGCGTACCTGCAGTGCGCCCGGGTTGATGATGTTCGACGGGGTACCTTTGATGAAGTTCACCACGTTGTCAAAAGCCGCACCGAAGTACATCTCGTAGCTGTCCTGCTCCACATAACCAATATGGGGTGTGCAGATGCAGTTTTCCAGCCTGAGCAAGGCGTGGCCTTGCAAAATCGGTTCAGTCTCGAAAACATCCACCGCAGCGAGACCAGGACGGCCCCGGTTGAGTGCACCAATCAGCGCATCGGCTTCAATCAGCTCTGCCCGTGAGGTGTTCACCAAAAGAGCCGTGCTTTTCATGCAGGCTAGGTCGGCGGCAGTCACGATGGCACGGGTGCTGTCGTTCAGGCGCAGGTGCAAGGTGAGCACGTCACTGCGCGAGAAAAATTCTTCGCGATCATTAGCGCTGAGGTATCCGTCTTTCACAGCCTTTTGGCGTGAGCTTTCGCTGCCCCAGACCAGCACCTGCATGCCGAAAGCACGGCCATACCCTGCGACCAATTGGCCAATGCGGCCATATCCCCAGATGCCCAGTGTTTTGCCGTGCAAGACGTTGCCCAGCCCGAAATTGGCCGGCATGGAGCCTGCCTTGAGCCCGGACTGTTGCCAGGCGCCGTGTTTGAGGTTGCCAATGTAATGGGGCAGTCGGCGCATGGCTGCCATGATCAGGGCCCAGGTCAACTCTGCAGGCGCGGTTGGGGAGCCTACGCCTTCGGCCACCGCAACGCCGTGCTCAGTGCACGCCTGTACATCAATGTGCGATCCTGCACGCCCGGTTTGGGCAATCAGTTTGAGACGGGGGAGTTTGTCAATCAGGGATCTGGTGATCTGCGTGCGTTCGCGGATCAGGACGATCACATCGGCGTCTTTAAGCCGAATGGACAGTTGGCCTATGCCTTTGACCGTGTTGGTGTACACCTTGGCAGGAAAGGCGTCGAGCTTGGCAGAGCATTGCAGCTTGCGCACCGCGTCCTGATAGTCATCCAGAATCACAATATTCATGCATGCCATTGTGCCTTGGGATGGCGGTCGCCCGGCCGCCGGCGGGGCAAAATTGCCCTGCTTTTGTTACGCAGCTTCGCAGGCCGCCAAGCGGTCCAGTTCGGCGCACACATCGGCCATGCGGCCCGAAATCACCATGCGGCCAACCTCAGAGCGTGCTTGCCCCGATTCGACCACACGCACCACACGCAAGGGCTTGGATTTCAAGCTGTTTGGTGCCTTTTGCGGCGTGGATATTGCGCGAGTAGCTACTAAATAAGGAGCGGTTTTAGGCTTTGCAGCTGGGGTGATGGGTTGGTGACGTAGCGACGGGCTGGTCTCGGGCCACAGCCATTGTTGCAAGAGACGCAACGGCGCCCAGAAATCAGGTTTGATGGCGAGAGCGGTATTCATGGTCAGACGTCCTGGGGTTCACATCAACATGGTGTTACGAATCAGGCCCACAGCCAGGCCTTCGATCTCGAATGGTTCGCCGGGCTCCACCACAATGGTTTGGTAGTCGGGGTTTTCAGGGTGCAGTTCGATCAGGTGTTTGTTGCGGCGAAAACGCTTGACGGTGACTTCTTCGCCCAAGCGTGCCACGACGATCTGGCCATTTTTGGCGTCTTTGGTAGCTTGTACGGCGAGCAGGTCGCCGTCCATGATGCCGGCGTCACGCATGGACATGCCGCGTACCTTGAGCAGGTAGTCGGGCTGGCGCTGAAACAGGCTGTTTTCCACGTAGTAGGTTTGGTCTACGTGCTCTTGTGCCAGGATGGGCGAGCCCGCAGCCACACGGCCAATCAGGGGCAGAGCCAGTTGGGCCAGGCCAGGCATGGGCAGCGCAAACTGTTTCATGCGGGACTCTTGCATGGAGCGCAGCACGTCACCTTTGAGGCGGATGCCGCGCGATGTGCCACTGACCAGCTCAATCACGCCTTTGCGGGCGAGGGCCTGCAGATGCTCTTCGGCGGCGTTGGCTGACTTGAAGCCCAGTTCGGTGGCGATTTCCGCCCGGGTGGGGGGGGCGCCGGTGCGAGCAATGGCGCCCTGGATCAAATCCAAAATTTGCTGTTGGCGGGCGGTGAGTTTGGGACTTTCAAGCATACTGACTCCTTCGGGTTGGGTCGGTGCTGGCTGTGTGTCTGTACACACTGTTTTCTCATCCAGTAACTGTATTTTTAACCAGTTTTTTGATTAATGCAAGCGGGACGGTGATGTATGGGTAAAAAAGTAGTGGTTTTGGGCACAGGGGGCACCATTGCGGGTCGCTCGGAGCGCGGCTCTGACAATGTGGGCTACAAGGCTGGGGAGGTGGGGGTACAGTCGCTGTTGGATGCCATTGCGCCTTTGAAAAGTGCCTTGCAAGGGCGGGAAATGGTGGCTGAGCAGGTGGCCCAGGTGGACAGCAAGGACATGGGGTTTGCCGTCTGGTCCACGCTGGCGCAGCGCTGTGCCGAGCACCTACAGGATTCCGAGGTCGATGCCGTAGTGATCACCCACGGAACGGACACACTGGAGGAGACTGCCTTTTTTCTGGAGCAGGTGCTGCCGCCCGCGCTGCTACAGGCCAAACCATTGGTTATGACCTGTGCCATGCGCCCGGCTTCGGCGCTCACGCCGGACGGTCCGCAAAATGTGCTGGATGCCGTGGCAGTGGCCTTGGACAGTGCGGCCCGGGGGGTGCTGGTGGTCTGTGCGGGTGCGGTGCACAGTGCGCGTCTGGTGCAGAAGAGTTACACCTACCGTGTCGACGCGTTTGACTCCGGGGATGCTGGGCCACTGGCCTTGGTAGAGGAAGCCCGGGTGCGTTGGCTGGGCCAGCCGGTGCATGTGGCTCCTGCTTTTTCGCTGGAGCGTCTGTCTTTGCCTCATGCTGCCTGGCCGCGTGTCGAGCTTGTGATGAATTACGCGGGCGCCTCGGGTGCCATGGTGCGAAGTCTCGTCTATTCGGACGCAAATGTGCCCCCTTTGCGTGGACTGGTCGTCGCAGGTACTGGCAATGGCACTCTGCATGTGGACCTGGAAGCCGCTTTGCTGGAGGTTCAGCGGCAGGGAGTGCGCGTGGTGCGTGCCAGCCGCTGTGCCCGTGGCCAGGTGGTGGCTGGGGAGGCACCTGCGGCCTTGCCCCACTCCCAAGGTTTGTCGCCCGTGAAGGCGCGCATTGCGCTGATGCTGGCGCTCATGGCGTAAAAGAAGCCGCTTGCGCGGCTTTTTTGCAGTGCCTGTTGCGCTTACCGGCTCAGCGCTTCAAACACGCGTGCGGTGATGGCGTCTACGTCACCCATACCGCTGATGGCGCGGTATTTGGGGGCTGCGGCTTGGTCTTTGGCCGCCCAGCTGGAGTAGTACTCCACCAAGGGACGTGTTTGTGCGCTGTAGACGTCCAGGCGTTTCTTGACCGTCTCTTCCTGGTCGTCAGGGCGTTGCACCAGCGGTTCTCCCGTCACATCGTCCAGACCTTCCACCTTGGGCGGGTTGAACTTGACGTGGTACGTGCGGCCCGATGCAGGGTGCGAACGGCGGCCGCTCATGCGTTCGATGATCGCGTCGAACGGGACGTCAATTTCGACCACGTAATCCAGCGCCACGCCAGCGGCTTTCATGGCATCGGCCTGAGGAATGGTGCGGGGAAAGCCGTCAAACAAGAAGCCCTTGGCGCAATCGGGCTGCGCAATGCGTTCTTTGACCAGGTTGATGATGAGGTCGTCGCTGACCAGTCCGCCGGACTTCATGACAGCATCGGCCTGCAGGCCTAGCGGTGTGCCAGCTTTGACGGCCGCACGCAGCATGTCGCCAGTGGAAATTTGCGGAATTCCGTACTTTTGACAAATGAAGGTGGCTTGCGTGCCTTTGCCAGCGCCGGGTGCGCCCAACAGAATCAGTCTCATGGATAACCTCGGATAAAACAAAACTTTGGCGCTTGTTTGGCACCTTGCTGGTGCGTTTTTCTTGCGCGCGTGTAGCTCTGGAGAATAGCACGGGCTGTCCCGTGCTTAACTTACAGCTTCGGCGCCAAGCCAGCGAGGATGGCCCGGACGCGTGCCAAGTCTTCTGGGGTGTCCACCCCGGGGCCGGGGGCGTGCGCGCTGACATGCACTGCGATCCGGTGCCCGTGCCAAAGCGCGCGCAGTTGTTCCAGTGCTTCCACGACTTCGATAGGGGCCTGGGGCAGGCGCGGAAACTCCCGCAGAAAACCCACGCGGTAGGAGTAGATGCCAATGTGGCGCAAGGGGGCTGGCGAAGGCAGGCTGCTGATGCCATTGGCAAAGCCGTCACGCCACCAACTGATGGGTGCGCGGCTGAAATACAGCGCCAAGTGGGCGGCGTCGTGCACGACTTTCACCACATTGGGGTTGGCAAAGTCAGCCACCTCGGTGATGGCATGGGCGGCTGTGCCCATGCTGGCTTGTGGCGTGGCTTGCAACAAGGCCGCTACCGCTTGCACCAAGTCGGGATCCATCAGCGGTTCGTCACCCTGGACGTTCACCACAATGTCCTCGTCGGCCAGACCCAGAATATCGCAGGCTTCTGCCAGGCGGTCGCTGCCGGAGGGGTGATCTTGGCGGGTCAGGATGGCCTGCACGCCATGTGCTGCACAGGCTTGCACGATGGAGCCGCTGTCTGCAGCCACCACTACGCGATTGGCTTGGGGCACGCCTTCACGGACCCGCTGTGCTACCCGCACCACCATGGGGATACCCCCGAGGTCCGCCAAAGGCTTGTTGGGCAGGCGGGTGGAAGCAAGGCGCGCAGGAATGAGAACTGTGAAACCCATGCTGCCGCTCACAGCCCAAGCTCGGCGTCGGTGAGGACGCGGGCCTCGTTTTCCAGCAGGATGGGAATGCCGTCGCGCACGGGGTACGCCAGGCGGGCGCTGCGGGAGACGAGTTCCTGCTGGTCGCGGTTGTATTCCAGGGGGCCCTTGGTGACGGGGCAAACAAGCAGTTCGAGAAGTCTGGTGTCCATGTCAGGATGATAGCGGGGCAGGTCGGTGTGGCTGTAAGCATCGGTCCAGCGCAGCATAGAAATCAGCGGGTGCGGTCTGCACCAGCGGCACGGCGCGGGCTTCAGGCACGTGTTGCCAGAGTTTGGTAGCGTCTTTCTCAGTGCAAATCAGGCTGTAGTGCCCGTGGTTATTGCGCGACCAGCTATCAAAATCATAGTGATCCGTGAGCGCCATGGTACGCGTTGGAACGATACCCTGCGCGCGCAGCATGGCAAAAAAAGCCTCGGGCTGGGCAATGCCCGCCACGGCACACAGCGGCTTGGCACCGGGAGCGTTCAGGGCCGCGAGTGGCTGCATATGGCCGCTGGCATCTACCGTGTGGTCGGCCAATTGGCGGATGGCGGTAAAGCCGGGCACGGTGTTAGGCCCTGTGTTGAGCACCAGCAGTTGCTCACCAGACTGGCCCGCGGCATGCAATGCCCTGCGCGGCCAATGTTCACGAAGCGGGCCAGCGGGCAAGAGCCAGCCGTTGCCGATGCCTCTGCTGTCGAACACACAAATTTCTACGTCACGGTAGAGGGCGTAATGCTGCATGCCGTCGTCACACACGATGATCTGCGTTTGAGGGTGGGCGTCCAGCAAGGCCCGGGCCGCAGCGGCACGCTCACGACCCACGTACACCGGAACCCCCGTTTTACGCTGCAGTAGCAAGGGTTCATCACCCACTTCGGCGGGCAATGCATCCGTGTGTACGGCCTGAACGGCGTCACTTCGGCGTCCGAAGCCGCGCGAAACGATGCCAACCTTCCACCCCTGGGCTTGCAAATGGGCCACCACGCCGATGACGGTGGGCGTTTTGCCCGCACCACCCGCCAATACATTGCCCACTACCACCACGGGGACTGGAAGGCGCTGGCTGGTGAGCCAATGTTGGCGATACGCAAAGCGGCGCAGCCAAACGAGGCTGCTGTAAACAAAAGCGACAGGGCGCAGGGCCCAGGCCAGTGCACCGCGGCCTGTCCAGGCCCGCAGCAGGGCCTGTTGCAGGCCTGCATGCATGTCTTATTGGCCGCCCGCCTGGGCGGAAGACTGGGTGGCGAAGGTGATTTGGTTGAGTCCGGCGCGCCGGGCCGCTTCCATCACGGTGACCACGGCCTGATGCTTGGCGCTGGCATCGGCGCTAATGATGACGACGGTGTCTTTGCCTGCCTTGGCGTTGTCGGTCAGGGCAATCGCCAAGCTGTCCAAGTTACGGCCTGCAATGGCATTGCGGTTGATGCTGTAGCTGCCATCCGCACTGACTGCAACGATGAGTTCCTTCGGGTAGTCGCGCTGGGCATCGGTGTCGGCGACCGGCAGCTTGAGCTGCAGTTCGGTGAACTTGCTGTAGGTGGTAGACAGCATCAGGAAGATGAGCACCACCAGAAGCACGTCGATAAAGGGGATCAGGTTGATCTCGGGCTCGTCCTGGCGGCGGTGGCGGAAGTTCATGGTGCGGTGTTTCCTCAATCGGCCGACTTATTTGCGCATGGCCCTGAGGTGCCGATTCAGGTGCTCGGCCGCGAGCTCCAAGGTCAACAGGTAGGCATCGACGCGAGCCCGGAAATAGCGCCAGAAAATCAGTGAAGGAATCGCAACGATCAGACCAAACGCTGTGTTGTAGAGCGCAATTGAAATGCCGTGTGCCAATTGCGCGGGGTTCCCACCAGTGCTGCCGCCTGGCGCTTGCGAGCCGAAGATCTCAATCATGCCCACCACCGTGCCAAACAGGCCCAGCAGCGGTGCGGCCGACGCAATAGTGGCCAAGGCGCCCAGATAGGTTTCCAGGCGTTGGGTGACTTTGCGCCCAGCGCCTTCCATGGTGGCACGCACATCGTCTTCCGAAATATGGGGGTCTGCATTCACGGCGCGCAGGCCGCTGGCCAGTACTTCCCCCAAGGCCGAGTTCTTTTCCAGTTGGGTGACGACATCAGGCGCAGGCACGCTGGTGCGTGTGACGCTAAGCACTTCTTCAAGCAAGCGGGGAGGTGCCACCTTGGCAACTTTCAGGCTGATGAAGCGTTCGATAACGATGGCCAAGGCCAGAATGGAGCAGGCAATCAAGGGCCAAATGGGCCAACCCGCGGCTTGTATGATGGAAAACAAGTGTGAAACCCCATGCAGAGTAAAAGCTGGCTGATTATGGCGTAGCCGGATGTCCCCTTTTTTCACAAAATGTGTGGATAAGTATGTGGGCAACTGCACCAGCTTGGCGGCTTTGCCCCGCCTGCATGCGGGTGCGAACAGTTTGATGACAAATACAGCAGTGAAAACTCCAATGAATTCAAAGACTTGCTACGCACCCGTGTGCGTTGGCGGAAGCCAGGGCGCGGTACATGGCTGCATTTGAGGCTGTGCCGCCCCTGCGGCGGGTTTGGCCGGTGTCAGCCTTGTGTCGTGCTCTAGCTGACACGCTGGACGCACGCTTCAACCCGGTGCGGGTGACCGGGGAGCTGGCCAGTTTCACGCGGGCCAGCAGCGGCCATTGCTACTTCACCTTGAAAGACGCGCAAGCCCAGCTGCGCTGTGCCATGTTCAAGCGCGCTGCTTCCTTGCTGGACTTTGCACCGCGCGAAGGCGAGTTGGTGGAGTTGACTGGGCGCTTGGATATTTACGGGCCGCGTGGCGATTTGCAGCTGATTGTGGAAAGCATGACGCGACAAGGCCAGGGCAATCTGTTTGAGCAGTTCATGCGTCTCAAGGCGGCGCTTGAGGCCGAAGGTTTGTTTGATCCTGCACGCAAGCGCTCTCTGCCTGCGGTGCCGCGGAGCATTGGCCTGGTGACGTCCCTGGGTGCTGCAGCCTTGCACGATGTGGTCACGGCCTTGCGCAGGCGTGCACCGCATCTTCAGGTGGTATTGGCGCCAGCTTTGGTGCAGGGTGAGGGCGCTGCACCCGCGCTGGTCCAAGCGTTGGAGTCGTTGTACCGTTAACCGTGGCGCGCAGGCGCAGGGGGTTGATGCCATTTTGTTGGTGCGGGGCGGCGGTTCCATGGAAGACCTGTGGGCCTTCAACGATGAACAACTTGCACGCACCATTGCCGCGAGCCCGGTTCCGGTGGTCAGTGGTGTCGGGCATGAAACAGACTTCACGATGGCTGATTTTGTGGCCGATGTGCGTGCGCCCACGCCCACGGCTGCGGCTGAGATGGTAAGTCCGTCGACCCAGCAGCTACAGGATTTGGTGGACAGCCAGCAAGACCGCCTTCAAACGGCCCTGATGCGCGTGGTGGACCGGCAGGCGCAACGACTGGATGGTGTGGCTGCCCGCCTGGGTCGCCCTTCGTCCATGGTGGTGCAGCGCAGTGCGGGTCTAGAACACTTGCGCCAGCGTCTGCGGCATGCGGTGGCCTCCGAGGTGCTGCGAAAGCGTGCTGCCGTGCAGCATGCCCAGCAAGGCTTGTTGCCTAGCTTGGCGCGGGCCCACCAAGCCCAGCAGGAACGCACTGCCCGTGCAGGCTTGCGCCTGGAGCTGCTGGACCCCAGCCTGGTGTTGCGCAGGGGTTATGCCTGGCTAAGCGACAAGTCCGGTCACGCCGTGACCCGGACGAGCCAGCTTCATGCCGGAGACCCCGTTCGGGCCACCCTTGCTGATGGCGCGGTTGATTTTGTGGTTGCCCAACAGGCTTCCAATTAGTTTCTACAATTCCGTTTTCTTGCTAACCAACCCAGAGGACTCCATGGAACATACCTTGCCCGCCCTGCCCTACGCGATTGACGCTTTGGCTCCCGCCTACTCCAAAGAAACCTTGGAGTTCCACCATGGCAAGCACCACAACGCCTACGTGGTGAACCTGAACAACCTGCAAAAGGGCACCGAATTCGAGAGCATGACGCTCGAAGAGATCATCAAGAAGTCCAGCGGCGGTATCTACAACAACTCCGCCCAGATCTGGAACCACACCTTCTTCTGGAACTGCATGAAGCCCAACGGCGGTGGTGAACCTACTGGCGCGTTGGCAACTGCCATCAACGCCAAGTGGGGCAGCTATGCTGCGTTCAAAGAAGCGTTTGTGAAGTCGGCTGTGGGCAATTTTGGTTCCGGCTGGACCTGGCTGGTGAAGAAGCCTGATGGCACGGTAGACATCGTGAACACCGGCGCGGCCGGCACGCCTCTGACCACCTCTGACACAGCCCTCTTGACCGTGGACGTATGGGAACACGCGTACTACATTGATTACCGCAACATGCGTCCCAAGTTTGTTGAGACCTTCTTGGACAAGCTGGTGAACTGGGGGTTCGCGGAAAAGAACTTCGCCTGAGGCGCGTTTCGTCTTAGCCGAGAGGCCAACGGGGTGACCTGTTGGCCTTTTTTACTTTGGGGTCATACTTTGGTCGCGAAAAAATTTTTGCCAGAATGAAGTTAAATTTCGCATTGTGAGAATGCATTGCAAAAAACCGGATTTAGGTCAGACCACTGAAAGCACAATCACGCACTATCCGGTGAACAAAGCCGGTGGGTAGTGCAGACCCACGGCGCCACCCCTTTCTATTTTTTGGAGACAAGAGATGACTACCCAGCAACCCACCATCATCTACACGCTGACTGACGAGGCCCCTCGCCTGGCCACCGCGTCGTTTTTGCCCATCATTCGCACATTTGCCGCGCCCGCAGGTATCAATGTGACCGAAAGCGATATTTCAGTGGCTGCCCGGGTGCTGGGGGAGTTCCCCGAATGTTTGCCCGAAGCCCAAAGGCTGCCGAATACCTTGGCCGAGCTGGGCAAAAAAACGCTGGAAGCAGATGCCAACATCATCAAGCTGCCCAACATCAGCGCATCCGTTGGCCAATTGCAAGCGTGTATCAAAGAGCTGCAGTCCAAAGGTTATGCAATTCCTGACTATCCGGAAGCGCCCAAGACGGACGAAGAAAAGTCCATCCGCGCCCGTTACGCCCGCTGCATTGGATCGGCTGTGAACCCTGTGCTGCGCGAAGGTAACTCGGACCGCCGTGCGCCCAAGGCCGTGAAGGAATACGCCCGCAAGAACCCGCACAGCATGGCTGAATGGAGCCAGGCATCGCGCTCGCACGTGTCTCACATGCACGCCGGAGACTTCTACCATGGCGAAAAGTCCATGACGCTGGACCGTGCTCGCGAGGTCAAGATGGAACTGCTCACCAAGAGCGGTCAAACCATTGTTCTCAAGCCGAAGGTGTCTCTGCTGGACCGCGAGGTCATCGACAGCATGTTCATGAGCAAAAAGGCCTTGCTGGAGTTCTACGAGAAAGAAATTGAAGACGCGCGCAAGACTGGCGTGATGTTCTCGCTGCACGTGAAGGCTACGATGATGAAGGTGTCCCACCCCATCGTGTTCGGCCACTGCGTGCGGATTTTTTACAAAGAAGCGTTCGAAAAACACGGCGCCTTGTTCAAGGAGCTGGGCGTCAACGTCAACAACGGTATGGCAGATCTGTACACCAAGATCGCCACCCTGCCGCAAAGCAAGCAAGACGAAATCAAGCGCGACCTGCACGCTTGCCATGAACATCGCCCCGAGCTGGCCATGGTGGACTCTGCCAAGGGCATCACCAACTTCCACTCGCCCAACGACATCATCGTGGATGCCTCCATGCCCGCCATGATCCGCAACGGCGGCAAGATGTGGGACGCCAATGGCCGCCTGAAAGACGTGAAGGCCGTGATGCCCGAGTCGACCTTTGCTCGCATTTACCAGGAGATCATCAACTTCTGCAAATGGCACGGCAACTTTGATCCCAAGACCATGGGTACCGTACCCAATGTGGGATTGATGGCGCAGCAGGCCGAAGAGTATGGCTCGCATGACAAGACATTTGAGATTTCGGAAGACGGTGTGGCCAACATTACCGACCTGGCTACGGGCGAAGTGCTGCTGAGCCAGAACGTGGAAGCGGGCGACATCTGGCGCATGTGCCAGGTCAAGGACGCTGCTATCCGCGACTGGGTCAAGCTGGCCGTGAACCGTGCGCGCAACTCGGGCATGCCCGTGGTGTTCTGGCTGGACTCGTACCGCCCCCACGAAGCGCAGCTGATCACCAAGGTGAAGATGTATCTGCACGAGCACAACACCGTGGGTTTGGATATCCAGATCATGAGCCAAGTGCGTGCGATGCGCTACACGCTGGAGCGCGTGATCCGCGGCCAGGACACGATCAGTGCCACCGGCAACATTCTGCGTGATTACCTGACCGATCTGTTCCCCATCATGGAATTGGGTACCTCGGCCAAGATGCTGTCTATCGTGCCCTTGATGGCCGGTGGTGGCATGTACGAGACGGGAGCTGGCGGCTCTGCGCCCAAGCATGTGCAGCAACTGGTGGAAGAAAACCACTTGCGATGGGATTCCTTGGGCGAGTTTTTGGCATTGGCAGTCTCCCTCGAAGATTTGGGCCTCAAGACGGGCAATGCAAAAGCCAAAGTACTGGCCAAGACATTGGACGCTGCAACGGGCAAGCTGTTGGATAACAACAAGAACCCTTCTCCCAAGACTGGTCAATTGGATAACCGTGGCAGCCAGTTTTACCTGGCCCTTTACTGGGCGCAGGAATTGGTAGCCCAAACGGATGATCCTGCACTGGCAAAGCTTTTTGCACCTCTGGCCAAGCAACTAACCGACAACGAGCAAACCATTGTGGCCGAGTTGGCTGCGGTGCAAGGAAAACCAGCGGATATCGGCGGTTATTACCTGCCCGATAGCAGCAAGCTCGATGCAGTGATGCGTCCCAGCCAGACCTTGAATGTGGCCTTGAAATCGGTCAAAGTGTAAGCTCGCGTTTTAGCCCTTTGGGGCTAGCCGCCGCGGACAGAAAAATGCCCCCGCAGACTGCAATGTCTGCGGGGGCATTTTGTTGGGGGACTGCAGTTGTGTGGCCTTGCAAATTATTTGCGTGTTGTGAATGGTGGCCCGCCCAATTTGCTTCCAGCCTTGAAGCCACGTTTGGTGAACCAGCCTTGATTCATTTCCAGAACGTAGCGTACCGGTTTGGCTGCGCAATGGGAGTCAGTCGTTTGTGGTTTCATATCTGCGAGGTTCACGATGGTTCCGTCATCGGCCACAAAAGCTGCGGTGAGCGGCAAGAGCGTGTTCTTCATCCAGAAACACAGGCCAGAGGGTTGTTCGAACACAAATAACATGCCTTCATGCTGGGGCATATCTTTGCGAAACATCAGGCCGATGCTGCGTTGGTCTGGCGTTTGGGCCACTTGTGCATCAATGACATGCATGCCCGCCGTGAGCTGGATGCGTGGCAAATTTGTTTGGGCGGAATCTTGTGCAATGGCTGCATGTGTTCCAGCCATTGCCATGCAGAGTGCAATAAGGTACTTGCCAAAGGATTTCATACGGTGACTGTTTGCGGGTTGTGATGCGGTCAAGGATTGGATTGTGCGCCATGTGCGTGCGGCATTTACAACTAGAATTCCCACGGTCAATTCCGGCGCCGCACCTTGCGTGTGGCATCCGGCCTCACATTGTTAGCGTACCGAACACGGAGTTCTGTTTTTATGTACCAGCACATCAAGGTCCCCGCGGAAGGCCAAAAAATCACCGTCAATGCCGACATGACTTTGAATGTGCCGGACCAGCCCATCATCCCTTACATCGAAGGTGATGGAACGGGGCAGGACATTACCCCAGTGATGCTCAAAGTGGTGGACGCAGCTGTAGCCAAGGCCTATGGTGGTCAGCGAAAAATTCAATGGATGGAAGTTTATGCGGGTGAAAAATCCACCAGAATTTATGGCCCTGATGTCTGGTTGCCCCAGGAGACGCTGGATGTAGTGCGGGAATACGTGGTGTCTATCAAGGGGCCACTGACGACTCCGGTGGGGGGGGGTATTCGTTCGCTGAACGTGGCGCTGCGCCAGGAGCTGGACTTGTATGTGTGCCTGCGACCTATCCAGTATTTCAAGGGTGTGCCCAGCCCGCTGAAAGAACCAGAGAAAACCAATATGGTGATCTTCCGTGAGAACTCGGAAGACATATACGCCGGCATTGAGTTTGAAGCGGAGTCGGACAAGGCCAAGAAGCTCATCAAGTTTTTACAAGACGAATTCGGTGTCAAGAAGATCCGCTTCCCAAATACCTCTGGAATCGGCATCAAGCCTGTATCGCGCGAGGGAACCGAGCGCCTGGTTCGCAAGGCCATCCAGTACGCCATCGACAACGACAAGCCCAATGTGACGATTGTGCACAAGGGCAATATCATGAAATTCACCGAGGGCGGCTTCCGCGACTGGGCCTATGCGTTAGCCCAAAAAGAGTTTGGCGCAGAATTGATTGATGGTGGTCCATGGTGCAGGTTCAAGAATCCCAAAACCGGCAAGGACATCGTCATCAAGGACAGCATTGCGGACGCGTTTTTGCAGCAAATTTTGTTGCGTCCGGTGGAGTACAGCGTGGTGGCTACCTTGAATCTGAATGGAGATTACATCTCCGATGCATTGGCGGCCCAGGTGGGCGGGATTGGCATTGCCCCCGGTGCCAATTTATCCGATACCGTCGCCATGTTTGAAGCAACCCATGGCACGGCCCCCAAGTACGCGGGCAAGGACTATGTGAACCCCGGTTCCGAGATTTTGTCGGCTGAAATGATGCTGCGCCACATGGGCTGGAAAGAGGCGGCAGACCTGATCATCCGCTCGATTGAAAAGTCGATTGCCAGCAAGAAAGTGACGTACGACTTTGCCCGACTGATGGACGGCGCCAAGCAGGTGAGTTGCTCCGGCTTTGGCCAAGTCATGATCGACAACATGTGATATGGATGCTGCGGCACCGCTCGCAGTACCTCCTCACCCTGAAAAACCGCTGCGGAGCCAGACTGCGCAGCGGTTTTTTGTTGGTGCGGCTTGAAACCCTCGTTTTTGTCACCAACTCCAAACAACATCGCCAGCGTGCACGCAAGTAAGCGCCCGATAAAATCTCACGCATGGCCACCAACAAACCTACCAAGCCCATCATTTCGCCGCCCCTTACCGAGGGGGATGGCTCCGTGGTAATGGAGCGGCTGACGCAAAAGGTGCAGCCGCCGTCCATGTACCAGGTGGTCATGCTCAATGACGATTACACCCCCATGGAGTTTGTGGTGGTAGTGATCCAGGAGTTTTTTGGCAAGGACCTGGAGGCGGCAACGCAAATCATGCTCAAGATCCATCTGGATGGGCGAGGCGTGTGCGGTGTTTATTCCAAGGATATTGCCGCGACCAAGGTAGACCAGGTCATGGAGGCGGCGCACAAGGCAGGTCATCCATTGCAGTGTGTGAGCGAACCGGTGGATTTGTAGGGTATTTCCGGCGTAAGCGCTTTGGGCGACGTAAAACGCATTACAGTTATTCAACACAGCAAGGCAAAAAGGAATTCATATGATTGCCCAAGAATTGGAAGTCAGCCTGCACATGGCGTTTGTCGAAGCGCGGCAGCAGCGGCATGAGTTCATCACCGTAGAGCACTTGCTGTTGGCCTTGCTCGACAATCCCAGCGCTGCCGAAGTGTTGCGGGCGTGCGCTGCCAACATCGATGATTTGCGCAAATCTCTGAGCAACTTCATCAAGGACAACACCCCCCAAGTGGCCGGCAGTGACGAGGTGGACACGCAGCCAACCCTAGGCTTTCAACGCGTGATCCAGCGAGCCATCATGCACGTGCAGAGCACCGGCAGCGGAAAGAAAGAAGTCACCGGCGCCAACGTGCTGGTCGCTATCTTTGGTGAGAAAGATTCGCATGCGGTGTACTACCTCCACCAGCAGGGCGTGACCCGCTTGGATGTGGTGAACTTCATCGCCCATGGAATCAAGAAGAGCGATCCTCCTGAGGCAGCCAAATCCAGTGAAAATCCTGCAGAAGCGGAAGAGGGCGGTTCTGAAAAGAACGAAAAGGCTTCTCCACTGGAGCAATACACCCAGAACCTGAACCAAATGGCCAAGGACGGGAAGATCGATCCGCTAATCGGCCGTGAGTACGAGGTGGAGCGGGTCATTCAGATTCTGTGCCGCCGCCGCAAGAATAACCCGCTGCTGGTCGGTGAGGCGGGTGTGGGTAAAACGGCGATCGCCGAGGGCTTGGCATGGCGCATCTCGCAAAACGATGTACCTGAAATTCTGGCGGATTCCGTCGTGTACTCGCTCGACATGGGCGCCTTGCTGGCAGGTACCAAGTACCGCGGTGATTTTGAGCAACGCCTCAAAGGTGTGTTGAAAGCCCTCAAGGACAAGCCCAATGCGGTGCTGTTTATTGACGAGATTCACACCCTGATTGGTGCCGGCGCTGCTTCGGGCGGCACGCTGGATGCCTCCAACCTGCTCAAGCCCAGCTTGAGTTCAGGCCAACTGAAGTGCATTGGTGCAACCACGTTCACGGAGTACCGTGGCATCTTTGAAAAAGATGCGGCCCTGTCGCGCCGCTTCCAGAAGGTGGATGTGGTGGAACCCACCATCGACCAGACCGTGGAAATCCTCAAGGGACTGAAGTCCCGTTTTGAAGAGCATCACAACGTGAAGTACGCACTGGCTGCATTGCAGGCTGCTGCAGAACTCAGTGCGAAGTACATCAACGATCGCCATTTGCCGGACAAGGCGATTGATGTGATCGATGAGGCTGGTGCTGCGCAGCGCATTTTGGCGCCCAGCAAACGCAAGAAGACCATCAGCAAGACTGAGGTGGAAGAAATCGTGGCGAAGATCGCTCGGATTCCCCCTGCCAATGTGTCTAATGATGACCGCAGCAAACTCAAGACGCTGGAGCGCGACTTGAAGAGTGTGGTGTTTGGCCAGGACAAGGCGCTGGACGTCTTAGCCTCAGCGGTCAAGATGGCACGCTCGGGTCTGGGCAAGGGCGACAAGCCGATTGGCTCCTTCCTGTTCAGCGGTCCCACGGGCGTGGGCAAGACCGAAGCGGCCAAGCAACTGGCCTACATCATGGGCATCGATCTGATCCGCTTTGACATGAGCGAGTACATGGAACGGCATGCTGTGAGCCGTCTGATTGGTGCGCCTCCCGGTTATGTGGGCTTTGACCAAGGCGGTTTGCTGACGGAAGCCGTGACGAAGAAGCCGCATGCGGTGTTGCTGCTGGATGAGATTGAAAAAGCCCATCCGGACATCTTTAACGTCCTTTTGCAAGTCATGGACCATGGTTCCTTGACTGACAACAATGGCCGCAAGGCAGATTTCCGCAATGTCATCATCATCATGACGACCAATGCGGGTGCCGAGACCATGAACAAGGCGACCATCGGTTTCACTAATCCGCGTGAGTCCGGTGATGAGATGGTGGACATCAAGCGTCTGTTCACTCCTGAGTTCCGCAACCGCCTGGATGCCATCGTTGGCTTCAAGGCGCTGGACGAGGTGGTGATCCTGCGTGTCGTCGATAAATTCTTGTTGCAGCTGGAAACGCAGCTGGCCGAGAAAAAAGTGGATGTCACGTTTACCGACAAACTGCGCAAGCACTTGGCGAAGAAGGGGTTCGATCCGCTCATGGGTGCACGCCCCATGCAGCGGCTGATCCAAGACACGATTCGTCGCGCGCTGGCCGATGAGCTGCTGTTCGGCCGTCTGGTTGACGGAGGCCGTCTCACGGTTGATCTGGATGATGCGGTGGCTGACAAGACCGAAGTGATTCTGGACATTCAACCCTTGCCCAAAAAAGAGGGCAAGTCCAAGCCAGAAGAGGCTACAGCGGGTTGAGGGTCAAACACCGTAAAAGAAAAGGGGCGCTCTGAGCGCCCCTTTTTTAATCGCCGGTGGGTATGTTCAACTGGCGTTTAGTTGGGCCCGTATAACTTCAATGCGTTGCCGGTTGACACCAAAGTCTTTGCGACCAATGCGGCTCGCAGAGCGCACTTGAATGACTTGGTTAGACGTGTCGAGCCAAAACTCCACGTCATCTGTAAAGCGCAACAACTTGGTCGTGCTTTGGGCATACACGTAACCGTCGCTTTGCGAGACGATCACGGTACCCGGCAGAGATTGCACAACATCTACCAGTTTGGCCATTGCGGCCTTGGCGTCACCTTGGTATGCCAATGGCGCGATAGCGGCGTACTGGGCTTGTGGATGATCGGGATAGAGGCCAGCTTGGCTATTGACACTGTTGGGCGTGCGGGCTGGCGGTTTGAGTCGGCCGTCTTTGACGCCCAAGTCTGTGGGTGGTGTTCCTTTGAGGATTCCCAGCTGTCCAGCCAAAAACAACAGTGTTGCTATGGCTACCATCACCAACGCGATGAACCAGACGACTTTCATGGTTGACCCTCTCTATCAAGCGTGTTCAGGTGTGCGCCTCGCCATTTGGCAAGACGCACAAACCTGAGCTTACTTGAAACCCACACGGTCCAACATCTGTTGGACTTTGACTTGGTTCATTCCGACCACGCTGATTGGGATCGTCTCGCTCTTGAACGAGCCGCCGCCCATGGCTTGAAGCGCAGGGTTGCTGGATTTCACGCCTTTTGCAGTGGGCCATTCGTTATTGCCGTTGGCGAAATGTTCCTGGGCAGAGGGGCTGGCCAAATATTCCAGAAATTTCACTGCGTTCGCTACATTCTTGGAGTTTTTGGCGACGGCGCCGCCTGCAATGTTCATGTGGGTTCCCCACGACGATTGGTTGGGAAACACCACGCCAACACGCTCCACGACAGCCTTGTCTGCGGCTGCGTCTGAACGCATCAATCGCGCCAGGTAGTAGGAGTTCGTCACCGCGATGCCACATTCCCCGCTGGCGACAGCCTTGATCTGGTCAGTGTCCCCGCCCTTGGGGGCGCGAGCCATGTTGTCCACCATACCTTTGAGCCACTGCTCCGCGGCCGCGTCACCCAAATGCTCGGTGACAGATCCAAACAGGGATAGGTTGTAAGGGTGCGAGCCCGAGCGAATGCACAGCTTTCCTTTGTTCTTGCTGTCACCCAGCTCTTCGTAGGTGTCTACGTCTTCCTTCTTGACCTTTACCTTGTCATACACAATCACACGTGCCCGGGTAGAGAAGCCATACCAAGGGATGCCGCCGTCAGTGCTTGCCTTGCCGCGCAGCTGCGCTGGAATGGCGTCTTCAAGCAATTTGGATTTGACCGGTTGGAAGAGACCATCGATTTCGCCGCGCCACAGGCGGCTCGCATCGACGAGCAAGATAATGTCAGCCGGAGACGCAGTGCCCTCTGCCTTCAAGCGCGCCAGAATGCCGGCATCGTCGGCGTCCACGCGGTTGAGTTTGATGCCGGTGGCCTTGGTGAAATTGGTGTACAGGGCCTCGTCCGTGGGGTAGTGGCGTGCGGAGTAAATGTTCAGTGTTTGCTCTTGCGCCATGGCGCCGCTAGCGCCGGCGACCATCAATGCGGCCAAAGTAATGCGAGAAATTTTCATGGTGTGTCGCTTTTCAGTTGTAAAACCAACGACATCATAAAACAAACGCGAATCATTCGTAATTAAGGTGAATTGATGCTGATCACAGAGTGGGTAAAAAGAGGCTGGATGACGGCCATGGTTTCGGGGGCGCTGTTGGTTTTGGCGGGCTGCGCCTCTTCACCAGTCGTAGTGGCGCCAGTCGTTGACGCCACTACGTCTGCGCCTGCAGCACCAGTCTTGGTGGTGAAGCCTCCGCCCAAGATAGGTTTGGCCTTGGGGGGCGGGGCTGCACGTGGGTTTGCGCATGTGGGTGTCATCCAGGTGTTGGAAGAAAATGGCATACGCCCAAATTTGGTAACGGGAACCTCTGCAGGAAGCTTGGTTGCCGCCATTTATGCCAGTGGCAAGACGGGGGCACAGCTGCAGCGTGTGGCAGAAACCATGGAGGAGGCTGCCATTGCAGACTGGACCTTGCCCATCTTCAGCCGTGGCATGCTGCGTGGGGAGGCACTGGCACGTTACGTGAACGCCCAAGTGGGATCGCGCCGAATCGAAGACATGCCGTTGCCACTGGGCATCATTGCGACGGACCTGAACACTGGCAAGGACGTGATCTTTCAGCGTGGCGATACAGGTACCGCCGTGCGAGCTTCCAGTGCAGTCCCGGCGGTGTTCCAGCCGGTCAAGATTTCGGGGCGTGAATATGTGGATGGTGGCTTGGTCTCGCCCGTGCCCGTGGGTGCGGCACGCAAGATGGGGGCGGATTTTGTGATTGCGGTGGACATTTCCAGTCCACCGGAGGGCAGCCTCACGGGCGGAACGCTGGAAATCCTGTTGCAAACTTTTTCCATCATGGGCAAAAGCATCAATACCTTTGAGCTGCGCGATGCCGATGTGGTGGTGCGCCCAGCCCTCCAGGGTATTGCGAGTTCGGATTTCAGTGCCCGCAAGCGTTCGATTGATGCCGGCCGGCAGGCTATGCTGCGTGCAATACCTGAGCTGAAGGCCGCACTCGCAGCCCGCATGCGTTAGGGAGGCTCGTTTGCGAGGGGCAAAAAAAAGGCCCCGTTTTGCAACGAGGCCTTGAAGGGATCCCTGAACCTGAAGGTTTCGAAAGGACCCGAGGAGACAACCGGTGGAAACAAACTTTGTTTCCGATGAAAGAATTATCTCAGGGTTTTCCCTTGGTAGATAGGGAGTAGGCCCAAATTTATTAAAAAACTTACGACCCGTTCCTGAATTAGCGCTTTTTGGCAGCAGTCTTGGTGGCGTTGGTCGCTGTGGCGGCCACTGCATTGAAGTTGGCTTCTGCCACTTCTGTGGCTTGCTTCACAGCCTTTTGCACAGATTCCAGCGCGTTGTTGGCAGCAGCCACAGAGCTTTTCAGGATGGCCACTGCGGCTTCGGAGCCGGCAGGAGCGTTCTTTGCAGCGCTGTCCACCAGACCTGCAAACTTCTTCTGGGCGTCAGCGGCTTGGCCTTCCACGGTCTTGGTCAGCTCAGCGCTGGCACCGGAAGCGATGTCATACAGGTGACGGCTGTAAGCAGCGGTCTTTTCAGCCAAAGGTTGCAGCAGGCTGGATTGCAGAGCCAGCAGTTCTTGGGCGTCTTTCACGCTCAGGACGGATTGGGTGTGGCCAGCGGCTTCAGACAAGGCAGCCTTGGAGGCGGTCAGGTTCAGTTCAACGATTTTTTCCACGCCTTCGAAGGCCTTGTTGGTCAGACCAAACAGGGTTTCGATATTGGCCTTGTGGGAAGCGATTACTTGTTCAACGGTCAGCATGTTCATTCTCCAGTAGTTAAGGTGAAAATCACTATCTGCTCCGTAACCTGCCCCCTGGGGCTCGTTTATGTTGCAGTGCAGCATGGGGTGAATTGTAGCGATGCTGCACTGCAATGCAAGCACTTTTTGTTGCAGTGCAGCAATTTAGATGCGATCGCCTATTCCTGTGCGGTTTCATGCCATTGACATGGTGGTCGGGCAGTGCATCCCGGGCTGGCAAAATGCTCACATGGACAACGTTCCTTCCAAACCCCAAGCCGAACCTCGCAGCGCCTACAAAGCATTTCGTCCCATCTCCACACGCTGGTCTGACAACGATGTATATGGCCACGTCAACAACGTCGTCTACTACAGTTGGTTCGACACCGCGGTCAATGCCTACCTGATCGAGCAGGGGGTGCTGGATATTCATGGAGGCGGCACGATTGGCCTGGTCGTGGAAACCCAATGCAACTACTTTGCCTCGCTGGCCTTTCCGCAGGCCGTCCAGGCGGGCATACGCGTGGCCAAGTTGGGGACTTCCAGCGTGCGTTACGAAGTCGGCATATTTGGCGAGGGCGAGTTCACCGCAGCCAAGGGGCATTTCATCCACGTCTACGTGGACCCCATCACACGTAAACCGGTGGCGTTGCCGTCGGATCTTAAAAAAGTATTGGAGACTCTTCTATGAACGCTACCGTGGTGGACGACGCTATTACCTCCCGCATGTCGGCGCGGGCTTTCACTGGGCAGCCCGTTGCGCGTGCCGATTTGGAGGCGATCCTGCAGGTGGCCAGCCGGGCACCCAGTGGCACTAACTGCCAGCCCTGGAAAGTGTATGTATTGCAAGGAGCCAGCCGCAGCACTTTGGTGAACAAGGTCTGTGCGGCCCACGATGCCATCCGTGCCAACCCCGGGCTGGCGGCTGAGTATCAGGAGGAATACGACTACTACCCAGGCCAGTGGGTCAGTCCCTATATTGACCGGCGCCGCGAGAACGGCTGGGGCCTGTATGGCTTGCTGGGC
This sequence comes from Rhodoferax sp., assembly GCF_034519335.1. Taxonomy (GTDB): domain Bacteria; phylum Pseudomonadota; class Gammaproteobacteria; order Burkholderiales; family Burkholderiaceae_C; genus Allorhodoferax. Next base: position 133,875 of record NZ_JAXHOL010000001.1, read on the forward strand.
ATTGGCAAAGCGGACAAAGACAAGATGCACGCCCAACACCAGCGCAATTTCAGGTTTTTTGATGCACCGGTGGGCCTGATGTTTACCGTGGACAAAGTCATGGGCCGTGGCTCGCTGGTGGACTACGGTGCGTTTCTGCAAAACATCATGGTGGCGGCGCGTGGGCGTGGCCTGCATACCTGCCCCCAGGCCGCCTGGAACGGCTTTGCCAAAATCATCTTGCCGCATATTGGGGCGGGCGAGGGCGAGATGCTGGTGTGCGGCATGTCCCTGGGCTATGCGGACATGCAGGCGCCGGTGAACAGCTTTCATACGCCGCGTGTGCCGGTAGCGGAATTCACCCGTTGGCTCGACTGAGGCTTTGATTTATAAGAAATAGGCCCTTTGGGCCCATAGAAACTGCGCGAGCAGCTATTAATAGCATAGCAAATATGTCGCCATAGCGGCGTCGACTGTCACACCATGATCATTGCCAGCCTTCTGGATACCGACCTGTACAAGTTCACCATGATGCAGGTGGTGTTGCACCAGTTCCCGGGCGCACAGGTGGAATACCGCTTCAAGTGCCGAAATCCCGGCATGAATCTGGCGGCGCATGCCGAGGACATCCGGGCTGAAATTCGCAGTTTGTGCGAGCTGCGGTTTCAAGACGAGGAGCTGGCCTACTTGCGTTCGCTGCGCTTCATCAAAAGCGACTTTGTGGATTTTCTGGGTTTGTTCAAGCTCAATGAAAAATACATCACGGTCACGCCCTTGCCAACGGGTGAGCTGGACATCGTCATTGAAGGCCCATGGCTGCACACCATCCTGTTCGAGATTCCGGTGCTGGCCATCGTCAACGAGGTGTATTTCCGCAATACCCAGCCCCAACCGGACCTGGATGAAGGTCGCCGCCGTCTGGATACCAAGATTGCCGAGCTGCGGGTGGCCGGACTGGGTGACTTGAAAATTGCCGACTATGGAACGCGGCGCCGGTTTTCACGCGCATGGCACGAAGAAGTGTTGCGTGTGCTGGCCGCCAAGCTGGGCACCGTGCACAGCCCGGGGCGGACCGGGGCCGCACCGGGGCAGTTGGCCGGTACCAGCAATGTGTTGCAGGCCATGCGCATGGGACTGTTGCCGCTGGGCACTATGGCGCACGAGTATTTGCAGGCATCCCAAGCGCTGGGGCCACGCCTGCGTGACAGCCAGATTTTTGCCTTTGAATCCTGGGCACGAGAATACCGCGGGGACCTGGGCATTGCGCTAAGCGACGTCTATGGAATGAACGCCTTTCTGCGCGACTTCGACATGTACTTTTGCAAGTTGTTCGATGGCGCACGCCACGACAGTGGAGACCCCTTCAACTGGGGCGAACGCATGCTGGAGCACTACCTGCGCAACCGCGTGAACCCGCGCACCAAAACACTTATCTTCAGTGATGGCTTGACCGTTCCGCGGACCATTGAGCTGTACCAGCAGTTCCGCGGCCGTTGCCAGTTGGCGTTTGGCATTGGTACCAACCTCACCAACGACCTGGGTTACGAGCCCTTGCAAATTGTGATCAAGATGGTGCGCTGTAACGGCCAACCGGTGGCTAAGTTGTCGGATACTCCATCCAAGAATATGTGCGATGACGAAAAGTACCTGGCCTATCTGCGCCAGGTGTTTGAGATCACGCCAGCCGCCTGACAGGCACCTGCTGTCTGACGTTTTTTCAGGGAAGCACCCATCCATGTCCTCCAAACCCCGCATTCTTGTGGCCCGTGCTATTTTTCCGGAGGTGCTCGACTATTTGTCCCGGCACTTCGAGGTGGAGTCCAACCAATCCGACACTGCCTGGAGCCCGGAACAGCTGATAGAGAAGCTGCAAGGCAAGGTTGGGGTGTTGAGCACAGGCGGAGAGCGCATCAGCGCCGCGCTTCTGGCCGCGTGCCCGCAGCTGCGCATTTGCGCCAACATGGCCGTGGGCTTCAACAACTTTGATGTGGACGCCATGACCGTTGCGGGCGTGCAAGGCACCAATGCCCCTGATGTGCTGACGGAGACCACTGCCGACTTTGGCTTTGCCTTGCTGATGGCCACGGCCCGGCGCGTGACCGAGAGCGAGCATTACCTGCGTGCTGGGCATTGGAAGCGCTGGAGCTATGACATGTTTTGTGGCTCCGATATTCACGGCTCTACCCTGGGCATCATCGGCATGGGCCGCATTGGCCAGGCCATTGCGCGGCGCGGTGCCTTGGGCTTTGGCATGCAGGTGATCTACCACAACCGCAGCCGTCTTGACCCAGCCACCGAGGCCGCCTGTGGCGCCCGCTACGTGGACAAGACCACGCTGTTGCAAACCGCCGACCACGTGCTGCTGGTGGTGCCGTATTCGGCCGCTTCCCACCATACGATTGGTGCAGCCGAGCTGGCCCAGATGAAGCCCACGGCCACGCTGATCAATATTGCCCGCGGCGGCATTGTGGATGACGCTGCATTGGCAGTTGCGCTGCGCGAACAACGCATTGCTGCGGCGGGTTTGGATGTGTTTGAGGGTGAGCCCAACGTCCATCCAGAGCTGTTGACCGTACCCAACGTGGTGCTCACCCCCCATATTGCCAGCGCCACGCTGCGCACGCGGCGTGCCATGGCCCAGCTGGCCGCCGACAACCTGGTCGATTTTCTGCTGCAGGGCAGGCCACGCACCCCCATCAATACGCCACGGCTTGTGGCACGCAGCGCATGAAGTGGTGGCCGCAGACTGCGTCTGACAAGGACACGGGCGGCACCATTTCAGCCGAAGGCATGGTCGGCATCGGCGCGGTAGCCCGCGGCTTCAATGCCAGTATTTTTGTGGTCTGCGGTCTGGTGATTGTGCTGGCCTATGCGCTGGGCCTGTTCACCGATGGGCTCAATATGCTCAACATGGTGCTGCTGGTTGGACTGGCAGCCCTGGTGCAAGTATTCCTGATCCGGGGCTGGGTGCGCTCCAGCTCTGCCGTGGTGCTGGTGCTGCTCTTCGTGGGTGTGTTTTCCAGCATGGTGCGGTTTGGTTCTGTCAGCATTGCACAGGCGTCACTGGCCGGTATCCCGCTCATTTACTGCGTCATCATCCTGGGTGAGCGTGCCGGTCTGTTGATGCTGCTGCTATCGGTTGCGGCCAGTGCCTGGATTACTTGGGCCCAGGTGTCGGGCCAGCTGTTGCCCTCTGCGCCTACAGTGCCGCAGGCCCAGTGGGCCATTCTGACCACGGGCTTCATCGTCGCCTACCGCATGGCGGTGCTGATCAAGCGCCACCTGCTGGATGCTTCCCAGCGCATCAATGCGGCGCAAAAAATGTTGCTCGACGAGCGCGAGGCCAGCAATGCACGCGTGCTCAAGGCCCTCTCGGAGCTGGAGCGTCAGCGCTACGTGATTGACCAGCACGCTATCGTCACCATCATGGACCTGGGTGGCCACCTGAGCTACGGCAACCAACGATTTGTGGAGATCAGCGGCTACGCACCCCAAGAGTTTCTGGGCAAGAGCTACCGCATGATGGATTCGGACCAGCACGACGACCGTTTTTATGCCGATTTGCTGGCCACCATTGCGCAAGGCAAGGTGTGGCGCTCCGAACTGTGTAACCGCGCCAAGGACGGCACGCTGTACTGGCTTGACACCACGGTCGCCGCCTTCATGCACACCGATGGCACGCCGCGCGAGTACATCACGGTCAGCACTGACATCACCCAGCGCCGCCAGGCCGAACAGTCGGCGCTCGCAGCCAGCCAAGCCAAGTCGCAATTCCTGGCGAACATGAGCCACGAAATCCGTACGCCCATGAACGGGGTGGTGGGCATGGTGGACTTGCTACGCGCGACGGAACTGACCCGTGAGCAACGCCGCATGGTCGGCACCATCCACGATTCGTCCATCGCGCTGCTGCAAATCCTCAATGACATCTTGGACTTCTCCAAGATCGAGGCCGACAAGCTGGAGGTGGAAGCCATGCCCACCCATCTGCGCGAGCTGGTGGAGGGGGTGGCCCAGTTGATGGTCACCATTTCAGCCGGAAAAGATATCGACCTCTCCGTGTTGGTGGATCCTGATCTGCCCGCCTGGGTCTGGGTAGACCCCACGCGCCTGCGCCAGGTGCTTTACAACTTGGTGGGCAATGCCCTCAAGTTCACCTTGGGCCGGGCCGAGCGGCGTGGCAATGTGCGCCTGTATGTGCGCGCCGCGCAGCAGACGCAAGGGGTGCCCATGCTGGAACTCAGCGTGATGGACAACGGTATTGGCATGGCGCCCGAGTTGGTGGAGCGCCTGTTTGAAGCCTTTACCCAAGCCGACGTGAGCACGGCGCGCCAATTTGGCGGCACGGGCCTTGGCCTCACCATCAGCCGCCGGCTGGTGGAAATGATGCATGGACGCATCCTGGTGCACAGCACTTTGGGCCAGGGATCCATCTTCACCGTGTTGTTGCCTCTGCAGGTGGCTACTGTTGGGGGCGATGTGGTGCCGGGCATACGCCTCGAAGGCGCCCAAGTGCTGCTGGTCACCGACGACACCGATTGCGCGCAAAACCTGCCCGGCCATTTGCGCATGGCCGGTGCACGGGTGCAAAGTGTGCATACCCTGGAGCAAGCCGCGCATTGGATGGCCCGTGCGCAAGGGCAGTCGGTGTTGTTGCTGGATGTGGATGCGGCTTGGGACGATGCGGCGGACCACTGGGCACAGGCCGTGCCTGGCCGGGGCGTCGTGCGTTTGGTGCGACAAAACCAGAGCAGCTTGCCGGGCCGATCGGTCACCGTGTGCGCCCGGCCATTGCTGCTGCAGGAGTTGCTTCGTGGCATTGCCCTGGCATGTGGGCGTCTGTCCTTGCCTGCCGTCGTACCGCGGCCAGCTGTGGCGCTGCAGCCCAGCCCCACACCGCCATCCGTGGAGGCCGCCCGCGAAGCGGGTCGCCTGATTTTGCTGGTGGAAGACAACGAGACCAACCGTGAAGTGATGCAGGAGCAGTTGCGCATCCTCGGCTACGCCGCGGAGTCGGCGGCGGATGGTGCCACAGCACTAACCATGTGGCGATCCGGCCGTTACGGCCTGATGCTGACCGACTGCCACATGCCCCACATGGACGGTTTCGCGTTGACCGATGCGATTCGCCAAGCTGAAGGTCCGGCAGACCATATGCCCATTGTGGCGGTGACAGCCAACGCACTGGATGGTGAGCTGCAGCATTGCCTGGAACGGGGCATGGATGACTACCTGACCAAACCGTTGCGCCTGAGTGAGCTGGGAGCCATGTTGGCCAAATGGTTGCCGCGCAACAGCGCACCCCATGCCCCCCCGCAATGGGACAGCCAGGCACTGAGTCGTATGGTGGGCGATGACCCCACCATGCACCGCCGCCTGCTGGACCGCTTTGTGACCACGACGGCGGCCCAAATGGGGGAGCTGGAGGTGCTGCGTGCTGCGCAGGACCTCAAAGGCCTCGCTGCGGTGGGGCATCGGCTCAAGTCGTCGGCCCACACGGTGGGTGCCATGCAGCTGGGGGCGTTATGCCAAGATCTGGAGACCCTGGCGCGCCAGGGCCGGGCCGAAGAGTCATTGGCGCTGGTGTCGGCCATCCAGCAGGCTTTTAGCGCCGTGGAGCCGTTGCTGCGTGGTGCTTAGTTTGCTATTGATTTAGGAGCTGTTTGCGCAGTATCCATGGTCTCTACAGTGTATTTTGTATGAAAATTGTTAGGCGCAGCAATGCAATGGTTTGAAGGTCTGCTCATCGGTTTTGCCGTGGTGCAACTGTTGGTATTGGCTGTGGTGGTGTTGCGCCGGCCGGCCGCGCCTGCGCCCAGCGCCTTGCAGGAAGCGCAGCGACAAGAGCTGCTGGCACTGGTCAAGGCCAGCAGCGACCGGCTGGAGCGCGAGTTGCGCCGCGAGGTGACCGAGTCTGCCCGTGGGGGGCGCCAGGAGCTGGCACAAAACCTCGCTACTTTTCAGCAAAGTTTGGTGCAGCAGAGCGCCGAGGCCACCCGCACGCAGAACACCCAGATCGACGCCTTTGGCCAGCAGCTGGCGCTGCTGCAAAAAACGCTGTCCGACACGCTGACGAACCAGCTTTCCGGCTTGAGTGAATCCAACGCCAGGCGCATGAATGAGGTGCGCGAGACGCTGGAGAAACAACTCGCCCAACTGCAAGCTACCAACGCCGCCAAGCTCGACGAAATGCGCGCCACGGTGGACGAGAAGTTGCAGACCACGTTGCAAGCCCGCTTGGGCGAGAGCTTCAAGCAGGTGGCGGAGCGGCTGGAGCAGGTGCACAAGGGCCTGGGCGAAATGCAGACGCTGGCGCAGGGCGTGGGCGACCTCAAGCACCTGCTCACCAATGTAAAAACCCGTGGCATGTTCGGTGAGGCCCAGCTGGCCAGCCTGCTGGAGCAGGTGTTTGTGCCGGACCAGTACGCGACCCAGGTAGCCACGCGCCCCGGCAGCAAAAACGTGGTGGACTTCGCCATCAAGCTGCCTGGCAAAGTCCGACGACGGCGCGCCGTTGTGGTTGCCCATCGATGCGAAGTTTCCTAACGAGGACTACGAGCGCCTGCTCGATGCCCAGGGTCGCGCCGATGTGCTGGCTACCGAGGTGGCGGGCAAGGCGCTGGAGACCCGCATCCGGCTGGAGGCCAAGTCGATTGCCGAAAAATATGTGGAGCCGCCATACACCACCGACTTTGCGATTCTGTTTTTGCCCACCGAAGGCCTGTACGCCGAAGTATTGCGTCGCCCCGGCCTGATGGAAAGCCTGCAGCGCGACCACCGCATCACCTTGGCCGGCCCCACCACGCTCTTGGCCATGCTGAGCTCTCTGCAAATGGGCTTTCGAACCCTGGCGTTGGAGAAGCGCTCCAGCGAGGTCTGGCAGGTGCTGGGGGCTGTCAAAACCGAGTTTGGCAAATTTGGCGATGTGCTGGCCAAGGTCAAGGCGCAGACCGAGACGGTGCTCAAGACACTGGACAGTGCCGAGGTGCGCAGCCGTGCCATGGGCCGTGCGCTCAAAAAAGTGGATGCCTTGCCGGATACGCAGGCCCAGGCCCTGCTTCCCACCGACCGGGACTTTGACCGGGATGCCGACACCGGCTCGGTATGAGCGCCTCTGCTGAAGACACCCTTGGGGCCCATGCCAACGGCAGCATTGGAGGGCTGCTGCGGCTGGTGGCCGGGCAGGTGTGTCTGCATGCCAGCATGGCGGGCATGCGCATGGCGGCGCCGCTGTGGGCTTTGCAACACGGGTATGGTCCGCTGGCGGTGGGCTTTTTGTTAGCCTTGTTTTCACTGAGCCAAGTGTTTTTAGCTCTGCCAGCGGGGCGGTATGCCGATCGCCACGGTCTACGGCGTCCGGTGGCGCTGGGTATTGGTGCGTCCATGCTGGGCGGCGGGCTGGCTGCGCTGTTCCCCCATTTTGCGATGCTGTGTTTCAGCGCCTTGCTTATGGGTGCCGCCACCGGTGCCGCCTCCATTGCTCTGCAGCGGCATGTAGGGCGTGCAGCGCATGACGCACAAGAGTTGCGGCGTGTGTTCAGCTGGCTGTCCATAGGGCCGGCGGTTTCCAACTTTCTGGGGCCGGTGTGCGTGGGGCTTTTGATCGATCACGCGGGTGTTTGGCTCGGCGGGCGTGCTGCCGACCACAACGGATTTGTTGCCGCATTTGCCCTGACGGCTCTGGCACCTGCACTGGCCTGGCTGTGTGTGCGTCATGCGGTGGAGTTGCCCAGCCTGCACACCGACCCCGGCGCAGCGACACCCAGTGTGTGGCCACTGCTGCGCGAGCCGTTGATGCGCCGTTTGCTGCTGGTGAACTGGTTGCTCTCCAGCTGCTGGGATGTGCATACCTTTGTGGTCCCCGTGCTCGGCCATGAGCGAGGGTTCAGCGCATCGGTCATAGGCACCATTCTTGGTGCATTTGCATTTGCGGTTGCGGCCGCTGTCGTGCGTTTGGTCATGCCGCTGTTGGCCGCCCATTTGCGGGAATGGGCGGTGGTGACGGGTGCGATGGTGGCCACTGCGCTGCTGTTCGCGGTTTACCCCTTCATGCCGGGTGCTTGGTCCATGGGCTTGTGCTCGGTACTGTTGGGGCTGGCTCTGGGAACGGTACAGCCCATGCTGATGAGTACGCTGCACCAGATCACGCCCCATGCCTTACACGGCCAAGCCATCGCCCTGCGGCTCATGAGTATCAACCTCTCCAGCGTGCTCATGCCCATGCTGTTTGGCACTGCTGGTGTGGTGGTGGGGGTGTCGGTGGTGTTTTGGACCGTGGGCGCCATGGTGGGCCTGGGGGCTCGCATGGCCTGGGGCTTGCAGCCCAGGGCGCTGCCTTAGCGGCTGCGGCTTTACAAGGGCAGGTTGTAGAAGGTGCGGATGGTGTCCCACGCTTCCTGCGGGTCGTCGGTGTAGTGCAGCAGGTCCAGGTCTTCGGGGGATATGGCACCTTCTTCCACCAACACGTCCATATTGATCAGGCGCTTCCAGTAGTCCGTACCAAACAGCACGATGGGCACCGGCTTGGCCTTGCGGGTTTGCACCAGGGTGATGACTTCAAACAGCTCGTCCAGCGTTCCAAAGCCGCCGGGAAAAGCCACCAGCGCTTTGGCGCGCATCATGAAATGCATCTTGCGCGTGGCGAAGTAGTGGAACTTGAAGCTCAGCGAGGGCGTGACATAGGGGTTGGCCTGTTGTTCGTGGGGCAGGGCGATGTTCAAGCCGGGTGTGGGGGCACCCATTTCAAACGCGCCGCGGTTGGCTGCCTCCATGATGCCGGGGCCGCCGCCGGTGCAGATGAACAGACGCTCTTTGAGTGGTTTGCGCGCGCTGTAGCCGGCCACCAGGCGGGCAAACAGGCGGGCGTTGTCGTAGTGTTTTGCGTTGCGCACATGGCGCTCGGCCAGTGCCAATTGCTTGGCATCACCACTGGCCTTGGCGGCCTTGAGTGCGGCATTGGCATCTTCGGGGGACGGAAAGCGGGCGCTGCCAAAGACCACCACTGTGTTTTCGACCCCCTGCGCGGCCTGGTCCAGGTCGGGCTTGAGCATCTCTAACTGGATGCGCATGCCGCGGGTCTCACGGCGCAGCAGAAACTCGGGGTCTGCAAAAGCCAGGCGGTAGGCGTCGGCTTCCAACATGTTGCCGAGGTCGGCGTGGGCTTGCAGGTCGGCCCAGGCATTGGCCAGGCGCGCTTCGTTGAGGTTTTGCGTGTTTTCCATGCATCCATTGTGCGGCAAATACAAGACAGCAAAAAGGCTCCCGAGGGAGCCTTTTTGCTGAGCACACAGCGCACTTGGTGCGCGCTTGCGGCAGGGTGGCGGTTTAGACGCGCTTGCGGTATTCGCCGGTGCGGGTGTCGATTTCGACCTTGTCGCCTTGGGCCACAAAGATTGGCACGCCGATTTCGAAACCGGTGGCGATCTTGGCGGGCTTGAGCACCTTGCCGGAGGTATCACCCTTCACAGCGGGCTCAGTCCAGGTGATTTCACGCTCGACGCTGGTGGGCAGTTCCACCGAGATGGCCTTGCCTTCGTAGAACACCACTTCGGCGGTCATGCCGTCTTCCAGGTAGTTCAGCGAGTCGCCCATGTTTTCGGATTCGACTTCGTACTGGTTGTAGTCGGCGTCCATCCAGACATACAGGGGGTCTGCGAAGTAGGAGTAGGTGCAGTCCTTCTTGTCCAGAATGATCTGGTCCATTTTGTCGTCGGCCTTGAACACGACTTCGGTACCGAAGTTGGCGATCAGGCTTTTCAGCTTCATGCGCACGGTGGCAGAGTTGCGGCCGCCGCGGCTGTATTCGGTTTTCAGGACGACCATAGGGTCTTTGCCGTGCATGATCACATTGCCGGCGCGGATTTCTTGAGCGATTTTCATAGGGTTGCGAGAACGAATGTCGCTGGGAGCGACTGTAGGCCGCTGTCTGCGGCGGGGCATGACTTGCCCCAAAACTCAGGCGGCAAATTCAGCAAAGCCTCGGATTTTATCGTTTTTTCTGTACGAAGCGAATGAGCTGGCTGCCCAAATCTTCCATTTGCAGCAGTCCTTGACGCCAGTCATGGGTGGCCAGTGACCAATCCGCCAGCGGCAAAGCGCCCCAATCGATAGGGGACTGCTCTAGTCCTGAAGCCTCAGCCAGGCCGTTCCAAATCAGCTGCGCCGTGCGCAACGTGGCGGGAGCCCGCATCTGGTCCAGCAACGCATTCAGCTTGTCGGCGTGTGCCCCATCGTCTTGCGGGTAGATGTGCCAAAGCCAGGGTTTGCCAGCCCAGATGGCGCGAACCAAAGAGTCTTCGCCGCGCACCAAGTTCAGGTCACACACCCACAACAGTTCGTCAAATTCGCTCTGGGGCATCGGTTGCAGCCAATGCAACGCCAGTGCACCAGCGCCCGTGGAGGCCAGACCCATCCGAGTCAAAGCAGTCCCTACCGCACGCTGGGCCCGACCCGGTGTGACCAACACCATGGTGGGCGCGGTTCCTTGGATCAAGCCCTGCAGCAGGTCTGTCAGTGCGGGTGGCTCATAGCAAAACAGCGAGACTAGGCGCTGGCCTTCCCAGGCAATGCCGTGTTGCGCCAGCCAGGCCTGACGTGCCGCAGCATCAAATGCCGCCTGTTGCGCCAAATAGTCCGGCTCACGCAGCAGGCCACCGGTGCGCGCTGTGAAGCCGGGGTAGTAGAAATGTTTGGTCCAGCCTTGGGCCGGGCCCTGCATCACGGGCGAGGGCAGGGCATGGCAGCGCTCCACATAGGCCTCGGCCGAGAGGTACTCCAGGTTGATCCATACGGGTGGTTTTGAATCATATTGGCCTCTGGACGCCGTATTCATTGCGCGAGCAGCTATGAATTCAGGAGCAATCTCGCAACCAAAGCCCTCGATCCACACATCGGCGGGAGGCAACGTCCGCAGCACTGCGGGATTGTGTGCTTCCGACCAGTCGCACACCTGCACACCGGGCCAGTGGCCTTCTACTGCGCCGGGCGCCATCCAGACCAGGGCGCTGGCGTCATCCACCCACAGGCGCACCCTGTGGCCACGGTGGGCCAGATCGGCGCACAGGCGCCAGCACACGCCGATGTCGCCAAAGTTATCGATGACTTTGCAGAAAATATCCCATTGCATGCGGCCTATTGTCCATGGCATGCCGACGCGCGAAAGTAGCAAGCACAATAGCGTCCCATGTCAGACGAACCATCCGCAGAAACCCACTCCGACGCGCTGCTGCGCGAAGTGGCAGCCTTGCCGCCGCTGCCCGGCGTGTACCGCTACTTTGATGCGGACAATCAGCTGTTGTACGTAGGCAAAGCCATCAGCCTGAAGAAGCGGGTTAGCAGCTATTTCCAGAAAGACCACGGGGGCACGCGCATCGGCCACATGGTGAGCAAGATTGTGCGCATGGAGACCACGGTGGTGCGCTCCGAGGCCGAGGCGCTGCTGCTGGAAAACAACCTCATCAAGACGCTGAACCCGAAGTACAACATCCTGTTTCGGGACGACAAGAGCTACCCCTATCTCAAGATGACCGGCACGCCACCGGTGCCGAAAAATCTGGCGCCTGCTGAGCCTGATGCCAAGCCGCGCGCGCCGCAGCCGGTGGAGTTCGCCCGCGTGTCCTACTACCGGGGCGGCGTGGAAAAGAAGCATCGCTATTTCGGCCCGTATCCCAGTGCCTGGGCGGTGAAAGAAGCGATTTTGCTGATGCAAAAGGTGTTTCGCCTGCGCACCTGCGAAGACCCTGTTTTCAGCAACCGCACGCGGCCTTGTTTGCTGTACCAGATCAAGCGCTGCTCCGCGCCCTGCGTGGGCCACATCAGCCCGCTGGATTACGCGCAGGATGTGGCCAATGCCGAGCGCTTTTTGCGTGGCGAAGCCCAGGACGTGATGCGCGGCCTGGAGGCGCGCATGATGGCGCATGCCGAGAAGCTGGAGTTCGAGCAGGCCGCCGAGCTGCGCAACCAGGTGGCGGCACTGTCCAATGTGCTGCACCAGCAGTCGGTGGACAACGTGTCGGACCGCGATGTGGACATCCTGGCTGTGAAGGTGCAGGGTGGCAAGGCTTGCGTGAACTTGGCCATGGTGCGCGGTGGCCGCCATCTGGGCGACCGGCCGTACTTTCCGGTGCACGTGGAAGACGCCACGGTGATGGGTGAGGCCGATGACAGCGAGGCGAAGAAGTCGGTGGAGGCCCAGGTGCTGGAGGCCTTCCTGTCGCAGCACTATATAGACGTGCCCATGCCTGGAGCCCTGGTGGTCAGTGAGCCGGTGAGCAAGGGGCTGCTGCAGGCTTTGTCCGAGCAAACCGGCGTCAAGGTCACAGCCGTGCACCAGCCTCGCGAGCAACGGCGTGCCTGGCTGGATATGGCGCAGACCAATGCCGGGCTGCAGCTGGCACGTCTGCTGGCGGAAGAAGGTTCGCAGCAGGCGCGCACGCGCGCACTGGCCGATGCATTGGATCTGGCGCTGGACGACCTGGACGCCTTGCGCATCGAGTGTTTTGACATCTCGCACACCGCGGGCGAGGCCACGCAGGCCTCGTGTGTGGTGTTTCAGCACCACAAGATGCAGAACAGCGAATACCGCCGCTTCAATATCGACGGCATCACCGGCGGGGACGACTATGCCGCCATGCGCCAGGTGCTGACGCGCCGCTACAGCAAGCTGGCTGAGGCGCTGCGCGAAGCCAAGCAGCTGGGCACCACGCCCAGTGGTACGGCACGCCTGCCCGATTTGGTGCTGGTGGATGGTGGCAAGGGCCAGGTGGCCATGGCGCGTGAAGTGTTTGAAAGCCTGGGGCTGGACCTGTCCCTGATCGTTGGGGTGGAGAAGGGCGAAGGCCGCAAGGTGGGCCTGGAGGAGCTGGTGTTTGCGGATGGCCGCGAGAAGGTCTACCTGGGTGCAGACTCTGCAGCGCTGATGCTGGTGGCACAGATTCGCGACGAAGCACACCGCTTTGCCATTACCGGCATGCGCGCCGCACGCGCCAAGGTGCGTACGGGCGGCGGCAAGCTCGAGGAAATTCCGGGCATCGGTCCCAAGCGCCGCGCCAAATTGCTGCAGCGTTTCGGCGGCGTGCGCGGCGTAGCATTGGCCAGTGCGCAGGACATTGCTACCGTGGATGGCATATCGCGCGAGCTGGCTGATGAAATCTACCGGGCCTTGCATTAGGCGTGCCACAATCCCGCCATGTTTATGACCATCCCCACCCTCATGACTTGGACGCGAATCTTCGCGATTCCCCTCATCGTGGGCGTCTTCTATTTGCCCGATTCCATGGCGTCTGCCTATGAGCGCAACTTGGTGGCGACCATCATGTTTGTGGTGTTCGCGGCCACGGATTGGCTGGATGGTTACTTGGCCCGCAAGCTGAACCAGACTTCGTCGTTCGGCGCCTTTCTGGATCCGGTCGCGGACAAATTTTTGGTCTGCGCCTGCGTGTTGGTGCTGGTGCATCTGCAGCGTGCCGATGTGTTCGTGGCCCTCATCATCATTGGTCGCGAGATCGCCATCTCGGCTCTGCGCGAGTGGATGGCGCAGATTGGTGCATCGCGTAGCGTGGCGGTGCACATGATTGGCAAGGTCAAGACCGTGGTGCAAATGGTCGCCATACCCTTCCTGTTGTTTGACGGCGTGTTGTTCGGAATCATCGACACCCATCTCTGGGGCGTATGGTTGATCTGGGCCGCGGCGGTTCTCACAGTGTGGTCCATGGTGTATTACCTGCAAAAGGCCTTGCCAGAAATTCGTGCGCGCACCAAATAACGAACCTTCGGGGCAAGTGCCCCGAAGCGGTGCACCCCGCATGGCGCCTACACTTTGTTGCATTTGCGCAAGTACAAGCCGGTTTAAAAAACTTCTGTCTTCCGCCAAGTTTTGGAAAGATTTGCGTCTAGAATTCGCCTCCGCGCCGTCGCAATGTTGCAGGGCATATTGACATGGCATGGGGCCGTGGCTCTAATGCAATGCAGCGGTTTTGACTGCTACCGCCGAATCGTTTTGTGTCTGGGTTGTGTGTTGTTGCACAGCAGCTCAGGCCCAAGGCGGTACAAACAAATTTGAAGAGACAATCCATTAATTTGCTTCCGTACAAGGGGTCTTTGTGAATAAAACAGAACTGATTGAGCACATTGCAAAACACGCTGACATCTCCAAGGCTGCAGCAACACGCGCTTTGGAATCCACCATCGGCGCAGTGAAGACCACCCTGAAAAAAGGCGGCACGGTTTCCTTGGTCGGTTTTGGTACTTTTGCAGTGGGCAAGCGTGCTGCTCGCACGGGCCGCAATCCACGCACCGGCGCTGCGATTAAAATCAAGGCTGCCAAAGTTCCAAAGTTCCGTCCAGGCAAAGCATTGAAAGATGCCCTGAACTAAAATTCGGTTTCGGTTTGGGTGATTAGCTCAGTTGGTAGAGCGTCTGCCTTACACGCAGAATGTCGGCGGTTCGAGCCCGTCATCACCCACCACCCACCCAGCAAAGGCGAACAGTGTGTTCGCCTTTTTTGTTGTTTACATGGAGAGTTAGTGCATGTTTGAATTTGTCCGCCGGAACACCAAGTTCATCGCGGCGCCATTGTTCTTGCTGATCATTGCCGCTTTTGTGTTGGTGGGGATTGACGGTTACAAAGGTGTTGTCTCCACGGGAGCCACCGTGGCCCAAGTGGGCAACGCGAGCATTACCCAGGAAGAATGGGACTTTGCCCACAAGAACGAGGTGGACCGCCTGCGTGCCTCCATCCCCAACCTGGATGCCAAGTTGCTCGACTCTCCTGAGGCACGTTACGCGACGCTGGAGCGATTGGTGCGCGAACGTGTGATGGCTGCTGCCGTAAACGACGCACACCTCACCACATCAGATGCACGCCTGGCCCGTGAGTTGCAACAGAATCCAACGATTGCAGCTTTGCGCAAGCCCGACGGCTCGCTTGATATGGACCGGTACCGCCAGCTGGCGGCTAGCCAGGGGCTGACACCTGAAGGTTTTGAGGCACGTGTACGCAGTGATTTGTCGTTGATGCAAGTGGAGTCGGGTGTGACATCCACCGCTTTTGCGTCCAACGTGCTGGCCGACCTTGCGCTGAATGCTTTTTTTGAGCGTCGTGAGGTGCAGATCACAAGGTTCAGCCCCGCTGATTTCACGAGCAAGGTTACCCTGTCGGACGCGGACGTAGAGGCCCACTACCAAGCCAACCTGTCGCAATACCAGTCTCCCGAATCTGCAACGGTCGAGTATGTGGTGCTGGACCTGGAAGCCATCAAGAAATCGGTGGTGGTGAATGAGGCTGATCTCAGGTCTTATTTCGAACAAAATGCCGGTCGTCTGAGTGCCAAGGAGGAGCGCCGTGCAAGCCACATCCTGATCAATGCACCCAAAGACATGCCTGCTGCTGAACGCGGCAAGGCCAAGGCCAAAGCCCAGGCACTGTTGGAGCAGGCACGCAAGGCCCCCAACAGTTTTGCGGATCTGGCCAAGAAGAACTCACAGGACGCGGGTTCTGCGCCTAACGGCGGTGACCTGGATTTCTTTGCGCGCGGTGCGATGGTCAAACCGTTTGAGGATGCAGCCTTTGCCATGAACAAGGGCGATATCAGCGATATAGTCGAATCTGATTTCGGTTTTCACATCATCAAGCTGACAGACCTTAAAGTTCCCAAACAACCGGTGTTTGAAGAGGTGCGTGCAGGGCTGGAAGCTGAGTTGCGGCTGCAACAGGCCCAGCGCAAATTTGCCGAAGTGGCAGAAACCTTCACCAACGCGGTTTACGAGCAGTCGGACAGCCTGAAGCCGGTGGCCGAACGTCTTAAACTGGAAGTTAAACAAGCTACTAACGTGCAGCGCCTGCCCGCAGGTGACACCAAAGGCGTGCTGACCAACGAGAAATTGCTGGCCGCCATTTTTAGTGCGGATTCACTCGAAAAGAAACGCAATACCGAGGCTGTGGAAACGGGCCCCAATCAGCTGAGTGCAGCACGTCTTGTGTCTTACAGTCCTGCAGCTGCATTGCCTTTGGCGGTGGTGCGGCCCCAAGTGCGCGAACAGTTGATGGCTAGCCGTGCCCAAGAGTTGGCCAAAAAAGAAGGCACTGCCAAACTCGAAGCATGGAAGGCAACACCCGCCTCTGCCAGCTTCCCTGCTGCAGTGACCGTATCGCGCGAACCCAACCAGCCCGTGCAGGGCCTTTTGCTGGATGCTGCCTTGCGTGCAGACCCCGCCAAGCTCCCCGTTACCGTGGGCGTGGATCTGGGGCGCCAAGGGTACGCCATTGTGAAAGTCAACAAAGTATTGCCACGCAACCCGGTGGCTGACGATGTCGCCAAGCAAGAGCGTAACCAGTATGCGCAATGGACCGCCAATGCAGAGAGCCTCGCCTACTACGCGGCCCTCAAAGAGCGCTTCAAAGTGCAAATCAAAGTCCCTGCACCTACAAGTTCTGCCCCGTCTGAGGCTCAGTAAGGGTTTTATCGGGTTATAATCTCGGCTCTGCGGTGGCTGTAGCTCAGTTGGTAGAGTCCAGGATTGTGATTCCTGTTGTCGTGGGTTCGAGCCCCATCAGCCACCCCAAGGTAATTGAAAACCCTGCTTTCGAAAGAAAGCAGGGTTTTTTTACGTCCGTTGCCCATCCTTTTTCGCAGGGGCCTGAAGAAACTTTCTGTGTCGATGCCTGTCAGACAAATTCGACCCAAGCGCGCGCGGCGTTTGAACGCTGGAGCAGTGCCTGGGCGGTCGTTGGACGGAGAAAGCACATGTTTGAAGACAGCGTCTTTTTCAAGACGATTGATGCAGCCTTTCCGAATATTGGAAAGAAGATCAAGCTGTTCTGGGGGTACCCGGAGTTTGTAGCACTGGTGCATGATTTGCAGCATGACGTGGGCGACAGGCCGCGGGCAGGTTTTCCTGCAGAGGTATTAATGGCTATTCACGGGCTGTCGAATGACCACGACGCGATTTACCCGCAGCTGGCCCCCAAAGATGCGAACCTCTGGCATCTTTAAGGCGCTTCGAAAGATTGGTCTAGTTCACCATCACCAGTTTGCCCATCACACCCCGTGAGCCCATGTGGGCATAAGCAGCTTTGAGTTCTGCCATGGGCATGGTGCGATCGATCACCGGTTTGATTTTTCCCTGTCCGTACCACTGGGCCAGTTCACCCATCATGGCGGCATTGGCCTTGGGTTCTTTCTTGGCAAAGTCGCCCCAGAACACGCCAACGATGCTGGCGCCTTTGAGCAGCGCCAAGTTGAGGGGCAGGGCGGGGATGGGGCCGGACGCAAAGCCCACCACGAGGTATCGGCCGCGCCAGGCGATGGAGCGAAAAGCAGGCTCGGAAAAATCGCCACCCACGGGGTCGTAAATCACATCGGGGCCCTTGCCGTCGGTCAGCGCCTTGATGCTGTCGCGCAAATTTTCTGTGCTGTAGTTGATCGTGGCGTCTGCACCAATGGATTTGCAGAGCTCGCATTTTTCTTGCGTTGAGGCCGCGGCAATCACCTTGGCTCCCACGGCTTTGGCAATTTGGATGGCCGAGGTGCCTACACCACCCGCGGCGCCCAGCACCAGCACCGTCTCACCGGCCTTTAGTTGTGCGCGATCCAATAGCGCGTGGTACGACGTGGCGTAGATCATGATGAAGGCTGCAGCGTCCACCATCGGGAAACCTGGTGGCAGTGGCATGCAAAGCGCTGCGGGCGCGACGGTGTGGGTGCCAAAGCCGCCGGTACCGCTCAGGCAGGCGACACTTTGCCCCACCTTGAGGTGGGTAACCCCTTCGCCCACCGCTTGGATGACTCCGGCATATTCAGAGCCCGGCACAAAGGGCAGGGGAGGCTTCATCTGGTACTTGTTTTGTACGATGAGAATGTCAGGAAAGTTCAGGCTGGCTGCCTTGATTTCCAGCAGTACCTCCCCGGCCTTGGGCTGCGGAGTGGGCAGTTCTTGCCAGGTCAGGGCGTCGATTCCAGTAGGGTTTTCGCATAACCAGGCGTGCATGGGGTATCTCCAAAAAGTTGGCAAATCATAGGTCGGTGCGACCCTTGAAAATGTCTCTCGGGCGACCAGGTTTCACACCCCCCACCTACAATGCCAGCACACTCTGCACTCTTATGAAAATCCTGATTTCCAACGACGACGGCTTCCAGGCCCCCGGTATCGTGGCGCTGTATGAAGCACTCAAAGACATCGCCCAGGTGGAGGTGATTGCCCCTGAGCAAAACAACAGCGCCAAATCGAACGCACTCACCCTGCATTCCCCGTTGTATGTGCATCGTGCAGCCAACGGCTTTCGCTATGTCAACGGTACCCCTGCCGACTGCGTACATATTGCGTTGAGCGGCCTGCTGGACTACCGGCCTGACCTGGTCGTGTCGGGTATCAACAACGGTGCCAACATGGGTGACGACACCATTTACTCTGGCACCGTGGGCGCGGCCATGGAGGGGTTTTTGTTCGGCATTCCTGCGATTGCTTTTTCGCAGGTGGAGAAAGACTGGGTGCAACTGGCCTCTGCTGCCCAAAAAGCGCGTGAATTGGTGCTCTCCATGCAGCAGCAACAGCTCATCACCTCCAAGCCCTGGCTGCTCAACGTCAACATTCCCAACTTGCCGTTTGACCAGATCGGTGCAGCGAAGTTGTGCCGCCTGGGCCGACGCCACGCGGCGGAAAAGGTGATTCAACAACAAAGCCCGCGCGGAGAAACCATGTACTGGATCGGTGCGGCGGGCCCGGTCATGGACGATGCCGACGGCACCGACTTCCACGCCACGGCCCAGGGCCATGTGGCCATTACGCCGCTGAAAGTGGATCTGACCGACCACGACAACCTGGGCTACTGGGCGCAAACCGCGTCTCGTCTGGCACAGCACCCGACGGCTCTTGCATGAAGCCTCGCCCATCGTTCCCCGCCCGTCTGGATGCCACGCTGGCCAAAACGCGGCCTAACCCGCATGGAGTCGTTGCCAGCATTGGGGGGGCTGTAGCCAAGCCACTGCCCAAGACGGGTGTGCAGGCTGCGCCCGCTAAGCCCGTAGTGGTGCCAACCGCACGCATCAAACCCAATAACACCCCCCTGCCGCACGTACCCCTGGGCCATGGCATGGATTCCGAGGCCGTACGTCAGCGCATGGTGCAAAAGCTGGCCGGGCAAGGTGTGACTGACCCACTGGTGCTGGGCGCCATGGGGGCCATTGAACGGCACCGTTTTGTGGACAGCGCGCTGGTCAACCAGGCGTATGAGGACACCAGTCTGCCGATTGGGCTGGGACAAACGATTTCCAAGCCCGGTGTGGTGTCGCGCATGATCGAGCTACTGCGCAACGGTGCCACCGGCCGTGTGGGCCGGGTGCTGGAGATTGGTACGGGATGCGGATATCAGGCCGCTGTGCTGAGCTTGGTGGCCGACGAGGTGTACAGCATCGAGCGCCTGCGTGGCCTGCATGACAAGGCGCGTGAGAACCTGCGCCACCTGCGTCTGCCGAATGTGCATCTGTTGTTTGGGGATGGCATGCTAGGGTACGCCAAGGGGGCACCCTATGCCGGCATCATTGCGGCGGCCGGCGGCGAAGCCATACCGCAGGCATGGGTGGAACAGTTGGCCGTAGGCGGACGTCTGGTGGCGCCTGTGGTTGCCGGGCGGTGGTGCGCAGGCCTTGCTGGTGCTGGACAAGACGCAGCAAGGGGTGCGCCAGACGCTTTTGGAGGCCGTGCATTTTGTCCCCCTAAAATCGGGCATTGCCTGAAGGGAAATAAACATATGTTTGGTGTGCGTCGTTTAGCGTTGGCCGGGGCCTGTGTGGCTGTGGTGGTCCTGTCCGGTTGCAGCTCTACGTCTGTGAACCGTGCACCGGTGGAGGACCGCGGCAGTTCCGCGGGCAAGACCGGCACGGTGAGTGATCCTCGCACCCAGGCCGTGAAGCAACCCCCAGGGTTTGAGAACGCAGGCAAGGCGGGCTACTACACCGTCAAGCCCGGTGACACCCTCATGCGCATTGGCCTGGAAACCGGCCAGGGCCACAAAGACATAGCGCGCTGGAACGCGCTGGATAACCCCGACAAGATTGAAGTCGGCCAGGTGCTGCGCGTGGTGCCGCCTGTCGCAGACACGGTGGCGGTTGCCAAGCCCGTGGCCAGCTCTTCGGCCACCACGACCACGCTGCCCGCTGCGGGTGCCGCATCGTCTGCGGCGTCGGCCCCTGCCAAAGCGGCGTCTACCCCCGTTGCGGCCACATCGACGCCCAGCACCCCAGCGCCTGTTGCTGCCGCCTCGGGTGAGGATGAGCTGGCCTGGATCTGGCCTGGCAATGGCCCGGTGGTCGCGGGTTTTGACGAAGTGAAGAACAAAGGCCTGGACATTGGTGGAAATGCTGGCGATCCGGTGCTGGCCGCTGGCGAAGGCAAGGTGGTGTACGCCGGTGCCGGCCTGCGGGGTTATGGCAACCTGATCATCCTCAAGCACAACAACACCTACCTCACCGCCTACGCCCACAACCAGACGTTGTTGGTCAAGGAAGACCAGACGGTGAAAAAGGGCCAGAAAATTGCCGAGATGGGCAGCAGCGACGCAGACCGTGTGAAGCTGCACTTTGAGGTACGCCGGCAAGGCAAGCCGGTGGACCCGGCCAAGTACCTCCCCGCCAGATAGAGGCTCCCATGAAAAAGCCCCGCTCTCCCGCACCGGATGACGCTCTAGCCCGTCCGAACCCAGCGGGCGGAGATTGGGCATCAAACATGCCCGTAGGGCGCATGGAATCTGCGCGAACAGCTCCTGAAAACGTAGCAAATCAGGCGCCCGAAGGCTGGGCGGCCGAGGCCGTGGCGCCCTCTGCCGGCGAGGAGGTGGCCGATGCGCTGGCCGTGTACCTGCGTGGCGTGCGGCGCACCACCCTGTTCACCCCCGAAGAAGAGTTCGACATGGCTGCGCGTGCCCGCGCGGGTGACTTCGCGGCCCGCCAAAGCATGATCGAGCACAACCTGCGCTTGGTGGTCAGTATTGCCAAGGGTTACCACGGGCGCGGTGTGCCCATGTCCGACCTGATCGAAGAGGGCAACCTGGGTCTGATGCACGCCATCGACAAGTTTGAGCCCGAACGCGGCTTCCGTTTCTCCACCTACGCCACCTGGTGGATACGCCAGTCGGTAGACCGGGCGCTGATGTACCAGGGCAGGGCGGTGCGCCTGCCGGTGAACGTGGTGCGCGAGGTGCAGCAGGTGCTGCGCGCACGCCGGGCGCTGGAAAACGATGCGGCGCTGGTGGCGCAGCGGCCCGAAGGCATCAGGGTGGAAGACATTGCCGCGCTGCTGGGACGTGAGGCACCCGATGTGGCCGACCTGTTGGCCATGTCGGAGGCGCCACGCTCACTCGATGCCACGCTGGACCCGGGCGGTGACGAGCATTCGCTGGGAGACAGCTTGGTGGACGAGCTGGCCTTAGACCCGCAAGCGCAGGCCCATGCCCACGAAGTGGATGTTCTGCTGGAGGAGTGGATTGCCACGCTGTCGCCACGCGAGCGCGAAATTCTGGAAGGCCGCTTCGGCTTGCACGACCGTGAGCCCGAAACGCTGGATGTCCTGAGCAACCGTTTGGGCCTGACGCGGGAGCGGGTGCGCCAGGTGCAGAACGAAGCGCTGTTCAAACTCAAACGCCACTTGGCCCGCCGCGGCATCAAGCGCGAGTTTTTGATGTGACCCTGTGGCCCCCACGCTCCGCCGCTGCGCAGGTCGCTGCCCCCCGAGGGGGCTAATTCTTCTTGGGGCGGCCCGGCGAAGAATTGCCCTTTCACTGACCTGAGACAATTCAGGCATGAGCGACGTTATTCCCCCAGACACCCTGTCCCCCATCTCCCCCCCAACTTCCACCGAAGCCGTACTGCCCGAAGGCTGGCTGCGCGTCAAATCCCTGGACCTGGAAGCCCAGGGCGTAGCCCACCGGCCCGATGGCAAGGTGGTGTTTATTGACGGTGCGCTGCCCTTTGAGGTGGTGAGCGCGCAGATCCACCGCAGCAAAAGCAGCTTTGAGAAAGGCACGCTGACCGAGATTCACCAGGAATCCTCCCAGCGCGTGCGCCCGGCCTGCCCGCACTTTGGCCTGCACGAAGGTGCCTGTGGCGGCTGCAAGATGCAGCACCTGCATGTGAGCGCCCAGGTGGCGGTGAAGCAGCGCGTGCTGGAGGACAACCTCTGGCACATCGGCAAGGTCAAGCCCGACAACATCCTGCGCCCCATCGAAGGCCCGGCCTGGGGCTACCGTTACCGCGCCCGCCTGTCGGTGCGCCACGTGCGCAAGAAGGGTCAGGTGCTGATCGGTTTTCATGAGCGCAAGAGCCGCTACGTGGCCGACATGAAGGAATGCCATGTGCTGGCCCCCCATGTGAGCGCCATGCTGGTGCCGCTGCGCCGCCTGATCGAGTCCATGGACGCGAAAGAGACGCTGGCGCAAATCGAGCTGGCCATGGGCGATATGGCGCCCACCGCCGGTGCCAATGGTGGCGCGGGCGAGGTGATTGCCATGGTGCTGCGCCACCTGGAGCCGCTGTCCGACGGCGACCTGAACCGCCTGCGCCAGTTTGCGGCCATCAACCCTGGCCTGCAATGGTGGCTGCAGCCCAAGGGGCTGGACACCGTGCACCGCCTGGACGAGCTGCCGGGCCACACCACGGGCCAACTGGCCTACCAGCTGCCCGACTTCGGCATCACCATGCCATTTCGCCCCACCGACTTTACCCAGGTGAACCCGCACATCAACCGCGTGCTGGTGTCGCGCGCGCTGGGTCTGCTGGCGGTGCAGAAGACCGAGCGCGTGATTGACTGGTTCTGCGGCCTGGGCAACTTCACGCTGCCGCTGGCCACGCAAGCGCGTGAAGTGCTGGGGGTGGAGGGGGCCGAGGCGCTGGTGGCACGCTCGCGCGAGAACCTGGCGCTCAACACAGCTGCCAATTCAGAGTCAAATGGCCCTCTAGCCCCCGTAAAACCTGCGCTAGCAGCTACTAAATTTGTAGCGCGCAACTTGTTTGAAATGACGCCAGAGCTGCTGATTGGCGACGGCGCGGCCGACAAATGGCTGGTGGATCCCCCACGCGAAGGCGCGTTCTCCCTGGTGCAGGCGCTGGCCGCCTTGCACCAGCAGCCCGAACTGCGCAAGGGCTGGACACCGCCCCGGCGCATTGTCTACGTGAGCTGCAACCCGGCCACGCTGGCGCGCGATGCGGGTGTATTGGTGACCGAAGCGGGCTACCGCTGTACCAAAGGGGGCGTGGTGAACATGTTCCCCCACACGGCGCACGTGGAGAGTATTGCGGTATTTGAGCTGGCGGACTGAGCCGCTATACCGCGCCAGCCATCTGGGCAAAAGATCAGGACTTGCCGCTGGCTTTGGCGGCGGGCTTGGTCTTTTCTTCTTTGGTCTCGGTGACGATCTCTTCTTGGGGCTGGGGTGGTTTGGCGCCCACGGGGGCAATGCCCTCGATTTTGTTGTCGCGCATGTACTGGTCCATGTCTTTCCAGCCTGCAAACACCGCAGCCTTGGAGGCTTTTTCGTTCAGCGCATAACAGTCTTCAATGCTGCGCAGTCCATGGCGGCAGGCGCTACCTATGGCCTTGGCATCGGCCTCGCGCTGGGCCACGCGCGGGTCTGCCAGCAAGGTCTCCAGGTCGCAGCCGGCCAGCAGCAAGGTGAGGGCGATGGGGAGTAAGCGCAGATACATGGATGCAAAAAGTGGTCTAGGTCATTTATCGGCTGATTTTGCGCGTTATTGAGCGCCCCATGCAAAAAGGCCCCGAAGGGCCTTGGTTTGCAGGGGCTTGGCAAGCTTAGTCGCGTTCGCCGCCAAAGATGCCCAGCAGGGCCAACAGGCTCTGGAACACATTGATGATGTCCAGGTACAGGGCCAGGGTGGCGCTGATGTAGTTGGTTTCGCCGCCATCAATGATCTGCTTGATGTCGTAGAGCATGTAGGCGCTGAAGATGCCGATGGCGGCCATGGACATGGCCATCATGCCGGCGGTAGAGCCCACAAAGGCGTTGATCACGCCACCCACCAGCAACACAATCACGCCGACAAACAGCCACTTGCCCATGCCAGACAGGTCACGCTTGATGACGCTGGCCAGCGAGGCCATCACCAAAAACACGCCAGCAGTACCACCAAAGGCGGTGAATACGAGTTGGGAGCCGTTGCTGAAGCCCAGCACGTGGCCGATCAGGCGCGACAGCATCAGGCCCATGAAGAAGGTGAAGCCCAGCAGCACGGGCACACCGGCAGCAGAGTTTTTGGTCTTTTCGATGGCGTAGATGAAGCCGAACGCGCCGGCCAAAAACACCACCATGCCCATGATGCCGCCCAGCGACTGGGTAATGCCGGTGGCCACGCCAACCCAGGCGCCCAATACGGTGGGGACCAGGCTCAGGGCGAGCAGCCAGTAGGTGTTGCGCAGCACTTTGTTGCGCTGTGCGGAAGATGCGCCATAGCCCAGGCTGTGGCCCATGGTGGTTATGCGATCGGTCATAGTCATTGCTCCTTGTTACTGCAGTTTGCAGATGCGGACATTCTAGGGAATAACAAGGCGTGCGCCGCATTTGGCCCTGTGATTGGCCGGGTTTTGTGCAGGGCTGTTCTGCGCTTGGTGCGGCCAATGCCGTCTTGGCAAACGGTATGCTTGGGGTTTTCCCCATTTTTAACCGTCAGGGCCCGCCATGAAAACCAAATCTGTACTCGAATTCGCCGATGTCAAAGCCATTGCCGCTGCGGCCGAAGCCGAAGCCCTGAAAAACAATTGGGCCGTAAGCATTGCCGTCGTGGACGATGGCGGCCACCTGCTGTCCTTCCAGCGCCTGGATGGCGCCGCCCCTATCTCGGCCCACATTGCCCCGGCCAAGGCCCGCACGGCCGCCATGGGCCGCCGTGAGAGCAAGGTCTACGAAGACATGATCAACGGTGGCCGTGTGTCCTTCTTGAGCGCGCCCAACCTGGAAGGCATGCTGGAGGGGGGGGTGCCCATTCTCAAAGATGGCCAGTGCCTGGGGGCGGTGGGCGTGAGCGGTGTGAAGTCCAACGAGGACGCCCAGATTGCCAAGGCAGGGATTGCCGCCATTGGCCTGTAATACGCTGCGTTGCTATTAAAACGATAGCTGCTCGCGCACTGTGGATGTGCGCTAGCAGCTATTTTTACGCCTATTTGGTGAGGATGAGCTTACCCGACTTGGTGCTTTGCAGGCGGTAACGCTGGCCGTTGTGCTCAATCTCGATGGCCTGGCGTGGGCCGAGCAGTGCGCTGGAGTGCAATACCTCTTGCGATGCAGCCTTGGGCGGCGGTGCGGGCGGTGCGGGTGGAG
The DNA here is from genome assembly GCF_034519335.1 of Rhodoferax sp. Taxonomy (GTDB): domain Bacteria; phylum Pseudomonadota; class Gammaproteobacteria; order Burkholderiales; family Burkholderiaceae_C; genus Allorhodoferax. Next base: position 159,172 of record NZ_JAXHOL010000001.1, read on the forward strand.
CCCCACCGGGGTGGCTGGGGGCGCTAGGCATACGAGAAACGCCGGCTCACCAGCTGTTGCCAACGCCGTTGGCGGTGCTTGTAAAAGCCCCAGGCAAACAGCCATACCAGAGGCGTAAGCAGCCCAGCCTGGATGTCCACCTGGTCGGTGTAGTCACAGCCCTGGTCTGCCGCCTGGATGAAGATGCGGTGGTCCCAGCGCGAGATCAGCGTACCCGAACCGTTGTCGCGCAACTCGACCGAGAAACGTCCGTCCCGCTGCGTGTGGTCCTGGCCGGAGATTCGCACCATCTGCTGCCCCAGCGGCAGAAAACCCAGCAAGTGCATGGCCACCTTGTACTCACGTTCCTCCCAGCGCCCGGGGAGTTGCGGCGGATCAATCGGCGTGAAGTGCAGCAGCGGCTGCGCAATGTGCAGCAGCAAGCGGGTGGTTTGCACCTCGTCAAAGCAGCGCTCGGCCGTGCAGGCAAACCGGGTTTTCAGCGTGAGCAGCATCGGGGCCTTGCCTCAGGGCTTGGGTTCTGTGATGAAACCTATCTTGCGCAGCCCGGCCACTTGTGCCGCGCCCATGGCCTGTGCCACAAACTCGTAACGCACCGCCTTGTCACCACGGATGTGCAGCTCGGGTTGTGGGTCTTTGGCGGCCTCGGCCTGCAGCACGGCGGGCAGGCTGTCTGGCGCCACCGGGTTCTGGTTCAGGAAGTAGGCACCCTGGGCATCCACGCTGAGCTGAATGGTTTCGGGTTTGGTGTTTTGGGGCTGGCTGGTGGCGGTGGGCAGTTCCACATTCACTGCGTGTTTCATCACGGGCACGGTAATGATGAAGATGATCAGCAACACCAGCATCACGTCCACCAAGGGCGTCATGTTGATCTCGTTCATCACCTCGGTGTCGCCGTCCGCACTGGTGTCTTGCATTCCAAAAGCCATACGCCGCCTTACGCCTTCTTCATGGCAACGACCTTGCCATCGGCCTTGTGGTGTGCACCCACGCGGGCGCCCGTCACAAAGTAGGCGTGCAGGTCATGGGCAAAGCGGTTGAGCTTGGTCAGGATGGATTTGTTGCCACGCACCAGCGCGTTGTAGCCCAGCACGGCTGGGATGGCCACCGCCAGGCCCAGCGCCGTCATGATCAGCGCTTCGCCAATAGGGCCAGCCACCTTGTCGATGGTGGCCGAACCGGCGGCGCCAATGCCCATGAGCGCGTGGTAGATGCCCCACACGGTGCCAAACAAGCCCACAAATGGGGCGGTGGAGCCCACCGAGGCAAGGATGGCCAGACCGCTTTGGAAGCGCGCTGTGCTGTCGTCAATGCTGTTGCGCAGGGAGCGGCTGATCCAGTCGCTGATGTCCAGCGCGTCGTGCAGCTGGGTTTGGGTGTTGCGGTGGTGGGCCGTGGCTTCTTGGCCGGCCTGGGCCAACTGCACAAAGGGGTTGTCTTGTTGGGGGCCCAGGGCCTTCATGCCCGCAGAAAAGTCTTCGCTGTGCCAGAAAGTTTCGGTGCGCTGGCTCAGCGACTTGAACTTGAGGATGTCCAGCGCCTTGATCAGGATCACGATCCACGAAGCCAAGGACATGCCGAGCAAAAGCACAGCGACGGCTTTGGTGACCCAATCACCTTGGGTCCAGAGGGTGACGAGTCCGAGTTGCGATTCCATGTACTACTCCACTAAAAAGATTCAGAAAAAATTGAACTACTGCAGTACCCAGTTCACGGGTACGTCAAACCACATGGCCTCGGGCACGCCACCGCGTTTGCCCGGCACGTAGCGCCATTTGAGAACGGTGTTGACGGCGGCCTGGTCCAGGCGCTCGAAGCCGCTGGACGTTTTGACGGAGGCTTGCGAGGCCTGGCCGTCGGTGCCGATGAGTGCCCGCACGACGACCTTGCCTTGCTCATGCAGGCGTTTGCTCAGGGCCGGGTACTGGGGCTTGGGGTTGTTGAGGTAGGCCGCATCGCTGGATGGCATCTCCACCTTGGGGGGGGCTGGCGGTGCTACTGGCGCGTTGGATGTGCTGCCCGAGTTGGCGCTGGTGGTGGCGCCAGCGACTGCGGTGGGGGCAGCGGCAGAGGGCGCAGGGGCCGTGGCAGACGGGGCGATCGCCAGCGGTGTGGGCGCGGGCTGCGCTACGGGCGGCGTGGGAGTGGGGGCGACGGGTTTGGGCGTGGGCGCCTTCACTTGCACCTTGGGTTGGGGCTGTGGCTTGGGCTTTGGCGCAGGTGGCGCCGGCGGGGCCATGATCTCTACCAAGATTTCGGCCGGCACCACGGCTTCGGCCACACGGCGCAGCAAGCCGGTCTGCATGGCCCACAGCACCGCCACGTGCAGGGCAATCACGCTGATAACGATGGTGGTGTTGCGGCTCATGGAGGGCAGGGCGCTGGGGCGGGGCAAAGCGGAAGTGGACATTGTGAAGGAGGGCGGCAAATCGGTGGTTGCGTCGGCAGGCTCAGGTGTCGGCCCACATGCGCAGCATGTTGTGGTACACGCCAGTCAGCGCAGTGGTGTGGGCGTTGTCGCCATGTTGTTGACGCAGAGCCAGCAAGTTCATGTCCAGCTCGTACAACATGCGGCGTTGCTCGTCGCTGCGCACCAGGCTCTCAATCCAAAAAAAGCACGCCAACCGGGTACCCCGGGTGACGGGTTTGACCTGGTGCAGGCTGGTGCCGGGGTACAGCACGGCGTGGCCGGCTGGTAGCTTGACAGTTTGTTCACCGTAGGTGTCGGCAATGCAGAGTTCGCCACCGTCATAGTCTTGCGGGTCCGACAGAAAAATGGTGCACGACACATCGGTACGCAAACGCCCGCTGCCATCCGGCAGGTAGCGCACGGCACCGTCGATGTGGTTGCCATAGAAATTGCTGTCACCGCCATAGCGGTTCAGGCGCGGCGGAAATACCTTTTTGGGCAACGCCGCCGAGAAAAATGTGGGGCTGCGGTCCAACCCACGCATCACCATCGTGCGGATGCTGCGTGCTGCCTCGCAGTCGTGGTCCAACTGTTCGTTGTTCTTGACCTGTCGCGCCAGCTCCCCCGTGCCCTTGCGCCCGTCCGCCCACGGCGCCACAGCCAGCAAGGCTTGGGCCTGGGCGACTTCGTCGGCGGACAGGATGTCGGGCAAGTGCAGGAGCATGGTAGCGGCAGGGCTCAGGGTTGGAGGAAGGCTTTAGAACTTGACGTTCAGAGTGGCCTGGATGTTGCGGCCAGCGCCAGGAATATAGTGACCGCTGTACAGCGCGTCTGCATAAAGCTTGTCCAACGCATTGTTCAGGTTGACTTTGAGCACCATACGCTCATTGAATTGGTATTCGCCCATCAAATCCAGTGTTGCATAGCCAGGGGCTGCGAATCCTGGGTTCCGGTTGGGGGTTTGTTCACTACGAAAGTTCACACCTGCTCCGACCCGCAACTGTGTCGTGGCTTGGTATGTACTCCAAACAGTACCGCTATGCACTGGGGTCAGCGATGGACGTGCTCCAGCTGCTTCTGCGCCTTGTCCCCCCACATCAATCAACGCATCCGGCATCCACATGTAGGAGCCGTAAATTTCCCATTTCGGACTAATACGACCTGTGATGTCTAGTTCCATGCCTGAGGCGTGTCTGCGTCCGGACAGCACAGTCACGCCTGGTTGCAGTGGATCAGTATTGCGTTCGTGCAACTTAACGGAGTAAAACGCTGCCCAGCGAGTTGTGACGCGTTTGTCAGCTGAGTCCAGCTTCGCGCCTACTTCAAAGTTATAGCTTTGCTCAGGCGGTGTATTCGTGTTGCTGGCCGACAGGGAATAGGCGTCGGCGGATGTGTTGAAGGAACTTCCGAGCGACACGTGATACGACTGAAGGTCGTTGGGCTGATAAAGGGCCCCCACGCGTTGGCTCCAGCCCGCAACGGTCATCTGGTAAGACGAGATGCCAGTTTTTGTGATGCCACTGTATCCACCCGCACCTGAATAGGTGTGGTTGTGGGTGTAGTAGTTGCCCGTCATGTTGTCATAACGGAGGCCACCGAGCAGCTTCCACTGGGGGGCAATTTGCACCATGTCTTGAAGGTAAACACCGAAACCGGAGGAGTCGTATTCACTCGTCAAGAAGCGTCGACGTGAAGCTTCATTGATTGATGCGCCATCATTTTCTGCGCCTATAGAGGTTGTCGGTTTTGTCAACCCAATCGCAGCAAGGTAGGCAGCTGACTGTGCGTTGGTAACACCAGGGTTGAAAGAGTAAACGCGCTTGCGTTCACTGTTCAAGTCAACGCCTGTGAGCACCTCATGTTTAAAACCCAAGGCCTCAAATTTTTTGCTGTAGTCCGACTGAACAATCAGGTTGTCCAAGTCTTGCATCTTGATTTGTGTACCACGGGTAATCGATGTATTCGGACCAAAGTTATTTAGCCCGGTTGTGTTACCCGTGAAGCGGACTGTACCTGCACGCTGGTCGCGATCATAGGTGCCACGTTTGACCTGCGTCTTTAGTTCGCCATCGTCTTCAAACCGATGGATATGGCTCATCCCGAAAGTGTCGGCACTGCTCTTGTTGTAATCACTTGCCAAGCCGTAATAGCTATCGGGGCTGATCGGTAGCATCATCGACGTCGAGGCGGGGGCGCTAGATGTCGGCTTGATCCAAGGCATGCCGTAATTCATGCCATTGTTGTTTTTGAGTGAGTACAGCTCCAGCGCGAACTCATCCGCAGTCCCGATCCCAAATCGGTAGGCCGCGGCAAGCCCTTTTTTATCAATGCTGCTGCCCGCACCGTTGTTGTCCGCTTTGGTGGCCATCGCGTTGATGCGCAGTGCTGCATCCTCTCCTGTGCGGATATTGAAATCGCCAGTGACACGTCGAAAGTTGTAGCTGCCCAACGTGGTGCTGATTTCGTTTGAGTCCATAGCATGTGGCTTCTTGGACACTTGGTTCACGGCGCCACCGGTGGAGCCGCGGCCGAACAACATCGAGGCCGAGCCACGCAATAGTTCGATACGGTCATTGCCGAAAGTATCTCGATCGTAGAAGGCAGGGTCGCGCATGCCATCCACGAAGATGTCACCAGTTCCAGCAAGCGAAAAGCCACGCAAGCGGATGTCCTCCTCTCCACCTTCGGCTGCCAGGAATGTCACGCCAGCGGTGTTGTGTAACACATCCTTGAGCGTGTCCAGATTGCGGTCATCAATCAGCTTTTCGGTGACGACCGTGATGGACTGGGGGATGTCGCGTAACTCTTGCTTGCCTTTACCGATGGTGGTGGTGGTGGCCCTCAGTGCATCCTTGCCTTGCGCCTCCTCAGCTTTTTCGGTGATGGTGACGGGCTTGAGGGATTTCACCTCCGCCTCATTGGCTTGCTGCGCCAGCGCGCTGCCGGCGCTTGCAAGCAGCATGGCGCCTAGGGGCAGCAGTGGTGCGGTGTAGATGGGAGAGGGGCGAGCGAAAGCAGGAGCAAGTGATGGCATGGCGCTTAGTCTTCAGGGTTGAGGGCTGGCTGGCTATGTCATGGCTGCCGTGGGGCATCCAGGTGTGGCTTGCTGCAGGGATTAAAAAACCTCGTAAACAAGAATCGTTATTGTTTACTATCAAAAAAAAGGGACCGATTTAGCGGGACATGGACACGGCAATCGGCATCCAGCCGTGCTGGGCGATGCTGGCTTTGGCGTGGCATTTGTCGATCACTTCGCGTGCGCAGTCTTCACACTTGCCGCACTGCGTGGCTACGCCCAGTTCAAACTGGATGTCGTCAAAACCCATGCCCTCGCTGGCGTGCAGAGCAATCTCTTTCTCGGACACACGGCGGCAAACGCAAACAATCATGGCAAATCGGATGGAGCTGATGTTGATGGATGAATTCTAAATGAGAATCTGTCCTATTTGTATTCTGCGTGAAGAAATATGTCATTCATGTGTGCCCTGTGTGAAGCAGGCTGGTGCCATACTGGGCTTCGTCGTTGTGATTGGAGTCTTCATGAACCCGCCTGGTACAAGGAGGGCTGGAGGCCAACTCAGGTCTTGGCTGTGCGCCGCGCTGGCCGGTTGGGCCTTGTTGCCGACCTGCCCCGTGCATGCAGAAACACCGCCGGTGATGGTGCTGGGGACGTCGCGTCCCGACGGTAGCTACGCCGGGCGGATGTTGCGGCGCACTTACCAGGAGTTGTTTCGGCGCCTGGGCATCCCCCTGGATATCAAAGTGACGCCCACGGCCCGGCTCACGATGGAGCTGGCCTCAGACCGCATAGACGGCGACGTGGCGCGCCCCTTGGCATTTGCCGACAGCCAGCCGGGGCTGGTGCGGGTGGACGAGCCCATCATGACCATTGGCTTTGGCCTGTGGTCGATTCACCCCAGACCCCAGTTGCAGCGATTGGACCAGTTGGCAGACTCTGGCCTGTCGGTCAACTTCACGCGCGGCGTGGTGGAGTGCGAGCGCCTGCTGCAAAGCTTGCTGCCGCCACAGCGCGTGGTGGATGTGACCACCACCGTCAACGCGCTGAGCCTGCTGCAGATGGGCCGCAACGATGTGCACTGTGGCATTGATGTGGCGGTGCTGTCGGATGCCGGCAGTGCCGAGCTGGCGGGCCTGCCGCCGCCCATCAAGCTGTTTTCGGTGGGCGAGGCGATTCCGCTCTATTTCTACCTGCAGCGCAAACACGTGGCGCTGGTGCCGCAGATCGAAACCACCCTGAAGAAGATGAAGGCCGACGGCGTGCTGGAGCAGATCCGCCGAGAGACGTTGGTGGAGTACAAGTTAGCGCCGGTCTTGAAGCCTGCGGTACCTGTGCGTTGAACTCTGGGTTGAGTGTCAATTAAGGCTCTAGACGCCGTGGATATTGCGCAAGAAGCTATTAAAAGTATAGCGTTTTGTTGCCCAAGAGCCTACCACTTGCCTTCCAGCGTCACATAAATCTGCCGGGCGCCACGGGCGGTTTCCTGGCTTTCACCATTGAGGACGCCTGCGGCGTCAAAAGTAGGCTTGCGAATCACGCGCTCTGGCTGCAGCAGATTGGCAATGGAGACACGCAAGCCCAATTGGTGGTTCAGTTGCCGGTGCGCATACAGGTCAACCTGCCGTTGCGCAGACTCTGTCTCTTGGGTGCTCGGGTCACGCACCAGCAGCGGCACGTAGTTGTAGCTGCCCCCCAACGTCAGTTGGTGGGTGGGCAGGCGCCACTCCAGCCCCAAGTTGACGATGTAGTCGGGCTGCTCTTTCATGCGCCGCAGCGCGTGGGTCGTACTGTCTCGGACCTGGGAATACAAGCGGGTGTAGTTGCCTCGCAGCGTCAGCGTGTCCAGCCCCAAGGCGTCAAGCCGCGCGCGCCCGTCCAGCTCCAGGCCCCACACCAGGGCTGCGCCGCTGTTGTAGGGGCGTTCGATGTAGCGGCCACTTTCCAGGGTCTTGCGTTTTTCCACCAGCTCTTGGATGTCGCGCCAGAAGAGGTTGGCTCCAAGGGTTCCTGCGCGTGCGGGCAGGGCGTTTTCCCATCCCACCTCCAAGGCGGTGGCCTGCTCAGGCCGCAGCTCGGGGTTGCCCGCCTTGTCCGGGTTGTTGAAGCCGCCAGGGCCGGTGCCCGTGGCTATCCGTACCTGCGGTGATAAATCATCAAAACGGGGCAACTTGACGGAGCGGCTGATGCTGCTGCGCACCAAGTGGCCCGGAGCCACACGCCAGCGGTGGTGCAGCGAAGGGCTCCAGCTCAGGCTGTTGCTCTCACGTACGCCATTGGCAGCTTCTGACGTTCTGCGCAGTTGCGACAAGCGCACGCCGCCCACCAGCGTGTGTGATTCTGAGAGTTCGATCTCGTCTTGCGCAAAGCCGGTCCACTGCTGTTCGCGTACCGTCAGGGTGTCTCCTACGTCGGTGGTTACGGGCACCCCATTTTCCAGCCGAACACGCTCATCCACGCGCCGCTTGCCATCGTTTTCCAGGCCCCAACTCAGCAAGTGCAAGTCGGCCACCGGGTGCATGCCCTTGAGCGACCAGCGGTAGGACTGCTCCCGGGCGTCAATCTGGTCGGTGGTGGTCTGCGTCAGGCTTCCTGCAGCATCCCATTCACGTCCCAGCGACCGGGTGGTTTGCTCACCCAGCCGGGTCGAGACATCCATGCTGAGCTCACCACTGTTGGCCAGCCGCCGCCGCCAACCGCCCCGCACATGCAGCGCGGTTTGGTTTTTGTTCTCGGCCTCTTGCACCTGCCCGTTAGGGGCCATGCTGGCGAAGTCGGCGCCGCTGCCATTCCAGCGTTGGCGTTGCAGCGCGCGGCTGTTGTCCTGCAGTTGGAGCATGGGGGCGATGTTGAAGCGGTCGCTGCCATCACGCCAATCCCAGCGTGGGGCCAGGTTGAGTTCGCGATTGATTAGTTGCTCTTGGCTGATTTCCTCGCGTCGGGCGGTGGTTGTACCAGTGGCATCGAACTCGCGCACCTGGGTGTGGGTGCCAGAGGGCTCTGTGCGTTCCGTATAACTGGCGTTGAGCAACCAGCGGCCGCTGTCGGTTCGATCCCCCCACAGACCGCTTATTTGCAGCGGTGTGGCCTCGCCACCTTCGCTCTGGCTCCAGCCGCTGGCCAGGCGTACCGAACGCTGCGCTTGTTCTGGCGCCTCGCGCATCACGATGTTGATGGTGCCCGCAATGCCCTCATTGGGCATGTCCGCAGTGGGGGTCCGAATGATCTCGATGCGCTCAATCAGCTCCAGGGGCAGTTGGTCCACATCGACCGATCGGTCTTTACCGCCACCGGTTTTTTCTCCGTCAATCAGGATCTGGGTGTAGCCCTTCATGCCTCGCATGCGCGCCTCACGCCCCTTGCCAGGCGCGCCGGACACAACAACACCCGGCAGCTTGCGCAAAAAATCCCCCACTGCCAGGTCATTGGACTGGGTCAATTCTTCGCGGCCGTACACGATGCGCGTGGCCGATGCGTCATGGCGCTGGGAGTCATCATCACGGCTCACCTGCACCACCACTTCGGGCAGGGTGCGGGGCTCTGGCTGCTCGGCCCCGGCAGCGGTGCTCAGGCCACCCAGCATCAGCCATATCCAGGAATGCTGTTTCATGACGTACCCAGCGCGGAGAGAGTGGCAGGGCGCAAACGCATATGGCTGGTGGGCAGTGCGCAGCAGGTCAACACGTGGGCGGGCGGCACCGTGCATTCGGGGGCGCTGCGGTAGCGGAATTCACCGGCCTCCACTCCGAGCAGGCAACGTCCGCAGCTGCCGGTTCGGCAGTCGGCATCCACGTCTAGGCCCTGGGCCTCGATGGCGTCCAGCAAGCTGGGGTGGCCGTCGGCGGAAATGTCCTGCCCACCGAAGGCCAGTTGCCAGCCTTCGTCCACACCGTCGGTCGGGCCCAAGCCAAACCGCTCATAGTGCAGCGCATCGGCTGTCACCGCTGCCGCAGCCAATGCCTCCAGCATGCTGTCCATCATTGCGTTGCTGGCGCACAGGTAAAAGTCTGTGTTGGCCAAAGAACCCAACTCGTGGGTCAACAAATCAACGCCAATTCTTTGGCCCACGCCCTGGGCTGGACGGGACACCAGAATGCGGACCTGCAGTGCCGGGCAGCGCGCTTGCAGGGCCACCAGGGCGTCGCGGTACAGGGCCTCGTCGTCATGGCGGATTTGCCAGTACAGGTGCATTTGCGCGTAGGCACTTTGGGTCGGGCTCCATTGGTCCAGCATGGCCAGCAAGGGGGTAATGCCCACGCCCCCCGCAATCAGTACCGCACGGGTGCGGGTGCCTGGGGCGGCCAGCGTGAAGTGCCCCTCAGGGCGCCCCACCTCCAGCACAGCGCCGGTTTGTGCGTGGGCAAACAGACGCGGAGAAAAGCGTCCGTCAGGCTCGCGCTTGATGGTGACTTCGTAGGTGAAAGGCAGTGTTTGCCAACGCGCCAGCGAGTAACGGCGCTTGAGGCGCTCGCCGGGAATCAGCAGGGCAACAGATTGCCCTGCCGCAAACCGCGGCAAGGGCCGCAATTTACCCAGACCGGGCCGTTGCAATCGCAATGTGAAGAGGTCACCCGGTGCATCGATGCGTGACGCGACCACCAAGCGCATGGGCTTGGGGCTCCGTTGCGGGCGGTACCACATGCCGCGCAGCAATAAGAAAACGGCGCCAAAGAATGCGGCGCCGGAAACCAGCAAGAGAAGCAGTAGGGCCCACTTCATTCAGCCAGCGACTCCCGCCCGTTGGCGTCGGCTGCGCATCCACATCACCAGGCCAGTAATGCCCAGCGCCACACAGGCCAGGCCCAGCAGGTCAATCCAGATCCACTCGTACTCTTTGCCAAAGAAAAGCTTGCCGGTGTGCATGTCCATGATGACTTTGGACAGTGCCATGCCTTTGGGCAGTGCGGTCAACACTTCTTCGGGAAACTCCACGGCGCGCGCGCTCCAGGCTTTGCCATCTGCACTGGCCAACAGGCCCACGTCTTTGCAGGCGGCGGAGTAACCGGTCGCATGGGCTGCAACCTGCCAGCAATCGCCTTTGAACACCTTGGTGGCGGCAGCACCCTCCATGCGCCACAGGGCTTTTTTGCCCGCCATCAGCACGGCGTCACCGGCAGAGACCATGTCGCGGATCTCATCGGTGGGGGCACCTTCGACGAGCAGCGCCTTGCCATTCTCTACGCGGAAGACCCCTTGCTTGGTGCCAATCCACTGCTCAGCGCCTTGCTGCAGGCTGGATCGGATTTCCATTTCTTCGTAGCCTGCGCCCTGGATGGGCAGCATGATGTCTTTGGTGCCCAGCGCCTTGTCGTGGGCAATAAAGAAAGTGGTCAGACCGACCAACAACAGGGGGACGCCCAAGACCAGGCTGCCCCAAGTGTGCCAATTGCGCATGCTGTGTTTCATGGTTGTCTCCTGCAGGTTGAAAAACTAAAAACGGCTTTCAAAGGTCACGTAAAGCGTGGGCTGCGAGCTTTCCACCTTGGTTTCGCCCGCATTAAACGTGCCGTTGGCGTTGTACTTGGTGGTGCTTTCTTCTTTTTTGACCGACAAGAGGTTCTTGGCGATGAAGCGCAACTCTGCCTTGGGGCTGAAGACCTTGAGCAAATACACATCGAGTTGGGTGGCGTCGTTGCGGGTTTTGACTTCGCGCACTCCATCGTCGTTCACGCTGTCGGTGGTGTAGCGCGGCGAGAAGTTGACTGCAAACCCTGCCGACCAGCGGGAGGGCCGGTGGCGCCAATCCATTCCCAGGTTGGTGGTGCTGGGGGGCATGTCTTTGACGCCGTAGGTACGACCGCTCACGGCGCTGGTGATTTGGCCGCGCATTTCGGAATGGTTGCCGGTGAGTGTTAGTTCGTTCGGGCCTTTGTCTAACAGCGGGACGCGCATGTCGAACTCCGCGCCCCAGACCGTGGCCTTACCGGCGTTGTAAGGGCGCTTGACCCAGCGCGTGCCTTCCAGACGGGTGTCTTTTTCGATGTAATCCTTGATATCGCGCTGGTACAGGTTGGCGCCCAGCACGCCGCGGTTGCCCTTGAAGTACTTTTCTATCCCCAGCTCCAGGCCGGTGGCCAGCTCGGGGCGCAGGTCTGCATTTCCGGCTTCGTCTGGCGCGGCCACGGTACCCGACTTGGTGGTGACCAGCGGGTTGACGAAGTCGAATTTGGGCAGCTTCAGCGTCTGGGCCAGGCTGCTGCGCAGAACCAGGTCTTTTTGCACTTCCCAGCGGTAGTGCAAAGACGGGTTGGCTGCCACGTGTGAGCCCGGTCGGCTCAGCCCCGTGCGGTCGCTGGCATTGCGATCAGTGAATTCGTAGCGTATGCCCGGCGTCAGCCAGTGCTTGTCCGCCAGACGCCACTCGTCTTGCAGGTACACCGCAGACTTGCGCTCCACGATGGTGTAGATGTCATTGGCACCTGCGGCCTTGGGCACCAGCGGGTTGGTGGCATTGCTGGCCTCTGCCGCAGCCTTGTTTTTCTCGTAGTCAGTCAGCCGGTACTCGGTGCCGCCTTTGAGCGTGTGTTTACCCAGGGGCACGGAGGCGCCAGCACTGGCGTAGGTTTGCTCGTCGTAGATGTTCTCGATTTCCTGGGTGCGTTTGGTCACCACACCGGTGCCATTGGTTTCCACCGAATAGGCGTCTTTGCTGGAGCGGCCTTGCTGTGAACCCAGCCGGGCGTGCCAGGTGCCCCAGTCGGCCTTGCTGTCGTAGCGCACGGCCACGCGCCCCAGCAGGTCGCGTTTCATTTCGTTTTTGTCGGTACCCTTGGTCAACACACCCGCTGCCGTACGTGCACGGGCGGTTTCCACCTTGTCCTCGGTGCCGGATGACAGGAAGGGGTCGAAGGTAATGCTGTCCTGGCCCAGACGCCAGGTCAAACGCGGCGTGAGCAAGGTTTCTGTCTTCTTGACGGGCTTGGGTTTGTACTCACGGGCTGTGACGGCTCCAGCGGCATTGAGCGTGTCCTTGCTTTCGATCACGTCCTCGGCGCCTACGGTGTGGGACAGTGCCAGCACCGCGTCCAGGTCGTCGAACTGGCGACTCCACTGCACCACCACGTCGCCCACATCCATGCTGCCGTTTTTGCCATAGGCGGCGCGCAGGCGTGTCAGGTCTTCGGCCTTGTTCTTCAGCACGATGTTGATGGTGCCGCCCACGGCCGCTGCGTCGTATTCGGCGCTGGGGTTGCGGATGATCTCGATGCGCTCAATCATGTCTGCGGGCAGGCGGTCTACCTGCATCTGGCGCTCTTGGGTGGCGCCAGGCACGGGCTCGCCGTTGATCATGAACTGGGTGTAGCCCTTGTCCAGGCCACGCATGCGCACGTCTTTGCTTACTCCGGCCGGGCCGGTGAAGCTCATGCCTGGCAGACGGCGCAGCACGTCGCCCACGGTGGCGTCGCCGTAGCGCTCCACGTCTTCCTCGGCAATCACGATCTTTTGAATCTCGGAGTTCTTGCGTTCTACCTGTGCGCTGCGGACGTCGGTGATGACCACTTCCGCCAGGACTTTGACCGGCTTGGGCGAAGCCGCGCTATCGCTTGTTTCGTTTGCGTTTTGCTGGGCCATCACAGCCAGGGGAAACAATCCCCACGCCATGCCAAGCGCCAGCGCGAGAGGTGTCCTGCGCATGCTGAATATGCCTTTGTGTTTTGGATAAAAAAGTCACTGGCTTGCAAACGCTGGCTTGTGCTGGCTTCTGTAAAACTTTACAGAATAGATATATTGTAATTACCAATGAGAGTAATTCGCATTAGCAATTGAAATTAATTTTGAAGCGTGCTGATGGACCTTTGGTCGAGCCTGACGGCCGCTGCGCCGGGTACCCCTGCGCAGCGGCTACGTCGGTAGCATTGCAGCGTGGTTGTCCCAGGGCAGGGCCACGCCATAACGCTGCGGCTGGGGCGTGCGGCTGCCGTAGAGCAGGGCCGCGTCATCTCCACCCACTAGCCAGTGCTCGCCCCGTGCGGCCAGTGCGCCGGCGCCGGCTAGGGCCTGGGTGTGCAGCACCTCGCCTTGGGTCGACCAGCTTGCCAGCCAACCCGCATGGGGTGCGCTGACCCAAAAGCGGCCCTCTGCACAACACACATCACCTGCGTAGCCGTCCCACGCAGCGGGGGCTTCGCCTGCGGCCCAGTCCACCGTGTGCAACTGCCCGCCTTGCAGCAGGGCCAGGGCGGGGGCGCGGTGCCGGTCGGCGGGCTGGGTGTGTTCGGCCTGCAGGGCAATGCCCAGCGTGCCATCGGGTGCGAAGGCCAGGTGGCGCAGGCTCAAAAAAGGATCGGACACGCGGTACTGCGCCAGCACTTGGCCACTGGCCGTGTCCAGCCGGGCCAGGTTGGAGTCCATGCGGCCAATATTGAGCTTGCGCCGCCCGGTCTCGGGCAGGTTCAGGATGCCGCCATTGGCCACGATGAGGCTACCGCCAGGCTCCAGCCCCGCAGGCTCCATTAACAGGGCGTGGGGACCGATGCCGCCGCTGGGGAATTCGCGTATTTTTTCCAGCGAATGTGCAAGTCGCGCTCGGCGATCAGGCCCTGGCCGGTGTGGCCATCGGTCTCGGTGGTGAAAATGAACCGTCCATCAGGCCGACTTCACGGCGTGGCCGCCCAGGTAGCGGTCCTCCTCCACCGTGTGTAGGTGCAGTAAGCGCCCGTTGCGGGTATCTACACGGGCCAAGTACTCACCGGGCCGCCGTGCAACTACCAGCGCCTCTCGCACCGCGCCCGTGTACCGAGCCGATAAGGGCAGCAGTTGGTGTGCTCGATTGGGCAAGGCGATCGCCCAGCGGATGCTCTGCGGCGTCCACACGCCGGCATAGGCCCGGCCACCGGTTTGCCAGGCGGTGAGCACTTGCAGTGTGTCGGATCGCACCTGCTGTGCGGTTGCCGCCGCAGTGGGCAAGCAGGCCGACCACGCGGCCACGCCCAAGGTGCCCAGTGCCTGTCGCCTTGTGGGGGCTGGACGGGTCGCTGCGGGATCAGTCGCCATCGGCATCGGTAAAGCCTTGGCTAAAGTCAGAAGAGCTGGCTCCCCATGTCGCTTGCCAGGGTGTGCAAGGCCAGCAGCGCTCGCTGCGCGCGCTGCACACTGGCGGGTTGGTTAGGGTTGGCCGCCAGCACCGCGGGTTGGCTGACGGCGAGTTGCCGCTCCAGCCGGTCGGCCGGGGCCAAGTGGCCGCGTGAGCGCAGCAAGTCGGTAAAGCTGTGGGGCGCTCCGTTCGCCGCACCGCAGCGGCGGGCCGGGCTGCCGGCCAGAAAATGGGTAATGCCCTCCCACTGCGCCGCCCAAGCCGGTGCGGTTTGGCCACTCACACCGCGGACCCAGATCGCACTGTCTTTTCCCCGGGTGTTGGTCCGCAGCTTCTTCAGGCGTAGCTGGTCGAGGCTTCCCATGCACTGGGTGAACCACTCGCCGTAGTCGGTCCAGGATTGCGCCTCGTCCACAGCCTCCGGCTCCGGTGCCCGGGCTCGTGCTTGGTAGTCTTGCAGAAGTACAGTGGCCTCCGCGTGGAGCTCAATACACAGCCTCGAGGCCAGGGCGCGGGTGCCCGGCTCGTTGGCTTGGCGCCATAGCAACCACTCCAGCGCCGGGAGGCCCTTGGCACCCACACCGGCTGCCCGCACCCGGCTGGCCAGGAGCGCAGGCTCTTGGGTGCTGGCCGATTGCCGTAGCTCTTGTATTTGCACGGTGCGGGTGGGCCAGAAGTCGAGGGTCCGCACCGAGCGGCGTTCCAGCACGGCACCCACCGGCACGGCGGCGAGCCGTTCCCAGTCCAGCATGCAGCGCACCCAGGCCAAGCGCTGCGTGCTGATCGGGCTAGAGGCGGTGCGCACCGAGTGCTCTAACTCTGCAGCAGACTGCGCGAAGGCTTGGGCACGCGGCAACCAATGGGTTTGCATGCCGCCCAAAGTCAACTCACTCGCGCGGTAGAAAGGGGTGGCGACCATAGGTTCTTTGTGGCAGCCGGGTGCTACTGTTTTAGGAGCTGCATGCGCATATTCTGTAAGCGCTAGAGCACTAAAAGGCACTGAAAGAAGAAAAGTACGCCGATTCATAAGGATTCCACAAACGCGACCAGCGCCTGGCGATCGCGGGCATTGAGCTTGAGCACTTGCTGCTTGGCACCTTGTGCTTCGCCCCCGTGCCAGAGGATGGCTTCGAGCACACCGTTGGCTCGGCCATCGTGCAGCAGGCGGCGGTGGCCGTTGACATCATGAATCAGGCCCACGCCCCACAGTGGGGGTGTCTTCCACTGCTGACCATTGGCGGCAAAGTCAGGCCGGCCATCGGCCAGGTCGGGCCCCATGTCGTGCAACAAGAGGTCGGTGTAGGGCCAGATTTTGAGGCCCGACACCTTGGCGCTGGACAGGCGCGGGAAGGGCGGGGCACCGGTGGTGTAGCTCGGGCGGTGGCAGCTGGCGCACTGGGCCTGCACAAACAGCGCCTCCCCTCGCACAACAGCGGGCCGTTCGACGTTGCGCCGCGCTGCGGGTGCCAGAGTGGCCTGGTAAAACACTACATCGCCCAGCGTGCGATCGTCAATTTCAGGGGCCTTGCCTTGGGCACCTTTCGGGGCCGCCAAGCAGTCTTTTTGCGAGGGCGTGCAGGCCTCCTCAGGGTGCTGGGTGGAGGTAATGCCGATGTCACCTAAAAAAGCACCGGCTGTCTGGCTGGCCAGACTGGCTTGGTTTGCTTTCCAGCCGAAACGGCCCACGCGGTGTGCGCCCGCAAGGTCGTCCCATACCCGGTTGGGCGTGCCCTTGATGGGGCCTGACATGGCGGCCTGTGCACTGGCGTTGGCCAGGATGTCGGTCTCGGCAATGGCTTCGAGCAAACCCAGGCCCGCCATTTGCGGCGCAATGCGCGGGCTGAGCATGGCGCCCGGTGCCAAAGGGCCGTAGGCCAAGCGCGTGAGGGAGTAGATGGGTTTGCGCAGGGTGTAGGGCGTGCCGTCGGCAAAGCGCCCGCGTATGAGTTCGTGGCGTATCTGGACCTGCCCTTCAGGCTCCACTCCTTGAATGGCGGCGTTGTTGAGCTGGTCGCCATACACGGGGTCCGGCACCACACCGCCGTGAGGCCCGGTGCCAGGGATGGACAGGCGCATCAGTAGTGCGACGGGCTGATCGCTCAGGCCTTTGCGGAAGTCGGGTGGGGCACCACGGCCGTCTTGCACATGGCAGCCGCCACAGGAGCGGGCGATGAAATGCGGGCCAAGGCCATCACGTGCGGTGGTGGATGCCGGTGCCTCGACCCAATTACGGCGGAAAAACGAGTTCCCCACGGCAAACCGTGCGCGTTCCTCATCGTCCAGCGTGGGTAGGGGCATAGAAAACGCGTTGCGCCCGGTGACAAAAGCGGTGGCTTGGTCTGCAGTGAGTTCACCTTGGGCGCGCCCGACTTTGTCACTATGGCTGTGGCCCCACAGAGGCCATAGCAGAGCGGAGGCAGCGCCTCCGGCTGCAATGAGCAGCCCCAGTTTTTGACGGGGGCGCAGTTTCATTTGGCTTGTGCCAATTTCGTAATACCCAAGGCGGCCGCGGCTTCGGTGATGTCTTTGCTTTGTTGGACCAGGCTGTCGATCGTTTTTTGCACGCGCACACGGCCGGGCGCGTCTTTGGCGCCCATGATTTCGCGGTCAAACGGAGCCTGGATGGCGGTGGCGTTGGCAACGCTTTGGGCAATCTGCTTGCTCACCTTGTCGGCCAGTGCGGCGTTTTTGGCGGCCACCAGGTCTTTGAGCGAAGCACCTTGCAGCATGCTGCCGTCCAGGCGCTTGTAGCTGCCCAGCCAGACGTTTTCAATGCCCTGTGCATTGGCCACCACATCGCGGTGGGTGTTGTCAGAGAAGCAAGAGTGTTCGTCTTCTTTGTCTTGCGTGTTCATGGCCACTTCCAAGCGCTCGCCGGCCAGTTCACCACGGGACAGAGAGCCCATGCCTACAATGATCTTTCGCACGGACTGGATGCCGCCTTGTTCAAACTTGGCGCGGTAGTTTTTAGCGCCGGGAGCCCAGGCCTTGACCAAAAAGCTCAGGTCGTCGATCAGCAGCTCGGTCACTACGGTCAGATAGGTGCGCCGACGGTCCGCGTTGGGGGCCTTGCCGTCCACAAAGTCTTCAAACGAGCGATTGCCCGGGCCTGTGTCACTTTGGTCCTGGCCCCACAGCAGAAATTCAATAGCGTGCCAACCTGCCGCAATGTTTTCCTCGCCACCGCGCTCATTGAGCTTGGAGAGGGTGGCTTTGTTGATTTTGACCTTGAGGTTGTTGACGATGCCGGCCTTGGGCTTGCCCGGAACGCTGTCAATGTAAGACTCATCCAGGGGCCAAGCGTTCAGACGGCCTTCGGGGCCGTTGTCATCGTCGATAGGGCCGCTGTAGAAGCGAAATGCTTCTGTTTGACCATAAAACTCACGTGCGGCGAGCCAGGCTTTTTTGGCGTCTTCAAGTCCTTGGGCAGAAGGGCTGGCGGCCAGTGCACCAATGGCTTTTTGCAGTGTTTGGGCACTGGTCAGGACGTCTTGGTAGTTGGCGGAGACCAAGGCGGCGTAGTTCCGGACTACGGTGGGCGCATCAACAGACTGCGCATGCAGAGGCAGGCCGCTCAACAGCGTGGCCGCGAGAAGGGTGCCTTGAAGGAAGCTACGTTTTTGCATGAAGTCTCTTTTTCCAAAGTGGAGTAAATGCGTATCTTAATGCAAATCATTCTCAAAATAAACTAAAAAAAACGCTGAGCGAGTCAGCGTTTGGGGTGACGCATAGGCGCTCTCGTTTAGGAGACTGCGCCCATCTGCGACTGCAGATAGTTGGGCAAGCCGACTTTGGCGATCAGGTCGATCTGGGTCTCCAGGAAGTCGATGTGTTCTTCGGTGTCGTCCAGAATTTTTTGGAGCAAATCACGAGACACGTAGTCGCGCACCGACTCGCAGTGGGCAATGCCGGCTTTGATGGTTGCCTGTGCGCCGGTCTCTGCTTTCAGATCGCATTCCAATGCCTCAGGCACCGATTCTCCGACCATGATTTTGGCCATGTCCTGCAGGTTGGGCAGGCCGTCGAGCATGAAGATGCGGTCCATCAACATGTCGGCGTGTTTCATTTCGCCAATGGACTCGCTGTATTCCTTCTTGGCGAGTTTTTCAAAGCCCCAGTGCTTGTACATCCGGTAGTGCAGGAAGTACTGGTTGATTGCGGTGAGCTCATTTTTGAGTTGGGCCTGCAAATGGCCAATGACTTGTGCGTCGCCTTTCATACGGGGCTCCTTTTTTGAAAAAAGGCCATTATCCCTTTGGGCATGTCCGGGGGAATGGCGTCGATCAAAAAATAGACGAGTCAGTGCGAATATTTTAGGAAATGAGAATGATTCGCATATACTAAACATTCAACGGTGCTCGCTGTGAGCCTGTCGCACATAGGAGAGGACGATGCCCCTGCATTGGAAACCACAAGATGAGGAATACATGATTCCGAGCGCAGAAGCGCTATTGGCCAGCACCATGGCCTTGATGACGGGTCACGTGCAGTCGTGTTGCGCTGAGCACCGCGAGGCTATGGCGACCAAGATCGTGAGTAATTTGTCCCGGCTTTCCTCGGACCCCTTGCTGTCGCCAGGCTTTCAGGCGCTGTTGTGGTCTTTGCGGCAGCGTTGGTTAGCCCAGGGGCAAGCTGCGACCGCGGTACGACCGGTGCACGTGGAAAGTGGCTTATGGCACCCAACGCCTGAGGCTGTGCAGTGAGCACGGAGCACACCGGTCATCGCGCTGGCGGACGCTATGGCTCGATGTGTCCCTGCTGCGAGCCTGAAGCCGAGGTGGTGCGTGGGCGTCCCGTGAAACAGGCCAGGCCCCGGCCGGTCATGGCCTGGCGGGTCCGGCTCGCCAATGGCCTCGAAGACCTTGTGAGTCTGAATACTGAAACCGAAGAGGAGTAACCATGCCAATCACCCAACCGGACCCGAAGCCCCGCAGTGTTCCATCGAGCTACCCGGAGCCATGTCCTGACACCCACATGCCTCCGACCGCCTCTACCGGCTCACGGAGAAAGCGGATCTGGGAATTGGGCACCCATTGCCATTGCCCCTTGGTGGGGGTGAGTTTGCCTATGGAGATGCTGCGCCGTTTAGTGAACAAGTCCCTGGGCGCAAACGCGGTGGCCAACGACTACGAGGTACATGCAGGGGCTGTGTCGGAGGCGGCGCGCCGCTGCAAGCTCTCGGAGCTGATGCAAAGTGAGCTGGAGGCGCGCTATGTGCGCGAAATTCATGCCTTTAAAGCGGCCAAAAGTAGTCTGGCTGTCGCCGAGATGTGGGTGAGCTATCTGAAGGCGGGTGACATAGCGGGCGCATTTTGGGCAGCCTTGACCCATCCGCGCTGTGATGCCGCTCTGCAAGACGCCATGTGCAAAGATTTGCACATGTTCCAGCATCAAGCCGGCGCTGGAGTGCGTTTGGAGATTGCCCGTTTCAACGCACTGGCAGAAGAAAACGCGGTGCTGGGGCGTGAGCTCGGGAAGGTGCAGGAGCGCATCAGCCGGGTGATGGCACAGAAGACAGCGGATATTGATCGGCTCCAGGCGGAGTTGCTGCAGGTGCGCGCTGAGTCCATTGCGAAGGACAGTCGCTTGGCATTTCTTGCGCAAGATCTGGAGAGCTTACAAGCGTCGATTCCGCAGTTGGAGGACAAGCAAAAGCTGCACAAGCGGGTTGAGCAAATGGCTCAGCGTCAGCTGGAATTGGAAGCTCAAAACTCCGATTTGAGGCGCCGTTTGCTAGCTTCAGAGCGCACTGCAGTCGAGCGCGCGTCCGTGGGGCGATTGAGTCTTGATGTATCCACCAACGATGAGCCGTCCGTGGTGGTGGAGTTGCACCAAAAAGTGGTCTTGTGCGTCGGTGGGCGCAGCGGCAACATTTCGAATTACCGCGATGTAGTGGAGCGGGTGGGGGGCAGGTTTGCGCACCATGATGGTGGTGTGGAAGACAACGCCTCGGTATTGGATGCCAACCTGGCTGCTGCCGATCTGGTGATCTGCCAGACGGGGTGCATCAGTCACAACGCCTACTGGCGGGTTAAAGACTTTTGTAAACGCACGGGCAAGCGTTGTGTGTTTGTCGAAAATCCCAGTGCCTCGTCGTTGGAGCGAGGTCTAGTTCAGATTGCCCTCAACAAGCCTGCGGCGGGTTCGCTCATCACTGAGACAAATAAATAGTCAGCACCGATATGTAATGCGAACGATTCGCATTACGATAACTCATTCGAATAGCAAGCCACGCCACTAGGTCCGGATAGACGAACGGAAAGCCCTGCGCAAAGCCAGCCAATGTGAAACAACCGTTTTTTCAATAGGTGGTGTATGGCGCGTATCCGTAGGTCCGGTCAGTTTTCGCTGACCCGGCTGTCTCTGTGTTTGGGTTTGGCGTTTGGTAGTGGCGGCCTGTGGGCCCAAGAAGTGCCGGTCGCCGTGCGTCCGGTGGCGACGTTGAAAGAGGTGGTGGTGAGCGCCAGCCGTGTTGAGCAGGAGCTGGAGGATGTGCCGGCCACTCTCACTGTGATTACGGCCGAAGACATTGCGTTGGACAACCCCACCGATTTGGAAGAGCTGCTGGGCAACGAAGTGGGCGTCTCGGTGCGCTCCCAGCCGAACCGTTCTTCGGGAGTGTTTTACGCCACTGGACGTAGCGGCAATGAGGGTGTCAATATCCGCGGCCTTGAGGGGGATCAAGTGCGCTTGCAGGTCGACGGCGTGAGTTTGCCCTCCACCTATGCCAGCGGTCCATATGCGGCGGGCAGGGGTGACACGATCGACCCTGAAGGCTACAAGCGGGTCGAGATTCTGCGCGGTGGCTCCAGCAGCCAGTTTGGTTCGGATGGGCTGGCCGGCGCGGTCAGTTTTGTTACCAAGGAGCCGGAAGACTTGCTCACTTTGGGAAAACCTCAGCAATTCACCCTGAAATCTGCCTACGCGTCGGTAGACAACTCGTTTCAGTTGGCGCCCAGTTTTGCGTTTGCGGGTGAAGGTGTTAAAGGCATGGTGTTGGCGAGCATGCGGCGTAGCCATGAAACCGACAACATGGGCACCAATGATTCCGCCAACAACAGCCGCACCACACCCAACCCGGCCAACAACCAGGCGGACTACGTGTTGGCCAAGTTGGTCTTGTCACCCAGTGCTACCCACCAAGTGAAGCTGAGCGCAGAAACCATTCGGCGCCAGAACAACACAGACATCAAGAGTTTTTTTGGTGATTCATTTGCTGCAGCAACGCTCACGGATGTGGATGTGCGCGAAGACATTTCGCGCGACCTGGTCAAGCTGGATTACCGCTTTGCGCCCAATGGAATGTGGTTCGATGTGATGAACGTAGGTGTATACGCACAGCAATCGAAAAATCAGCAGTACGGCTACGAGGCGCGTTCGACAGCCCCGCTAGTGCGCAATCGGGATACCGGCTATGGGGAAAACACGCTGGGTGCGAATCTTCAAATAGAAACCAACCTTGGTGATCGCATCAAGCACCGCTGGGTGTATGGGCTGGACACCTCCATTACGGACGTGACCTCGTTGAAAGAGGGATACAACAGCTCTGGCACTGCCTTTGTACGCAACAAAAGTTTCCCAGATACCGACTACCGCGTGTTGGGTGCATTCATCCAGGATGAAATCAACTTTGGCGCCGTGAGTGTGACGCCCGGCTTGCGTTACGACAGCTTCAAGCTCACCCCCAAGCCGGATGCCCTGTACCGGGTTAACAATTCGGCCGCTCCATCAGAGTTGAGCGATTCGGCGCTGTCTCCGCGACTAGGTGCTGTGTGGAAGCTGGCTCCCATGGCCCAGTTGTTTGCGAACTACGCCCATGGATTCCGGGCCCCCAAGGCCAGCCAGGTGAATGGCGGTGTTACCAATTTGACGGCCGCCGACCCGTATACGTCGACTGGCAATCCGAACCTGAAGTCAGAGACCAGCGATTCCGTAGAGTTGGGTCTGCAGGGTCATATGGCTGGCACCAAAAATTCTTACAGCGTGTCGGTGTTTCACGGCAAGTACAAAGACTTTATTGCCAGCAACGTCAAGGTGACCGATAACGCCGCGCCCATGGCGGATGTATACCAGTCCATCAACTTGAGCAAAGTCACGATCAGCGGCTTTGAGGCGCGTGCCAACTGGGCGCTGTCGAAAGACTGGAACTTGTCAGCGGCTTATGCCCACGCCGAGGGTGATTCAGAGAGCAACGGAGCCAGCACACCCTTGGCCACGATTGATCCTGACAAGCTGATTCTTGGCTTGAGTTATGCCCACGGCGCGCACTGGGGCTTGGCCACGCAAATCACTGCGGTGGAGCGCAAGCTGCGCAACCCCGATGCCACCAAAGTCACGCCAGGCGGCTACAGCTTGGTGGACGTGTCCGCTTGGTACAACGTCAGCAAGGCTACCCGCTTGACGGCCGGCATCAACAACCTGTTTGACAGAAAGTATGTGGAATGGGCGGATGTGCGTGACTTGGCTGCCACCAGCACCACTGTTGACGCCTACACCCAGCCCGGCCGCAATTTCAAAGTGAGTTTGACCCACAGTTTTTAACGGTTAGGGCACCGTTTGCCGGAAGCGCTTTCGGAGGCTTCCGGCTTTTTTACTCAAAGAATGCAATGACTGATATGACATGGTGCAAGGGCTGGCGCCGGCTCGTTTCCTGGGCGGCTTGGGTGCTGGGTGGCTGGCTGTTGCCGTCTATGGGCTTTGCCGCATCGCTGTTGTTTGTGACCACGGGCCCCATCACACCAGGCAAGTTCACTGTCTTGTCTGCAGCCGCTGCGCCTTACGGGGTCAAGGTCGAGGCCAAGTTCATTGAAAAGCTGGGTGTGGTTGATGCTCGCCTCTGGGCGGGGTATGACATGGTGTTGTTTGATGCGCCGCGCGACCACATCCGGGACGCCGTGGCCGCCAAGGTTAAAGACGCGTTGCCCGCGCTGGCACAGGCCAAAACGCCCGTGCTGTGGTTGCACACCAGCAAGCCCCAGTGGTCCCACCTGCAGGATGATCTTGCCAAGCGTTTGCATGCCTATTACGTGAATGGTGGGCGCACCAACAGTGCAGGTTTTTTTGCAACCGTAGCGGCCCATTTGGCCAAGAAACCATGGATGCAGATAGCTGCGCCCCAGGTATTTCCGGCGACGGCCATCTACCATCCCAAGGCACCTGCGCTGGTGTTTGCGGATACCGCGTCCTATCTGCGCTGGAAGGGTGCTCCCAAGGATAAACCGGTGATTGGCGTGGCCTTCCACCAGCAGGCGATTGCGGCCGAGCAGACCGGCATGATTGATCACTTCATCGCCCGCATCGAAGCTGCTGGGGCGGTACCGTTGGCCTTCTATAGCCCGGTGATGGACAACGACGCCAACACCAAGATTCTTGCACCAGAGGGCAAGCCCTTGGCCGATGTGCTGATCACCACGCAGATCATGTTGAACCCGGAGGGGCGGCGCACCGAGTTTGAGAAGTTGGGCATCCCGGTGATCCAGGCCATGGCCTACCGCAAGGGCGGTGTCGATGCCTGGTGGAACGACAGCGCAGGGATTGCGCTCATGGATGTCCCGTTTTACCTGGTCCAGCCCGAGTACGCGGGGGTGCACGACATCATGGTGGCGGCGGCTACCGATGGTGATGACCAGTTGCGCGCGATTCCGGAACAAGCTGATGCGGTGGTGGGCAAGGCCTTGGGGCTGGCCCGATTGGCCCGCGCCGCTAATGCGGACAAAAAAGTGGCCATCATGTTCTGGAACTACCCTGCAGGGGAGAAGAACTTGGGGGCTTCTTTCATGAACCTGCCCACCAGCTTGCACAGCACCTTGGCTGCCATGAAAGCCGAGGGGTACCGTACCGACGCGATGGACGCTGCCACCCTGACGCGCAACCTGCAGCGGCTGCTAACGCCGTTTTACCGGCCCGGCAGTGTTGCGCACGAGATGGATGCGCTGGTGCGCGATGGCCTGGCTGAGCTGATGCCATTGGCAACCTACAAGCAGTGGTTGGACACCCTGCCCGAAGAGCGGCGCGAGGTCTGGTCCTCCGCCGTCGCTCAGCCCGAAAAATCGGTGTTTCTGGTGCGCCGCAATGGAGAAGCCTTTTTTGCCATTCCGCGCCTCAAGCTGGGCAATGTGGTCATCATGCCGCAGCCGCCACGCGGAGAGCCGATAGGCGGTGGCTTGTATGCCAAAGGCAAAGAAATTTACCACTCCAGTACCGCCGCACCACCCCATTCCTACATGGCGGGCTACTTGTGGACTCGCGCACAGTTCAAGGCAGATGCCTTGATTCACTTTGGCACCCACGGCACACAGGAGTGGCTGCCCGGCAAGGAGCGCGGCCTGTGGGTGCATGACTACCCGCTGATGGCGCTGGGCAACGTTCCGGTGATTTATCCCTACATCGTGGACAACATTGGGGAGGCCGTGCAAACCAAACGTCGTGGCCGTGCATTGAACATCAGCCACCAGACGCCACCATTTGCGCCCGCCGGTCTGCACGCCGTGCTCACCAAGTTGCACGACGAATTGCATGCCTGGCTGGCCCAGGACCAGGGGGCGGTGAAAGAACAGCTGCGCCTGTCCATCACTGCCCTGGTGCGCAAGGAGCGCATAGACCGCGACATGGCCTGGACGCCGGAACGCATGGAGCGCGAGTTCCCAGCCTTTATCACTGCCTTGCACGACCACCTGCACGAGCTGGCCACCACCGCGCAGCCGCTGGGCCTGCACACCTTTGGGCAGGGCTCGGACAAGCAGGGGCGCCTCTACACCGTGCTCATGATGCTGGGCAGGCCGTTCTGGGAGGCGGCAGCCACCCTGGCCGATGGCAATGACCTGGAGGCTGACGAGGCGCTGATTGCCGATTACGCCAAGATGGCGCAGACGGCACCGTACAAGCTGCTGGCCAAGCATGCGGTGCAAGGCCAGCCCACCGATGGTTTGCCGCCCAAGCTCAAGGCCTTGCTCGAGCAGGGACGGCGCTGGTACAACGATTTGCAGGCCGAGGGCGAAACCCGTGGGCTGCTGGCTGCGTTGAGCGGCCGCTACATCCCCACGTCGTACGGCGGCGATCCGATCAAAAACCCCGACAGCCTGCCCACAGGGCGTAATTTGTATGGTTTTGACTCCACTCGTGTGCCCACCAAGGCCGCATGGGCGGCGGGTAAAGAAGCATTGGACAAACTGGTGGCTGCACACCAGCAGAAGACGGGTGTGACGCCTTCGAAGTTCACTTTCACGCTGTGGTCCGTCGAGACCATGCGCCACATGGGGATGTTGGAGGCCCAGGCTTTGTGGGCCATGGGCGTGGAGCCTGTGTGGGATGCCGGTGGCCGCGTGACCGATGTGAAGCTGGTGCCGCGCAAAGACTTGGGGCGCCCGCGTATTGACGTGGTGCTGTCGGCCACCGGCCTGTACCGCGATCACTTCCCCAATGTCATGAAGCAGCTGTCGCGTGCGGCACAACTCGCATCGCAAGCGACGGGGGAAGCAGACAACGCGGTGGCCAAGAATGCCAAGACCATCACCAGCCAACTGCAGGCCCAGGGCTGGCGTGCCGACGCTGCGCAGCGCGCAGGGGAGACGCGTATTTTCTCGGGCGCCTCGGGTAACTATGGCTCGGGGCTGGATGACGCAGCCTTGGCCACCGATACCTGGAAAACCAAGGAGGAGGGCGACCGCAAGATGGCTGAGCTGTATTTGCGCAAAATGCAGTTTGCCTACGGACCGGTGGAGGCCGATTGGGGCAAAAGTGGCAGTGATCTGGCCCGCGAGGCCGGAGGCAGCAGCGGAGGTGCCAGCATGAATCTTTACGCCGCCCACCTCAGGGGGACCCAAGGCGCGGTTCTGGCCCGCAGCTCCAACCTCTACGGCATGCTCACCACCGACGACCCCTTCCAGTACCTGGGTGGCATCGCTACGGCAGTGCGCTACCTGGACGGCAAAGCGCCTGAGTTGTTCATCTCCAACCTGCGCGGTACGGGCTCGGGCAAGGCCGAAGATGCCGCGGGCTTTCTGTCCAAAGAGCTGGCCTCGCGCAATTTCCACCCCGGCTATATCCAGGGCTTGATGAAGGAGGGCTACGCGGGCACCCTGCAGATGCTGGACGGCATCAACAACTTCACGGGCTGGACCACGGTGGCGCGCGAGATTGTGCGGGACGACCAGTGGCAGGAATTTGCCGATGTGTATGTGCGGGACAAACACCAGCTCGGCATGCGCCAGTACATGGAAAAGAACAACCCCCACGCCCTGGCCCAGATGATGGAGCGCATGCTGGAGATGGCCCGCCAGGGCTACTGGCAAGCTGATTCCGCCACCGTGGACGAGCTGAAGGCGCGCTACACCGATTTGGCCCAGCGCTTTGATGTGCGCACCAGCAACACCACCTTCCAGGAGTTTGTCGGTTTGTCGGGTTATGGGCTTGGTCAAGCGGTGGATGGTGCGGTGACGGCTGCAAGCCCGGCGCCTGCCCGTCCGTCCACCGCTGCACCGCCCTCTGAGGTTGTTGCTGAGGCACGACCAGTGGAGCCTTCCGTTCCCCCCTTGATTGAAGGCATGAAACTGGAGAAGGTGAGTGAACCTGTGGTCCAAGCCTTGAGCACCATGCTCTTGTTGGCCCTGGGTGTGTTGTTGATGACGCCGGCCATTGGGGCCTGGCGCCAATGGAGAAAAGCATGAGAAACCAACGATGGGCTATGACCCTGTGCCTTGGTCTTGGCGTGTGCCTGAGCGGCGCCGCCACGGCCCAAACGCCCGTCCAACCGGCGCATGCGCTGCAGGGACGCATCTGGGATACACGCACCCAGCAGTTCATTTCCGAGCCCGTGCTGTACCAGCGCGCGGTGGCTGCGCGTTATGTGTTGCTGGGCGAAAAGCACGACAGCGAAGCCCACCACGCGCGGCAGTTGGATGTGCTGCGAGGCATGGCAGCCTTGGGCGCGCAGCCCGCGCTGGCCATGGAGCAGCTGGATGCTGAACACCAGGGCGCACTGAGCCGCGCGCAGTCGGCCGGCCAGACGGATGCGGAAGCCTTGGCCGATGCGGGCCAGCTCAACCGCAAGGGCTGGCGTTGGCCCATGTACAAGGACTTGATAGCGTTCGCCGCCCAGCGCCAGTGGCCACTGCGTGCGGCCAATCTCTCGCGTGCCGAAGCCCGCAAGATCGCATTGGGCGAAGTGAAGCCGGTATTGCCTGCGGCCACGCCCACCCAGTTGGAGGCATTGGAAAACGATGTGGTGCAAGGCCACTGCGGCCACCGGCCTGAGCCTGCGCGTTTGGCCGGCATTGTGGCGGCGCAGCGTGCACGTGATGCACGCATGGCCCAGGTGCTGGATGCTGTGGCGGGCCCGGTGGTGCTGATTGCCGGAGCGGGCCACGTACGCAGCGACCGCGCAGTGCCGCGTTACCTGGCCGCCCCCGATCAAGCCTTGACCATTGCTTTGGTCGAGACGGTGGCGGGTAAAACCGCGCCTGCCGACTATGACCGCGCGGGCTTTGATGTGCTGTGGTTCACCGAGCCCGGTGAAGTGCGGCCTGACCCGTGCGCCACGCCCTTGCCGGGCCTGGCGGCACCTGCTGCCAAACCCTTAGTCCCTTCAACCCCATCTCCCAATCCCAAGCCTTAAGGAAACCCCATGAGCCAAAGCTCGATGATTGAAATTTTCATGTACCAGGTGGGGCAGCTGTTTTTGCTGCCGGTGCTGGCCCTGGTGGCCCTGCTGTTTGTGTATGCGCTGTATGTGCTGGGCTCGTTCACGGTGCAGGCTTTGCAACGTCGCAATCCTGCCAAGTTGGCGGGCTATCCCTTGATGCGCTACGTGGAAAACCGTCCCGAAGCCACCGAAGACGAGCTGGACCTGTTTGCCCACAAGCTGCTGGAGCCCGAGCGCCTGGCCAGCCGCATCGCGCCCATGCTGGGCTTGGTGGGCACCATGATTCCCATGGGGCCGGCACTCAAGTCCTTGTCAGATGGCAATTTGGCCCAGGTCTCTGGCAGCCTGACGGTGGCGTTCTCTGCGGTGATTCTGGCGCTGATCGCGGCCAGCATTACCTACTGGGTCGCCAATGTGCGCCGCCGCTGGTTGGCCGAAGAGTTGGTGTCTCTGCAGCAAAGGAAGATCCTATGAGCCTGAAGTTGCTGCACGAACCCGAGAACGACGATCCCATCCTCTCGGTGGTGAACATCATTGATATTTTTCTGGTCATCATCGCGGCGCTGCTGATCACCGTGGCGCAGAACCCGATGCTCAACGCTTTCAGCAAACAGGACGTGACGGTGATCACCGACGCCGGCAAGCCCACCATGGAGATGATGGTCAAAAAAGGCGAGAAGATCGAACGCTACAAGTCCAGCGGCCAGATCGGGCAGGGCGAGGGCGCCAAGGCCGGAACCGCCTACCGCATGAAGGACGGCGGCATCGTCTACGTGCCGGAATAGCCCTTTAGTAGTGAAATTGGCACCTGGCCCCTGTGGATAGTGCGCGAGCAGCTATGAAAATAATAGCGGAGGAGCGCGGGGCTGGGCCAGATCAATACACCAGCCGCTCCGGGTGGATCTCCTGCAGGATGGTGGTGGCGATCTCTTCGATGGATTTTGTGGTGGTCGATAGCCAGCGGATGCCGGTGCGCCGCATCATGGCTTCCGCCTCGCTCACTTCCATGCGGCAGTTCTCCAGCGAGGCGTACTTGGAGTTGGGCCGCCGCTCGTTGCGGATCTCGCTCAGGCGTTCGGGCTGGATGGTCAGGCCAAAAATCTTGCCTTTGTGTGGCACCAGCGCCGGGGGAAGCTGGCGGCGCTCAAAGTCTTCCGGGATCAGTGGGTAGTTGGACGCCTTCAGTCCGTACTGCATGGCCAGGTAGAGCGAGGTTGGCGTTTTGCCGCTGCGGCTCACCCCCACCAGAATCACATCGCTTTGCTCCAGGTCGCGGTTGCTCTGGCCGTCGTCGTGCGCCAATGAGAAATTGATCGCCTCAATGCGGTCCTGGTATTCCTTGCTCTTGCTGGCGTCGCTGAACCGGCCGATGCGGTGGTTGGACTTGATGCCCAGCTCGTTCTCCAGCGGGTGCACAAACATGCCAAACATGTCCAGCAGCATGCCTTGGCAGCCTTCCTGAATCACCTTGAGCACCTCCATGTTCACCAGCGTGGTAAACACAATTGGCTTGTTGCCATCCACCACCCCGGTGTGGTTGATCTGGCGCACCGCCTGGTGGGCCTTGTCGGCCGTGTCCACGAAGGGCAGGCGCACATGGCGTGCCTTCATCTCAAACTGGGCCAGGATGGCGTTGCCAAAGGTTTCGGCAGTGATGCCGGTGCCGTCGGAAATGAAAAATACGGTGCGTTGGGGCATGGTAGGGGGTCCAGGGTGTCAGTGAATTGCAAGCGCTCACGGGTTTTCCGGTGGTCGGCGGGCTGCGCCTGCCACCTACAATCAGTGCAATTTAGCGCATTTGGTAACTGCTTCGTAATTCCATAAGAGCAACAACAGAAAACGAACGGTCGTGCGCTGCGGCAGGCGGGTGAGGTTTCCCCGCGGGGCCCTGTAAAGGTTTTAACTTCTGGAGCATTCCTATGTCTAATCTTTTCAACCCGACCGACCTGGTCGTCCCCTTCGAGCTGCTGCGCATGGCCGATGTGGAATCCGTGGGGGGCAAAAACGCCTCCTTGGGGGAGATGATTTCGCAATTGCCGCAAGGCGTGAAAGTGCCCACCGGCTTTGCCACCACGGCGCACGCTTTCCGCCAGTTTCTTGCTCACGCCGGTTTGGCCGACAAAATCAGCGCCAAACTCAAGACTCTGGACACCGAAGACGTGCGCGCCCTGGCCCAGGTGGGCGCCGAAATCCGCGCCATGGTCGAGGCCCAGCCTTTCCCGACTGACCTGGAAAAAGCCATCCGCGATGCGTTTGCCACGCTCAGCGCGGGCAATGCCCAAGCCAGCTTTGCTGTGCGCTCCTCTGCTACCGCAGAGGATTTGCCTGATGCATCGTTTGCCGGTCAACAGGAAACTTTCCTCAACGTGGTCGGCATCGACGACGTGCTGCACAAGATGAAGGAGGTGTTTGCCTCCCTCTACAACGACCGTGCCATCAGCTACCGCGTGCACAAGGGCTTTGCCCACGACGTGGTGGCACTCAGCGCTGGCGTGCAGCGCATGGTGCGCTCCGATCTGGGCGCGGCTGGTGTGATGTTCACCATCGACACCGAATCCGGCTTCGACCAAGTGGTGTTCATCACCAGCAGCTACGGTTTGGGCGAAACGGTGGTGCAGGGCGCCGTCAACCCCGACGAGTTCTATGTGCACAAGCCCATGCTGAAGGCCGGCAAGCGCGCGCTGATCCGTCGCAACCTGGGCTCCAAGCTGCTGCAAATGGTGTTTTCCACACCCGAGGAAAAGGCGGCGAGCGGCAAGCTGGTCAAGACCACCGATGTGCCGACCGAGCTGCGCAACCGCTACTCGCTGACCGACGCCGATGTGGAGCAACTGGCCCAATACGCCTTGGTGATTGAAGAGCACTACGGTCGCCCCATGGACATTGAGTGGGGCAAAGACGGTGTGGATGGTCAGCTCTACATCTTGCAGGCTCGCCCAGAAACGGTGAAGAGCCAGGCCGGCACCCAAGCCGAGTACCGCTACAAGCTCAAGGGCAAAGGCAATGTGCTGGCCGAGGGCCGCGCCATTGGCCAGAAGATTGGCACCGGCCCGGTGCGTATCGTGCACAACATCAATGAGATGGACCAGGTACAAGCCGGGGACATTCTGGTGACCGACATGACGGACCCCAACTGGGAGCCCGTGATGAAGCGCGCCAGCGCCATCGTCACCAACCGCGGCGGCCGCACCTGCCACGCCGCCATCATCGCGCGCGAACTCGGCATTCCTGCCGTGGTGGGCTGTGGCAATGCCACCGATTTGCTGAAGGACGGCATGCTGGTGACGGTGAGCTGCGCAGAAGGCGACACCGGCTTCATCTACGACGGCTTGCTGGAAACCGAAGTCTCCGAGGTACAGCGAGGCGCGATGCCAGAGATCCCCGTCAAGATCATGATGAACGTGGGCAACCCCCAGCTCGCCTTTGACTTCTGCCAGTTGCCCAACCAAGGCGTGGGCTTGGCGCGGCTGGAGTTCATCATCAACAACAACATTGGCGTGCACCCCAAGGCCATCCTGGACTATCCCAATGTGGATGCCGACCTGAAAAAGGCGGTGGAATCTGTGGCCCGCGGCCATGCGTCGCCGCGTGCTTTCTATGTGGACCGTGTGGCCGAAGGTGTGGCCACTATCGCCGCAGCCTTCTGGCCCAAGCCGGTGATCGTGCGCTTGTCGGATTTCAAGAGCAACGAGTACCGCAAGCTCATCGGCGGCAGCCGCTACGAGCCTGAAGAAGAGAACCCCATGCTGGGCTTCCGTGGCGCCGTGCGTTACACCAGCACCGAGTTTGGCGAAGCCTTTGCCATGGAGTGTGAAGCCCTGAACCGTGTGCGCAACGACATGGGTTTGACCAATGTGCAGGTCATGGTGCCCTTTGTGCGCACCTTGGGCCAGGCCAAAAAAGTGACCGAGTTGCTGGGTCGCCACGGCCTGCGCCGTGGCGAGAACGAGCTCAAGCTCATCATGATGTGCGAGATCCCGAGCAACGCCATCTTGGCCGATCAGTTCCTGGAGTACTTCGATGGCTTCTCCATCGGTTCCAACGACCTGACCCAGCTTACGCTGGGGCTGGATCGGGATTCGGGCCTGGAGTTGCTGGCAGCCGATTTTGATGAGCGTGACCCCGCCGTCAAGGCCCTGATTAGCCTGGCCATTGAAGCCTGCAAGCGCCAGGGCAAGTACATCGGCATCTGTGGCCAAGGCCCCAGCGACCACCCTGACTTTGCGCAATGGCTGGAACAGCAGGGCATTTCGTCCATCTCCCTGAACCCTGACTCGGTGGTTGCCACCTGGCAGCAGCTCGCCAGCAAATGACGGCGGCGGCAAGCCCACGCCGGTGGCACCTGCATGCAGGGCTGCTGGCGCTGTGGTTTGCCGTGTCGTTTGGCGTGGTGTTCTTTGCCCATGACCTGCAGCAGGAGGTCTTGGGCTGGCCTTTGGGTTTCTGGTTTGCGGCCCAAGGTGCTGTGCTGGCTTTCATCGCCATCGTGGTGGTGTTTGCCTGGCGGGTGAACCGGCGCAACACGGAAACCCTGGGCTTTGATCCGGATGCCTACAGCCGTTACGAGCGGCGCTTGCACCGCCGCTTTGGCCTTTACGTACTGCTCGTTCTGCTGTTTATTGCTGCATTGGCTGTGGCCGAGAGCCTGGGCCTGTCCAAACCCTGGGTGGCAGGCATTTTTCTCTCCACCACCTTGGTGCTGTACGCGGTCATTGGCGTGGTCGGGCGTACGGCCGATGCCAATGAATACTACGTCGCGGGACGCCGTGTGCCCGCCATGTACAACGGCATGGCCACGGCAGCTGACTGGATGAGTGCTGCCTCTTTCATCAGCATGGCCGGGGGCTTGTACCTGCAGGGCTTTTCGGGGGCAGGCGGGCAGCCTGGTGGCCTGGCCTATGTGCTGGGCTGGACAGGCGGCTTTTGTCTGGTGGCGCTGCTGGTGGCACCCTATCTGCGGCGCATGCGTCTTTACACGGTACCCGACTATTTCGCCGTGCGCTTCGGCGGGCGCTGGCCCCGCATGTTGGCGGCCATGGCTGCGGTCTTGTGTTCCTTTACCTACGTTGTCGCACAAATCTACGGTGTGGGTTTGATCACTTCTCGCCTGACAGGTGTGCACTTTGAGATTGGCATCCTGCTGGGTTTGGGCGGTGTATTGGTTTGCTCCTTTCTGGGTGGCATGCGGGCCGTGACCTGGACGCAGGTGACGCAGTACGTGATCATCATTCTTGCCTTTCTGATTCCGGTGTCCTGGCTGTCTTACAAGCAGACTGGCAACCCGCTGGCGCCGCTGGCCTATGGGCAGCAATTGGGCAAGATTGCGGAGCTGGAGCGGCAATTCAAAGCCTCTCCCGTCGAGCAAGAGGTGATTGGCATTTTTGCCCAGCGTGCCGCTGATCTGGAGCGCAAGCTGCAAAACGTGGAGGAGGCCCTGCAGCTAGAGCGCCAAGAGCTGCGCCGCCAGCTACGCGCCCTGGGTGACCGGAAAGCCGATGATGCGCGTGCCCAACACTTGCGCAGAGAGTTGGCAGCCTTGCCCAAGGACGCCAACGCGGCGCGTGAGCGCTGGACCAAAGCGCTGGCGGATAACCTGGAGCGTGCGCAACCTCTGGGGGGCATGCCGGCTCACACGCGTCCCTATGCGGGCAATCCGGACGGCACGGCGCAGGAACAAGCAGGCTTTGACAGTTCCCGTACCAATTTTCTGGCACTCATGTTTTGTTTGATGGTCGGCACGGCAGGCCTGCCCCATTTGCTTACCCGTTACTACACCACGCCTTCCGTCGCAGAGGCGCGTCGCTCGGTGGCTTGGTCCCTGGTGTTCATTGCTTTGCTGTATCTGTCGGCCCCGGCGCTGGCGGTTTTGGTCAAGTACGAGGTCATGGCGCACTTGGTGGGGCAACCCATAGATGCGCTGCCGAGTTGGATGGCCCAATGGGCCCGTGACCCCTCGCTGCTGATGGCCGTGGATGTGAACGGGGACCACATATTGCAGTTTGCCGAGCTCAAGATCGGCCCTGACCTGGTGATGCTGGCCACCCCCGAGATCGGCGGGTTGCCGTATGTGGTGTCGGTGCTAGTGGCCGCCGGTGGCCTCGCGGCCGCACTATCCACGGCAGATGGACTCCTGCTTACCATCGGCAATGCGCTGGCTCACGATGTGTACTTTGAGGGCAATAGCAACAAAGCCCAAGCCATGCGTCGCGTCATGTGGTCCAAATTTGCCTTGCTGGTGGTGGCTTTGGTGGCAGCTTACGCGGCGGCGCAGCGGCCGGCTGGTATTTTGTATTTGGTGTCTGCATCCTTTTCTCTGGCTGGAGCGGCCTTTGTGCCAGCCATGGTGCTGGGCATTTTTTGGCCCGGTATGACCCGAGCTGGTGCCGTGGGCGGCATGTTGACCGGTTTGGGTGTGACGGTTTATTACATGGCAATCAACCTGCCAGTGGTACGCCAGAGCCTTGGCTTGCAAGGCGATGGACTGTGGTGGGGCATTCAGCCTGTCTCCGCCGGGGTGTTTGGGGTCTCTGCCGGCATCGTGGCGTGTGTTGTGTGCAGCTGGCTGGGGAAACCTGATCCCGTACCCGAGCGCGATTTGGCCCCGCATCTGGGCTGAGCTATAATCGCTGGCTTCGCCTTGCTGCACCCCGTTTTAGACGCCGGGGGCAGCTTTCACTCAGACCGGCACGCAAGTGCTGGGAAATCCTCAAGGAGTATCAATGCGTCATTACGAAATCATCCTCATGATCCACCCGGATCAGAGCGAACAAGTTCCTGCCATGCTGGAGCGTTACAAGGGCATGATCACCGCTGGCGGTGGCAAGGTGCACCGTGTTGAAGATTGGGGCCGTCGTCAGATGGTGTACATGATCAACAAGCTGGCCAAGGCCCACTACCTGTGCGTCAACATCGAAGCCGACCAGGCTGTGATGTCTGAACTGGAACACGCGTTCAAGTTCAACGACGCCGTGCTGCGCCACCTCACCGTGCTGAAGAAGAAAGCCGAAACCGGCCCTTCTTCCATGATGAAGACCGTGGAACGTGAAGACGCACGCAAGGCCCAACAGGCCGAGTACCAAGCGTAATCACGCATTTGCCTGAAAAGGAGTGCAAGCCAACTCACTGGTGCTCAGTGCATGTATCGCAGAGGTGGAATCCATGCGCTACACGCCAGCCGGTCTACCCGCTCTGAACCTGCGACTCGAACACGAGTCCCGCGTGACAGAAGCAGAGGGCCAGCGAACCGTGAAGGTGGTGGTGAAGGCAGTGGCTTTCGGCACATTGGCAGAGCGGCTTGCAAAGCAGGCCATCGGCAGTGTCTGGAAGTTCAACGGTTTTCTTGCCAATGCGCGCCAAGGCAAATCGCTTGTGTTTCACATTCAAGATTTTTTGCAAGATTAATTTTTTAGGAGTCCATCATGCCCGGACCAAAACGTTTCAACAAAGACAAGCGCCCCAAGCGCAATACGCAATCCCTGTTGTTCAAGCGCAAGCGCTTTTGCCGCTTCACCGTGACTGGTGTGGAAGAGATTGACTACAAAGACATCGACACGCTGCGTGATTTCATTGCTGAAAACGGCAAGATCATTCCCGCACGCCTGACCGGCACCCGCGCGATTTTCCAGCGCCAACTGAACACCGCTATCAAGCGCGCTCGCTTCCTGGCGATGCTGCCTTACAGCGACCAGCACAAGATCTAAGGAGCTCCGACCATGCAAATTATTCTGCTCGACAAGGTCGTGAACGTTGGTAACCTGGGCGATGTCGTCAAGGTGAAAGACGGCTACGCACGTAACTTCCTGATCCCTTCTGGCCGTGCACGCCGCGCTACTGAATCTGCCAAGGCAGAGTTCGAAGCCAAGCGCGCTGAGCTGGAAAAAGCCGCTGCCGCCAAGTTGGCCGAATGCCAAGCTTTGGGCGAAAAGCTGGCTGGTACGTCCATCAAGCTGACCCAAAAGGCCGGAGTGGATGGCCGTTTGTTTGGTTCTGTGACCAACTCCGACATCGCTGAAGAGCTGGTCAAGGGTGGTTACAAGGTCGTCAAGTCCCAGATCCGCATGCCCAACGGTCCTATCAAGATCGTCAGCGACAGCACCGTGAGCGTGGCTTTGCACACCGACGTGGTGGTCGACATCACTGTGTCTGTATACGGCGAAACTGCCTAACAGCACTCTGAAGACTGGCCCGGTAACGGGACAGTTCTCATCAAAAGCCGCCGGGGCTAGTCCCTTGCGGCTTTTGTCTTTTTTGGGGCGACTTATCCCGCCCTTTGCACAGTTTGCCCACAACTTGCCCCCAGCCTTTGCCCTCGACGCAGCTCTGTTCGCCGCTTAGGATGCAAGGTTCCAAGGAAATTCACCATGTCTGCCGTTTTGTCTGCCAGCGAAGGTTTTGAGCCCGACCGCCAAATTGCCCAACTGCGGGTACCACCGCATTCCATTGAGGGCGAATCCAGCGTACTGGGCGGTTTGTTGTTGGACAACGAGGCCTGGGATCGTGTGGGTGATGTGGTGGTGGACACCGACTTCTACCGCTACGAGCACCGCCTGATTTACGCCTCGATTGGCACGCTGATCAACGGCAATAAACCGGCCGACGTGATCACGGTGTTTGAGCATTTGCAAAGCCAAGGCAAGGCTGAGGAAATTGGGGGGCTGACCTACCTGAACTCGCTGGCGCAGTATGTGCCCAGCGCCAGCAATATCCGCCGCTATGCCGAAATCGTGCGCGACCGCTCCATCCTGCGCAAGCTGGTCAGCGCCAGCGACGAGATTGCCACCAATGCCTTCAACCCCAAAGGGCGCGCGGTGTCCGAGATCGTGGACGAGTCCGAGCAGAAAATTTTCAACATCGGTGAGCAAGGCAAGCGCAACAAACAAGGCTTTCAGGGAATGGACACGCTGGTGGTCAACCTGTTGGACCGCGTGCAGGAAATGGCCGACAACCCCAACGATGTGACGGGTGTACCCACGGGGTTTATTGACTTTGACCGCATGACGGCGGGTTTGCAGGCTGGCGACTTGATTGTGCTGGCCGCGCGTCCGTCCATGGGCAAGACGGCGCTGGCCATCAACATTGCCGAGCATGTGGCGTTGAACGAGGGGCTACCAGTTGCCATTTTCTCCATGGAAATGGGCGCCGCCCAACTGGCGGTGCGTATCGTGGGCTCCATCGGCCGCATCGACCAGGGCCACTTGCGTACCGGCAAACTCAGCGACGATGAGTGGCCGCGCCTGTCTGAGGCCATCGAAAAGCTGCGCACCATCTCTTTGCACATCGACGAAAGCGCGGGTCTGAATTCCAGCGAGGTGCGGGCCAATGCGCGCCGCCTGGCACGCCAGTGCGGCCAGCTGGGGCTGATCGTGGTGGACTACTTGCAGCTCATGAGTGGTAGCAGTGGTGACGGTGAAAACCGCGCGACCGAGCTCGGGGAAATCTCCCGGGGCCTGAAGATGCTGGCGCGTGAACTCAAGTGCCCGGTGATTGCGCTCTCGCAGCTCAACCGCTCGGTAGAGCAACGCCCCGACAAACGCCCCATGATGAGTGACTTGCGTGAATCCGGCGCTATCGAGCAGGATGCGGACATCATCATGTTCATCTACCGCGACGAGTACTACACCAAGGATCAGTGCAAGGAGCCCGGCGTGGCCGAGGTCATCATCGCCAAGCAGCGTAACGGCCCCACGGGCACGGTCAAACTGGCATTCATGAACCGCTTCACCAAGTTTGAGAACCTGGCCCATGGTGGCATGGGCGGTGGCGACGACTACTGATTTCGAAGATCACAAAAGACAAGGGCTGGATGCCAAATTGGCCTCCAGCCCTTGTCTTTATTGCGCGAGCAGCTATGGAATCAATAGCGACTCAACCGGGACTGTCAGAGCACTTCACTCGCAAAGTCAGCCAAGCGCGAGCGCTCGCCACGCGCCAGCGTGATGTGACCACCGTGCGGCCAGCCCTTGAACTTGTCCACCGCAAAGGTCAGGCCCGACGAGCCTTCGGTGAGGTAGGGCGTGTCAATCTGCGCCAGGTTGC
Source organism: Rhodoferax sp. (assembly GCF_034519335.1). GTDB lineage: Bacteria > Pseudomonadota > Gammaproteobacteria > Burkholderiales > Burkholderiaceae_C > Allorhodoferax. The sequence goes on from NZ_JAXHOL010000001.1 coordinate 197,306, forward strand.
CCATGCAGATGATCTTGGTGCCAGGGCCAGCACGTGTGATCAGGGTTTTCATCTGCTTGGGCGTCAGGTTTTGTGCCTCGTCGATGATCACGTACTTGTTCAGGAAGGTACGCCCGCGCATGAAGTTCATGCTCTTGATCTTCACGCGGCTGCGGATCAACTCGTTGGTGGCCGCACGGCCCCATTCGCCGGCGCTGGTGTCGGTCTTGCCCAGCACTTCCAGGTTGTCGTCCAGCGCGCCCATCCAGGGGCCCATCTTTTCCTCCTCGGTGCCGGGCAGGAAGCCGATGTCTTCGCCCACGCTCACGGTGGCGCGGGTCACGATGATTTCGGTGTAGCGACGATCGTCCAGCACCTGGGTCAGGCCGGCGGCCAGGGCCATCAGCGTCTTGCCGGTGCCGGCTGTGCCGGTGAGGGTGACGAAGTCGACTTCCGGGTCTGTGAGCAGGTTCATGGCGAAGTTCTGCTCTCGGTTGCGCGTGGTAATACCCCAGACTGCGTTCTTGAGGTGGTTGAAGTCTTTGAGTGTCTTGAGCACTGCCGTGGTGCCGCGGATCTCGGTCACACGGGCGTAGAGGCTGGGCTCGCCGGGCGACTCGAAGTAAACAAACTGGTTGATCAGCATGCTGGGCACGACAGGTCCGTCCACCTTGTAGAAGGTGTGCGGGCCTTGCTGCCAGCTTTCCACGCCCTGACCGTGGGTCGCCCAGAAATCGGAGGGCAGGGCGAGCGCACCGGAGTACAGCAGGTCGCCGTCTTCCAGGGTCTTGTCGTTTTGGTAGTCGTCAGTGGCCAGGCCCAGTGCGCGCGCCTTCACGCGCATATTGATGTCCTTGGACACCAGCACCACCTCGCGCGGTGCGTAGTGCTGGCGCAATGCCTCCACCACGCCGAGGATCTGGTTGTCCGCCTTGCCCTGGGGCAGGCTGGTCGGCAGGGTGTAGTTCAGCGGCTGGGTCTGGAACATCAGCTTGCCGCGCGCATCCTTGTGGCCCGTGCTGTCGAGCTGGAAGCCGGCTGTGATGTCGGCGCCGGGCGTGCCTGCCAGTGCATCCAGGGTGCGGCTGGTCTGGCGGGCGTTGCGGGCCACTTCGGTCATGCCCTTTTTGTGGCCATCCAGTTCTTCCAGCACGATCATGGGGAGGTAGATGTCATGTTCCTCGAAGCGGAACAGGCACATCGGGTCATGCATCAACACATTGGTGTCGAGCACAAACAGCTTGGTCGGGCCTGTGCCTGCAGTCTTCTTGGCGCGGCGTACGGGGGACACTGCCGCCTGAGTGCGCGGCGCGTCCAGCACCGGGGTGCTTGCCGGTGCTGTAACGGGACTGTGTGTCAATGCCGCTGTTTGTGGTTTCTTGCTGGCTTCCGAAGGCCCCGATTTGCTGCGTGCAACTGGGGCAGCGGGGGCCTGCGTTTCGGTCTGCGGGGTTTTGCGCTGGGGGCGCTGGGAGGCTCGTGCGGGTGCGTCAAAGTCTTTAGCGGTCAGGCGATCGGCGCGCTTGGACGGGGCAGTGGGCAATGGCATGGAGTGGGCTCGCAGAGGATGAAAAGTAAGAAACAGATGCCGGAAAAACGAAAAAGCCGCCTTGAGCCAAGGCGGCTTTTTGTGAGAGCGCGGTTGCGACGTTCAACGGCATGAAACCATTATGCATGAGCACCATGGCCGTCTTGTTTTGGTTGTGCACCAAAACAACAGTGAACGGTCAGCCAGCTTTTTTGAGTGCTTTGACAGCCTTGAGCACGTCGTCTACGTGGCCGGGAACCTTCAGGCCACGCCACTCTTCTTTCAGCATGCCGTCGGCACCCACCAGGAAGGTGCTGCGTTCGATGCCTTTGACCTTCTTGCCGTACATGATCTTGTTTTTGACCACACCGAACATGTGGCACATTTTTTCTTCGGTGTCGGCAATCAACTCAAACGGCAATTCCAGCTTGGCCTTGAACTCGTCGTGCGACTTCATGTTGTCGCGGGACACACCAAATACTTCGGCACCAGCCTTGACGAAGTCTTTGTACTTGTCGCGGAATTGCATGGCTTCGGTGGTGCAGCCGGGGGTGTTGTCCTTGGGGTAGAAGTACAGCACCATGGTTTTTCCGACATGGGTGGTGTTGGTGACCTTGATGCCGCCGGTGGCGTTGGCTTCAAATTCGGGCAGGGGTTTGTTGACAACGATCGCCATAGGGTATTTCAGTCTCGCGTGCTTGATGTGTCAGTCGTAGTGCGGAGCGCCAAACGTGACAGCAATTTGTCGCCCCAGACCGCAACCCGCGATTTTACTCTGAAATGGCTACCGCCCCGCCACCAATTGCTAGTGGATTCCCTAGACCAAGAGCGCGGCCACAACCTTGCGGCCCTCGCCGGCCAGGAAGTTGTAGGTGCGGCAGGCGGCCTGGGTGTCCATGGTTTCCACGCCAATGCGCCGGCCGTACAGGGCTGTTAGCCACTGGGGTGGCGGGAACTGGATGCGCTCGCCGCTGCCAAACAGCACCAGCTCGGGCTCCAGGGCCGCCAATTCGTCAAAGTGTATGCCCTGCAGCTCGGCAAAACTGGGGCTGCCCCAGGGGCGGCACAGGCCCTGGCTGCTGACCAGGATGCTGGTGTGGTGCTGCTCGCCATTCACTGCCACCCAGCCGGGTCCGTAGCCGGTAATCGAGGGGCCTTGGGTGGCATCGGGGATGAATTTCATGGTCGAGGAGCGGGTTAGGGGGTAGGGGGCGCATGCCGCCGTGTTGACGCGGGCGTTGCCCTGTCGTTCTGTGGTCAAATTATAGGTTTCACCCTGTGCTGACACCTCCCGGAGGGACTTTGAAAACCATTCAGAAATCTGCCAAGCTGGCCAATGTGCTCTACGACATCCGCGGTCCCATCATGGACGCGGCGCGTCAGATGGAGGACGAAGGCCAAAAGATCATCAAGCTCAATCTGGGCAACTTGGCGGTATTTGGTTTCGATGCGCCCGAAGAAATTCAGCAGGACATGATCCGCAACCTGCCCAACTCGGCGGGCTACTCGGACAGCAAAGGCATCTTCGCTGCGCGCAAGGCGGTGATGCACGAGACCCAGAAGCAGGGCATTGCCGGCGTCACGCTGGATGACATCTACCTGGGCAACGGTGCCAGCGAGCTCATCACCATGGCGACCAACGCGCTGCTGGATAACGGCGACGAATTGCTGCTGCCCATGCCCGATTACCCGCTGTGGACCGCCGCGACCAGTCTGTCGGGCGGCACACCGGTGCACTACCTGTGTGACGAAGCCAATGGTTGGATGCCCAACCTGGACGACATCCGCGCCAAGATCACGCCGCGCACCAAGGGCATCGTGGTCATTAACCCCAACAACCCCACGGGCGTGCTGTATTCGGACGAGCTGCTCAAGGGCATCATTGGCATCGCGCGTGAGCACGGCCTGGTGATCCTGGCTGACGAGGTGTACGACAAGGTGCTGTATGACGGCATTAAGCACACGGCGCTGGCCAGTCTGTCCACCGACGTGCTGACGTTGACCTTCAACTCCCTCTCCAAGAGCTACCGTTCTTGCGGCTACCGTGCGGGTTGGATGGTGGTGTCCGGCCCCAAAAAGGCGGCGACCGACTACATCGAGGGCCTGAACATGCTCTCGAACATGAAGCTGTGTTCCAACGTGCCTGGCCAGTGGGCGATCCAGACCGCCTTGGGCGGCTACCAGAGCATCAATGACTTGGTCTGCGAAGGCGGGCGCCTGCGTCGCCAGCGCGATCTGGCCTACGAGCTGATCACCGCCATTCCCGGTGTGAGCTGCGTGAAGCCCCAGGCTGCGCTCTACATGTTCCCCAAGCTGGATCCCAAGGTGTACCCCATCACGGACGACCGGCAGTTTTTCCTGGAGCTGCTGCGCGAGACCCGCGTGATGCTGGTGCAGGGCACGGGGTTCAACTGGCAGCAACCTGACCATTTCCGCATTGTGTTTTTGCCGCACGAAGACGATCTGCGCGAAGCCATCGGTCGCATAGCCAAGTTTCTGGAGCAGTACCGTGCCCGCAACGGCAGCTGACTCACTCTGATTTTGATAGCGGTTCGCGCAGTATTTGCGAGGGCCAGAAGCCTTTTTACCTGAAAAATATATGAAACCGATACAAGTAGGCATCATGGGCCTGGGCACCGTGGGCAGCGGTGTGTTCAATGTCCTGCAGCGCAACCAGGAAGAGATCAAGGGCCGCGCTGGCCGCGGCATCGAAGTGACCATGGTGTCGCGCCGCAACACCGCGCTGGCCCAACAAATCGTGGGCGACAAGGCCCGCGTGGTGGCCGATGCACGCGAGATCATCCGCAACCCCGACATTGACATCGTGGTCGAGCTGATTGGTGGCTACACGCTGGCCAAGGAATTGGTGCTCGAAGCCATTGCTGCCGGCAAACACGTGGTTACCGCCAACAAGGCGCTCTTGGCCGTGCACGGTACCGAGATTTTTGCTGCCGCGTCTGCCAAGGGGGTGATGGTGGCGTTCGAGGCCGCCGTGGCCGGTGGCATTCCCATCATCAAGGCGCTGCGCGAAGGCCTGACCGCCAACCGCGTGCAGTGGATCGCCGGCATCATCAATGGCACGACCAACTTCATCCTGTCCGAGATGCGCGACAAGGGTCTGGACTTTGATGTGGTGCTCAAAGAAGCGCAACGCCTGGGCTACGCCGAAGCCGACCCCACCTTCGACATCGAAGGCGTGGACGCCGCGCACAAGCTCACACTAATGAGCGCTATTGCCTTCGGCATTCCCGTGCAGTTCGACAAGGCCTATGTGGAAGGCATCACCCAGCTGGGCTCGGCCGACATCAAATACGCCGAGCAACTGGGCTACCGCATCAAACTGCTGGGCATCACCAAGCGCATGGCCAATGGTATTGAGCTGCGCGTGCACCCCACGCTGATTCCGGCCAAACGCCTGATTGCCAATGTGGAAGGCGCCATGAACGCTGTAGTGGTCAATGGCGACGCCGTGGGCACCACGCTGTACTACGGCAAGGGCGCGGGCTCCGAGCCCACCGGCAGCGCAGTGATTGCTGACCTGGTGGATATCACCCGCCTGCACACCGCCGATGCGGCGCAGCGTGTGCCGCACCTGGCCTTCCAGCCCGGTGCCATGAGCAACACACCCATCCTGTCCATGGGGGAGGTGGTGACCAGCTACTACCTGCGCCTGCGCGTGGCCGACGAGGCTGGCGTGCTGGCCAAGGTCACCGGCATCCTGGCCGAAGCCGGCATCAGCATCGACGCGGTGCTGCAGCGTGAAGCCGACGAGATCAGCGGCGAGGCCGGCACCCAAACCGACGTCATCATCCTCACGCACGACTGCGCCGAAGCCAAGATGAACGCAGCCATCGCCCACATGCAGGGCCTGCCCACCGTGCTGGCGCCGATTACCCGCATCCGCAAAGAGGAGCTGAACTGATGCATTACCTCTCTACCCGCGGCAACCCTGACCGCAAACGCTTTTGCGAAATCCTGCTCGAAGGCCTGGCGCCGGACGGCGGCCTGTACCTGCCGGTGGCCTACCCGCAAGTGGACGACGCCACGCTCACGCGCTGGCGCAAGGTCTACCATGAGCAAGGCTATGCCGAGCTGGCGTTTGAAATCCTGTCGCTGTACGTGGATGACATTCCTGCCGACGACCTGCGCGCCCTGTGCGCCAAGACCTACACCGCCGAAGTCTTTGGCACCGGCGAGATCGTGCCGCTGCGCCACCTGGAAGACGGCGTGTGGATCGAAGCCTTGTCCAACGGCCCCACGTTGGCTTTCAAGGACATGGCCATGCAGCTGCTGGGCAACCTGTTCGAATACGAGCTGGGCCGCCGTGGGGAAGAACTCAACATCCTGGGCGCCACCAGCGGCGACACCGGCAGCGCGGCTGAATACGCCATGCGCGGCAAAAAGGGCGTGCGCGTCTTCATGACCAGCCCGCACGGCCGCATGAGTCCCTTCCAGCAGGCGCAGATGTTCAGCCTGCAAGACGCCAACATCCACAACATCGCCATCAACGGCGTGTTCGACGATTGCCAGGACATCGTCAAGGCCGTGTCCAACGACCTGGCGTTCAAGCGCAAGTACAAGATCGGTACCGTCAACTCCATCAACTGGGCCCGTCTGCTGGCCCAGGTGGTGTACTACTTTGCTGGCTATATCCAGGCCACAGAGACGAATACGCAGAAGGTCAGCTTCGCTGTGCCCTCGGGCAACTTCGGCAATGTCTGCGCGGGCCATGTGGCGCGCCAGATGGGTCTGCCGATTGCCAAGCTGGTGGTCGCCACCAACGAGAACGATGTGCTCGACGAGTTCTTCCGCACCGGCGTCTACCGCGTGCGCGGCACCGCCGATACGCACGAGACCTCCAGCCCATCCATGGACATTTCCAAGGCCAGCAACTTCGAGCGCTTTGTGTTCGACCTGCTGGGCCGCGATGGTGCGCGTGTCAAGGCGTTGTTCGGCGAAGGCCTGTCCAAAACCGGCCAGTTTGACCTGAGCGCCGACCCTGCGTTTGCCCAAGCGGCCAGCCGTTACGGTTTTGTCAGCGGCAAGAGCGTGCACGCCGATCGCCTGCGCACCATCCGCGAGACCTTTGAGCAGCACGGCATGGTGATCGACACCCACACGGCCGACGGCCTTAAGGTGGCGCTGGAGCAGCGCACGGAGGGCGTGCCCATGGTGGTGCTGGAAACCGCGCTGCCTATCAAGTTTGCGGGCACCATCGTCGAAGCCCTGGGCCGCGAGCCTGAGCGGCCCGCCAAGTTCGAAGGCATTGAGGCTCTGCCCAAGCGCGTCAAAGTGATGGATGCTGACGTGGACGCCATCAAGGCGCTGGTGGCTGCCGAGTGCGGCTACTGAGCCAAATAAGAGAGAAATAGCTGCTTGGCCCGCATGGAATTTGCGCGAGCAGCTATATAAAGCATAGCAAATCACCGCATGTCCACCGCCCCCCGCAAACCCCTGATGCCCCTGGACGATGCGCTGGCCCAGCTGCTGGCCAGCGTAGCGCCCCTTACCCAGACCGAAGCCCTGGCCACCGGTGATGCCGATGGCCGCGTGCTGGCGCAGGCCATCGTCTCGGGTCTGCAGGTACCGCCGTGTGACAACAGCGCCATGGACGGCTATGCGGTGCGCGTCGACGACGTGCTGGCCGCGCAGGGCGCCTTGCCGGTGTCCCAGCGCATTGCGGCCGGCAGCGTGGGGATGCCTTTGCAGCCCGGTACGGTGGCCCGCATCTTCACTGGCGCACCGGTACCTCCGGGGGCTGACGCGGTGGTGATGCAGGAGGAGTGCGTGATGGTGGAGGCCGCTGACGCAGCAGCCCCTCACGTCCAGATCCACAGCACCCCGCTGCCGGGCCAGAACATCCGCCGCTCGGGTGAAGACGTAGCCCGTGGCGATGTGGTGCTGGCCGCTGGCACCCGCCTGGGGCCCGCCGCCTTGGGTCTGGCCGCTAGCGTGGGCATGGCCCAGCTGCAGGTGGTGCGCAAGCCGCGGGTGGCGCTGTTCTCCACGGGGGACGAGCTGGTGCTGCCCGGCACCGTGCCGCCCGAGCAGATGCCGCCCGGTGCCATTTACAACTCCAACCGCTTTTTCCTCAGCGCCATGCTGCGCCGCCTGGGCTGCGAGGTGACGGACTTGGGCATCGTGCCCGACCGGTTGGATCCCACGGTGCAGGCACTGCAGCAGTCTGCGGCCAGCCATGATCTGGTGCTGACCAGCGGTGGCGTATCGGTGGGCGAAGAAGACCACATCAAGCCCGCCGTGCAGTCCCTGGGCCAGCTGGACCTGTGGCAAATCGCCATCAAGCCCGGCAAGCCGTTTGCGCACGGCCGTATCGGCGCTGCGCATTTCATAGGCCTGCCCGGCAACCCGGTGTCCAGCTTCGTGACCTTTGTGTTGCTGGTGCGGCCCTTCTTGCTGCGCTTGCAGGGTGTGCAGGATGTCGCTATGAAAAGCATAGCTGCCCGCGCAGATTTTGATTGGCCCAGAGCCGAAAAACGCCGTGAATTCCTGCGTGTGCGCCGCAATGAGCAGGGCGGCCTGGAGCTATTTACCAACCAGAGCTCCGGGGTGCTGACGTCTGCGGTGTGGGGCGATGGTCTGATCGACACGCCGCCGGGTGAGCCCATTCACTACGGCGCCACCGTGCGCTACATCCCGTTCAGCGAGTTGCTGGCATGAACGTCACCTTGCGTTACTTTGCTTCCGTGCGCGAGGCCATGGGCACCGGCACGGAGCAGCTGGACACCGCAGCCACTACCCTGGCCGCATTGCGTGCCGAGCTGGTGGCGCGCGGTGGTGCTGGCGCCGAAGCTTTGGCCCCCGGTCGCGCGGTGCGCATGGCGCTGGACCAGGTGATGAGCCCCGAGTCCGCGCCGCTCACGTCCGGCTGCGAAGTGGCGTTTTTCCCGCCGGTTACCGGGGGCTAACCTCCAGCGCGGTGCTGAGGGCCACCAGCCGCTCGGTGAGCGCCCGGGAGGCGGCCGTCATTGGTGCACGCAGGTCTGCCTGCATCAGGCCTTGCTGCGCCAACAGTGCCTTCACCGGCGCCGGGTTGGGCTCTGCAAACAGCGCTTCGATCAAGGGTTGCAGCGGCCGCCACAGCGTCTGCGCGGCCACCAGTTCTCCACGCAGCACGTGCTGCATCAGCGCCACCAGGCGCGCGGTGTGCACATGGCCACTGGCGGCAATCGCGCCAGTACCGCCCAACGCCAGGGTGGTGAAGATGTTGGCATCGTCCCCTGCCAGCACCTGCAACTGCCCATCGGCAATCAGCGCCTGGGTCTTGGCCATATCGCCGCCGCAGTCCTTGATGCCCACGATGTTGGGGTGTTGTGCCAGGGTGCGCAGTGTGGCCAGGCTCAGGGTCACGCCGGTACGTGCGGGAATGTCGTAGACCAACACCGGCTGCGCGCTGGCATCGGCAATGGCAGTGAACCACTGCAGCAGCCCGGCCTGCGACGGGCGGATGTAGTGGGGCGCCGGTACCAGTAGCCCTGCCAGGCTGCGGCTGCCCAGGGTGCGCACCCAGTCCAGCGTGTCGGGCAGGTGGTAGCCCGACAGGCCCATCACCCGTGCCAGGCCCGGCGCCGTCTGGGCCACTGTATCCAAAACGGCCAGCTGCTCCTCGGCACCCAGCGCGGCGGCCTCGCCCGTGGAGCCACAGACCACGATGCCCGCAATGCCCTGGGGCTCCAGGAGTTGCACCAGTTGGCGCAGGGCCGAGTGGTCCACGGCGTTATTGTGAAAGGGCGTGACCAATGGAATCCAGAGGCCGGAGAACCTGTAAGGGGCAGGGGAAGCAGTAGCGTGCACGCGAACATCCTTTGCAGAAACATGACCGATGGAAAGAACCATCGTCAGCTGCGCGGCGGGTTGCGTAAACGGGGGAGGGGTGTTGTTCGCAGTTCCATCGCTCATCTGAGGACGGAACCGCAGCTCCGGTCAAATGAGCTTGGGTTTTTTGGATTTGCTCGCGGCCACCACACGCGCGCCGACCAGGGCCAGAGTGGCCGTGGCAAGGAGTGCGGTGAATGCGAACATGGGCCACATGCTAGCACGGTGCCACAATCCATCCATGCCTTTTGACGAATCCAGCACCCCCCGTGTCCGCATCCAGCCGCAGCCCTTCGACGTGGCGCAGGAAATTGCTGCTCTGCAAGCGGGCGATCCGCGGGTGGGTGCCGTCTGCACCTTTGTGGGTACGGTGCGCGACCGCAATGCACCCGGTGCTGCAGGTTCGGTGCAGACGCTGGAGCTGGAGCACTACCCCGGCATGACCGAGAAGTCCATCGAGGCCATGGTGGACGCTGCGTTTGTGCGCTTTGACATTCTGGGCGCCCGCGTGGTTCACCGGGTTGGTGTGCTGCTGCCTACCGACGGGGTGGTACTGGTGGCGGTGACCTCGGCGCACCGTGGCCAGAGCTTCCAGGCCTGCGAGTTCCTGATGGACTACCTCAAGACGCAGGCCCCGTTCTGGAAGAAGGAGCAAACACCCGACGGTGCACACTGGGTGGACGCCCGTGTGAGTGATGACGAGGCCTTGGCCCGATGGGGCATAGAGGCCCGTAACGCCTGACTTTTTTCGGGCCCCGGCACCTACAATCGGCCCCAACACGCCAAACGGGGGGCGTTGCCCGCAGGTTTTGGCAAGCCAACTTCTCTACAAGGGTGGTCATGAATCTGGTGCACACGGCGCTGCGTGTCTTTCTGTTGCTCGCAATGGCGCTGTGGTCCATGGCGGTCAAGGCAGCACCGCTGGCAGTGGATTACCGCTGTGACGCCTTGCCCCTGTCCCAACTCACCCAGGCATCCTCTACAGGCTGGACCGCCGCCCCCGAAGGCAAAGTACCTGTGGGTGCTGATGACCAGCCGTGCTGGATTCGTATTCCGGCGTTGCCAGCGGGGCAGTCACTGGAGGCTGGGCAGTGGCTTTCGTTTGCCGATCTCAATGTACAGCGCGTGGACATTCGGTTGTTTGATGCCACGGGCAAACCGCTGGGCCAAGCGTTGCGCCTGGGCCAAAGCAGTGGTGCATTGATCACCGGGCTGCGTGCCATCTTCACACCCGATGCCCAAGCGCCGTTTCCGCTGTACGCCCAGTTTGCCCCGCCTCACGGCGTATTGGCCTACCCGGGCTTGGCGCACGAACTGGTCGTGGAGTCGGTGCAGGCGGACACCAGCCTGCGTGAAGAACAGGCCGTAGATTTACTTAACCACAGCGGTGCCATTTTCCTGCTCACCACTGCGCTGGTGGCGCTGTTCTTTGGGGTGGCATTGCGCGAATGGAACTACGGCATTTACGCCTTGTATGCCACATTGCAGTCGCTCACCATCTTCACCAAAAGCGGGCTTCCTTATGTGTTGGACGTAAGTTCGCCGCTCTGGCTGAACGCGTGGATTTTCAATTACCTGGTAGGCGTGCTCTCGGTTTTGCTCAGCGTGCGCTTTGGCCGCTTTAACCAGCATAGTCCTGTGGCCGCCCATGTGGCATACGGTGTTGCGGTCATGTTTGTGCTGCTGATTCCGCTGCACTATTTCTTGCCGGCTATCGCCAATGTGCTGATCTATGGCGTGGTGCCGCTGCACTTCTTGGCCCTCCTCACCGGCAACTGGCGCGGCTGGCGTGCCGGTGAAAGGGGCTGCGGCATCTTGCTGCTGGGCATGACCCCCATTGCCGCTTATTGGTTGGGCTTTTTGCTCTACAGCGTGGTACTGCGCGAGCCCATGCCCTCTGAGCTGGCGCTTGGCTCCCCGTTTGATTTTGTGCGCACCCTGCTGCTGCCCGTGGCCTTTTGTTATGGCATTGCCGACCGCACCCTGCGCCTGCAGCGAGAAACCGCCCGCATGGCCCGCTTTGATGCCCTGACCGGGTTGCTCAACCGTGAAGGCGCACGCCAGTATGGCCAGCAGCGGATTGACGGCGGCAGTGTGCCCATTGTCCTGATGCTCAATGTGGAGAGGTTCCATGCGATCAACGAAACCCTGGGGCCCTCACTGGGCGACCAAATATTGGTGGAAACCGGACGCAGGCTGCAAGCCGTCTGCCGACCCATGGCAACCGCCCATGTGGGACGCATGCATGCAGACCAGTTCTGCCTGGTGTTTCCCAGTGACTACCCATTGGCATTCGTGCGTGAGTCTCTCGAGCGCGCGTTCAGTGTTTCTGCGGAAGTCGAGGGGCAGGCCGTCGACATTGCGCTGTCGGTTGGCGTCGCCTTGCCTCCCGAACAGAAGACAACCATGGAGCAGCTCCTGCGCAATGCCGAAATCGCGCTCGATGCAGGCCGCAGCCAGCATCGCAATTGGCTGCAATACCAAGCAGAAATGGAAACCAGCCAGCGGGCCGACTTGGATCTGTTGTCTGAACTCAAGCGCGCGGTAGAGCACGGCGAGCTGCGGCTGTACTTGCAACCCAAAGTGCGCTTGAGCGATGGCACGGTCGGCAGTGCCGAGGCCCTGGTGCGTTGGGAACATCCGCGGCGCGGCATGATTCCACCGGGAGAATTTGTTCCCTTTGCTGAAAAAACGGGCCGCATCACACTCATTACCCGCTGGGTGCTGGAGCAGTCCATGCGGCTGGCTGCCAGCTACCGTGCTCAAGGGCAGCCACTCCAAATTTCGGTCAATTTGTCCACCTTCGATTTGGGGGAGGCAGGGTTTGCCGCCCGCACTGCCAAACTGGCCCAGGAGGTCGGGGTGGACCCGGCTGACATCCGGTTTGAAATTACCGAGAGCGGTGCCATGCGCGATCCGGCCTCGGCGCTGGAGGTAATGAACGCCCTGCGGGCCAGTGGCTTCAGCCTGTCGATTGACGACTTTGGTACCGGGTATTCCTCGTTGGCCTATCTGCAAAAAATGCCAGTGGCCGAACTCAAAATCGACCGTGCATTCGTGCGAAACGTTCGCCCCGGCAGCGATGGCGCGGCTCTGCTGGAGTCCACCATCGCCATGGGACACCGGTTGGGCCTCAGCGTGGTGGCGGAAGGGGCGGAGGACGCCGAAGAGTGGGCGCTTGTTGTGCGCCATTGGTTGCGACTATGCGCAGGGCTGGTACGCCGCGCGTCCCATGCCCGTGCCCGAGTTCGAGCAGTGGTGTGCAACCCAGCTGCCTTTTTTGCGATGAGTCGGATTTTTTAATTCAGAGAGGATTGCGCTATGCACTGGCTGTCACACGGTGTGGAGCAACTGATCACCGGTATCCGGGAAGAAGGCTATGCGCCTGAGGTTCTGGTCGTCGGGTCGGGTTACGGCGGCTCTGTCGCCGCTTTGCGTTTTGCCGAACATGGCCATAGCGTCGCCGTGCTGGAGCGCGGCTCGGAGTATGTGGCCGGCGAGTTTCCTACCGACTTTGGCCAGTTCGGCGGCTTTGTGCGCGCCGAGGTGGGCGGCAATGCCGAGCGCGCGCAGGGCCCTTCGGCTGTCGGCTACGAGGATGCACTGTTTGACTTTCGGGTGGGGACGCGTGCCACGGCCCTTGTCGGCAACGGCCTGGGTGGCGGCAGTCTGATCAATGCCGCTGTGGCGCTGCGCCCGGATGTGCGGGTGTTTCAGCAAGACGCCTGGCCCGAACCGCTGCGCGATGCCTCACTGGATGCCGATTACGCGCGCGCTGCACAGGTGCTGGAGGTGCAGTCGCCCCAGATGCAGCGCGCGTCGCCCGCTTGCGTGCCCCAGCACACGGCCAAGTACCAGCGGATGCAAGACATCGGGCAGGCTGCAGCAGAACGGTTTGGCAGTGCGCGCCTCAAGGTCAGCACCGAAGACGTGCCCTTGGCCATTGAATTTCGTGCTGGTGCCCCGCTAAGCCTGGGGCCGCGCGATGCGTGCGTGGGCTGCGGTGACTGTTGCTCGGGTTGCAACCACAACGCCAAGCTCAGCCTGGACAAGACCTACCTGCCGCGCGCTGCACAAGCCGGCGCACGCATGTTCACCGGCGTCAGCGTGTTGCATGTGCAACACCGCCCAGATGTGGCCCACCCCGGGCGGGATTGGGAGGTGCACTGCGTGCGCACCACCGAACGCGGCACCTGGGAACAGTCTTTCGATGCGCCTGAAGGCCCCCTGAACCGGGCGTACGAGTTTGTGCTGCGTACCGGCCGCGTCGTGCTCAGTGCCGGAACCTTTGGCTCCAGCGAAATCCTGCTGCGCTCCCGTGCGCACGGGCTGCCCGTGGCCCACAGCTGGTTGGGCAAAGGCATTTCTGCCAACGGCGATGACCTCAGCGCTGCCTACGACATGGACGACAAGGCCAACGCCGTGGGCGAGGGCAGTGGCGCGGTGCGTGCGGCGGATGCCAAGGTCGGGCCCACGATCAGTTCCGTGATCCGCTTTCACGACACACAAGACCACACCCAGAGCACCGTCACTGAAGACGGCGGCATTCCGGGCATGCTCGCGCCTATCGTGGGCGAGGCCTTGGCCACCCTGGGTGTGTTGCCCCAGTTGGCGCGATTCGGTGTGCGCCAATCTGGCCGGCGCGACCCCCTGGTTGCAGACCCGGTGCGCACGGCACGCAGCCTGGTCATGCTGGGTATGGGGCACGACAGCTCGGCCGGTCAGGCCCAGTTGGCCAAGCCGCAGTTGCGCATTGCCTGGTCTTGGGAGCAGGGGGCGCAAGACCCGGCCCCGGGCCTGCACCGCAGCCGGGCGGCCAGTGTCGAGGGGGGGGGGGCCGAGTTCTTGCCCAACCCCGCCAGCGGGGTGTTGCCCGACAAAATTGCCAGCGTGCTCAGTGGCCCCAAGGCCGAACCCAGCTGGATCACTGTGCACCCGCTGGGGGGATGCCGCATGGCCGCCTCGCCCGCGCACGGCGTAGTCAACCACCAGGGCCAAGTCTTCCTTCCCGATGGCAGCGTACACACCGGTTTGGTCGTGGTGGACGGCTCCGTCATCCCCACCTCGCTGGGGGTGAACCCCTTGCTGACCATCACCGCGCTGGCAGAGCGTGCCTGTCGCTTGCTGCTGCAAGACGAACCGGCCCGGGCACCGCAAGCACGCGCCTTGCCCCCACACCCGCCCATCGCCCCCACCGTGAAGGCTGAGCCCGATGCTCCCCACGGCGCGGTGCTGGCCGAGGTCTTGCGCGGTCCCTTGCAGCCTGAGCCAGAGGCCGTGCTGCCATCCTGGTGGCCCACGGGCACCACCCCACCCGCGGCAGCCTTGTTTCTGGAGATGGACGTTGCCGACTGGACCCGCTTGTGGCAAGACCCCAGCCACACCCTGCAGGCACTGCCGGGGAGTGCCACGGCGCGCAGCCTCACCGCCTCGCGGCTGGTGATTGACGCTGCACACGGTCCGTCCACGGTGCTGCATGTCACCGGCGGCACGGTGCAGCTGTTCCGCGCGGCGCCCGAGGGTTTGTTTGCGCGTGCCTCGCGCACGTTGCGTGCGGGCTTGACCTACGGAATCACCCGCTGGTACCCCGACAGCAAGCGGCCCAAGGAGGCGGGCGCCCCGAAGCAGAAACTGAAAGATCTGGTCTGGGATGGCCTCAAGCTGCTCTGGCACGCCAGTGCCGCACGCACCTTTGACTACCGGCTCACGCTCAGCGATGGCGAACGCAGCTGGTACCTGCAAGGTCGCAAGTTGATACAACCCGCCTTGGGCTGGAGCGAACTCTGGGCTTGGGGGCGTAACAAGTGGCAACACGGCGGTTGGCCTGCGCCGCAGCGCCGCAGTGTGTGGGACGAGCTCACACAACTCGATGTGCAACTCATGCAGGCCAAGGGAGGACGCGTGTTGGCCACAGGCCGCCTGACCATGGATGTGCCTGAAATGGTGCGCCGTATTGCGCCGCAAATGAAACCCGGCCCGGACACGGTCAACGCGCTGGCGGCCTTCATCACCTACCCGCTGACGATCCTGCGCTACGTGGTCAGCAGCCGCATGCTCGACTTCCGGCTGCCTGACTACCGCGCCGACCTGCCCGCCGTGGACCCGGTCACACTCCCTGACAACGGCGACTTTGAATTGACCGCCGACCAGTACCCGCCCATCCGTCTGCCCGACGGCCACAGTGTGCTGCCGCAGGCGCCGGTGTGCTTGACCGTACCGCTGCGCGCGGGGGAGGATGCGTCCGACCCCAAAACCGAAACCATCCGCATTGGCATGGTGCGCTATGCGCAGCCGCGAGTGGAATCCAGCGTCACCCCGCAGGGCTTGCGGCGTTTCGAATCCATCATCCTGCTCAACGGCTTTGCACAGAACACCTTGCCTTTTGTGGCCGAAGAGCTGGGCGAACGTGCATTGGCGGCCATGCTCTACGCCCAAGGCTGGGACGTGTGGCTGCTTGAATACCGTGTCAGCCCCTTCTTGCGTGCCTCTGCCCGGCTCTCCAGCATGGACGACATTGGGGCCTGTGATCTGCCAGCTGCGGTCAACCACGCACTCAGCGTATTGCAGGCCGAGCGCAGCGAGCCCGAGCTTCTGCCCGGCCAGCTCAGCGTGTTTAGCCACTGCGTGGGCTCGGCGTCCACCGCCATGGCCTTGCTGGGCGGGCACCTGATGCACGAGGCGGGCAAGCCCAAAGTGGCTGCCGTGCTGTTCTCACAGTTCCAGCCCTATGTGATTGGTTCTGTTACCGCGCAGATGCGCTTGCAGGTGGCCTCGCTCATGGTCAATGCGCTGGGTCTGGAGTACGTGAACTTTGCTGCGGGTACGGCCCAGGCGGACGGTCTGCACGCACTCATGGACCGCCTGTTTGCCAGCTTCCATTACGACGAGGCCGAGCGCTGCCCGCACGAACACGACCTGCGTGTGCACCAACCCGACAGCACCTCTTGCAAGCGCATGGCCGGTTTCCTGAGCCGCCTGTTCCGCCACGACCAGCTGATTGAAAGCCAGTCCGGCCGCCCCGGCACCCACGAGAAGCTGGACCTCTACTTTGGCCGCACCAACCTGGGCGTGTTTTTGCACGGCGCCAAGTGCGTGGAGTACGAACACCTGGTGGACGCCGACGGCCAGAACATCTATGTGACCGACGAAAACGTGCGCCGCTACCTGGGCATGCCCGTCATGCTGCTGCATGGCGCGGACAATGTCTTGTTCGACAAGGAATCCCTGCACGAAACCCAGCGGCAGTTCAGCCGCGCCTTTGGCGGCCAGCGGCTGGCCACCGGTCTCGACCGCTTTTTGGTCGCCCCGGACCATGCCCACTTCGACTGCACCATTGGCAAACGTGCGCCCGAGGTCATCTTTGCAGAGGTGGTGGACTTCTTCAATCAAGCCCAGGCCGCAGACCTGCCCGAACCCGCCACGCAAAACCGCCTGCGTGCCCGTCTGCCACGCACCGGCCCGCTGAGCGGTTGGGTGCGGCGCGAGGGGGCAGATACGGTGCTGCGCGTGTGGATGGAGGTGGACAACTCCCAGGCCGACACTGCGGTGGCAGCCATGACGCTGCTCTCGGTCGGGCGCCAGCGTACGGTGCAAGCCTGGCCACTTGTCAGCAGCCCGCTCGAAGGACTGGTGGGAGTGGCGCAGGATGCATCGCCAGACCAGAGCATTGTGTATGCGGTGGCAGACCTGCGGGTACCTGCCGAATGGCAAGGTGCCATCACCGTGGCCATGGTGAGCCTGCACCGCATTGCGGCCGACGCACCCACCGATACCACGGCCCAGACGCTGCATTGGCCCACGCTGTGGGGGGCACCCGTTACGGTAGACGATGTGGCCCACAGCGCCGGGCGCAGCCCGGTGCCCGCGGTTCCACTTTCGGCAGAGGCCGCGCATGCGGACTACCGACACACCCTGGCCCAAGCCCAAGGGGCTGCAGGTTGGGAGCTAGCCCCCACCACAACTGCCGTGCCCCATGCGGTGGGCCATGGGTCGCTACAGCCCTTGCCATTGGCGCTGACCCTGGCCGACGCGGTAGCCCTGTTGCGCCCCTTGGCCGCCCTGGTGCGCGAGGAGCGTGCCATAGCTTTGCGTGCGCAGCCCGGCACACTCTCACGCCAGCGCCGCAGCCTGCGCTGGATGCGCGATTGCGTGCTGCGCCTGCAGGGCCAACTGCTCACTCCGCAGGCCGGCCTGCGCTTTGTCGCTGCCACCTGTCGCCACCCCGGCATTACCGAGCTGGAGGCAGCCCGCAGTGACCACACCTTGCAGCAATTGGCCGTGCGCCAGCGGCAGGCGCCAGCGTCAATGATGTGGATGCTGGGCGACCAGATCTACGCCGATGCACGCGCCGGCCTGGCCTCCAGCGCCTCACCCATCGAGTCACTGCTGCCGCGTTACCGTGAGGCCTTTGGCTCGCCGGGCTTCCGGCAACTGGCGCGGAGCCTGCCGCTCTACATGGCCATGGACGACCACGAGATTGCCGACAACTGGAGCCGTGACGAAGAGCGCCTGAGCGTTGCGCGCGCGGTACTCACACGCAACGCCCTGAGTGCCTTTGCCGCGTTCCAACGCGCCCATGGCCCGGCCCCGCTGGGGCCGCAGGGGCACGACGGAGCGGTGTCGCACGAAGCAGCGGCATTTCTTTCGCTCAATACCCGCGTGCACCGCAACCGCGCGTTGGGCACCGAACGCCGCTTGCTGGAACCCGGCCAGTGGCCGGTGCTGGAGGCCTGGCTGTTGCAGGAGCAGGCGCGCGGCCACCATGCCAAGTTCATTGCCACCGGCGCGGTGCTGGCACCGGGGTTGGTGCAGGGGCTGGGTCGGCCTTCGCCGCGGTCGACCGATAACTGGCAGTTTGCCGAAGGCGACCGCCAGCGTGTGCTGGACTTTATCGCTACGCAGCGCATCAGCAATGTGGTCTTCCTGTCGGGCGACTACCACTGCGCAGCCAGCGCCACCATTACGTTCAGCCACAGCCCGGTCAAGGCCTATGCACTGGTGACGCCGCCGCTGCATGCGCCGCTGCGCTTTGCGAACGTGGCCGCCAGCGATGTGCTGGCACAAGAGACCGTGCCGCTGGCAGGCGGCAGTGCGCAGATTGAGGCGCAGGCCTGGAATGGCGACGGTTGGCTGGAGTGCGAATTGGTGCCACTGCCCGGTGGGGGCCAGCAGTTGCGCGCCAGCTTCACCATGCGCCGTTTTGATGTGGCTACGCCGGACCAAGTGCAGCTTGACTGGACCTTGGGCTGAGCGCGTTGGGGATTAGCCCGGCGTTTGATGTGGGTCAAACTCCGGGCTATTGCCTGCTGGCGCCCGGGCACTGGCCTTGAAATGGAGCACCATGGCCCCAAGCTGGGGAGCATCTGAATCACAGTCGCGGGAGCAGCAATGCGAATCGAAAAACTTACTACCAAATTCCAGGAAGCCCTGAGCGAAGCCCAGAGCCTGGCCTTGGGCAATGACAACCAATACATCGAGCCCGTGCACTTGCTGGCGGCCATGATCCGTGTGGACGATGGCCCCAAGGCGCTGATGAACCGCGCTGGCGTCAATGTGGCCGGTTTGCTGGCCTCCGCCGAGGCCGCCATCAAGCGCCTGCCCCAGGTGCAGGGGCACGAACAGGTGACGGTGGGCCGCGACATGGTGAGCCTGCTGCAAGCGGCCGAGAAGGAATCCATCAAGCGTGGCGACCAGTTCATCGCGGGCGAGCTGTTCTTGCTGGCGCTGGCCGACCACAAGGGTGACGCAGGCAACCTGGCCCGCGCCAACGGCCTGACCCGCAAGAGCCTGGAGGCCGCCATTGAGGCCGTGCGCGGTGGCCAGAACGTGGACAGTGCCGACGCCGAAGAGCAGCGTGAGTCGCTCAAAAAATACTGCATCGACCTCACCGAGCGCGCCCGCTTGGGCAAGCTCGATCCGGTGATTGGCCGCGACGACGAGATCCGCCGCGCTATCCAGGTGCTGCAGCGCCGTACCAAAAATAACCCCGTGCTGATTGGCGAACCCGGTGTCGGCAAAACCGCGATTGTGGAGGGCTTGGCCCAACGCATCGTGGCCGGCGAGGTGCCCGACAGCCTCAAGGGCAAGCGCGTGCTGAGCCTGGACATGGCGGCCCTGCTGGCCGGTGCCAAGTTCCGCGGCGAATTTGAAGAACGCCTGAAGAATGTGCTCAAAGACCTGGCCAAGGACGAAGGCCAGACCATTGTGTTCATCGACGAGCTGCACACCATGGTGGGTGCTGGCAAAGGCGAGGGCGCCATGGACGCTGGCAACATGCTCAAGCCCGCGCTGGCGCGCGGCGAGCTGCACTGCGTGGGCGCCACCACGCTGGACGAATACCGCAAGTACATCGAAAAAGACGCCGCGCTGGAGCGTCGCTTCCAGAAGATTCTGGTGGGCGAGCCGACCGTGGAGGCCACCATCGCCATCCTGCGCGGCCTGAAAGAGCGCTATGAGGTCCACCACGGTGTGGACATCACCGACCCGGCCATCGTGGCCGCGGCCGAACTGTCCAACCGCTACATCACCGACCGATTTTTGCCCGACAAGGCCATTGACTTGATCGACGAAGCCGCCAGCAAGATCAAGATCGAACTGGACTCCAAGCCCGAGGTCATGGACAAGCTCGATCGCCGCCTGATCCAGCTGCAGATCGAGCGCGAAGCCGTGAAGCGCGAGAAAGACGAAGCCTCGCTCAAACGCCTGGAGCTGATTGACGAAGAGATCCAGTCCTTGCAAAAGGAAATTGCGGATCTGGATGAAATCTGGAAGGCAGAAAAAGCCACGGCCCAGGGCAGCGCCCAGGTGCGCGAAGAGATCGACAAGCTACGCACCCAGATCGAGGGACTGACCCGCAAGGGCGACCTGGCCAAGGTGGCCGAGCTGCAATATGGCAAGCTGCCCGAGCTGGAAAAGCAGCTCAAAGAGGCGCAGGAAAAAGAGGCTGGCAAGTCCAAAGGCGGCGAAGGTGCTACACGCCAGCTCTTGCGCACCCAAGTGGGGGCTGATGAGATTGCTGAGGTGGTGAGCCGTGCCACCGGCATCCCGGTCAGCAAGATGCTGCAGGGCGAACGCGACAAGCTGCTGCAAATGGAAGACAAGCTGCACGACCGCGTAGTCGGGCAGGACGAGGCCATTGCCGCTGTTGCCAACGCCATCCGCCGTTCACGCTCGGGTCTCTCTGACCCTAACCGCCCCACCGGCTCATTCCTGTTCCTGGGCCCCACGGGCGTGGGCAAGACCGAGCTGTGCAAGGCGCTGGCCGGCTTCATGTTCGACAGCGAGGAGCACCTGGTGCGCATCGACATGAGCGAATTCATGGAGAAGCACAGCGTGGCCCGCCTGATTGGCGCGCCACCCGGCTACGTAGGGTACGAGGAGGGCGGCTACCTGACCGAAGCTGTGCGCCGCAAGCCCTACAGCGTGCTGTTGCTGGATGAGGTGGAAAAAGCCCACCCCGATGTGTTCAACGTGCTGCTGCAAGTGCTGGACGACGGCCGCCTGACGGACGGCCAAGGCCGCACCGTGGACTTCAAAAACACGGTCATCGTGATGACCAGCAACATCGGCAGCCAGCTCATCCAGAGCATGGTGGGGCAGGACTACGAGGATGTGAAAGAGGCCGTGACCGGTGAGCTGAAGAACCACTTCCGCCCTGAATTTTTGAACCGCATCGACGAGACCGTGGTCTTCCATTCGCTGGACGCCGCCAACATCGCGTCGATTGCCAAGATCCAGCTCGCCACCCTGATGGGTCGCCTGGCCAAGATGGACCTGACGCTGCAAGTGAGCGATGCCGCTGTGGCCGAGCTGGCCAAGGTGGGTTTCGATCCGGTGTTTGGTGCGCGGCCCTTGAAGCGCGCCATCCAGCAGCGCATTGAGAACCCGCTGTCCAAGCTGCTGCTGGAAGGCAAGTTCGCGCCTAAGTCCACCATCAAGGTGGGCGTGGACCCCATCCTCGCGCCGGGGCAGTTCAGCTTCGCCTAAAAACTGGTACCCGCCAATGAAAAGCGCACCGTCTCCGGTGCGTTTTTTTTGGTGGTTAGCCTGGGCTGACTGCTTCAGGCCGCTACGGGCGCAGGCGCCATGCTGTCCCAGGCCGCACCTGCCTCGGCGGCGTACATCAGGGCGGGGCCGCCGCCCATGTAGACACACACGGCCAGCATTTCATCCAGCTCGGCGCGGGTGCAGCCCAGCTTGTGCAGTGCCTTGATGTGAAAGCCGATACACCCCGAGCAATGCTGGGTGATACCAATGGCCAGCGCCATCAGCTCCTTGTGCTTGGCGCTCACGGCGCCCTCGGCCATGGCTGCTTTGGCGAGTTGCCCAAAGCCTTGCAGCGCGTCGGGCTGCGCCTTGCGCAAGGGGCCCAGGTTGTCGTTGATGTTCTTGATCAGGGTGCTGTGGTCAAAGCTGCTCATGCGGTGCTCCGGGGCTGAAAACCTCACTGTAGGCAGACAGCGACCAGGGTGCCTTGACCCGGCGCAAACAGGCTGCGATTGCCGTCAAGTTGGCTTGCAGAACGCACGATTTGGCATCGAAATGGCATCCAGGCCCGGTGGATATTGCGCGAGCAGCTATTGAATGTATAGCGATTTGCGGGCCCTCAGCCTTGCCACTGCACGCGCCGCGTCAACCGCTCAAACGCCATGTCGGCCGCCACGGCCAGCAGGCCCACCAGCACGGCGCCTTGCAGCACGTAGGCGGTGTTGAAGCCGGAGAGGCCCACGATGATGGGCGAGCCCAGCGTTTTGGCGCCCACGGTGGAGGCTATTGCCGCGGTGCCGATATTGATGATGACGGAAGTGCGCACGCCGGCCAGCCACAACGGCAGGGCCAGTGGCACCTGCACTTGCCACAGCTGCTGCCAGGGCGAGAGGCCCATGGCGCGGGCTGACTCTTGCACTGGCCGCGGCACCGACTCCAGCCCGGCCAGGGTGGCTTGCAGCACCGGCAGCAAGCCAAACAGCGACAGCGCCAGCAGCGCGGGCAGTTCACCAAAACCCACCACGGGCACCGCCACGGCCAGCACCGCCACGGGCGGAAAGGTCTGGCCCATGGCGGCGATGGTTTCCAGCAGCGGGCGGAAGGCCCGACCTGCGGGCCGCGTGGCGGCCAGGCCAGCGGTGGTGCCCAGCAGCACTGACACCGCGCTGGACAGTAGCACCAGCCCCAGGTGCTGCCACAGCAAGCCGGCCAGCGGCTCCTGCAGGTAGACCGGACGCGGCAGCGCGGGGAAGAGGGCGGCAAACAGCGGCTGGCTGTGCGGCAGGCCATAGGCCAGCGCCAGTAGCAGCGCCAAGGTCCACAGCAAGCGGTCGGCCCACCAGGCGGGGGGCGGGTGTGAGGTGTTCACCTCAGCGTTAGCCACGGTGCTGCGCTTCCAGCAGATCGGCCGCGCGCACCTGGCCCAGCACCTGCCCGGCAGCACCTACCACGCGCAGCGTGGACACCGCCTGCGCTGCCATGTGCGACAGGGCCTCGCGCACCGTGGCGGTGTCGGTAATCTGCGCCATGGGCGTGGGCTCGGTGAGTGGCTGCACCAGCGGCGCAATGGGCCGCAGCGACAGCAGCTTGAGCCCGCGGTCGGCGCGGCCCACAAAGTCCGCCACAAAGTCGTTGACCGGCGTAGCCAGCAGCTCCAGTGGTGTACCTACTTGTTCGATGCGGCCCTGGCGCAGCAGCACGATGCGCGTGGCCAGCAGCAGGGCTTCGTCGATGTCGTGCGTGACCAGCACAATGGTTTTGCCAGACGCCTGGTGCACGCGTTTGAGCTCCAGCTGCAGCGCCGCGCGCGTCACCGGGTCCAATGCGCCAAAGGGTTCGTCCATTAGCAGCACATCGGGGTCGGCCGCCAGTGCGCGTGCCACGCCCACCCGCTGCTGCTGCCCGCCCGACAGCTGGTGCGGGTAACGGTTGCGGTACTGCGCGGGCTCCATGGCAAACAGGGTCAGCAGCTCGGTCACGCGCGCCTCAATGCGCTCCGCGCTCCAGCCCAGCAGCTGCGGCACGGTGGCAATGTTGCGCGCCACCGTCCAGTGCGGGAACAGGCCCACCGACTGGATGGCATAGCCCATGCGCCGGCGCAGGTCCAGCACGTTGAAGCTGTAGATCTCTTGCCCGTCCAGCAGAATGCGGCCACCGTCATGGTCCACCATGCGGTTGACCATCTGGAGCGCGGTGGACTTGCCCGAGCCCGAGGGCCCGATGAGCACCAGCAGCTCGCCACGGGCAATGGTGAGCTGCAGGTCGGAGAGGGCGGGTGTGCCGCCGTAGGACTTGCTGGTGTGGTCAAACGTGATCATGCGGCGGGGGCCTCCAGCAGCGCGGTCAGCGCCTTGAACAGGGCATCGGCTAGCACGGCCAACAAGACAATCGGCAACACGCCCAGCATCACCAGCTCATTGGCCGCGCTAAACAGGCCGTCAAACATGATTTGCCCCAAGCCCCCCGCGCCCACCAGCGCGGTCACTGCGGCCAAGCCCGTGGTCTGCACCACTGCCGTGCGCAGGCCGATGAGCAACACGGGCAGCGCCAGCGGCAGTTCCACTTGCCACAGCACCTGCCAGGGCGCCATGCCCATGGCGCGCGCCGCGGTAGTGGCCGCAACAGGCACCTGCTCCAGCCCGGCCAACGTGGAGCGGACGATGGGCAACAGCGCATACAGCAGCAGCGCCAGCACCGCAGGCGCCAGGCCCACGCCGCTGATGCCCATTTGCCCCAGCAGCGGCGCGTTGGCAGCGGCCCAGGCCAGCGGCGCCATCAGCAGGCCAAACAGGGCGATGGAGGGAATGGTCTGGATCACATTGAGCACGGGAAACAGCGCCTGGCGCAGCCATGGCGTGCGCGCCATGGCCCAGGCCAGCGGCACGCCAATACCTACGGCTGGCACCGTGGACAGCAGCACGATCTGCAGATGGCGCAGCACGGCGGCGCCAAACACATCGCTGTGGTTGGCGTACTCTTTGGCGATGGAGAGCTCTTGCCCAACTCCAGTTGTGGCCAGTACAGCCAGCAAGGGCAGGGCGGTGGCCGTGAGCACGGCCAGGCGTGCCAGGGCGCCTAATCGCAGCCGTGTCACCGCATCCAGTGCCGCCAGCCAAGCCAGGCTCGCCAGCGTCCAGAAGCCGGCGCCGAGTGCGGTGCGGTGCAAGGGCGATTCGGTGTGCGCCACTAGCTGGGCGTGTGCGCCTGCCAGTAGCCACAGCCCGGCCAGCGCGGCTGCCATGGCCGTTAGCACCAGTGCGTGTGCGGTGCGGCGCTGGGCCTGCAGCGTGGCGAAGAGCACCACCACCATCAGCGCGACGGCCAGCCAGGCTCTAGGGCTCTGCAGTACGTCGGCCAGATAAACGGGCTCGCCCGACAGCAGGCGGTTGGGCGCCACCCGCACAAAGGGCAGGGCCCAGGCGGCAGCCAGTGCCAGTGCGGTGCACAGCGCCAGCACCGGGTTGCAGCGCTGGGTAGGCGCGTCCGCCACGGTGGCGCTTATTTCAGGAATCCCTTGCTCTGCAAGAAGGTGCTGGCCACCTTGCGTGGGTCTTGCCCTTCGAGCTGAATGCGGGCGTTCAGCATTTGCAGCGTGGGGCCGTCCAGCGCCTTGAAGATGGGGGCCAGCACCGTGGCAATGGCCGGGTGCTGCTTGAGCACCTCTTCACGCACCAGCGGTGCGGGCGCATACACGGGCTGCACGCCCTTGGGGTCTTCCATCACCACCAGGCCCAGCGCGGCTACCGGGCCGTCGGTGCCATAGGCCATGGCGGCGTTCACCCCCGAGGTCTTTTCGGCTGCAGCCTTGATGGTGGCCGCCGTGTCGCCCCCGGCCAGCACCAGCGCCTGGTCGGCGCGCAGCTTGAAGCCATAGGCCGCCTGGAAGGCGGGCATGGCGTCGGCCCGCTCCATGAATTCGGCCGAGGCCGCCAGCTTGAACGTGCCGCCCTTGGCTATGTAACGACCCATGTCGTCCAGCGTGCGCAATTTGTTGGCGCTGGCCACATCGCGGCGCACGGCAATCGCCCAGGTATTGTTGGCATTGGCCGGTTCCAGCCAGACGATTTTGTTCTTCTCCAGGTCCATTTTCTTGGCCAGCTCGTAGCCCGCGCGCAGGCTCTTCCAGGCCTTGTTGCCCTCGTCGCCCAACATGAAGGCGCCGTTGCCGGTGTACTCGGGGTAGAGGTCAATCTCGCCGGCCATCAGGGCCGTGCGCACCACCTTGGTATTGCCCAGCGCCACCTTGTTTTCGGTCTTGATGCCCTTGGCCTCCAGTGCCAGCACGATGATGTTGCCCAGCAGCTTGCCTTCGGTGTCGATCTTGGAGCCAACGCGCACGGGGCTATCGGCCTGTGCGCCCCAGCTGGCTAACAAACCGGTGGCCAGCACGAGCAGGTGGCGGCGCAAAAACAAGGGAGAAGTACGCATGGCAAAGCCTTTCAAATGAGGGCACAGGATAAGCGAAAGCGATTGCCCCCGGTAGCACTCAGTTGCCCTGCGTTGTGGTGCAATGGGAGCTTACGAATGTGACCCAGGAGCATGCAATGAAAGCCATTTGGAACGGAACCATCATCGCCGAAAGCGCAGACACCTTGCTGGTGGAAGGCAACCACTACTTTCCTGCCAGCAGCCTGAACCGCGACTACGTGCAGTTCAGCAACCACAAAACCAGCTGCGCCCGGAAAGGCCAGGCCAGCTACTACTCGCTGATGGTGAATGGCGAGATGAACATCGACGCCGTCTGGTACTACGCCGACCCCAAACCCGAGGCCGATATGGTGCGCGATCGGGTGGCGTTTTGGAAGGGTGTGCAGGTAACTGCCTAAGCCATCTCAACAAGCAATTTTTGAAGGGAGAACAACTATGACAAACCAAGACACGCCCCACAACGGAGACTTTGCGTCATTCTTGGAGGCAAAGGCCAAAAATACGCCTTTGGCGGAAGCTGCCCCCGCCACAGTTGCTGCCGGCACTATATCGGCCGCGGAGCCCTCCACGCGGCGGCGCCAGACGATCGACGATGTGCTGGTGCACGGCGAAGACCCCAGCGACGAGTTTGTGGAAGAGTGGAGCGAGCTGAACAACCTGCCCGAAGTTTCCGACGAAGAGCTGGCGCAGCAGGCACTGAACGCGCCCGGCGCCGACGGCGATATCAATACGCCAGAGTGAGTTCTGGGCACTGATGGCGGTGGCGTTGTAGGAAATTGCCTACGCCATGTCGAGATTTTGTCCTCTGGTTGAAGCGGCGCAGACCGGCCAAACTGCAGTTGTGATTTTTTCAATCACGACAGAAGGACACACTATGAACTCGCACGCTATTCAAGCCAAACACCACTTCATTCCTCGCATGCACCCACTGGTTGCTGTCGCTGCCGGTTCGGTGGTGCTGGTGAGTCTGCTGGGCGCAGCCGCCATCACAGGCATTCTTCCCAGCTCCAATGCCAATGTGCCAGCGGCCATTGCGGTAAGCGCCCCGGCGGACGTGAAGCCACTGCCTGCCGCGACTGCTCAGCAGAAAACTGCAAGCCAAAAGGCACCCACTCAAAAGTCGTCAACCCAGGTGGCATCCGCTTCCACGGCACCCGCACAACCCGCCGCCGCGCCGGCCCAGCAGAACAGCGCTATCGGTATCGGCATTGGTGCTGTTGTTGGCGGCGCGCTGGGTAGCCAAATTGGCAGTGGCGACGGCAAGACCCTGGCCACCATCGCAGGTGCGGTGGGGGGTGGCTACATTGGCAATGAAATTGCCAAGAAAAACGCGGCTCCCTAAGCCTCTCTCCGTTCCATAACAACACAGGCCTTCGGCGTCATGCGCTGAAGGCCTGTGGTGCGTTGTGCAGCTGCCAAAGTGGCTACCGGGGCATCCACGCACCGCAGTTCCAGCACTGCTCAAACCCGCCTTCCACCCGCTCGCCGCATACACATACCCAGCGCCGTTGCGGAACGTGCTGCAGGTGGTGCAGCAGTTCCCGCGCCGCGGCTTCCTGTTCCGGGTGGCGAATCCACACCTCGGGCAGGCATTGATCAGGTGGCAGTTCGCCCACCGCACTGCCCAGGTATTGCCGCTGCACACTCGCCTCAATCCCCTCCGCCTGGAGCGCGTCTGCCCACAGCGTTGCGATTTGCAGATTGGGAGCTTGGGTCATGCGTGGCATGTATATCTGGGATTATGGATAAAAAGTGCCTCTAGCACCCGTGGAATATGCGCGAGCAGCTACTATTTTTATAGTAACTAGCCTGCGCAGGTTCCGGTTTCAGGCCCCTCGCCACTGGCGAATTTGCTCCACCGTGGCGGTAGCGCCGCCGCACACGATGAACAGCACGTTGCGGTAGGGCGCCAGCGCGGCGTGGGCTTCGTAGGCCAGCGCCAGGCCTGCACCGCAGGCCGGTTCCACCAGCACACGGTGGTCGGTCAAGAAGCGTTCACACGCATCCAGCGCACTCGCGTCGGACACCCGCACACTCTGCACCGGGCGCTGCTGCGTCCACTGGAACGCCTGTTCGCACACGCGCTTGGCGCCGAGTGACCCGGCAATGCTGGTGATGGCGTCCAGCCCCACCGTGTGACCCGCCTGCATGGCCGCGTGCAGCGACGCGGCGCCGTCTGTCTCCACCGCAATGATGGGCACACTGCCCCAGCCATTGCGCGCCATGCCTTCGGCCACCCCCGACATCAGGCCACCACCGCCCACCGACAACACCACCGCATCGGGCACCAGGCCCGCCTGCGCCACTTCGTCCACCATGCTGGCATGGCCGGCCCACAGCAGCGGGTCGTCAAACGGATG
This sequence comes from Rhodoferax sp., assembly GCF_034519335.1. Taxonomy (GTDB): domain Bacteria; phylum Pseudomonadota; class Gammaproteobacteria; order Burkholderiales; family Burkholderiaceae_C; genus Allorhodoferax. The sequence continues at coordinate 225,419 of NZ_JAXHOL010000001.1, forward strand.
CAAAAACGCGTCGTCCGGCCCCACCAGCGACAGGGCCAGTTCATTGGCCTCTTGCCACGACGCACCATGCACGATCACGTCCGCATCCTCTTGCCGCAGCAGCTCTTGTGCCCGCGCCGTGGTGGTCTGCGGCACCACCACCGTGACGGGAATGTTCAGCATGCGCCCCGCATACGCCACCGCCATGCCGGCGTTGCCGCCGGACGACGACACGAAGCGCTTGGCGCCCCGTTGTGCGTGTAGCTGGCAGGCGTGGCCGATGCCGCGAATTTTGAAACTGCCTGGGGGCTGCAGGGCTTCCATCTTGAGCCAGACTTGGCGTTGGGCCAGGAGGCTTAGGGGGCGGGATTCCAGGAGAGGTGTTTGGAGGTGTAGCGGCATGGTTCTAATGATGCTTTTTCAACCCAAATCTTCGGGACTTGGTTTCTGAATCGGCTGAATGGGGTGCTCCAGCGTGTAGTAATCAATATAAAAATCTGCCGCCCCACACATAGCCAAGATCATTCGGTTGATCAAAACCCGCAGTGACTTGTTTTCTCGTACTACCTTGGTGAATTCACGTCGCTCAATAACGCCTCCGTGGGCCGCGCGATTTCTACCTTCCCTCCAAGCACGGGTCTCTACCGAACCCATTTCTATGTTGAGCTCTCCCAGAAATCGCTTCATCAGTATGGACTGAGGAGCTGAATTCAGAGAGTCCAATTTATTGCGGAGGATGGTTTCCAGTTCTTCGGTCAGGCCAACTTTTTCGAGTTCAGCAACCAACTGCTTTTGAAGTTCCTTCCACGTTTTTTTATCTAAAAGACTCTTCGAATTTGCGTCATGGAATGTGAAATATGTCGTTTGCAGCCTCTCTATTACCGCTGCAAAGTGGACGGCAGCAATGTGTGCAGGTGCTGCCATACCGTGCCAATATCCCCACAGGGCGCTTCGTAACCCGTATTTGTCATAACTCTGGAAGATTGACTCAGCGACACGTTGTAACGAATCGGGTGAAATCCACCATTGGCGTTGCATATCAAGTGGAGCAGGCGGTTGCGCAACCAATTTAGTCGCTGCACCACCTAACGTGGCTGGGCTGATTGCCTCCAGCTGGATCAGGTCCCATTTTTCATTGAAACTTGAATGCCCGAGGTATACAAGGTACTGTCCCAGAGCAAACGAAAGTGCACCGCGTAGCTTCTCGCGAAATGATGCGTCAGGGCATCCCTTGTAAAGGATGTACCCCGGCATTTCAATGTTCGCAATAGACTTTTTATGGAGTGTGCCAACGAATATATCCATGCCGTCTATACGAAGGTGTGCACAAGCTAGACTAGATGAGCGGCTCTCCACCGACGCATTCATCGAGATTTCAAAATCATCAGCACGGAATTTATTAGATATGGTTTCCGTATCTGTCGAATCCACAATATGGGGCCAGTGGTAAGCATTGGGAACGCTTTCAAGCCAGTCCATCGTGTATGCAGACTCACCGACCCTCGCCGAAGTCCAGGTTAGCGCGTGAATGGACGAAGTTTCTGTGGTTTGACCACCAGTTTCTGTGCTTGTGTAGGTTCTGCGCAGGCCCTGTGGCACTAGGCCAACTGCAGTTGCCGTGCCCAAATATTCGTTTTTAAAAGTGATCTGATTCGTTAACTCTTGCACGGTCCCCAAAGGTGGGTGAGTTGCAGTAGACCTACTATTGTTGCCTGAGGTCGTTTCGAGAATGAGGTTTAGCTCAGCATCGCGTCTGATGGTGAAGCTTGAAATTGGGCCGTGAAGTGGTCCCCAGTCTGCAATTGAGCAGTGTTTCGACTGAACGATCTCGCTGAAGCATTCCCATTCGATTGGGTGCTGAAACTGCTGATTCACGCCTGTCCCCTCCAGATGTCATGTTTTTGCTTCGCTGGTGCCAAAGCTTTCAATGTTTCCAGAATGCGGGGCAGGCTTTGCTTCTGGGGGCCACGGCCCTCGGCAGAGGGTAGGGCGCGGGCGCGCAAGAGGCCGTCGTCAAAGCCTTTGGTGGCGGGGCTAGCCTTGACTTTTTTGGCCTCTAAAACAAAGTGGCCTTGGCGGTAGCAATCAATGCGGCCCGCGCTGGTGCTGCCGTCGCCGTGGCTAAAGGTGATGGGCCGCTCAAACATGTAGTCCAGCTCATGCGTGGGCGGGGCCACACCGATCAGGGCGCACAGCTCAATGAGAAAGCTTTGTGCGGTGGAGAGTTCAGAGGCGGTTTTGCCGGTCCAGCGGGCAATGAATTGCGAGGCTGCGGCTTGGTTGGTGTGGTGTTCTCCCATGCAGAAGATGATAGCGGCGTGCTTTTGCGAGATCCCGACCCCTTACCATGCACCCCCATGTCTCCCCTTCAACGTCGCATTCTCCAAGCCGCCCTGTACGAAAGCATTGCCATCGCGGTGGTCACGCCCACGCTGGCGCTGGCCTTCTCCCATCCCCCTGGTTCGGCCTTTGCGCTGTCTGCCGTCATGTCCAGCATTGCGCTGGCGTGGAACTACATGTTCAACAGCCTGTTTGAGCGCTGGGAGGCGCGGCAGACGGTGAAAGGGCGCTCGCCCGCGCGGCGGTTCGCACATGGCATCGGGTTCGAGGGCGGGCTCGCCATCATCCTGGCGCCGGTAATGGCCTACTGGCTGGACATCACCCTGTGGGCCGCGCTGGTGGCGGACTTCGGGTTGCTGCTGTTTTTCTTTGTCTACACCGTGGGCTTCACCTGGGCCTTTGACAAAATTTTCGGGCTGCCTGCGTCGGCCCAACCATCATCGACCTGAAGGAGTAAGCCATGCAAGGGATTGCCAACGCCTTGAAGTGGATCATGCTGGTGTCGGGCCTGCTGACCTGCACCATGTTCTATGCCGCCATCGACCCGCAGGGCGCGCTGCGCCAGACCTTTGGCACTACGCTGGAGGGGCCGCTGGCCAACATCGTGGTGCGCAACTGGGGCGTGCTGATTACGCTGGTGGGCGTGCTGTTGATCTACGGCGCCTACCGGCCCGCCAGCCGCCCGCTGGTGTTGGTTGTGGCCATCGTCAGCAAGCTGGCCTTTGTTGGGCTGGTGCTGGTGTATGGCCAAGCGTATCTGGGGACGGCTGGGCTGGCCGTTGGCTTTGACCTGGTGGTGGTGGGCCTGTTCATCGCGGCCCTGCTGCACATGCGCAAAGCGCCGTTGCAGCGCTAAATAAGCATCAAATAGGCCTCTAGACCCCGTGATATATGCGCGAGTAGCTTCTGTTTTTATAGCAATGTGCGGCCGCTCAGGCGGCCACCTTGTTCTTCAGGCGCAGCAGGCTCAGGCCCAGCAGCACAAACAGACCGCCCGAGACGCGGTTGAACAAACGCTGCTTGCGCGGGTTGGCCAGCTGGCCTTTGAAGAGGCGCGCCACCACCACATAAAACAAATGCGACAGCAATGACATCACCACAAAGGTGCAGGTCAGCACCGCCACTTGCTCCAGCACTGGCGCATCGGCGGTGATGAACTGCGGGAACAACGCCGAGAAAAACAAGATGGCTTTGGGGTTGGTCAGTGCCACGCCCATGCCTTGGCCATAGAGCCGGCGGGTCATGGCTTTGTCGGCCGGCGTGCCCGCCTCTGGGGTGGCCCCAGCGGCCGCAGCAAATGACACCGTTTGGCTGCGCCACTGCCTGATACCCAGGTAAATCAAATACAAGGCACCGGCCACCTTGAGCACCGTAAACGCCAAGGCCGATACCGCCAGGATGGCACCCATGCCGGCCATGGCCACGCCCGAGATGATGAACAGGCCCGTGGCATTGCCCAGCGAGCTGGCCACCCAGTCCCGCTTGCCATGCGCCATGGCGTTGGACACCGCCAGCAGCACACCTGGGCCGGGGCTGAAGGTGACCAGAAACGCGACGCCACAGAAGACCAGCCAGTTGGAGAAGTGCATGAAGATGTCCTTTGAAACGATGGAAGCTGCCGGGCTCAGCCAGTGACCTTGAAATGGCTGGGTGCCTTGCCCATGCTTTGCTTGAACATGGCAGAGAACGCGCTGTCGCTGGCGTAGCCCGCAGCCGCGGCCACCTGGGCAATGGGCACGCCACGCGCCAGCTGGGGCAGGGCGTGGGCCAGCACCGCCTGGGTACGCCATTGTTGGTAGCTGGTGCCCAGTTCGTCGCGGAACAGGCGGGCCACGGTGCGTTCGCTGGCGCCCACGTCTGCCACCCATTCCTTGAGTTGTGATTTTTCGGCCGGGTCGCGCAGCACGGCTTCGCACAGGGCGCGCAGGCGCTTGTCGCCGTGTTCGGGGTGGGGCATGGGCACACCCAGGGCCTGCGTGTCCGAGCGGGCCATCCCGTCGGCCGTTAGGGCCATGAGGGCGTCGTCCCGCGGGCCGGGCTCGCTGCCCTCCAGCGCATGCACCAGTTCGCGCAGCAGCTTGCTCACCACCAGCACACGGCACTCGGTCCAGCTGGCGGGCAGCACGCTGGGGTCCACGTCCACCGTGCGTAGCTCAGCGGTTTCCAGCACCACCACGTTGTGCTGCACGTGGGGCGGAATCCACACCGCGCGGCTGGGCGGCACGATAAAGGTCATTTGCCGTTCACCCTGTGTCACCGTCACCTGCATGAGGCCGCTGGCGCAGTAGGTGAACTGCGACCAGGGGTGCTGGTGGGGTTCGATGTGCGCGTCCATGGCCAGCGAGCGGGAACGGCTGCGCACCGGGCGCTGGGCCGTGGGGGGGCGCTGGGCCGAGGTGTCAAACGACACAGGTTGGAGCGGTGCCTTGCGTTTCATGGGCGTTGATCGTTGGGTCAGGTTTGGCGGAATTTCGACAATTATTGTCTTTTTGTCGTAATCAAGAAGTCGCGCCCGACCGTACGATGCCGCTCATGACCAGCGCAACCCTCACCACCGCCCCCGCCGCACCTTCCGTTCCCATCAAGCAAGACGCCACCGTGATTGGCCTGGTGGGCCTGGCCCATGCCAGTTCGCACTTTGGCCACCTGATCTTGCCGCTGCTGTTTCCGGTGTTCATGCAGGAATTCGGGTTCAGCTATTCGCAGCTGGGGCTGCTGATGACGGCTTTCTTCGTGGTCTCGGGTGTGGGCCAAGCCTGCGCAGGCTTTGTGGTGGACCGCTTTGGTGCGCGCCCGCTGATGTTCATGTCGCTGAGCCTGTTTGTGGTGGCCTGTGTGATCGCCTCGTTGGCGACTGGCTACCTGGGCCTGATGCTGGTGGCCGTGCTGGCAGGGCTGGGCAATGCCACGTTTCACCCGGTGGACTTCACCATCCTGAACCAGCGCGTGTCTGCGCCGCGTTTGGGTTACGCCTTTAGCGCCCATGGCTTGAGTGGCAATTTGGGGTGGGCATTGGCGCCCGTGTTCTTTGCGGGCCTGGGCGCGCTTATCGGCTGGCGGCAGACGTACCTGGCCGCTGCGGTGTTGTTTGTGGTGGTGATTGGGGTGCTCGCCTCGCAGCGCCAGCACCTGCTCACCACCGTAGCCCGCAAGCCAGAGCCAGTGGCGGGCGGACCCAAGGCCGAGCACAACATGGCCTTCATGAAGCTGCCGGTGGTGTGGTGGTGCTTTGGCTTCTTTTTGCTCTCCACCATGACGCTAGCCGTGGTGCAGAGTTATGCCGTGTCCATCCTCAAGGCCATGCACGGCGTGAGCTTTGAGGCGGCCACTTACACCATTTCGTCGTACATGCTGTGCGGCGCGGTGGGCATGTTCATTGGCGGCTTTGTGGCGGCCAAGTCCCAGCATTCCGACCGCGTGGTGGCCTGGGCCATGGCGGCCGGTGCGGTGCTGCTGGCCCTGTGTGGCACCGGCTGGCTGGGGGGCACCGGCACCATGGTGGTCTTGGCCATTACCGGCTTTGCAGTGGGCATTGGCGGCCCCTCGCGCGACATGATGATCAAGAAGGCCACGCCCAAGGGCGCAACAGGCCGCGTCTACGGCCTGGTGTATTCGGGCCTGGACACCGGCTTCGCCATTTCGCCGGTTGTCTTCGGCGTGTTTATGGACCGCGGCTGGTATGGCGCCACGCTCATAGGCGCGGCCCTGGTGCTGTTGCTCAGCGTGGTTGCGGCGCTGGGTGTGGGGTTGCGTACCGCCAAGTAAACCGCACGATATCCCGCAGCGGCGGGATCAGCAGCGTAAAGCCCGCGGATGCGGGCTTTCGCTTTCTGCTATCTAAACCCCGTTTCGGCCTGCACCTTATCGATTTGATGCAGGAGAAATGATGGAAACGGTGAACACATTGCATGTGGTCTACGGCCTGGGCGGCACCTGTGCTGCCTTGTTGGGCGATTGGTGTTGGCTGGTGGCGGGAGGATTTAAATGAGAGCTCGGCTTGGGGGCTGCTGGCCCTCTTTCGATGCTCGACGATTGGCCTTGGGTGGTTGGGCGTCTGAGTCGGGCGCAAAGGGGCTGCTGCGGCTGGAGGGCCTGTTCCGGGCGAGGCACCGCCGACAGTCAGCGGAGGCAGTCACGCTGGCGCTGTGGCCTACGCGTGGGGTGTGGGTGTTTTGTGCAGTGGCAAGGGTGCCGCCGGTGGGGCGTGTGGTGTGGTGGTGGTGTCCTGGGGGTTTGCGGGGTCGCTGGGTCGAGATGTGGGCGGCGGTGAAAACTTCGTGCGGCGGATTGGGTGGTGTTTGTGTTCGGGCTGCCGCGGGGGGTGGAACTTTGGGTCGACGGTCCGCGGTGTGTTGCGTGTGGGTGGGCAGGGGTGGGCGGGCGTGTCAGGACTGGCTTAAAAGGTCCGTGGGAGGTAGAAGAGTGGGCGAGGCGCCTGGGACGAAAGGGGCCGGTGGAAGACCAGGAAGAAAGCTGGGCGGTGGCGTAGGGCTTCAAGTGTGGGCGATGGGGTGGTCGGCGCCCTCGCTCGTTGACGGGCTGGGCTGGCGCCTGGGGCGGTCGTGGTGGAGGGGTGGGCGGGTGGGCGTGGGGCGATGACGGTGATGTTTGTGTGCCGTGGTGGCTTGCCGGAGAGAAATGGGACCCATTGGGATGGGTGTGGCGCCGCCGCGCCGAGGGCGGAAATGGAAGGGGGGAAACGGGCCCCGCGGCGTGCGGTGCGGCTTGGGTGCGGTGATGCTGTGCTGCGGGGGTGGTGGTGATGAGTGGGTGAGTGGTGTTTGGGGCGTGGGCCCGGCCTGTCGGTGCTGTCTTCGCTCGGAGGTTTTGCGGCCGTGTGGCGCCCCGATCGGGGAGCGGGGGAGGTGGTGGTGGCGGTGCTGGGGAGATGGGTGTGGGGGTGGAGGCCGGTGCGGCGGGCCCCCCGCCGGCCGCAGGAGGGGGGCGCGGCGCGCGGGCGGGCTGGGGGTGGGCGTGTGTGGGGTGCTGGGGTGGGGCCGCCGGCCCCCTGGCACCTTCGGCGGGGGCTGGTCGGGGTGCGTGTGGGCCGGAAGCGGGGGGGGGTGGGAGGTGTGGGCGTGGGGGGGAAATGCGAGAACGTGGCCACGGTCGCGCCGTGTGGGCCGCGGGGGTGGTGGGACGGGGGGTCTTGGGTGCCGTGGGTGAGGATGAAGGCGGTCGGTGTTGGTTTGGCGTGGCGGGCTGTGGTTCCCGTGCGCGGGGGTGGCGGGGGAGGAGCTCGTAAGGGAGAGGGGGCAGAAAGAGGGCAAGGTCGGGGTGGAGAGGGGAGGGCGATGTGGTGGGTCGGCGGCGTGGTGGCGGGAAGTAGGGGTGGCGGGAGGCGCTCGGGGCGGGGGGGAGTCGGGTGGCGACTGCCTCCGTCACTGGTGGTGCGGGTGTTGTCCGTGGTGGTGTGCGATTGGTGTGACGGCGAGTGTTTCTGGCGATGATGGATGGTGGAGGCGCGCGCGGAGCCCCATGAAGTGGCGTTGCTTTTGCTGGTGGCGCTGCTCGTGGTGGTCACGGTCCGCTGTGCCGTTTCTTTGGTGGGGCGGGGGGTGGCCCGTGGTAGCTCCTGCTTGCTTGCTGGTGTGCTGTCCCACTTGGGGCGTGTCGGGGAGGGTGGCCGGCGTGAGCGTGTGGGATGTGTTGCCGGGCGGGGTGGGGGGGGGCGATGTGGATGGTTGTGTGGAAGCCGGCCCCCCGGCCCGCGGCGGTGTTGGGCGCTGCGTGGCAGTGGCGGCGGCCTGGCGATGACGCGGGGCCGCAGCTCGGCGGCCAAGAAGGTGAGATCGAGCCGTGGTGGCCAAGAAGGGTGCCGCGCAGCCGTGGGGCATGGAGTGCGTGCCGAGGCGCCCGCTGGAGGGCGCGGTGGACGCGGCGAAGGTGGAAGCAGGCCCTGGGGTGTGGAGCGGAGGGGCGGGGCGCCGGGCCGTGGTGATGGGGCAGGTGTGGGATTGGGAGCTAAGGACATGTGGGCGGTATCAGGAACGGTTTGGCGGCTGCGCGATGGGCATAAGAGGTGATGTCTGGCGACAAGGGCCGCTGGCCGAGCCGGGTGGACGTTGGCGAGCCACGAAGACGCGGGTGGGCGAAGGCGGTGGAGTGGGCGGGTGGCGTGGCGGCCGATGTGGCGTGGCATGAAGGGCGGCGGCAAGAGGCCGGAATATGGTGGACGGCCCCGGTGGGAGATGTGGAGAGGCAGGCGTGTGTGCACGCGGTTCGTCGCTTGCGACGGTGGCGTTTTCGCCTTCGGCCTTTTGTGGCCTCGAGTTGGCGGCCTAATGTGTGGCGGGCGCCTGGCTTTTGTCGGCCGTGATTTTAGGTTGTGTGGTGTGTTCGGGCGTAAAGGGTGAGTGGTGGGTGGGCGTGTGCGCCGCTGGCTCTTGGTTGGGGGGTTGTCGTTGGTGGTTGCGTGGTGTGTCTGGTTTGGGTCTCAGAAAAAAAGGGGGTGGTTTTGGCCGGTCCCGGCGTGGCCCGTGGTGGTGGGTGGCGGCCGTTTCCAGAGGCCCTGGCAGCGCCGCGACGGCGGTCGGCTGGCTGTCGGCCAGAATTTAGCGCCAGGCCCTCGGGGTCGCCCCGGCCCCGGCCCGTGCCCAAAAGTGGGCGTTGGCGGCTCCACAGGGACCGCTGCCGGGTGGTGGGCAGCCAAGGCCGCCTGGGCCCTGCGCGCCGCCGCCCTACACCCGCGCCCGGCCGGTGGAGCTAGTGGCGCCGGCCGCGGGCTGGCCCGTGCCCCGCCGGGCGCAGTACGGGGTGGCGAGGCCCGCAGCGCGGAGCGGTGAGGCGCTGGTGGCACACACCCGAGTGGTGGTGGGGGTGCCGTGGTGTGCTGTGGGCGCTGGACGCAACGCGTTGGCTGCGTTGGTTGCGTGGGTAGGTGGGTGTGGTGGTGCCTGCTGATGGCATGGGCCCCGTGGGCGAAGGCACAAACCCAGGAAATGCCCGTCCCGAAGTGGGGTCCGGGCCGCGTGCGCGTGGCCCAGGAGGCGAGGCAGCAGGGCGGCAGCTGCGATTTGGCGCATGGGGCGTGGGTAAAACCTACGCATGTAAGCGCCGCACACGTGCGAGGGTGGGCGCGGGTGCTGGTGGGTGTGGTGGAAACCCATGGCCGCAAGGACACATGGGCTTAGACCGGCTGAAGTGCTGCCCGAAGGTCGCGGGGGTGGTGGAGTGGATTGTGCGGCCTGGCGGCAGCCCGACGGGTGGTGGCGGCTGGCCCAAGCGCGGCGCGCCAGGTGGGGGTGTGGGTGTGGGCGGGCCGTGGGCGGCGGTGGCTTGGGGGGCCGGGGCTAGGGGGTTGGGTGAATGAGCGGGCGGGTGGGGGGGGGTGGTGGGTGTCGGCGTGGGGGCGGGGGGGTCGGAGGCGCGCGCCGAACTGAGGCGGGGGCGTGGGGCGGGAGGGGCGCGAGTGGGTGGGGGTCGGCGCGAGGGCCCGGCGCGGATGGGGGGGGGGGTGGGCCAGGAGGGGCCGATGGGTGGCCGGGCGTGGCGGGCAGCTATGTGCGGGCTGGGCTTGGGGGGCGGAGGCGGGGGCGGGTGGCGTGGGGGTGGGGGGCGGTGGGGGGAAGTGCTGGGGGCGCGCCGTGGCGGGTGTGGGCCGCCGTCGGCCGGCGTGGCTGGGCGGGTAGCGCCCGCGCCGGTGCGTGGCGGGTTGGTGGGGGTAGGCTTGACTGATGCGTGCGGTGGGCGCTTGGGTCGGTGGATGCCTTGCGGTGGCGCCGATGGGCGCGTTATGGTGGTGGGTGGAGCGTGCCTGCTCCCCCGTGTCCGGCTTGTGTGGTTTGTGGCCATCGTGTGTTGTTTTTGTGGGGGTGGTGTGGGGGGTCAAGCTGGGGGGGGGCGGCGCGGAGCGGTGCTGTGGTGGTTTCGTTCGATTTTTTCTGTCCGCGTTGTGTTTGCGGTGAGTGAGTGGTTCTGGTTCCTGTGTGTGCTGGTGGTGGGTTTGCTGTTGGCAGCTCCGGCCAATTTGCGTTTCTCGGCGATGGGGTGCGCGCGAGCGGCGTGCGGCTGTTGGCTGCGCGACCGTTGCCGCGCTGATGAGAGGTGGTGGATTGGGGGAGGCGGCCGGGAGCGCATTGGGGGAGGCCAAGATGTTGTTGCAGATGGTCGCGACCAACCGTTGTCCTAGTGCAGGGGCCTCGTGCCAGCATTGCCGTTGGGCCTTCCACAACGGCCAGCGCGCTGGGGTGGCTACGTCCACCCCGGCTGGCATGTGCCGCTGAGCCCCATGCGGGTGCGCGGCGTGCTGGCGCTGCGCCCGGAGCAAGCACGTTGGTTGTCGATTCCCGAGAGGTGAGCAACTCGACCGCTGGCCAGGCAAATTGCGATTGATTGGAGCGTGTGCATATGTGGAAGTCGCGGGGGCGCAGTGGTTCAAATGGAGTCCGAGCGCCTGCGCAACACCCTGTGGGCTGCCATGTCGCACGATGTGCGCACGCCGCTGAGGCGCTGATTGGTCAAGGGAGTCGTTGGCCAGCTCGGAGCCACTGACCCCCAACCAAAAGGGGCTGCCGACGCTATCAGCCACGAGGCGCGCGAGCTAAGCGCGCTGGTGGGCAACCTGCTGGAGATGGCGCGCCTGGAGCGGCCAGGTGGAGCTGCGGCTGGGTGGAGTCGGTGGAGGAGGTGGTGGGCAGTGCGATCCGCGCAGCGCGGCATGCGCTGGGCCCACTGGCTGTGCACACCACGATTGCATCCGACCTTCCGTTGGTGGAGTTTGATGCAGGGTTGATCGAGCGTGTACTGGTCAATCTGATGGAAAACGCAGCCAAGTACGGCGTAAACACGCCGCCGAGCACGCCCGCTGTGGAGGTGTCGGCGCAGGCAGGCCAAGACAGTCTGGAGCTGCGTGTACGTGACTATGGTCCGGGATTGCCGCCGGCCAGCCTGGGGAAGGAAGCGGATTTGTTCGAAAAATTCACCCGCGGAAAAAATGAATCCACCACACGCGGTGTGGGGCTGGGTTTGGCCATTTGCAAAGCCATCGTTGATGCGCACAAAGGTCGTATTGCGGCCCGCAACGCCGATGGCGGTGGTGCAGAATTCACTATCACTTTGCCACGGCGATCTCCGCCGCTGGCGCCCACCGAAGCCGACGAACTCTGAGCCCCATGTCTACCCCTGCGCCCGTTGCCGTACTGATTGAAGACGAGCCCCAGATCCGCCGCTTTGTGCGCCTGGCGCTGGAGGCCGAAGGCTGGCAGGTGTTTGAGGCCGAGACTGCGCAGCATGGCCTGCGCGATGCCGCCACCCGCAAGCCCGACCTGCTGGTGCTGGACCTGGGCCTGCCCGATGGTGACGGGCTGGACGTGATCCGTGATGTGCGCAACTGGTCGGCGGTGCCCATTGTGGTGCTGTCGGCTCGCAGTGACGAGAGCGACAAGATTGCCGCGCTGGATGCGGGTGCCGATGACTACCTGACCAAACCCTTTGGCGTGGGCGAGCTGCTGGCCCGTGTGCGCGCCAATCTGCGCCGCCCGCGAGCCGCGAGTACCGAGGGCAAACCGGACGAGTCCTTGTTTGTATTTGGTGCGGTAGAGGTGGACCGCCAGGCCCGGCTGGTGCGCCGCGCGGGCACCGAGGTGCACCTCACTCCCATTGAATACCGTTTGCTGCTGGTGCTGGTGGCCAACGCGGGCCGCGTGCTGACGCACCGCCAGTTGCTGCGCGAGGTGTGGGGCCCGTCGCATGCCGCGCAGAGCCACTACCTGCGCATCTACATGGGCCACCTGCGGCAAAAATTGGAGGCCGACCCCAGCCAGCCGCAGCATCTGTTGACGGAAACCGCGGTCGGTTATCGGCTGATGGTCTAAGTGGTGCGCTTGAGGTGCTCCAAGGGCAGCTCCGTGCTGCTCTTGATGCGGGCCAGCACGATGTTGGAGCGGATGCTGCCCACGCCCTGGATGCGGGTCAGGCGGCGCAGCACTTGTTCGGACAGCACGCTTAAGCTCGCCGCCACGATCTGCAAGATGTAGTCCGATTCACCAGCCACCGAATAACACTCCAGCACCTCGGGAAAGCTGGCAATCTCGCGCTCAAACGCCAGGCCTTCGTCGCCGCTGTGGCGGGTCAGCGTCACATACGAAATAGCGCGCACGCCCAGGCCAATGGCGGCAGGTTCCAGCAGCGCCACATAGCGGCGGATGATGCCGCTGGCCTGCAGGCGCTGCACCCGGCGGCTCACCTGCGAGGCCGATAAATGCACCTGCTCCCCAATTTGCTGATGGGTGGCATGGGCATCGCGTTGCAGTGCAGCAAGAAGACTGATATCAAAGCTATCCAGCAGCGAATCTTCATATTTCTCTGTTTTCATGCACAAATTATGCATGGGCGGCACCTGCTGGGCCTGCAACTTGCACACCCTTTGCGTGTCCAATTGACCACAATCAAGGCTTCAAGAACAGCGTTTGAGGAGCACAGCCATGGCCAATGCAACAGGTGATTTGTTTGACAACCCGATGGGCCTGATGGGCTTTGAGTTTGTGGAGTTTGCATCGCCTCTGGCGGGCGTGATCGAGCCCATATTCGAACGCATGGGCTTCACGCTGGTGGCCAAACACCGCTCCAAAGACGTGGTGCTGTACCGCCAGGGCGGCATCAACTTCATCGTCAACCGCGAGCCCAAAAGCGTGGCCGGTTACTTTGCCGCCGAGCACGGCCCCAGCGCTTGTGGCATGGCCTTCCGTGTGAAGGACTCGCACCTTGCCTACAAGCGCGCACTCGAATTGGGCGCCCAACCTGTGGAGCTGCGCCCCGGCCCCATGGAGCTGAACCTGCCCGCGATCAAAGGCATTGGTGGCGCGCCGCTGTATTTGATTGACCGCTATGAAGACGGCAAATCCATTTACGACATCGACTTCGAATTCATCGAAGGTGTGGACCGCCACCCCGTGGGCCATGGCTTCAGCGTGGTCGACCACCTGACGCACAACGTGTACCGCGGCCGCATGGCGTACTGGGCAGACTTCTACAGCAAGTTGTTCAATTTCCAGGAAATCCGCTACTTCGACATCCAGGGGGAATACACCGGCCTCACCTCCAAAGCCATGACCGCGCCAGACGGCTTGGTCCGCATTCCGCTGAACGAAGAAGCGCGCCAGGGTGGCGGGCAGATCGAGGAATTTCTGATGCAGTTCAACGGCGAGGGCATCCAGCACATCGCCCTGCTGTGCGAGGACTTGCCCGGCGCCATCGACAAGCTGCAGATGGCGGGCATTCCGCTGCTCACCGCCCCCAACGACGTGTACTACGAAAACTTGGAAGCCCGTCTACCGGGGCACGGCCAACCGGTGGGTGAGTTGCAGGCACGCGGCATTCTGCTGGACGGAACCACCGAAGGCGGTCAGCCGCGCCTGCTGCTGCAAATCTTCTCGCAGCCGCTGCTGGGCCCGGTGTTTTTCGAGTTCATCGAGCGCAAGGGCAACTACCGCGAGGGCTTTGGCGAAGGCAACTTCAAGGCCCTGTTCGAGTCGCTGGAGCGCGACCAGATCAACCGCGGCGTGCTTGAAGCGGCCAAGTAAACCCGGACGGACCGAGGAGACAACACCATGAAAATCGACCGCATCCACCACGTGGCCTACCGCTGCAAAGACGCCAAAGAAACCGTGCTCTGGTACCAGAAGATGCTGAACATGGACTTTGTGCTGGCCATTGCCGAAGACGTGGTGCCCAGCACCAAGGCACCCGACCCGTACATGCACATCTTCATGGACGCGGGCATGGGCAATGTGCTGGCCTTCTTTGAGCTGCCCACGCAGCCCGAAATGGGCCGCGACCCGAACACGCCTGAGTGGGTGCAACACATTGCCTTCCGCGTGAAGGACCGGGCCGAGCTGCTGGAGTTCAAGGCGCACCTGGAGGCGCAGGGCGTGGATGTGCTGGGCGTGACCGACCACGGCATGTTCCACAGCATCTACTTCTTCGACCCCAACGGCCACCGCCTGGAACTGGCCTGCCCGGACCCGGAAGAGACCGCCAAGATCGCCCAGGCCGACGCCGTGAAATGGGCCATGCTGGAAGAGTGGAGCGTGACCAAGCGCGCGCCCAAGCATGCCGCCTTTCTGCACGCCAAAGAGCTGGGAGCCAAGGCATGAGCGCTGCGCTGACGATGCTGAACGCCACGCACGACCCCGCCACGCAGAGCTGGGTGGAGAGCGCCAACGCGCCGGGCACCGACTTCCCTATCCAGAACCTGCCGTTTGGCCGCTTCCGCCACAACCCGCTGGAACCCTGGCAGATTGGCGTGGCCATTGGCGACCGCGTGCTCAACCTGCACGCCACGGGCCTGATCGACCACAACGACATGCAGCGCCTGATGGCCATGCCCGTAGCCCAGCGCCGCGCGCTGCGCCTGGCCATTTGGGAAGGGCTGCGTGAAGGTTCTGCCCTGCAGAAGGTGTGGGCCGATGCGCTCTTGCGCCAGACCGAGGTGGAGCTGGGCCTGCCCTGCGCGGTGGGCGACTACACCGACTTTTACACCGGCATTCACCACGCCACCACGGTGGGCAAGCTGTTTCGCCCCGACAACCCGCTGCTGCCCAACTACCAGTGGGTGCCCATTGGTTACCACGGCCGGGCCAGCAGCATTGGTGCCAGCGGCCAGCAGTTCCACCGCCCGCGTGGGCAAACGCTCAAGCCCGGCGCCAGCGTGCCCGACTTTGGCCCCACCGCGCGGCTGGACTATGAATTGGAAATGGCGGCCTGGGTCGGCACGGGCAATGCGCTGGGCGCTCCTGTTTCCATAGCAGAGGCGGAGGAGAACATCTTCGGCATCACGCTGCTCAACGACTGGAGCGCACGCGATGTGCAGGCCTGGGAGTACCAGCCGCTGGGCCCGTTTCTGGCCAAAAACTTTGCCACCACCGTGTCGCCCTGGCTGGTGACCATGGAGGCGCTGGCGCCGTTCCGCGCCGCGTTTGAGCGGCCTGCGGCCGACCCGCAGCCCCTGGCCTATCTGGACTCCGCCCACAACCGCAGCGCAGGCGCTATCGACGTGCAGCTGGAAGTCTGGCTGCAAACCGTCGCCATGCGCGAGGCGGGCAGCGCGGGTGTGCGCCTGTCGCAATCGAACCTGCGCGACGCCTACTGGACGCTGGCGCAGCTGCTGACCCACCACACGGTGAACGGTTGCAACCTGCGCGGTGGCGATGTGCTGGGCACCGGCACCTTGTCTGGCCCCAAGCCGGAGCAGGGCGGCTCGCTGTTGGAGCTGAGCCAGGGCGGCAAGCAGCCCATCACCCTGCCCAACGGCGAGACGCGCACCTTCCTGCAAGACGGCGACACCGTAATCCTGCGCGGCAGCTGCGAACTCGCGGGCGCGCGCCGCATCGGTTTTGGTGACTGCCGTGGCACCGTGCTGGCCGCGCGTGCTCTGTGAAGGAGGTAACCGTGCAACGCATTGACCCCAATACCTTCAACACCCTGCAGCCCGAGTGGAGCCACTGGCACTTCAGCGCAGAGCGCGGGGGCCTGATGACGCGCACCCTGGTGTTTGCCGACTTTGCGCAGGCCTTTGGCTTTATGGCCCAGGTGGCGGTGATGGCCGAGAAGCGCAACCACCACCCCGAGTGGTTCAACGTCTACAACCGCGTCGATATCACGCTCACTACGCACGATGCGCAGGGCCTCTCGCAGCGCGATCTGGATCTGGCGCGCTGTATCGATGCGGTGTTTGCGGGCCGGCCTCAGGCGATGTCGCCATGAACGCCCAACCCGCCGCTGCCAAACACGGCCTCGCCGCAGGCCTGTCGCCCACGCGTACCGACTGGACCATCGACCAGGGCTGGAAAAACTACACCGCGCATGAGCACGCTACCTGGAAGACGCTATTCGAGCGCCAAACCGCGCTGCTGCCCCAGCTGGCCTGCCGCGAGTTTGTAGAAGGCATGCGTGCGCTGCCTCTCAGTGCAGACTCCATCCCCGAGTTCGCTGCGCTGAATGAAGTGCTAAAGCCCCGCACCGGCTGGCAGGTTGTGGCCGTGCCGGGCCTGGTGCCCGACGAAGTGTTTTTTGACCACCTGGCGAACCGCCGCTTCCCCAGTGGCAACTTCATCCGCAGCGCCGACCAGCTGGACTACCTGCAAGAGCCTGATGTGTTCCATGACGTGTTCGGCCACGTTCCCATGCTCATGCACCCGGTCATGGCGGACTTCATCCAGCTCTATGGAGAGGCGGGTTTGCGCGCCCAGCGCATCGGCAAACTCACCGAACTGGCGCGCGTGTACTGGTACACCGTGGAGTTCGGGTTGGTGAAGGAAAAGGTGAAGGCTGAGGCTGGCGTTGAAGATGCTTTGCGCATCTACGGCGCGGGCATCGCTTCCTCATTCACCGAGAGTGTTTTTTCGGTGCAAAGCCCATCACCGCACCGCATCGGTTTCGATCTGGAACGCGTGATGCGCACCAACTACCGCATCGACGATTTTCAGGAATGCTACTTTGTGTTGGACAGCTTGGACGACCTGCTGGCCTTGGCCCGCATCGACTTTGACCCCATTTATGAACGCCTGAACAGCGGGCCTAACTATGCGCCGGGGGATTTGCTAACCACCGACCGAGTGTTTCAGTGCGGGGATGGGGGTTATGTGCGGGGTCAGGCGACTGCGGTAGGCTGACTTTTAGAGAATTTGGCCTCTAGCCCTTGTAGATATTGCGTAAGCAACTACAAAAATAGTGGTGCTTCGGTGAAGTCGCAGAGGGTTGCGAGGTATGCGGAAGCTTACGTTGGGCCACTTCAGACCCGAACCGAGAGTGCTACCCCAGTTCGAATCAACTTGAGTCTGGTGTTAGGCATTTGGTATTTGTCTATCCATCTGCTGGTACTGGTGTACATGCGCAATCAATTCTTCGACAGGCATTGATAAGGTGACCTGTGGGATGGTTACCAAATAGCCAACCCATGACGAATTGGTCTTCATCAGTATTCGCTTGAATGCAGATACTTTTGCCAGGTATTCCTCTGGGTTCCGAAGCGATAAGCCCAGAAACTTTTGCTTTTGAAATGTGAAAATTCCAGCACTAACTATGTCTGACCATGGAATGAATCCAGCCGCTAGAGCTGACGCATTGTCCGTTATCCCGACGCTATCGATGATCACGGCTGGCTTATTTGAGAATAGTCGGGTTAGTGCAAATAGCCCTGTCTTACCGAAAAAAGCAACACCCAACAAAGCGATAACTTTTCCTGTGATTCCTATCTCTTTGAGCGGAAGCAAAAGCATCAATGAACCAGCAGCTAATAGCGTCAAGGACCCAAGAAGGTTCAGAAACGCACGACTGCGACTTGGGTAAATGATGGTGGGAGCCATGGTGGTACGCGTAATGCCTAGCTTAATGTCCAGAGTTCAGTGTAAATGCGTTGCCAGCTACCAAACATCCCCAAACGGGCGATTCACTGCCCCGACTTTCTGCAACGGGGGGAGATGGCACCTCCCGGTGCAATTGAGAATATTTTTAGAAATATCCGCCCCTAGCCACCGTGGATATTGCGCAAGCCGCTATCACAAAGGTAGCACCGTAGTGCTCTTGATCTCCTCCATCGAAAACGCCGAAGACACCCCCGCCAGTTGCGCGTTCTGGATCAGGCGCTTGTAGACGCGGTCGTAGCCTGCAATGTCGGCGGCTACGACCTTCAGCAAGTAGTCCACATCGCCGCTCATGCGGTGGAATTCCATCACCTCCGGCATGCTGGAGACCAAGGCGGCGAACTTGCGCAGCCAGGCTTCGTCGTGCCGGTTGGTGCGCAGGCTCACAAACACCGTCACCGGCAGGCCCGCCTGGGCGCGGTTGACGATGGCTACGCGCTTCTCGATCAGGCCGGATTCCTCCATGGCCTTCACCCGCTTCCAGCAGGGCGTGGCCGACAAGCCTACTGTCTCGCCCAGCTGAGCGGCCGAGAGCGTGCCGTCTTGCTGCAGTGCCCCCAGGATGGCGCGGTCCATGCGGTCTAGTTCTTTCATGCTGTTGTTTTGCTAAATTGGAGAATATTCATTCTACAAATGAGCGATATTGAGGTAAATGGAGAATGAATGTTCGGCACTTGCAAAACTAAGATTTGGAGCATTCCTGCCAGCTTTGTGAGAACCGCCATGCACGCACCCGCCCACGAGATTTACCTGGACTGCAACGCCACCACACCGGTGCTGCCCGATGCGCGAGACGCCGCCCTGCGGGCCCTGATGGGCCAGTTTGGCAACCCCAGCAGCAGCCACAGCACCGGCCTGCGCGCCAAGGCGCTGCTGGACGGCGTGCGGGCGCAAGCCGCGCGGGTGCTGGGCACGGGCGATGGGCAGTTGCTGTTTGTGAGCGGCGCAACCGAGGGCATACAGACTGCCGTGTTGTCGTCCCTGTGCGCGGTGCGTGCGCGGCGCGATGCGGGCGAGCCGGTGGACGGCCCGATTCTGTTGGGTGCCACCGAGCACAAAGCCGTGCCCCAGGCCGTGGCGCACTGGAACCGCCTGCTGGGCCTGAACTTGCCGGTGCTCACCGTGCCGGTCAACACCCAGGGCCTGCACGACATGGCCTTTTTGGCACAACACCTGCCGGGCGCGACGCTGCTGTGCACCATGGCCGCCAATAACGAGACCGGTGTGGTGTCTGACATCGCAGGGATCGAAGTCGCGCTGCAGGCCAGCGGCTCCTGCGCGCTGTGGCTGGTGGACTGTGTACAGGCGCTGGGCAAGCTGGACCTGAACCTTGCGGGCACCCGCATCGACTACGCGCCGTTCTCAGGCCACAAGCTGTATGCGCCCAAGGGCATTGGCATGCTCTATGTGCGCGCTGGCAGCCCCTACACCGCGCTGATGGCCGGTGGTGGACAAGAGGGCGGCAGCCGCGCCGGCACTGAAAACATGCCCGGCATTGCCGCGCTGGGTGCGGTGCTGGACGTGTTGGCGCAGGGCGGGGCAGGGGTGTTTCGCTCCCATGCCCAACTCGCCCGCGACCGGGCGCGCTTGGCCGATGCGCTGCGTGCGGCGTTCCCGGGGGTGGTGTTCAACATGCCGTTTGATGGCAGCCTGCCCACTACGCTCAACTTTTCGGTGCCCGGCATCAGCAGCAAAACCCTGCTCAATGTGTTTGATGCCGCGGGCATGCGCATCAGCGCGGGAAGCGCCTGCAGCGCGGCCAAGGCCGAGCCCAGCTATGTGCTGCAGGCCATGGGCTTGCCGGAGTGGCAAACCGAAGGGGCTGTGCGCTTGTCGATAGGCGCCACGGTGGATGACGCCTTTATCGACGAAGCCTGCGCTCGTATCGCCCGGTGTGGGCAGGTGTTGCGCGCGTCGGGTTGTGGGGACCGTGTGGCGTCGCCCGACCTGGTGCCGGTGGTACCGCCCCATGGGGCCAGCGCCAAGGCGTGCCCAGACGCTGCTGCGCAGCTGGGGACAGAAGTGGGTGCCGTGTCGGCCCCGGCGCTGTCTGCCTTTTTCCAGCTATACCCGGATGCCCGTTTGGTGGATGTGCGCGATGTGGCCGAGCACCAAGCGGGCCACAATCTGCTGCCCTGGCCCGACAGCCTGACCCTGCAAGCCCCGGCGCTGAACTTGCCGCTGGAGACCTTGCGCCGCAGCGGTCTGGCGGAGCTGCCGCAGGCAAGCGGACCACTGGTGCTGTTTTGCCGCAGCGGTGCCCGCAGCCAGCAGGCGGCTGCGTTGTTGCGCGCCCGCGGGCACGGCCAGGTGTGGCACCTGGAGGGCGGGCTGGCCTTGGCAGAAATGGCATAGGGTCGTGCGCAAAACGCATGCCTT
This sequence comes from Rhodoferax sp., assembly GCF_034519335.1. GTDB lineage: Bacteria > Pseudomonadota > Gammaproteobacteria > Burkholderiales > Burkholderiaceae_C > Allorhodoferax. Next base: position 245,479 of record NZ_JAXHOL010000001.1, read on the forward strand.
GCAGCGGCACAATGGCGGACATGCAGACACACCATTCCTCCCCTGAAAAGTCATCCCCTCAACTCGCCGGCCACTTGCTGGTGCAGTGCCTGGTGGAACAAGGCGTGACCCACGCGTTTGGCGTGCCCGGCGAAAGCTACTTGGCGGTGCTGGATGGCTTCCATCTGTACCGCGACCAGATTCAGTTTGTAGTGAACCGGCAAGAGGGCGGCGCCGCCTTCATGGCCGAGGCCCATGGCAAGCTGACCGGGCGTCCGGGCATCTGCTTTGTGACGCGAGGGCCGGGCGCCACCAACGCCAGCATTGGCGTGCACACGGCGTTTCAGGATTCCACCCCCATGATTCTGTTGGTGGGCGACGTGGCCAGCGACCAGCGGGACCGCGAGGCGTTTCAGGAGATGGACTACCGCGTGATGTTTGGCCCCAGCGCGCTGGGCATGGCCAAACGGGTGGAGCGCATTGACGATGCGGCGCGCATTCCCGAGTACATAGCCCGCGCCTTTGCCACCGCCATGAATGGCCGCCCTGGCCCCGTGGTGCTGGTGCTGCCCGAAGACATGCTGACGCAAACCCTGGTGCCCGATGCACGCGGGCGACTGCCCCAACCGTTGCCGCGCGTGGAGCCGGTGGAGGCCTGGAGCGACCCCGGTGCCCTGCGGGATCTGCGCCAGCTGCTATTAAAAGCAGAGCGCCCCTTTGTCATTGCGGGTGGCGGTGGCTGGACGCCGCAGGCTGCGCAGGCCTTGCAGCGGTTCGCTGAAAACTGGCACCTGCCGGTGGGCAATGCCTTCCGCTTTCAGGACACCTTTGACAACCACCACCCACAGTACGCGGGCGACGTGGGCATCGGCATCAACCCCGCGCTGGCCAAGCGCATCCGCGAGAGCGACTTGATCATCGCCATTGGCCCGCGCTTGGGCGAGATGACCACGGGCGGCTACACCCTGCTGCAGGCACCCAAGGCCGCGCAGACGCTGGTGCATATCCACAGTGATGCCGAAGAGCTGAACCGCGTGTACCAAGCCGACCTGGCCATCCATGCCAGCATGCGCGCCGCAGCCCGCTCGCTGGAAGTGCTGACTGCGCCGGTGAACCTGCCTTGGGACGCCTGGACCGCAGGTTGCCACGCCGACTACGAAGCCAACCTGGTGCCCAGCACCATCAAGGACTTGCCGGCGGACAACGAGAACGGCCTGGTGGACATGCCCAGCGTGATTGCCACGCTGCAAAAGCACTTGCCGGCCGATGCAGTGCTGACCAATGGTGCTGGCAACTTTGCCAGCTGGCTGCACCGCTTCTACCGCTACACCGGGCTGGTGCACGGCCACAAGACCCAGCTGGCGCCCACCAACGGCGCCATGGGCTACGGCGTGCCGGCGGGCATTGCGGCGGCCATCACCAGCAAGGGAATCGCCGGTCAAGCCGGCGAGGGTCGTGTCGCCTTCACCATTGCCGGTGATGGCGACTTTTTGATGAACGGCCAGGAGCTGGCTACCGCCGTGCAGCATGGTGCCAAGAGCATCATCCTGCTGCTCAACAACGGCATGTACGGCACCATCCGCATGCACCAGGAGCGCGAATACCCGCAGCGTGTGGCGGGCACAGCGCTCAACAACCCCGACTTTGCGGCGCTGGCGCGCGCCTATGGCTACGCGGGCGTCACCATCCGCAAGAGTGCGGACTTTGAGGCAGAACTGCTGGCTGCACTGGCGCGGCCCAACGGCACCGTGATTGAGGTGGTGTTGGAGCCTGAACTGATCAGCACCCGCGGTACATTGGCCGCACTGACACAGGCTGGCGCTTGAGCAAACTGCGTTGCAACGATGAAGGCCATGCGCATGCACCCGCCTGACCCCAACGGATGCGGCGGCGTACCGTGGCTTGATCCTGCAAGTCCCAGGTGCTGCTTGCACCCGGACGCTTTCACCGACCAGTGCCACTGAGCGCACGGGTTTTTCCGCTCAGTTGGTGGGAAAACCGGCATGGCGCCTGGCGACGACGCCAAAGCAGTGGTGTTTGGCGCTGTGGGAGGCGGGCGCACTGGTGGGCTTGGGCGGTCTGTCGTTTGAGCCTCGCGAAAAGGCCCGCCATAAGGCCACCCTGTTTGGTATGTATGTGGATGCCCGGCGACCGCAGCTTGGGGCTGGGAATTTTCACGCTGATTTCGGCAACGCTCGACGAGGTGTTGACGTAGCCGCAGCGACACCCGGCTGGTGCAGCTCACCGTGACCGAGGGCACTGCCGCGGCGACGGGCTTGTATATGTCTTTGGGGTTTGTTCCGTTGCGGGACGGAGCCGGTCGCTGTGCGGGTCGGCAGCGCATATGTGGCCAAAGTCCTTTACATGCTGTGTGCCCCTTGCACCGGCAGCATCGTACCTGCCGTGCTGGCGGGTCTGGCCCGACAGAGGCGCTTGAAGTCTACTTCTGAAATGATAGCTGTTGACGCAGTATTCTGCGAGGGCTAGAGCTGGCTTTTTTAAGCAGAATGTGCCACCCGAAACAGGTCGCTTGACCGCTGTGGCCTGCGGCCGCTTTGGCTGGTTTGCCCCGCAGCTGGGCGCGCTCAAGGGCGGCAGCAGAATAAACGGGCCTGGGCCGGTTTCGTGCCACTGCGAGCAGGCCATCACATAGCTGGCGCCAACGCCAGGCTGTTCGGTGTCCACAATCATGGCAATGCGCATGCCGCTGAAGTCGGACTGGGTGTAAAGGCGCCGTACGCCGGTTGCGCCCTGCAATGTGCGGGTAAGTGGATGGATTGGGCCGGGCGACCAGCGTTTGCGCAGACCGTCTCGGCCAGCGTCGAGCCCGGTTCCTGGCGGCGTTTCGGTGCGGTACTGGGTGTGCAGGCCCTTGGCCGCAATCACCACCAGCGCTCCTGCCGCATTGCGGCCTACGGTCAGAAAGTCGGCTTCCAGCCCCAGGTTTTCCAAGCGTTGACCACCGCCATCAAAGCGGCTGTCGCCACCGTCGGCGATAAAACTCCATACGAGACCGTCCGGACCGATACTGAAAGCTTCTTCCTGGTTTTGGGCATTACGCATGACAACGGTTTGCTGCCATTGCACGCCTTGGGAGGGGCGCGGCTCGAAGGATTTGGGGTTCTGCATCGCAGTCAAGACAGTTTTTTGCATGGAGTGTTCTTTTCTTTCAACGACCTGTCCTTAGTTTGCGAGCTTGCTCCCCAAAAGTCCTCAATGAGTCCTTAAAATTCCTGAATTCACATTCGCAAAGCAGTCTTCAGGACTGCAAAGAAAGACCTCCTTGCCTCCAACAACCTCTGAAACCAAAACCGATTCCGGCGTCAGCGTTTTTGGGGCTTGTGCGCTGCAGCGGCATGAACGACGCTTGTTGCGGGATGGCCAACCGGTCATGGTGGGCGCCCGGGCGTTTGACGTGTTGTGCGTGCTGGTGGACCATGCGGGTGAACTGGTCAGCAAAAAACAACTGTTTGACGCTGTGTGGCCCGGCTTGGTGGTGGAAGAAAACAACCTGCAGGTACACGTCTCGAGCCTGCGCCGTATATTGGGTGCTGATGCCATTGCCACCGTGCCGGGGCGCGGTTACCGTTTCACCATGCGCATGGCCGAAAGTGTGGCCCCTTCAGTGGCCGCCTCGGGCGGTGCCCGCAGGGTTTCAGACTTGCAGTCCTACCGCAGGACGATCGCAGTTTTGCCCTTTGTGGACCTGAATGCCGACCCAGAGCAAGAGTATTTCTCGGATGGCCTGGCCGAGGACATCATCAGCCACCTGACGCGTTCCCCCTGGTTGCTAGTGGTGTCGCGCAACTCTTCATTTGCTTACCGCAAGTCTGCCGAGAGCAGTTTGTCCATTGGACAAGCCTTGGGTGCACGGTATTTGGTGCTGGGCACGGTACGCAAGGCTGGCGCGATGATCCGGATGACCGCTGAACTTGTGGACACTTCGACGTCCGAAACTTTGTGGTCGGATCGCTTTGACCGGCCCCTGAGCGACATGTTTGCCATTCAGGCCGAAATTTCGGCCCACATTGTCAGCGCCATTGAGCCGGTCTACCTGCACAGCGAGGAGAGGGCGGCCGCCGAAGTGCCCAACCAGAGCCTGGAGCACTGGGACTTGCTGATGCGGGCACGCTGGCATTTCTGGCGCACCACCCCCGACCATGTGGTGCAGGCGCAGGCCCTGCTAACACGGGCGCTGGAGATCAAGCCCAACGATTCGCCCACCATGTCGCTGATGGCCTTCACCCACCTGGCCAAAATCTGGGGTGCTTGGGCCGAGGATCCGCGCGCGACTGTGGCTGAAGCCAACCGCCTGGCGCTGGTGGCCGTGCGCAATGACGAGCGTGATGCTTTTGCCCACTTCACCTTGGGCACGGCCCTGTCGTGTGCGGGCCAGATGGAGGCGGCCATTGCCGAGCTGGAGTGTGCGCTAGCCCTGTACCCGCAGGCATCTGCCGCTGCCGGGGAGTTGGGCCGTTTGCTGGTGTTTTCAGGCCGTACCGAGGAGGCTGAGGAGTTCATCCTGCAGGCCATTGACGCGAGCCCGCACGACCCGCATCTGAGCTTGTGGATCCGCAGCCGTGCGCTCGCCTGCTTTATTGAAGGCCGCTATGCCGACGCGGTGCGCTACGCCCGCGAGGCTACGGCCAAGCGCGCCGACTGGTATTTCAACCACCTGCTGATGGCGGCCTGCCTGTCGGCAGTGGGGGACATGGCGTCTGCCCAAGACAGCCTGACCAAGGCGCTGAGCGGGCGGGGCTACAACCTGCAGTCGCTCATGTTTGGCCACCCCTTTGTAAAGGCCGAGCACCGGGAAAAGTTTCTCGGCGCACTGCGGGATGCGGGGTGGCACGCGTAAACTTTCAGGCTTTGTGGCGGCGCTGTGCTGCTGCTCTGTTCTGAAAGCCCGCCGTGCCCACTGCCTTCCCAGACGCCACTTCCGCATCTTCGCCCACCCAGCCCCGCAAAGTGGCCATTTTGGGTGGCGGCATCTCCGCACTCACCACCGCGTTTGAGCTGACCAGCCAGCCCGGCTGGGAGCAATCGCTGGACATCACGCTCTACCAAATGGGCTGGCGCCTGGGCGGCAAGTGCGCTACTGCGCGCGGCGAGCACATGCGCATCGAGGAGCATGGTATCCACGGCTTTCTGGGCAGCTACTACAACGCCTTGCCAGTGATGCGCCGTTGCTACGAAGCCTTGGGCCGCACGCCTGACCAGCCGCTGGCCACTTTTGAAGAGGCCTTCAAGCCCGAGAGTTTTGTGCTGATGTGGGAATACATCGACGGCAAGATGACCCGCTGGCCCTTCACCTCGCCACGCAATGCACTGGTGCCCGGCGACCCGGCCTCCATGGCCAAGTTGCAGACGGTGGAGCACTGGATTGCTGCTACCGCCGACGTGCTCGACGCTTTGCTGGACCACCATGCGCACGCCTATGCGGATCTGGGGCTGGTGAAGTCGGCCCAGTGGGCGTTGGGGCGCACGTTGGTCAAGGGTGTGGTGGCCATCTTGAAATCCGAGTCGGTTGTGTTGCACGGCGTGGAATCGGTGCTTTGGAAGGCGCTGGATGCGGCCTGGAACTGGGTGCGCGATGCCGCGGAGAACTTGGTGAAAGACAACACCGAATTGCGCCGCCTGCTGATCGTGGCCGAGTTCCTGCTGGCCATCGTGCGCGGCTGTATTGCGGATGAAGTGGCCACCAAAGGTTTTGACCCGCTGGACGAAGAAAACTTCAGCGACTGGTTGGTGCGCCATGGCGCCTCGGTCATGGTGGCGTCCAGCCCCATGGCACTCAACACGGTGAACCTGTCTTACCAGTACCCCAAAGGCGACACCGCCCGCACCGCGCTGATGGGCGCGGGCTGCTACCTGCACTGGACGCTGCGCAGCTTTGCCTATGCCGGCGCGTTCGCCTGGATATTTGAGGCGGGCACCGGCGAAACCGTGGTTGCGCCACTGTACGAGGTGCTGCGCAAGCGCGGCGTGAAGTTCGAGTTCTTCCACAAAGTCGAATCGCTCAAGCTTAGTGCGGACCAGTCGCAGGTGGACGCCGTGCACTTCGCCGTGCAAGCCACACTGAAAGACAAACATCGTCCCTATGAGCCGCTCATCTCGGTCAAGGGCCTGCCGGCCTGGCCGGGCCAGCCACGTCACGAGCAGCTGGAGCAGGGCGATGCACTGCGCGACGGGCGGGTGGACTTGGAGTCGTACTGGAGCGGCTGGCGGCCGGTGGCGCACCGCACACTGCGCGCGGGGGAAGACTTTGACCAACTGGTATTTGCCATCTCGATTGGCGCTGTGCCCTACCTGTGCCGCGAGCTGCTGGACGCCAGCCCGCAGTGGCGCACCATGGTGGACAAGGTGACCACGGTGCAGACCCAGACGATGCAGCTGTGGATGAACCGCAGCACCACCGAGCTGGGCTGGGACATCCCGTTCCAGAACCCGACCGACACGGTAATTGGAGCTACCTACCTCAATCCGCTGGACGGCCAGGTGGACTTCACCCACCTGCTGCAGTGGGAAGACTGGCCGCAGGACTCAGCACCCAAGTCGCTCTGGTACTTCAGTGGCGCCATGGCTGAGTACGAGCCCCCGCCACCGTTTACTGACACCGCTTACCCCGCGCGTGCCCATGCCCGGGTGCAGGCGCAGTGTGTGCAATATCTGCAGGCCAGCATGGGCCCTTTGTTGCCCAAGTCCACCACCAATGTCATCAACCCGCCAGGTGATCCCATGGGGCTGGACTTCAGCCTGCTGCGCACCGATCCGGCCCGGCCGGGGGAGGGCGTACAGCGCTTCAACCAGCAGTTCTGGCGCGCCAACATCGACCCGACCGAGAGTTATGTGACGTCGCCGCCGGGCAGCACCAAGGCGCGCCTGAAGGCCTGGGGCTGCGGTTTTGCCAACCTCACCATTGCGGGGGATTGGATCTACACCGGCCTCAATGTGGGAAGCGTGGAGGGCGCCGTCATGGGCGGGCGGCTGGCTTCGTTTGCGGTGTCTGGCTACCCGGCGCTCGCCGACATCACGGGCTTTCCAGCATCCCAGGCGCCGGTGTGACGGGGTATTGCTCGGTGGTTGATTGCTATTTATTTAGGAGCTGCTTGCGCATATTCTGCGTGCTCTAGAGGCCTAAAAGGCATAAAAAAGGGCCGGTGGATACCGGCCCTTTTTGCATCCTGCGGGGCAGGATTACTTGATGTCCACGCCGTAGAAGGTGTGGCGGCCGAAGGGGCTCAGCTTGAAGTCAACCACTTCCTTGCGCACGGGCTTCAGTTGCACTGCGTGGGCGATGGTGAACCAAGGCGCTTGTTCCTTGAAGATCACTTGCGCTTTTTCGTACAGTTTGGTGCGCTCGGCAGGGTTGGACACAACCTTGGCCTTTTGCACCAAGTCTTCAAACGGCTGGTAGCAGAACTTGGCCACGTTGGAGCCGTTTTGCTTGGCCGAGCTGCAACCCAGCAAGGTGTTCAGGAAGTTGTCTGGGTCGCCGTTGTCACCGGTCCAACCCAACATGCCCATCTGGTGCTCGCCCGCTTGCATGCGCTTGCGGTACTCGCCCCATTCAAAGCTCTTGATTTCGGCGGTCACGCCCACCTTGGCCAAGTCAGCTTGCATCAACTCCGCAATGCGCTTGGCATTGGGGTTGTAAGGGCGCTGCACAGGCATGGCCCACAGGTCGGTGCTGAAACCGTTGGGGTAACCGGCGGCGGCCAACAGCTTCTTTGCTTCTGCGGGGTTGAAGGCGTCGTCTTTCAGGGCCTTGTTGTACGACCATTGGCCTGGTGGAATCGGGTTGACCGCAGCCACACCGGTGCTCAGGTACACGGCGGAAACGATGGCCTTTTTGTCGATGGCCATGTTGATTGCCTTGCGCACGCGCACGTCGTCAAACGGTTTCTTGGTCGTGTTGTAGGCCAGGTAGCCGATGTTCAGGCCGGGTTGCTCCAGCACGGTGACGTTGGCGTCCTTGCGGATGGCGTCCAGATCAGCGGGGTTGGGGTAGGGCATGACATGGCATTCACCCTTTTGCAGCTTGGCCCAGCGCACCGATGCATCGGGTGTGATGGAGAAGATCAGGTCATCGATCTTGGCTTTGCCTTTCCAGTACAGCGGGTTGGCCTTGAAGCGGATGATGGAGTCCTTCTGGTACTGCACCACTTGGAATGGGCCGGTACCCAGGGGGTCTTGGTCGATCTTTTCAGGGGTGCCAGCCTTGAGCATGGCAATCGCGTATTCCTTGGACTGGATGCCGGCGAACTGCATGGCCAGGTTGGCCAAGAAGGGCGCTTCGGGTGCATTCAGTGTGATCTTGACGGTGTACTCGTCGACCTTGTCCACGGACTTGAGCAGCTTGGGCATGCCCATGTCGCCGAAGTACGCGTGGTTGGGGCTGGTGACTTTGAAGAAGGGGTCGTTTTCTTTCCACTGGCGCTCAAACATGAACAGCACGTCGTCAGCGTTGAAATCGCGGCTGGGCTTGAAGTTCTTGTTGGATTGCCACTTCACGCCCTTGCGCAGCTTGAAGGTGTATTCCAGGCCATCTTTGGAGATCGTCCAGCTTTCGGCCAGCGAAGGCTCGACCTTGGTGCCGCCGCGTTCGAAGTGCACCAGGTTGTCGTAAATCTGTTCTGTCACGTCAAACGACGTACCCGTGGTGTTGACACCGGGGTAGAAGTTTTCCGGGCTGCCTTCCGAGCAGTACACCAAGGTCTTGGCGGCAACTGGCGCGAGTGCCAGAGCAGCGGGCAGTGCCAATGCACACAGCAGCGCACTTTTGGTGCGGCGTGTCATGGCTTTCTTCAGGTTCAGGTTCATGGGAGTGACTCCTCAGAGGTTGATGCTGCCTATGCAGCGGGTTGGCTAAAAAGGGAAGCTTCGTGACAAGCAACTTGCCTGCCAGCCAAAGTTTGCAGTGCCGGGCGCTCGGCGTGGCAGCGTGCAGTGGCGTGGGGGCAGCGGGTGGAGAACACGCAGCCGGCTGGTGGGTTCAGTGGCGAGGGCAGCTCGCCCTTGAGCACGATGCGCGGGCCTTTGGCGTGCATGCCAGGGGTGGAGGCCATCAGCGCCTGGGTGTAGGGGTGCAGAGGCTGCTCAAAGACGGTGGTCTTGTCGCCGTGCTCTACCACCTGGCCCAAATACATCACCATCACGTCGTGGGCGATATGGCGCACCACACCCAGGTCGTGCGAGATGAACAGGTAGGCCAGGCCCAGCTCGTTTTGCAGGTCGGCCAGCAGGTTCAGCACCTGCGCCTGGATGGACACGTCCAGGGCCGACACCGGCTCGTCGGCCACCACCAGCGCCGGGTCCAGCATCAGGGCGCGTGCAATGGCAATGCGCTGGCGCTGGCCGCCCGAGAACATGTGCGGGTAGCGGTCGTAGTGCTCGGGGCGCAGGCCCACCTTGGCCAACATGGCGCGGGCTTTCTCCTGCCGCTGGGTGGCGGTCAGGTCGGTGTTGATTTCCAGCGGTGCTTCGAGGATTTGGCCAATGCGCTTGCGCGGATTCAGCGAGCCATAAGGGTTCTGGAACACGAGCTGCACCTTCTGGCGCAGTGCGGCTTTGTTGCGTGGGTCGGTGGCATCCACACCACCCAGTTGCAGGCTGCCCTCGGTGGGCGACTCAATCAGCGAGACCATGCGTGCCAGGGTGGATTTGCCACAGCCGGACTCGCCCACCACGGCCAGGGTACGCCCGGCCTGCACGCTGAAGGACACGCCGGAGACGGCCTGCAGCTTGTCGGGCGCGCTCATGAAACCGCGGCGGATGGTGTAGACCTGCCGCAGGCCTTTGGCCTCGACCACGGGGGTGTTGTTGGGCGCGGTGCTCATGCCATCACCTCCTGTGGGCCCAGCGCAAAGTGGCAGCGTACGCTGCCGCCTTGCCAGGGGCTGAGTGTGGGGCGCTGGGCGCAGGTGCCTTCACGTGCGTGGCTGCAGCGCGGGGCAAACAGGCAGCCGCTGGGGCGGTCGTGCAGACCGGGCACCATGCCCGGAATGGTGTTGAGGCGGCTTTGGTGCAAGCTGCGTTCTGGCATGGCCGAGAGCAGGGCTTCGGTGTAGGGGTGGGCGGGCGCCGCAAACAGGGCGTCTGCAGTGCGTTCTTCCATCACCTGGCCGGCGTACATCACAGCCACGCGCTGCGCCATGTCCGACACCACACCCATGTTGTGGGTGATCAGCACCAGGGCCATACCGCGATCCTTTTGCAGGCTTTTGAGCAGGTCCAGAATCTGCGCCTGGATGGTCACATCCAGCGCGGTGGTGGGTTCGTCGGCGATCAGCAGCTTGGGATTGCAGGCAATCGCCATGGCAATCATCACGCGCTGGCTCATGCCGCCCGAGAGCTGGTGCGGGTAGACCTTCAGGCGGCTCTCCGGTGCGGGAATGCCGACCTGTTCGAGCAGCTCGATGGAGCGTTTGTGCGCAGCCTTGCCGTCCATCCCAAGGTGCAGCTTGAGCGTTTCGGCCAACTGGTAGCCCACGGTGAAGCAGGGGTTCAGGCTGGTGGTGGGGTCCTGAAAAATCATGGACATGTCTTTGCCGGTGAAGCGACGGCGTTCGCGGTCGCTCAAGCCCAGCAGGTCGTGGCCATCAAAGCGCAGTTTCTTGGCCTGCACGCGACCGGGAAAGGCCACCAGGCCCATCAGCGCCATCATGGTGACGCTTTTGCCCGAACCGGACTCACCCACCACACCCAACACTTCTCCAGCCTCTAGTGTGAGGCTGACATCCTGTACCGCATGCATCACGCCGTTGTGCGACGGGAACTCGACAGACAGGTTTTCAATTTCTAGCAATGCCATAGGCCTTGTTCTCTTTTCGGCTTAACGTTTGAGTTTGGGGTCCAGCGCGTCGCGCAGTCCATCCCCAAGCAAATTGAACGCCAGCACCGTGATCAAAATGGCCAGACCGGGAAAGGTCACGACCCACCAGGCGCGCAGCACGAACTCGCGTGCATCGGCCAGCATGGTGCCCCATTCGGGCGAGGGCGGCTGTGCGCCCAGGCCCAGAAAGCCCAGCGCAGCCGCATCCAGAATGGCGGTGGAAATTCCCATCGAGGCCTGCACAATCAGCGGTGCGGTGCAGTTGGGCAGCACTTCCTTGAACATCAGGCGCAGGTGACCGGCGCCGGTCATGCGTGCGGCAGTCACGTAGTCGCGCGAGGTCTCGGCAATCACGGCGGCGCGGGTGATGCGCACATAGTGCGGCAGCACCACAATAGCCACCGCCAGCATGGCGTTCACCAGGCCAGGCCCGAGGATGGCCACGATCACGATGGCCAGCAGCAGGCTGGGCAGGGTGAGGATGATGTCCATGGCCCGCATGATGGCGATCTCCAGCAGGCCCTTGAAGTAACCCGCGACCAGGCCCAGCACGGTGCCCATCACCACGGAGAGAGACACCACGGCAATGCCGATGACCAGGGACAGGCGGGCGCCGTGCATGAGGCGCGAGAGGATGTCGCGGCCAATGGCGTCGGTACCCAGCAGGTGGGCCGACGAGCCGCCCTCTTGCCAGGCGGGGGGCTTCAGAAAGGCGGCGTTGTTGGTCAGGTCGGGAGCGTAGGGCGCCAACCAGGGGGCAAACAATGCCATCAGCAGCACGAACACCACAATGGCGAGGCCTGCCATTGCGCCCTTGTTGACACTGAAATAGCGCCAGAACTCTTGCAGCGGATGGGCGGGTTGTGACGCCACCGGCGTGTGAATAGCGGTCGTGGTCATTACTTTTGGTGGCGAATGCGAGGGTTGATGATGCCGTAGGTGATGTCCACCAACAGGTTCACGGTCATGACCACAATGCCCAGCAACAGCATGCCGCCTTGCAGCACCGGGTAGTCGCGGCGTGCAATGGCTTCAATCAGCCATTTACCTACGCCGGGCCAGGAAAAAATTGTTTCGGTCAGGATGGCGCCGGTGAACATGTGGCCCACCTGCAGGCCAATCACAGTGACCACAGGAATCAGAGCGTTGCGAAAGGCGTGCACCGCCACCACGCGCAGGCCGGTCAGGCCCTTGGCTTTGGCGGTGCGGATGTAGTCTTCGCCCATCACCTCCAGCATGGCCGAGCGCGTCATGCGCGCAATCACCGCCAGCGGAATGGTGCCTAGCACGATGGTGGGCAGGATCAGGTGCGACAGGGCGGAGAAGAAGGCGCCCTTGTCTTCAGACAGCAGGCTGTCGATGAGCAAAAAACCGGTGGTCGGCTCAATGAAGTACTGCACGCTGATGCGGCCCGATACGGGGGTCAGGTCCAGCTGCACCGAGAACAGCAAGATCAGCAGCAAGCCCCACCAGAAGATAGGCATGGAGTAGCCCGTCAGCGCAGCCCCCATGACGCCGTGGTCCAACACTGAATTGCGCTTGACGGCCGCCAGAATGCCCGCCGGTATACCCAGCAGCAGTGCAAACAGGATGGCACACAGGGCCAGTTCGATGGTGGCGGGGAAAAGCGTGGCAAATTCGGTCAGCACCGACTCGCGGGTGATGATGGATTTACCCAGGTCACCCTGCAGCACTTTGCCGATGTAGATGCCGTACTGCACCATGATCGGTTGGTCGAGGCCGTACTCCTTGAGCAGCACGGCATGGCGTGCTGCATCAATGCCGCGTTCACCGGCCAGGGTTTCAATGGGATCGCCCGGAACAAGGCGGATCAGGAAGAAGGCGAGCAGCGTCATTCCAAAGAATGTCGGAATGACCAGGCTCAAACGGGTAAAGATGAATCTCAGCATGAGGGGGTGGATTCTAGGCATGTAGGACAGTGCTGAACCGTGATCAGCACCAATAACAACTAGCGACTTTCCCTTATGAGGTCAGGCACCAGTCACCCAAGCGACAGCAATGTTGATGCCAACAAAAAAAGGCCGGAAAGTTCCGGCCTTTTTTAGCGGCGATTCGCGGATTACTTGAGGTGCTTGCCGATCAGGCCAGCCATCTCAAACATCGAGACCTGCGCTTTGCCGAAGACTTCCTTCAGCTTGGCGTCGGCATTGATCATGCGCTTGTTCACTGCGTCCTGCAGCTTGTTCTTCTTGATGTATGTCCACAGCTTGCTGACCACTTCGGTGCGGGGCAGTGCTGCTGCGCCGACCACGGCTGCCAATGCGGAGCTGGGCGTCAGGGCCTTCATGAACGCGGCGTTCACGGTGCGCTTCTTGGCGGGAGCCTTTTTGGCAGCGACCTTTTTAGCGGGAGCTGCTTTTTTGGCGGGGGCCGCCTTCTTGGCGGGAGCTGCTTTCACAGCGACTTTCTTCGCGGGAGCGGCTGCCTTTTTAGCAGGAGCCGCTTTCTTTGCGGGAGCGGCTTTTTTTGCCGGTGCTTTTTTCGCAGTTGCCATGATTGATTGTCCTTCTAGAAGATTGATTAATCACCAGCAAAAAACTGCTTCTTCACTGGTACTGCGGATGCTAATGGCAAAAAAGCACGTTTCCAAGGGAGAAACGGCATTTTTCCCTCTGGGATGTTGTTTTTTTCATTGGAGAATGGCTCTGTATCTTGTTATGGAGCCTCTTTCATGCCGATTGCCTTTGCCACCTGTGATCTCTGTGATGCCTACAAAGCCGATACCAGCGGCGATTTTCGGGTGTTGCCCCCTGTGTTTCGTGATTTTGGTGCCGTGCGCAAATTCGCAGGCCCAGTGGTCACCGTCAAGTGTTTTGAGGACAACACCTTGGTCAAGGCGGCTGTGGATGCGCAGGGCTGGGTGGAAACGCCTGCCGGGCCGGGTGGCGCAGGTTTTGGTGGTGGATGGTGGTGCTTCGCTGCGCAAGGCCTTGCTTGGGGGCAACCTGGGCGCAGCTGCTGCACGCAATGGCTGGGCGGGTGTGGTGATTGACGGCTGTGTGCGTGACACCGCGGAGCTGGCTACGCAGGCGGTCGGCATACGCGCGCTGGCCACCATGCCCATGCCCACCGAGAAACGCAATCAGGGCGAGGTTGGCATCGCAGTGCAAGTGCAGGGCGTGTGGGTACGCCCCGGCGACTGGTTGTACGCGGACGAGGACGGTATCGTGGTTTCGGCTACGGCGCTGGTGTAGCGGCTGTATTGCGCGAGGGCAAGGTGGCTAGCACCACGCCCAAAAGGGCCACGGCAAACGCGAGCAGCTGCATACCGCTGAGGCTTTCGCCCAGCACCAGCACACCCACCAGCGCGGCCGAGATCGGCAGCATGACCGTGAACACTCCAGCGCGGGCGGCCGGCACGGTCTTCAGGCCGGTCATCCACAGCCACACGGTCCACACGCTGGCTGCCAATGCATAAAACACCAGCAACACCCAGGAGCCCGTGGCCACGCCGCCAAAGTCGAAACGCCAGGCGGCATAAACCCCCATCGGTGTCATCAGCACAAAGCCCCAGAGGTTGATGAGCGCAGTAATGCGTTTGGGCGAGAGGGCACCGGTCAGCTTCTTGCCAATCACGGCATAGGCCGCTTCACACAGCACCGCACCAAACACCAGCAGGTTGCCCAGCAGTGCCTTGTTGTGTGCCAAATCGGCCTCTGTACCCGATGGAGATTGCGCGGATGGCTCCTGTTTTGATAGCGCTAGTAGGCCAATACCAACAGCACCACAAGCCACCGCCAGCCAGGTGCGCAGGCCAATGCGCTCGCGCAGAAAGATCCAGCTCATGAGCGCCACCACGGCAGGAATGCTGGCCATGATGACGCCGGCGGACACCGCGCTGGTCATGCTTACGCCAAACAACATGCAGATGGAGAACAGGAAGTTGCCCAGAAGCGACTCGAGAAAAACCAACGCACGGGTGTGTGGCGTCATGGTGGGCTCGTTGGCGGGGCGTTTGAGCCAATGCAACATGGCCAGGCCGCCGATGCCAAAGCGCATCCAGGCGAGCAGAAAAATCGGCAAGGCCGCGACCAGCGGCTTGGACAGAGCCACATAGCTGCCCACCAGCGCCATGCTGAGTGCAAGAAAGAAGTAGGCCAACAGGCGGCTAGGGGCAGCGGTGGAGTGGGGCATGCAGGGCAGGGAGTGGAAACGGCAAGCGTGCAAGCCTACACCATGCGCAGCGCGCCAAGTGGCCCCATCGCAGACATCAATTTGCGTTAATGTGCCAACCATTGTGTTCAATCTACGAGGATCGCCATGGCTATTGGAGAGTTTGCCTACGCCAACAACAGCAACCGCTTTCTCGCGTCTGCACCACTGCAGACGCAGCCGTTTGCGCTGGTGGGTGTGCCCTTTGACGGTGCGGTAACCAACCGCCCCGGTGCGCGATTTGGCCCGCAAGAAATTCGCCGTGCCTCGTTGATGTTGTGCGATGGCTTGCACCCGGTGTTTGGTGTGTCGCCGCTGGAGGTGCTGGGCGACGCCGGTGACCTGCGCCTGCCCAACGCGTGCGCGCTGGCCCAGGTACGCGAGGCCATCCAAGCCCAAGCCGCAGCGCTGATGGCGCGCCACCACTGCGTGTTTCTGGGCGGTGACCACTCTATTACCCTGCCACTCTTGCGCGCATTGCATGCGCAGCACGGGCCGGTCGCACTCATCCACTTTGATGCCCACTGCGACACCTGGGAAGACCATTTTGGCGAGCCCTCAGGCCACGGCACCTGGACCTACGAGGCTCTGCAAGAGGGCTTGGTAGTCCCCCAACAAACGGTGCAGATTGGTTTGCGCTCCAGTGGCACCCGCGCGGCCCGCGAGTATGTGCAGGACCAAGGCGGCTTGATCTTTACAGCGCGCGCCCTGCGTGGCTTCGATGGGGCCGGGCTGCAGGGCGTGGTGCAACAGATCCGGGATCGCATTGGCCAGCAGCCCTGTTACCTGACGCTGGACATTGACTGCCTGGACCCAGCTTTTGCGCCTGGCACGGGTACGCCCGAGCCTGGCGGCATGAGCAGCTCGCAGGTGTTGACGCTGCTGGAAGAGCTGGCAGATTTGAACTTTGTGGGCATGGACTGTGTGGAAGTGGCCCCGGCCTATGACCATGCCGAGTTGACCAGCAACGCGGCCGCCACCTTTGTCTGGACTTACCTCGCCTCCCAAGTTGCCAAGCGCGTTGTCTGAGGGGACCCCATGCTGCTGCAGTCCGACACCCAACTGAACCAAAAGAGTTATTACGAAGCCAGCGTAGAACGGCCTGCTGCCTTGCCGCCTTTGCAAGGCGAGGTGCGCGCCGATGTGCTGGTGGTGGGTGGAGGTTTTGCCGGGCTGTCCTCCGCCATCGCGCTGGCCCAGCGGGGCTACCGGGTGGTGCTGCTGGAGGCGGACCGCGTGTGCAGTGGTGCCTCTGGGCGCAATGGCGGTCAGTTCATTGTGGGCTTGGCCAGTGGGCAGGGCCCGTTTGAAGACCAATTGGGCCTGGCCGCGGCCCGGCAGGTGTGGGACATGTCGCTCGACGCGATTGCCCTGCTGGAGCAACGGGTGCGCCAGTTCGACATTGCCTGCGACCTGCGCAAGGGCTACATCACGGTGGCGGACTCGCCGCGCAAGGCCCGTGCGCTTGAGGCCGAGGTCGACTTGCTGCGCACGCGTTATGGATTTGAGTCGGCGTTGTACACGGGCAGTGAGGTGCCTCAGCACATTGGTAGCACGCGTTACTGTGCGGCGGCGGTGGAAGACACGTCCGGGCATTTGCACCCGCTCAAATACGGCCTGGGTCTCTTGCGCGCGGCGTTGGCATTGGGCGTGCAAGTCTACGAGCACTCGGCGGTGACCCAGTTGCAACGCGGTGAGCCACTGATAGCACGCACTGCGCAAGGCTCGGTCACGGCACGGTTTGGTGTGTTGGCGGGCAATTGCATGCTGCCCGAATATGGTCCTCAGGTAGCGCCTGACATTGCCCCGCGCACCATGCCTGTGGGTACCTACATCATTGGTACCGAGCCCCTGAGCGAGGCGCAATGCCATTCCCTGATTCCTTCGGGCGCCGCGGTGTGCGACAACAACTTTGTCCTCGACTACTTTCGCTGCAGCGCCGACCACCGCATGTTGTTTGGTGGGCGTGTGAGTTACTCCACGCGCACGCCACCTGGCTTGCAGGCGCTGATGGCGCAGCGCATGGCCAGCATCTTCCCTGCGTTGCAGAAGGCCGCTGTGGAGTTTGTCTGGGGGGGCTTTGTCGACATCAGCATGAATCGGGCACCAGATTTTGGACGCCTGGGGGCCAACCTGTATTACCTGCAAGGATTTAGCGGTCACGGTGTGGCGCTGACTGGTCTGGCAGGGCAGTTGGCGGCGGAGGCCATTGCTGGGCAGGCCGAGCGCTTTGATGTGTTTGCCCGTGTGCAGCACCGGCCCTTCCCGGGCGGCGCGTTGTTGCGCACTCCCAGTCTGGTGCTGGGCATGCTGTACCACCAGTTGATGGACCGGTTGTAAGTCAATCGCGCTTTATCGGTCTACGTTTTCTTTCTACTGCGGCTGGCCGCCAGCGCACGCTTGACGGTGTCGGCCAGCACCGGCCCCCAGTGCGCAATGTCTTCCAGCGTGGCGTAGCCATAGCCAATCACCAAACCCTTTGCGTCGCTGCGCTGCAGGCAGTAGGCAGATAACGCGCGTACCGTCATGCCCTGCTGGGCAATGCGCAACGCCAAGGCCTGGTCGTCCATCGTGGTGGGCAGGCGCAGGCACAGGTGCAGGCCCTGCTCGGCACCGCTGATGTGGGCCTGCGGGCCAAGGCAGGGCTGCAGGGCGTCCAGCAGCTGCTGGCGCCGCTGCGCATAGCTGTGGCGTGCCTTGCGCAGCGCGCTGGCAAAGTGGCCCAGCTCAATGAACTCTGCCAGTGCCGCCTGCAGCGGCAGCTGGCCGGGGCGGTTCAGGTCGTAATGCGCTTGGCGAAATGCGCCCGCCAGTGCCTTGGGGACCACCAGATAGCCGAGCTTGAGGCCCGGGTACAGCACTTTGGAGAACGAGCCCAGGTAGAGGACGCGCTCGTCTGGCGACAGGCCCGCCAACGACGACATGGGTGGGCCGCTGAAACGGAATTCGCTGTCGTAGTCGTCTTCCAGAACCCATGCTTGGTGTTTCTGGGCCAGTGCCAGCAACTGCTGGCGCCGCGCCAGCGACATGACCGCACCCGTGGGGTATTGGTGCGACGGTGTGGTGTAGATCAGCCGGGGCGCGTGCCGCTCATCGGCAGCAGTCGGGGCCATGCCATCGGCGTCCACCAGCACACCGTGGGTGCGCAGGCCGTTGGCCATAAAGGCCTTGACTGCGCCCCAGTAGGCCGGGTCTTCCAGCCACACGGTATCGCCATGGTCTGCCAGCATCTGGGCACACAGCTCCAGCGATTGCTGGGTGCCGCTGGTGATGATGACCTGGTCCATGTCCAGCGGCACGCTGCGCGAGATACGCAGGTAGTCGGTCACGGCCCGGCGCAGTGGCGCGTGGCCACCCGAGTAGCAGTAGTCCAGCATGTCGGGGTAACTCATGCGCCAGTGCTTGTTTTGCAGGCGCTGCCACAGCGCCACTGGAAAGGCGCTGAAGTCGGCGACCCCAGGCGTGAAGGGCTGGATCTCCAGCGCGGCCGAGGTGAACTGCGTGGACAGCGCAGTGCCGCGGCGCGAGAGCCGTGCCACTGCATGGGTGGTCCGGCCCGCACGGCCGCGCTGGCTTGGGCTGGGCAGTTGCTCATTCACGTAAGTGCCACTGCCCACCCGGCTAACCAGGTAGCCCTCGGCGCTGAGCTGGTTCAGCGCGGCCATGACTGTATTGCGCGAGAGTTGCAAGTCCTGGGTGAGTTCGCGGCTGGAGGGAAGGCGGTCGCCACCGGCCAGGTGGCCCTGCAGGATGGCCCGGCGCAGGCTCTCGTAAAGCCGCCGGTTCAGGGGTAGGGCAGCTGCCCCCGGGCTGTGGTGCATATCGGTCAAAAGCAGTTCAGACAGCATGGTGTGAATCCATTGAGGTGCAGCAGAGCGATTGAAGTGGCACCATCAGGTTTTATCAAATGGCTCTGTTTTTCAGCCAATTCTGCCGCAGAATGGTTCAACAGCGCGCACTGCTACAGTGGCTCAGGCCCAACAATGACCACCCCAGGGTGCGCCGCAAGGAGATGGAGAATGACTGAAAACAAGACAATGACCTTCAATGACCTGGAGCAATGGCTGAATGAGCGCCGGGTCACCGAGGTGGAGTGCCTGGTGCCTGACTTGACCGGTGTGGCGCGCGGCAAGATTCTGCCGCGCGGCAAGTTCACCGAAGACCGTGGCATGCGCTTGCCCCAGGCCATTGTGGCCATGGGCGTGACCGGTGAATTCCCCGAGAGCGGCCCCTACTACGACGTGGTGGACCCCACTGACAAGGACATGCAGCTGCGCCCCGATCCGTCTTCCGTGCGCATTGTTCCCTGGGCCACCGACCCCACCGCGCAGGTGATCCATGACTGTTTTGACCACGAAGGCAAGCTGGTGCCATTTGCACCGCGCAGCGTGTTGCGCCGGGTCTGCGACCTGTTTGCGGCCGAAGGCCTGCAGCCCATCGTGGCGCCCGAGCTGGAGTTCTATCTCACGGCCCGCAACACCGACCCCAACACCTTGTTGCGCCCCCCGATCGGCCGCAGTGGCCGGGCCGAGACCTCGCGTCAGGCCTACAGCATTGACGCAGTGAACGAGTTTGACCCGTTGTTTGAAGAGATCTACGACTACTCCGACAAGATGGAGCTCAACGTGGACACCTTGATTCACGAGGTGGGCGCGGGCCAGATGGAAATTAACTTCTTCCACAACAAACCCATGGGCCTGGCCGATGAGGTGTTTTTCTTCAAGCGCACCGTACGCGAGGCTGCACTGCGCCACGACATGTATGCCACTTTCATGGCCAAGCCGATTGCCGGTGAGCCCGGCAGCGCCATGCATGTGCACCAGAGCTTGATTGATGTGGCTACGGGCAAGAACGTATTCAGCAACGAAGATGGCACGCCGTCTGAGGCTTTCATGCACTACATCGGTGGCCTGCAGCGCTACATTCCGGCAGCCATGGTGCTGGTGGCGCCCTACGTGAACAGCTACCGTCGCTTGTCGCGCAACACCGCTGCGCCTATCAACATCGAGTGGGGCTACGACAACCGCACCGTGGGCATCCGATCGCCCATCTCTTCGCCCGCCGCCCGCCGCGTGGAAAACCGCGTGATTGGTGCCGATGCCAACCCCTACGTGGCCATGGCCATGACGCTGGCGTGCGGCTACCTGGGATTGAAGAACAAGATCAAGCCCAAGCCAGAAATGCGCGGAGACGCCTACTTGTCGCCCTACGCCTTGCCCCGTAGCCTGGGTGAAGCGCTGGACTGGTTGCGCAAGGAGTCTGACCTGCACGAGGTGCTGGGCAAAGAGTTCATCACCGTGTACTCCGAGATCAAGGAACTCGAATTTGACGAGTTCATGAAAGTGATTTCTCCCTGGGAGCGTGAGCACCTGTTGCTGCACGTGTAAGCCATTCAACCTTCGAGCCGAACGCCATGAACACAGTCGTCGATACCGCACTCATCCAGTCCTTGGACAGCGCGCACTTCTTGCATCCTTTCACCGACTTTAAAGACCTGTCCAGCCGTGGCGCACGTGTCATCACGCGGGCGGAGGGCATTTACGTCTGGGATTCGGAGGGCAAGAAGATCCTGGACGCCATGAGTGGCTTGTGGTGTGTGAACGTGGGTTATGGCCGTAAAGCACTGGCCGACGCGGCCCACCAACAGATGATGGTGTTGCCTTACTACAACAGCTTCTTCCAGACCACCAATGTGCCGGCGGTGCAGCTGGCGGCCAAGCTGGCCAGTCTGGCGCCCACGGTGGGGGACCGCAGCTTCCAGCACGTGTTCTATTCCAGCAGTGGCAGCGAGAGCAATGACTCCAATGTGCGCATGGTGCGCCGTTACTGGGACCTGCTGGGCCAGCCGCAGCGCAAGGTCATCATCAGCCGCCATAACGCTTACCACGGCAGCACCATGGCAGGCGCCTCGTTGGGGGGCATGAGCGGCATGCACGCCCAAGGCGATCTGCCGATTCCCAATATCACGCATATCGAGCAACCTTACTTTTTCGAGAACGGCAAGCCGGGGGAGACTGCTGACGAGTTTGGCGTGCGTGCAGCGGGCTGGTTGGAGGAAAAGATTCTTGCCGTAGGCCCGGACAAGGTGGCTGCCTTCATTGCAGAGCCGGTGCAGGGCGCGGGCGGCGTCATCATCCCGCCCGCCACCTACTGGCCCGAGATCCAGCGCATCGTCGACAAATACGGCATCTTGCTGATCAGCGACGAGGTGATTTGCGCCTTTGGTCGCCTGGGCCATTGGTTTGGCTACGAAAAATTTGGATACAAGCCGGACCTGGTCACCTTTGCCAAGGCGGTGACCAGTGGCTACATCCCCTTGGGCGGCGTGATGGTGGGCAACCGTGTGGCCAAGGTGCTGATCGAGCAGGGCGGAGAGTTCAACCACGGCTACACCTACAGCGGCCACCCCGTGGCCTGCGCGGTGGCACTGGCTAACTTGGACATCATGGAGCAGGAGCAGCTCCCCCAAAAGGTGCATGGCGACATTGGTGCCTACTTTGCCCAGCGGTACGCGGAGCTCAATGACCATCCGCTGGTGGGCTTGGCCGAGACCTGCGGCTTTGTGGGCGGCTTGGTGCTGGTCAAAAACAAAAAGACCAAGGAACGCTTCCAAGAAAACGATGCGGTGGGCATGTTGTGCCGCGGCCATTGCTTTGGCAACGGTTTGATCATGCGTGCCGTGGGTGACCGCATGATCATTGCGCCGCCGCTGGTGATGACCCGCAGCGACATTGACGAGATGATGCGCCTGATCCACCTGGCGTTGGACTTGACACACCGGGACCTCAAAGTGCGTGGATTGGTATAGGGCGACGGATTTGCACTTCTATAATCTTTTTTGGTCTGAAATTTGCTTATTCACACCAAGCCGTTTTGATTGTCTTTAACCCAACTCTCTTTTAGTGGAGACAAATTCGCCATGAAAAAATACCTCTGGTCTTTTGCGCTGACAGCAGTAGCTTTGGCTGCTTGCGGTAAAAAAGAAGAAGCCCCTGCTGCTGCGCCCGCTGCTGCACCGGTGGCCAGCGCGCCAGCCGCGCCAGTGAATACGGAGGAAAAAGTCCTCAACATCTATAACTGGCCCGACTACGTTCCAGAGGGCATGATTGCCGCGTTTGAAAAAGAATCCGGCATCAAGGTGAACTACGACACCTTTGAGACCAATGAAGCATTGCAAGCCAAGCTGGTGGCCGGCAATACCGGCTACGACATCGTCGTGCCCGGCACCGTGTTCGCCAAAGGCCAGATCGAGGGTGGCCTGTTGCAGCCCCTGGACAAGGCCAAGATCCCGAATTTGGCCAACCTGGACCCAGCCATCATGGCGACCCTGACCAAGGCCGATCCCGAGAACAAGCATCTGGTGCCTTGGGCCTGGGGGTTCACCACCGTCGGCATCAACAAAACCAAAGTGACCAAGGCTTTGGGCAGCATGCCCATGCCCGAGAACGCCTGGGACCTGGTGTTTGATCCCAAATACACGGCCAAGCTGAAGTCCTGCGGCATCGCCTATCTGGATTCGCCCACTGAAATCATGCCCGTGGCGCTGCATTACGTGGGCAAAGATGCGTATTCCAACAACCCCGACGACTACAAGGTGGCGTCTGCCATGTTGGCCAAGGTGCGCAAGGATGTGCGTCTGTTCAGCTCCACCATGATCGACGACATCGCAGGTGGAAAAGCCTGCGTGGCGGTGGGCTGGTCTGGTGACATCAACATCGCCGCGGGCCGCGCCAAAGAAAATGGCTCTAAGGACGAAATCGAATCGATGCTGCCCAGCACTGGCGCCTTGATCTTCTTTGACACCATGGCCATCACCAAGGATGCCAAGCATCCCAACAATGCGGCTGCGTTCATCGACTTTTACCTGCGTGCCGAAAACGCTGCTTTGATGTCCAACGAAATGAGTTACCCCACAGGTAACAAGGCCGCCATCGACAAGATCAAGCCAGAAATCGCGGGCAACAAGACCATTTTTGTGGAGTCCGATTACTTCTCCAAGATGATTCCACCGAGCAGCTTCAGCAACGAAGCGCGTGAAGCATTGGCGACCGCCTACAACACTTTCAAAAAAGGTAAGTAAAAAATTGGCTTGATGCCAGTCGGGGCTGTTTGTACGCAGGTATAAACAGCCCTTTTTATTGTTTGCAACCAATGCAAAGGCTCTGAAATGACAGTGCAATCCGGAAAACCAGGTTACCTGGTGACAGAGAAGCTGGTGAAGCGTTTTGACGAAGCCACCGCTGTGGATGAGGTGTCCTTGTCTATCGCGCAGGGTGAAATTTTTGCGCTGCTGGGCAGTTCAGGGTGCGGCAAGTCCACGCTGTTGCGTATGTTGGCGGGGTTTGAGTCGCCCACTTCGGGCCGGATTTTGCTGGGCGGACAGGACGTGGCCAAGCTCGCTCCTTATGACCGGCCCATCAACATGATGTTCCAGAGCTATGCGCTGTTTCCGCACCTGGATATCTGGGAGAACGTTGCCTTTGGCCTCAAGCGCGAAGGCTTGCCTAAAGACGAGATCAAGCAGCGTGTGGGTGAAATGCTGGACTTGGTGCAACTCGGCACGTATGCCAAACGCAAGCCGCACCAGCTCTCTGGCGGACAACAGCAACGCGTGGCGCTGGCCCGTAGCCTGGCCAAGCGCCCCAAGCTGTTGTTGCTGGACGAACCGCTGGGCGCATTGGACAAGAAGCTGCGCGAACAGACGCAGTTTGAGTTGGTCAACATCATCGAAAAAGTGGGCGTGACCTGTGTGATGGTGACCCATGACCAAGAAGAGGCCATGACCATGGCCGGCCGGATCGCCGTGATGAGCAAGGGCCGTGTGCAGCAAGTGGGCTCACCCGAAGAGGTGTACGAACACCCGGCCAACCGCTTCGTGGCCGACTTCATTGGCAATGTGAATATTTTTGAAGGCCGCCTGAGCATCGACGAACACGATCGCTGCGCTGCGGTGACTGGTATCGGGGAGATCCATGTGGGTCACGGTGTCAGCGGTACGTTGAACATGCCGGTGGGCATTGCGGTGCGACCCGAGAAAATCGAGATCAGCAAGGTGCGCCCTGAAGTGGGGGTGAACCTGTTCACCGGCAAGGTCAAGGAGATTGCCTACTTCGGCTCCTACAACACCTACATCGTGGTGGCCACTGACGGCACCAAGGTGAAGATCACTGAGGCCAACACCTCACGCCAGGAGCTCAGCGACATCACCTGGGAAGACAATGTGTACTTCTGGTGGGGTGACCGTTCCGCCATCGTGTTGCGCGATTGAGGCACACCATGGCACAACTCTCTCTTCCCATGCCAGGTCGTCGCCTGGTCATTGGCGTACCTTACGCTTGGCTGGTGGTGTTCTTTCTGCTGCCCTTTCTGATCCTGCTCTACATCAGCTTTGTGGACATGGGCAGCGATATCCACCCCTTCAAACCAATTTGGGACAGCACCACCGGACTGCTCAAACTCAAGTACGAAAACTACTGGTCCATCTTCCGCAGCAGTGAAGACGGGGCCTTGTTCCAGACCATTTACATCGAAGCCTATTTGCGCTCCATCTGGTATGCCTTGTGCACTGCGGTGCTGTGTCTGTTGATTGGCTACCCGTTTGCCTATTTCATCGCCCGCTCGGCCCCCAGTGCGCGCCCGGCACTGTTGATGATGGTGATGTTGCCGTTCTGGACGTCTTTCCTGTTGCGCGTCTATGCCTGGAAGGGCATTTTGGCGGACCAAGGCGTGGTCAACCAGGTGCTGATGGCGCTGGGCTTGATCAGCGAACCGATCCAGATGCTGTACACCAATGTGTCCATGCTGGTGGGTATGACCTATGTGTACCTGCCCTTCATGGTGCTGCCGCTGTACGCCAACCTGGTCAAGATGGATTTCCGTCTGCTGGAAGCCGCCTACGACCTGGGCACTACACCGTTCAAGGCCTTCTGGCTGGTGACGGTGCCGCTGTCCAAGGCCGGTATTGTGGCGGGCTTCATGCTGGTGTTCATTCCTGCGGTGGGCGAGTTCGTGATTCCCTCGCTGCTGGGCGGGCCGGAGAACATCATGATCGGTCGCGTCGTGTGGGACGAAATGTTCACCAGCAACAACTGGCCCCGCGCCACCGCACTGGCGGTGGTGATGATTGCGCTCATCATCGTGCCGCTGGCCGTTTACTACCACTACACCGGCGATAAAGAGTCGTCCGGCAAGGCATGAAGGGCAGGCCATGAAACCCTGGATTGAAAAACACTTTGGCAAGGGCTGGATGGCCTTGGTCTACCTGTTCCTGTACATGCCGCTGATATTCATGGTGGTGTTCTCGTTCAACAGCACCCGCCAGGACGCGAACTTCACCGGCTTCTCGCTGCGCTGGTACGAGGCGCTGACGCGCGACACCAAGATCGTCGAAGGCTTCTGGCTGTCTATCCAGGTGGCGACGATTACTGGTGTGTTGTCAGCCGTGCTGGGCACCTTTGCGGCCTTTGTGTTGGTGCGCTATCGCCGCTTTTTGGGGCGAACGGTGTTTTCTGGCATGGTGAATGCACCGCTGGTCATGCCTGAGGTGGTGATTGGCCTGTCGCTGCTGCTGCTGATGGTGGGCGCACAAAACCTCATGGGTTGGCCGGAGCGCGGTATGTTGACCATTATTTTGGGCCACACGCTGTTGGGCATGGCCTACGGCATGGTGGTGGTGCAGTCGCGCTTGCTGGAGGTGAACCGCTCGCTCGAAGAAGCCGCCATGGACTTGGGCGCCAAGCCCTATGAGGTGTTCTTTCTGGTGACCCTGCCCAATATCGCGCAGGGCATTCTGGCAGCCGTCCTGTTGTCGTTCACTCTGTCGTTTGACGATGTGGTGATTTCGGAATTCCTCTCCGGTCCTGGTGTTAGCACCTTGCCGCAGGTCATCTTCAGCTACGCACGCCGCGGCATCAACCCGACCATTTATGCGGCCGCCACGCTACTCATCTTCACGGTGACCATCGTCATCATCAGCTACAGCGTGTGGGTGGCGCGGCAGACGCGCAAGCGCGAGCGCGAAATCGCCGCCGCCACCCGGGCCGAAAGCGCCCCGCGCTGACAACCCGCCGCCCCGCTGCGGGCGGCCAACAAGAACGAGGACGACATGAGCCAACTGCAGTTTGACGGGCGTGCCGTGATTGGCGGCCAGCGCGTGGCCGCCCTGAGTGGCGCGACTTTCCAGAGCATTTCGCCGGTAGACGGGCGGGTGCTGACCGAGGTCGCGCAGTGCGGTGCAGCGGACATTGACCGTGCAGTGGCTGCTGCCCGTGCCGCCTTTGACGACAAGCGCTGGCGTGGCCTGCCGCCTGCGCAGCGCAAGCGCGTCATGGTCAAGTTTGCCGACCTGCTGTTGGAAAACGCAGATGCCTTGGCCCTGACCGAAACGTTGGACATGGGCAAGCCCGTAAAGTACGCACGGGCCGTGGACGTGAACAGCGCAGCCAACTGCATCCGCTGGTACGGCGAGGCGGTGGACAAGGTCTACGACGAAATTGCCCCCACGGCTGACACGGCGCTGGCCCTGATCACCCGCGAACCCGTGGGTGTGGTGGGCGTGGTGGTGCCCTGGAACTACCCCATGATCATGGCTGCCTGGAAGATTGCGCCGGCGCTGGCCGTGGGCAACAGTGTGGTGCTCAAGCCCAGCGAAAAATCGCCGCTCACCGCGCTGCGTCTTGCGGATTTAGCGCTGGAAGCCGGCATTCCCGACGGCGTGTTCAACGTGGTACCAGGCTTTGGCCCCGAGGCTGGCTCGCCGCTGGCGCTGCACATGGACGTGGACTGCATTGCCTTCACTGGCTCTACGCGCGTGGGCAAGCAGATCCACGTGATGGCTGGGCAGAGCAACCTCAAGCGCGCCTGGACCGAGCTGGGCGGCAAGTCGCCCAACATCGTGTTTGCCGATTGCCCAAACCTCGACAAGGCGGTAGAGGCGGCCGTGGGCAGCATCTTCTTCAACCAGGGCGAAAGCTGCAATGCACCTTCGCGCCTGTATGTGCAGGACAGCATCAAGGAAAAATTCCTGGAGAAGGCGCTGGCACTGTTGCCCGCCTATGCGCCGGCCAACCCCACCTTGCCCGACACCGTGATGGGCGCGCTGGTGGACACCACACAGATGAGCACCGTGTTGCGCTACATCGAAAGCGGCAAGGCCGAGGGCGCCAAGCTGCTGGCCGGTGGCGAGCAGGTGCTGCAGTCCACGGGCGGTTGTTATGTGCAGCCCACGGTGTTTGACGGTGTACGTGGCGACATGACGATTGCGCGTGAAGAAATTTTCGGACCCGTGCTGTCGGTCTTGTCGTTCAGCGACACGGCCGAGGTGGTGCGCATGGCCAACGCCAGTGTTTATGGCCTGCAGGCCGGTGTTTGGACCAGTGACCTCAACAAGGCGCACGGCGTGGCACGCGCGCTGCGTGCTGGCACGGTGCATGTGAACCAGTACGATGAAGACGACATCACGGTGCCGTTTGGCGGCTACAAGCAGAGTGGGGTGGGGCGCGACAAGTCCCTGCACGCTTTCGACAAGTACACCGAGACCAAGACCACCTGGGTGCGCATCGACAGCCCCGTGTGAGTCCTGTGCCCAGGCCGCAGCAGCGGCTAGGATGGTGGTCGATTACTCCTTATTTGATAGCTGCTCGCGCATATTCCACGGGGGCTAGAGGCCAATTACATGCATAACTACACCGAAACCATCCGTTCCTTGCAAGCGCAGGGTGTGCATTCCGTGCTCACCCAGTTTTGCGACCTGCATGGCGTGGCCAAGGGCAAACTGGTGCCACTGGAGAAGTTGCAAGAGTGGGTGGAGGTAGGCGCGGGCTTTGCCGGCCCCAGCATCTGGGGCACGGGGCTGCCGCGTATGGGCCCGCGCAGCGAGTACTACGGGCGGGTGCAGCCTGAGTCTTTGCAGCCGCTGCCTTTCATGCCCGGCGTGGCGCGAGCGGTGTGCGATGGGTTTGCCGGTGGCGAGGCGCTGGACACCTGTTCGCGCCAGGTGCTCAAAGCGGCCGTGGCGCAGCTGGAGGCACGTGGCTGGCGCATGTGGGTGGGCATCGAGCCGGAGTTCTTTTTGCTGCGCCAGGTGAATGGCGTCTGGCAGGTGGCCGACGGGCAGGACCAACTGGACAAGCCTTCGTACGACCTCAAGTCCATCCACCGTAACGCGGCCTATCTGGAAGACATGCGCAGCACGCTGGTGCAGCTGGGCTTTGAGCTGCAGCAGATCGACCACGAAGATGCATGCGGCCAATACGAAATCAACTATCGCTTTGACCACGCACTGGCCGCAGCCGACCGCTACATGCTGTTCAAGCTGGCCGCCCATGCGGTGGCTGAGCGCCACGGCATGGTCTTCAGCGCCATGCCCAAACCGCTGGCGCACGCGCCGGGTAGTGGGCTGCATTTCCATATCAGCATCACCGATGCCGAGGGGCGCGCGGTGTTTGCCGATGCCCAGGGTGACTTGGGCCTGAGCCCTGCGGGCCACCAGTTTGCCGCCGGCCTGCTGCACCATGCCGATGCGCTGGCTGCGTTGTGCGCCCCCACGGTCAACAGCTACAAGCGTCTGGCTTCCAGTGACAGCGCGTCGGGCACCACCTGGTCGCCGGTATGGAAGGCCTATGGCGACAACAACCGGACTTGCTTGGTACGGGTGGTCGATGGGCGACTGGAGTGGCGCCTGCCCGATCCCTCATGCAATGTATATGCCGCCATTGCTGCTACCTTGGTGGCGGGCCTGCAGGGCATAGATCGGGGGCTTGCTCCGCCAGCACCCGTGGCTGACGATCTGTACCAGCGCGCCCAGGCTGGGCAGGCCTTGCCACCTGCACTGCCCGCGGACCTGCGCGCGGCGCTGCAGGCGCTGGAGCAGGACACGGTGTTGCGCCGTGGCGTGGGCGAAGCCTTTTGTGCGCAGTTCCTGCAGCTCAAGCGAGACGAGTGTGCTGCTTACAGCCAGCACATTAGCCCTTGGGAGATGGCGCGCTACGCGCAGGCTTTCTGATCCTGTTCTGGCGTAGTGCATGCCATCGGGGCTGGCGCATTTCGATATGCGTCAACCCTTTTCTTATTGTGGAATGCTATTCGATTTTGCTGCAGATTTGTATTTCACATACAAGCCAATTGTTTTGTATTGAGAAATCGACATCCTAAGTCATTGATTTGTAATGAATAAATTTATGTCTTATATAAGACATAAGATTAAAAATATGTCTTATATAAGACATAGAATTCATCCATGGGCACCAGAATTGCAAGGCAAACGGTGCGCAGCCAATCAACCAACCTAGGAGTGTTCTCATGACGCAAAACCTCAACTCGCAACTGAGCCGCGAACAACAAATTGCCGCACTGGAAAAAGACTGGGCGACCAACCCCCGTTGGAAGGGCGTGAAGCGCGGTTACAGCGCCGCTGACGTGGTGCGTCTGCGTGGTTCGCTGCCTATCGAGCACACCTTGGCCAAGCGCGGTGCCGAGAAGCTGTGGGAAAAAATCAATGGCGGCGCCAAGAAGGGCTACGTCAATGCTTTCGGCGCTATTTCCGCCGGTCAAGCCATGCAGCAAGCCAAGGCTGGCTTGGAAGCCGTGTACCTGTCGGGCTGGCAGGTCGCCGCTGACGGCAACACCAGCGAAACCATGTACCCCGACCAGTCGCTGTACGCGTACGACTCGGTGCCCACCATGGTGCGCCGTATCAACAACACGTTCAAGCGCGCGGACGAAATCCAGTGGGGCCGTGGCATCAACCCCGGTGACAAGGAATTCATCGACTACTTCTTGCCCATCGTGGCCGACGCTGAAGCTGGGTTTGGCGGCGTGCTGAACGCGTTCGAACTGATGAAGAACATGATCCAAAGTGGCGCTGCTGGTGTTCACTTTGAAGACCAACTGGCTGCCGTGAAGAAGTGCGGTCACATGGGTGGCAAAGTGCTTGTGCCTACCCAAGAAGCCTGCGAAAAGCTGATCTCCGCACGTTTTGCGGCCGACGTGATGGGCGTGTCCACCATCGTGCTGGCCCGTACCGATGCGGAAGCCGCCAACCTGATCACCTCTGACCACGACGCCAATGACAAGCCTTTCTTGACCGGCGAACGCACCCAAGAAGGCTTCTACCGCGTTAAGAATGGTCTGGAGCAAGCCATCAGCCGTGGCGTGGCCTACGCCCCCTACGCTGACCTGGTGTGGTGCGAAACCGGCGTGCCAGACATCGGCTTTGCCCGTGAGTTTGCGCAAGCCGTGCACGCTGCCTGCCCCGGCAAGCTGCTGTCCTACAACTGCTCGCCTTCCTTCAACTGGAAGAAGAACCTCAACGACAAGCAAATCGCTTCGTTCCAGGAAGACCTGTCGGCTCTGGGCTACAAGTACCAGTTCATCACGCTGGCCGGTATCCATATCAACTGGTTCAACACCTTCCAGTTCGCCCACGCCTACGCCAACGGTGAAGGTATGAAGCACTACGTGAACATGGTGCAAGAGCCAGAATTCGCAGCACGCGACAAGGGCTACACCTTCGTGTCGCACCAGCAGGAAGTCGGCGCCGGTTACTTCGACGACGTGACCACCGTGATCCAAGGCGGTTCTTCTTCTGTGAAGGCGCTGACCGGTTCTACTGAAGAAGAGCAGTTCCACTAAGCTGCCTGTTTGCAGCATTGGGCCGGACTTTCGTGAGGGGAGTCCGGCCCTTTTTCTTGGTGCGTTCGCACTGGGGTTAAAATCCCCAGATCAACTTTGTATAAGAGCGAGAAAGGCAGTTTGGTTATGACACCGCGAACTACACCGGCGACATTCATCAGCGAATAAGGCCGTAGTCCGCGCGCCTTGTGCGCAAGCAGCTACCAAATTCATAGTAAAGCGCGGACCGTTCCGCGCTTTTTCTTTTTGCTCCCGACGCTTTGTTAGGCACACCATGATTCAAATTACGCTCCCAGACGGTTCCCAACGTGAATTTCCCGGCCCGGTTACCGTGGCCGAAGTCGCTGCCTCCATTGGGTCTGGCCTGGCCAAAGCTGCGCTGGCCGGTAAAGTGGACGGCAAAGTCGTCGACACCAGCTTCCAGATGACAGCCAATAGCGCGCTGTCCATCATCACCGCCAAGGATGCGGATGGTCTGGAAGTCATTCGCCACTCTACGGCCCACTTGCTGGCCTATGCCGTCAAGGAGCTATTTCCGGACGCGCAGGTGACCATCGGTCCCGTCATCGAGCACGGGTTTTTCTACGATTTTTCGTACAAACGCCCGTTCACCCCGGAAGACTTGGCCGCCATCGAGAAGAAGATGACGCAGCTGGCCGCGCTGGACGAACCCGTGGTGCGCCGCGTGTTGCCGCGTGACGAAGCGGTAGCCTATTTCAAGAGCTTGGGCGAACACTACAAAGCCGAGATCATCGGCAGCATCCCGAGCAACGAAGATGTGTCACTCTACCGCGAAGGTAAGTTTGAAGACTTGTGCCGTGGCCCGCACGTACCCAGCACCGGCAAGCTCAAGCACTTCAAGCTCATGAAGGTGGCCGGTGCTTACTGGCGCGGTGATCACAAAAACGAGATGCTACAGCGCATCTACGGCACGGCTTGGGCCACCAAGGATGAGTTGCAGCAGCATTTGACGATGCTGGAAGAGGCCGAGAAGCGCGACCACCGCAAGTTGGGGCGAGAGTTGGATTTGTTCCACATCGACGAGCACTCGCCCGGCACTGTGTTTTGGCACCCCAAGGGCTGGACGCTGTGGCAGGGTGTGGAGCAGTACATGCGCAAGGTCTACCAGGACAACGGCTACCTGGAGGTCAAGGGCCCGCAGATCATTGATAAGAGCCTGTGGGAAAAGACGGGCCACTGGGACAAGTACCGCGAGAACATGTTCATCACAGAGTCAGAAAAGCGCGACTACGCCCTGAAGCCGATGAACTGCCCCGGTCACATCCTGATTTACAAACATGGCATCAAGAGCTACCGCGACCTGCCGCTGCGCTTTGGTGAGTTCGGCGCCTGCCATCGCAACGAGCCGTCGGGTGGCCTGCACGGCATCATGCGCGTGCGTGCCTTCACCCAGGACGATGGCCACATCTTCTGTACCGAGGACCAGATCCAGTCCGAGGTGGTTGCGTTCACCACATTGCTGCAAAAGGTCTACAAGGACTTTGGCTTCACCAACATCATCTACAAACTGTCGACGCGCCCCGAAAAGCGTATCGGTAGCGAAGAGAGCTGGGATCGTGCAGAGAATGCGCTGGCTGAAGGTTTGCGCGCCTCCGGTTGCGATTTTGAGTACTTGCCCGGCGAAGGTGCGTTCTACGGCCCCAAGATCGAATACACGCTCAAAGATGCGCTGGGTCGTCCTTGGCAGTGTGGAACCATCCAGGTGGACCCCAACTTGCCTGAGCGTTTGGATGCTGAATTCGTGGGAGAAGATGGCGCGCGCCACCGCCCCATCATGCTGCACCGCGCCATCGTCGGTAGCTTGGAGCGCTTTATTGGAATCTTGATCGAAGAGAGTGCCGGCGCCTTGCCTGCCTGGTTGGCGCCAGTGCAGGTCGCGGTGCTCAATATCACCGATGCGCAGGCTGAATACTGCCGTTCCGTGGCCAAAACGCTGCAAAATCAAGGGCTTAGGGTCAATTTAGACCTGCGCAATGAGAAAATAACCTATAAAATACGGGAGCATTCGATGCAAAAGCTGCCGTATTTGGTCGTCATAGGCGACAAAGAGATGGCAGCAGGCGCCGTCGCAGTGCGCGCCCGGGGTGGTCAAGACCTCGGTGCAATGTCTCTTGATGCCTTTGTACAAAGAATCACGAGCGACATTGCCAACAAATCAGTGGCTTGAGGTTGTACCCAAGAAACCCCGGTTTGACGGCGTGTACTGTGCGGCAATCGCTACTGTTTGTGTAGCAAAAATTGTGAAGGATTGAGCCATCGCTACTGAATTTCGTGACCGCCGTCAGCGTGAAGAACGCAAACACCGTCTTAACCGGGAAATCATGGCCCCAGAGGTTCGCCTTTCTGGCCCAGAGAACGAACCCCTCGGTGTCGTGAGCCTGATGGAAGCCCTGCGCATGGCAGGTGAGCTGGACGTTGATTTGGTTGAAATTGCGGCCACCGCCAACCCGCCCGTGTGCCGGTTGATGGACTACGGCAAGTTCAAATACCAGGAACAGAAAAAAGCGGCGGAAGCGAAAGCCAAGCAGACGGTCATTGAGATCAAAGAGATCAAGTTCCGTCCGGGTACTGATGACGGCGACTACAACATCAAGATGCGCAACATTCGGCGCTTCTTGGCCGATGGCGACAAGTGCAAGATCACTTTGCGTTTTCGGGGCCGCGAAATCACGCACCAGGAAATTGGCTTGGCGATGTTGCAGCGCATGCGAGACGAACTGGGTGACACCATCCTCGTAGAGCAGTTCCCGAAATTGGAAGGTCGCCAGATGATCATGATGATTGCACCGGGCCGTAAAAAGCCAGGCGGCCAAGCCAAACCAGCGGCGGATACGCCCGCGGCGGCTTAAAAGGATTCTTCCTGTCAGTACGGTCACTGGCAGGAATGAAGCGGCAGATCGCAAGGTCTGCTGCAAGTGGAGTGCCGAAAGGCGCCACTTTAAAAGTGGTGGGTTTAACAACTCGCCACACAAGTGGCTCGGGGCCAACAAGGCTGGAAGTCTTTTTCCAGACGCCTCACGAGCACAATTGAAAAGGAGCATGAACATGCCCAAAATGAAGACCAAGAGCGCGGCGAAGAAACGCTTCCGCGTCCGTCCAGGTGGCACCGTCAAGCGGGGTCAAGCCTTCAAACGTCACATCTTGACCAAGAAGACCACCAAAAATAAACGCCACTTGCGCGGCTCTACTGGAGTCCATGAGACCAATATGGGTCACATGGCACAGATGCTGCCCGGTCGTGGTATTTAATTAACGACGAACAAGGAGTAATCTCATGCCTCGCGTCAAACGTGGTGTAACGGCTCGCGCCCGCCATAAAAAAGTTCTGGCCCTTGCAAAAGGTTTCCGTGGTCGCCGCGGTAATGTCTTCCGGATTGCCAAACAGGCAGTCATGAAGGCTGGGCAATATGCCTACCGTGACCGTCGTACCAAGAAGCGTGTCTTCCGTCAGTTGTGGATCGCGCGTATCAACGCAGCGGCCCGCCAATGCGGTCTGACATACAGCCAGTTTGCCAATGGTCTGAAGAAAGCGAACATTGAGATCGACCGTAAGGTTCTGTCCGATATCGCGATCCATGACATGGCTGCTTTTGCTGGCATCGTGGAGCAAGTGAAAGCCAAACTGGCTGCTTGAGTTCGCGGCGGAGTGCTACTGATTTTGTAGCGTTCTGCGCACCAGAAACAAGGGCTAGCGCTTGAAAAAGCACTAGCCCTTTTTCTTGAAGTGGCCCAGCGCCATTTCCAACGACATCCAAAGTCACACAAGAATTTATGACCGAGTTGAACGCCATCGTTGACACCGCCAAAGCCGCTTTCGCGCAGGCCGTGACGCCCGCCGATCTGGAAAATGCCAAGGCCCTGTTTCTGGGCAAGTCCGGCCGTATGACCGAGCTGATGAAGGGCATGGCGGCCCTGAGTGTCGAAGAGAAGAAATCAACCGGTGCAGCCATTAACGTGGCCAAGCAGGCCATTGAAGCCGCGCTGACCGAGCGTCGCCAGGCGCTGGCTGATGCCGAACTGCAAACGCAGCTGCAGGCGGAGGCGCTGGACGTGACTCTGCCAGGCCGCCAGCGCGGGCAGGGCGGCTTGCACCCTGTATCGCTGACGTTGGAGCGCATTGAAGCCATCTTTGGATCGATGGGCTTTGAAGTGGCCCAAGGCCCTGAAATCGAAACCGACTGGTTCAACTTCACCGCGCTCAACACGCCGGAAGACCATCCAGCGCGTTCCATGCACGACACCTTTTATGTAGAAGGCGGCTCGGAAACTGCGCCCAATTTGTTGCGCACCCACACCAGCCCCATGCAGATCCGCTATGCGGTGCAGCATGTCAAAACGCATCGCGCTGCGGCCGGTGCCGCCTCTGATGGACTCTTCTCCGGCGACATGCCCGAAATCCGTGTCATCGCTCCCGGCCGCACCTACCGCGTGGACAGCGACGCCACGCATTCGCCCATGTTCCACCAGTGCGAAGGCCTGTGGGTGGGTGAGAACGTGAGCTTCAAAGACCTGAAGTTCGTATTCACCGATTTTTGCCGTACCTTTTTTGAGTCGGATGATTTGGTGCTGCGCTTTCGCCCCAGTTTCTTCCCGTTCACTGAGCCCAGCGCCGAGATCGACATCCAGTTCCAGGCAGGCCCCTTGGCGGGCCGTTGGCTGGAAGTGGCCGGCTCCGGCCAGGTGCACCCCAATGTGATCCGCAACATGGGCCTGGACCCTGAGAAGTACATCGGTTTTGCCTTTGGCATGGGCCCCGACCGCCTGACCATGCTTCGCTATGGCGTGAATGATTTGCGCCTGTTCTTTGACGGGGATATTCGTTTCTTGTCGCAGTTCCAGTAAGCCTACAAGTACGCCTCATCCGTTCACCGCCCCCATTTCTCGCCCGATCGACCATGCAATTTTCCGAATCCTGGCTGCGCACTTTCTGCAACCCTTCCATCTCCACCGCCGAGCTGGCCGAAACGCTCACCATGGCAGGCCTGGAAGTGGAAGAACTCAAGCCTGTGGCCCCGCCGTTCACCAAAATCGTGGTCGGTGAGATCAGGGAAGCCGAGCAGCACCCCAATGCCGACCGCCTGCGTGTCTGCAAGGTCGATGTGGGACAGCCCGAGCTGCTAAGCATCGTCTGTGGCGCGCCGAATGCCCGCGTAGGCATTCGCATTCCCTGCGCCTTGGTGGGTGCCGAGTTGCCGCCCGGTGAAGACGGCAAACCCTTCTTGATCAAAGTGGGCAAGCTGCGTGGCGTGGAAAGCCAGGGCATGCTGTGCTCAGCCCGCGAGCTGAAGCTCTCTGAAGACCACGGCGGTCTGCTGGAGCTGCCGCTGGATGCCCCGTTGGGCCAAGACATCCGCCAGTACCTAGACCTGGACGATACGCTGTTCACCCTCAAGCTCACGCCCAATTTGGCACACAACCTGAGCGTTTTTGGCGTCGCCCGCGAAGTGGCGGCGCTGACCGGCGCGCCGCTGATCACCGCGCCCATCGCGCCCGTGGCCGTGACCAACCAGGACAAGGTGGCAGTCAAGATCAGCGCGCCTGATTTGTGTGGCCGTTTCTCCGGTCGCGTGGTGCGCAACGTCAACACCAAGGCCAAGACACCCCAGTGGATGGTTGACCGCCTGGCCCGTTGCGGTCAGCGCAGCGTGACGCCGCTGGTAGACATTTCCAACTACGTGATGTTCGAACTCGGCCGTCCGTCCCACATCTTCGATTTGGACAAGATCCATGGTGGCCTGGATGTGCGCTGGGGCAAGCCGGGCGAACAGCTCAAGCTGCTCAACGGGAACACCGTCACGGTGGACGATAAGGTGGGCGTGATTGCGGACGATACCCAGGTAGAGTCTCTGGCCGGCTTCATGGGCGGTGACGCCACTGCCGTGTCGGACGACACCAGGAATATCTATGTCGAAGCCGCTTTTTGGTGGCCCAAGTCGATTGCTGGCCGCTCGCGCCGCTTCAACTTCTCTACCGATGCAGGTCATCGCTTTGAGCGCGGTGTGGACCCGGCACTCACCGTGGAGCACATCGAACGCATCACCCAGTTGATCATCGACATCTGCGGCACGCCGTCCACCACTTGTGGCCCCGTGGATGACCAGAAGTCAAACGTGCCGACTCTGGCGCCAGTTACTTTGCGTGTTGCACGTGCCGTCAAGGTTATTGGCATGCCGCTGACGCAGGCCCAGTGCGTGGACGCCCTGAAGCGTCTCGGCTTGCCTGTGACGGAGGGCGAGGGCACGGTCACTGTCACGCCGCCGTCTTACCGTTTCGACCTGCAGATCGAAGAAGACCTGATTGAAGAAGTAGCGCGTATGGTGGGCTACAACAACCTGCCGCACACACCGCCGCTGGCGCCCATCACGGCCAAGATTCGCGCAGAAGCCGAGCGCAGTCCTTTTTCCGTGCGCCGTGCGCTGGCCGCCCTGGGTTACCAAGAAACCATCAATTTCAGCTTTGTGGAAGAGCGCTGGGAGCATGAGCTGGCCGGCAACCCCAACCCCATCAAGCTGCTGAACCCGATTGCCAGCCAGATGAGCGTGATGCGTTCCTCACTGATTGGCTCGCTGCTGCAGGTGCTGCGCTTCAATGCTGCCCGTAAGGCGCCACGGGTACGCGTGTTCGAGCTGGGCCGCGTGTTCCTGCGCGATGCTTCGGTCAAAAGCACCGACAGCACCGTAGAAGGATTTGACCAGCCGATGCGCGTCGCGGGTTTGGTGAGTGGCAGCGCCGATGCCTTGCAGTGGGGCCGCAAAGAGCAGGGCGTTGATTTCTTCGATGTCAAGGGCGATGTGGAAGCCTTGCTGGCTCCTTTGAAAGCCGAATTTGCACCCGGCACCCATCCCGCCATGCACCCAGGCCGTTGCGCTCAGGTGCTGCTGGATGGCAAGGTGATTGGCCATGTGGGTGAATTGCACCCCAAGTGGCGCCAGTCGTATGAACTTGCGACTGCTCCTGTGGTGTTTGAACTGGCACTGGATGCAGTATTGGCCCGCCCTGTTCCCGAGTTCAAGCCGGTGGCCAAGTTCCAAGCTGTACAGCGTGACATCGCGGTGGTGGTCGATGACAACATCACCCACGCCGCCATGATGGCTGCCGTGTGGGCGGCACCTACAGCGGGGCTGCTGCGTGATGCACAACTGTTTGATGTGTACCGGCCCAAATTGGCGAAAGACGCAGTCGCATCAGACGGTGCCACTGACCGCAGTTTGGCCGTACGCCTGACGTTGAATAGTGATGAATCTACGCTGACCGAAGAACAGATTGATGCGTCGGTGAAAGCCGTGGTGGACCAATTGGTCGCGGCCGTCGGTGCCCGCCAGCGCGTCTAACCTGACCCATCCACGAGACAAGGTTCTAGCCACCATGGATTTTTCTGTTGAAAGCCTGGAGACGCCCGCGCTGACGAAAGCCCAGCTGGCCGACATGCTGTTCGAGCAAATCGGGCTGAACAAGCGCGAGTCCAAGGACATGATCGACGCGTTTTTCGACCTGATTGCGGCGAGCCTGGTGGATGGCACCGATGTGAAAATCTCTGGCTTTGGCAACTTTCAGATCCGCACCAAAGCACCACGACCCGGTCGTAACCCGCGCACTGGGGAGGCGATTCCTATCCAGGCGCGCCGTGTGGTGACCTTTCACGCCAGCCACAAACTCAAAGAGCAAATCCAGGACGAAGGCAAAACGGCCAGCGCCGTTTAGCAACACCTGTGAGCCATTTGGCAGTTCGCTGCCAAATGGTCTTTGCATGCAGGCAAAACTTAGAGTAACCTCTGCGCTTTGTCTCGTACAGCATTGATTTCAATGGAGAAAACGCTCCCTCCCATTCCCGCCAAACGCTATTTCACCATCGGTGAGGTGGGAGATTTGTGCGGCGTCAAACCTCACGTGCTACGGTATTGGGAGCAGGAGTTCACGCAGCTGCGGCCCATGAAGCGCCGTGGCAACCGCCGCTACTACCAGCACCACGAGGTGTTGATGATCCGTCGGATCCGTGATTTGTTGTACGACCAAGGCTTCACCATCAGCGGAGCGCGCAACAAAATGCAAGAGCTCTTGCAAACCGAGCGCGACAAGAAGCGCAATGGCGAGGTCATGCTGGACGGATTGGAAGTGGTTGAAGTCGACGACATGGACTTGGACGACTTTGAAGACAGCCAATTGGCTGATGCACCTGATTTGCCTGCGATGGAGTTGGTACAACTCAAGCGCGAATTGTTTGAGATTCGCGAACTTCTTGCCGAAGCGGCCTGAAAGCGCCAAAAACAGAGGTTATAATTTGAGGCTCGATCGGTGTGTGGCGCAGCCTGGTAGCGCACTTGCATGGGGTGCAAGGGGTCGAAGGTTCGAATCCTTTCACACCGACCATTAGATATGTCAAAAGCCTTCAAGCAGTAATGCTTGGAGGCTTTTTTCATGGAAGAGTTTCGGACGATTATTTGCCACCCATGCTCGAGGCCCGCTTAGACCAAAGCGATGGCTGTGACGAACAAGGCCTTGACGCTTAGCCAGGTCAACAACACCAACAGCCACGTTTTCCATCGAACCCGCGCACCGTTCAGTGTGTTTTCTGCGAGGGTGAACACCGTGGCGGCGACCAGTCCAAATGCGATACCCAAAGCCAACCGAACGGAGAGGCGTTGCCACAGCCCGTCCAGGCCGTCGTCCACCGGCTGAAAGACGCTGACCACCACACCAAATACCAGCCAGCGCACAAGATAGCCCCACCACCGGGTCCAGAGCCCCGCGCCAACTTGTGGCCAAGGGGGAGGGGACAGGTCAGATTTTTCCATCGCTTGGCTCCTGGTAGAAGCAGCGCGCGCAGGCCTGCTGGTAGCGCTCATTCCCGCCAATTTCCACCTGTTCGCCCTCGCGCACCCGCTTGCCTTCGGCATCGACGCGGATGTTCATGGTGGCTTTGCGGCCACAGGCGCAAATAGTCTTGATCTCTTCAATGTCGTCTGCGAGTGTCAGAAGGTAAGCGGCCCCAGGGAATGGGTTGCCTTGAAAGTCGGAGCGCAGACCAAAACAAATGGTGGGTATGTCCACAGTATGGGCAATTTGGTGCAACTGGCGTACCTGCGTGGGAGTCAAAAATTGCGATTCATCGATCAGCACACAGGCCAGTTGCGTGTGTGGGCTTAGCAGCGCCCAAAAGTCGGTGTGGGCATCAAACACGCTGGCCTGGCGTTGAATGCCCAGGCGTGACGCGATGCTGCCGTGGCCGCTACGGTCATCAATGCCCGCGGTGAAGAGCTGCACAGTCTGTCCTTGCTCTTCGTAGTTGTAGGCAATTTGTAGCAGTGACGTGGATTTGCCGGCATTCATTGCCGAGTAGCGGAAAAACAGTTTGGCCATGGTGCGCGGGGGAGCGGTGCAGGAAGTGATTGGTGGATATCAGGGATGGGGGGGTGTTTTGCGGCCGGACGAGAGTCGCACGGACCGCAACACCCAAGGAACACACAGGGCCACAAACGCCCCGCTGACCACTCCCTTGGTCGCCGCCCACAGCGAGGGCTCCCACTGCAACTGCAGCCCCAGGGTTTTGAGCAGTTTTTGCTCACCCCAAAACAGCACTGCCCCCAGCAGGGCCGCAGTGATGGTGCGTGTGGGGCCGCTGGGTGCTGCAAACTGCGTGTGCCCCCGGTCCCAGTGCAAGCATGCAGTAGCCACAGCCAGCCAGGTTGCCAGCATGGGCACGTAATCTGGCGGCTGACCGCCCGGCCAAGTGAACAGCGCCAAGACCGTGACACCCCCAATGGCTGCCAGCTGCAAAGGCAATGAGCGCTGCAGCGGGCTGGGTTGGCGCTGCGCCCATGCAAACACCAGCAGGCTGGCGCCACCCAGCAAGGCACCCGCCAGCACATCTTCCAGGTCATGCACGCCCAGGTACATGCGGCTGAACATCACGCCCAGCGCAATGGCGCTGCATAGCCACCAGACCCAGGTTCTCCGCACTTCCCACGCCAGCCACATCCACAAGGCCACGGCCATTTGGGCGTGGCCACTGGGCAGGCCGTAGCTCGCACCCACCAGGTCGTCCAAGCGAATTTCCAGCGGCGGGCGCGGGTCCTGAAACAGGTCTTTCGCATAGGCGTTGAGCAGGGCGTTGCTGGCCACAACTACCAGCAGGCGAAAGAAACGCTCCTTGTTCCACACCCAGTAGCCAATCGACATGAAGAACATCAGAAAGGTGGCATAGCCGAGCCAGGAAAAAGCCATGGCCAGCTGCGTGCCTGTGGCCGACCGCAGCGGTAGCACCCATTGAAGGTCATGCAGAATGTTCATTTTTTGCTCCTGTTTTTATAGCTGTTCGCGCAGTATCCATGGGTTCTAAAGACCTTTTTTATCCTCAAACAAGGCGACCGCGTTGTTGGCAACCTGCAAGGTGTCGTAGTAGGCATAGGCGCCCACGCTGACTGCGCCCAGCAGCGGCACAAAACGCGAAGCGCCTTTGCGCAGCGCAGCGCCAGCCAGTGCGACACCCAGCTTCTGTGCCAGCACCTGAAGTACTTTTTGTGTGGTGGGTCGCACCACCACGCGTTCACCCATGCGTACGGCCAGGTCGCGAAACAGCTGGGCTGAGATTTGTTTGAACAGGCAGTAGAGCAGATGCTCGCGCCGCAGGCGGTGGTGCTGGCCGTAGACGGCGGCGATGTCGGCCACCATTTGGGCCTGCAGCTTCCACACACCCACCATTTCTGGCAGCACGGTCACCCAGCCCAGTACCCCTGGCGGTAGCGATAGCGAGCCAGCCAGCAGGCTGGCACGGCGTGCCGCTGTGCGGGCAATGGCGTGGGCCCGAACGGCGGGTTGCGTTTGCGCCGCTTCGTCGCTGGGTGGTACCCGCACCACCAGATCCACAATGGCATTCGTCAGCTGAGCACGCAGGGGCTCGGAGGCGGCTTGGGTCATGGCTGCACCTGTGGCAAGTGGAATACCGCACGTTCACGCCCCAAAGGGGGCGCCAACCGTTTCACCAAAAGGCGGTAGGTGTCCAGATCGAAAGCCAGCACCTGCTGGCGGCTCTGCTGCACATCGGCCAAACCGTCGTCATCGTGCACGGTGGCGATGTGGCACCAGCGGTCAAACACATGGATGTCGGTGCGCCCGGTCGGTGCGTGGTGCTCACGCACGCCCACGCGCCCTGGGTGCGGCCAAGCCT
Organism: Rhodoferax sp.; assembly: GCF_034519335.1. GTDB lineage: Bacteria > Pseudomonadota > Gammaproteobacteria > Burkholderiales > Burkholderiaceae_C > Allorhodoferax. Next base: position 287,280 of record NZ_JAXHOL010000001.1, read on the forward strand.
GCAGGCGATGCTGTGCCATGGCCATTTCCAGGCGCACGCGGTGCAGGGCGACAGGCTCGTGGCCCGCACACACGCCTTTGCATTTACCAATTTGGTGGGAAAAACAGGCGCCCTTGCCCGACTCCAGCCCGAGCGCCTGGGGGCACAGCTGGTGGGTTTCGACCAGCAAACGGAGGGCGTCCATGGCTTGCCGTTTGGAGCGGTACACGCCGTAAAGCTGCCCCATGGCCGCGGCGTCCACCTCGTCCATGCGCACCAGTTGCACCAACGGGCGTGCGTTGGGGTTGTCGTGCAGCATCCAGGCGCTGAGTTGGCGCTCTTTGCGCAACTGGCGGTTGTGCAGAGGTTGCAACTCTTTGACCAAGCGCGACTCCAGCAACAGCGCACCCAATTCACCGGCAGTCTCGCGCCATTCCACCCGGCGGATTTCTTGCAGGATGCGCATCTCGCGTGCGACTTTGCAAGCACTCTGGAAATGCGACAACACGCGGGTGCGCATGTTTACGCTTTTACCCACGTAGAGCGGAATGCTGCCTTCGCCGTAGAACAAGTACACCCCAGGGGTATCGGGAATGTCCTCCATCGGAGTTTCCAGCAGAGGCGGCAAGCTGGCGCTGCCTTGCAATAAGGCCTTGGCCTCGCGCTGCAGCACCTCAGCGCCCAGCTCGGCTTGGGCCAGCTGCAGCCATTGCAAGACCACGTCCACATCGCCCATGGCGCGGTGGCGGGCCTGGGTGTGCAGGCCGTGGCGCTGCATGATGGCATCCAGCCCATGCCCCTTGTGCTGCGGGTACAGCTTGCGCGACAGGCGCACGGTGCAGAGTGTCTTGATATTGAGCGGCTTCTCCAGCCGGGCCAGCTCGTTCACCACAAACCCGTGGTCAAACCGTACGTTGTGGGCCACGAACACCGCGCCGTCCAATAGCTCCAGCAACCGGGGCGCCACCTGGGCAAAGGTGGGTGCGTCTTCCACCATGTCGTTGGTGATGCCGGTGAGGCTCTGGATGAACGAAGGGATGGAGACCTCAGGGTTCACCAATGTGCTCCAGCGCGCCACCTCCACGCCATTCTCCACCCGCACCGCGGCAATTTCGGTGATGCGGTCATGTACCGCGCTGCCCCCGGTCGTCTCCAGGTCCAACATGACAAAACAGGGCAGCATGGGGCTAGACAATGTCTATGGTGTGGATGCCGTACTGGCCGCTGCGTCGGTCGGCAAAGTAGTGCTCCAGCGTTTCTTTGACGGTGCGAAAGGCAATTTCGTCCCAAGGAATTTCGTCCTCGGTAAACAGTCGCGCCTCAATGGTCTCGGTGCCGGGGTTGAATTGGTCGCTGGTCAGGCGGGCTCGGTAAAACAGGTGCACTTGGCCTACACGCGCCACGTTCAGCAGGGTGAACAGGCCTTCCAGCTCAAACTGGGCGCCGGCCTCTTCATCGGTTTCCCGCGCCGCACCTTCGGCTGTAGTCTCGTTGAGCTCCATAAACCCAGCGGGCAGCGTCCATTTGCCAAAACGTGGCTCGATATTGCGTTTGCACAGCAGTACTTGGTCGCCCCAGTGCGGCACGGTGCCCACTACATTTAGTGGGTTCTCGTAGTGGATGGTGCCGCAGGCCGGGCAGACGGCACGTTCCTTGGTGTCACCGTCATCGGGCACGCGGTAGACCACGGCGGTGCCGCATTGTTTGCAATGGCGAATGGGGGCGCGCAGCATGGGCAATCAGACCAACTGCACGCGCAGGGGCTGCAGGCCCTCCACGCGGGCCAGCAACACGTCACCATGCACCACGGCGCCCACACCTTCGGGGGTGCCAGTGAAGATCAGGTCGCCGGGTTGCAGCGTCCAGGCGGCGGACAGTTGCTCGATGGTCTCGGCAATGTTCCAGATCAGCTTGGCGATGTTGCTGCGCTGGCGGTCCTGGCCATTCACCTGCAGCGCAATGGTCGCGCTATGGATGGCCGGCACCTGGCCCGCGGGGGTGATGGGGCCAATGGGCGCGGAGAAGTCAAAGCCTTTGCCGATGCACCAAGGGCGGCCTTGTTTCTTCATCTCGTTTTGCAGGTCGCGGCGCGTCATGTCCAGGCCCACGGCATAGCCGTAAATGTGCCGGTGGGCGTCGGCCGCGGCAATGTGGGCGCCACCTTTGCCAATGGCCACCACCAGCTCCACCTCGTGGTGCAGGTTGCTGGTCAGCGTGGGGTAGGGCATGTCCACGGTCTGGCCGGCTTCGGCCACCAGCGCGGCGTCGGCCGGCTTCATGAAGAAGAAGGGTGCCTCGCGGCCGGTGTGGCCCATTTCCTTGGCGTGCTCTTCGTAGTTGCGACCCACGCAGTACATGCGGTGGATAGGAAAGCGGGCCGATTCACCCACCACGGGGATGGAGGGAATGGCGGGGGGCGTGACTACAAAGCTCATGGCGCGTAACTCCCTCAGGCCGACTTCACCACCAGGTCAAAGTGCTCTACCACGGGTGGGCTCGCAAAGAAGGGGCCCACAATGGCGCGCCACTGCGGGAACAGCGGGCCCTCGCGGAAACCCACGGTGTGGTCTTCCAGCGTGGCCCAGAAGATTTGCAGGATGTAACGCTCGGGGCTCTCTAGCCCCCGGTTCACCTTGTAACCCTGGAAGCCCTTGGCCTGGGAGATGACGTCGCGCAGGCCGCGGGCAATGGCTTCGTCAAAGGCGGCGTTCTGGCCGGGGTGGATACGGATGTCGGCAAGTTCCAGAATCATGGGGGCTCCAGGCGTGGGAATGTCAGTGGGAGGGTCTCCAATGGTAACGGCTTCGGGTTTATCCTCGCGGGCATGAAGCTGTACAACTACTGCCGATCATCCGCCTCGTTCCGGGTGCGTATCGCGCTGAACCTCAAAGGGCTGCCGTTTGACTACCTGCCCGTGCACCTGGTGCGTGGCGAGCAGTTGCAGGAGGGGCACCGCGCATTGTCAGCCGACGGCCTGGTGCCCGTGCTGGAGGTGGACGGCCACACACTGACCCAGTCCATGGCCATCATCGAATATTTGGACGAAACCCGCCCCGCGCCGCCGCTGCTGCCGGCCAGCGCGCTGGGCCGAGCCCAGGTGCGGGCACTGGCGCAAACCATTGCGTGCGAGATCCACCCGCTCAACAACCTGCGCGTGCTTAAGTACCTTAGCCATACGCTGCAATGCACGGAGGAGGAAAAGAACACCTGGTACCGCCACTGGGTGCGCCAGGGGCTGCTCGCGTTTGAGCGCCAGTTGTACCGGCTGGAGGCCTCGGGGCTGCGCTCCAGCGCCTTTTGTTACGGCGACTTGCCCACCTTGGCCGACTGCCTGCTGGTGCCACAAATTTTCAACGCCCGGCGTTTTGACACCGATCTGGATGGCTTGCCGCTGACGATGGCGGCGTTTGACGCCTGTATGGCGCTGCCCGCGTTTGACACGGCCCAGCCCAGCCGCTGCCCGGACTTCACCCCATGAATGACAAAAACCTACACCAACCCCCAGACTGGCTGGTGCCCAACTGGCCCGCCCCCGCCCAGGTGAAAGCCCTGTGCACCACGCGCAGCGGCGGCCAATCCCGCCTGCCCTACGACCTGCTGAACCTGGGCACCCATGTGGGCGACGAACTTGAGGCTGTGCTGGCCAACCGTGCGCTGCTCCAGCACGCGCTGGGTGTGCGCCCCGTGTTTCTGGAGCAGGTGCATGGCACGCAGGTGCAGACGCTGGCGCCCGATACATCCGATGGCACCCTGGCCGACGCCTGCTTGGCCACCCAGCCCGGCGTAGCCTGCACCATCATGGTGGCGGACTGTCTGCCCATTCTGCTGTGCGACGCCAGTGGCACCTGGGTCGCTGCCGCCCACGCGGGGTGGCGCGGCTTGGCCGGGCAGGGCGGCGTCGGCGTGGTGGAGACTACGCTGGCCGCCATTCATGAGGGAAATCGGGCTTTGGGGCCCGTGGATAGTGCACAAGCAGCTCCTGAAATCATAGCATGGCTGGGCCCTTGCATAGGCCCCACGGCGTTTGAGGTGGGGGATGACGTGCGCCAAGCGTTTGCAGAGAACATGCCCGCCGCAGGGGATTGTTTTGTGCCGGCCAGTCCCGGCAAATGGTGGGCCAACCTGCCTGCTCTGGCGCGACAACGCCTGCAGGCTGCGGGCATCACGGCGGTTTATGGCAATGACGGCAGCACGCCATGGTGCACCGTCAGCAATCCGTCACGGTTCTTTTCCCACCGGCGTGACCGGGTCAGCGGGCGCCTGGCTGCCTGCATCTGGCTGGGCTGAGTCCTTGGGGTCGGAAGCCGCAGCGGCAGCATGGGCCGCAATGGCTGCTTCGCGTTCTGCCATTTCCTTTGCCCGGATTTTGCGTTTGCGCCCGGGTGTGCCCATGAAATAGAGCATCAAGGCGATGGGCAGCAGTCCATACAAGACAAAGGTGACGATGGCGCCCAGCACGGTGCCATTGGAGTTGGTGGCTTCGGCCACACTCATCATGAGGGCTACATAGAGCCATGCGATGGGAATGATGTACATAGGGTTTCTCTTGGTGTAAGTCAGGATAACGCAGGTCTCGGACTGCCATACTTGGGCGTTAGACTAGACACACTAATATCCAAGGTGATGGCGTGACCCAACCCAATTCCGACTTTTTGGCCCAGGCAACGCAACAATTTCAGCAGGCTTTCACCCAGAGCTGGTCCAAAGCCCTCGAATCCTTTCAGGGCATGGACCTGGGATCGGCCGGGGCGGGTTTCCCCGCCATGGCGGAGAAACCACCCGAAATCCACTTCGCTCCCGAAAAACTGCAGGCTTTGCAGCAGCAGTACCTGCAAGAGGCCATGGGCCTGTTCAGCCAGGGCTTGAACCACCCCACCCAAACCCCGGCCAGCAACGACCGCCGCTTTGCCGCGCCCGCTTGGGGTGACAACCCCATGGCCGCCTATGCCGCCGCGGTGTACCTGCTCAACGCCCGCACCCTCATGGGTCTTGCCGAGGCCGTCGACGCAGACGCCAAGACCAAGAGCCGCATCCGGTTTGCGGTAGAGCAGTGGATGGCCGCTGCCGCGCCGAGCAACTTTTTGGCTTTCAACGCCGAGGCACAGAAAAAAGCCATCGAGACCAAGGGTGAGAGCATTGCCAAGGGCCTGAAAAACTTGGTGCATGACCTCCAGCAGGGCCATGTGTCCATGACAGATGAAAGCCTGTTCGAGGTCGGGAAAAATGTGGCCACCACCGAAGGCGCTGTGGTGTTCGAGAACGAGCTGTTCCAGCTCATCGAATACAAGCCGCTGACGGCCAAGGTCTACCAGAAGCCGTTTTTGCTAGTGCCGCCCTGTATCAACAAGTTCTATATCCTGGACTTGCAGCCCGAAAATTCATTGATCCGTTACGCAGTGGAGCAGGGTCACCGCACGTTCGTGGTGAGCTGGCGTAACCCTGATGCCACGCTAGCGAACAAAACTTGGGATGACTACATCGAAGGTGCTGTCATCAAGGCTATTGGTGTAGCCCAGGACATCAGCGGCTCGCCGACCATCAACGCTCTGGGCTTTTGTGTGGGCGGCACCATGCTGGGTACCGCGCTGGGCGTGCTCGCTGCGCGTGGTGAAAAGCCGGTGGACAGCGCCACCTTCCTCACCACCTTCCTCGACTTCTCGGATACCGGCATCCTCGATGTGTTCATTGACGAGGCCATGGTCAAGTACCGTGAAGGCGAGCTGGGCAAGGGCGGCCTGATGAAGGGCCAGGACCTGGCCAGCACCTTCAGCTTCTTGCGCCCTAACGACCTGGTGTGGAACTACGTGGTGGGCAACTACCTCAAGGGTGAGACTCCGCCCCCGTTTGATTTGCTGTACTGGAACAGCGACAGCACCAACCTGCCTGGTCCGTATTACGCCTGGTACTTGCGCAACACCTACCTCGAAAACAATCTCATCAAGCCCGGCAAGCTCACCGTCTGCGGTGAGAAGCTGGACCTGCGTGCCGTAGACATTCCGGTCTACATCTACGGCTCGCGGGAAGACCACATCGTGCCCATCGGTGGCGCGTACGCCTCCACGCAAATCCTGCCCGGCAAAAAGCGCTTTGTGCAGGGCGCATCGGGTCACATTGCGGGTGTCATCAATCCGCCTGCCAAAAACAAACGCAGCCATTGGATACGCGCCGACGGCAAGTTGCCCAAGACGCACGCACAGTGGCTGGAGGGTGCCACCGAACACCCCGGCAGCTGGTGGACCGATTGGTCGCAGTGGCTCAAAGGCCATGCTGGCAAGCAAATTGCTGCACCCAAGAGTTATGGCAAAGGGAAGTACAAAGCCATAGAGGCGGCTCCTGGTCGTTATGTCCAAGCCAAGGCTTGAGGTTTTTTGATTTACTAAGAGAGAGAAGGAGACACCTGATGGAAGATATCGTCATCGTTGCTGCAGCCCGTACTGCAGTTGGAAAATTTGGCGGCTCTTTGGCCAAAACCCCTGCCACCGAGCTGGGCAGCATCGTCATCAAGAGCCTGTTGGAGCGCAGCGGCTTGCCCGTGGATGCCGTGGGTGAAGTGATCCTGGGCCAGGTGCTGGCCGCAGGCGTGGGCCAGAACCCCGCGCGCCAGGCGGGCATCAAGTCCGGCCTTGCCAAAGAGACACCTGCCCTGACCATCAACGCCGTGTGCGGCTCCGGCCTCAAGGCCGTGATGCTGGCCGCCCAAGCCGTGGCTTGGGGCGATAGCGAAATTGTGATTGCCGGTGGCCAGGAAAACATGAGTGCATCGCCCCACGTGCTGCTGGGCAGCCGTGACGGCCAGCGCATGGGCGACTGGAAGATGGCAGACACCATGATCACCGACGGTCTCTGGGACGTCTACAACCAGTACCACATGGGCATCACCGCCGAGAACGTGGCCAAGGCCCAGGGCATCACCCGCGAACAGCAGGACGCGCTGGCGCTGGGCAGCCAGCAAAAGGCCGCTGCTGCACAAGAGGCTGGCAAGTTCAAGGCCGAGATTGCTGCGGTCACCATTCCCCAGCGCAAGGGCGACCCGGTCGTGTTTGACACCGACGAATTCATCAACAAAAAAACCAATGCCGAAGCGCTGGCGGGCCTGCGCCCCGCGTTTGACAAGGCCGGCAGCGTGACGGCGGGCAATGCGTCGGGCCTGAACGACGGCGCTGCCGGTGTGATGGTGATGACGGCCAAGAAGGCCGCCGCCTTGGGCCTGACACCCCTGGCCCGCATTGCAAGCTTTGGCACCACGGGTCTGGACCCTGCCCTGATGGGCCTGGGCCCCGTGTCCGCCACCCAGCGCGCCCTGGCGCGTGCCGGCTGGAAGGCACAGGATGTGGATCTGTTTGAACTCAACGAAGCGTTTGCAGCGCAAGCCTGTGCAGTAAACAAGCTGCTGGATATTGACCCCGCCAAGGTGAACGTGAACGGCGGCGCCATCGCCATCGGCCACCCCATTGGTGCGTCCGGTGCCCGCATCTTGGTGACGCTGCTGCACGAAATGCAACGCAGCGGGGCCAAGAAGGGCGTGGCTTCCTTGTGTATTGGCGGCGGCATGGGAGTTGCGCTCGCGGTTGAGCGATAGGCATGAAATGGACTGCTGGCGCTCATGGAATATGCGTCAGCAGCTCCTTGTTTGATAGCAAATTAACTTAAAAAGAGGATACACAATGAGCCAAAAAGTAGCGTACGTCACCGGTGGCATGGGTGGCATCGGTACCGCCATCTGCCAACGCTTGCACAAGGATGGGTTCAAGGTGATTGCCGGCTGCGGCCCTACGCGTGACCACGCCAAATGGCTGGCCGAACAAAAAGCGCTGGGCTACACCTTCTTCGCCTCGGTGGGCAATGTGGGCGACTGGGACTCCACAGTGGAGGCCTTTGGCAAGACCAAGGCTGAGCACGGAACCATTGACGTGCTGGTGAACAACGCCGGCATTACCCGCGACCGCATGTTCCTGAAGATGAGCCGCGAAGACTGGGATGCGGTGATCGAAACCAACCTGAACTCCATGTTCAACGTCACCAAACAAGTGGTGGCTGACATGGTGGAAAAGGGTTGGGGTCGCATCATCAACATCTCATCGGTCAACGGTGAGAAGGGGCAGGCTGGCCAGACCAACTACTCGGCCGCCAAGGCCGGCATGCACGGCTTCTCCATGGCGCTGGCACAAGAGTTGGCCACCAAAGGCGTCACCGTGAACACGGTGAGCCCGGGCTACATCGGCACCGACATGGTGAAGGCGATCCGTGAAGATGTGCTGGCAAAGATTGTGGCCACCGTGCCGGTCAAGCGTTTGGGCGAACCCTCCGAGATCGCGTCCATCATTGCCTGGCTGGCGTCTGACGAGGGTGGGTATGCCACGGGTGCAGACTTCTCCGTCAACGGTGGTTTGCATATGGGCTGATGATTCCCTGATTCCCTGGCGCTGGCTGGGGACGTGCCAAAAGGCCCGCTCTGTGCGGGCCTTTTGCATGGCGCGGTGATCCGTGTGACGCTCAGGGCAGCGACAACGTGAGGTTGTAAATGCTGGTCAGGTGGGGACCCAAAACTATACGGTCGTCCACAGGTGGAAGGTAAGACAAACTGACCGCGAGTGGTGCAATCATGGGCGGTGTGGTCGGGCCCAGCACGACGTGGCGCGGCAGAAGCCAACGCTGCAGGGTGTCGTGTTCCAGTTTCAATTCTTCACTGACAAGAACGACTCGCTTCGGCGTCAATCGCGCCACTTCCAACTGGTATCGCCCCGCAAGGCGTCCTTCAAGGGCCACCTGCAGCTGCCAATCGCCCTGCATTTGCTCAGTCGCTGTGACATTGCGGACAGTAAACGCCCCTTTCACGGCAGCGGCATGGCGCGCCGCAGATGCTTGCTGCTCGGCACGGTCACTTTGTACTTGCGCAACCTGGCGTTCACATTGGGCGGGTGAGACGCCACTGCCGTCGCCGAACAAGGTTTTGCGTTCTTCGACCCGGGTGCACCAACTGGCATTGCCTGTGCGCCGAGCCAGCTCCTGGTAACACGCTGATCGGTAGTAATAGGTGCGCCCCCCAAAGGGCAGGGCCATCCAAGCGCCATCGGTGAGTCCGCTGACATGGCTACGGGAAGACATACGCGCACACGCAGCTTCGAGCTCGGAAGTGCTGTATCGGTCGAGGTTTTGGGCCAGGTCGGCATCGCTGGCTGCCAGTGCAGGCGCGATCCACAGCGCGTACAGCAGGCACCACACAGGGCTGGGCGTGAAGCGTGGTGACATGGGAACCCCTCTGGACGTGGGCCTGTGTTTGCGGCCCGTGTTGAATTCCATTGTGCACGGCATATCTGGATACGCACTGTTGCAGATATACAGAAACTGCTGGCCAAAGAAGCGTTTTCCCCTAGATACGTGGGGTATGCTCAGAACAGTTGACAGACACGAGGCGTATCGCAAGCAACCAAATATGACTATTGAAGATTCCGTTTGGATAGATGTAGGGGCGCTGCGCGTTGGGCTTTACATCGAATTGGATGTGGGCTGGATGTCCCATCCTTTCCCCACGGGAAGTTTCAAGATCAGTTCGCAGAAGCAGATCGAGACCTTGCAGAGCCTGGGTCAAACGCGCATTCGTTGCATCCCCTCCAAAAGTGATCCGGATCCCGCTGCGGAACAAGCTCAGGCCCGTGGCCATGCACAAGCAGCAGCCCTGGATGAGCGTCAACTTGCTGTCTTGCGTGAAAAAGAACAGCGTCGCTTGCGGGCTGCGGCCCTTGCAGCCCAAGACCGCAGTTTGGTGGTCTGTGAACGGCGGTTTGGCGAATCGGTAAGGCTGTACCGCAAGGTCGTGGACCAGGTGCAGACCCAGCCCAAGGTGGTGGCCGAACAATGCCAGACCATGGTGAATACCTATGTGTCGGAGTTGTTGGACAAGGGCGAAGCCTCCATTCGTTTGCTGTCAGAGGCGGCAGGTGACAAATCGTCCATGCACCCGGTCAATGTGACCATTGTGTCCCTGTTGCTGGGCAAAGCCATGGGCCTGCAAGCGGCTGAGTTGCATGACCTGGGAATGGCAGCCTTTTTGCATGACATTGGCAAGGTCAAGATTCCCGACCGCGTGCGCTGGGTCGAAGAAAATTTTTCCACCGCGGAATACCGCGCCTACCAAGAGCATGTGGCCCAGGGCGCTTTGCTGGCCAAGGCCATGGAGTTGCGCCCCGGTGCCCAGCTGGCGCTCGCACAGCACCACGAGTTGGCTGACGGCAGCGGCTTCCCGTCCCGCATCAAAGGCGATGCCATGTCGGTGGCAGGTCGCATACTGGCATTGGTCAACCGCTACGACAACCTTTGCAACCCCAGCCGCCCGGCAACCGCACTCACGCCCCACGAGGCCTTGTCCCTGATATTCGCGCAGCTCAAAACCCGTTTTGATGCTGCTGCGCTGAGCGCCTACATCCGGATGATGGGCGTGTATCCGCCAGGCTCGGTGGTGCAACTGATCGATGACCGTTACGCCATCGTGGTGTCGGTCAACTCGGCCCGACCGCTCAAGCCGCGTGTGATCTTGCACGAGCCCAGTGTGCCCAAACATGAAGCCTTGATTCTGGACCTGGAGCACGCTCCTCAGCTGGGTATCCGGCGCAGCCTCAAGCCGGCCAATCTACCGCCTTCAGCGCTGGACTACTTGGCCCCACGCCAGCGCATCTGTTATTTCTTTGAACAGGCCCCAGACCCCGAGTCGCCTGCGCCGATGGCATGAGCGATGCGGGTTTGGCAGAGCTGCTGGACGCAACGCTTGACGCCATCTGGTTGGTAGACCCCAAGACTCTGCGAATCACGGCTGTCAATGCCGCAGCTGCGCAACTTGTGGGTTTGCCAGTGCAAACGCTGGTAGGCATGCCCGCCATTGCGTTGGCCGTCACACCCGAAGACATGTTTTTCTGGGAGGACGTGGCTGCAGGTCTGGCCCACAGCATTCACTCCAATGCGTTGTTGCGCACGGGTGACGGTGATGCCATTGCGGTGGAGCGCAAGGTCAGTCGAATCTGGCTGACTCCTGACACGCCGTGTTATCTGGTCGCCCTGCGTGACATGCGCGCCGAAAAAGCCGCAGAAGAAACCCTGGAGCATCGGGTCTCGGAACTCAGCGCTACGCTGGAATCAACCGGCGACGGAATTGTGGTCATGGACCTGCAGGGGCGCATCCGCAACTTCAACCAGCGGTTTGCGGAAATGTGCGGGTTGCCAATTGAACTCCACACCGCCCAGACGCCTGAGCAGGTCATGGAGTACTTCCAAAGCCAGGTGCTGGACCAAGAGGCTTATCAGGGTGCCGCTTTGGCCCTGGAGGCGGATGCATCGGCCGAACAGGTCGACCTGTTGCGCCTGCGCAATGGGAAAACACTGGAGCGCCGGTCGGTGCCCCAGCGCAGCCGCAACCGGGTGCGTGGGCGGGTCTATTCTTTTCGCGACATCACGGCACAAATGCAGTCGGAAGGGCAGCTGCGCTTGGCGGCCAAAGTGTTCGACTCCAGCCCGGAAGCGGTGTTTATTACCAACGCTGCATTTGACGTGTTGCAGGCCAATCCGCGCTGTGTTGCTTTGGCAGGGCATGCCAGCGGGCAACTGCTGGGTTCATCCGCACGGCAGTTTTTTCACGACCCCGAGCGGTCCGAACTGTTTGCCGAGATCGAACTGGCTCTGCTAGCCCGCGGATTCTGGGCGGGTGAAGTCTGGCGCAAGGTGGCAAACACCGCAGTTGCGGTGGAGGTGTCCTGGGTCGCTTTGCTCGATGCACAGGGCCAGCTCAGCCATACGGTTGTTTTTTTCAAGGACATGACGGAGCGCTTGGAGGCGCAGCGCCGTATTGAAAAGCTGGCCTACCGCGACGTACTGACCGGTTTGCCAAACCGCCTGTTGCTAGGTCAGCGTGTGGAGTTTGCGCTGCGTTTGGCAGAACGAGGTGGTGGCCACTTTGCCATTCTGTTCATTGACCTGGACCGTTTCAAAAACATCAACGATTCGCTGGGCCATGCCTTTGGTGACCGTGTGCTGATTGAAGTGTCGGACCGCATCCTGCATTGCATGCGGGATGTGGACACGCTCAGCCGCATGGGCGGCGACGAGTTCGTGGCCTTTCTGCAAGATGCCGATGCCATGGGTGCTGAAGTCGCAGCACGGCGTATTCTGGATGCACTGGCCCAATCGTTCGAGGTCGACGGGATGAATTTTTCGTTGGGCTGCAGCATTGGCGTGGCCATGTACCCGGCTGATGGACGCACGCTGGACGACCTGATCAAGTGCGCCGACACCGCCATGTACCGGGTGAAGGAGCGGGGTCGCGGCAACTTCCGCTTCTACCAGCCTCAGATGAATGTGGACCTGCTCTCGCGCATGAAGATGGACCACGCCATGCGCCGTGCCATGGAGTCGGGCCTGTACCGCCTGCACTACCAGCCGCAAGTTGCGTTGGACGACGGACGCCTGCTGGGGGCCGAGGCTCTGGTGCGATGGACCGATCCGGAACTGGGCGTGGTGTCACCTGCTACCTTTATCCCACTGGCTGAGGAGTCGGGCTTCATCATCACCATTGGCAGCTGGGTCATGCAGGAGGCGGTGCGCCAGGCTGTGGCTTGGCAGCGTGCCGGACGGCCGCTGGTGGTGTCGGTCAACGTGTCGGCTTTGCAGTTTCAGCAGCCTGATTTTGTGGAGCGCGTCGCCTCCTGTATTGCCGATGCCGAGCTCAACCCGGCACTGCTGGAGCTGGAGCTCACCGAGTCCATCCTTGTGCAAGACGCGAATGAGGCATTGGCCCGCCTGCACGCGCTGGCGGGCTTGGGCGTGAGCCTGGCGATTGATGACTTTGGCACCGGCTACTCCAGCCTGGCCTACCTGAAGAAATTCCCTATCTCCAAGCTCAAGATCGACCGCACCTTTGTGATGGGCTTGCCCGAGGACGAGAGTGATCGGGCGATTGTGGGTGCTACCGTGGCGATGGCGCGCGCGCTCAAGCTTTCGGTGGTGGCGGAAGGGGTGGAAACTCAGGCCCAGTGCGACTACCTGCGGGAACTGCAGTGCGCCTCCTTCCAGGGTTTTCTGTGTTCACCGGGGCTGCCGGCGGCTGAGTTTGAGGCGCTGGCTGCGCGACTCACTCCGCCGCCACTGCCTGGCGCCTTGGGCTTTTAGCCGCTCAGGCCCTTGTAGAGCATGTAGGCCGCCAGCAGGTACAGCACCATGGCAAAGGTGCGCTTGAGTTTGGCAATCGGCAGGCGGTGGGCGGTGCGGGCACCCAATGGGGCGGTCAGCACGCTGCAGCAGGCAATGACCAGCAAGCCCGGCAGCCATACATAACCCAGCGACCAAGCGGGCAACCCCTCAACGCCTTGGCCGCTCCAGACATAACCCGCAGTATTGGCCAGGGCAATCGGAAAGCCCAGCGCCGCACTGGTGGCTACGGCATTGAGGATGGGCACGTTGAACGCCACCATAAACGGCACACTGACAAAGCCTCCGCCAGCGCCTACCAACCCCGACAGAAACCCGATCACGCTGCCAGTGGCAGTCTGCCCGGCAATGCCGGGCATTTGCCGACTGGGTTTGGGTTTTTTGTCCAGAAACATTTGTGTGGCCGAGTAGCCCACGAATGCCGCAAACAAAAGTGCCAGCGTGGTGCCCTTGAGCAGGGCGAAAACACCCAGACTGGCCAGCGCCCCGCCCAGCACAATGCCAGGGGCCAGGCCCTTGACCAAGTCCCAGCGCACGGCGCCGCGCTGGTGGTGGGCGCGCACGCTGGAGATGCTGGTGAACATGATGGTGGCCATGGAGGTGGCAATGGCCATCTTGACGGCCAGATCGGCTGGAATGCCGCGGGCCGACAGAATCAGAGTAAGAAAGGGGCCGATCAACATGCCGCCACCAATGCCCAGCAGTCCCGCCATAAAACCGGTGGCCAAGCCCAAAGCAGCCAACTCGCCAATGAGCAAAGGTTCGAATGTCATGCGGGGGTGTAGAGAAGTGTTAGGTGCCTGTGAAGGCCACCGGACCGGCATCCTGAACCGGGGTTCAGTTGGGCGAGGTCAGCACCAACATTGGGTTCATCTAACGCGAGATGATCACGCTCGCTGGGCAATGTTCCAAGCCCTGGCTCAATGAGCATTGGTTCAAGGAAATATAAAGCCCGGCAGCTTCACAGACCGCTCTATTGTAGGCCGGCCTGCGAACGCACGCAGGCGTCAAGGTGATTTCAGAGCAGCCGGCCGTCTTCGCCAAGCGCGGCATCCAGGCGTTCGAGCAAAGAGTTCAGCAGCAGGCTGCCGTCTCCGGCGGGATTGCTGGCCAGGCTGGCCGCAACGGGCGCTGTCTCCGTGGTCGCGGGTGTCGCAGCCGTGGGGCGTTCGGACAGGTCGAAGGCCAGGTTCAATGCCGCCAGTACGGCGATGCGGTCACGGGCGCGCACCTTGCCCGCATCGCGGATTTTGCACATGGCGGTGTCCACACGCTCCACGGCTTCCAGCAGGCGGGCATCACCGCCTTCGGGGCAGCCCAGCAGGTAGCTCTGCCCCATGATTTGAACTTCGAGTTGTTTCATGGTGCGTCTTTGTGCGTGGCCAGGGCGTCGGGCAGGCGTTCCAGCAGCGCATCGACCCGCGCACGCGCAGCATTGAGTCGGGACTTGAGCCCGTCGCGCTCATGGGTCAGGGTCTCTACCTGCGAAGCCAACAGGGCGTTGGTGCGCTGCAGCTCCTCGTAGCGCACCAGCAGGCGCTCCACGCGTTCGGCGATTTGGTCGATGGGGGTCTGGTTCGACATAGATCGCACATTGTAGGGTGGGCGCAAGCTGGGGCAGCGTAAAATCCGCCCGTTGGTGCTCGCGGTGTGGTTCACATGCCGCAGTTCAACGGGAAGCAGGAGGGTGATGCTGGCACCAGCGAACCTAACCTGCGCTGCCCCCGCAACGGTAAGTGGACGTGTCACCCGACACCGCTTTCATCACAGTCACTGAGTGCTTTGAACACGCATTTGGGAAGACGATGGAGGTTGTTTCCACCAGCCCGGATACCGGCCAACACGGTGGAGCTGCGCCTGGCGCAACTCCGTGACGCTCATGCCCTGGCGGGGAAGCCGGGGAGAGCTCCTAGTCGGGTTTTTATTTCATGTCTTTTGTGTTTTCCAAAGCGCGATCCTTGGCGCTGGGTTTGGGCTTGTCCCTGGTTATTTCGTCCTGGGCGCAATCGCAAGAGGTGCGTCAACTGCAAGAAGTGGTGGTCACTGCCACACGCACCGAGATGCGTGCAGACGAGGTCATGTCCGATGTGACTGTGATTGACCAAGAAGAGTTGCGCCGCAATGTAGGGCGCTCTGTGTCTGAAGTGCTGGCACGCACGGCGGGTGTGCAGACATCCTCCAACGGTGGCCTGGGCAAGACGTCCAGTATCTTTATCCGCGGCGCCGAAAACCGCCATGTTTTGCTGCTGATAGACGGTGTGCGGTATGGATCTTCTACCTCGGGCACAGCCAACTTCGACAGCATTCCCTTGGAGATGATTGAGCGTATAGAGGTATTGAAAGGACCCGCTTCTGCGCTGTATGGCAGTGACGCGGTGGGTGGTGTGGTGCAGATATTCACCCGCAAAGGCCGGGAAGGATTCCACCCCTACGCCAGCCTAACCGCAGGCGAGTGGGACCGCGCTGAGCTTGCGACGGGCTTCAGCGCGGGCACGCAGACACTCCGCTATGCCTTGGGTGTGCAAACCCAGAGTGAGGGCGGCTTTTCTGCCACCAACCCCCGCCTGGGTTCTACCAACACCTCTGGCTTTAATGCCGACCGCGATGGTTATTCCCAAAATTCGGTGCAAGGCAGTGTGAACTGGCAGTTTGCGGAAGGCTGGAGTCTGGAAGGCTTGCTGGTGCAAGCAGACGGGGTGAACCACTATGACGGTGGACGCAACCCCTTTGACGTGCGGGGCGAGTCCACCAGTGCCATCCGCAAAATCGGGTTGGCGGGGCAAATTTTCCCGGCCTGGAAGTCCCGTTTTGAGTTGAGCACCAGTGCTGACAAATCCACCAACCTGACCAGCACCTCCACCAGCCGCTTCAACACCGAGCAGCAGCAGTGGAGTTGGCAGAACGAAGTGGCCACACCGGTGGGCAAGGTGTTTGCAGGTGTGGAGGCCCTGCGTGAAATGGTGGATGGCACCCAGCGTTACACGGTGAATGACCGGACCACCCAATCGACATTTTTGGGGCTGTCTGGCAGCGCGGGCGCACACAGCTGGCAAGCCAATGCGCGTCACGACCGCAACACCCAGTTTGGCTCGGCCTCCACGGGTTTGGTGGGCTATGGTTACAAGGTAACGCCCGACTTGCGCGTGCATGGTGCGTACGGCACCAGCTTCAAGGTCCCCAGCTTTAACACCCTGTATTGGTTTGACCCGGTGCCCACCAACTTTCAGGGAAACGCCACAACGCAGCCCGAACGAGGTGAAAACGCCGAGGTGGGCGCCAGCCTGGCGATCGGCAACCAGTTGCTGAGTTTGGTGCACTATGAAAACCGGATTCAGGGCTTCATTACCCGTGAGCCGACCGTCAGCAATATTCCCTATGTCAATCTCGATGGATGGACGCTTGCGTTGCAAGGCGAGGGTGGCCGATGGACGTACCGCACCGCGCTGGATTTTTTGGACGCGCGCAACCAGTTGACGGGGAAGAAGCTGGTGCGTCGTCCTGACCTGCAACTCAGCGGAACCCTGAGCTACGCCGTAGACAACTGGACGCTGGGCGCAACCCTGCTGTCCACCTCGGACACGTTTGACAATGCCACCAACACCGTGTCTTTAGGCGGCTACACCACGCTGGATGTGTTTGCGGCCAAAAAGATCCGCAAGGACTGGTCGGTTGAAGGCCGTGTGATCAACTTGGGTGACAAGTTCTACCAAACCGCATTGGGCTACAACCAGCCGGGCCGGGCCGCCTACATGACCTTGCGCTACCAACCCCAATGAAAGCTTCCATGGCCGCTGCGACCTGCCCTGCCCTTCTGATTGCTGCGCCCGCCTCCGGGCAGGGCAAGACGACCGTCACGTCGGCGTTGGCGCGGCTGCATACGCGGCAGGGGCGCAAGGTGCGGGTGTTCAAGTGTGGGCCGGATTTTCTGGACCCGTACTGGCACACGCTGGCCAGTGGCGCGCCGGTGTACCAGATGGATTTGTGGATGACGGGGGAGGCGGACTGCCGGGCCCGCTTGCACGCCGCTGCGCAGGAGGCCGACCTGATCATCGTGGAAGGTGTGATGGGCCTGTTTGACGGGGACCCGAGTGCTGCCGATTTGGCGGTGAAGTTCGGCCTGCCGGTGTTGGCGGTGGTGGATGCCTCTGCCATGGCGGGCACCTTTGGCGCACTGGCCTATGGGCTGCAGCATTACCGGCCTGGTTTGCCGTGGGCCGGTGTGTTGGCCAACCGGGTGGCCAGCGAGCGCCATGCAGCCATGTTGCAGGGTAGTGTGCGGGAGCCGGAGCACTTTCATGGGTGCGGTGATGCGCAACGCCGCAATGACCTTGCCGGAGCGGCACTTGGGGCTGACGGTGGCGAGTGAGGTTACCGATGCGATGGAGCGGCTGGACGCTGCGGCGGATGCGTTGGCGCAAACGCAGTTGGGACGCATGACCTTGGAGGATTTACAGCGGTGGGCGGTGGTGTTTACCCCCGTTGGGGTTGCCGGCGCGCAAGAGGGTGTGAGGGCAAAGGCTGTTTTGCTCCGTGTCACCGCGGAGCCCGCGATGCGGGCGGCTCCGGTACACTGCGCAGAACAGCCTACATGCCCACCTTCCTTCTTTGGCGGGTAAACGTATTGCCGTGGCTCGCGACGCGGCCTTTTGTTTCATCTACGCTGCCAACTTGGACACCCTGCGTGCGCTGGGCGCAGAGCCGGTGTTTTTCTCGCCACTCCAAGATGCTGAATTGCCGCCCTGTGATGCCTTGTGGATTCCCGGAGGCTACCCGGAGCTGCATGCCCAGACGATTGCGGACAACATCTCTTTGGGTGAAAGTCTGGCGGCGCATATTGCCGCCGGTAAGCCCGTATGGGCCGAATGCGGCGGCATGATGGCCTTGTTTGACACCCTGGTCACCGCCGATGGTGCCCGCCACGCGCAGTGGGGCTTGCTGCCGGGGGAAGTCACCATGCAGAAGCGTTTGGCTGGTCTGGGTCCCCAGCAACTCAAGCTGCCAAGCGGCACTCTGCGTGGCCACACATTTCATTACTCCACCACCAGCACCCCGCTACAAGCCGCGACCCGCACCGCCAAACCCGACCACGATCCTTTGCCAGACGCTGGCGAGGCCGTGTGGCAGCAGGGCGCCGTGCGGGCGAGCTACTTCCATGCCTGGTTTCCGTCCTGCCCCGCCGCAGTGGTTGAGCTGTTCACGGCGCCAGAGGGGGCACTTCTATGACGCAGGACCTTTTGCATTTCCACCGCGGCCCGCAGCGCATCGTCTGCCTTACCGAGGAAACCACCGAGTGGCTGTACCTGCTGGGGCAGGAGCACCGCATCGTGGGTATTTCTGGCTACACCGTGCGGCCGCGCCGCGCGCGTGAGGAGAAGCCCAAGGTCAGCGCTTTCTTGAGCGCCAAGACCGACAAGATCATGGAATTGTGCCCTGACTGCGTGCTGGGTTTTTCAGACCTGCAGGCGGACATCGCCTCAGACCTGGTCAAGCGCGGCGTGCAGGTCACCATCTTCAACCAGCGCAGCGTGGCAGAGATTTTTTCCATGCTCTACCAGCTGGCCGCCATGGTGGGTGAAGCAGAGCAGGGCGCCCAGCGCATTGCAGCCATGCAGGCCGATTTGCGGGCCATGCAGGCGGCGGTGGCGGCCAAAGTGGCTGCGGGTGCGCGCAAGCCGAAAGTGTTTTTTGAAGAGTGGGACAACCCGCACATCAGCGCGATCCGCTGGGTGTCGGAGCTCATGGGCATTGCCGGTGGGGAAGATTATTTTCCCGAGCTGTCGTTGCAGCGCATGGGTAAGCAGCGGATCATTGCCGATGGCGCTGAGATCATCCGCCGCAACCCCGACATCATTCTGGGATCGTGGTGCGGCAAAAAATTTCGGCCTGAGAACGTGGCGGCGCGTGAGGGCTGGGGTGTGGTCAACGCAGTACGCCACCAGCAACTGTTCGAGATCAAGTCGCCCGACATCCTGCAACCGGGTCCTGCGGCTTTGACAGATGGTGTGCGCAAGATGCATACGCTGTTCATGCAGTGGATGGACGCTGACCAAGCAGGACGGTTTGGAGCAAGAGTGTCATGACGATTGCCAAAAGCGAACTGATCTTGGGCGGCCAGAAAAGCGGCAAGTCGCGCCGTGCCGAGCTGTTGGCCCGGCAGTGGCTGGATGCGGCGCCTGACCATGAGGCCGTGCTGATCGCTACCGCCCAACCGTGGGACGAGGAAATGCGCCAGCGCATTGCCCGTCACCAGGCTGACCGCGCCGAGCGTGTGCCCGGCATGCGCACGGTGGAAGAACCCTTTGCATTGGCCGAGGCCATCCGCCAGCACAGCAATGCCCGCACCCTGGTGGTGGTGGATTGCCTGACGCTGTGGCTGACCAACCTGCTAATGCCTGCAGAAAATGCATCAAATAGTGCTGTAGCCCCCATGGATTCTGCGCGAATAGCTTCTCTTTTGATAGCAATTCAAGAGTCTGCGGGCCCGGTGGTGCTGGTGGGCAACGAGATTGGTCTGGGTGTGATTCCCATGGGGCGCGAGGTGCGCGCCTTTGTGGATGCGCTGGGGCGTTTGAACCAGGATGTGGCCGCGGTGTGTGAGCGCGTGACCTTGATGGCGGCTGGGCTGCCTCTTTATTTGAAGGGTGCCCCATGATGTTTTGGCTCTCAGGTATCTCTCGGCACCTTGGTGGGCGGGCCGCAGGCGCAGTGCCCAAGGGCTTTGCTGCGTGTCCCCCGCCCGCGTTGCGGGCTCCTCCTTTACCTCCGCAAAACCCTTGGACACTGCGCCTGCTGAAACGTTGGCGGCAAGGCGGGGCGCCCATGCGTTTTGCGGAGGTAAAGGAGGAGCCCGCGCAGCAAAACGTATGGGTGCCTCGCCTGACGACGGTGCTTGCGTTGGTATGCATGGTTCCTCAAGCAGCCCAAGCCCTGCAAGTCACCGACGACCGAGGTGTCACCCTCACGCTGCCAGCCGCCCCCCAGCGCATCGTCAGCCTGTTGCCCTCGTTGGCAGAGACCGTGTGTGAGCTGGGTCACTGCCCGCGCATCGTGGGCGTGGACCGGTATTCCACCTACCCGGCCAGCCTGCAAAAGCTGCCCCAGGTGGGCGGCGGCTTGGACCCGAACATCGAAATGATCGTCGCGCTCAAACCTGACGTGGTGCTCATGGCCAAGTCGTCGCGCGCGGGCGAACGGCTGGAGTCGCTGGGCATCAAGGTCTTTGCACTGGAGCCCAAAACCCATGCGGATGTGCAGCGCGTGATGCTCAAGCTCGGCCAGTTGCTGGAGGTGCCGGACGCCCAGCGCATCTGGCGCGCGATTGATGCGGGCGTGTCGGCGGCTGCACAGTCGCTGCCGGCCAAAGCGCGCGGCGCCAAGGTGTACTTTGAGGTGAACGAAGGGCCATATGCGGCGGGTGAGTCATCCTTCATAGGGGAAACGCTGACCCGGCTGGGTGCCAAAAACATCGTGCCTGCCAAGCTGGGCCCCTTCCCCAAGCTCAACCCCGAATTCATCGTGCGGGCCAACCCGGATGTGATCTTGATCGGCCAGCGCAGCGCCGGCGCCCTGATGGCCCGGCCGGGCTGGCAAAGCATTCGCGCGCTGCGTGAAAACCGCGTTTGTATTTTCCCCACCGACGAAGCCAATGTGCTGGTGCGCCCCGGCCCGCGCATGGCAGAGGCCGCGCGCATCATGGCCAAGTGTCTGGAAGTCAAGTCACCTGCCAGCGGAGGCAAGCCGTGATCAACCCTTGGGTACGCTGGTTGGCTCTGGCTGGCGTGCTGGCGGCACTGGTGCTGCTGGCGGTGGGTGTGTGCGTGGGCAGCACGGGGTTCGAGAACCTGCTGACCCCTTTGCTGCACCCCGAGCAAGACCCTGCTCAGACCGCCATGGCGCAGCAAATCGTCTGGCAGATCCGCTTGCCGCGCACAGCGGGTGCCTGGGCGGCCGGTGCCTTGTTGGGGCTTGCGGGAGCCGTGGCGCAAGGCCTGTTTCGCAACCCGCTGGCGGATCCGTATCTGCTGGGCAGCGCCTCGGGCGCCTCGCTGGGCGTTGCGTTGGCACTCGCCGCGCTAGGTGGCGGGGCCGGCATGTTGGGTGGTGGCAGCGCCGGCAGCATGATGAACGGTGCAGTCGCAGTCAGCGTGTTTTCCAGCGGCGTGTGGGTGCGCATCGGCTTGACCGGGGCGGCCTTTGTGGGTGCTGTAGCGGCCGTGTTGCTGACCCTGTTGCTAAGCCGTGGTGTGGGTCACACCTTGCGCCTGTTGCTCGCGGGGGTGGTGGTTGGCGTGGTGCTGGGCGCCACCACGCACCTGGTGCTGCTCTTCACCCCCGACTCGCTGCAGGCCATGCAGGCTTTCATGCTGGGGTCGACCGCCTTTGTGGGCTGGACCTCGTTCAGCCTCATGGCGGGCGTCTGGTTGGTGTGTGTGTTGGCCGCGTGGCTGCTGGCGCGGGTGCTCGATGGCTTGAGTTTGGGCGACGCGACGGCACTCAGCCTGGGCTTGCCGGTCGCACCCATGCGCGCAGCTTTGGTGGCGGTGCTGGCGCTGGCCACCGGCACGGCCGTGGCGCAAACCGGGCTGATTGCCTTTGTGGGCTTGGCCGCGCCGCACCTGGTGCGCTCGGTGGTTAAGACCACGCACGCGCACCTCATGCTGCTTTCCAGCTTGGTAGGCGGCGTGTTGCTCATGGGGGCGGACACCCTGGCGCGCGGCGTGCTCGCACCGCAGGAGTTGCCCGTGGGCGTGCTGACGGCGGTGCTGGGCGGCGGCTACCTGCTGTGGCTGATGCACCGGGGCGGCCGGCACAGCGGAGGTGCCGCATGAGCCAGAAAGATGCTATGAAAAATATAGCTATCCGCGCAGATTCCATCAGCGCCAGCCTCGGAAATGGCATCGCAAAGCAGCAGGTGCTGCACGGCGTGTCGCTGGACATTGCCGCAGGCCAATGGACCAGCATCGTCGGCCCCAACGGCGCGGGCAAGTCCACTTTGCTGCGGTGTCTTGCCGGTGTGCTACCCCACAGCGGCACGGTGTCATTGTTTGGCAAACCCCTGCGGGCCTTGCCGCAGCGCGAGCGCGCCCGCCAGCTGGCCTGGCTGGGCCAGAACGAAACCTCTGCCGACGATTTGACCGTGTGGGATGTGGCCCTGCTGGGCCGCCTGCCGCACCAGGCCTGGCTGGCCCCGGCCAGTGCCGCGGACCATGCCGCCGTGGAGCAAGCCCTGCGCGCCACCCAGGCTTGGGACTGGCGCTGCCGCCCGCTGGGCCACCTGAGCGGCGGCGAGCGCCAGCGGGTGCTGCTGGCCCGCGCGCTGGCCGTGCAAGCCCAGGTGCTGCTGATGGACGAGCCCCTGGCCAACCTGGACCCGCCGCACCAGGCCGACTGGCTGGACGTGGTGCGCGCCCTGGTGGCGCAGGGCACCACGGTGGTCAGCGTGCTGCACGAAATCAGCATGGCCCTGCATGCCGACCAGGTGGTGGTGATGGCGCAAGGGCGGGTGACCCACCATGGAGCCAGTGACGATGCCAGCACCCACGCAGCCTTGGTGGATGTGTTTGACTACCGCATCGCCATCCACGCCATTGACGGGCAGTGGGTCGCGCTACCGGCCATGCGTAAGAGAGGTATCGAACTGAAAATACCTCGCTGAAAATACCTCGCGCCATTGCTTTTTTGTTAGTTGTTCATATTTTTCATTCACAAGGAGTTAGACCATGCATATCGAACCTGGACTGGTGGATGGAACCAAAATTTTCCTGAGCTACGCCACCGGCACTGCCGCCGCTGTGTACGCAAGCAAACTGGCCGTGGATGCGGTCAAGAAGGATGGCGTCCTGTCTCTGTTGTTGCGCAGCCTGCTGTGCGTCGCTCTGGTGTTTTCTTTCTTCGAGTTGCTGCCGCACCACCCGGTGGGCGTATCCGAAGTGCATTTGATTCTGGGCACCACCTTGTTGCTGGTGTTTGGTGTGGCGCCTGCCGCCTTTGGGCTTGCGGGTGGTTTGGCCATCCAGAGCCTGTTTTTTGCGCAGCAGGACTTGCCGCAATACGGCATGAATGTCACCACCTTGCTGGTGCCATTGTTTGCCACCCATGCGCTGGCGCGCCGCATTGTTCCCGAGAGCATGGCCTACGTGGATATCAGCTATCAGCAGGCATTCAAGCTGTCCGTGGCCTACCAGGGCGGCATCGTCGCGTGGGTGAGTTTTTGGGCTTTGTATGGCCATGGCTTCAATGCAGAGAACTTTGCCCAGATTGGAAGTTTTGGTGCTGCCTACATGACTGTGGTACTGCTGGAGCCCCTGGTGGACCTAGGCGTGCTCGCCGCGGCCAAGGCCTTACATCGCCTCAAAGGCAGTGTGTTGGTTGAGCAGCGCCTGTACAGCGCCGCCTGATAGGACCGCACCGTGGAAATTGAAACCCCTCCCGTCGAATACGAGCGCGTTATTCCCACGGCCGAGCGTCGCGGCCTGGTGCTCATACATACCGGAAATGGCAAAGGCAAAAGCACCGCCGCATTCGGGATCGCATTGCGCGCGCATGGGCGCGGCAAGGCCGTCAAGGTCTACCAATTCATGAAGGTGCCCAGCGCGCGCTTTGGCGAACACCGCTTATTCGAGCAATTGGGCATTCCCATCGAGGGCCTGGGTGATGGCTTCAGCTGGAAGAGCAAGGACCTGGACCACTCGGCCCAGCTGGCGCTGGACGGCTGGGCCAAGGCGGAGGCCACGATTCGTGCCGGTGAGCACTTCATGGTGGTGCTGGACGAAATCATGTACCCGCTGCGCTATGGCTGGATTCCGCTGGACACCATCCTCCGCTGCCTGCGCGAGCGCCCGGCGCATGTGCATGTGGTGCTGACCGGCCGCAATGCACCGGTCGAGCTGGTGGATCTGGCGGACACGGTGACCGAGATGACGCTGGTCAAGCACCACTTCAATGCAGGGGTGCCTGCCCAACGCGGCATCGAAGACTGAGATGTCGGTCGCCACCTTGCGATTCGTAACGGGCAGCGCCAGCGTCGCCTGGCGCAGGCTGCCCAGCGTGTCCCCGTTCGTCGCCATCGGGCTTCTGTCAGGCCTGGCCGCTGCGCAGGGTGTGCCTACGGTACAGCCTGTATCGCGTATCGTCACGCTGTCGCCCTCTTTGACGGAGGCGGTGTGTGCGCTGGGCCGCTGCGCCCAGCTTGTAGGGACGGACCGACATTCCAGTTGGCCTGGCAGCGTGCAGAGCTTGCCCAAAGTGGGGGGGCTGGAGGATGCGCAGATTGAGCGCATTGTGACCCTGCGGCCGCAGATGGTTTTGCTGGGGCCGCGCAGCCGGGCCGCAGAGCGGCTGCAGGCGCTGGGCGTGCCGGTGCTGACCTTGGATGCCCGTACCCATGCAGATTTGAAGCGCATGCTGTTCAAGCTGGGCGAGACTTTGGGGGAACCGCTGCGTGCAGCCGAGTTGGTGGCGCGCCTGGACGCCGAGATGGATGCTGCTGCAACACGTTTGCCCGCCGCCTTGCGCGGGCGCACCGTGTATGTGGAGGTGGGGCCCGCACCCACCGCTGCCAGCGAGAAAAGTTTCATTGGTGAAACCGTGGCCCGCCTGGGCCTGGTGAACGTGGTGGGTGGCGAGCTGGGCCTGTTCCCCAAGATCAACCCCGAACTGCTGCTGCGCCGCCCGCCCGACTTGATCATTGGCCCGCGCGCCACGCTGGCCAATCTTGCCGACCGTCCCGGCTGGAGCACCTTGCCCGCAGTGCGTCAGCAGCAGCTGTGTCTGCTGGACGCGGATCGCATGGACCTGCTGTCGCGCCCCGGCCCCCGCCTTGGCGAGGCCGCCCAGATGCTGGTGGACTGTCTCAAGGCCTTGCCGCCCCGTTAATCCTTATCCGAGAAAAATCTATGCAAACCCGAAAAATCCCCGCCACCATCGTCACCGGCTTCCTCGGCAGCGGCAAGACAACGCTCTTGCGCGAGCTGCTGGCCAACGCCCAAGGTCGCCGCATTGCCGTCATCGTCAACGAGTTCGGCGAACTTGGCATTGATGGTGAAATGCTGCGTGGCTGCGGCATTGGCTGTGATGAGAACGGTGAAGAAAACGGCCAGCTGTACGAACTGGCCAACGGCTGCCTGTGCTGCACCGTGCAGGAAGAATTTGCCCCCGTGATGGAGCAGTTGGCCAAGCGCCGCGACCAGATCGACCACTTGATCATCGAGACCTCGGGCCTCGCGCTGCCCAAACCGTTGGTGCAGGCCTTTCAGTGGCCGGCGCTGCGCAACACCTTTACTGTGGATGCCGTGGTGACCGTGGTGGATGCGCCCGCGGTGGCCGCCGGCGACTTTGCCGATGACCCCTTGGCCGTGGACGCCCAGCGCCGTGCTGACGAGAACCTGGACCACGATTCCCCGCTGCACGAACTGTTTGAAGACCAGTTGGCCACGGCCGACCTGGTGATCGTGCACAAGACCGATGGCGTGACGTCCGCCCAATTGGTGGAGGTCGAAGCGGCTATTCGCAAGGAGACCCAGCCGGGCGTGAAGCTGGTGCATGGTCAGCATGGCCGCATTGCCATCGACCTGCTGCTGGGCCTGGAGCGCGCGGTGGAAGACCAGATCGACAGTCGCAAAACCCACCACGATGAGGAAGAAGACCACGACCACGATGCCTTTGACTCCGTGCAGGTGACGCTGGATGTGCCCAGCCGCGACGGCCTGCTGGTTGCCTTGAGGGATTTGGTGGGGCGCCATGAGATCTACCGCGCCAAGGGCTTTGTGGCCTTGCCCGGTGCGGCCATGCGCCTGGTGGTACAGGGCGTGGGCACGCGTCTTGACAGTTACTTTGACCGCGCTTGGGCCAACGGCGAAGCACGCCAGTCGCGCCTAGTGCTGATTGGCTCCGAACTCAATGGCCCGGCGCTGCAGGCCGAGCTGAACGCCGCGCTGGCTGCGCCCGTCGCAGCGTAACCAGAGAACCGCCCACCATGCATCTGCTCTCCACCCGCCCCGGAGGCCACGTCGAAGACGGAGGTCAGGGCGTGGTGCGCGTGGAGCAGACGCGAGGGGACATCGTGGTGCTGAGTGCGGCGGACACCACGCTGGCCTTGCTGTCAGACGCTGCGCGTGCGCTGTCCAACGACTTCCCCACGGTGCGCCTGGCCAACCTGATGTGGCTGCGCCAGCCTGCTTCGGCAGACATGTATGTGGACGAGGTGCTCCAGCACGCACGCGTGGTGGTCATCGACCACCTGGGCGCTGCCAGCGATTGGGCTTATTTGGTGGAGCAGGTACGCGAACTGGCGCAGCAACGCGGCCAGTGGCTGGCCCTGTTTTCGGGCGATGCCAGCGAAGATCTGCAACTGTTGCTGCGCAGCACCGCCGCGCATGAGGACTGCCGCCACCTGTGGCGCTGCCTGCGCGAGGGCGGGCCGGACAACGCGCGCAGCTTCTTCGACCTGATTGGCCATGCCGCGTTTGGTGTCGGCGAGAGACCCGCAGCGCCTGCCGTGCTGCCTCCCGCGCTGCTGGTGCCGCCCCACGGCGCAGTGGCCGCATTGCCTTGGCATGCTGGCGCCCCGGTGGTCCTGCTGGCGTACTACCGCGCGCACTGGCAGGCTGGCAACACGGCGGTGTTTGACGCCATGCAGATTGCGCTGTCGGCTGAGGGGCTCAACAGCCTGGCCGTGGCGGTGGACTCGCTCAAGAACCCAGCCAGCCTGGCGCTGCTGCAGTCGCTGGCCACAGAGCACCGCGTGGGCGTGGTGCTCAATGCCACCAGCTTTGCATTGAGTGCTATCGACAGTGGTGACAGTGATGGAGTAGACGGACCGCCACTGCAGGCTTTGGCGGGCGATGCGCCTGTGCTGCAACTCATCACCGCCGGCTGCGCACGAGAGCAGTGGCAGACCGACCCGCATGGTCTGGCCCCGCGCGACTTGGCCATGCAGGTGGTGCTGCCCGAGGTGGACGGCCGCATCGGCACCCGCGCCATCAGCTTCAAGGGCTTGGCGTGGCGCGACGAACGCACTGAAGTTGACGTGGTGCGCTACCAGGCCGAGCCCGAGCGCATTGCTTTTGTGGCCGAGCTGGCGCGCCGCTGGTGTGTGCTGCGCGACAAGCCCAATGCGAACAAGCGCGTGGCGCTGATCCTGGCCAACTACCCCAATGACGACGCGCGTCTGGCAAACGGCGTGGGCCTGGATACCCCGGCTTCCACTGTGGCCCTGCTGCGCGCCATGCAGGACGGGGGTTACGCCACTGGCGATTTGCCCGAGGGTGGTGACGCGCTGATTGCAGCACTGGTGGCCGGCGTGACCAACAACCTGGACGCCAACGACCACCGCCCCGCAGGCCAAAGTTTGACGATGGCCGACTACCTGCAAGACTTCAACCGCCTGGACGCCGCCAACCGCGACGCCGTCAACGCCCTGTGGGGCACGCCCGAGCAGGATCCCATGGTGCGCAGCGGCCGCTTCATGGTGTCGGGCTACCGCTATGGCAACGTATTTGTCGGCATTCAACCCGCGCGTGGGCGTGACCTGGATCTGGTGGCCAGCTACCACGATGCGGACCAGGTGCCCACACACAACTACCTGGCCTTCTACTTCTGGCTGCGCCGCCAGTTTGCGGTGGATGCGGTGGTGCATGTGGGCAAACACGGCAATTTGGAATGGCTGCCTGGCAAAAGTGTGGCGCTGGGTGCCAACTGCTGGCCCGATGCCATCCTCGGCCCGCTGCCGCACCTGTACCCTTTCATCGTCAACGATCCGGGCGAGGGCAGCCAGGCTAAGCGCCGCACCCAGGCCGTCATCATCGACCACCTGATGCCCGCGCTGACGCGGGCCGAGACCTATGGCCCGCTGCAGAAGCTGGAGCGGCAGATGGACGAGTACTACGAGGCGCTCTCGCTGGACCCGCGTCGTGCGCAGCGCCTGCGTGGCGACATTCTGGATCGTGTGCTCACGGAAAATCTGCACACCGATTTGGGTTTTGCCAAGCCCGCCGATGACGCGGGCCGCGAGGCGCTGCTGCAGCGGCTGGACGCCTATCTCTGCGAGATCAAGGAATCTCAAATCCGCGATGGACTGCACATCTTGGGCACCTCGCCACAAGGCCGCCAGCAGATTGACACCCTGGTGGCGCTGGCGCGCTTTCCCGGTGGCACGTTGGCCGGGCAGCGCAGTTTGTTGGTAGCGCTGTCACAAGACCTCGGTTTGGAAGGCGTGGACGGATTCAATGCCTTGAGCCCCGAATGGTCCACGCCGTGGAATGGCCCACGCCCCGCCGTGTTGCAGGCACAAAGTGATGACGCCTGGCGCCATGCCGGCCATACGCGGGAGCGGCTGGAGCTGCTGGCGCGGCAACTGGTGATAGATAGTGTGGTGGCGGATATGGCGCTGGATGACGCCACCTGGTCGCACGCGGCCCCGGTGTTGCAGCGCATGCGCAATGTGCTGCGTCCGCGTCTGGAGGCCTGTGGTCCGCAAGAGATCGCACAGTGCCTGCGCGGGCTGTCGGGCCGTCTGGTGCCCCCCGGCCCCAGTGGCGCGCCGTCGCGCGGCCGGCCCGATGTACTGCCCACGGGGCGCAATTTCTATTCGGTGGACACGCGCGCCGTGCCCACCCAAACCGCCTATGCCATGGGCGCGGCGGCGGCCGAGCGCGTGATTGAACGCCATTTGCAGGACCACGGCACCATGCCCGGCCAGGTAGGCTTGTCGGTGTGGGGCACCAGCACCATGCGCTCGGGCGGAGAAGACATCGCCCAGGCCTTTGCACTGCTGGGCGTGCGGCCCAAATGGGCCGATGGCAGCAGCCGGGTGGTGGATATTGAGGTGCTGCCCATGTCGGTGCGCAACCGCCCGCGGGTGGATGTGACGCTGCGTGTCTCGGGCTTCTTCCGCGATGCCTTCCCCAATGTGATCGACCTGTTCGACACCGCCGTGCGCGCCGTGGCCGCTATCTCCGAAGAAGATGAGCCCGACGACGTAAACCCCGTCCGCGCGCGCGTGCAACGCGAGGCGGCCGATGCGCAAGCCAAGGGCTTGAGTGCCTTGGTGGCGGAGCGGCAAGCCACATGGCGTGTGTTTGGCCCACGCCCCGGCGGCTATGGTGCAGGCCTGCAGGAAGTGATGGCCAGCGGCCGCTGGAACGATGGTGCCGACCTAGCCCAAGCCTATTTGCGCGCCGGTGCCTTTGCCTACGGGCAGGGCGAGCACGGGGCTGCAGCGCGCGGCAGTTTTGAGCAGCGCCTGGCTGGGCTGGACGCTGTGCTGCACAACCAGGACAACCGCGAGCACGATGTGCTGGACTCGGACGACTACTACCAGTTCCAGGGCGGCATGGCGGTGGCCGTGCAAGCCCTGACCGGCGAGGCGGCGGCGCTCTACCACGGTGACTTTAGTGTGCCCGGTGCGCCGCGCATCCGCACGCTGGGCGAAGAGGTGGCGCGTGTGGTGCGCTCGCGTGCGGTCAACCCCAAATGGCTGGAGGGCGTGCGCCGCCATGGCTACAAGGGCGCCTTTGAGATGGCGGCCACGGTGGACTACCTGTTTGCGTTTGATGCCACCACAGGTGTGGTGGGCGACCACCAGTACGCGCTGGTGGCCGATGCCTATCTGCACGACGACACCAACCGCGACTTTGTGCGGCAGCACACCGGCGCGCTGCGTAGGTTGGCGAGCGCCTGCTGGACGGACATGGCGCGGCCTGTGGGCCGAGCCGGGTGACCAGCGCGAACGCATCGAAGACCATTTGCTGGCGCTGGAGCGCCGTTTAGAAGAATTTGGAGAAGGACCTCTGGCATGAACACCTCCACCAAGACCCCGGCCTTTCCTTTCACCGCGTTGGTCGGCCAACCGCAGCTGCAGTTGGCGTTGCAGCTCGCCGCCATCGACCCTGGCATTGGCGGCGTCCTCATCAGCGGGCCCCGTGGCACGGCCAAATCCACCGCAGCACGCGCGTTGGCCGCGCTGCTGCCTGGCGCCCCGTTTGTGACGCTGCCACTCGCTGCCAGCCTGGAGCAGCTGGTGGGCACGCTGAATGTGGAAGACGTGCTGCGCGACGGCCAGGTGCGCCTGGCGCCCGGTTTGGTGGCGCGCGCGCATGAGGGAGTGTTATATGTGGACGAGGTGAACCTGCTGCCCGACGCGCTGGTGGACGCGCTCCTGGACGTGGCCGCCAGTGGCGTCAATACGGTAGAGCGCGACGGCATTTCACAGCAGCACGCCGCGCGATTTGTGCTGGTGGGCACCATGAACCCGGAGGAGGGCGAACTGCGCCCGCAGCTGCTGGACCGCTTTGGGCTGTCCGTCGCGCTGGCCAACCCGACGGATGCACAGCAGGCCGGCCATCGCGCGCGCGACTGGGCTTTGATGAAAACCCCGCCCGCTGGCGGAGCAGCATGCGGAAGAACAGCGCGCACTCAGCGTCGCCTTAGTGGTCGCGCGCGCTGCGTTGCCGCGTCTGACCTGGCCGGATGAGGTGCTGCACCACGCTGCCGCCTGTGCGATCAACGCCGGTGTTGACGGCATGCGGGCCGACCTAGTGATGCTACGCGCGGCTCGCGCGTTGGCCGCCTTGCAAGGGCGTGGGGAAGTGACAACGGGCGATGTGGACGCGGTGGCCGATTTGGCGCTAGCACATCGGCGGACGGAAGGCGGTGCGGCCCAATCGCCCCTGCAGACATCCTCTGCACCAACAACACCGAAGCTCCCACCACAAAGCGAACAACCCCAATCTGCCCGACAAGGCGACTGGGGTGCCATGCCTGCGCAGCCCGAGGGCACCACCAAAGTCCAGCCCATCGCAGGATGGCCACCAAAAAAAGCCTAGGCCACCCCAGCCGCCACCCGCGCAACGGGCCTGGCAGCTGGCGGTGGCCTCCACCCCCGAATCTCTCTGCATCTGCGGCGCCCGGTGCGCGCCAGCACAGTGCTGCCATTGCCTGGCTGCCCACGTTGGTGGCCAAGGGGCCCGAACCGCTGCAGCGTACACACCTGCGCTACCAGCCCATTGCCGTGCGCGCGGGCCGGTTGCATTGCATCGTGTTGGACACTTCCGGCTCCATGCGCCAGCGCGGACGTCTGGCCCTGGCCAAGGGGCATGCGACGTTCATGATCGAGCAGG
This sequence comes from Rhodoferax sp., assembly GCF_034519335.1. Taxonomy (GTDB): domain Bacteria; phylum Pseudomonadota; class Gammaproteobacteria; order Burkholderiales; family Burkholderiaceae_C; genus Allorhodoferax. The sequence goes on from NZ_JAXHOL010000001.1 coordinate 318,566, forward strand.
CCGCGCGTCAGGGCGACGATGTGGCGCTGTTGCGCTTTGGCGGGCAGGGCGTGGAGCTGCTGTTGCCGCCGGGCCGTGCGCGCCTGTCGGGCAGCCAGCGTCTGCGCCCGGTCGGCGGGGGCGGCGGCACGCCGCTGGCTGAAGCACTGGGGCAAGCGGACCGGCTGCTGCAGCGCACGCTGCGCATGAGCGGCCCGATGGAGCGCTGGCTGTGGCTGCTGACCGATGGCCGCTCGATGGAGCACCCCCGCAAGCCACAACTACCGCAGCACCTCGTCATCGTGGACTTTGACGACCCCACCAGGAATCTGGGCCGCTGCGCCGCCTGGGCCGCGCAATGGGGCGCTGACTACCAGCGGGCGTCTGCCTCATCGATAGACTGAATACCGATCCATGACCCCTACCGAAATCATTGTCTGCACTACCTGCCGTCCGCCCGGTGCCTCGCGCAGAATTGCCAGCCGAAGGCCAAGCGCTGTTCGAGGCCGTGCAAGACGCACTGCTGCGCCTTGAGCTGGATACCGGCGAGCATCAGGGACTGCAACTGCGAGGACTGGCCTGCATGAGTGGCTGCGGCCGGGCCTGTACCGTCACCCTCCAGGCGCAGGGCAAGTTCACCTACTACTTTGGCGATCTGGCGGGAGATGCGGAGACAGCAACCCAGGTCATTGCCTGTGCGCAACTCCACCACCAAAGCTCCGATGGAAACCTGGCCCGCAACACGCGTCCGGAGCGGCTACGCAGTGGCATTCTTGCCCGATTGCCCCCCGTGGGTCAGGAAGCGGCATGACGTTGCCTGCCCGCGCTCGCCATTGCGGTGGCCTTGCCAATGGCGCTGCTGGTCGATCGCTGGTGGGGCGAACCGCCTCGCGCCTGCATCCCGTTGTGTGGATGGGGAGCTACCTGGGCGCCCAGGGCGCCCGGGTACAGCGCCACACACACCCAGCACCCCGAAGTGCGGGATTTGAATGCTTTTTGTGCTTGGCGCCCTCATATGGTGTGCGGGAGCAGCTCTATGGTTTTGATAGCGTCTTTGTTGCGCTGCGTGCGGCCTACTGGTGCTGCCCTGGTGGGCGGCTGGCGTAGTCATGGGCTTATTGCTCAAACCCATGCTGGCCTGGGCCATGCTGAAAAGTGAAGTGCACGCCGTGGAGGCGGCCTTGGCACAGGGGCTGGACGCGGGGCGTGCGCGCCTGGCTTGGTTAGTGAGCCGTGGCGTGGCCGACCTGAGCGAAGTGCAGGTGCGCGAGAGTGCGATTGAAACCCTCGCAGAGAACCTCAACGACTCGGTGGTCGCCCCGGTGTTTTGGTTTCTGCTCTTGGGTCTTCCGGGTGCCGTGTTGTACCGCTTCGCCAACACGGCCGATGCCATGTGGGGCTATCCCGGCATCTACAAAGGCTGCAATTGGGCTTGGGCTGGTAAGTGGGTGGCCTGCGCCGATGATGTGCTGAGCTGGTTGCCGGCGCGCTTGACTGCGGTGTTGCTGTTGGCTGTTGCTGGCCAGCGCGGCTGGGCTGTGCGTGGCTATTTGCGCTCAGAAGCGCGCCAAACGCCATCGCCCAACAGCGGCTGGCCCATGGCAGCCATGGCGTTGGTGTTGGACGTGAGGCTGTGTAAACCTGGCGTGTATGCGCTTAACGCCCCAGGCCGCGAAGCCACCAAACAAGATACGCTGGATGCGCAGGTTTATGCGTCAAAAGTGGTCGTGGCCCTTGTGGTTATTGCGCCAGTAGCTCTGTTTTTCATAGCGTCGGGAGCCTGATGTGATGCTACACACCCGCACCCACGGCGGACCCGATGCACAGGGCGCACCGCTGTACGACTTTTCCACCAACAGCAACGCTTGCGGGCCATGCCCGCAGGCGCTGGCTGCTGTGCAAGCGGCCGACGCCACCCGTTACCCCGATGCCAGCTACACCGCGTTGCGCGCAGTGTTGGCCGACTTTTATGCGGTGGCGCCCTGGCGCATCGTGTTGGCGGGTAGCGCCAGCGAGTTCATTTTTCGCATCACGGCCTGGGCGCGGCAGCAGGGTGCGCGCACGGTGGGTCTGCCCACCCACGCCTATGGTGACTACGCGCACGCAGCGCAAGCCTGGGGCCTGGGGGTGGCCGAAGCGAGCGCACAGGCCGACCTGGTCTGGGCCTGCGAACCTTCCAGCCCGCTGGGGCAGGCGCACAGCCAGGCGTTGGGTGATGTCCTGAATCGTGCCGATGGCACGGTGGTGCTCGACAGCGCTTATGCGCCCCTGCGCCTCTCGGGCCTGCCCACTGTGGACGATGTGCAGCGCCAGCAACTCTGGCAGCTGTTTTCGCCCAACAAGTCCCTGGGCCTGACGGGCGTGCGGGCGGCCTTTGCCATTGCGCCCTTGGGCGCAGAGGCGGCGGTGCAGCAGCTGGAAGCCCTGGCGCCTTCGTGGGTGCTGGGTGCCCATGGCGCTGCCTTGCTGATGGCGTGGACACATGCCGACACGCAACGCTGGCTGGAGGATAGCCTGCGGACGCTGGTCGGCTGGAAGCAACGCCAGACCGACCTGCTGCACGCCGCAGGTTGGACCGTGCAACCCAGCGATACGCCGTTTTTCTGCGCACGTCCGCCCGCAGCATGGGATACGGTTAGCCTGTGCGTTGCACTACGCGTGCATGGCATCAAGCTGCGCGATGCCACCTCGTTTGGCCTGCCGGGTTGGGTGCGGCTGGGTGTGTTGCCGCCTGCCGCGCAGGATGCGCTGATGCAACAACTTTTATACGGAGATTGACCATGCGAGTTGCTTTTGGCTTGGGTCGGTGGGTGGCTCGCTGGTGTTGGGCGTTGGCATTGCTTGGGGTGGCGCCTGCCGCCTGGGCGCAGGCCAAGCCATGCGCCATGGTGTTGATGCATGGAAAGTGGGGACATCCGAACAACCTGTCGGCCTTTGCTCGCACGCTGGATGCAGCGTGTGACACCAAGAGCCTGGAGATGCCCTGGTCACGCCGGCGCAATTACGACCAACCCTATCCGGTAGCCATTGCTGAAATCGCTGCGCAGATCAAAGCGTTGCGGGAGAAGGGCTACAGCCGTGTCCTGCTGGCGGGCCACAGCTTTGGCGCCAACGCCGCGCTGGCCTACATGGCCACGGAGGGCGATGCCGATGGTGTTGTCGCTTTGGCACCCGGGCACTCGCCGGCCTATACCTACAGTCGGGGCATTGGCAAGACCGCTGTTGACCAGGCGCGGCAATGGGTGCAGGACGGCAAGGGCGGTGATTTTCTGGAAATGGAAGACTTCAACCAGGGAAAAGCCCGCCCTGTGCGTATGCGTGCCGATGTGGTCCAGAGCTACTTTGACCCCGAGGGCTTGGGCCATATGCCTTTGAGCGCCTCGCGATTCAAAAAGGCAGTTCCATTTCTATGGGTGATAGGCACCGCCGACCCGCTCTATGCCGCAGGGCCCGCGTATGCGTATGACAAGGCGCCCCAACATCCCGCCAGCCAATACCTGGTGGTGGAGGCCGACCACATGGGCACACCAGATGTGGGTGCTGCCCAGGTGCTGGCATGGGTGAAGGGATTGCCGTGAGTGCCCATTGCATCATGGTGCTGGGCACCACCAGCGGTGCCGGTAAAAGCTGGCTCACCACGGCGCTGTGCCGCTACTACGCGCGCCAGGGGCTGAAAGTCGCGCCCTTCAAGGCGCAGAACATGAGCAACAACGCGCGCGTGGTTGCCTCTGAGAATGGGCAGGGCGAAATCGGCTCTGCGCAGTACTTCCAGGCCCTGGCCGCGAACGTGGTGCCCGATGTGCGCATGAACCCACTGCTGCTCAAACCTGAGCGCGACACGCACAGCCAGGTGGTGCTGATGGGGCAGGTGAGTGCGGAGCTGAGCGCCATGCCCTGGCGCGGCCGCAGTCTCAAGGTGTGGCCACAGATTGCACAGGCCTTGGACGATTTGCGCGCAGAAAACGATGTGGTGGTGATCGAGGGGGCGGGGTCGCCTGCCGAGATCAACCTTTCGGCTAGCGACATTGTGAACATGCGGGTTGCCAAGCACTGCGATGCGGCCTGCCTGCTGGTGACAGACATTGACCGGGGGGGCGCGTTTGCGCACCTGTACGGCACCTGGGCCTTGCTGCCCGAGGACGAGCGGCGCTTGATCAAGGGTTTTGTACTCAACAAGTTCCGGGGCGATGCGGCGCTATTGGCGCCCGCACCCCAGATGCTGCAGGACCTGACCAGCATTCCCACAGTGGCCACCTTGCCGATGTGGTGGCAGCATGGCTTGCCCGAGGAAGACGGTGTGTTTGACGACCGCAGTGTGGCCAAGGGCGCGGTTAACCTGACGGTGGCGGTGGTGGCCTATCCCCGCATCAGCAATCTGGACGAGTTTCAGCCGCTCAAAAATATTCCTGGCCTCAAGCTGCAGTGGGTGCGTTCGCCTTCCGAGCTGGCGGGGCTCAAGTCGACTGACTGGATCATCTTGCCCGGCTCCAAGCACACCAGTGGCGACTTGGCTTGGTTGCGTTCGCAGGGGCTGGATGCGGCGATTGCCAAGCATGCGGAGCAGGGTGGGGCGGTGCTGGGCATTTGCGGCGGCTTGCAAATGCTGGGTGAGGCCTTGATTGATCCCCATGGCATTGATGGCAATGCGCCGGGGCTGGGCTTGTTGCCGGTGGTGACGGTGTTTGCGGAGGACAAGACGGTTCGGCATACCTCGACTGCATTTCTTCCTTCATTTCGCTCGCACGCCGACGGGGGGCAGGCCGGGGGCCTCATACTGCCAAACGCGCAGAAATCGGCCCCCGGCCTCCCCCCCATCGGCGTGGATCCGGGTGTGCCCGCGCTTCGTCCTGAAGCTTCTCCTTGGGCCGCTTTGGCTGGTGTATCTGTGACAGGTTACGAGATTCACCACGGCCAGACCGCGCCGCATGCGGCTATGGCGGCGGCTGGCAATGCGCCTATCGCCGTGCTGCCGGACGACCTGGGCTGGACCAACCCGCAGGGCAATGTGCTGGGCCTGTACTTGCACGGTCTGTTTGAGGATGCGGCCGTGCTGCAGGCACTGTTTGGTGCCCAGCTGAACGGCACCGTGCCTACGCTGGAGACGGTGTTTGACGGGCTGGCCGATTTCATTTCCGAGAACTTTGCACCCGGCGTGCTGCAAGGTTTGTTGCGCTAACTTTTTCTGACCAAGGACACACCATGACTTTCTCTTTGCCAACCCTTGCCGACATCAACGACGTCGCGCTTACCGATGCGCTGCAGCACACCCTCAACAACAAGACCAAGCCCCTGGGCTCACTGGGCCGTTTGGAAGACGTAGCGCTGAAGATTGGCCAGATTCTGGGCAGCACTGCGCCGGTGCTGGACCAGCCGCAGATGGTGGTGTTTGCGGGGGACCATGGGCTCACCGCGCGCGGCATTTCGGCGTTTCCGAGTGACGTGACCTGGCAGATGGTGGAAAACTTTCTGGCCGGCGGGGCGGCGGTCAGCGTGCTGGCCAAGCAGAACGGTATTGCGTTGACGGTGGTGGACTGCGGTGTCAAGCGCGACTTTCTGGCGGGCTTGCCTGCCGGCACGCAGCGCGCCGGTTTGCAGGTGCGCAAGGCGCAAGGGGCGGAGCTGGGAACGGCGGATTCGTCGGCCCAAGCTGCCATGACCCCCGCGCAGCGCGATGAAGCGCTGCAACACGGCATGGACCTGGTGAAGGGCTTGCCGGGCAACGCGCTGTTGCTGGGCGAAATGGGCATTGGCAATACTTCGGCCGCGTCGTTGCTGCTCTCGCGTCTGGCCGGGCTGGACATTGCGGTGTGCACCGGCGCGGGAACAGGCCTGGATGCACCGGCGGTGCAACGCAAGACCGAGGTGTTGCGCGAAGTGCTGGCCCGTCACGCTGACGCCACTTCGCCATTGGACGCGCTGGCTGCCCTCGGCGGTTTTGAAATTGCGACCATGGTGGGCGCGGTACTGCAGGCCGCGCAGGAGCGCCGGGTGATCGTGGTGGACGGCTTTATTGCCACCAGCGCGGTAGTGGTGGCGCATGCACTGCAGCCGTTGGTGCTGCAGCGCTGCGTGTTTGCGCACCGCTCGGGCGAGCGCGGTCACGAGTTCATGCTGCAGCACCTGGGTGTGCAGGCACTGCTGGACCTGGGCCTGCGCCTGGGCGAGGGCTCGGGCGCGGCGCTGGCCTGGCCGCTGCTGCAGTCGGCCTGCACCATCCTGCGTGACATGGCGAGCTTTGCCTCGGCTGGGGTGTCCGAAAAGTCGGCTGAGGCTGTGACCACGCACTGAGCCAGAACCCCGTGTCGCAGTTCCTTCGCCACTACCTGCTGTCGCTGCAGTTCTTCACCCGCATACCAGTGACCGGCCGGCTGGCGGACTGGGTGGGCTTTAGCCCGGCCATGCTGCGCGCCAGTGCGGCGCACCTGCCCGGTGTGGGCTGGCTGGTGGGGGGCGCGGTGGCATTGGCGACCTGGTTGTTGCTGGCGCTGCTGCCAGCCAGCCCGTTCGCACCCCTGGTGGCTGCCGTGCTGGGCACAGTGCTTAGCGTGTTGATGACGGGTGCCTTCCACGAAGATGGCCTGGCCGATGTGGCCGATGGCCTGGGCGGCACGCTGAGCCGTGAGCGGGCGCTGGAGATCATGAAAGACTCGCGCGTGGGCGCCTTTGGCGCCATTGCCGTGGTGCTGGCGCTGCTGGCCAAGGTGAGTCTGTTGGCGCTGCTGGGCTCGGTGCACGGCGCGGTGCTGTGTGTGGCGCTGTTCGCGGGCCATGTGGTGTCACGCTTTTGGCCGCTGCTCACCATCCGCCTGCTGCCGCATGTGGGCGATGTGGCCGGCTCCAAGTCCAAGCCGCTGGCGGACCAGATCAGTCTGGCTAGCCTGTGGGTCGCAGGTTTATGGTCTTTTGGTGCTCTAGCCCTTGTGATGATTGCGCAAGCAGCTATGGTTTTGATAGTGCCGTCGCTCCCAGCTCCCGCGCTGGCCCTGTGGCTGGCTGCCGGTGTGCTGGGCAGTGGTTTGGCCTGGCTGGGCATGCTGCGCTGGTTTGCACGCCGCCTGCAGGGCTTCACCGGCGACTGCCTGGGCGCGACGCAGCAGGTCTGCGAGCTGGCGTTTTACTTCGGTCTGTCGCTGGCCTGGGGCGCGGTGTCCCGTGGCAGGCTGGCGTGACATTCTGGGTGGTACGCCATGCGCAGCCGCGGGTGGCACCCGGCATTTGTTACGGGGCGCTGGATGTGCCGGCCGAGCCCGAGGCCACGGCGCGGGCCGCCCAGGCGTTGGCACACGAGCTGCCGCAGGGTGCTCAAGTGTTTGTCTCGGTGCTACAAAGATGTGAGCTGTTCGCGCAGCATCTACGGGGGCTGCGGCCTGATTTGACCTTTAAACCCGAGCCCCGGCTGGTGGAAATGCACTTTGGCATGTACGAGGGTGTGGCCTGGGCCGACATTGACAAGGACGCGATGGATGCCTGGACGGACAACTTCTGGGCGCACCGCTTTGGCGGGCAGGAGTCGGTGGCCGAATTCATGGCCCGAGTGGCAGAGGTGTGGGATGCCTGCCAGCCCGCCCGCACGGCGGGTCAGGTGCAGGTGTGGATTACCCATGCCGGGGTGGCGCGTGCCGTGAGCCTGCTGGCTCAGGGCGTGCGCCGCATTGAGCGGGCCGACCAGTGGCCCAGTCAGGCTCCGGCGTTTGGCCAGTGGTTGCGTGTGTTGCCTTGATCCTGAAAGGCCCAACTCAGTCGGGCATTTGCTCCATGGCCTGGCGCTCCAGTTTGCGATAAGCCGCACTGTTACGCACCGCCTCCACAGCCCGCCAGATACGCTGTGCTTGGTCGGGCTGCCCGGCCAGCACATGGTGTGAGAGCATCAGGTAATAAGGCTTTTCTGTCAGGGGCAGGGGCAGTTCCTCCAACTGGTTGGCAAATTCAGGCTGGGCGAACAACATCGTGGCGTCGCTGCCCCCCATGGCCACAGCTGCTACCCGACCCGCCATGAGGCGTCGCGCCAAGGCCAGTGCACCCTGGTTGCCTTCGTCCACCGCCACGCCCCAATTCCGTAGTTGCGCGCCAATCGAATAGCCCAGTTGCACGCCCACAGGGCCGTCGAGGTGACTGATTTGTTTGCCATCCCATTGCACTGCCGCGCCTTTGCGTTTGATCAGCACATAGCGGTCGGTGTGCATGCGTTTGGCTGGGTCAGCCACCTTGCCGCCCGGGTAGGCGCCAATGTCGAGCCGATCAGGGCTGAAACTTGCTGCAAAAGCGCCGTCGACTTCGTTGGCTTGCAGGCTCGCCAGACAGCGCTTCCAGGGAAGGGCTTGGTAGGTAAAGGTTTGGCCTACCCGTTGGCTCACCTGCTGCAGGAGCTCAAAGTTGAGCCCCTTGCCGTCTGCCGTGCGCCAGGGTTGGATGGTGGCGCTCTCAAAACACAGTCGCAGTGGGGCGTGTGCTGCTGGCAGAGGGCTGGGTTCGGTAGCCAAGGCGCCACCCACCACCAGCCAGTTGGCCAACAGGTGGAGAAGCCAAGGCCGGGCGCTCATGCCAAAGCCGACCCAATGGGGCTGGCACCCAAGATTGCGTCAGGCCAGCAAACTGGAGACATCGCTGAATGTTTCGGGGTCTGGCACGCGGCTGTGTACACCCTCCACCGAGAGCTGGAGGTAGTGTTGCAGTGCTGCCGGTAGTTGCAACACCGCTTGGCGCACGGTGGCGTGGCTGCTGGCTTGGTCTGCCAGCCAACCAGCCAAATGAACCACGGCGCACAGTTTGGAGACTTGCGCCGCTGCCAAGGCGTCTGCGCCGTGCCCCAAGGCTTGAACCACTTCATCCGGAAAGTCCCAGCGTTTGGCCACCTCGGCGGTGATCTGACCCTCGTCAAAGCCCAGCAAGTTCCGCTCCCGTTGCCAGCGCTCGCCCGGTGCGCTGGGCTGCTTTTCGATAGCCTCCAGAACCTGCGGTTGGTGCTGGGCAATCATCAGTTCTCCCAGGCGCAGCATCATGGCCGTTAGCCACGCCTGTTGCTCATCGATATGCACCTCGCCCGCCAGAAACTTGGCGTAACCCGCACAGACCATGCTGTAGCGCCAGAACTCCAGCCGGTTGACGCCGGACGGCAGGGTAAACACTTGCGCCATGCAAATGCCCAGCGCGCGGGCACGAATTTGCGACATGCCCACCACACTGACCGCGTTGTCCAGCGTGGTGACGGAGCGAGACAAGCCAAACATGGCGCTGTTGGCCATGCGCAGCAGGGTGGCGGTCAGGGCGGGGTCTTTGGCGATCACATCGCGTACTGTCACCACATCAGCGTCTTCGTCGTTGAGGGTGCGGATCAGCGCATGTGCCACCTCGGGCATGACCGGCAGCTTGACCGTTTGGATAAAGGCACTGATATCAGGCATGGGGCAAGGCTTACCGGGTGGGGGCGGGTGTCTTGAGTGTATAGCCGCAAGTGTGGGACACGCTACATTGCCAGCACAAGGGTTTGCGTGCTTGGCAGACGTAACGGCCATGCAAGATGAGCCAGTGGTGGGCATCGACCAGGTACTGCGCAGGGATCCGTTTGAGCAACTTCTGCTCCACTTCCAGCGGCGTCTTCCCCGGTGCCAAGCCGGTGCGGTTGCCCAGACGAAAGAGATGGGTGTCCACCGCCATGGTGGGCTCGCCAAAAGCCACGTTGAGCACCACATTGGCGGTCTTGCGGCCTACGCCCGGCAGGGCCTCCAGTGACTCGCGCGTGCGGGGCACCTGGCCGGCGTGCAGATTTACCAGCATCTGGCAGGTTTGCAGCAGGTGTTTGGCCTTGCTGCGGTACAGGCCGATGGTTTTGATGTGCTGCTCCAGCCCTTCCAAGCCTAGGGCCAGGATTTTCTGGGGCGTGTTGGCCACCACAAACAGGCGCCGGGTGGCCTTGTTGACCCCCACATCGGTGGCTTGGGCCGACAACAACACCGCTGCCAGCAACTCGAACACCGAGCTGTATTCCAGCTCGGTTTGCGGATGCGGATTGGCCGCCCGCAGGGTGGAAAAAAAGGTTTCGATATGGGCAGGGGTCACTAGGCGGTCACATCCAGGAAGGTGTTGGTATCCGGGAACTTGGTGCGCAACCAGTCGGCGTCCAGCATCAGCGCGGCAATCACATCAGCGGGCAGCCCGTCCACAGTGTCCGGGCCAGCGTCTTCGGTTTCAGCCAACAAGCCGGCCAAGTGCACCACCGCCCCCAGGCGCGAAAATGCTTGCTCGGTGATGGGGTCGGCCGAGCGCTGGAGGGCCAGCACCATTTGCATGGGAAAGTTCCAGCGGCGGGCCAGTTCGGCGGTAATTTGCCCCTCTGTAAACCCGATCAGGCGCTTCTCGCGTTGCCAGCGCACACCGGGCATGTGGGGAAGCTTTTCAATCTCTCGCAGGGTGGCGGGGTCGGCCTGGGCAATCAGCAGCTCGCCCAAACGCAGCATCATGCCGGTCAGCCAGGCCAGTTGGCCGTCAATCCCCAGTCGGTTCGCCAGCCACTGGGCATAACCCGCACAAGCCATGCTGGAGCGCCAGAATTCTTTGCGGTCCAAATCTGGCAGGTTGGGGAAGGATTCGCTCAGGCAGGCGCCCAGCGCCAGTGTGCGGACCTTGGCCATGCCCACCATGGTGATGGCATCGTCCAGTGTGCCCACACCACGCGGAAGGCCAAATTGGGCGCTGTTGGCCAGGCGCAGCAGCTTGGCGGAAAGTGCAGGGTCTTTGGCAATCAGGTCTCGCACCTGGCCGACCGAAGCGTCGTCGTCATTCAGGGTCTGGATCAGCGCGTGGGCGACCTCCGACATCGATGGCAATTTGATGCTTGCGAAGAAAGATTCGAGGTTGACCATGGACTCTCCAAAAAAGCGGGTGACCCAATCGGTGACAATTTACCCCAATCCCACAGGCTGGCTGACCAATTGGCCGGACGCCCGGAATTATTTTTTGCCCTTGTAAGCCGAAAGAGAGCGCCATGCAATTTGCAGATCGTCTGAACAATGTTGAAACCTCCGCCATTCGTGAGCTGTTCAAGCTGCTGGGCAAGCCCGGCATCATCAGTTTTGCCGGCGGTTTTCCCGATCCTGCCCTTTTTGATGTCGAAGGCATCCGCGAGTCCACTGATGCCGTGCTGAAAAACCATCCCGGCCCGGTGTTGCAATACGGCGCTACCGAGGGCTGGCAGCCGCTGCGCGAGGGCATCAGCACGCACATGGCCAGCAAGGGCGCCACCGTGGCGCCTGACGGACTGATCGTCACCACCGGCAGCCAGCAGGCGCTGGATCTGATTGGCAAGACCATGATCTCGCCCGGCGACAAAGTCATCATGGAAGCTCCCACCTTTCTGGCCACCATCCAGTGCTTTCGCCTGTACGGCGCGCAGGTCATCGGCGCGCCGATTGATGCCAACGGCGTGGACGTGGACAAGCTCGAAGCCCTGATTGAAGAGCACAAACCCAAGCTGGTGTACCTGATTCCCACCTTTGGCAACCCCAGCGGAGCGATGCTGAGCCTGGAGCGGCGCAAGCGCATTCTGGAGATTGCGGTGCGCACCCAGACCCTGGTGGTGGAGGATGACCCGTACGGCGAGCTGTTTTTTGGCCAGGAGCCACCGCCTAGCCTCTTGGCGCTGAGTGACAGCGTGCCCGGCAGCCGCGACTGGCTGGCGCACTGTGGCTCGTTTAGCAAGGTGCTGAGCCCTGGTTTGCGGGTGGGCTGGTTGATTGCACAGCCCGCATTGTTGAGCCGCGCCACCATGTGCAAGCAGTTCAGCGACGCCCACACCAGCAACTTGACCCAGGCCACCGCCGCCCACTACCTCACGCTGAACCGCCTGCCCACGGCCCTGAAAGCCGTGCGCGCCACTTACGCAGAGCGTGCCCGGGTGATGGCCGAATGCCTGCAGCGTGAGCTGGGTGATGCCATTGCCTTTGACCAACCCCAAGGCGGCATGTTCTTCTGGGCGCGTTTGACGGGCGCGCAGGGCAAAGAGCAAAACGCCAGCCAATTCGCCCAGCGTGCGATCGAGAAGCTGGTGGCATTTGTGCCGGGCGCACCGTTTTACGCGCACGACCCAGACCCCAGCACCTTGCGCCTGAGCTTTGCAACAGCCGATGTGGCCAAGATCCAAGAGGGCATTGCCCGTTTGGGCCAAGCCCTTTAAGCGGCCCCGCGTGTGACCTGGACCGATCTGGAACGCTCAACCCAGGCCAACATCGGCTTGGGCTCTGCCTTGGCCTTTGTGGCGGGGGCCACCAACGCAGGGGGCTTTCTGGCGGTGGGAACCTATACCTCGCACATGACAGGTGTGGTGTCCTCGGTAGCCGACTATTTGGTGCTGGGGCAATGGTCTGTGGTGCTGATCGGTGTGTGTTCGCTGGGGGCTTTTTTGGCTGGCGCCATGACCACAGCGTGGATGGTGAACTGGAGTCTGCAGCGCAAACTGCGCAGCGCCTTTGGCCGCCCCTTGCTGCTGGAGGCCATTCTCTTGCTGTGTTTTGGGGTGTTTGGTTCTGCGGCCGAGGCCAAATTTTGGTTCTTTGAACCGCTCACCATCGTGCTGCTGTGTTACCTGATGGGTTTGCAAAATGCGGTGGTGACCAAGATTTCCAAGGCCGAAATCCGCACCACCCACCTGACCGGGCTGGTCACCGACCTGGGGATCGAATTGGGCAAGCTCGTGTACATAAATGGCCATACCGACACGCCAGTGCGCGCCAACCGCGAGCGGTTGCGGCTTCAGTTGCGCATGGTGGCCTGTTTTTTTGGCGGTGCGCTGGTGGGCGCCATGGGATTCAAATGGGTGGGCTACAGCACCACGGTACCGCTGGCCTTGATTCTGATGGCCTTGGTCTGGCGCCCCCTGTGGGCCGACTACATGGCTTGGCGCGCGCGCCAGGGCTAGGCCACTTAGAGTTTGGTGATTTTGGTGGCGGGCACCATGCCCGGCGTGCCCTGCAGGTGCACCACCAGCTCACCCTGGCGAAAAATCACGTCTTTTACGGTTTCGTACCGTCCCTGGTACAGCACCGCTTCGCCCGCCTGGAACTTGGGCAGGGGCGGCAGCGCAGGCCGGGCCGGGGCAGGCTGCAGTTTGCGGGCTACCTGGGGGTGCATTGGCGCCATCTGCGCAAGAGCTTTGGCCATTGCAGCCTTGATGTCCCCAGCGGTAAAAGGCTTGGCCAACTGAAACAGGGCCCCGGCACGCTGCGCCTGTTCGGACATTGTGGGGCTCATGTGGGAACTCATCAGCCCGAGTTGGCATTGCGGATTGAGCTTTTGCAGTGATTGGTGCAAGGAGAAGCCGTTGACGGTGTCTTTGGAGTAACAGTCCGTCAGCAACAGGTGGGGCTGGTGCTCCGCGGCCACTTCCAGCGCGGCGTGTGGCGTGCCGGTGGTCTTGATGCAGGACGGCTCGAAGCCGTATCCTTCAATGAGCTGGCGCAAAAAGGTTTGGATTGCGGGGCTGCTGTCGGCCACCAAAAAACGGATTGCGGGCATGAAAACGAGGGAGACTCTCAGGGGACCGGGACATGTCCCCGGAACCCACGGTAATGGATAACCCTAAGCATAATGGCGCGGCCGCGATTTTTTGATTGCACCCTGAAGGAATTTTGATGTACGCCCCTCTAAAAATCGACTTTGTGTCCGATGTGTCTTGCCCGTGGTGCGCCATTGGCCTGCAGAGCCTGCAAACCGCCTTGGAGCGCCTGGAAGGTGAAGTGCAGGCCGATATCCGTTTCCAGCCGTTTGAGCTGAACCCCAAGATGGTCCCGGAGGGGGAGGACATCACCGAACACCTGCACAAGAAGTATGGATCCACCCCCGAGCAGGCCGCTGCCGCGCGCGAAAACATCCGCCAGCGCGGCGAGGCCCTGGGCTTCACCTTCAACATGGACAAGCGCGGCCGTATCTACAACACCTTTGATGCACACCGCCTGTTGCACTGGGCCGAAACGTCGGGTCAGCAATTGGCGCTGAAGAAAGCCTTGTTTGCCGCTTACTTCACCCACGGCGAAGACCCCAGCAACCACGAGGTGCTGTTGCGCGCCGTGCAGGCGGCGGACCTCGATGTGGACGAGGCCCAGCGCGTGCTGGCCACCGATGACTACGCGGCGGAAGTGCGCGAGCAGGAGCAGTTTTACCTGGACCAAGGCATCCATTCCGTGCCTGCGGTGGTCATCAACGATCGCCACCTGATCTCCGGTGGCCAGCCGCCCGAGGTGTTTGAACAGGCGCTGCGCCAGATTGCGGCGGCTGGTTGATGCCCCCACGCTTGTCACTGCGTGTACTGCGCTGCCCCCCAAGGGGGCAAATTTCCCTCGGGGCGGCCCAGCGGAAAATTGCCCCCACGGGTCGGTTCTGATGGACCGGCGGCAACTCCTGGTCGGGGCTGCCGCTAGCGCGAGCAGCCTGTGGCTGCCGCGCAGTGCCTGGAGCCAGCCCAAGCTGCAGGACAACCCTTTCTCCTTGGGGGTGGCCAGCGGCTCGCCCACCCACGACGCGGTGGTGCTGTGGACGCGGCTGGTGACGGAGCAAGTCCCAGCGCTCGGTCCTGTCACGGTGCGTTGGGAGGTGGCGCACGACGCACAGTTCCAGCGCCCGGTGCAGTCCGGCCAGGCGCAGGCCTTGCCCGCGCTGGCGCACTCCGTGCACGTGGAGGTGCAGGGCCTGGAGCCCGACCACTGGTACCACTACCGCTTCATGCTCGGGGCTGCAGTCAGCACGGTGGGGCGCACGCGCACCTTCCCGGCACCGGGCGCGGCAGCCCAACGGCTGCGCTTGGGCTATGCCTCCTGCCAGCACTGGGAACATGGCTACTACAGCGCCTACCGCCACATGCAGGGCGAGCAGCTGGATGCCCTGATGTTTCTGGGCGACTACATCTACGAATACGGTGGCAGCAGCAAGGCCGTGCGCACCGTGCCCGCTGCGGCCACCCTCACGCTGGACGACTACCGCGCCCGCTACGCCCTCTACAAAAGCGACCCCCACCTGCAGGGCATGCACGCCGCTTGCCCTTGGTTGCTGACCTGGGACGACCACGAGGTGCAAAACGACTACGCCAGCAGCACCCAGGGCAGCCGTGGGCCCGAGGGCATTGACTTCGCCGCCCGCCGTGCCGCCGCCTACCAGGCCTATTACGAACACATGCCACTGCGCGCCGCCGTATTGGGCCGGGCACTCAACGGAGTGTGGGGGCCGAGCCGCGAACTGCGACTCTACGACCGCGTGCCATTTGGCAACTTGGCAACCTTGCATTTATTGGACGACCGCCAGTACCGCGATCCGCACGCCTGCACCAAGGGCGGCGGCCCGGGTTCCAGCACGGTCAACCCCGCCAGTTGCGCCGGGCTGGCCGACCCACGGCGCACGCTGTTGGGCGCGGCACAAGAGCGCTGGCTGGAGCAGTCCTTGGCCGCTGGGGGTGGGCAGTGGACCGTGCTGGGCCAGCAAACGGTGTTTGGCCAGCGGGACTTCAAGCCCGGCGAGGGGCTCAGTGTGTCCAACGACGGCTGGGACGGCTACGCCGCCGCCCGCACGCGCGTGACCGACGCGTTGCAGCAGCACCGGGTCCGCAACCCGGTGTTTCTGGGCGGTGATGTGCACTCCAACTGGGTGGGCCATGTGAAGGCCGACTACGCCCGTGCCCAGAGCAAGGCCGTGGGGGTGGAGCTTTGCGGCACCAGCATTACCTCACGCGGCGGCGGCAACGACGGCTTGCCAGACACCTTGGCAGAGAACCCGCACTTTGTGTTTGCCGATCGCGAACGGCGCGGCTACGGGGTGGCCGAATTCACACCCAAGGGCTTGACCGTGAGCTTGCGCACGGTGGACGACGCTACACAGCCGGACTCTGGTGTGCAGACCTTGGCGGCTTTTGCTGTGGAGCCGGGGCGGGCGGTGGCGCACCGGGTCTGAGAACTATGCCTGGGCGGCCAGCGGTTGCATAATCCAGTCAAACCAGCAACGGATACCAATGCACAGTAGACCACCGACTACTTAGGACTGAAGTAGAGCCGTTTTCTCAGAGTTGAGGGGCATTTGACGCCACAGCCAGGACAAACTGCTCTGGTCCAGAAGGTCTTCCAGAACGTGCCGCATGACGATATTCCATCGTTTTTTGCTTCAGCCTTCGTATGTGCCCTCCATCCATGACGGAGGGTACAAGTAAGCTTTTGTTCCTTTGAGGTTAAGCTTTCTGAGCTCTACTTGAGCCAGTCAAGAATTACCTTGGTTGTTTCCTCCGGCATTTCTTCCTGAATCCAGTGACCGGTGTCGAGGCTGACAACTTCAACGTTTGGTACAAAGTCACTGAGGTTCTGAGATTTTGGTATCACATCACGTTCGCCATAGATCATCAGTGCGAAATGCGGAACGATCGGATCAACTTCCGCCAGAAGTTGCCAGTTGCGGTCCAGATTTCGGTACCAGTTGATGCTGCCCGTGAAGCCAGAGACCTCAAACGCGGCGTCGAGGACGGACAGTTCGGCATCGTTCATGATCGGCTCGCCGGCAGCCATCTCGGCATTTGCCAAATTGATCATGAGCATCCCCGATTTCGGGGGCTGTTGGGGCTCGTTTTTCCGATAGATATTGTGCAAGAACTGACGTCTGTTCTGGTCCAGAATCGCATCTGCCACACCGGGGTTCCTGTTGAAATGCACCATGTAGTTGTCAGGCCCCAAGAAGCTTTCGATCAACTCAACCCAAGGGATGTCCCCCCGAGCTTGATAGGGGAGCGCCAGCGCTATGACCTTACGGACACTCAGTGGATGTAGCAGCGCCATGCCCCATACGACATTAGCCCCCCAGTCATGTCCAACGAAGATCGCATCATCGTATCCAAAGTGGTCAAGGACTGCGACAAGGTCCCCGGTCAGATGTGCAAGGTCATAGGCGATCACGTCGGTTGGGCACGCAGAATGTCCATAACCGCGCTGGTTTGGAACGATGACGTGGTAGCCGGCGGCCGCAAGCGCGGGCATTTGATAGCGCCAGGAAAAGGCGTGCCCCGGCCAACATGAAAGACGTCGGGTTTAGTTTTTTTTCCAGTTGAATCTTCCCCACGTGACAGAGATATGGTGGGTTGAGGAAAGTCTTGAGATAAACATTATTTTTGGTTGGATGGGCGATTGATGCTGCGCTCACATCACGCCTCAAGGTAGAGGGGTATTGCGGACACCAACTGGTGCGACTGTGCCTAAGATGCAAAGGTGTAAAAATGGAACTTTACGTGGACCAGTGAATGAATGCTCCCACGAAAGAGAATGGCGAAGGCGCGACGGGTATAACATTGCTGAGTGAGAAAGGTAGGCGCCCGCAGAGTTGCGCGAATCGCGCTGCGGATGGTTTTTTATTGACTTGAGCCGGCCGTGGCGGCGGGTGCAGCTTGTCCGCGGTCTGTTCAGACGCACACGTCTGTAGTACCGAAGTTTTTGCTTTGTGGAGGTTTGCGTGAGCGGGAATTCGTAAATTTTGAGATAGGGACTTGAAAGATGAAAGGTCGCTGGAAAATTGTGTTTTCGCGTTGCTGCTTTGGAGACGCGCAGGTGGACGAACATGGCGGATGGACTTGTGCGGAATTGAGGGGCTGGCGTGCGGTTAATTCGCGATGGAAGGACACCGCAGTAACGTGTGGTGGAGCGCAGGCATGTTGATCCTGCCCCGGTTCTGGTGGTTGGGTCTGCGCGTGCGATGGATTGGGATGGATAGAGAGCCGCACTGTATTGAAGGAACAACGTTTCGAAAGCGGAAGGTCGTATGGGCTGCTGCTGGTTCCGTGGACACCGACCTAAGCTTTAAAAAGCTCCCTCAAACTGTGTCGGACTGATGCACCCCAGCGTCGAATGCTTGCGCGTAGAGTTGCAAAACTGTTCAATGCAGTCAACACATCAGCACTGGCCTGCTCTCGTGTTCAATAGAGCGTTTTGGCGATGCGCTCGGTCTTCAACGAACTGAAGAAGCGCTCCTTGGCCGGATTGCCCCAAGACCTAGCCTGCAAGTTTATGTTTTATGGGATCCCTGCCCTTCAGGTAATTGCTGGAAGTGCTCGCTTGTGTAATGGCTACTCTGGTCTGATTGCGGCAACAGCGCCACTGGTTTGCGACCCGAGCTCGTGCGGAGACAGTGTTTTTCACGTCGCTCATTTCGTTGATACTAATTGCCAGTGGAAATCCCCAATTTGGGTGATTCTGCGAATGACCGCTTCCGTTAAGGTTTGTAGGACCCCCGCCCGCAGTGGCGCGCCGATGACAACCCTACTACCGTGAGGGGCGGGCGTCGTATAAACCTTAACGATTGTGTGAATTCACCAATCAGCCGCATTTCACTGGTTTTGGCATACCAGATCCGTTCGCTGATGTGGTCCAGTTAGGCGTTATAAGAGGTCATGTGGCCGAACAATGTTGAGGATCTTCAAGCGGTTTACACCAGCACCTGCAACAAGCGGTCCAGCCCGCCTTCGTTGATCGCCACCTGGGCCTGTGCTCGGACCGCCGGTTTGGCATGGAAAGCCACAGAGAGCCCTGCAGCGCCCATCATGGGTAGGTCGTTGGCGCCATCACCCACGGCAATGCATTGCGCGGGTTCTATGCCCAAGAGGGATGCCACTTCCAGCAACGTGCGGCGTTTTTCGGCGCCGTCACAAATATCGCCCCAGCTCTGCTGCACCAGCCCGCCGGTCAACACGCCGCAGTTCGGGCCAGAGGCAATTTCCAGCACATTGGAGCGGGTGTAGTCGATGCCCAGCAGCGCGCGCACATGCTCGGCAAAGTAGGTAAAGCCACCGCTGACCAGCAGCACCTTGAGCCCGGCCTGCTTGCAGGCGGCCACCAGTGCGGCGGCGCCGGGGTTGAGTTGCAGGCGTTCCTGTTTGACAGACTCCAGGTCCGCCACCGTGACGCCTTTGAGCAGCGCCACCCGGCGGCGCAGGCTGTCCTTGAAGTCGGTGATCTCACCGCGCATGGCGGCCTCGGTGATGGCCGCCACCTCGGCCTTGCGGCCCACGGCGTCGGCAATCTCGTCGATGCACTCGATGTTGATGAGTGTGGAGTCCATGTCAAAGGCGATCAGCTTGTAGTCGGCAAGCTTCAGGGCGGCGGGCAGGTTCTGGACGACAAGGCCGGGGGAGCGTTCGGTGCTGGGCATGGGTATATTTGCTATGGTTTCAGGAGCTGCTTGCGCAATATCTACAGTGTTGTAGTTCTTCAGATAGACGCAACGATTGCGGCAATCGGCAAAGAGCCATGGCTACGGTCGTAACGCATGTGCGGGCAGTCAGCTTGAAGCTTCGGGATAGTCCAGTTCGGGACAGTTGGGGTGCTCATTGCCTTGAGCGCGAAGGGCAGATTCATCACCGTTACCGAGCCAAATTGGGCAGACGGTAGGTCAGTCTTTCCCGCGCAAACCATGCGGTGCACAAAGTGGCAAAACGCGAGGGATGCGCCTAATTGCTTGCGTGCCGTGCTGGGTTGCGTGCTCTTTAATTCCACAAGTAAAAATTGAGGTACGTTGGCGGCTTTGTTCCAACTGACGACAATGCTGTCGCAACGTTTTTGCGCATGGTTGTGAGGGCTTTTGAAACACGGCCAGTCACCTCCAGGGAGCTTCTCCAAGCGAATCGCTTTGTGAGAGCTCAGGCCGCGCGTACTAAGTTGAAATGCCGCTTGCCCCGGTTCTTGAATAATGTAATCTCCGCCTATGGCAGATGGTACTTGGCAAATTCGACCGTCCAGCAAATCTTGTAAAGCCCCGAAGTACTCAGCTTCTGTCATGCATGGCCTCTAGACTTTTTGGCTGTCTTTGGCGTGGCAACGGATTGTGCCGGTGCAGCGCCTTCCACGGCATTTTGACGGGCGAAATAGATATCTTGTGCTGCTGTGTTCAGGCTTTGAATGCTGGCGTCAAACAAATCGGTGCGAATGCCGCCTTCCGCAGACACCTGCATGTTATGTGCTCCACCGGCATTGAACTCATAGGCCGACACTTGTGATGTTTTCAGCCACTGCGTGTCCGGTAGAGCATATTGGGTCGCCAATTCGTCACGCCCCTCAAAGCTCTGATTTCCCAGCATGATCAAGTTCCCCCAAGCCCGTACCATGTAGTCCGAATGTGTGCTCACGACCACATTAATGCCCCGATTCACTAACTGCGCTAATAGTTGTGCAATTGCGAGTTGGTTTTGGGGGTGCAAATTCAACTCAGGCTCATCAATCATGAGCCAATCACCTTTACGGGCGAGATGGTTCAAGTAGGACCACAATCCAAAAAAAGTTTTGACGGTAGACGATCCCAAGTGCAGCCCCAAATCCGCTCCACTTCGCAGCGGTGCGATGCTGATGTCGCCGTATCGGTCCACCTTGTATTTGGCTTTCAATACTTCCTTTTGCAGCCAGGTTGCTAGATCTGCAAACTCGCTGACCTGTCGCTTCATTTCTGGTTGGCTATTCAGAAAATCGATGTAGTCATGAATGGGCTGCGGATAGCGAGACACGATGATGTCTTTGAGGAGTTCATTGGTGTCTAGGGTTTGGCTTGTCACGTGGCGCAGCAGCGCAGCCCGACGTGAGTTCAATTCACGGAAGAAAAGATTGATGCCAGATCGCTCGGCGGGCAGCAAAAAGTCACGCCCTTTGCGCTGTGGCAAGTACAGTTGCATGAGCAGTCGGTGCAAAGCATCCTCAACTTGCTGCACAGAAGCCCATTTCCCGGCGATAGAAATGGTTGTTTGATTTTCTGTCGTGCCTTTGAGGTGGATAACACCTTCGTCTGAACTGCCCCAACTAAATTTGAGACTAACAGGAGGGTTCGCAGTAATTTCACCAATGTCGAGTTCAATAGCGAATGTTGCCGCTTCTGTAAGCGTGCTTTCCGCCACAAAAAAGCGCTGAAGGGTCGCCTTCAAACCATGAGCTATTGCTCTTTCGGCATGTCTTATCGCTGTGGTTCCTAGCAAAGTGTCTGTTGCTACAGAGAAATGCTTCTCCTGTAGAAGTTCTTTTGCATGTTCCTTTGCAAAGGGAAAATGAGCCACAAACCGGGAGTCCATCAATGCGTTGAGGACATACAAGGCGTAGGTCTTGCCAGTATTGTTGGCTCCACACAAGAGCGTGAGTGCTTTCGGCTCGATAACGACAGTTTTCTTGATTGGGCCAAAGCCCTCAATACTTAGTTTCATCGGAACTCCTTGTCGTTTTTTGCAGTGTAATCAGTCGCGCAGCATGTCTCGCGACTATCCGTTTCCATTGGCAGGGGACGATTGGGTAGGACATTGTGTTCATTGTGATTGCTATTATTCTTATAGCGATACATCGAGTTCCGATAATGCGGCATGACCATTTCTTAAACCTTTGCTGCTGTTCCAACTATAGGCTGCCCTAGAGACTTCAAAGTGTCCCGCACCATCTGCGCCCGATCTTTCACCTCCAACAGCTCGCGCTCGATGCGCAGCTTCTCGTTGCCTGCCAGCTTGATGTGTTTGTTCTTCTGGATCAGGCCGATGATCTTCATTGGGTCGATCGGCGGGTCTTTCTTGAAGGTGATGGTGATCACGCCGGGGGCTGCGTCTACTTTCACCACGCCATAAGGCTTGGCAATCACGCGCAGGCGATGCACGTCGATCAGCGTCTGGGCCTGGGCCGGCAGCTTGCCAAAGCGGTCCACGATCTCTTCCAGCAGGCCATCCACCTGGTCGGTAGTTTTGGCCGTGGCCAGCTTTTTGTAGAACGACAGGCGCAGGTGCACGTCGCCACAGTAGTCGTCTGGCAATAGCGCGGGCGCGTGCAGGTTGATCTCGGTGGTGACGTTGAGCGGGCTCAGCAGATCCGGCTCAATGCCGGCCTTCAGGCAGCGCACGGCCTCGCTCAGCATCTCGTTGTAGAGCTGAAAGCCCACTTCCAGCATGTTGCCGCTTTGGTTTTCGCCCAGCACCTCGCCGGCACCACGAATCTCCAGGTCGTGCATGGCCAGGTAAAAGCCGCTGCCCAGTTCTTCCATCTGCTGGATCGCGTCCAGCCGCTGCTGGGCCTGCTTGGTCAGCCCTTCGATGTCGGGCACCATGAGGTAGGCATAGGCTTGGTGGTGACTGCGGCCCACGCGGCCCCGCAGCTGGTGCAACTGGGCCAGGCCAAACTTGTCGGCACGGCTCATCACGATGGTGTTGGCACTCGGCACGTCAATGCCGGTCTCAATAATGGTGGAGCACAGCAGCAGGTTGAAGCGCTGGGCCACGAAGTCACGCATCACGGCCTCGAGCTGGCGCTCGGGCATCTGGCCGTGGGCCACGGCAATGCGGGCCTCTGGCAGCAGCTCCTCAAGCTTCTGGCGGCGGTTTTCGATCGTTTCCACCTCGTTGTGCAGGAAATAGACCTGGCCGCCGCGCTTGAGTTCGCGCAGCACGGCTTCGCGGATCACGCCATTACCTTCCGAGCGTACAAAGGTCTTGATGGCCAGGCGACGCTGCGGCGCGGTGGCAATGACGCTGAGGTCGCGCAGGCCTTCCAGCGCCATACCCAGCGTGCGCGGGATGGGGGTGGCGGTCAGCGTGAGCACGTCCACCTCGGCGCGCAGCGCTTTCATCTGCTCCTTGTGGCGCACACCAAAGCGGTGTTCCTCGTCAATGATGAGCAGGCCCAGGTTGGCGAACTTGGTGTCCTGGCTCAGCAACTTGTGTGTGCCCACCACGATGTCCACCGTGCCGTCCGCCACACCCTTGAGCGCGGCGGTAATTTCTTTGCCACTGCGAAAGCGGCTCATCTCGGCAATCTTGACCGGCCACTTGCTGAAGCGGTCCACCAGCGTCTGGTAGTGCTGCTCGGCCAACAGCGTGGTGGGCGCCAAAAACGCCACCTGCTTGCCACCGGTCACCGCCACAAAGGCCGCGCGCAACGCCACCTCGGTCTTGCCAAAGCCCACGTCGCCGCAGACCAGCCGGTCCATGGGGCGGGGCGTGATCATGTCCTGGATGACGCAGTGGATGGCGGCCTTCTGGTCGGCGGTTTCTTCAAAGCCAAAGTCGTTGGCAAAGGTTTCGTAGTCGCCGGGGCTGTAGCGGAAGGCGTGGCCCTCACGCGCCGCGCGGCGGGCGTAGATGTTGAGCAGCTCGGCCGCGCTGTCGCGCACCTGTTCGGCGGCCTTGCGTTTGGCTTTTTCCCACTGGCCGCTGCCCAGGCGGTGCAGCGGGGCCTCGTCGGCACTCACGCCGGTGTAGCGGCTGATGAGTTGCAACTGGCTCACCGGCACATACAGCGTGGCTTTGTCGGCGTACTCCAGGTGTAAAAACTCCTGCAGCTCTGGCTCGCCCTGGGCGTTTTTGTTGCCCATGTCCATGTTGATGAGTCCGCGGTAGCGCCCAATGCCGTGCGAACTGTGCACTACGGGGTCACCCACGTTGAGCTCGGTCAGGTCCTTGATCAGCGCTTCCACATCGCTGACCTGCTCCTGCTTTTTGCGGCGGCGCGTCGTGGGGCCGGCGGCAAACAGCTCGGTCTCGGTGACCAGGTCGATACCGAATTCCAGCCAGCTAAAGCCTACCGTCAGCCCGGCGGTGGCAATGCCAAACTTCTCATCGCTGGCCTGAAACTCGGCCAGCGAGTCAAACGCCGGTGGCGAAATGCCGCTGGCGCGCACAAAGTCCAGCAGGCTTTCGCGCCGGCCATCACTTTCGGCGAGCACCAGAATGCGGTGTTGGGTGTTGCGGGCATGGGCCTTCAGGCGGGCCAGCGGTTCTTCGGTGCCACGTTCCACCGACAGGGGGGGCAGGGCGGCAAACTCGACAAACGCATCGCCTTCACCCGGCGCGCGAATGGCCAGCTGGGCGTGGGCGTTGGCCCGGGCATAAAACTGCTCGGTGCCCAAAAACAGTGCTTCGGGGGGCAGGGCGGGGCGGTCGGGGTCGCCCTGCACCAAGCGGTAGCGGTCCTTGGTGTCTTGCCAGAAGCGTTGGAATGCCGGCTCCAGATCGCCATGCAGCACGACGGTGGCGTCTGCCCCTACGTAGTCGAACACCGTGGCGGTGTCTTCAAAGAACAGGGGCAGGTAGTACTCGATACCCGCGGTGGCCACCCCATTGCCAATGTCCTTGTAGATGCGGCTCTTGGTCGGGTCGCCCTCCAGCAGCTCGCGCCAGCGGCTGCGGAACTTGGCGCGCGCCTCGTCGTCCATGGGGAACTCGCGGCCCGGCAGCAGGCGCACTTCGGGTACGGGGTACAAGCTGCGCTGGCTGTCCGGGTCAAAGGTGCGGATGCTGTCGATCTCGTCGTCAAACAGGTCCACACGGTAAGGCACCGGGCTGCCCATGGGGAAGAGGTCAATCAGTCCGCCACGCACCGCGTATTCGCCGGGGCTGACCACCTGGGTCACATGGCTGTAGCCGGCCAGCGTGAGCTGGCTCTTGAGTTTGGCCTCGTCCAGCTTCTGCTTGACCTTGAACTCGAAGGTGTACCCCGCCAAAAAGCTGGGCGGCGCCAGGCGGTACAGCGCGGTGGTGGCGGGCACGATCACCACGTCGGCGCCGGTTTCCTTGTCGCGCTGGCTGATGCGCCACAGCGTAGCCAGGCGCTCGCTGATCAGGTCCTGGTGCGGCGAAAAGGTGTCGTAGGGCAGGGTTTCCCAGTCGGGAAACAGGGCGCAGCGCAGCGTGGGGGCAAAAAACGCGATTTCTTCGAGCAGGCGCTGGGCGTCACTGGCATTGGCCGTAACTACGGTCATCGGCCGTCCGGCGGTTTTCTCGCGTTCGCCCAGGCGGGCCAGGAGCAGGGCGTCGGCCGAGCCGGCCGGGCGGGGCAGCGTAAAGCGCTTGCCCGAGGTGAGTTTAGGTAAATCCATGGATGGGTTCGATTTTAGAATGGGCCACCCTTATGAACGGCTCCCCCCCCCAAACTCTTTCTGCGCCCAACCCCCAGGCTCCGCGCCTGTGGGCGTTGGTGCCCTGTGCAGGCAATGGCTCCCGCGCCCGGGCCGATGGTCCCAAACAGTACACACCCGTAGCCGGCCAGCCCATGGTGCTGCACACCTTGGCCGCCTTGCGCGGTGTACATCGCCTGGCCGGCACCTTGGTGGTGGTCTCGGCCGGTGACACGTTTTTTGAGTCACACGATGCTACGGTTTTGGTAGCTGCTTGCGGAGGTTCTACAAGGGCCAAGACGGTGTTTAATGGTCTCAACGCCTTGCGGGCGCAGGGCTCGCAGGCCGACGATTGGGTGCTGGTGCACGACGCTGCACGCTGCCTCGTCACCGCTGCGCAAATCGACGCTCTGATCGACGCCTGTGTCGACGACCCAGTAGGCGGCTTGCTGGCGCTCAAGCTGCCAGACACCCTGAAACAAGAACAAGACGGCCGAGTGGCCCAGACCGTGGACCGCAGCGACAAATGGCTGGCCCAGACGCCGCAGATGTTTCGCATAGGTGCGTTGCAGCAGGCGCTAGAGGCTGCGGGAGATGCGGTGACCGACGAGTCGAGTGCCATGGAGTTTTTGGGGCTGCAGCCACGGTTGGTAGAGGGCAGCGCCCAGAACTTCAAGGTCACGTACCCGCAAGACTTTGCGCTGGCAGAGGCGGTGCTGGCTGCGCGCAAGGCTTAGCGGCGGTGCCATGGATGCTTTGATCTGCTATTAATTTGGTAGCTATTCGCGCATATTCCATGGGCTCTGGATGCACTTTTTTTATTGAATTTGAAGGCAAGCAATGACGATTCGTATCGGTGAGGGCTGGGATACCCACCAGCTGGTAGAGGGCCGCAAACTGGTTTTGGGCGGGGTGGAGATTCCCCATTCCAAAGGCTTGTTGGGCCACTCCGATGCCGACGCCTTGCTGCACGCGATCACCGATGCGCTGCTGGGTGCTGCGGCCTTGGGTGATATTGGCAAGCACTTTCCTGACACGGATGCCCAGTACCTGGGCGCAGACTCGGCGCTGCTGCTGGCCAAGGTAGCGGCTGACATTCGTGCCCTGGGTTACGCCATTGGCAATGTGGACAGCACCATCATCGCCCAGGCGCCCAAGCTGGCGCCCTACATCGTGCCCATGCGTGAGCGCATTGCTGCGGTGCTGGGTGTCGGTGTGGAGCAGGTCAACGTCAAGGCTAAAACAGCCGAGAAAATGGGGCCGGTGGGGGAGGGCCGGGCCATGGAAGCCCGTGCCGTGGTGCTGCTGTTCAAAGCCTAGAGGCGGGTGGCGCGCTGTAGCCGTATTTGGGCGGAGAGGCCGCCGGAGGTGGAGTTGGCGAGTTTGAATGAGCCACCCATGCGTTGGATGGTTTTTTCCACAATGGCCAGGCCAAGGCCTGCACCGTTTGCGGCCGTGCGCGCAGCTTCGCCGCGGTAAAAGGGCTGGGTCAATTGGTGCAACTGCTCTACGCCCACGCCAATGCCATGGTCGCGCACCTTGATCAGCACCCATTTGTCGCGCGCAATGGCGGCAATGTCGATCATGGCGATGCCGGTGTGCACCGATTTGCCATAGCGCCGGGCGTTTTCCAGCAGGTTGGATAGCACCCGGCCGAGCTCCACCTCGTCAGCCAACACCAGCAGGTCGTCCTGCATGTCGATTTTGATGCGCACGTCGGGAAGCTTCTGCAGCGAGTAGACGCAGGCATCGACCACGTCCCCCAGCACCACTGGGGCCAGGGCCACGCGGTCGGGGCGTGCGTAATCCAGAAACTTGTCGATGATGGCGTCGAGCTGGTTGATGTCCGCCACCATGTACGCGCGAGCGCTTTCCTCGGCCACGCTCATTTCGGTTTCCAAGCGCAGGCGTGCCAGTGGCGTGCGCAGGTCGTGGGAGATGCCAGCCAGCATCACCGCGCGGTCTTGCTCCACCTTGGCCAGTTTCTGCGCCATGCGGTTAAAGCCGATATTGACCTCGCGGATTTCGCTGGTGTTGACATGTTCGTCGAGTTGGCTGGCACTGAAGTTGCCTTCACGTACCCGGCTGGCCGCAAACGACAGCTCTTTGAGCGGGCGATTGATCAGTCCGGCTATCAATGCTGCGCCGGCCAAAGACAGCGCAGCGGCTACAAACAGCCAAATCATCCAGGTAGCGCCACCGGCGATGGACACCCGGTTTTGGTCGGTCTGCAGCCAGTACTCGTCGCCGTCAATCACAAAGCTGACCCACAGCCCCGGCTGGTCGTTGACCATGCTGGCCACGACGGTGCCTTTGCCCAGCCGCTCCGTCATGTCTACGGCCACCCGTCGGCTGAGCGCATCGTTGTCCAGTAGTGAGAACTGGTCTGTGGGCTCCCGCGGAACAATCCGCAGACCTTCCTCATCTTTCATGGTTTTGATGAGCGAAATGCGGGCGATGCCATCGGCATGGATCAGTGCCGCGCGGCTCAGGTTGACCTGGGATGCCAGCTGCTGGGCTGTTTGCAGTGCGCGTGGCTCAAACTCCAGGGAACGCAGGGTCTGCAGCCAAGCCAAAATACTGCCAAGCAGCAAGATGGCGAGCAAAAAGAAGGTGCGCCAAAACAGACTCAGGCGCGTAAAGCGCCAGCCGCCGGTTCGGCCCTCGCCATCGGCCAGGGCTGCGGGTGCGCTGGCATCAAAGTCGGCTTGCTCAGTTTTTGCCACAGTGGCGTAGCTCGGCTTCAGGCCGCGTCGTCTGGCACAAAGACGTAACCCACGCCCCAAACCGTTTGGATAAATCGCGGTGTGGTGGCATCACTCTCCACCAGTTTGCGCAAGCGGGACACTTGCACGTCCAGGCTGCGATCAAAAGGTTCGAATTCCCGTCCCCGTGAAAGTTGGGCCAGTTTCTCGCGAGACAGGGGAATGCGGGGATGGCGCACCAGCGCCTTGAGCATGGCGAATTCGCCGGTGGTCAGGGTCAGTTCCTGACCGGCCTTGGTCAGGGTGCGGGCGCCCAAGTCAAACACAAAGGTACCAAACTTCACTACCTCGTTTTCGCTGGACGGAGCGCCGGGCACTTCGGTGGCTGGGCGACGGCGCAGCACCGCGTGGATGCGGGCCAACAGCTCGCGCGGGTTGAAGGGTTTGCCCAGGTAATCATCGGCCCCCACTTCCAGTCCCACAATCCGGTCTATGTCCTCGCCTTTGGCGGTCAGCATGATGATGGGGGTAACGTCGTTGGCGGCACGCAGGCGGCGGCAGATGGAGAGGCCGTCTTCGCCGGGCATCATCAGGTCCAGCACGATCAGGTCGGCGGTTTCCCGCAGCATGATGCGGGTGAGGGATTTGCCATCCTCTGCCAGCAGCACATCAAAACCCTCTTGGGTCAGGTAGCGGCGCAGGAGGTCCCGAATACGGGCATCGTCATCGACCACCAGAATCTTGTTGGGACGGTTTGCGTTGGGTTGCATGGGGTACTCTGAATTTGTAACAGGCGCGATTTTGCGTTGCAGTCGCCTGCGAATGCCGCCGCCAAGCCCTACTTTGACACTATGTTACAAATAAGCAAGCCCCTGAACGGGCTGTGGCTCCAACAATGTCACCACCTTTCGTATCTCTCGCGTTTATCCACCATGCGCTCTCTCTTACTCTCCGTTGTGCTGTCGGCCTCTGCAGGTGCGGGGATGGCCGGGCCTGCCGACGGGCGGGCTGCGTCAGTCCCGCTTCAGGGGCGTGAGCCTGTGACCGAGAGTGGGCGTGCGGCGCAAAACAAAGACCAGCGACGCGCTGCTTTGCGGGAGGCCCTGGTGCAGCGGCAAGACGCAGCACCTGTCGGATCCGAGGGCGCGCCCGGTCGCCAACTGAGCCCGGCTGAGCGGGCCGAACTCCGGCGCCAACTGCGGGATCAATCAACCCGCTGAATTCAAGGCCCTGGCACTGCCGCTATTCGCGGACAGGCGCTTGCGCGAAAGCTGCCTCAAATTGGCGGCTGAGCGCCATAATGTCCGCAACAACACTTGTGCGGGAGGGCGTTTGGCGTGCTTTAGCGTTCCGGGCAGCAGGAGATTCCCTTGTTCTTAGAGCTAGTCAAGGGCGTTGCACTGCTGCTGGCCTTGAGTCAGCTCTACAGCTACAGCGCACGTTCTTTGCGCCAGCATCCCTGGCTAAGCCAAGGCGTGGGGGGGCTGTTGTTCGGCGGTATCTGCGTGGTTGGCATGATGATGCCGCTGGAGGTTGCGCCGGGGGTTATTTTTGATGCGCGATCTGTGGTGCTGAGCATGGCGAGCCTGTTTGGCGGGCCGTGGGTAGGTACCTTGGCAGTGGGCATCGCCGCGACTTACCGCTGGCACTTGGGCGGCGCAGGGGTTGTCGTGGGGGTGGCGGTGACGCTGGCTTGTTATGCCCTGGGGTTGATCTACTACTTTTTGCACCATAAAGGCCGGGTGGGCCTGGGGTGGCGACAGCTCCTTGCTTTTGGCGTGCTCGTGCACGTGTGTGAAATTTACCTGTTCACCTGGCTGCCGGGAGATGTGGCTGTCGCAGTGCTGAATACGGTGGCTTGGCCACTTCTGTTGGTGTTTTCGCCGGCCACCTTGTTGATGGGGCTGATTCTCCAGGACGTTTGTACGCGGCTTGAGACGGAGGATGCTTTGGGTAGCCAGGAGGAGCGTTTGCGCGCGACGATTGGTGCGATTCCCGACCTGCTCTACGTGTTGGACGAGCAGGGCACCTTTGTCGAAGTGCTGTCCGATGCGGCGCTGTTGCGTGGTGGCCGAGGCCAAAATCTGCTGGGCAAGCGTTTGCACGATGTGTTGCCTCCTGAGGACGCCGAACCTTTGTTGGCGCACTTGCAACGTACCCTGGATCTCCAGACCACCCAAACCTTTGCGTTCAATCTCCAGTCCAAACATGGCAGACGCCTCTTTGAAGGCCGAGCCCATGCACTCAAATCTGCAGTGGGGCAGCCGCGCAGCCTGGTGTTGCTGGCACGGGACGTCACAGAACGCAGCGAAGCCGAAATTGCCCTGCAGGCTTCCGAGATGCGTTTTCGCAGCTTGCTGCAAAACGTGGGTGCGGTGGCGGTGCAGGGCTACACGCCCGATGGCACCATCACGTATTGGAACACCGCGGCCGAGCGCCTTTATGGATATACCGCCGACGAGGCCGTGGGGCGCAATCTCTTCATGCTGGTGGTGCCGCCCACGCTGCGCCATGAGTTTCAGAATGCACTGCAGGACATGCAGGCCAGTCCCGATGCGTTTGTTTCCCAAGAGCTCACGTTGGTGCATAAAAATGGCCATGAGGTTCCGGTGTTCTCCAGCCATGCCGCGGTGTACGCCAACGGCGCAGTGGCCGAGTTTTTCCGCTTTGATATGGACTTGGCCGAACGGCGCCGCACGGAGGCAGAGCTGCGCGTAGCCGCTACAGCCTTCGAGGCGCAAGAGGGCATGATGGTGACCAACGCCCGGCGAGAAATTTTGCGGGTGAACCAGGCTTTCACCCGTATCTCGGGCTACGAAGACCATGAAGTCATTGGCAAGAGCCCCAGCATGTTCAGTTCTGGTTGGCATGACAACGCTTTTTATGCAGAGATGAACCAGACGCTGCAGACGCAGGGCCATTGGGAGGGGGAGGTCTGGAACCGACGCAAAAACGGCGATATTTATCCCCAGCAGATGCATATTTCCTCCGTGGACGACGATGACGGGCGCGTTACCCATTACGTGGCCACCCTGATTGATATCACCCAGCGCAAGGCTGCCGAAGACCAGATTCGCCAATTGGCGTTCTACGACCCATTGACTGGGTTGCCGAACCGCCGGATGTTGATGGACCGTTTGCAGCACGCTTTTGCCAGCAGTGCCCGCAGCGGAGCCTGTGGTGCCCTGCTTTTTATTGACCTCGACCACTTCAAGACTCTGAACGACACACTGGGCCACGACAAGGGTGATTTGTTGCTGCAACAAGTCGCGCATCGCCTGCTGGATGCCTTGCGCGAAGAAGACACCGTGGCCCGCTTGGGGGGCGATGAATATGTGGTGATGCTCGAGGGACTGGACGCGCAGCGCACCGTTGCTGCGGGCCAGGCGACCCAAGTGGGGGAAAAAATCATTACCGCCCTGAATGTGCCGTACCGGCTGGCGGGGCATGAGTTTCACAGTACACCCAGCATCGGGCTTACGCTGTTCAGTGGGCATGAGGTGGCGCTGGACGAGTTGCTTAAACAGGCAGATCTGGCCATGTACCAGGCCAAAAATGCCGGCCGCAATGGACTGAGGTTTTACGACCCCCTGATGCAGGCAGCGGTGACCCAACGGGCCGAACTCGAGGCCGATATCCGCCAGGGGCTTTTGTTTGGCCAATACGAGTTGCACTATCAGCCGCAGGTGGATGCTCACGGCCAGGTGCTGGGCGCCGAGGCCTTGTTGCGTTGGCGGCATCCTGTACGCGGCATGGTGTCGCCCGCCGACTTCATTCCGGTGGCTGAAGAAAGTGGCCAGATCGTCTTGTTGGGCAGCTGGGTTCTGGAGACTGCGTGCGCACAACTCGTGAGTTGGGCACAAGACTCCACGACCGAGCATTTGAGTCTGGCGGTGAATGTCAGCTCGCGCCAGTTCCGCCAACAGGACTTTGCCGACCACATGCTGGCCATGCTGGATTACACCGGCGCTAACCCTAAACGCCTTAAGCTGGAGCTCACAGAGAGCTTGCTGGTGGAAAACATAGAGGATGTGATTGCCAAGATGACGGCATTGCGCGCCCGGGGGGTCGGCTTCTCTCTGGACGACTTCGGGACGGGATATTCGTCCCTGAGCTACCTCAAGCGCTTGCCACTGGACCAGCTCAAAATTGACCAGTCCTTCGTGCGCGATGTTTTAAGTGACCCCAATGATGCGGTGATTGCCAAGACTATCGTGGCCTTGGGCAATAGTCTGGGATTGGCCGTGATTGCAGAAGGGGTGGAAACTGCCGAGCAACGAGATTTCCTGTTGGAAAGTGGATGCGGAGCGTACCAAGGGTATTTTTTCAGCAGGCCTTTGCCGGTGGACACTTTCGATGTTTTTGTGCGAGCCACCCAGGCTTTGGTGGAACCCGCATGAGCGCGTCCTTGCCACCACCCGGTCAGCTGCACCACAGGCGTGTGCGAATGATGCTGTGGGTGGCGGCAGTTTTGATGGTTGGCATCGGGGTCGGGTGGGCCGCCTTCTTCTTTGCACGCGGCGCCTGGATCATCGTCGCGGTTGAGGCCACCATGGCTGTATTGGGCGTGGTGGTGGCCTGGTTGACCCAGACGGGGCGCACCAGGCTGGCATTTTTTGTCATGCTGGCCACGGTGTATTCCTCCATCTGTGCATTTGGTCTGGTGTTTGATATTCCGGATGCACAGGTTCCGCGTTCTACCCACCACTTCATTTTGGTGCTCGCACTTGCCGCCATGCTGGTGCTTCGCGATGAACCTGCCTGGATGCGACATGGCGTCGTGGGACTGCTGTTTGTGTCGTATGTGGCACTCAGCAGCACGACCTGGGGCATTGAGACGCAGTACCTGATTTCGCACGATGTGCGGATCAGCGGTACCTGGGTTAACACGGCTTTGGCCATGCTGGGGCTGTATGCACTGGTGCACATCATGGTGACCGAAGTCTCTGAGTCCAGCGCGTTGGAAGTAGATATGCGCAAGGGTATTGCGCGGGATGAGTTCTATTTGCTCTACCAAGCCCAGGTTACGCACGGTGGAGATGTTTTGGGCGCCGAGGCCTTGTTGCGTTGGCGCCATCCCAAAATGGGCCTCGTTGCGCCCGGCGATTTCATCGACATGGCCGAGCAAACAGGCCTGATTTTGCCCTTGGGTGCGTGGGTGATGCGCAATGCCTGCACCCAACTGGTAACTTGGGCCCAGGTCCCGGAGCTGGCGCATTTGAGCTTGTCTGTGAACGTGAGTGCGCGCCAGTTTCGCCAAAGCGACTTTGTGGGTCAGGTGCAAGCGGTACTGGAGCGCACCGGAGCCAACCCCCGGCGCCTCAAGCTGGAGTTGACCGAGAGCATGCTGGTGGAGGATATGGACGACATCGTGCACAAGATGGAGTTGCTGCGTGCCTTGGGGGTAGGCTGTTCGCTGGACGATTTCGGCACCGGCTATTCGTCGCTGACCTACCTGAAAAAACTGCCGCTGGACCAACTCAAAATTGACCAGTCCTTTGTCCGCGATGTGTTGGGCGACCCCAATGACGCGGCGATTGCCCACACCATCATCACCCTTGGCAAAAGCCTGGGATTTGCGGTAGTCGCAGAAGGGGTGGAAACCCAGGGGCAGCGCGAGTTTCTGGTGTCCCATGGGTGCCACATTTTCCAAGGCTACCTGTTCAGCAAACCCATTCCCTTGCCGGATTTCGTGGCTTTTGTGCGGCGTGCGAGGGGCGTGCAGCAAGAGTCGGTCATTGCTGTTGATTGACAACAAACGCGCCGCATTTGTTCGGGTAAGACGCTCATCTCAGTGCCATACTTGGGGCTAGCCTTTGCGATTGTTGCCCTACCCACCGAGTCCGCGATATGCCTGATCCCGTCTCCTTTGCCAACAGCCGTCCTCCCGTTGCTGAGGCGGGCGCGACCTTGGGGCGGTTCGAGTTGCGACGGGTGTTGGGGCAAGGGGGGCAGTCCACCGTGTGGCTCGCATTTGATCCCCGCATGGAGCGGGAGGTGGCGATCAAGGTCATGCGCCCCAGTCCGGGATCTGACGAACAAGCTGTCACCCAGTGGTTGCAAGAGGCACGTAACGCGAGCCGTGTCACCCATCCCAACATCGTGCCGGTTTACGAAGCTGACGTGCACGGTCGCCAGCCCTATCTGGTGTTTGAATACATCGCTGGCAACACCCTGGACCAACACCTCCAACAGCGTGGTGCGCTTCCGGCGGCTGAAGCCGTGGCCCTGATGATGGATGTTCTGGATGCGGTAGCCGTGGCCCATGCAGCGGGGGTCGTGCACCGGGATCTCAAGCCCTCCAACGTGGTGGTGGACGCTGCGGGCCGCGCCCGTGTCATGGACTTTGGCATTGCCGCGCGTATCCGGGACAGCCAGAGCCAAATTCCGGCCGCCGACAGTGCCGGCACCATCGGCTACCTGTCGCCGGAGGCTGCCAATGGCGAAGCGCCCGCGCCCGCCATGGATATTTTTTCGTCCGGACTGGTACTGGCCGAATTGCTGATGGGGCGGCCCCTGATCATGGACTCTGACCCGCACCGGGCGATTTACCGCACCCTGCATGAGCAGCTGGAGTTACCCAAGGTGTTGCCTGCCGGCGTAGACGACCGATTGCGTGCCATCGTGCAGCGTGCACTGGCCCGGGACGCCAAGCAGCGGTTTGTGAGTGCGCGGGCTTTTCAGAGCGAGCTGGAGCTGTGGAGCAAGTCCTTGCAGGGCGAGTCTGGCAGTGAGAGTGGTGGTTCCAACAACAGCACGCTGGAGTTTTTGTTGCGCCGCATGCGCCACAAAAGCGATTTCCCGGCCCTGTCCGACTCGGTGGGGCGCATCCAGAGCATGGCCAGCTCCGAGACCGAGAGCGTGGGCAGCGTCACCAATGAAATTCTGAAAGACGTTGCGCTGACCAACAAGCTGTTGCGGCTGGTCAACAGTGCCCACTACGCACGCGGTGGCAATATCAGCACGGTGTCGCGGGCCGTGAGCCTGGTCGGCTTCAACGGCATTCGCAACATGGCCCTGAGCTTGGTGCTGTTGGAGCATATGCAAGACAAGGCACACGCCGGCCAGCTCAAAGAGGAGTTTCTGCGCTCGCTGATGGCAGGCTCCATTGGCGGGGAGCTGTGCCCAGTGCTCAAAGACAGCGAAGAGGCATTTATCGGTGCCATGTTCCAAAACCTGGGGCGCTTGTTGGCCCAGTTTTATTTTCCTGAAGAAGCCACGCGTGTGCGCACCCTGGTGCAGTCTGCACGCGAGCCTACGACCGAGCGGGCGGCCTCCACCAGTGTGTTGGGCATGAGTTATGAAGACTTGGGCATTGGAATTGCAAAAGCGTGGGGCCTGCCTGCGGGCATTCAGCGTTGCATGAACAAGCCCACCGGGGCCCCACCTTCGCAGGTGCCGGTGGAGTCCGCCGAACGTATACGCTGGATAGCGCTTGCCTCCAATGAAATTGCGGACGTGTTGCTGAAGAGCGAACCCAAGGACGTGGAGGCGCGGATTGCCCTGATCACCAAGAAATATGCCCAGGCTATGGGCAGCAGTGGCAAGCAGGTCATGGCGGCGACCATCAAGGCGCGTCAAAAACTCATCGACCTCGCTTCTGCGATGGAAATTCGGGTGAACCCCGGTTCAGCGGCTGCCAAGCTGCTGCGCATGCCGGATGAACTGGTGAGCCGCCCGGCGACGCTGCAAGCCGAAACCGATGGCAATCTGGGCCGATTCGAATTGCAGGCCACCCAGTCGGCGCCACTCAGCGCCGAGGCGCCCATCTCTCGTTCGGGCGTGGTATCCGAAACGCTCGCTGCCGGTATCCAAGACATTACCAATGCCATGGTGGAGGACTTCAAGCTCACCGATGTGTTGCGCA
Organism: Rhodoferax sp.; assembly: GCF_034519335.1. GTDB lineage: Bacteria > Pseudomonadota > Gammaproteobacteria > Burkholderiales > Burkholderiaceae_C > Allorhodoferax. The sequence continues at coordinate 353,966 of NZ_JAXHOL010000001.1, forward strand.
TGATTTTGGAGACCATGTACCGCGCGCTGGAGTTTGATCGCATCATCTTTTGCATGCGCGATCCCAAGACTGAAATGATGTCTGGCCGTTTTGGCCTGGGGCAGGGGGTGGAGGCGCACGTCAAGGGTTTCAAGACCCACCTCAAAGCCGCCACGCCCGACCTGTTTGGGGTGGTCTGCTTGAAGGGGGCAGACACCATGATCACGGATGCCACGGAACCCCGCATCGTGCAGCGCCTGCCTGCTTGGTATGCGAAGAGCCTGAATGCGCCGACCTTCTTGCTGCTGCCACTGCAAATCAAGAATGCGCCGTTTGGATTGATTTACGCGGACAAGGTGCAGCATGGCTCCCTGGAGCTGGACGAAAAGGAGCTGGCCCTGTTGCGCACCTTGCGCAACCAGGCCGTCATGGCTTTCAAGCAGTCCAGCTGAAGAATTTGCTATAGAAAGAGTAGCTGCTTGCGCATATTCTGCGCTTGCCAAACACGCTTTTCATTGATATTTTCACTGTCCGCCGCAGGACAGCCCTTGGCAAGCAGCCACTGCAAAATACCTGTGCCTTTCTGGCACCTCACCCATCGTTTGGCTTTCATGTCTGCACTCGCTTCCAAAGCAACACCTTTGCCCCGCGTCCTCTGGCCTTTGCTGTTTGGTAACTTTGTGATCGGCACCGGCGTTATGGTGGTGCCGGGCACGCTCAATGACATTGGCATTTCATTGAATATCTCTGTGGCCACCGCTGGGCAGCTGATTGCGGCGGCTGCGGCGCTCATGTGCCTGGGTGCACCGCTGCTGGCCAGCGTCGTGGCCGGCTGGGACCGGCGCCGTTTGCTAGCGCTGTCACTGGTGTGGTACGCGGTATTTTTGGCTTTGAGTGCGTGGATGCCCAGCTTTGGCTCCCTGCTGATCGTGCGCGTACTTACCGTTGTTTCGCCGGCCATTTTCACGCCCCAGGCTGCAGCCTGTGTCGGGTTGTTGGTTCCGCCGGAGCAGCGTGGCCGTGCCATTGCATTTGTCTTTTTGGGCTGGTCGGTAGCCTCTGTAGTGGGTATGCCCTTGGGCGCATTCATTGGCGGAACCTTGGGCTGGCGCAGCGCGTTTGGTGCCGTGGCGCTGCTGAGCGTGGTTGGGGCGGTCTGGGTTTGGCGCGCCATGCCAGACGGTATCAAGCCACCGGCTCTGTCGCGGGCGGCTTGGGGCGAGGCTTTGCGCTCCCCTGCGCTCATGCTGTGCGTAGCAGTGACGCTGCTGTATTCAGCCGGCCAGTTTGTACTGTTCTCCTATTTCGCGCCCTACTTCAAGTCCACGTTGGCCGCTACACCGTTGCAGCTGAGTTTGTTGTTCGCCTGGTTTGGGGCATTTGGGCTGGTGGGCAACATTCTCATGTCCCGGCACGTCGATCGCATCGGCGCGCCGCGCGCCGTGATGTGGGGCGTGGGGGCCATGGCACTGAGCTTGTTGCTGTGGCCGCTAGGGAGCAATCTTGTGCTGGTAGCGTTGGTGCTGATCCCCTGGGCCTTGGGGTGTTTCGCGTCCAACTCCGCGCAGCAGGCGCGTCTGGTGGCTATAGCGCCCGCGCTGGCTTCGGGTTCCATTGCGCTCAACACATCGGCCATGTACGCGGGGCAGGCATTGGGGGCGGGCAGCGGCGGCTGGCTGATTGCCCACGATGGCATGGGGTCGCTGCATTGGTTTGCCTTGGCCGGGCTCATCGCCTCTATGGCCATGAGCTGGTGGGCCACCCGCCAAAGGCCCCACGGCAACCTCCGCCCCACAGCGTAATTGCTATGGAATTAGGAGCTGCTCGCGCAGCATCCACCGGCACTATAGGCCTAAAAGTCTCTTATTGGGCGGTCCAGCCACCGTCCATGTTCCAGGCCACACCGCGCACGTTGTCTCCCGCGGGCGAGCAAAAGAACACTGCCAACGCACCCAGCTCTTCGGGCGTGGTGAACTGCATGGACGGTTCTTTCTCACCCAGCAGTTGCTTGGTAGCGTCTGTATTGCTGATCCCTTGCGCAGCGGCCTTGGCGTCCACCTGTTTTTGCACCAAAGGCGTCAGCACCCAGCCGGGGCAGATGGCGTTGCAGGTCACGCCGCTGGTGGCGTTTTCCAGTGCGGTCACCTTGGTCAGGCCCACCACGCCGTGTTTGGCCGCCACATAGGCAGACTTTTCGGCCGAGCCCACCAGACCGTGGACGGATGCCACGTTGATGATGCGACCCCAGTTCTTGGCTTGCATGCCGGGCAGGGCCAGGCGCGTGGCGTGGAAGGCGCTGCTCATGTTGATGGCGATGATGGCGTCCCACTTCTCCACCGGAAAGTTTTCCACCCGCGCCACGTGCTGAATGCCGGCGTTGTTGACCAGAATGTCCACGCCGCCAAAGGTGGTGGTGGCGTACTGCACCATGGCTTCAATCTCGGCGGGCTTGCTCATGTCAGCGCCGTGGTAGCCCACCTGGGCGCCCAGCGCTGCAATTTCTGCCTTGGGTCCGTCCACATCACCAAAGCCGTTCAGCACGATGTTGGCACCTTGGGCGGCCAGCGCCTTGGCAATGCCCAAACCGATGCCGCTGGTGGATCCGGTAACGATGGCGGTTTTACCTTTCAACATGCTGCGTCCTTCCAAAAGAGTAGAGGGGTTTCCATTAGGATGTGGTCATTATCAAACGAGTGATTGCACCATGGCTGACCCTACGCTGAATTACGTACCCTGCGCTGACGCCAACGGCGGGCACCGCATGGCGTACTGGCAGTGGGGTGCGCCCGATGCGGCCCACACGATCGTCTGTGTGCATGGCCTGTCTCGCCAGGGGCGCGACTTTGATGTCTTGGCCCAGGCGCTGCTGGCGCGCAGCCCGCAGCCATTGCGCGTGGTCTGCCCGGATGTAGCGGGCCGTGGCAAAAGCGACTGGCTCAAAGACCCGCTGGGCTACCAGATCCCCACCTACGCGGCCGACATGCTGGCGCTGCTGACGCTCCTGAAACCGGCTACGCTGGACTGGGTGGGCACCAGCATGGGGGGGCTCATTGGCATGGCCGTGTGTGCACATGCACAGGCCGTGGGCACATCGGTGCGCCGCTTGGTGCTCAACGATGTGGGGCCATCCATCCAGTGGGAGGCGCTGGCCCGTATAAGCACCTACCTGGGCAAGGCGCCGACCTTCGACTCCCTGCAGCAGGCCGCCGACGCCATGTGGGCCATCTCGCAAAGCTTTGGCCCGCATACGCCGGCCCAGTGGCTGGAATTGTCGCGTCACATGGTCAAAACTTCGCCCGAAGGCCGCGTGGCCCTGCACTACGACCCGGCCATTGCCGTGCCCTTTGGCGCGGTGACGCAAGAGATGGCCGCGCAAGGAGAGTCCCAGCTCTGGCAGCTGTACGACAGCCTGACGGCTCAGACACTGCTAGTGCGCGGTGCCCATTCCGATTTGTTATCGCCTGCCACTGCGCAGGCCATGGCCCAGCGCGGCCCCAGGGCGCAGCTGGTCGAATTTGCCGGCGTGGGCCACGCCCCCACTTTGATCGCGCCCGACCAGGTTGACGCGGTCACTTCTTTTTTGCTGGGGTGAGCCACCCTGGATGATGTGAGTGATGCATGAAAAGTTTGTACGCCGAGCACAGCGCCTCGGCCACCCCGCAAGTCATTGCGGCCACTGCTGACAGCCTGCCCGAACAGGCCGGAGCCTTGGTGCGTGCGCGCGCCTTTGCGGAACCCCTGTTGGCCACCCAAATGCTGGACACCGGTGAAAACGTGCTGCTGCACGCCGATGCCGTGGCTGCCATCCTGCGCACCATTGGCGGGTCCGAGGCCATGCAGGCGGCCAGCTACCTGGTCTACGCCTGCGACCATCTGAACAAGCCGCATGAGGTGATTGCCAAGGCCTTTGGCGACAACTTTGCCGACCTGGCGCTAGAAACCACCAAGCTGGTACGCCTGCAGCGCATGGCACGCGTCACGCAGAACTCGGCCAGCCACAGCGGCAACGCCGCGCCAATGGCACAGACTGCCGCCGCGCAAACCGAGAGCGTGCGCAAGATGTTGCTGGCCTTTAGCAAAGACCTGCGCGTGGTCATGCTGCGCCTGGCCTCGCGCCTGCAGACGCTGCGCCACTTTGCGGCCACCAAGCTGCCGGTGCCTCCGGGCCTGGCGTCCGAGGCCCTGCAAGTGTTTGCCCCGCTGGCCAACCGTCTTGGCATCTGGGAAGTCAAGTGGGAGATCGAAGACCTGTCGTTCCGCTTTCTGGAGCCCGACACCTACAAACAGGTGGCCAAACTGCTGGACGAAAAACGCGCCGAACGCGAGGCCTCGGTCGAGCGCCTGCGTGAGCAGCTGGCAAAGGAGCTTGCCGCACAGGGCCTGCACGCGACGGTGCAGGGCCGGCCCAAACATATCTACAGCATCGTCAAGAAGATGCGCGGCAAGTCGCTGGGATTCGATCAGGTGTATGACATCCGTGCACTGCGCATCGTGGTGCCCACGGTGCCCGACTGTTATGCCGCTTTGAGCTGGGTGCATAGCCAGTTCGTGCCGGTGACCGACGAGTTTGACGACTACATTGCGCGACCGAAGCCCAACGGCTACCAGTCGCTGCATACCGTCGTCCGTGACGCCGGCGCCCAGCCCATCGAGGTCCAGATCCGCACCCAGGCCATGCACGACCATGCCGAACACGGCGTGGCCGCACACTGGGCCTACAAAGAGGCCGGTGCCAAGGGTTACGGCGGTAGCGTGACGGCGGCGGGCGAATACGACGCCAAGATTGCCGTGCTGCGCCAGCTGCTGGCCTGGGAGCGCGATTTGTCGGGTGCGCATGCGGGGGGCGATGGTGCTGGCATGTTCGAGGACCGCATCTATGTGCTGACACCCGATGCAGCCATTGTGGAGTTGCCGCAAGGCGCCACGGCGGTGGACTTTGCCTACAGCGTGCACACCAACCTGGGCCACCGCTGCCGGGGGGCCAAGGTGGATGGCGCCATGGTGCCGCTGAACACACCGCTCAAAAATGGCCAGACCGTGGAGGTGACGGCAGTCAAAGAAGGCGGCCCCTCGCGCGACTGGCTCAACCCCGAGCTGGGCTACCTGGTGAGCCACCGCGCGCGGGCCAAGGTGCGCGCCTGGTTCAACGCACTGGCCATGGGCGAAACCATGGCCAAGGGCCGCGAGGCGGTGGAAAAACTGCTGCAGCGCGAAGGCAAAACTGCCATCAAGCTCGACGACCTAGCCAGCCAGCTGGGCTTTAACAATGCCGACGCCTTGTTTGAGGTGGTGGGCAAAGACGAATTTTCTCTTCGTAACATCGAAATGCTGTTGCGCCCGCCAGAGCCAGCGGCTGCGCAAGACGACTATATGCCACTCAAGAAGCCGCGTGCTGCGGGTGGCAAGGGCGGCGTGCTGGTGGTGGGTATCGACTCGCTGATGACGCAACTGGCCAAGTGCTGCAAGCCCGCGCCGCCCGACCTCATCAGCGGCTTTGTGACGCGCGGCAAGGGAGTCAGCGTGCACAGGTCGGATTGCTCCAATTTGCGCAACATGGTGAACCGCAGCGGCGACCGCCTGATCGAGGTGGAGTGGGGCGTACCCGAGGGCAAGGACGGCAACGTCTACCCCGTGGACGTGGCGGTGGAGGCACACGACCGGCAGGGCCTGCTGCGCGACATCTCGGAAGTGTTTGCCAAGGAAAAGATGAATGTCATCGGCGTGCAGACGCAGTCGGTCAAGGGCACAGCCTGGATGACATTCACCGTGGAGGTCTCGGAATCTGGCAAGTTGGCCCGCGTGCTGAAGATCGTGGGCGAGCTCAATGGGGTACGCGCTGCGCGGCGCCGCTGAAGCTGTTCGTCCCTCAAGGTTCCAGCGCCACTTCCGTCAGCGGCACCCCGCACAGCGCGGCCAGCGCCTTCACCACCATGGCGTGGTCTTCGCGCTGGGGAATGCCCGACACAGTAACTACACCCACCACGCCCACACCGCGCACGCGGATGGGAAAACTCCCGCCGTGGGTGGCGTAGTCTCGCAGGGGAAGGCCCTGCTTGGCCTCCAGCGAGCTTTTGTCTTGCTCCAATTTGAGGCCTAAGGCGTAGGAGCTGGTGTGCAGCAGCTCCACGGCGTTGCGCTTGCGGCGCGCCCAGTCGGCATTGGTGGGGCCGGTGCCGGGCATGGCGTAATAGAAAACAGTCTCTTTGGACAGGCGCACTTCGATGGCGAGTGCTACGCCTGCCTCTTCACACAGCGCCTTGATGCTCGTGCCCAGTGTCCAGGCGGTGGCTTGGTCAAAGGCGTCGAATTGCAGGCGCTGCTCTTGCAGGGCCAGGCGTTCCAGATCGGTGGCAATGGTCATGGTGTTTGCTATCAAGTTAGGAGCTGCTTGCGCAATAGGTATCAAGTCTAGAGGCTGTTTTTATGCAAAATCGGGATGTCCCAGCCGCTGCAGAATGGTACGCCAGTGCTGCGGCTCTACGGGGGTGATGGACAGGCGGTTGCCTTTCTTCAGCACGGTCAGCTCTTGCAGGTCAGGGTCCTGGCGCAGCTCTGGCAGTGTCAAGTTGCGTGTTTTGCGTACCACCTGCACATCCACCAAGATCCAGCGTGGCGCCTCGGGTTTGCTGGCGGCGTCAAAGTAGAGCGATTGCGGGTCGAATTGCGTGGGGTCGGTGTAGGCGCCAGACACCACGCGCGCCAAGCCGACGATGCCCGGCTCCGCGCAGCTGGAGTGGTAGAACAACACGCCATCGCCTACTTGCATGCCATCGCGCATGAAGTTGCGCGCTTGGTAGTTGCGCACACCGGTCCACGGGACCGTAGCGTTGGGCATGGACAACACGTCGTCGATAGACGCTTCGGCGGGTTCGGCTTTCATGAGCCAGTAGTTCTTCATGGCTAGTTGGCGGTGTTCGGTATGGGTTGGCAGATGCCTCGGAATTTTGGCTCAGGAATCCCAAAAAGTAGCACTTACTCGGGCTATAAACGCGAGGCTTCGAATTTTTCGAGCGTGTGCGCGGGCGAACAACGATTTGGCTTGCGGGTATTTCAATCAAAAGGGAGTGAGTGCATGATGAAAAAAATGATCGGCATGGGAATGCTGGCCGCTGCGGTGTTGCTGACAGGATGCGCCACGCGCACCAAGATGGCCTTTGAAAATGAGGGCGACACACTGACGGCCAATAGCAAGCCAGTTTTGTTGATGACCGTGACCTTGAAGAACCATTACAAGACCTCCCACCAGCCCAAACTGCTGGTGGTGAATGTCGAGAAGCCAGATGCCAAAGAGTCCAGTGAGCGGTTCAATTTCACGATGGATGACAAGGCGAAGGCGGAGTCCGACAAGCCGGAAACCGGCAATAACTACTTTATCCGCATGGAGCTCGAGCCAGGGCCCTACAAAATCATGGGGCTCACCAGTACCTCCACGGGTTTTCTGATCAACGGTTACTTCTTTGCGCCCTTGCACAGTGACATCGTCGCCAAGAAAAGTGGGGTGTATTACCTGGGACACGTCGATGCGATCGTGCGAGAGCGCAAGGGTGAGGAGTTTCGGGCGGGTTCCCCGGTTCCTCTGATTGACCAGGCGGTGGTAGGTGCATCAGGCGGAACGTTTGATGTCACCATCAGCGATGCCATTGACAAAGATGAGGCCTTGTTCCGCGCCAGATTTCCGGCCTTGAAAGGCGTCACGATCACCAAGGACATCTTGCCCGCATTTGATCGCGCCAAGGCACAGGCCTGGTGGCAAGCGCACTGAGCCCAATAGCCCGGGACTAAAAGCGCGCTTGCGGCGCGGGTTTGGCAATGACCAGCCAATCCCCGCGCCGGGCGCTTGCTGCGATGGGGTACCCCACGGTATTCCAGATGCAGCTCTTGCCTGCTGACACATAGCCCCCTGAGGGACCGCCATGGTTGGAGATCAGCACGACCATGCGGTGCTCTTGCGCGTAAGCACGCCACAGCGGCGCCTCTGCGGCGTAGCCTGTGTCTGATGTCAGGATGCCGGCTGCATACACACGGGCACCTGCTTGGGCGGCGCGGGCGGCATGGATGGGCTGATTGGTATCCGCGCAAATGGCGCTGGCTATGCAGGTGGCGCCCAACTGCTGCGTATGCATCGGCTCCTGCCCCGGCGTCGAAAACTCTTTTTCGCCCTCATGCAAATGAAATTTGCGGTACGTACTGTGCCGGCCGTCGGGCCGCAGCGTGATGGCACCTATGGAGGGCAGGGCGCTGCCGGATTCCACCGGTGCGCCCACGGTAATTGCCATTCCGGTGCGTTGTGCTGCCTCGCGCAGAGGCGCCAAGAGTCCGTGGTCGGCGTGCAGCACTAAGCGCGGCATGGCAGCCAGCTCGTAGCCGGTGAGTGACAACTCGGGGAACACCAGCCACTGCACGCCGTGGTCGGCCGCCGCCTGCACAAAGCGCTGGTGGGTGTGCACATTGGCCGCTACGTCCAAAGCCACCGAGGTGCTCTGCGCGGCGGCGATGGTGATTGCTATATCTTTAGTAGCTGCTTGCGCAATATCCACGGGTGTTAGAGGCTATTTTGTATGTAAGAACGAAGTCTTGGCAGGGCGACCTGGCAGGTTCAGCGCGGCCGTGCGGGCCGGTGTTTGCGCCACCAGCGCGCCACGGCGCCAGACCTTGAGGCGGGTGGCTTTGAGGCGCAGTGCTTCGATGGGGTTCTGCGCCTGCAGCAGCACCAGGTCGGCGTTGCAGCCGGCTTCCAGCCCGTAGCCCTGCAGGTGCAGGATGCGCGCCGGGTTCTTGGTTACCGCGTCAAAGCAATGCCCCATCGCCGCCTGGCTTGTCATCTGCGCCACGTGCAAGCCCATGCTGGCCACCTCCAGCATGTCGCCGCTGCCCATGCTGTACCAGGGGTCCATGCAGCAGTCCTGGCCAAAGGCAACCGTCATGCCGGCGGCCATGATCTCGGGTACGCGGGTCATGCCACGGCGCTTGGGGTAAGTGTCGTGCCGGCCCTGCAGGGTGATGTTGATGAGCGGGTTGCTTACCACGCTGAGTTCTGCCTCGGCCATGAGCGGCAGTAGCTTGCTCACGTAGTAGTTGTCCATGCTGTGCATGGAGGTGAGGTGGCTGCCGGTGACGCGGCCGTGCAGGCCCAGGCGGTTGGCCTCGTAGGCCAGCGTCTCCACATGGCGCGAGAGTGGGTCGTCCGATTCGTCGCAGTGCATGTCTACCAGCTTGCCTTGTTCGGCCGCTAGCTCACACAGCAACTTCACGCTGGCGGCGCCGTCGGCCATGGTGCGCTCGAAGTGGGGAATGCCTCCGACTACGTCTACGCCCAAGCTCAGCGCCTTTTTCAGGTTGTCCACACCGCCCTTGGTTCTTAGTACGCCGTCTTGCGGGAAGGCGACCAACTGCAGGTCGATATAGGGCGCCACTTGTTTCTTGACGGCCAGCAGCGCTTCCACGGCCAACATGCTTGGGTCGCTAGTGTCCACGTGGCTGCGGATGGCCAGCAGGCCGTTGGCCACCGCCCAGTCGCAGTAGGCCAGGGCGCGGTCTACCAGCGCCTCAAAGGTGAGGTGAGGTTTGAGTTCGCCCCACAGCGCAATGCCTTCCAGCAGCGTGCCGCTGGCGTTTAGTCGCGGCAAGCCCAGGCTCAGCGTGGCGTCCATGTGGAAATGCGCGTCTACAAAAGGCGTGGACAGCAGCATGCCGCCGGCGTCCACGGTTTCTGCGGCTGGAGCGGCCGCAGGGCTCAGGCCTTCCGTCACCTCCACAATCCGCCCGGCCTGCACGGCTACCGACATGTTCTTGCGCCCGTCGGGCAGGGTGGCGTTGTGGATGAGCAGGTCGAGCATGGCGTGGATTTGCTATGGTTTCAGGAGCTGCTTGCGCAGATTCGACGTGGGCTAGATGCTTATTTGGCTTGAAATTACTGCGTGCCGAAGATGCGGTCACCCGCATCGCCAAGGCCCGGCATGATGTAGCCGTGGTCGTTCAGGCCGCGGTCGATGGCGGCGGTGAAGACGCGCACATCGGGGTGCTCTTTGTACAGGGTGTTGATACCTTCGGGGCAGGTCAGCAGGCACAAGAACTTGATGGACTTCGGATTGCAGGCCTTCAAGCGAGTGACCGCAGCAGCCGCAGAGTTACCGGTAGCCAACATGGGGTCCACCACCACCACATCGCGCTCTTCCATGTTGCTGGGCATCTTGAAGTAGTACTCCACGGCCTGCAGGGTCTTGGGGTCGCGGTACAGGCCCACGTGGCCCACGCGGGCGCCGGGCACCACGCTCAGCACGCCGTCCAGAATGCCGTTGCCAGCGCGCAGCACGCTGGCAAACACCAGCTTCTTGCCGTCAATGACTTTGCCCGTTGTCTTTTCCAGCGGGGTTTCAATCTCCAGGTCTTGCAGCGGCATATCGCGGCAGACTTCATAAATCATCAAGCCTGCCAGCTCGTTGAGCAGGCGGCGGAAGCTGCTGGTGCTGGCTTCCTTTTTGCGCATGAGGGTGAGCTTGTGCTGCACCAGGGGGTGGTCTATGAGGGTGACGTTCGAACGGGCTGCGGGGTTGATGGTGACCATGTTCTTGTTCCTTCTAGTGAGAGAGTGGCGCCATTGTCGCAAAGCAAGTTTGGCGCCCGGGCTGAACGGCTAGCGGCGGCGGGTGCTGCTGCCGCCCAAAATGCTGCCCAGCACGCCGCGGATGATTTGGCGGCCCACTTCGCGGCCGATGGAGCTGGCAGCGCTTTTGATCATCTGCTCGCCCACACTGGCGCGCGAGCGGCGGGCGCCGCCGCCCAGCATGTCGCCAATGCTGTCCAGAAAACCACCGCCGGCCTGTGCCGCCTGGGGCTCGGGCGCAGGGGCTGCACGTCCTGCGCGAGCGCGAGGCGCTGCGGGTTGATCCTCCGCAGTACCCGCTGCGTCAGCGGCGGGGGCCCGGCTTTGGGTGCGGCCTTTGAGTGCTTCAAACGCCGACTCGCGGTCCACGGCTTTTTCGTAGACACCGGCGACGATGGAGTCGCTGAGCAGCGTCTTGCGCTGATCGGGCGAGATCGGGCCAATCTGGCTGGCTGGGGGCAGCACGTAGACGCGTTCGGTCAGGCAGGGGCGGCCTTTTTCGTCCATCAGGCTCACCAGGGCTTCGCCCACGCCCAGCTCGGTGATGGCGGTGGCCACGTCCAGGCCGGGGTTGGCACGCATGGTGTCGGCGGCGCTTTTGACGGCCTTCTGGTCGCGCGGGGTGAAGGCACGCAGGGCGTGCTGCACGCGGTTGCCCAGCTGGGCCAGCACGCTGTCGGGAATGTCCAGCGGGTTTTGCGTGACGAAGAACACGCCCACGCCCTTGGAGCGCACCAGGCGCACCACCAGCTCGATGCGCTCGATCAGCACCTTGGGCGCATCGGCGAACAGCAGGTGGGCCTCGTCAAAGAAGAAGACCAGTTTGGGCTTGTCCAGGTCGCCCACCTCGGGCAGGGCCTCGAACAGCTCGGAGAGCATCCACAGCAAAAAGGTGGCGTACAGGCGCGGCGACTGCATGAGTTTGTCAGCCGCCAGGATGTTGACCACGCCTTTGCCGTTGCCGTCTGTCTGCATGAAGTCGGCAATGTTGAGCATGGGCTCGCCAAAGAACTGGTCGCCGCCTTGCTGCTCGATCTGCATCAGGCCGCGCTGGATGGCGCCGATGCTGGCGGCACTGATGTTGCCGTACTCGGTGGTGTAGTGGCTGGCGTTGTCGCCCACGTCCTGGCACATGGCGCGCAGGTCTTTCATGTCCAGCAGCAGCAGGCCGTCGTCGTCGGCAATCTTGAACACCAGCTGCAACACGCCGGCCTGGGTTTCGTTCAGGTTGAGCATGCGGGCCAAGAGCAAGGGGCCCAGGTCGCTGACCGTAGCGCGCACTGGGTGGCCCTGATGGCCAAACACGTCCCACAGCGTGGTTGGGAAGGCGGAGAACGCGGGTTCGTCAATGCCGCGTTCCTTGAGGATTTTTGCCAATTTGTCACCCAAAGCGCCTTTTTGGGAGATGCCGGTCAGGTCGCCCTTTACATCGGCCATGAAGACGGGGACCCCGATATGAGAAAAGCCCTCGGCCAGGGTTTGCAGGGTGATGGTTTTGCCGGTGCCGGTGGCACCGGTGATGAGGCCATGGCGGTTGGCCTTGTCGGGCCGCAAAAAGCAGCGGATGGTGGAGTTGCCAGCGCCGTGTTGGGCAATCAGGATGCCCTCGTCTTGGATGGAAGCCATGGATGTCCTAAAAAGTACAATCTAGGGAGTAGCGTAACGAATTTTTGAAGGATTTCGCGTGGCAGGACACAGCAAATGGGCCAATATTCAGCACCGCAAGGGGCGCCAGGACGAGAAGCGCCAGCGCGTCTGGACCCGGGTGAGCCGGGAAATCATGGTGGCAGCCCGTACCGGCGGCGGTGACCCCAGCGCCAACCCCCGTTTGCGCCTGGCGATTGAAAAGGCCAAGGCGGCCAATATGCCGCTCACCAATGTGAGCCACGCCATTGCCAAGGCCACCGGCACGCTGGAAGGCGTGAGTTACGAGGAAGTGCGCTACGAAGGCTACGGCATTGGCGGCGCGGCCATCATCGTGGACTGCATGACCGACAACAAGGTGCGTACCGTGGCCGAAGTGCGCCACGCTTTCCTCAAACACGGCGGCAACATGGGAACCGAAGGCTCGGTGGCCTTCCAGTTCAAGCACTGCGGCCAGCTGATTTTTGCCCCCGGAACCAGCGAAGACAAGGTGATGGAAGTGGCACTGGAAGCCGGTGCGGAAGACGTGATCACCGATGACGATGGCGCCATTGAGGTCCTGACGGCCTACGCCGACTTTGAAACCGTTAAAAAGGCGCTGGAAGCCGCAGGCCTGACGGCCGAGGTGGCCAACGTCACCATGCGCGCCGACAACTCCATCGAGCTGACCGGCGAAGACGCCGAGCGCATGCAAAAACTGCTGGACGTTTTGGAAGACCTGGACGACACCCAGGACCTGTTCCACAACGCTGCCCTTTAAGCCCATTTAAGACATTTATGAACGTACTCGTTATTGGCGGCGGTGGTCGCGAACATGCGCTGGCCTGGAAGCTGGCCCAGTCCCCCAAAATTCACAAGGTTTATGTGGCCCCTGGCAACGGCGGCACGGCCAGTGACCCGCATCTGGACAACATCGCCGTCACCGACGTCGTGGCCCTGCGCGAATGGGCGCAGGAGAACAAGATCACCCTGACGGTGGTAGGCCCCGAAGTGCCGCTGGCCGCTGGTGTGGTGGACGAGTTCCGCGCCCACGGCATGCGCATTTTTGGCCCGACCAAAGCGGCGGCGCAGCTGGAAAGCTCCAAAGCCTTCAGCAAGGCCTTTATGCGCCGCCACAACATCCCCACGGCCGAATACGCCACTTTCTCTGACCCCGCTGCGGCCCACGCCTATGTGGACAAGATGGGCGCACCCACCGTGGTGAAGGCCGATGGCCTGGCCGCCGGCAAGGGTGTGGTGGTGGCCATGACCGTGGCCGAGGCGCACGAAGCCATTGACTTCATGCTGGTGGACAACACGCTGGGCGTGGCACACAACGACGGCGGCGCACGCGTCGTTATTGAAGAGTTTCTGGAAGGCGAAGAAGCCAGCTTCATCGTCATGGTGGACGGCAAAAACGTGCTGCCGCTGGCTACCAGCCAAGACCACAAACGTCTGCAGGACGGCGACCAGGGCCCCAACACGGGTGGCATGGGCGCCTATTCGCCCGCACCCGTGGTCACGCCCGACATCCACGCCAAGGCCATGCGCGAGATCATCTTGCCCACGGTCAAGGGCATGGAGGCCGACGGTATTCCGTTCAGTGGCTTCCTCTACGCCGGGCTGATGATCGACAAAAACGGTCAGCCCAAGACGCTGGAGTTCAACTGCCGCATGGGCGACCCTGAAACGCAGCCCATCATGATGCGGCTGAAGACCGATTTGCTGGATGTGCTGCTGGCCGCCACCGAACCCGGCCCCCACGGCAAGTTGGACGAGGTGGAATTGCAATGGGACCGCCGCACGGCTCTGGGCGTGGTGCTGGCCGCCCACGGCTACCCGCTGACCCCGCGCAAGGGCGATGCCATCACTGGCATCCCCAAGGACAGCGAGGACGCTGCCGTGTTCCATGCCGGTACCGCGCTCAAGGACGGCGTGCTGCAAACCTCTGGCGGGCGCGTGTTGTGCGTCACGGCGTTGGCTGACAGCGTGAAACAGGCGCAGCAGCGGGCGTACCAGGTCATCAGCGAGATTGCGTTTGATGGCATGCAATACCGAGCCGATATTGGTTACCGCGCGATCAAGGGTTGAATGTGCAGCCCATCGAGAAGCTGCCGCACCCGGTGCAGTTGCGGGGCAACCCGCTGGCGCGCGGCGTGTTGGCCCTGTTTGGCTGGAAGGTGCGCTTTGAGGGGTTGCCGGCAATGCAGGGTGTGTTCGCCGTGTACCCGCACACCAGCAACTGGGATTTCATCGTCGCGATTCTTGCCAAGTGGGCGGTGGGCCTGGAGCTGAACTTTTGGGCCAAAGACACCTTGTTTCGGCTGCCGGGCTTTGGCAGATGGCTGCGATGGGTGGGGGGCGTGCCGGTGCGACGACACGCACCGCAGGGCGTGGTAGCGCAAGTGGTGGAGGGCGTGGCCCAGGCACGCGCGCAACAGCGTTTGTATTGGCTGGGCCTCTCTCCTGAGGGGACACGCAAATGGACGCCCGGCTGGCGCAGCGGCTTTTACCAGGTGGCCTTGCGGGCGGGTGTGCCGCTGGGCGTGGTGAGTCTGGATTACGGACGCAAGGTGGTGAATGCCACCACTTTCATCACGTTAACTGGTGATGCGGAGGCTGACTTTGCCAATATCGCGGCCCTATTGGCTGGAGTGCAGGGCAAAAATCCTGCCTTGGCCGCTCCTGTACGACCAATGCCGGCGGCTCCAACGCACGGCAGACTTAAAGAATGACACCTATGACCGACCCGCAAGTCACTCCTGATTTGGTGCGCCAGTATTTGTTGGGGCTGCAGAGTCACATCACTTCGGCGATTGCCGGCATCGATGGCGGCCAGTTTCTCGTCGATCCTTGGGAAAAGGCAGCTTACGAACCCTTGCAGGGCAATGGCATCACGCAGATTCTGGAAGGTGGCGCGGTGTTTGAGCGCGCGGGCTGCGGTTTCTCGCATGTGCGTGGGCCCAAGCTGCCGCCCAGTGCCACGCAGCACCGCCCCGAACTGGAGGGGACGCCGTTCGAGGCTATGGGTGTATCGCTGGTCTTCCACCCGCGCAACCCTTATGTGCCTACTGTGCACATGAATGTGCGCATGCTGGCTGTCAAAAACCCACAGGGGCAAGAGGTCTGCTGGTTTGGCGGCGGTATGGATTTGACGCCGTACTATGGTTTTGACGAAGATGCGGTGCATTTCCACCAGACCTGCAAGGACGCGCTGCTGCCGTTTGGCGAGGACAAGTACCCACGCTTTAAAAAGTGGTGTGACGAATACTTCTTCCTCAAGCACCGCAATGAGCCACGTGGTGTGGGTGGTGTATTTTTCGATGATTTTTCCGAGCTGGGCCAGGATCGCAGTTTTGCCATGCTGCGGGCGGTAGGCGACGCATTTCTGACAGCCTACCTGCCCATCGTGGAGCGCCGCAGAGACACGCCCTACGCCGAACGCGAGCGAGAGTTCCAGCTCTACCGCCGCGGCCGCTATGTGGAGTTCAACCTGGTGTGGGACCGGGGCACGCACTTTGGCCTGCAGTCGGGTGGGCGTACCGAATCCATCCTGCTGTCCATGCCGCCACTGGTGAGCTGGGCCTACCAACAGCAGCCAGAGCCGGGCTCGTCCGAAGCGGCGCTGACCGCACGCTTCTTGACGGCTAGGGATTGGGTGTGATGCTACCCGCAGCCACGCAGCCCCGGCGCATTGGTGTGTTTGGCGGGGCATTTGACCCGCCGCACCGTGGCCACCATGCGCTGGCGGCCACGGCGATTGCGCAACTGCAACTGGATGCGCTGCACATCATCCCGACCGGCCACGCCTGGCACAAAAGCCGCACGCTCACGGATGCATCCCACCGCATGGCCATGGCCCGGCTTGCCTTTGCCGATCTGCCACAGGTGGTAGTAGACGGGCGGGAGCTGGATCGCCCCGGGCCCACCTATACCGTCGACACCTTGCTGGAGCTTCAGCAAGAGAAACCGGGTGCGCAGCTGTACCTGCTGATTGGCGAAGACCAGGCCCGCGCGCTGCCTAGCTGGAGCCGCTGGGAGCAGCTGCCCGCACTTGCTATAATTTGTGTAGCTGCTCGCGCAGATTCAACGGGGACCAAGGGTCAATTTGATGCCTTAAAGGTACATCTGCCCGGCCTAACGGTCCTGAACATGCACCCCGTGGCCATCAGCGCCACCGAACTCCGACACCGCGCCGCCACGGGCCAAAGCATTGGCCCTCTGGTTTTTGAAACCGTTGCGCGTTATATTGACCAACACCATCTTTACCGATCGACCTGATGACTACTCCGACCACCGTTGCCAAAAACACCCAAAAACTTCAGCGCGCCATCGTGGATGGCCTGGAAGACGTCAAAGGCCAAGATATTGTGGTGTTTGACACCGAACACCTGTCCTCCCTGTTTGAGCGCGTGATCATTGCCTCGGGCACCAGTAACCGCCAGACCAAGGCGCTGGCTGCCAGCGTGCGCGATGCCGTGCGTGAAGCCGGTTTCCCCAAGCCCCGCATCGAAGGCGAAGCCAATGGCGAGTGGATCATCGTGGACTGCGCGCAAGCTGTGGTGCACATCTTCCAACCAACTTTTCGCCAGTACTACCACCTGGAAGAGCTGTGGGGCGAGAAGCCTGTGCGCCTGAAGCTCGGTGCCGCCAAACCCGTGGTGGCCGAAGCGGCCAAGTCCGCAGCCAAGGCGCCGGCTAAAAAAGCCGTGGGCGAACCCAATATGCGCCGTTCCAGCGCAGCCAAAAAAGGTGTGGAAGAAGCCTTCCCATCCAAAGCCGCACTGAAAAAGGCTGCCGCAAAGTCTGCAGCCGCCAAGACACCAGTCAAAAAGGCGCCGGCCAAGAAAGCTGTCGTCGCCAAAGCCCCGGTGAAAACCGTGGTGGTGAAGCCAGAGGTGAAGCCGGCAGCCAAAAAGACTGCGGCCAAGCCGGCAGCGGCAAAAAAAGCGCCCGCCAAGAAAGCTGCCCCCCGTAAAGCCTGAGGCTGGCGATGCGGCTGGTCATCATCGCTGTTGGGCAGCGGGTGCCGGATTGGGCGCAAACTGCGTGGGACGACTATGCCAAGCGCTTTCCGCATGAGCTCAAAGTCGAGCTCAAGGCCATCAAAACCGAGCCCCGCGGTTCCAAAACCGTAGAGCAACTCTATGCGGCGGAGCGCAAGCGCATTGAGGAGGCCATCCCCAAGGGCGCGCGCATTGTCGCGCTGGACGAACGCGGCACCAGCCTGCGCACAACAGCGCTGGCCGAGCGCTTGCGCGAATGGCAGCTGGGCGGTGGTGATGTGGCCTTGGTGATTGGTGGGCCCGACGGGCTGGCCCCGGAGTTCCGCCAAGCCGCTCACGAGCGCATTCGCCTCTCGGACCTGACCCTGCCACATGCCATGGTGCGGGTGTTGCTGATCGAGCAGCTGTACCGCGCCTGGTCCGTCAATGCCAACCATCCTTATCACCGCGAGTGAGCATGTCCAGTCCTGATTTCATCTATCTGGCCTCCCAAAGTCCACGGCGTCGTGAGTTGCTGACGCAGATTGGTGTGGCACATCAGTTGCTGATGCCCACACCTGATGAGGATGCAGAAAGCCTGGAGGTGGTGTTGGTGGGAGAGGCCCCGGACACTTATGTGCAGCGCGTGACTGCTCTCAAATTGATAACTTCTCGCGCTCGATTGGCGAGGGCTGGAGGCCTAAATCGTCCCGTATTGTGTGCGGACACCACGGTGGCGATCGGCGACACGATTCTGGGCAAGCCCGAGAATGCAGCCGACGCCCAGCGCATGTTGCGCGCTTTGTCAGGTCAGACCCACCGGGTATTCACTGCCATTGCCATTGGCTGGGACGACAAAACGGCCCAAGCCTGCTGCGAATCACGCGTGACCTTTGCCGAGTTGAGTGACGCCGAGATTGCCGACTACGTGGCCAGCGGCGAGCCCATGGGCAAGGCCGGTGCCTATGGCGTGCAGGGCAGGGCGGCCGCATTTATTGCGCGTATCGAGGGGTCGTACTCTGGCATCATGGGCCTCCCTTTGTTTGAAACTGCGCAGGCCTTGCGCGAAGTGGGCTTTGCATGCAACAAGACATCCTGATCAACTGGTCACCGCAAGAGACGCGGGTGGCCATCGTCGAGCACGGTGCGGTACAGGAACTGCACGTGGAACGCACGCTGGAGCGTGGACTGGTCGGCAATGTGTACCTTGGCAAGGTGGCGCGTGTGCTGCCAGGCATGCAGTCAGCGTTCATCGACATCGGTCTGGAGCGCGCGGCTTTTTTGCATGTGGCCGATGTGTGGCATCCACCGGCTGAGGGCGAGTCGCTGAGCGCATCGCGTGCCTCGCAGCCGCAGATTCCGATCGAGAAGCAGGTATTTGAAGGCCAGTCGCTCATGGTGCAGGTCATCAAGGATCCGATTGGCACCAAGGGCGCGCGCTTGTCCACACAGATCAGCATTGCAGGACGCCTGCTGGTCTTTTTGCCGCAGGATGACCACATCGGTGTGTCGCAAAAAATCCCCACGGCGCAACGCGATGAGCTGCGTAACCGTATGCAGAAGCTGGCGGGTAAGGAGGGCGGTGGTTTCATTTTGCGCACTAATGGCGAAGATGCTTCTGACACTGAACTGGGTGACGACATTGCCTACCTTCGCAAGGCCTGGGCGCGTATCAAGGACGCCGCGCTGCGCCTTCCCGCACAAAGCCTGCTGCACCAAGATCTGAGCTTGCTGCAGCGCGTGTTGCGCGACCTGGTGGGCGAGGGCACGCAGACCATCCGCGTCGATTCGCGCGAGCAGTTTGATGCGCTCAAGGCCTTTGGCTCGGAGTTCATGCCGGCCGCGGCCGAGAAGCTGCAGCATTACAAGGGCGAGCGTCCGATTTTTGATCTGTATTCGATCGATGAGGAAGTGGCCAAGGCGCTGGCGCGCCGCGTCGAACTGAAGTCGGGTGGCTACTTGATCGTGGACCAGACAGAGGCGCTGACCACGGTGGATGTGAATACCGGGGGCTTTGTCGGCGCGCGCAATTTCGATGACACCATCTTCAAGACCAACCTGGAGGCCGCGCAGGCGATTGCGCGGCAGCTGCGCCTGCGCAACCTGGGTGGCATCATCATCGTGGATTTCATTGATATGGCCCGCGAAGACCACCGTGAATCGGTACTTAGCGAGTTCCGTAAGCAGCTGTCGCGCGACCGTGTGAAGACCATGGCGGGCGGTTTCTCGCAGCTGGGCTTGGTCGAGATGACACGCAAGCGTACCCGCGAGTCGTTGGCCCACATGCTGTGTGAACCATGTCCGACCTGCGAAGGCAAGGGCATTGTCAAAACCCCGCGCAGCGTGGCCTACGACATCTTCCGCGAGATCCTGCGCGAGGCGCGTCAGTTCAACCCGCGTGAGTTTCGGGTCGTGGCGTCGCCCAAGGTCATCGAGCTGTTTCTGGACGAGGAAAGCCAGCATCTCGCAGGGCTGTCCGAGTTCATCGGCAAGCCGGTATCGCTGCAAAGCGAAGCGGCCATGGCGCAGGAACAGTACGACA
>NZ_JAXHOL010000032.1:0-104227 GCF_034519335.1 Rhodoferax sp.
TCGTGCTTTTGTGAGCCTCAGGCGTACACAGCGGCTTTATTGTGTGTTGCTGTACAGCCGATCCGAATCAAAGTTTGCGATAACGCATACGTTTTATGCAGAAAAATGGTGCCAACAACCAAGGTGCAGCTGCATATACGAAAATGCGAATCCGGAAGTCAACAGCTTGCTGACTGTGCAGGTAGCAAACGCGTAGTTTGGCGGATGTATTGCGCGCCCGAAATATGCGTTCGATGAAGACTTCTTTATCGAGCTTGTGCGCAATAAACGATAGTGTGTATTGACTGGCCCCTGCCTCATGGGCTTCCTTCAGCAGGCAGCGCAATTCTGTCTGACTACTGCCGAGCTTGCGCCTCAGTCCTTTGATAACGTCAGCTGCGCTGAGTGACTTGCGCTGGCTGGTGATGCCTCCGCGCCGATAGTTCACCAATGGGATAGGCAGTGTGACTGCGCTACCGGAAGCAATGGCGCGAAAAGCCATCACCATGTCTTCGCCCACTACACCATTCGGAATGCCTCCAAATTCATCGAAGAGACGACGGGTCCAAGCTTGGGCGGCGCCAATCACATGGGGAGGACCTCGACGCGACCAGTCTTCCAGGGATTCGTAAATGGACAAATCGCTGATGCGTATGACGCCGTGAAATTGGTCTGATGCATCAATATCGTTCAGGTACGCCGCGATCAGATTCGGTTTGCAGTCATTCTCCAGCCAGTGGGTGACCACCGTACTTATGCGGTGTGGTAGCGAAACATCATCACCGGCAGCTATGAAGATTAGCGCCCCATGAGACTGTCTTACCGCCTGGTCAAGGTTTCCACCAATTCCCATATTTTTGGGATTCCGTAGTACTTTGATGGTGTGTGGCCCTTCGTAATCCTTCACTCTGTCGCATATTCGAAGGTAGGTATTGTCCGCTGAAGCGTCGTCGGATATGACGATCTCCAGATTGGGGTAGTCTTGCGCCAGCGCACCGTCAATGGCTGCATCGATGCTGTTTTCCTGATTGAAACAAATCAGCAGCATCGTTACGAGAGGTTGGGAAGGTGAGGCACTCATCGGCGTTTAGTTGTCGCTAGCAGTTTAAACACGACGTCGAAATGTTGTGATGGCGAGTAAGGGTAGCGAATGTGGCTACTGGGGTCTTGCAGTGCCAGAGTGCCTTTTTCGAATTTTCCGAGTGCTTTGGTCAATGCAGAGCGTAATGACGGTACTGTACGTTCGAAACGAATACATGCGTCATCAGAAAGGACTTCCGCTGCGCCTACGGTATTCGCAAAAAGTGCTGGTGTGCCACAAAGAACTGCCTCCGGCCCCACTAGACCAAACGCTTCGTATTGTGAAGCGAGAATGACTGCGTCTGCCGCACCATACAGCGTAGGCATGTTCTGACAAAAACCCAGGTTAATGACGTTGGATGCGTTGAGATGTGTTTTTCCTGCTACCACCAATTTAATTCGCGGATCAAAATCCCGGAGCGCTTCAAGAATCAGATCTGCACCTTTCAGCGCATGATTGTTGGAAGGGAACAGCAGCAAAAAGTCCTCGGAAGCTATGCCCATTTTTTTCTCATGGCATCGCGTTGATTGCGTGCGCACAGCGAAAACGCAGCCGTGTCAACAGGTGGATAGAAGGTTGATACCTTGTGGGGGTCGATACCGTAGTGATGCGAGATCTCGTTGGCTACTTTGGCCGAATGTGCCACGATGACTTGCGCTTGTTGGTACATGGTGCGCTCGCGGGCAATAGTTCTGAGGTCCAGGAGTCCGGTGTATCCACGTTTGCGGTCAAGCAAGTGGGCTTTGTGGGTCCCCCCGACAATGCTCATCTCGACCCCAGGGACACGCGAAATACCTATCGTGGGCCATTCAGGCCGGCATTTTGCCAAGGCAGATGACTCAAAGATCAATGTATTGAGACGCGCAAAAGGTGTTCGATCTGGGACTACGACGAACTCCACATGGCGGGGCAGGGGGGCTGGCCAATTGAGGTGACGAGTCACTGCGCGTACCGGGAGACCTTGTTCAGACGCATAGCTGATCAGGTCAAGCACGTGTCGCTCCATGCCACCTTTAGGCTGAATGGAGTGAAAAATGAGGTTCAGACCGAACAGGGATGTCATTGATATCGAAATGGGTAGAAGAAAACACGCATGGCCAGGCCCGGGAACTACATGGGTAGGTAGAATAAAAAGTCCATTATCAGGTCGAATCCTGAAGGGATTCGGGGCACCACGCTGCACCAAAGCCAAACACGATAAAACTTGCTCCACGTGGTAAGGGGCCTGCTACTGTGTTCAGGTACACGAAAACGTGTTCTTGGCGAATCCCACGCTTATGTGAGTTCAGGAGATCTATTTGAGCGTTTCTACATCCAGCCCATTATCCTGGCGGAAACTCGCGTTATGCATACTGCTTTGTTATCCCATTATGGGAAGCAAATGGTTTCCGTTTGGGGGCGGGCCACGCTACTTGAGCGTGCTGGTAGCGCCTATTTGCTTGCTGCTATTGTGGCAAGCCCATCGGATATCGACCTTAAAACCGCTATTGCAAGAAGTGCTCAAATGGGCCGCTCCATTTACCCCGTTCGTTTTTGGTTGGATGTTTGCGCAGTTGTGGCATCAATACCATCCTGTCGATGTGACGCCGCTTTCGACCGTCGTGTGGTGTGGACTGCTGTTCATGGGGGCGCGACTTGTGGGCATCAACCATCGCCAGCTATCGGTAATTGCGGGAATTGCGGCGTTTGCCTATGGGGTGATCGCACTTGGTGAAGTGTTCTGGGCGGGCCGCGACAGGGCGTGGGGCGGTGTGTATGAAAACAGGTTTGGCCAATACGCGATTTGGCTTTCTGCTTTGTCCGTTATCCATTTTTTTTTGGACGAATCTCTATCTAAGGTATCTCGGGCCTTTCTGCTCTGGGCTGCTTTATTCGGGTTGATCGCCACATGGCTGAGCGGCTCTCGCGGAGCACTCCTGGCACTTCCCGTATTGATAGTCTTGCTTGTGCTGAAGTCCCTGAATTGGCGCAATGGACTATTTGTGGTTTTGGCCCTTGCCCTCGCCTTGGGTGTGGGCTGCTACCTCTATAGTTCCATTTATGATCGATTCTTGGTGATGTACCAAGAGGTGTTTCAGTACTTCAATGAGCCTGTTTTTACCGCCACGTCTATTGGCGTGCGTCTTGAACTGGCTCGTGTTGCTTTGGTAACTTGGGGCGAGCATCCTCTATTGGGCGCGGGATACGTCTCTTTGAGGCAGTTATATGAAAGCCACCCCAACTTGGGAGTGCCTGCCCCGGGAGTTTTGATCATCCCCGGGTTTCACAGCGACTGGTTCCAGGTCATGGGGATCGGTGGCGGACTGCTGTTGTCGTCTTTACTGGTAACCACTTTCTGGCTATTTTGCAAGGCGAGACATGACCCCTATCGCTTGTTGTTTCTAGGCTTTTCGATGGTGTTTGGTTTAAGTGAGCTTTTCATGACCCACAACCTTGGCTTAGGCTTATTGATGAGCTGCTGGGCTTTGTACAGCGCGGCAGAGCGAAATCGGACCTCTCCTTATGAAGCTTATTAAGCGCTTTCTTTTCCGGCAGGCGGAACGTAAATTGCGAAAAGTCCCCGGTATCTACCGTGGGCAAGCACGCTTTGGTCTTTACTATCCGGGAAAATACAGCATGGGGATTGGAAGCTATGGGTTGCCAAAGGTCCACGATTGGAATGAGGGCACTACGCTGAAGATCGGTGCCTTCTGTTCGATTGCGACCAATGTAGATATATTTCTAGGCGGTCACCATCACCTTGAATGGCTGACGACGTATCCTTTTCCCACCATGTTGGCTGAGCGCGCTCCCATCCCTCAATACGGCTTTAGTCGAGGGGATGTGGTTATTGGAAACGATGTATGGCTATGCTCAAATAGCACGGTGCTTTCCGGCGTCTCTATTGGCCATGGTGCAGTGGTGGCGGCTGGAGCGGTCGTGACCCGTGATGTCGAGCCCTATTCAGTTGTCGCGGGGAATCCCGCGCGGCACATCAAATGGCGTTTTGATGAACCGACCCGCATGGCATTGCTGAGTATCGCTTGGTGGGATTGGTCTATTGATGAAATCGCGGCTCAGTCAACATTGTTGTGTAGCGGAGATGTCGATGGGTTGATGGCATATGCTGATAAACGTATGTCAGCCAAACCGTTGGTAAGCTGACATAAACCTCTGACCAAGTCAGGGGCGGCAATATTTATTGGGTTTCACAGCGCAGGATCACGGCTAACGCACTGATGTGCGTGTTCTCCAACCAACTGAGGTTGCCCTCTCGGGGCAAATTTTTTTTGCAATCTGCGATTCCCATTTTGATGTATCACCAGATAGACGTGCCACCGCCCAGTGGTACGCCTTTGCGCGGATTGGTTGTCTCTCCTGCTGCGTTTGCACGCCAAATGAAAATTCTTCGACTTCTTGGTTACAAGGGGCTGTCGTTGGGCGATTTGATGCCATACCTGCGCGGTGAAAAAAAAGGCAAGGTAGTGGGCCTGACTTTTGATGACGGTTATCTCAATAATCTGACAAACGCCATGCCGGCGCTATGCCGCGAAGGTTTTACTGCGACCTGTTATGCGATCAGTGCGATGATGGGGGGGCACAATGACTGGGACGCAGACAAAGGTATCGCGCAAAAGAAATTGATGGATGTTGCAGACTGGCGTGAATGGTTGAAGTCGGGTATGGAAATCGGCTCACATACCAGACATCATGCGGATCTCACGGTTATTGATCCGGTTGCCGCTAGTCAAGAAATAGCCGGAGCCAAACAAGAACTGGAGGATCGCTTTGGTGTGGAAGTCCAGCATTTTTGTTATCCGTATGGGCGTTACTCTGAACGTGACCGTGGCCTTGTTCAAGACGCAGGTTATGTGACGGCGACCACCACGCACCGTGGACGTGTTCATGCCAATGCCGACCACTTTTTGCTTCCACGGGCAATGGTGGCCCAGGCAACGCAGCCTTGGCAATTTCTTTTGAAGATAGCGACCAGTTATGAGGATCGGCGGCGATGAATATGCAGTCTTCGCGGCGCCTGAAAATTGCAGTTCTTAGTCGTGGTTTTTTCTCTCGTGCTGGGGGGGCCGAAAATTACTCTATATCGTTGGTGGAAACGCTTGCGGCAAGACACGAGGTGCATGTTTTTACGCAGCATCTTGATCATGACTATCCCGGAGTGATCTACCACCTGCTGCCGCAGTGTGTGAGAAAACCGAGTTGGATTGATCTGTTGTGCTTTAGCGTGCGCACGTGGTGGGCCACTAGGCGAGGCTTTGACATCGTTCATTCGCATGAAAATACTTGGCACGGCTTAGTCCAGACGGTACACGTACGGCCGGTCAAGGTTGGACTCTTTTATGGCCGGGAGGGCCTGCGGCGTTACGTTCGTTACTTGCAGATCGCCACCAGCCCACGACTGTGGGCCTATTTGCTGATGGAACGCGTTCGCTTCCAACAAATTCCAGGAAAGGCTGTTATCGCGTGCAGCGAGTCATTGCGTTCCGAGCTCGAGCTGGCGTATCCATTCTTGCAAGGACGGGTATCGATACTGCCTCCTGGTGTTCGATTTCCTTTGCCCTCAAGTAATGCAGAGAAAGCAGAGCTACGCAGCGATCTCAAACTTTCAAATGACGCGTTTGTGTTGTTATTTGTGGCAAATGATTACGCAAAAAAAGGGCTGACTCCTTTGTTGCGGGCATTGCAGATGTTGCCTTCGAACGTTGTGTTGTTAGTTATAGGTAACTCTGCGCATATTGCGGAGTTCTCTGAACTTGCCCGGCAGTTGTGCGTTGCACAACGCGTGCGCTTTGTTGGCAGCGTGAGTTCTGTGGAGACCTATTACAGGGTTGCCGATGCCCAAGTACACCCTACGACTGAAGATAGTTTTTCCATGGTGACGCTGGAGGCGCTCGCCCATGGACTACCGGTCATCGTAAGCGGTCCAGCCTATTGCGGCATTTCGGCGAGCCTGAAAGACCAAACCGATGTATTGATGTTGCAAGATCCTCGCAACGCCAATGAGATTGCAAAATGCGTGGAACGTCTGTACGGCGATGACGCGCTGCGACTTCAATTGGCGGCTGCGGGAAGGCATTTCGCCTTTCAGTTTGGCTGGGATGCGTTGGGGCGGCAGCAGGAAACGATATACAGGAACGCCTTGGAGGCGAAGCGCTAAAGACCTGTTGAATGTCCCCTCATGACGATCAAACCTGCATATTGCGAAGGCTGGCATAGTAGCCATTGGCCTGCATCAGGAAGTTATGGTTGCCAGATTCGACTATCCGGCCATTATCCAGAACCAGAATTTGGTCCGCACGTTCAATGGTGCTCAGTCGATGCGCGATAACCAGCGTAGTTCTGTTTCGCATGAGAGTGGATAAAGCTTCCTGTACCAAACGCTCGGACTCTGTGTCCAACGCAGAGGTGGCCTCATCCAAAATCAAGATCGGGGCATTTTTCAAAATTGCACGTGCGATTGCGAGGCGTTGGCGCTGGCCACCTGACAGCGAAGCCCCATTCTCACCGATTCGGGTATTCAGGCCCTCGGGTAGCTGTGTTATGAAGCTCCAGGCGTTGGCCGCAATTGCTGCCTCGCGAATGTCCGCCGCAGTCGCATTGCGTGATTGGCCGAAAGCTATATTGGCAGCTACGGTATCGTTGAGAAGAACAATCTCCTGGCTAACCAAGGCAATGTGCTTGCGCAAGCTGGTGAGCGTGAGTGTGCTGATGTCAAATCCGTCTACGGTGATTTCACCGGATTCCAAGCCATAAAAGCGAGGTATCAATGTTGCGAGGGTGCTCTTGCCCCCACCGGAGGCACCGACCAAAGCAATAGTTTGGCCGGGTTCCGCTCGAAAGCTTATGTCTTTGAGCGCATTCTTTTCGCTTCCTGGGTAGCGAAAATTCACATTGTTGAATGCGACACTGCCTTTGCAGTGTTCCAGATGAATCGTGCCGTGGTCAGGTTCATCTGGCCGATCCAATAGACCAAACACACTCTCACACGCAGCCAAACCACGCTGCAAAATGGGACTGATGGTGGTTAATTGCTTGATCGGAGAAATAAGCAGCAACATTGCTGTGATGAAGGACACGAAGCCACCAGCGGAGTCGGCACTTTGCCCTGCAGATCTGCTGAGTGCCATAAAAACAATGAAGGCGATGGCCAAAGATGCTGTTATGTGTGTAATCGGTGTCAGGGCTGATGCGGGGACCGCCTCCTTCATCATGCTGCGACGAAAGCTCTCCGTTACTGCCCGAAAGCGCTCCTGCTGCTGTGTCTGTCCCGCGTAGATCTTGATAACCTTGCTTGCCGCCGTCGTCTCTTCAACCGTGTGGGCTATTGCGCGCAGGGACTCCAGGCTGGCCCTACTTGCATTGCGAATTCGGCGACCAAAACTCTGTATGAGGACTGCGATAGCCGGGCCGAATGTGAGCGTGATTACGGTGAGTTTCCAGTCTAGGTAAAGCAGGTAGCCGAGTAGCGCCAAGGCGGTCAAAGACTCCCGGATGGCGGTGACCAATACGTTTGTGGCCGCTTGATTGATGTTGTCTACGTCGTACAGCAGACGCGATATCCACTCTGAGGCAGGTTGGGAATGGAAAACTTGAATAGGTGCGTGAACGAGTTTATCGAACATGGCTCTGCGTAAATTTACGACCAAGTGGGTTGATACCCACGTCATGAGATAGTTGGTCACAAAAGATAGTGCCCCGCGGACCAAAAATAGCAGAACAATACTCACAGGAATAAACCATGTAGTGCGAGCGTCATTGGTTTTGAACCCACTGTCTAGCAAATACTTCATGATTGCCGGGAACACCGGCTCAGTCGCAGCAGTGCACACCATGCAGAACACTGCAATAAAAAACACTTTCCAGTATGGTTGCAGGTACCCCAGCAACCGACGGTATAGCGCCCTATCAGCTTTGGTCATGTTCTATGTGGATAGGGGCTTGCCAAACCACGCCTTTTTGTATTTCAAGTGCTTTCACATAACGATAGAAAGTGCCCTCAAAGTTTCCAACCGCAATGACAAAGCCGGCCCAGCCATCTAGAAAGCCCAGTTTGAAAAGATAGTGCTTCCAGAATGCCCACTTTGCATGCAAAAGAGCCGACCACATCGAGATCTTCTTGCCCTTGATTTTTTCAGCACCCAGGCTGGAGTAGCGATTGGCCTTGTGCATGACCTCGGCCATGTTCTTGAACGGGAATTGCCAGATTTCTGAGCGCATGTGACCCAATGGCTTGTCGGTATGCAGCACATAGCCTTCATGCACCGGCTTTTGGTCGTAGCTCATTGCTCCCTTGCGGAATAGCTGGGGCTGTCGGTAGTTGGGGTACCAGCCAGAATGCTTGATCCAGCGGCCCATGAAGAAGTTGCGTCGAGGCGTGTGGTATGCGTCCAATGCGTTTGCGCTCACAATCAATTCGCGTATCTCCTGTGCTGCCTCTGGTGTACAGCGCTCATCCGCATCAAGACTGAAAATCCATTCGTGCGAACAGGCTGCAATGGCATGGTTGCGCAAGTCTCCAAAGCCTTGGAACTTCACCTGAACCACCTTTGCACCCAGTTGGGTTGCCAGCTCGGCAGTGCCGTCAGTGCTCCAAGAATCTACAACGATAATTTCATCCGCCCAGCTAACACTCTCAATTGCGGCTCGCACTTTCTCTGCTTCGTTGAAGGCAATGATGTAAACCGAAATCAATGGCATGGGGTGATAACATTCGTCCGTGTTGTGAACTTTCTCTGCAGAGCTTGCTCTACAGCAAGCGAAAGTGGTGTCAACACCCTCCGCGTGAGCGGCCTAGTCTATTCGAAAATGCCTTCTTTTGATCTGATATCGGTGGTTGTAACCACCTACAACCGCAGTGATGCGTTGGCATTGGTCGTGGAGGGGCTTAAGCACCAAACCGACCGTGGCTTTGAATTAATTGTTGCAGACGATGGATCTACGCAGGCACATAGAGACCAGATCGCTGTGTGGTGTGAATCGTCCGGGCTTGTCGCAAAGCACGTTTGGCACCCAGACGTGGGATTCACTGCGGCTCAGGTTCGTAATTTGGGCGTGGCGGTGTCAAAAGGAGCGTATCTGGTTTTGTTGGATGGTGATTGCGTTCCACCAACAGATTTTATTGCTCGCCATCGCGCGCTGATGCAGAAGGACTGCTTTGTAAACGGGAGTCGAGTGTTGCTGAGTCAAAGCTTCACACGGCAACTGCTTGAACACTCGGATTCTATTGCCGCCCGCTCTGCGGCTTACTGGGTGCGCAAGTGGCTGCAAGGCGATATCGGCAAGCTTTCCGGTCTAGTTCGCTTACCTGACTTTCGCTATCGCCTACAACCCGAGTTTGTGTGGAAAGGTATACGCAGTTGCAATATGGCCGTCTGGAGGTCCGATTACCTCAGGGTCAATGGATTTGACGAGAGTTTTGTCGGCTGGGGGCATGAGGACGCAGATTTCGTACTGCGTTTGCACAATGCAGGCTTGGCTCGCAAGAACGGATTTTGTGCCACGGAAGTATTTCACCTTTGGCATCCCGAAGCCAGCCGCGCCCAAGAAGGCGTGAACGCCGATAAGGTTCGGCAGCGTCAAGCAACCAAACAGGTCAGGTCTACCATTGGTTACCAGGAAAGCATCGGTGCACCTGATGTGGTGGTCCGTAGTTGGGGATAATCGGGACATGATGAAAAAAATTCTGTTGGCGTTCGTCGTGTGTTTGGTAAGCCTGCAGACGTCGGCACAGTTTCGCGTTGAGGTGTCTGGCGTCGGCCTAACCCAAATTCCCGTAGCGATTCCCAGTTTTAAGGGTGAAGAGTCTTCGCCTCAAAAGTTGTCTGCCATCGTTATGGCGGATCTGGAGCGCAGTGGCCAGTTTCGTGGCACGGAAAGCGTTTCTGGTACTTGGGATGAGATTTCTCGACCTGATGTGTCTGCTTGGCGTCAAAAAGGAGCCGATGCTTTTGTGACGGGCAGTGTTACCCGTTTGGCCGACGGGCGATTTGACGTTAGGTTCCGTTTGTGGGACGCCGTGCGCGCACAAGATTTGGGGGCTCAGAGCCATGCTGTGGTGGCTGGTGACTTGCGTCTCGCAGCCCATCGAATCGCCGATTTCGTATATGAAAAACTTACTGGGGACAAAGGCGCGTTCTCCACTCGCTTGGCCTATGTCACCAAAGTAGGCAGCAACTACAACTTGTGGGTTGCAGACGCGGATGGTGAGAACGCCCAAAGCGCGCTGAATAGTCCTGAGCCTGTGATTTCGCCTTCTTGGGCGCCCAATGGAAATCAACTTGCTTACGTGTCGTTTGAGTCGCGTAAGCCGGTGGTTTACGTACACGATGTATCTACCGGTCGCCGTCGATTGGTCGCCAATTTCAAAGGTTCCAACAGCGCTCCAGCGTGGTCGCCGGATGGACGTACTTTGGCGTTGACACTGAGCCGCGATGGCGGATCCCAGTTGTATCTGATGGATTCGAATGGTGGCGAGCCCCGCAGATTGGCCCAGTCCAATGCTATCGATACTGAGCCTGTTTTTACGGCGGATGGTAGAACCATTTATTTTGTTAGTGACAGGGGGGGCTCGCCGCAAATTTACAAAATGCCCGTGAGTGGCGGGAGCCCTGAGCGCGTGACTTTCTCCGGCACCTACAACATTTCTCCTGCCGTAAGCCCGGATGGGAAGTGGCTGGCGTATGTGTCGCGGGTCAATGGTGCGTTCAAACTTCATGTGATGGAAATAGCGACGGGCTCTGCGAGCGCTATCACAGACACTACCGCGGACGAGAATCCCAGTTTTTCGCCAAATGGCAAACTGGTCATTTATGCCACCTTGCAACAAGGGCGTGAAGCTTTGATGACCAGTACTTTGGACGGAAGAATCAAAGCGCGTTTGGCGGGTCAGAATGGTGATATCCGGGAGCCCGACTGGGGTCCCTTCCAAAAATAATCTGAAATTTAACAAGGAGTTTTGAATGAAGCGCATCGTATTTTCCCTGGTCGTTGCAATGGCTCTTACCGCCTGTGGTTCGTCTGTCAAGCTGGACAACGTCCCTGTAGAGGACAAGTCCGGTTCCACAGTAGGCACTTCTAGCGATGCGGGTAAAGCCGGCGGTAGTGGCGTCGCGCAGAGTGGTGTAGCGACCGTGGATTTGGATAAGGCCAATCAAGATGCCTTTATGAAATCCACCACACGTACTGTGTATTTCGATTACGACAGTTTTGCAATTCGTGCTGAGTTCCAGTCAGTCATTGAAGCGCACGCCAAGTTTTTGAAATCGAACACGGCTCGCAAGGTGACATTGGAAGGGCACACCGATGAACGTGGTGGTCGTGAGTACAACCTGGCACTCGGACAAAAACGCGCTGAGGCTGTGCGCAAGGCCTTGGTGTTGCAAGGCGTAGCAGACAGCCAGTTGGAAGCTGTGAGTTTTGGCAAAGAGAAACCGGCGGTTTTGGGTAATTCCGAGGCCGCACTGGAGAAAAATCGTCGTACTGAAATCAGCTACCGTTAAGTCATGTACACACTGCGTTTGGCCGCAAAAGTTCGGCAGTGGTTTTTATTGCTCACTTTGTTAGTCGGGGCGGCGCAGTCGCACGCAGGCCTTTTTGACGATGAAGAAGCTCGTCGGGCTATTCTTGACCTGCGCCAGCGCATCGATCAGCTCAAGCAGGAGTCTGAGCAGAAGCTGTCGGATGAAAGCAAGCGCGCTTCGGAAGAAACTTCGCAGTTGCGTCGCGCCTTGCTCGACCTGCAAAACCAGCTGGAAGCCAGCCGGGTAGAGATGGCCAAATTGCGTGGGCAGAATGAGCAGCTCGCCCGTGACGTCGCTGATATTCAACGCAATCAAAAAGACACGGGGCAGTCTTTAGACGAGCGCCTTCGCAAACTGGAGCCCGTGCGCATTAGCGTGGATGGTCGAGAGTTTGCTGTTGAACCAGCTGAAAAGCGTGATTTCGAGTCCGCTCTGGCGGTATTTCGCAAAGGCGATTTCGCTGGTGCCCAAACGGGATTTGTGGATTTCCTCAATCGATATGGAGCGAGTGGCTATCGGCCTTCTGCATTGTTTTGGCTGGGTAACGCGCAGTACGCAACCAAAGACTACAAAGAGGCACAAGCCAATTTCCGGGTGCTGGTTCAGCAAACGCCTGATCACTTGCGGGTGCCGGAAGCGCTATTGGCGATTGCCAATTGTCAGCTCGAGGTGAAAGATGTGAAAGGTGCACGCAAGACTCTGGAGGAGTTGCTGGCCAAGCACCCAGGAACCGAGGCTGCTGCTGCCGCAAAAGAACGCCTTGGGCGTCTCAAGTAAGTAGGTGGCTTGCCTGGGGTTGCTACATGGTTGACGGATTGGAGTCTGCAGACCTGACACGTCGATTCTCTGGCTTGGATCGCTTGTTGGGCGTTGGGCCGGCAGACCGGGTGCGACTAGCCCACGTCGTGGTCGTGGGCATTGGTGGTGTTGGTTCTTGGGCGGCAGAAGCTCTGGCACGCAGTGGAGTAGGGCGGCTGACCCTCATCGATATGGACCATGTCTCAGAGTCCAATATCAATCGCCAATTGCATGCTCTGTCTTCAACGTTTGGCATGTCAAAAATCGAGGCGATGCGGGATCGTATTGCCCTGATCAATCCGGCGTGTGATGTCCGTTGTGTGGATGCTTTTGTAGATGCAGACAACTGGCATTCGTTGGTCCCCACTGGTATAGATGCTGTATTAGATGCTTGCGACCAAGTACGCGCCAAGGTCGCAATGGCAGCGTGGTCTATTGATACAAAAACACCATTTATCACTGTGGGTGCCGCAGGGGGCAAGCGCATGGCACATGCGGTAGAGATTGCCGATCTCAGTCAGACCACGCATGACCCGTTGTTGGCTCAGCTTCGATATCGCTTGCGCAAGGAGCATGCGGCCCCCAAGAATGGCAAGAACATGCGTGTCG
This sequence comes from Rhodoferax sp., assembly GCF_034519335.1. Classification (GTDB taxonomy): domain Bacteria; phylum Pseudomonadota; class Gammaproteobacteria; order Burkholderiales; family Burkholderiaceae_C; genus Allorhodoferax. The sequence continues at coordinate 12,985 of NZ_JAXHOL010000032.1, forward strand.
CTTGCGTGTTCAGCAAAGAAGCGGTGGCCGGACCTGATGCCTCCTGTGCCGTGGAATCTGATGGCAGCCTCAATTGCCATGGCTATGGTTCTTTGGTCACGGTGACTGCTACCTTTGGTATGTGTGCGTCGGGTTGGCTCATTGACAAAATATCGCGCCGAGAGCCGAAGACAGAAAAAAACACGCTATAATTTGAGGCTTCGCGGGATCGTGCAACTGAGCTGCAAGTTTTCGTGGGGACCATAGCTCAGTTGGTAGAGCAGCGGACTTTTAATCCGTTTGTCGTGGGTTCGACCCCCGCTGGTCCCACCAAGTTTTTTGACGGTTGAAGGGAATTTAGCTCAGCTGGTAGAGCAGCGGACTCTTAATCCGTAGGTCGAGAGTTCGAATCTCTCAGTTCCCACCACTTCATGTGGAATAGAAAAGCCCACTGTTGCAAAACAGTGGGCTTTTTCTTTGTTGGTGTGACGCAGAAAGGCCGCCGCCTTTCTCAGCCCTCTATCTGCGCGGTCAATTGCAGCCACTGTTCTTCCAGTGTCTGCAGTTCGCTGTTCACCGCCTTCAAGCGCTTGCCGGTTTCGGCAATCACGGACGGGTGTGGATTGGTAGAGAGTTTGCCCTCCAGCTCAGCACCTTCGGTATTGAGCGTCGCCATGCGCTCCTCCACTTGGGCCAGTTCTTTCTTCCATTTGCGCAGAGCTTCGGGCGTGGGGCCTGTTTTGACAGCCACCACAGGGGCTGCGACAACGGGCGTGGCTGCTGCGGACTTGGCTTCTTCCTTGGCCAGCTCACGCTGACGCTTGGCTTCGTCCAGCAGGTAGCGCTGGTAATCGTCCAGATCACCATCAAACGGCTCCACGCCACCGCGCGACACCATCCAGAACTCGTCGCACACGCTGCGCAGCAGCGCACGGTCGTGGCTGACCAGCATCACGGTCCCTTCGAATTCATTGAGCGCCATAGCCAATGCTTCGCGTGTCGCCAAGTCCAGGTGGTTGGTCGGCTCATCGAGCAACAAGAGGTTGGGGCGTTGCCACACAATCATGCACAGTACCAAACGGGCCTTTTCGCCCCCACTCATGCTGCCCACGGCCTGCTTGACCATGTCGCCGCTGAAGTTGAAGGTGCCCAGGAAGCTGCGCAGGTCTTGTTCGCGCGTCTGCTGGCCGGCAATCTTGCCAGCTGCGGTCATTTCTCGCACCAAGCGGATCATGTGTTCCAGCGGTGATTCGTCTGGTCGCAGCACGTCCAGCTCTTGCTGCGCAAAGTAGCCGATGTTCAGGCCCTTGCCTTCGGTGACTTCGCCGCCCAGCGGTGCCAGGTCGCGCGCCACGGTTTTGACCAGCGTTGATTTACCCTGGCCGTTGGCACCCAAAATGCCAATGCGCTGCCCGGCCAGCACCGATTTGCTGACGTTGTGCACGATGGTGGTGGGCGGCGTGCCTTTGGGGGCTTCTTCAGGCGGTGGGTAGCCAAAGCTCACGTCCTGCATGGACAGCATGGGGTTGGGTAGGTTGGCTGGCTCCTTGAATTCGAAGGTGAATTCGGCCTCGGCCATCAGCGGTGCAATCTTCTCCATGCGGTCCAGCGCCTTCACGCGGCTCTGGGCTTGCTTGGCCTTGCTGGCCTTGGCCTTGAAGCGGGCGATGAACTTCTGCAGGTGTGCGATCTTGTCCTGCTGCTTGGAAAAGGCGGTTTGTTGCAGCTCCATTTGCTCGGCGCGCATGTCTTCAAACTTGCTGTAGTTGCCGCCGTAGCGCACCAGCTTGCCCATGTCGATGTGCAATGTCACATTGGTCACCGCATCCAGAAATTCGCGATCGTGGCTGATCACAACCATGGTGCCTTCGTACTTCTTGAGCCATGCTTCTAGCCATACCAGCGCGTCCAAGTCCAAGTGGTTGGTAGGTTCGTCCAGTAGCAGCAGGTCGCTGGGGCACATCAACGCGCGCGCCAGTTGCAGGCGCATACGCCAGCCACCCGAGAAACTGTTCACGGGTTTGTCCAGCTCGGTGGTCTTGAAGCCCAGACCCAATATCAGGGCTTGCGCGCGCGCGGCGGCATCGTATTCGCCCGCATCCTGCAGGCCGGTGTAGGCATGGGCCATACGGTCATAGTCGTCGGTGGCCTCAGCAGCGGCCACTTCGGCACGTGCGGCACCCAGCTGGGTGTCGCCCTCGACCACGAAGTCGGTGGCACCCATCTCGGTTTCGGGCATGTCCTGGGCCACCTGGCCCATGCGCCACTGGGTGGGGATGTAGTACTCGCCAGCGTCTTCGTGCAGGTTGCCGTTGAGCAGGGCAAACAAGGAGGACTTGCCTGCGCCATTGCGGCCCACCAGACCGACTTTTTCGCCGGGGTTGAGGGTGACGGTGGCGCCCTCCAGCAGAACCTTGGCGCTGCGGCGCAAGGTGACGTTTTTCAAGGTAATCATATTCGGGACTCAGTTATCAATTCATTCAGGCTTTTCTTGCCTGGGGGTGACGAGGGCTGTTGGACGGGGTATCCGTTCTCCGGCACATCTCGCGGGCGAACATCTGAGGTTCGCCTTCGTTAGTTCGTTAAGGCCTCTGTTGACTGGCCCACTCTGTGGCAATGCGAACAGCGCCTGCGCCCGGACACCCTACCCACCATCCTCGGCAAAGGTGGCCTTTATCTGCGCCAGGATAAAAACACGTTCGTAGCAGCAGGGTAGGGGCGGGGAACGCAGTGAGGTAAAGGAGGAGGCCTTAGGCCGGGGGACACGAACGGAGTTCACCGCCCCTGGCCTGTTGCGAGCCCAGTACAAAGGCTGGGCAAGCAGAGGGCTAAAGCAACAAAGCCTCCTTGGACACCAACAACACTTGGTCTTCTCCGGCACTGGTCTCCAGCCACACCACTTCCAGATCGGGAAACGCGGCTTCAAAGAAAGACCGTTCATTGCCAATTTCCAGCACTAGCACCGCATCGGGCGCCATCACTGCAGGCGCCTGTTTCAGCAGGGTGCGGATGAAATCCATGCCATCGCCACTACCGCCGGATTGGTTGCCGTCCAGCGCGATAAAGGGTTCGGCCAAGTACTCGGCAGGCAACGTTGCCATGCTTTGCGCATTCACATACGGTGGGTTGCACAGAATCAGGTCGAACGGGCCGGGCAGGGCGGCCAAGCCGTCGGATTCGACGAGGTGCACGCGGTTCTGCATCTCATGCTTGTTCACATTGATGCGGGCCACAGCCAGCGCATCGGCCGAAATGTCGGCACCGGTGACTTCCACCTCAGGGTAGACCATGGCCGCCAAGATGCCCAGGCTGCCGTTGCCGGTGCACAGGTCCAGCACACGGCGCGTGCTTTCCTTCAGCCAGTAGTCGATGCCACCGTCCACCAGCAACTCGGCAATCAGCGAACGCGGCACGATGACGCGCTCGTCCACGTAAAACGGCACGCCTTGCAGCCAGGCCTCGTTGGTCAGGTAGGCCGCAGGTTTGCGCGTGCTGATGCGTGCTCCTAAAAGCGTAGCTGCTCGCGCATATTCCTCGGGGGCTACAGGTCGATTTGACTCTGAATTCTCTGCATCCAAGGGCGTATCCAGCGGCAGACCCAACGCATGCAGCACCAGCCAGGCGGCCTCGTCACGCGCATTGGTGGTGCCGTGGCCGAAGGACACCTGGGCGTCGCTGAGCTGCTGGGTGGCCTGGGCCACCAATTCCGACAAGGTCATGCCTGCGCCTGACGGTTCAGGTTGACCAGTACCTGGCGGTAGATGTTCTTCAGCGGCTCAATGTCGGCAATGGCCACGAACTCGTTGATCTTGTGGATGGTCGCGTTGGGCAGGCCCATTTCAATCACCTGGGGGCAGACCTGGGCGATAAAGCGCCCGTCACTGGTGCCGCCGGTGGTCGAGAGCTGGGTCTCAAGGCCGGTTTCGGAGCGGATGGCGTCGCGCACCGCATCCACCAGCGTGCCGGGCGTGGTCAGGAAGGGCAGGCCGCCCACGGTCCAGGCCAGGTCGTATTCCAGCTCGTGCTTTTCCAGCACGCTGGCCAGCCGCTTTTGCAGCGACTCGGGTGTGGACTCGGTGGAGAAGCGGAAGTTGAAGTCGATCACCACATGGCCCGGAATCACATTGCTCGCGCCCGTGCCGCCGTGCATGTTGCTGACCTGCCAGGTCGTAGGCGGGAAGAAGTCATTGCCGCGGTCCCACTCGATGCCCACCAGCTCGGCCAGCGCGGGCGCGACCAGGTGGATGGGGTTCTTGGCCAGGTGCGGGTAGGCAATGTGCCCTTGCACGCCCTTGACCGTGAGCTTGCCGCTCATGGTGCCGCGCCGGCCGTTCTTGATCATGTCGCCGGTGCGCTCCACCGAGGTGGGCTCGCCCACGATGCAAAAGTCCATCACCTCGCCACGCGCTTTCAACGTGTTGCAGACCACCACGGTACCGTCGTTGGCCGGGCCTTCCTCATCACTGGTCAGCAGCAGGGCGATGTTGAGTTGTGGATCGGGGTTGGCCGCCAAGAACTCCTCAATGGCCACCACAAACGCCGCTAGCGAAGTCTTCATGTCGCTGGCGCCGCGGGCAAACAGTTTTCCATCGCGGTAGGTTGGCACAAAGGGTGCGCTGTCCCACTGTGCCAAAGGGCCCGTGGGCACTACATCGGTGTGACCGGCAAAAACCAATGTCTTATTTGCTATTGATTTGGTAGCTGTTTGCGCAATATCTATAAGGCCCGCAGCCCTTTTTGCCCATAAATTAGTAACACGAAAATCGTCCGGGCCACTTTCTATGGTCTCGCAGACAAAGCCCAGAGGAGCCAAGCGCTTGGCAATCAAGGCTTGGCAACCGCCGTCGTTCGGCGTGACTGACGCCATGGAGAGCAGCTGCTCGGTGAGCTGCAACGTTGTGCTCATGGGGCCCCCACGCTGGCCACTACGTTGGCGGCGCAGCCCCCCCAGGGGTGGCGAGTTTGCTTGAAACGGTTCGGCGCTACGCTCATCAGTGCTTCACATCCAGAGTAATTTCGGTGAAGGAGGCTTCCTCCTCCTCTTCCGCCGCAGCCGCAGGTTTGGCGGCTTTGGTGAAATCGTTTTGCAGGCGCCACAACAGGTTGGTGGGCGAGTCGGAGTGGGCCAGGCCTTCCTTGCGGTCGACCGAGCCTTCCACAATCAGCCGTGCTATGTCTTGTTCAAAGGTTTGTGAACCTTCTGCCATGGACTTCTCCATGGCTTCTCGCACGCCCGAGAAGTCACCTTTTTCAATCAATTCGGCAATCAGCTTGGTGTTGAGCAACACCTCGGCCGCCGGCGTGCGCATGCCTGTCGTGGTGCGCAGCAAGCGTTGCGATACGACAGCACGCAAGGCCGCAGCCAGATCACCCAGCATGGTGGAGCGCACTTCGACGGGGTAGAAACTCAAAATCCGGTTAAGCGCCTGGTAGCTGTTGTTGGCGTGCATGGTGGCCAGGCACAGGTGGCCCGACTGCGCGTAGGCAATGGCCGCTGACATGGTTTCGCGGTCGCGAATTTCGCCAATCAGGATCACATCGGGCGCCTGGCGCAGCGCGTTTTTCAGCGCCACCTGCAGGTTCTGCGTGTCGGTGCCGATCTCGCGCTGATTGACAATGGACTTCTTGTTCTTGAACAGGAATTCCACGGGGTCCTCGATGGTCAGAATGTGGCCCGAGACATTTTCGTTGCGGTAGTCCATCATGGACGCCAGCGTGGTGCTCTTGCCCGCGCCAGTTGCGCCCACCATCAGCAGCAGGCCGCGCTTTTCCATGATCAAGTCACCCAAGATGGGGGGCAACTGCAGGTTCGCCAAACTGGGAATGTCTACCGCGATGAAACGGATCACTGCGGCGATGGAGCCGCGCTGGCGCATGGCACTGACGCGGAAACGGCCTACGCCGGCCATCGGGAAGCCCACATTCAGCTCACCTTCTGTTTCCAGCAGCGCTATTTGCTCGGGCGAGAGTACCTCGGCCAGCAGATTTTTGGGCGCATCCGATGGCAGGACCTGGCTGTTGATAGGGACGCACTGGCCATTGATTTTGATCAGCGCAGGGGCGTGCGCAGACAAATACACATCCGACGCTTTCTTGTCGCTCATCAGGCGAAGAATGCGTTCCATCGTTCCCGATGGTTGGGGCGTGGTGGTGGCCATGGCGTACCTTTCTTGGAACAGGTCTACGGTTTAGTCGCGCAGCAAGTCATTCAGGCTGGTGGTGGAGCGAGTCTTGGCATCCACCTTTTTGACGATGATGGCGGCATACATGCTGTATTTACCGTCGCCCTTGGGCAGGCTGCCGCTCACCACCACAGAACCTGCCGGGATGCGGCCGTAGCTCACGGTGTCGGTGGCGCGGTCATAGATCGGCGTGCTCTGGCCGATGTACACGCCCATGGAGATGACCGAGTTTTCTTCCACGATCACGCCTTCGACCACTTCGGAGCGCGCGCCCACAAAGCAGTTGTCTTCAATGATGGTGGGACCGGCTTGCATGGGTTCCAGCACGCCGCCAATGCCCACGCCGCCCGAAAGGTGCACGTGCTTGCCGATCTGCGCGCAGGAGCCCACGGTGGCCCAGGTGTCGACCATGGTGCCTTCGTCCACATAGGAGCCGATGTTGCAGTACGACGGCATCAGGATCACACCCTTGCCCTGGAAGCTGCCACGGCGTGCCACGGCCGGGGGCACCACGCGCACACCGGTGGCTTTGAGGGCTTCGGCGCTCATGCCTGCAAACTTGGTCGGTACCTTGTCGTAAAAGCCCAGGTCGCCGGACTGGATCACTTCGTTGTCCTTCAGGCGGAAGGAGAGCAGCACGGCCTTCTTGATCCACTGGTGCGTGGTCCACTGGCCCACAGCCTCACGGGTCGCTACGCGCAGGCGGCCGGCGTCGAGTTCGTTGAGCACATGCTCCACGGCATCGCGCACTTCAGCGGGGGCGGAGGCTACAGAGATGTTGGCGCGGTCTTCCCACGCGGCTTCGATAACGGTTTGCAGTTGTTGGCTCATAGGGCTCTTGAGAAGGGGAAAAGGGGTTGAAAGACTCAGGAAACTCGGGATTTCACAAACTGGACGATGCGCTCTGCGGCTTCCACGCACTCTGCAGCTTCGGCCACCAGCGCCATGCGGATGCGCTGCGCGCCAGGGTTGCTGCCATGGGCCTCGCGGGCCAAGTAGCTTCCGGGCAAGACCGTCACATTGTAAAGAGCGAGCAGGTCGCGCGCGAAATCGGTGTCGCTGCCCTCGACCTTGGCCCACAAATAAAAGCCCGCATCGGGCAAGGCCACGTCCATCACCTCGGCCAGCATGGGGGTGACCTGGGCAAACTTGTCGCGGTACTGCGCGCGGTTGTCCACCACGTGGGCCTCGTCGTCCCAGGCCGCGGCGCTTGCGGTTTGCACCACCATGCTCATGGCACTGCCATGGTAGGTGCGGTAGAGCAAAAACTGTTTGATGAGCTTGGCGTCCCCCGCGCAAAAGCCACTGCGCATGCCCGGCACATTGCTGCGCTTGGACAGGCTGGTGAAAGACACCAGGTTTTTGAAGTCGCTGCGACCCAGCTTGGCCGCCGCTTCCAGCCCGCCTAGCGGCGGCTCGTCACGGAAGTAGATTTCGCTGTAGCACTCGTCGGACGCGATCACAAAGCCGTACTGGTCGCTCAGCGCAAACAGCTTTTCCCATTCCGACAGTGGCATCACTGCGCCGGCCGGATTGCCGGGCGAGCACACATACAGCAGCTGGGTGCGCGCCCACACGTCGGCCGGCACACTGTCCCAGTCCTGCGCAAAATTGCGCGCCGGGTCCGAGGCCACAAAGTAAGGCTGGGCGCCGCAGAGCAGGGCCGCACCTTCGTAGATTTGGTAGAACGGATTCGGGCACACCACCAGCACGGGCCCGCGTGCTTCGGCGCGCTCAGCCGGACCGCTTTCGTCGGCCTTCTCGGGGTTCACCACGGTCTGGGCAAAGGCAAACAGGGCCTCGCGTGAGCCGTTGATGGGCAGCACCTGGGTGGCCGCATCTATCTGCAGCCCGTAGCGGCGCTCCAGCCAGCGGACCATCGCGTTGCGCAGCTTGGCGTCACCTGTGGTGGCCGGGTAGACCGACAGGCCGCCATCGCTACTACGAATAGCGTCGCAGTAGGCGTCTTTGATCAGGTCGGGCGTGGGGTGGCGGGGCTCGCCAATGCCTAAGCTGATGGGGCGGTAGGCGGAGTTGGGCGTGACGGTGGAGAACAGCTGGCGCAGGCGTTCGAAGGGGTAGGCCTGCAGGCGCGACAAATTCGGGTTCATGGGGCGGCATTATCCCCCGAGTCCCCGCTTGTTCCGGCCTCAGTACGTCCTGTCGGCCACTGGCGGGGATGGCCAGTGTTTTCATGCTGTAACGTTTGCGTGTGGGTACACGCAGTGCAGGGCGCCTGCTACACAGTATCATCGGAGCCTGTTTCGAAGCCACCTTGGGCTGACAATTTCTAATGAAATCAACTGCTTAGAGCAGATACCACCGATCCGTGCGCCTTAATTCCATCAAGTTATCCGGCTTCAAGTCCTTTGCAGAGCCCACCAACTTCCTGTTGCCTGGGCAACTGGTGGGGGTGGTTGGGCCCAATGGTTGCGGCAAATCCAACATCATGGATGCGGTGCGCTGGGTGCTGGGCGAGAGCAAGGCGTCGGAATTGCGTGGCGAGTCCATGCAGGACGTGATTTTTAACGGCACCACCACCCGCAAGCCCGCCAGCCGCGCCAGCGTGGAGCTGGTGTTTGACAACGCCGACCACCGCGCCGGCGGCCAGTGGGGCCAGTTTGGCGAGATTGCCGTCAAACGCGTGCTGACGCGCGACGGCACCAGCAGCTACTTCATCAACAACCAGCCCGTGCGCCGCCGCGACGTGCAGGACGTGTTCCTGGGCACCGGCCTGGGTCCACGCGCCTACGCCATCATTGGCCAGGGCACGATTAGCCGCATCATCGAGTCCAAGCCCGAAGAGCTGCGCCTGTTCCTGGAAGAAGCCGCCGGTGTGTCCAAGTACAAGGAACGCCGCCGCGAGACCGAAAACCGGCTGTCGGACACGCGCGAAAACCTGACCCGCGTGGACGACATCCTGCGCGAACTCAACGCCAACCTCGAAAAGCTCGAAAAGCAGGCTGAGGTGGCTGCCAAGTACAACGCGCTCCAGTCCGAAGTCACGCTCAAACAGCACCAGCAGTGGTTTTTGAAGCGCGCCGAAGCCCTGGCCGACCAGGCCAAGGTCCAGTCGGAAGGACTGGCAGCGGTCAACGCGCTCGAATCCCGCATGGCCGATCTGCGCCACATCGAAGCCGATCTGGAAACCGTGCGCCAAGCCCACTACGCGGCGGGCGACCAGGTGAACCAGGCCCAGGGCTTGTTGTACGAAGCCAGCACCGATGTGGGCCGTCTGGAAGCCGAAATCCGCTTTGTGGTCGAAGGCCGCCAGCGTGTGGAGCAGCGCCTGGTGACGCTGAAAGACCAGATTGCGGAATGGGCCGTGCGTCGCGACGACGCGCAGGCCGAGATGGAACGATTGGCCGAACTGGCCGCCTTGGGCGAAGAGCAAACCGAATTGTTGGCTGCTCAGGTTGAAGAGCAGGCGATGCAGCTGCCCGACATGGAGGAGGCTGTGGCCAAGGCCCAAAGCCAGGCCAACGACCAGCGCGGTAGCGTGATGCAGGTGCAGCAGCAGATCCAGGTGCTTGCGGCCGAGCAGCGCAATATTGAAGAGCAAAGTCGCCAGCTCAGCACGCGCCGTGACCGCCTGATGGCCGACCGCAACGCGCTGTCCGCCCCGGACGAGGCACGCTTGGTGAACCTGCAGGAGCAATTGGAAGCTGCACAAGAGGCCAACCAAATTGCCGATGCCCGCTTGCAGGACCTGCAGGAATCGGTACCACAGCTGGACGAGGCCCGCCGCACACAGCAGCAGGCTGTGAACGATGAATCAGCCAGGCAGGCCGATTTCTCTGCCCGACTGGAAGCTCTGAAAGCATTGCAGGAAAAGGTCAAGACTGACGGGAAGCTGCAGCCGTGGCTGGCTAAACACGGCCTGGGTCATTTGCAGGGGCTGTGGACCCGCATCCACATCGAACAAGGCTGGGAAAATGCGCTCGAAGGCGCGCTGCGCGAACGCTTGGGTGCGCTGGAAGTGTCGCGACTGGAAATGCTGCGTGCGTTTGCGGTGGATGCTCCGCCAGCCAAGCTGGCGTTCTACACCCCACCTTTGGCTTCTGCGCCCGAGCGCGCCAGTGCCTTGCCCCGCCTGTCCGACCTGCTGCGCGTGAACGAAGCGGGTCAAAAAGCGGTGCTGACCGACTGGTTGCAAGGCTGCTTTACGGCCAGCAGCTTTGAAGACGCACTGGCCCAGCGCGACAAGCTGCAGGCTGGCGAGAGCATTTATGTGAAGTCGGGCCATGTCGTCACGGCGCACAGTGTGAGTTTTTATGCACAGGACAGCGAACAGGCGGGGCTGTTGGCCCGTGCTCAGGAAATCGAAAATCTCGAAAAACAACTGCGTGCGCAACAGCTGATTGCTGACGAGTCCCGCGTGGCCCTGAGCCGCGCCGAGAGCGCCTATGCCGAGAGCGCGCAGCGTCTGGTTGGAGTGCGCCGCGAGGCTGCAGAAACCCAAAGCCGGGCCCACGAGCTGCAGGTGGAGACCCTGCGCCTGACCCAAATTCTGGAGCAAACCCGGGCCCGCAGCGCGCAGATCGAAGCCGATATGGCCGAAGTGGAAGCCCAGCTGGACGACCTGCAGGAGCGCCGTGTGGAAGCGGAAGGCCGCTTCGAATCGCTGGACATGCAGCTGGCTGATAGCCAGGAGCGCCATGCCCAACTCGAAGAACGCGTGATCGAGGGCCAGCGCAAGCTGGCCCAGTGCCGTGACCAGCAGCGCAGCCTGGAGCGCCAGGCCCAAGAGGCGGTGTTTGCCCAGCGCAGCTTGCAAGCCCGCAACGCAGAACTCTCGCGTGCCATTGAAACCGCAGCGCAACAAACACAAAACATCCTCTCTGAGGAGCAGCGTGCGCAAGAAGAAATGGCACGACTGACCGATGCGGCCGCGCAAGCCGGTCTTCAGAATGCACTAGCCCTGAAGTTTGAACGCGAGCAGGCACTGGGCGCCAAGCGCAGCGAGTACGACGACCTGACCGCCAAGCTGCGTGCCAGTGATGAACGTCGCATGCAGCTGGAGCGGGAATTGGAGCCGCTGCGCCAGCGCATCACTGAATTCCAGCTCAAGGAGCAGGCTGCGCGCCTGGGCTTTGAGCAATATGAAACCCAGCTGGCCGATGCCCAGGCTGATCTGGAAGCCATCGAGCAAAGCATCAAAGACGGCAATGTGCGCCTGTTTGGTATGCAAGGGGACATTGACCGCCTGCACCGCGAGATTGCCGCCCTGGGAGCCGTCAACTTGGCCGCCTTGGATGAGCTCGCTGCGGCGCGCGAGCGAAAGCAGTTCCTGGACATGCAGAACGTAGACCTGACCCAGGCCATGAATACGCTGGAAGACGCGATCCGCAAGATCGACGTGGAAACGCGCGAGCTGCTGTCTGGCACCTTCGATCAGGTGAATATGCACTTTGGTCGCATGTTCCCAGAGCTGTTTGGAGGCGGAAACGCGCGCTTGGTCATCACCGGTGATGAAATTCTGGATTCGGGTGTGCAGGTCATTGCCCAGCCACCCGGCAAAAAGAACCAGACCATCCACCTGCTGTCGGGCGGCGAAAAAGCACTGACCGCGATTGCCCTGGTGTTTGCTATCTTCCAGCTGAACCCTGCACCGTTCTGTTTGTTGGACGAGGTGGATGCGCCGCTGGACGATGCCAACACTGAACGTTATGCCAAACTGGTTTCCAGCATGAGCAAAGGCACGCAGTTCCTGTTCATTAGCCACAACAAGATTGCCATGGAAATGGCCCAACAACTGATTGGTGTGACTATGCAGGAGCAGGGCGTTTCCCGTATCGTGGCCGTGGACATGGAGTCCGCCGTCTCCCTGGCTGAACTGGCCTGACCTGCGGAGAGCATCTCCCGCAAACCCCACACAATTGGAACGATGAGCAACTTACAACTCGGACTGGCCATCGCAGGCGGCATCGTGCTCGCCGGCGTGGTGGCCCACAGTGCCTGGACCTCACGGCGCAATGCTCCGCGCCAGGCGCAACCGGAGCCAACGCAAGATACGCCCAGCCCGGCGGATCAAGAGCCCACCTTGTCCGACAGCGGACTCGACACGCCTGCCTTCTCACTGCCTCAGCTCCCTCGTCGGCCGGTGATGGACTCTCTTATCGACGTGATTGCCACCGTGGCGCTGGACCCCAGCGTGCCTGCGGTGTCAGGTGAAGCGGCATTGGCGGCCTTGCCCAGCACGCGTCGTGCAGGCACCAAGCCTTTCTCCGTTGAAGGCTACAACCTGCACACCTTGGTGTGGGAAGCTCCCATGCCTGGTCAGCGTTATGGAGGCTTCCAGGCCGGTGTGCAATTGGCCAACCGCTCTGGCGCGCTCAATGAGATCGAGTACTCCGAATTCGTAGTCAAGACCCAGGCCTTTGCCGACGCCATCAACGCCACGCCCGATTTTCCCGAGATGTTGGACGAAGTGGCCCGCGCCCGTGAGCTGGACCAATTTGCCAGTGCGCACGATGCGCAGCTGGGCTTCACCATCCGCGCGCGCAATGCGTCGTGGAGCCCGGGCTACATCCACCAAAACGCCGCGCGCCTGGGCTTTGTGCCTGGTGTGATTCCAGGGCGCATGGTGCTGCCCGCGTCGCAAGAAGGCTTGCCACCGATGCTGGTGCTGGGCTTTGACTCGCAGGCCGCGCTGGCTGACGACCCTGCCCAATCGGCCATCCGCGACATCAGCCTGCATCTGGATGTGGCGCAGGTGGACCGGGCTGAACATGCGTTTGAGCGCATGCGTGAGTCCGCCGCAGCGCTGGCGCAGGCCATGGAAGGCGTGGTCACTGACGACAACGGCCAGCCGCTGGCAGCGCAGACCATGGACGTGATCGGTACCGAGTTGCAAACCCTCTACGACACGCTGGAGCAGCGTGACTTGGCCGCCGGTTCGCCGCTGGCACGCCGCCTCTTCAGCTAAAACGCCCCGCATCCCATGGCTACGCTGGACTTGTTTTCTTCTGAGTCGGCTATGCCGGCCCCTCCATCAGACCACGACCGCCTGCTGGCGCTGCGCGCCCAGCTGCACCACCACGCGCACCAGTACTATGTGCTGGACGAGCCGCAAATTCCCGATGCGGAGTACGACCGCCTGTTCCGCGAGTTGCAGGCGCTGGAGGCGGCGCACCCCGAATGGCTGACACCCGATTCGCCCACCCAGCGTGTGGGCGGCAAGCCGTTGGATGCGTTTGCCACCGTGCGCCATGTGGTGCCCATGCTCAGCATCCGCACAGAGACGGATACCGAGTCCACCGGCGCTGAAGCCTTTGACGCCCGCGTGCGCAAGGAGCTGGAGTTGACGGACGCCGATGCGCCCGTGGATTACGTGACCGAACTCAAGTTCGACGGCCTGGCGATGAGCCTGCGCTACGAGCAGGGCGTGCTGGTGCAAGCGGCAACACGCGGGGATGGCGAATACGGAGAAGACGTGACGCAGAACATCCGCACGATTGGCCAGATTCCCCTCAGGCTCCAAGGCGATGGCGTGCCCCCTGTGCTGGAAGTGCGCGGCGAGGTCTATATTCGGCGCGACGACTTCGAGGCCATGAACGAGAAGCAGCGCGATAAGGGTGAAAAGACCTTTGTGAACCCGCGCAACGCGGCGGCCGGTGCTGTGCGCCAGCTGGACCCCGGCATCGCGGCGCAGCGCCCGCTGAGCTTCTTTGCCTACGGCCTGGGCGAGGTGACGCCAGCGGAGCAGGGTGGTCCGGCGTTCTCTACCCATTACGCCATGCTGCAAACCCTCAAAACATGGGGTTTTCCGGTCGCAGCCCAGGTGGATACTGCGCAAGGTGCTCCTGAATTGGTAGCGTATCACCAGCGCATCGGTGCCGCGCGCGACCAGTTGCCGTACGACATTGACGGGGTGGTCTACAAGGTCAACAGCCTGGCACTGCAGCGCCAGCTGGGTTTTGTGACGCGCGAGCCCCGCTGGGCCGTGGCGCACAAGTATCCGGCGCAGGAGCAGATCACCACGGTGTTGGGCATCGACGTGCAGGTGGGCCGCACTGGCAAGCTGACGCCGGTGGCGCGTCTGGAGCCGGTGTTTGTGGGCGGCACCACGGTCAGCAATGCGACGCTGCATAACCTGTTTGAGCTGCGGCGCAAGAAGGCGCGTGTGGGCGACCGTGTGATCGTGCGCCGCGCGGGTGATGTGATTCCCGAAGTCGTGGGGGTGGTGGCTACCGTGCGGCCTGCGTATGTGCCCAACTTCCGCATGCCACGCACCTGTCCCATCTGCGGCAGCCAAGTGGTGCGCGAAAAGACCGAGATGAACCACCGCTGCAGCGGCGGCCTGTTCTGCCCGGCCCAGCGCAAGCAGGCCATCCTGCACTATGCCCAGCGCCGCGCGGTGGAGGTGGAAGGCTTGGGTGAAAAACTGGTGGACCAGCTGGTGGAGAGCAACACCATCCGCACGCTGCCCGACCTCTACAAACTGGGCCTGAGCACCTTGGCCGCGCTGGAGCGCATGGCTGAGAAGTCAGCCCAGAATATTGTCGACGCGCTGGAAAAGTCCAAACAGACCACGCTGCCGCGTTTCCTGTTCGGCCTGGGCATCCGCCACATCGGAGAGGCGACGGCGAAGGACCTCGCGCGCCACTTCGGCACACTCGACGCCATCATGGACGCGAGCGAAGAACAACTGCTGGCGGTGAACGACGTTGGCCCCATCGTCGCGAAAAGCCTGCATACCTTCTTTGCCCAACCGCACAACCGCGAGGTGGTGGAACAGTTGCGCGCATGCGGCGTGACGTGGGAGGAGGGCGAAGCCGCGGCCCAAGCGCCCAAGCCGCTGGCCGGCAAGACCTTTGTGCTGACCGGCACCTTCCCCACGCTGAGCCGCGACCAGGCCAAAGACCTGCTGGAAGCCGCTGGCGCCAAGGTGGCCGGGTCAGTCAGCAAGAAAACCAGCTATGTGGTGGCTGGCGCAGAGGCCGGCAGCAAGCTGGATAAGGCGCAGGAACTGGGTGTGCCGGTGCTGGATGAGCTGGCCATGTTGGCGTTGGTCTCCTGCGATGGGGATGCACCCAAGCCATGAACCGCCGTCGCTACTTGCTGGCGGCAGCGGGCGTCGCGCTCGCAAATGTGACGTTGGCTTGGCCTGGCGTGTCGCTGGCACAAGGTGCAGGGCGTGAGGCATCCATCCTCGGCTGGCGTGGGCGTATCCAGCGCATATTGGACCGGCAACGCCTGCCCCTGATCGATATCGAAGCTACCTATGTCGCCGGTCGTACCAATATTGCTTACCTGATCGAGCGCATGGACGCACTGGACGTGGCGCAGATTGCGTTTGCACCGGCCAACGCGGCCAACAGCCAATCCGCGCTGGACCTGCACCGGGACTATCCCGAGTACTTCATCCCCACCAGCAACAGCGGAGAATTTCCAAGGTGGTGGAATGATCCCCAGGCATTTTTGTCCGGGGTCCGCAAGGAATTGCAAAGTGGCCGGTATTTCTTGATGGGTGAGCACGAGTTTCGCCATTACCCCTCGCCCGAACAGGTTGCAGCTGGCCAGACATTTCGCGATATCACCATTGCGCTGGATGGACCTGCGGGCCATTCCCTGTTCCAGCTCAGCGAAGACACCGGCGTGGCATTTCAGCTTCACTATGAAATCGAGGACCGCCTCCTGCCGGTGCTCGAATCCATGCTCGCCCGCTATCCCAAGGCCCGCCTTATCTGGTGCCACGCGGGCATGGTGCGCTACGGTCAGCGTGCAACGGGCTATTCCCCCGACTATGTGCGTGCCCTGATCGAACGCTACCCGGGCCTGCATTGGGATCTTGCCGTACCAGCGCCAGAGCATATCTACCAGCCGTCGGGAGAGCGGGATTCGACCTTGTTTCGCGAGGGCCGACTCGACCCGCGTTGGCAGGCATTGCTGGAGCAACATGCCGACCGGTTTCTGGCCGCTAGTGACTACCGTCCGCCTGTAGAGCAGGAATACACCCGCAACATCCAGCGCCTGCGGAGCCTGATTCTGGATGCGCTGAGTGAGCGCAGCCGCCACCAAATTGCCTATGGCAATGCTTGGCGCTTGGTGACGGGTGAGCCTTGGCGTGCCGTTCCGGCTATCCAGTCCTGATGACTCTCACAGCCAGACCGAGGAAACAACCGTGACCGTACGTGAAATCTTGAGAATGGGTGATCCGCGCTTGCTGCGCACCGCGCAGCCGGTGACAGACTTTGACAGCGATGCGCTGCACCTGCTGATCACTGACTTGCTGGACACCATGCGGGCGGCCAACGGTGCCGGGCTTGCGGCGCCGCAGATCGGTGTGGACCTGCAAGTCGTGATCTTTGGCTCCAACGAGCGCAACCCACGCTACCCGGATCGCCCCATCGTGCCGCCCACGGTGTTGTGCAACCCCATCATCACACCGCTGGGTGAAGCTGAAGCGAGTGATTGGGAAGGCTGTTTGTCGGTGCCGGGTTTAAGGGGCCTGGTGCCGCGCTGGTTGCAGATTCGTTACACCGGATTTGACCAATACGGCGACCCCATTGACCGTACGGTAGAGGGCTTCCATGCCCGCGTGGTGCAGCACGAGTGTGACCACCTCTGGGGCAAGCTCTATCCCATGCGCATGCGCGACTTCAGCCAGTTTGGGTACACCGAGGTGCTGTTTCCCGGAATAGCGGCTGCAGAAGACGATTGATCCGCTTGTTTGCTATTGAATGTATAGCTGATTGCGCATATTCCATGGGCTCTAGAGCGTTAAAAAACTCTAATTCTTGGGCTGTTGGGTGGCGCGTTAAGGCATTCAGCGGTAAGCTGGCCGCACCATGACAGACGTTTGGTTCCCCCAATGAGCGAGCCTGATCGCACCCGGTTGGCTGGCTTGGGCATTGGTCCTCGGATCGTGATCGTTTTCGCCCTCGTGTTTGGTTCCATGGGCAGCCTGGGTCTGCTGTTGATGCGCAGCAGTTTGTTGCCTACTTTTGACCGCATGGAGCGCGACTTCGCCCAAGACAGTGCCAAGCGTGTGGTCAGGGTGTTTGATCAGCAAATGGCGGGCGTCAGCAGTTTGAACCGCGACTGGGCTTTTTGGGATGAGCTGTACCACCACATGCAGCGCCCAGATCCGGTGTTCGAGCGCAGCAATATCGGACCTGAGGCCATGCAAAGCTCCAATCTGCATGCCATTTTGCTGATGGATAGACAACATCGCGTGGCAGGTTTTGGTGCCCGGCCCTTCAGTGGTGGCGCGCAGCCGCGGGCCGAAGACCTTGCTGAACCCTTGCGTCAGCGGTGGGCCAATTCCCCCACGGAACTTGGCCGAACCGAATGTGGGCTGGAGCGCGTGGCCTACACACTGAGTGCGGTCTGCTGGACCAACATCGTGCAAAGCAATGGCAAGGGCCCCTCGATGGGGGCCGTGGTGATGGCCCGTGAACTGGATGCCCGCACACTTGAAACAATGGCGCAATACGCAGGAGCCACTTTCACCCTGGAGCAACTGGGCGCCAATCTTGCGCCCGTTCCCCCTGGGATGACCTGGCAGTTGCCGGCCTTCCAGTATTTGCCCGATAACGCATTGCAGGTGCAGTTCGCTGCCGATGCCATCGCCATGCAGTACCTGTTGCAAGACCTGAACGGAAAACCACTCTCCTGGGTGCGTATTCAGATGGATCGCAAATTGATGGCACAAGGCCAGCGCGTTATCCAAGATGTTTTGGTGCAACTGGCAGTCGTTGCGCTGGCCACGGGACTGGTGCTGCTGCTCACCGTGCATTGGTGGCTGGTGCGCCCGATTGCACGCCTGCGGGCGGACCTGGCCCAGATTAGCGCCACCCGCCATTGGGGCCAGACGCTGGTCTATGACCGCCCGGATGAAATCGGCGCTTTAACCCACGGCATCAATGGATTGTTGGCGGTTCTGCGACAGCAAGTGGAGGTCCTGGAGACGTTATCCAGCACCGACGCCTTGACTGGGATTGCGAACCGCCGGCAGTTTGACGAACGCTTGGACCATGAGTTGGTGAGGTTGGGGCGTCGCGCCGAACCATTTTCCTTGCTGTTGGTGGATGTTGACCACTTCAAACTTTACAACGACCGCTACGGGCACCCGGAGGGGGATTCGGTGCTGCGCCAGCTGGGTGCGTTGCTGCGCGCCTCTTGCCGAAAGCAGGATTTGCCTGCGCGGGTAGGAGGCGAGGAGTTTGCATTGCTGCTGCCCGACACCGATGTGGCTGGTGCGCGCGCCATGGCCGACAAATTGATGAGAGCCTTGGCCGCCTTGGCGCTGGTGCATGAAAGCTCGCCCACAGCGCCGGTAGTAACCGTCAGCATTGGTATTGCCAGCTGGTCTGAGTTGCATGCAGAGGGCGTAGCCGCACTGTTTGCCCAAGCGGACAAGGCGCTGTACGCTGCAAAAAACAATGGTCGGATGCGCGCCTGCGTATACGGCACGCCCGAAGTACCTAGGCTTTGAGAACGTCCAGCAACTCGGTTTCGATATCGATCTGGGCGCGGTTGTGCTGAAGCTGCGAGCCGTGGATCAGGAAGGTATCTTCCACCCGCTCACCCAGCGTCGCCACCTTGGCGAGCTGCACCACAATGTTGTGACGAGCGAGCACGCGGGCTACGCTGTAGAGCAGGCCCAGGCGGTCGCTGGCAGAGATATTCAGCAGCCAACGCTGGGCTTTTTCATCAGGTTTGAGCGACACGCGAGGCGCAATCGGAAAGCTTTTAACGCGACGGGACACCCTGCCGCGGCTGGGTGCGGGGAGGGGGCCGGCTTCGGCAATGGCCTGGGCCAGGCCGGTTTCGAGCAGGCTGGTGGTTTCCCGGTAGTGCTCGTCCATGTCCGCTGAGGTGACGATCTGAAATGTGTCCAGCGCGTAGCCTTGTTGGGTGGTGTGGATGCGCGCATCCAGAATACTGAAGCCGCCTTGGTCAAAGTAGCCGCAGATGCGGGCGAACAAGTCGGGTTGGTCTTGCGTGTACACCAGCACCTGCAGGCCTTCACCCACGGGGGAGCGACGGGCTCGGACGACGGGCTGATCGGTGCCGACGTGGCGGGACAATTGCTTGGTGTGCCAGGCGATGTCTGCTGCGTCATGGCGCATGAAGTAGCTCACGTCCAGTGTGTCCCACAGTGGCTTGTGTGCCTCAAACGGCATGGCGTACAGGGCCACCATCACCAGCGCTTCGCGCTTGCGCAGCTCCACTTCGGCGTCGGCATCCGGGGCGCGCCCACCCAGCGCCCGCGCGGTGTATTTGTAGAGGTCTTCCAGCAGCTTGCCCTTCCAAGCGTTCCACACTTTGGGGCTGGTGCCGCGGATATCGGCCACCGTCAGCAGGTAGAGAGCCGTCAGGTAACGCTCGTTGCCCACGCGCTTGGCGAAGCCTGAAATGACCTCCGGGTCGGACAAATCAGACTTCTGCGCGATCCGGCTCATGGTCAGATGTTCGCCCACCAAAAACTCGATGAGTTGGGCATCCTCAGCGGCGATACCGTGCTGCTTGCAGAAGCGCCGGGCTTCCAAAATGCCCAGCTCCGAATGGTCGCCCCCGCGGCCTTTGGCAATGTCGTGGAAGAGCGCGGCCACGTACAAAATCCAGGGCTTGTCCCAGCCCGAAGCCAGCTGCGAGCAGAACGGGTATTCGTGCGCATGCTCCACCATGAAAAAGCGCCGCGCGTTGCGCAGCACCATCAGGATGTGCTGGTCCACGGTATAGACGTGAAACAGGTCATGCTGCATCTGGCCCACGATCTTGCGGAACACCCAGAGGTAGCGCCCCAGCACCGAGGTCTGGTTCATCAGCCGCATGGCATGGGTAATGCCCTCCGGGGATTGCAGGATCTGCAAGAAGGTGGCGCGGTTCACAGGGTCGCTGCGGAACTTGGCGTCCATCAGGTCACGTGCGTTGTAGAGTGCGCGCAAGGTGCGGGCCGACAAGCCTTTGACCCCGACCGTGGTCTGGTAGATGAGGAAGGTTTCCAGAATGGCGTGTGGATGGCGGCGGTACAAGTCGTCACTGGCCACCTCGATCATGCCAGCCTTGTCGTTGAAATGGTCATTGATGCGGCGTGGCGCGTGGGTGGAGGGGTTGAGCCGCTCCTCAATGTTCATCAACAAGATCTGGTTGAGTTGGGTCACCGCCTTGGCAGCCCAGTAGTAACGCTTCATCAGCGCTTCACTGGCACGCACCATATTGCGTTTGCCGACCTCGGGCGCCAAGGTGACATAACCAAACGACTCTGCCACCGCGGTTTGCATGTCAAAAATCAGACGGTCTTCACGGCGGTTGGCGATCAGGTGCAGGCGTGCGCGGATCAGTAGCAGCAGGGTCTCATTGCGCTGAATTTGTTTGATTTCGAAATCGGTAGCCAAGCCACTGGCAGCCAATGCCGCCCAGTCATTGCCATACCCCGCTGCTTTGGCGACCCACAAAATCACTTGCAGGTCGCGCAGGCCGCCGGGCGACTCCTTGCAGTTGGGCTCCAGGGAGTAGGGCGTATCTTCAAACTTGGTGTGGCGTTGGCGCAGCTCCAAGGTTTTGGCCACATAAAAGGCCTTGGGATCCATGGCGGCAAAAAAAGCTTGCTGAAACTGGGCCACCAGAGCTTCGTTGCCAGCAATCAAACGGCATTCCAGAAGTGCAGTTTGCACTGTCACGTCTTTGTTGGCCTCTGCCAGACAGTCAGACAGGGTGCGCACGCTGGAGCCAATTTCCAGCCCAACGTCCCAACAACTGCCAATGAAGGCTTCGATCTTCTTCTGCAGCGCAGGGTCGAACTCAGGCGACTGGCCATCGGGAAGCAACACCAGCACATCCACATCGGAATGCGGGAACAACTCACCGCGGCCAAAACCGCCCACGGCCAGCAGGGCAAAGGGATTGTCAAGCCCCGCGTGCTGCCACAGGCGCTCCAGCACGCGGTCGGTGAGCTGGGACATGCTTTGCAGCACCTTGCGCACCGCGCGGCCAGTCGATTGGGGGGCTGCAATGGTCTGCAGCAACTGCGCTTTGTGCGCGCGGTACTCGGCGCGCAAGGCCTGCAGCTCGGTCATGGATGTTGGAAACTCAGGCAGTCACAAAAGCCGGAGTGGCCGGGCTGCCACTGGAGAGCGTCAGCACCTCGTAGCCAGTGGGCGTCACCAGCACGGTGTGCTCCCACTGGGCGGAGAGCGAACGGTCCTTGGTGACGATGCTCCACCCGTCTTTCTCGGGGCCATCCTTGATGTCCTTGCCACCAGCATTGATCATGGGCTCGATGGTGAAGGTCATGCCTTCCACCAGTTTTTCCAGCGTGCCGGGGCGGCCGTAGTGCAGCACCTGCGGCTCTTCGTGGAAGATGCGGCCAATGCCATGGCCGCAGAACTCGCGCACCACGCTGAAACCTTGGCCCTCGGCAAATTTCTGGATCGCGTGGCCAATGTCACCCAGGTGGATGCCGGGTTTGACCATTTTGATGCCGTGCCACATGGCGTCGTAAGTGATGGCGCACAGGCGCTTGGCCGCAATGGAGACTTCGCCCACCATGAACATGCGGCTGGTGTCACCGTGCCAGCCATCCTTGATGACGGTCACGTCGATGTTGACGATGTCGCCCTTTTTGAGCTGCTTGTCGTTGGGGATGCCGTGGCAGACCTGGTGGTTGACCGAGGTGCAGATGGACTTGGGGTAGGGCACATTGCCGCCGCCGGTGTAATTGAGCGGGGCGGGAATGGCGCCTTGCACCTGGGTGATGAAGTCGTGGGCCAGTTTGTCCAGCTCATTGGTGGTGATGCCGGGTTTGACAAATGGCGTCAGGTAATCGAGCACTTCGGAGGCCAGCTTGCCCGCCACGCGCATGCCGGCAATGCCGTCGGCGTCTTTGTAGGTGATAGTCATGGGGACAGATTATCCCAGACCGCCCGCCTGTGTCCGGCTGCGGCCTACGTCGCCAGCGGCGCAGGCATGGTCATGGGGGTTTTTCGCCGTGGCACATGCTGTTCGTCCAGCAGGCGTTCGATGCGCTCAAACACTTCCAGCCGCGAGAACGGCTTCTTCATGAAGTCGTCTGCGCCAATGGCGCTGCCAAAAAACTGCTCCGTGGCCTGCTCATTGCCACTGATCATGATGACCGGGATGGCGCGTGTCAGCGCGTTGCGGCGCAGCACCCGCAGGGCAGAAAAGCCATTCATCTGCGGCAGCACGATGTCCAGAAAAATCAGGTCTGGCGGATCGGACATCACCATGGCCAGGCCGTTTTCAGCATCCCCGGCAATACGCACGTTCAGCCCGATGCTTTGGAGAATCTTGCGCAAGGCCGCGCAGACGGTGGCAGAGTCGTCAATCACCACAATGCGCAGGTCGGGCCGGGCGTTAAGCCGCGGGCGCACGCGCCGCTCTGGCAGCTGACCGGTGGGGTCGACGATGGGCAGAGGTGCGGCGGGAGCCGTAGGTGCCTGAAAAAGACTGCGAAATTTGTTTAGAAGCGCCACTGACTTTTCTCCGGTTGGCGATGCGGGCTTGCGCCCCGCGTAAATTGTGCGCGCAGCCAAGGCTTTTTGGTGCGCAGTGGCCTGCCGCACAGCCAGTTAAAATCGCCGCTCACCCATCCAGCCCCTCCGGGCGACGCTTCATCTTTCCTAGGCCACCACTGTGACCCTGCACCTGACCTCTTTCGAAGGCGGCAACGCCCTGAGCAACTTCCGCGTCCAACAGCTTTTGCCGCAACTGCAGGGCATCCACGACAAAATTTCGGGCATTTCTGCCCGTTTTGTCCATTTGGTGGCCACTGAGACCGGTCTGGAAAAGGCCTTGGCCGACAAGCTGGCCGCATTGTTGACCCACGGTGATCCGTACACCGGTCCTTCGGAGGGCCCCACGATTGTGGTGAGTCCCCGTTTTGGCACCGTGAGCCCCTGGGCCTCCAAAGCGACTGACATTGCCCACAACTGCGGCTTGGCCGTGAAGCGGGTAGAGCGCTTGGTGGAATACCGCCTCACTCTCAAGAGCGGCCTGTTGTCCAAGACCGCGCTGAGTGCTGACGAGCTGCAAAATATTGCCGCGCTGCTGCATGACCGCATGACCGAGAGCGCCATGCTGGACCGGGCCCAGGCACAAGAGCTGTTCAACGCGCTGCAGCCCGCGCCCATGGACCACGTGGACGTGCTGGGTGGCGGCAAAGACGCTTTGGTCAAGGCCAACACGCAGTTCGGCTTGGCCCTGGCGGCTGATGAAATCGATTATCTGGTCAACGCATTCACTACGCTGGGCCGCAACCCCACCGATGTGGAGCTGATGATGTTTGCGCAGGCCAACAGCGAGCACTGCCGCCACAAGATCTTCAACGCCCAGTTCACTATCGACGGCGTGGCGCAGGACAAGAGCATGTTCGGCATGATCCGCAACACGCACCAATTGAACCCGCAGTACATGCTGGTGGCCTACTCGGACAACGCCTCCGTGATGGAAGGTGTGCAGGTAGAGCGCTTTGTAGCCAAATCGGCATCTAGCCCCCGTGCAATCAGCGCGGCCAGCTATGAAAAGCGTAGCGAGACGAATCACATCCTGATGAAGGTGGAGACGCACAACCACCCGACCGCCATCTCCCCGTTCCCCGGCGCCTCCACCGGCGCAGGCGGTGAAATCCGGGACGAGGGCGCTACAGGCCGCGGCTCCAAGCCCAAGGCCGGCCTGACCGGATTTACCGTGTCCAAACTCTGGGGCGGTGAATTTGGCAAGCCGGAGCACATTGCCAGCCCTTTGCAGATCATGGTTGAGGGCCCGCTGGGCGGCGCAGCCTTCAACAACGAATTCGGCCGGCCGAACTTGCTGGGTTACTTCCGCGAATACGAGCAGACCGTGGTCAGCGATGTGGACACCGTGGCACGCGGTTACCACAAGCCCATCATGATCGCGGGCGGTCTGGGTGTCATCGATGCGGGCCAGACCCAGAAGATTGAGTTCCCCGCTGGCAGCCTGCTGATCCAGCTGGGTGGCCCGGGCATGCGCATCGGCATGGGCGGCAGCGCGGCCAGCTCCATGGCCACCGGCGCCAACGCCGCCGAGCTGGACTTTGACTCGGTGCAGCGCGGCAACCCCGAAATCGAGCGGCGCGCGCAAGAGGTGATTAACCAGTGCTGGATGCAGGGTGAGCACAACCCCATCCTCGCGATCCACGATGTGGGCGCAGGCGGTTTGTCCAACGCATTCCCCGAGCTGACCAACGACGCCGGCCGTGGCGCGCGGTTCGATTTGCGCGCCGTGAAGCTCGAAGAGTCTGGCATGGCACCCAAGGAAATCTGGTGCAACGAGAGCCAGGAGCGCTATGTGCTGGCCATCGCCCCCGAGTCGCTGGAGCAGTTCCAGGCGCTGTGCGAGCGTGAGCGTTGCCCGTTTGCCGTCATTGGCGTGGCAACGGAAGAGCGCCAGCTGCAGCTGGTGGACGAGGGTGCCGAGTCTCCGGTGGACATGCCCATGAACGTGCTCTTGGGAAAGCCGCCCAAGATGCACCGCGATGTCAAGACGGTAGCTCGCCAGTTCAAGCCGCTGGACCTGACCGGCGTGGACCTGCAAAAAGCGGTGATCGACGTGCTGGCCCATCCCACGGTGGCCTCCAAGCGCTTCCTGATCACCATTGGCGACCGCACCGTGGGTGGCCTGACACACCGGGACCAGATGGTCGGCCCCTGGCAAGTGCCCGTAGCCGATTGCGCTGTGACCCTGGCCGACTTCAAGGGCTTTGCCGGTGAAGCCATGTCCATGGGCGAACGCACACCGCTGGCGGCGCTGAACGCGCCCGCATCGGGCCGTATGGCCGTTGCAGAAGCGATTACCAACCTGTTGGCCGCCCCCATCGAGCTGCCACGCGTCAAGCTGTCTGCTAACTGGATGGCAGCCTGTGGCGAAGCGGGCGAAGACGCTGCGCTGTATGCGACGGTCAAGGCCGTGGGCATGGAACTGTGCCCGGCGCTGGGCATTTCCATCCCTGTGGGCAAGGACAGCCTGTCCATGCGCACGCAGTGGAAGGATGCTGGAGCCGACAAAAAGGTCACGTCCCCCGTGTCCCTGATCGTGAGCGGATTCGCCACGCTGCAAGACGTTCGCGGCACGCTGACGCCTCAGCTGAATGCCACTGAGGACACCACGCTGGTGCTGGTGGACCTTGGCAAAGGCCAACACCGCATGGCCGCCAGCATCCTTGCGCAAACCCTGGACCAAGTCGGCGACACCGTGCCCGATCTCGATGACGCCAAGGACCTGGTGAATCTGGTGAACGCCGTGAACGCATTGCGTGCCAAAGGCCAGGTGCTGGCATACCACGACCGTGGCGATGGCGGCTTGTTGGCCACCGTGTCTGAGATGGCTTTTGCCGGCCGCGTGGGTGTTGCACTCAATGTGGACATGCTGGTCACCGAGGGTGACGGCATTTCTGACAGCCGCATGGACGTGGGCGACAGCAAAAACTGGGCAGGGCAGGTGGGTGCCCGCCGCGAAGAAGCCACACTCAAGGCCTTGTTCAGCGAAGAACTGGGCGTGGTCTTGCAGGTGCGCACCGCTGAGCGCTCGGACGTCATGGCCACCCTGCGCGAGCATGGCCTCTCCAAGTTCAGCCACTTCATCGGCAAGACACGGCCCGCTACGGATGCCGCTACCGCGGGGGCTTCCGTGTCCAACGCCGGCAAGGGCGAGTTGCAAATCTGGCGCGATGCCAAGAGCATCTTCACCGCCAAGCTCTCCGACCTGCACCAGGTCTGGGACGCCGTGAGCTGGAAGATCGCCCAGCAGCGCGACAACCCCGTGTGTGCCGACGCAGAGCACGCCGCCGCCGGTGCCGAGAACGACCCCGGCCTGCACGTTTACCTGCCAAAGAGCGCGCTAGCCCTCGTGGAATCTGCGCGAGCAGCTACTAAAAACGTAGCGCCTGCGGTGTTGAAAAACCGACCCAAGGTGGCGGTGCTGCGCGAGCAGGGTGTCAACTCGCATGTGGAAATGGCCTACGCCTTCACCGAAGCGGGCTTTGAGGCTTTTGATGTGCACATGACTGACCTGCAGACCGGCCGCGCCAAGCTGGCCGACTTTCAGGGCGTGGTGGCGTGCGGTGGCTTTAGCTACGGC
Organism: Rhodoferax sp.; assembly: GCF_034519335.1. Lineage (GTDB taxonomy): Bacteria > Pseudomonadota > Gammaproteobacteria > Burkholderiales > Burkholderiaceae_C > Allorhodoferax. The sequence goes on from NZ_JAXHOL010000032.1 coordinate 39,213, forward strand.
GACACCCTGGGGGCCGGCATTGGCTGGGCCCGCAGCATCACCTTCAACGACGGCCTGTCCGACCAGTTCAAGGCCTTCTTTGCCCGCCAGGACACCTTCGGCCTGGGCGTTTGCAACGGTTGCCAGATGTTTGCCGAACTGGCCGACATCATTCCCGGCGCGCAAGACTGGCCGCGTTTCACCACCAACCAGAGCGAGCGTTTCGAGGCTCGTCTGTCGTTGGTGGAAGTGCTGGAGTCGCCCAGCCTGTTCTTCAAGGACTTGGCTGGCATGCGTCTGCCCATCGCGGTGGCCCACGGCGAAGGCTATGCCAACTTCAAGTACCGCGGCAACGCCGACAAGGCCATCGCCGCCATGCGCTATGTGGACAACAACGGCGCGGCCACAGAAGCCTATCCGTACAACCCCAACGGCAGCCCCGGCGGCTTGACGGCGGTGACCACGGCCGACGGCCGCTTCACGGCCATGATGCCGCACCCGGAGCGCGTGTTCCGCAACGTGCAGATGAGCTGGACCAGCTTGGACAAGAGCGAATTCAGCCCGTGGATGCAGCTCTGGCACAACGCGCGCCGTTGGGTAGGTTGACCACAGGCCACGCGTGGAACTGGCCGCCATCCGACGCTTTTCCTACCTGGTTCCGGCCGCAGCGGTAGCGGGTTTGGGGGCTTACACCACTATCTCCTGGTGGGCGCTTGCCATGGTGTTGGGCGGTGTGATGTTTGCCTGGGACTGGCTCTGGGGCGACGCGCACTTGCTGCAAGCAGGCGTGGGTGGTTGGTTCATCGCGGCCGGTGTGGCGGGCTTGTTGGTGTCTTACCTTTTGGCGCAGCGTTTGGGCTTGGGTGTGGCAGAATTTCTGGCACTTGCCTCTGGGGCTGCGCGCCGCGAGCGTTGGCTGTACAACCTGCCTGCCTTGGCGGTGGGCAGCATGGTGTATGGCGGGCTGATTCTCAGCAAAGCAGATTGTTAGCACTTTTCGGGCGCTGGGGTGCGGCGCTCGGGAATGCGGGGTGGTGGACTCCGTGAATTGCGGTGTCCGGTCTTGCAATTGGGCAAAGCCCCCCAAACTCTATGCCCTTAGTAACCAAACCGTGTGACGCACTATGTCCGATCTGATCAGCAAACTGCAATGGCGCTACGCCACCAAGAAGTTCAACCCCAGCAAAGTGGTGCCGCAAGACAAGGTGGAGCGCATTCTGGAAGCCATTCGCCTGACTGCCACCTCCAGCGGCTTGCAGCCTTTTGAGGTGTTTGTGGTGACCAACAAAGCGGTGCGTGAACAAATCAAGCCCATCGCATGGAACCAGGAACAGATTACTGACGCCTCGCACCTGTTGGTGTTTGCCGCCTGGGACAACTACACCGTCGAGCGTATCAACACCATGTTTGACTTGGTGAACACCGAGCGTGGTTTCAAGAACGAAGGCTGGGAAAACTACCGCCAGATGCTGCTGGGCATGTATCCCCAGCGCGATGCCGAGGTGAATTACCAGCACGCCGCACGCCAAGCCTACATTGGCCTAGGTACCGCCCTGATTGCAGCAGCCGAAGAACAGGTGGATGCGACGCCCATGGAAGGCTTTGACCCTAAGGCGCTAGACGAGATCTTGGGATTGCAAGCCCGTGGCCTGCGCAGCGTGGCGATTCTGCCTCTGGGCTACCGCGCCGACGAAGGCGACTGGCTCCAAAACCTGAAGAAGGTGCGCCGCCCCCGCGATCAGTTCATCACGGAAGTCGCGTGATCCGCTGGCGCCGCCTGTTCCAGCCACGCAAGCCTGCGTTCTGGCTCATGGTGGTGCTCAATGCACTGTCCACAGCGTTGATGTGGATCGTGCAAACCTACCCACTCACCCCGCTGGCCAGCTTGGTTATCGGGGTGTTTGCCATTGGGAATGCCTGGTTGGGGTTGCGGTTGGCTTGGCGCTTGTTGTCTACTGAGCCCTGAGTTCTTTTGCTCGGTGTTTGCTGGGGTTAGACCGCTTTTTTAAACACCCACTCCCCCAGCCCCTCGCCCCGTCGGCGAGGGGAGCTTTTAACAGCCATATCTTGCTTTTGTACGCCGGATGCGGGCTACAAGCGGGAGGTTGCCACTGTCAGCTCGCGCCACGGCCCACGCCTGCGGTTGTGAATACCTCGGAGATGTTTGTGCGGCACGGCTGGCGGCTGTGTCCGCCAGTGGCTCCGCGCCACCTTGTTGGCATTGACTACAACCGTTGGCCAGGGCCGTAGCGCACCCACTCATTGGCAGCGCTACTTCTGCGCCCCGGTAGCCGGAGCGCCCTCAAAAAATATGGCTGTTAGGGCTCCCCTCGCCGACGGGGCGAGGGGCTGGGGGAGTGGGTGTCAAAAAAAGCGGTGCAACGAACGAAAAACCACAACACAGCCCAAAAAAATCAGTGCCCAAACTCCTGCCGAGCTGGCCGGGTCTTGTGAAACGTCATGGGCACCCCTTGCGCAGCCTCCAGCAGTTCCTTGCGGCTCTGGTTGGCCACACTGGTCTTCATCTTGCCAACCACATGCATCTCGCAGGGTTTGCAGTCAAAACGCAGGGTGAGTTTTTCTTTGCCGTTGATGAGCTGTAGCGGCTCGGCTTTCACCTGACCCTGCACGCCGGTCACGCCCTTGGCCTGCTTGGGGCAGAGGCTCAAGCTGAAGCGCACGCAATGTTTGGTGATCATCAGGCTCACCTCGCCCAACTCTTCCACTGCCTCGTAAGCCGGGGCAATGACTTTGACGCCGTGCTTGGCATAAAAACCATGCGCGGCCTGGTTGAAGACGTTGGCCAGGTAGCTCAGCGTGTCTTCCGGGTAGGCCACGGGGGGCTCCACCGGCGTGGCGGGCAGCAGGCGCTGGAAGCCGGCAGCACGGGCGCGCTCCAGCGCCTCCACGGCCTCGCGGCGTAGCGGGTTGAGTACTGAGGCCGGCACAAACCAGGGCTGGGTGAACTGCACTTGCACATCCAGCGCCGCAAAAATGGTAGTGCCCATTTTGCTGACACTGTCCTTGAGCGTATCCATCACTGTGGCCGCATCCTTGGCCCGCTCCAAGGGCAAGGTGGTGCGGGCGGTGGCGGTGAAGCCGTCTTCGTCGGTCAGGGTGAGCGCAATGCCGTCCGGTGTTTCAGCCAACACGGCCCAGATGCCAATGCGGCGGTCGCTGCTTTTCTTGTCGAGCGTGCGGGTCCAGTTCACATCGCGGTTGCGGTTTACCTCCACGCCTTTGCGCAGGTCTTTGAAGCCGGGCAGGGGGTCCTTGGGGAACACGCGCCACAGGCCCTTGGGCGCGTTGATGGGTTCGGCGCGGTTGATGGCCAAGCCCTCCAGTTCTTTTTGCAGGTCGTAGTAGCACAGGCCGTCGCCATTGCTGAGGGCCTTGCTGCGGTCCGTCAGCTCCAACTCCACGCTGTCGGCATTGACCTTGGTGACGTAGCCAATGGGCTGGCCAGGGTTTTTTGGGGTGTCGAAAGCCCCGATGTCGATTCGGCGGCCCTGCACAAAGTAGTCGGTGAACTCGCGGTTGAAGTTCTGGTTGGGGTCGGGCTCGAAGGTGAAGGTGGTGGTGCCGCTGCTGCTTCGGGCCAAGGGTTGGTCCGAGAACTGGCGGTCTTCGATCAGCTGGTCCAGCAGCTTGCGGTAGTGGGCGGTGATGTTTTTCACATAGCCCATGTCCTTGTAGCGCCCTTCGATCTTGAAGCTGCGAATACCCGCGTCCACCAAGGCGGCCAGGTTCTCGCTCTGGTTGTTGTCCTTCATGGACAGCACATGCTTGTCATGCGCCACAAAACGGCCCTTGTCATCCACCACCTGGTAGGGCAGGCGACAGGCTTGGCTGCATTCCCCCCGGTTGGCACTGCGCCCGGTGTGGGCGGCGCTGATATAGCACTGGCCGCTGTAGGCTACGCAGAGTGCCCCGTGGATGAAGAATTCCAGGGTGCACTTTTCCGGATCGGTGGCAGCGCGAATAGCGGCGATCTGCTTGGTGGTGAGCTCACGCGCCAGGACGATTTGTGAGAGCCCTACGTCCTGCAAGAAGCGTGCTTTCTCAGGCGTGCGGATGTCTGTTTGCGTACTGGCATGGAGCTGCAAAGGCGGCATGTCGATGGCAAGCAGCCCCATGTCTTGCACGATCAGCGCATCCACACCGGCTTCATACAGCTGCCAAGCCTGCGTGCGTGCAGGCTCCAGCTCGTCATCCCGCAGGATGGTGTTCATGGTGACGAAGATGCGGCTGTTGAAGCGGTGCGCATGCTGCACCAAGCGTGCGATGTCGGCGAGGCTGTTGTCGGCACTCGACCGGGCGCCAAAGCCGGGGCCGCCGATGTAGACCGCATCGGCACCGTGGTTCACGGCTTCGATACCGATGTCAGCCGTGCGGGCAGGCGCCAGCAGTTCGAGTTGGAAATCTTGCAAAGACATGGCTGCGATTATCCCAGCGTCTCACCCCAAGCGGTACACTGCGGCGCTTCCCATGGCCCCAGTCTCGACTACACCTCCTTCCACCCATTGGCCTCGTGTTGCGGTGCTATGGTTCAGCGGCATTTTGGCAGCCATGCAGTTTGCCAAGATTGCGGTAGCTTTTGTTGAATTGCAAAACCACTACGCGGCCAGTGCAGCCAGTATGGGGTGGGTGTTGTCTACTGTGGGCATGGTGGGTTTGCTGCTCGGGGTCACCATGGGCTTGCTCGCACCGCGGGTGGGTTACCGGCGCTTGCTGGTGGGTGGCTTGGGCTTGGGTGCAGTTCTGGCATTTTCCCAGTCGTTTCTTTTGCCCTTGCCCTGGTTTTGGGTTAGCCGGGCGCTGGAGGGGGCCTCCCACCTCGCTGTGGTGGTAGCTGCCCCTACGCTTATGGCGGCCAGTGCGGCACCTCAACACCGGGCCATTGCCATGGGACTGTGGAGCACCTTTGTCGGGGTGGCATTTGCCATCACTGGCGCTGCGGGGCTGCCTTTTATTGACAACTTTGGGCTTGCGGCTTTGTTTCATGTCCATGCGCTGGGTTTGGCCATAGCTGCGCTGGCGGTGGCTCTCCTGCTGGCGCCTGATGCACCAAGAAAACGCACCTCAGATGCAATCGGCTGGCACCAGCTTCCCATGCACCTGAAGGCCTTGCTTCGCCAACACGTGCATATCTACACCTGCTGGACCACTGCGCTACCGGGCCTGTGTTTTCTTGGGTACACCGGCATGGCCGTTGCGCTGCTGACCTTTTTGCCCCAGCAGGGTGGGGCGGATCGTGCCTGGCTCGCCGCCAGCTTACCGTTGATGGGGGTTGCGGGTACGTTTTGCTCCGGATGGATTGCGCAGTACTGGATCTCGCCTTTGCGTTTGGCGCGCTGGGCTTTCGTTTCGGTGGGCCTGAGCGGCATGGTTTGGGGGCTGGGGCTGTGGGCAGGCTGGTGGGTGGCTCCGGTGGCCCTGGTTCTCATGTTTGCAGCTGGGCTCTCTGGGGGGAGTTCGTTTGCGTTGATCCCGTTCTTGAACAAGGAGCCAGCCCAGCAGGCCCGCGCCAACGGCGCCGTAGCACAAATGGGAAACCTCGGATCGACCTTGGGCCCGCCTTGTTTTGCGCTGTCTATCAGCAGCATGGGAGGACTCGGCCTGGCCTTGGGCGTATTGGTGTGTGCCGTCTTTGGGGTGGTGTTGAGCCTTTGGGGGGCGGCCCATTACCGCAGGGCGCATCCATGACGTCGCAACGCTACCCGGCGGTGGATGTGCTGCGCGGGTTGGCCATGGTGTGGATGACGGCTTACCACCTCTGCTTTGATTTGAACAACGCAGGCCTGATCCGGCAGGATTTTTATGGGGACCCTCTCTGGACGTGGCAACGCACACTGATCCTGGGCATGTTTCTGTTTTGTGCCGGGGCCGGACAGGCCTTTGCCTTGCAACACGGGCAAAGCTGGTCGCACTTCTGGCGGCGGTGGGCCCAGATTGCCGGGTGTGCGTTGCTGGTCACCGCGGGTTCTGCCCTGATGTTTCCCAACAGCTACATTTACTTTGGGGTGCTGCACGGCATGGCGGTGATGTTGATTGTGGTGCGCCTCACGGCGCATTGGGGACATTGGCTCTGGTGGCTTGGCGGGTTGATGGTTGCTATGAAATACATAGCTGCTCGCGCAATGGATGCTGGCTGGATAGCCACTTTCTTCAATGAAAGAGCCCTCAACTGGCTGGGCTTCATCAGCGCCAAGCCTATTACTGAAGACTACGTTCCGCTGGTGCCTTGGCTGGGCGTCATGTGGTGGGGCGTGGCCGCCACCCAATGGTGGTTGCGCCAACAGGCTACAGCCCCACGCTGGATGCCTTTCCCCGCCTTGCGCCCTTTGGCATGGCTGGGAACTTGGAGCTTGAGTTACTACATGCTGCACCAGCCAGTGCTGCTAGCGCTGATCTGGCTGTTGGCCTAACGCGGTACGCGCCGCGGCTGCAGCAGCTGCTGGCTTTGTTCTGCATCCAGCAGCCGGGCCCGCAAACCAGCGATGGCACTGGCGTGGAGCTGGGAGACGCGTGATTCGCTCAGTCCCATGCGCGTGCCAATTTCGTGCATCTTTTGTTCTTCCACGTAATACAGGTTGAGCAATTCCTGCATTTGGGCACTGAGTGCGCGCAGGCTGGTTGCCAAGGCTCTGCGAAACACAGCGCGCTCCAGGAGCACCAGCGGGTCCGTGTCGCTTCCGGCACATTGCTCCAGGTAGCCGCGCATGTCGGCGTGTTCAGTCAAATCATCCAAGGAAACTAGCAAGTAGCCGTGCGCCTGTTGCAGCAATTGCCGGTAATCTTCAAGAGCCATGTCCATGGCCTTGGCAACTTCACCCTCGGCCGGGGCGCGACCCAGTTGGTGGCCCAACTGCTGCAGGGTGTGCTCCACCTTGCGCATGCTGCGGCGTACTTGGCGTGTGGCGGGATCCAGGGCCCGTAGGCCGTCGAGCATGGCACCGCGGGCGCGTTGGGCCAGATAGTGCTCAAATTCGGCGCCCGATGTCTCCCGGGTGGTGCGGATGATGGCGTCGATCAAGCCCAGCATGCCGTCCTGCACCAAATCTTCATTCATGACATTGGGCGGCATGCCGTGGGCCAAGGAACGCGCAATTTTGCCAACCAATGGGCTGTGCTGGCGCACCAATTGCTGGTTATCCGGGTGGCTGAGATCGGGTTTACGGCTCATGAAAACTGCGGTGCAACGAAAAAGCGCGGCCTAAGCCGCGCTTTTACCTTCAAGCACTAAGTATTGAAAGCTTAGTTATTCCACCTTGGCTTTGGCGCGCAGGTCTTCCTGGAACTTGCTCATCTTTTGCTGTTGCAGCTGTTGTGCAATCTGTGGCTTCACTTCGTCCAGCTTGGGCAGCTGGCTTTCGCGGATGTCTTCCAGGCGAATGATGTGGTAACCAAACTGCGACTTCACCGGCGTTTCGGTGGTTTTGCCCTTGGCAAGTGCCACCAGTGCGTCGGAAAACTCTTTCACGTAGTTGCTGGGGTTGGCCCAATCCAGGTCACCACCATTGGCACCGGAGCCTGGGTCTTTGGATTCTTTTTTGGCGATGTCTTCAAACTTGGCGCCTTTCTTCAAGCGGGCAATGATGGCCTTGGCCTGGTCTTCCTTTTCCACCAAGATGTGACGGGCACGGTATTCCTTGCCAGCGTTGGCAGCAGCAAACTTATCGTATTCAGCCTTGATTTCTTCGTCTGTCACGGGGTTCTTCTTCTGGAAGTCAGAGAACAACTCGCGGATCAGGATGGATTGGCGGGTCAGATCGAGCTGGTTTTTGTAGTCGTCGGTAGCGTCCAGACCGCGAGCCTGGGCTTCCTGCACAAAAATTTCGCGCGCGATGATTTCTTCCTTCAGCTGGCCCTGCATCTCGGGCGTCACGGGACGGCCAGAGCGCTTCACTTGTTCGGCCAAGGCATCCACGCGGGCTTTGGGAACGGCCTTGCCGTTCACGATGGCGATGTTCTGCGCCATGGAGACCGAGGCGGCGCTCAACAGCGCGGCAGCGGCCAGGGCGGACAAAATGTGCTTCTTCATACCGGTTCCTTCAGGGATGCTTGTATCAATTGGAAGTGGTGCTGCCAGAGGGCGAGTCTTCGGCCTCAATGGCCAGGGCGTGCAGGCCCTGATCAATGAAATCTTGCAGCGCATCATACACAAGGCGATGGCGCGCTACGCGGCTCTTACCTGTAAACAAATGTGAAGCGATGCGCACCCGAAAATGGGTGCCGACGCCCGTGTCGTTGGCGCCAGCATGGCCTGCGTGTTGGTAGCTCTCGTCCAGCACTTCCAAGCGGGTGGGGGCCAGCTTGTCTTGCAGGCGCGCCTGCAGGTGGGCTGCGGTGGGCGTGGCGGTCATGGTGCGGGTTTGTCCTGGGACGCTTCGTCACCCTTGAGATAGGGTGATATGTAAAAGCCTTGGCCAACGATGAACACCAGCGGGAACACATAGCCCCAAAGCTTGAAGTTCACCCACGTTTCAGTGCTGAAGTACATCACGACATAGGCATTTATCGCTGCCATGAACAGGGTGTAAATAATCCACGCCACATTCAGCTTGTGCCAGATGGGATCGGGAAGTTCCAGCTGGCTACCCAGCAGCAGCTTGAGGAAGTTTTTTTTCATGCCCCATACCGCTACGGCAAGAGCAATGCCCATCACTGTGTAAAGCACTGTAGGTTTCCACTTGATAAAGCGGTCGTCATGCAAGGCGAGGGTCATGGCACCAAAGCCCAAAATCAGCACCAGCGTGATTTTGTGCATGACTTGGAGCTTGCGGTCCATGGCATAAATCACCGCCATTTGCAGTACGGTGGCGCCCATCAGCACCGCTGTGGCGACATAGATGTCATAAAACTTGTACGCGCCGACGAACAGCAGGATGGGGAAAAAATCGAGAAAGGTTTTCATGCAGGCGTGAAGTGTAGCGAGGCAGAGTTCATGCAGTAGCGCAAGCCGGTGTCTGTGGGGCCGTCTTCGAACACATGGCCCAGGTGCGCGCCGCACTGGCTGCACACCGTTTCCACGCGCACCATGCCGTGGCTGCGGTCAGTGATTTCGGTGATGGCACCGGGCACCGCCAGCGAGAAGCTGGGCCAGCCGCAGTGGGCGTCGAACTTGGTGTCGGAGCTGAACAGCGTATTACCGCAGCAGATGCAGTGGTAGCTGCCGTCGGCCCACTGGCGCTCGTACTTGCCGGTGAAGGGGCGCTCGGTCGCGGCGTGGCGGGTGACCTGAAAGGCCACGGGCTCGGCGCCTTTCTCGGCCAGCACGGCTTGCCATTCGGCATCGGTTTTCTGAATAGGAAAGGTCATATGCATCCTTATGAACTACAGCTGATGGCGATGTGAGATGCCCAATCCGGCGGAAAATCCGCCCAGGCGGCATGCTCAGGGTGTTCGTCGAACGGGCGCTCCAAAACTTGCAACAGGTTGGCCACCACGGTGAAATCTTTGCGCTTGGCGGCTTGGATGGCTTCTTCGCCCAAGTGGTTCCGCAGTACGTACCTGGGGTTGGTTTTAAGCATCAAATCGGCCGCCAGCCCTTGTTCTGTCTGCGCAAGAAGCTCCGAATATGATAGCAACCAGGCATCGAACCCGGCCCGATCGAGGAACAGATCGCGTACCGAATCGTCGTCCGCACGCTGCGCACGCGCCCAGTGGCTCAGGCGGCGCCAGAAGATGGTGAAGACCACCTTGTCGGCCGCCAGCAGCTTCAGAATATCTTCGGTCAGGGGGCGGTGCGCCTCCTGCAGATCGGCAAAACCGAGCTTGGCCGCCATGCGCCGGGCAAATGCCAGCGGGTAGATGGCCTTGAAGGTCTCCAGCGCCGCAATCGCCTGCTCTTGTTCGGCAATCAGCGGTATAAGGGCCTGGCCCAGGCAAAACAGGTTCCAGTACGCCACATTGGGCTGTTTGTAAAAGGCGTAGCGGCCCTGGTGGTCCGAGTGGTTGCAGATGTGGCCGGGGTCGTAGGCGTCCATGAACTGGAAGGGGCCGTAGTCGATGGTCAGCCCCAGGATGCTCATGTTGTCCGTGTTCATCACGCCGTGGCAAAAGCCCACGGCCTGCCACTGCGCCACCATCTGCGCGGTGCGCTCGGTCACTGCGGCCAGCAGCGACACGTAAGGGTTGCCACCCCAGCGCGCATCGGTGCGGCAGGCAGGATAGTGGTGGTCAATGACAAAGTCGACCAGCACCTTGAGCTGGTCGTGGTGCCCGTGGTGGCAGAAGTGTTCGAAGTGGCCAAAGCGGATGAAGCTGGGCGCCAGCCGCGTTACCACAGCGGCAGTCTCGATTTCTTCGCGGCGCACCGGCACGTCAGAACCCGTGACGCAGAGTGCCCGAGAGGTCGGGATGCCCAGGCCGTGCATCGCCTCGCTGCCCAAAAATTCGCGGATGCTGCTGCGCAGAACCGCGCGCCCGTCGCCCATGCGGGAAAACGGTGTCAGTCCCGCGCCCTTGAGCTGGACTTCCCAACCCGGTGTCTCGCCCAACAGAATCGCACGGCCATCGCCCAGTTGACCTGCCCATTGGCCGAACTGGTGGCCGCTGTAGACACTGGCCAAGGAAAGACCGCCTGCCAGCGTGCGGTTACCGGTGAAGGCTTGTAGGGCATCGTCCGATTGCAGCCATTGCGGATCCAGCCCCCAAGCCTGTGCGGCACCCGCGCTGCGGCCCACCCAGTAGGGGGCGGGCAAAGGGGTGGGGGAGAGGGCAGTATAAAAGTCATCGCCCAGCGTGGCAAAGCGATTGACCCAAGGCAGTCCCACATCCAGCGGGTCACCCTGATGTGACGGAATAGGCATGGCTGAATTGTCCCGCATATGACTAATGCAGGCCTTTTTCAGGGGCTTGCTGGGATTACCATGCGGCGACGCGTTGGCGACAGCCGTCGTGGCGCGTGGCGAACATTCGAATAATTCCAGAGGTGACCCCATGTTAGGTTTGATGCAAAGCCAGCAATTGCTGATTTCTACCCTCATCGATTTTGCGGAGCGCCACCATGGCGAAGGCGAAGTGGTATCGCGACGCGTGGAGGGGGATATTCACCGCACCACGTACAAGGAAGTGGCAGCACGTGCACGCAAAGTGGCTAATGCATTGGACCAGATGGACTTGGCTTTCAGCGATCGCGTGGCCACGCTGGCCTGGAACGGCTATCGCCACCTGGAGCTGTACTTTGGCGTAAGCGGGTCGGGCCGCGTGCTGCATACCCTGAACCCGCGCCTGCACCCAGACCAGATTGCCTGGATTGCCAACCACGCAGAAGACCAGGTGCTGTGTTTTGACATGACCTTTCTGCCCATCATCAAGGCCGTGCACAGCCGCTGCACCACGGTGAAGCACTGGATTGCCTTGTGCGATGCCGACAAGCTGCCTGCCGACACCGGCATCCCCGGTTTGCAGAGCTACGAAGCCTGGATGGGCAGCCAACCCGAGCAATACACCTGGCCCGAGTTTGACGAGAATTCGGCATCGAGCATGTGCTACACCAGTGGCACCACTGGCAACCCCAAGGCGGCGCTCTACAGCCACCGCTCCACCATCCTGCATGCGTTCTCGGGGGCGCTGCCCGATGCACTGAACATGAGCGCGCGCGACAGCGTGCTGCCCGTGGTGCCCATGTTCCACGTCAATGCCTGGGGGCTGCCTTACTCTGCCGCCATGACGGGCGCCAAGCTGGTGTTCCCCGGTCCAGCGATGGATGGCAAGTCCATTTTCGAGCTGATCGAGTCTGAGAAGGTCAGCTTTGCGGCCGGCGTGCCCACGGTGTGGCAAATGATGCTGGGCCACATGCAGGCCGCCAACCTCAAGTTCTCTACCCTCAAGCGTACGGTGATTGGTGGTTCGGCCTGCCCGCCAGCCATGATTGCGGCGTTCAACGACGTCTACGGTGTGGAAGTGCTGCACGCATGGGGCATGACCGAAATGTCGCCTCTGGGTACGGTATGCACGCTCAAAAACAAGCACCTGCCCCTGTCGCCCGAAGACAAGATGAAGGTGCGCCTCAAGCAGGGCCGCGGTATCTATGGTGTGGACATGAAGATCGTTGACGACGCGGGCAAGGAATTGCCCTGGGACGGCAAGGCCTATGGCGACCTGCTGGTCAAAGGTCCGTGGATCATCAGCGACTACTTCAAAGGAGAGGGGCGCTCGCCGTTGGTGGACGGCTGGTTTCCCACAGGCGACGTGGCCACGATTGACCCCGACGGCTATATGCAAATCACGGACCGCAGCAAGGACGTGATCAAGTCTGGTGGCGAGTGGATCAGCTCGATTGATGTGGAAAACATCGCCATGGCCCACCCGGCCGTGGCGATGGCGGCTTGCATCGGCATGAAGCATCCCAAATGGGATGAACGCCCCATCATTGCGGTGGTCAAGAAACCAGGCAGTGAGGTCTCGCGTGAGGAGCTGCTGGCCTTTTACGAAGGCAAAACCGCCAAGTGGCAGGTGCCAGATGATGTGGTGTTTGTAGATGCCATTCCGCTGGGCGGCACGGGCAAGATGCAGAAGAGCAAGCTGCGAGAACTTCTCAAGGACTACCGCTTGCCTACGCTCTGACCCCGGCGGGGCCGGGCGGTAGTCATGCGATCATCGCGTTCCCCAGATCCGGGGAAGGCGATGAAAGGGTGTTTGCCGGATGGAGTTTTTCATCATTTCCATGCTGAACGGCTTGAGCTACGGGCTCTTGCTCTTCATGCTCAGTGCCGGTTTGACGCTGATCCTCAGCATGATGGGTGTGCTCAACTTTGCGCATGCCAGTTTTTACATGGTGGGCGCGTACCTGGGCTACACCGTCTCTAATTGGGTTGGCTTCTGGCCTGCGCTGGTGCTTGCCCCCCTGGGCGTCGGTATCCTGGGCGCCGCTTTTGAGCGTCTGGCGCTGCGCAAGGTCCACAAGTTTGGCCATGTGCCAGAGCTGCTGGTTACCTTTGGCCTCTCCTACATCCTGCTGGAACTGGTGCAGCTCATCTGGGGTCGCACGGCTCTGGAGTTCAAGCCACCGGCCTCATTGCAGGGCCCTGCTTTCACATTGGTCAACCATGCGGTGGATGGTTTGCAACTGGTATGGGGCGCCGCGCCGGCCGGGATGTGCAACGTTGTGGATGCAGCCGTGCGTGTGGTTTGCTCGCCGTTCCCTATGACGCGTGGCTTCATGATGGTCATTGCGCTGCTGATGCTGCTGGCGCTATGGCTCATGCTCACGCGGACCCGCATCGGCCTGGTCATCCAGGCCGCGTTGACCCATCCCGAGATGGTGGAGTCCTTGGGTCACAACGTGCCCCGGGTGTTCATGCTGGTGTTTGGCGTGGGCACCGGCCTGGCGGGCCTGGCGGGGGTCATTGGTGGCAGCACCTTCGTGACCGAGCCCGCCATGGCCGCCACGGTGGGGTCGGTTATTTTTGTGGTGGTGGTGGTGGGCGGCATGGGGTCACTCTCTGGTGCCTTTCTGGCTTCGCTGCTCATCGGCGTGATCCAAACCTTTGCGGTGGCGTTTGACTACGCGCTGCTCGATGTGTTGCCGCATCTGGGCGTTCAGGTGGGTGACGCGCTGCGCAACAACTCGGTCGCCAAACTCACCATTGCCCAGGTTGCGCCTATCTTGCCCTACCTGTTTTTGGTCTTGATCCTGATATTCAGGCCCAAGGGATTGCTTGGCACGCGGGAGGGCTGAATCACATGCAAGCCGACACACGCCATCGCGCACTCCGTTCTCTCCCGCTGGGCCGCATCGCGGTCTGGGGACTTTTTGCCCTGCTGCTGCTGGTGTCACCCCGGGTGTTCACCAGCGGCCTGTCCATCACCATGCTATCGCAAATGGGCATCGCCATCATTGCCTGTCTGTCGTACAACATATTGCTGGGGCAGGGGGGCATGCTCAGCTTCGGGCATGCGGTCTATACCGGCCTGGGCTCGTACATGGCCATCCACGCCCTCAATGCGGTAGGTGCAGGCACTTGGCCCATTCCGGTGAGCGTGATACCTCTTGTGGGCGGCTTGGCCGGCATGGGCTTTGCCGCACTGCTGGGTTATGTCACCACCCGCAAATCGGGCACCACCTTTGCCATGATTACCCTGGGCATGGCAGAACTTGTTTTTGCCATGTCGCTGATGTTTTCCGAGTTCTTTGGCGGTGAGGCGGGGATTTCGGCCAACCGCGTGGTGGGGCAGCCCTTCTTCGGCATTAGCTTTGCGCCCGCGGTACAGGTCTACTACCTGATTGCCGCCTACACCTTTGTGGCGGTAGCTGCCATGTTTGCCTTCACCGGCACGCCGCTGGGCCGCATGCTCAACGCCGTGCGTGACAACCCCGAGCGGGTGGAGTTCATTGGCTACAACCCGCAGCGCATCCGCTACACGGCCTTCATCATTGCCGGCTTTTTTGCCGGATTATCGGGCGGCCTGGCGGCGCTGAACTTTGAAATCGTCACGGCTGAGGTGGTGGGGGCTGCGCGTTCTGGTGCCTATTTGCTGTTTACCTTTCTGGGCGGCGCCACCTTCTTTTTTGGGCCCATTTTGGGTGCCGTGCTCATGGTGTTGGCTTTTGTGTTGCTGAGTGAGTTCACCAAGGCCTGGTTGTTGTATCTGGGGCTGATCTTTTTGTTCATGGTGATGTACGCCCCTGGCGGACTTGCCAGCCTGATCATGATGAACCTGCGGGTGGCCACGTTCGGAAAGCTGGGGCGGCTGTGGGTCGGTTACCTGGGCCTGGCGGGTACCGCGCTGCTGGCACTGGCCGGTGCTGGCGCCATGGTCGAGATGGTTTACCACCAGCAGCTCAATGCGGCCTTGGGTTCGGAACTGCGCTTTTTGGGCGTCGCACTCAACGCAACCAGTATCAACAGCTGGGGCGGTTCGCTCCTGCTTTTGCTGACCGGCTCAACCTTGTTCGAGTTGGTGCGTCGCCAGTTCGGCCGTGACTGGAGCCAGATCCAGGATGAGATCGAACACGAGATTCAGCGGAGGGACGCAGCGTGAACGCAACCCCCCAGCCAACCCCGGCGCTGGAGCTGCGCGACCTGCGCAAGAGTTTCGGCAAATCGGAAATCATCCGAGGAGTCAACCTGACCGTGCAGGCTGGCGAGCGCGTTGCCATCATTGGACCGAATGGTGCTGGCAAATCCACATTGTTTAACTTGATCAGTGGGCGTTTTGGGGCCAGTAGCGGTGACGTGCTGTTGTTTGGCCAGCGCATCAACGACAAAAAGCCCTTCGAGATCAACCGCCTGGGCCTGTCACGCAGCTTCCAAATCACCAACATCTTCCCCAAGCTCAGCGTGTTTGAGAACCTGCGCTGTGGCGTACTTTGGAGCTTGGGCTACAAGTACACGTTCCTCAAATTTTTGGTGAACCTGCACGACGCCAACCAGCGTGCTGAAGAGCTGATGGCCATGATCAAGTTGGACAGGAAACGCGATGTGCTCGCCATGAACTTGACCTACGCCGAGCAGCGCGCGCTCGAAATAGGCGTGACCATCGGCGGCGGTGCCAATGTGATCCTGCTGGACGAGCCAACCGCTGGCATGAGCAAGAGCGAGACGGGGCGTTTCGTCGATCTGATCAAAGAGGTGACCGTGGGCAAGACCCTGCTGACCGTTGAGCATGACATGGGGGTGGTGTTTGGCCTGGCTGACAAAATTGCCGTGGTGGTGTATGGCGAGGTGATTGCGTTTGACACGCCTTCGGCCGTACGTGCCAATCCACGCGTACAGGAGGCCTACCTGGGGTCTGCCGTGGCCGACGCACAGGTGGGAGGACACTGAGATGGGTTCCGAGATGCTGAAGATCACGGACCTGCATGCCTATTACGGCAAGAGCCATGTGCTGCATGGGGTGAACATGGCGATAGGTGAGGGGGAAATTGTGGCTTTGCTGGGCCGCAACGGCTCGGGTCGCTCCACCACGGCTAAGGCCATCATGGGCCTGGTGGCGTGTGAGGGTTCGGTGCGGTGGCGCGGGCAGGAAACCCGCGGCAAGGAAGCGTTTGAAGTTGCCCACTTGGGGCTTGGGTATGTGCCTGAGAATCGCGATGTTTTTCCCAAACTCACGGTGCATCAGAACCTGCTGTTGGGCCAAAAGCGCAACAACAAGCAGGCGCGCTGGAGTTTTGACGACATGTACCGCATGTTCCCGCGCCTCAAGGAACGTGAACACACCGAGGCCGGAGTGCTCTCGGGTGGTGAGCAGCAAATGCTGACGCTGTGCCGCACGCTCATGGGCGACCCTGACCTCATCATCATCGACGAGCCGACCGAGGGCCTGGCGCCCAAGATCGTGGAGCTGGTGGCCGAGTACCTGCAATTGTTGCGCAACCGGGGCATCTCCGTGCTGTTGATTGAACAAAAGCTCACCATTGCGATGTCCATTTCCGACCGATGCTTGGTGATGGGGCACGGCAGCATCGTGTTTGATGGAACACCCCAGGCCTTGCGCGAAGACGCAGACACCCGCAAGGAATGGTTGGAAATCTAAGGGATAACCCTTGGTTTGTCCCACGAGGGACAAAGGCATTTGGAATGGAATCCAAAGCACCTACAATCCGAAAAAAAGAACGATCGTTCTATTTTCTCTGGCTCCACCTTTTCAAGGAATGAAAGCATGACTGCCCAGTACCAAGTCCACGGCGATATCGCCGTCATCACGCTGAACAACCCACCCGTCAACGGTTTGGGTTTGTCCACCCGCCAAGGCATCGCCGACGGCATGGCCCAAGCCAATGCCGACGCAGCGGTCAAAGCGATCGTGATCACAGGTGCTGGCAATGCCTTCTCGGGCGGGGCTGATATCAAAGAGTTCGGCAAACCAACCGCATTGCAAGAGCCCAATTTGATCAGCGTGATTGGTGTGCTGGAGGCGTCCAACAAGCCGGTAGTGGCTGCCATCCACACGGTGGCAATGGGTGGTGGGCTTGAGTTGGCTCTGGGCTGCCACTATCGCGTTGCCGCCCCCGGTACTAGCGTGGCGCTGCCTGAAGTGAAGCTGGGCCTGCTGCCCGGCGCCGGTGGCACGCAGCGCCTGCCGCGCGTGCTGGGTGTGGAGCCCGCACTGAACATGATTGTGAGCGGAGAAACCGTCAAAAGTGACTTGCTGGCCATGGCCCCTGGCCAAAAGCTGTTCGACAAGCTGTCAGCATCGGCAGAGAGCGTGCTGGAAGAGGCCATGGCCTTTGCGCGTGAAAAAGCCGACGTGCGCCCCTTGCCTCTGGTGCGCGACCTGAAATGCAAACACCCGCTGGGCGACGCCTATTTCCAGTTCGCGCGCAACATGGTCAAGGGCATGAGCAAAAACTTCCCTGCACCTGCCAAGTGTGTGGACGTGGTGGAAGCCGCCACCAAAAAGAAGTTTGACGAAGGTATGAAAGTTGAGCGCGAGGCGTTTATCAACCTCATGTTCACTGCCGAGAGCAAATCCCTGCGCCACCTGTTCCTTGCCGAGCGTGCAGCATCAAAAATAGCAGACGTGCCCGCCGATACTGCGCAACGCGCTATCAATTCGGTAGCGGTCATTGGCGCTGGCACCATGGGTGGCGGCATCGCCATGAACTTCCTGAACGCTGGCATACCCGTCAAGATGCTGGAAATGAAACAAGAAGCGCTGGACCGCGGCATCGCCACTATCCGCAAGAACTACGAAGCCCAGGTGGCCAAGAAGAAGCTCAAGCAAGACAAGTACGAGCAACGCATGAGCCTCCTGTCCACCACGTTGAGCTACGACGAGCTGGGCGGCGCGGACATGGTGATCGAAGCCGTATTTGAAGAAATTGGCGTTAAGGAAGCCGTATTCAAGGAACTGGATCGCGTCATGAAGCCCGGAGCCATTTTGGCCTCCAACACCTCCACGCTCGACGTGAACAAGATTGCCGCATTCACCCAGCGTCCTGAAGACGTGGTGGGCCTGCACTTCTTCAGCCCGGCCAACGTGATGAAGTTGCTGGAAGTGGTACGTGGCGCCAAGACCGCCAAGGACGTGATGGCCACCGTGATGTCTGTGGCTAAGAAGATCAAAAAGACTGCGGTGGTCTCGGGCGTGTGCGACGGCTTCATCGGCAACCGCATGATTGAGCAATACGGTCGCCAAGGCGGCTTCTTGCTGGACGAAGGCTGCACGCCTGAGCAGGTGGACAAGGCCATGGAGAAATTCGGCATGGCTATGGGCCCATTCCGCATGGGCGACTTGGCCGGCAACGACATTGGCTGGGCTATCCGCAAGCGCCGCTACACCGAACAACCCAACATGAAATACAGCAAGACCGCCGATTTGCTGTGCGAAAAAGGCCGCTTCGGCCAGAAAACCGGTGCTGGCTGGTACGACTACGTGCCCGGCAAACGCGATGCCATTCCCAATGCCGAGGTGGTGGCCATGATTGAAGAACACCGCAAGAGCCTGGGCATCACGCCACGCAAGATTTCGGACGAAGAAATCGTGCAGCGTCTGGTGTTCAGCCTGGTGAACGAAGCCGCGCATATTCTGGAGGAGGGCATTGCCGCCAAGGCCAGCGATATCGACATCGTGTACATCTTTGGCTATGGCTTCCCCGCACACCGCGGTGGCCCCATGAACTACGCCGACGAAGTAGGCTTGTTCAATGTAGTGCAAGCCATGCACCGCTTTGCCAAGAACCCCCTGGACGATGCCAAGTTCTGGCAACCCGCGCCACTGCTTGCCAAGCTGGCTGCTGAAGGCAAGACCTTCAACTGAGCGACAGCTGCACCATGGCCAAAAAAATAGCTTGGGGTGCACTGGCTTTGCTGCTGGGTTTGGTGGTCATTCTGGCTATCAACACCCTGCGCAAAGGTTCACGCCAGCTGGATGTACCGCCGGTGCCTGTGCTGGCGGTGGACGGCGAAGGTGTCGCCCAGCGCTTGGGTGAGGCGGTGCGCCTGCGCACCATCTCTTCGCGAGACGATGCCAATTTGAGCGCCGACCAGTTCAAGAAGCTACACGCATTGCTGCAAGCCAAGTTCCCCAAAACCCACGCTGCACTCAAACGCGAAGTGGTGGGTGAACTGAGCTTGCTCTACACATGGCCCGGCAGCAATCCGGATCTGCAGCCCATGCTGCTGATGGCGCACCAGGACGTGGTGCCCATCGCACCGGGTACAGAGAAGAGCTGGAGTACCGTGCCCTTCAGTGGCGAGGTGAAAGACGGTTTTGTCTGGGGCCGTGGCGCGTGGGACGACAAGGGCAACCTGATGGCCCAGCTCGAGGCCATCGAATTGCTGGTGGCAAGTGGCCACCAGCCCGAGCGCACGGTGTACCTTGCCTTTGGTGCCGACGAAGAGGTGGGGGGCCACCGCGGTGCCGCTAAGATCGCCGCGCTGCTCAAAGAACGCAAGGTGCGCCTGGACTTTGTTATTGACGAGGGCCTGCTCATCACCGAAGGCATCATGCCCGGCCTCACGGCTCCCACCGCGCTCATTGGCGTAGCGGAAAAAGGCTACCTCTCGGTGGTCCTCAAGATGTCGGCGACACCCGGGCACTCTTCCATGCCGCCACCCAAAGGCACCAGCGCCATTGCCATGATGAGTGCCGCCCTCAAGCGTATTGATGACGAGCAATTGCCAGGCGGCATTCGCGGTGTAGCGGGGGAAATGTTTGCCACCATTGCGCCAGAGATGGGGGGCTTTTCGCGTGTGGCGCTGTCCAACCTGTGGCTGTTCGGTCCGGTGGTGCAAAAGCAGTTGGAGGGCGGTGCCAGCACCAACGCCATGCTGCGCACGACCACCGCACTCACCATCACCAGCGCGGGCAACAAAGAAAATGTGTTGCCCGGCCAGGCCGAAGCCACGGTGAACTTCCGCCTGCTGCCCGGCGATACCAAAGACCAAGTAGTGGAGCGCACCCGTGCGTTGGTGGCCGATGCCACCAAGACCGACAAGTTTGAATTGTTTGCCTTGCCCGGTGGCGCCGAGGCCTCCAAGGTCACACCCACCGACTCTGCACAGTACGCGCTCCTCAATCGCACCATTCGCGAAGTGTTTCCTGGCACCTTGGTGGCACCGGGTTTGATGATTGGCGCCACCGACTCCATCCACTTTGGCGAAATCAGTGAGCACATCTTCAAGTTCTCGCCCGTGCGCGCTGGGCCGCAAGACTTGCCCCGTTTCCATGGAACCAATGAACGCATCGCCATCAGCAACTATGTGGAGCTGATCCGCTTTTACCACCGCCTTTTGACGCAAGGTGCCAAGGCACCCCAACCCTGACCCCATTTAGGAGAGCTCGACCATGACATCAGCAGTTATCGTTTCCACCGCACGCACCCCTCTGGCCAAGAGCTGGAAGGGATCTTTCAACATGACGCACGGCGCGACCCTGGGCGGCCACGCCGTGGAGCACGCTATTTCCAGAGCTGGCATTGAAGCCGCCGAGGTGGACGACGTCATCATGGGCTGCGCCACGCCAGAAGGTGCCACCGGCGCCAACATCGCGCGCCAAATCGCCCTGCGCGCGGGTTGCCCCGTCACCGTGTCGGGCATGACCATCAACCGCTTTTGCTCCTCGGGCCTGCAAACCATTGCCACCGCCGCCCAGCGCATCATCGCCAACGAAGGCGACATCTATGTGGCTGGTGGTGTGGAGGCCATCTCGTGCGTGCAGCAAGAGATGAACATCCACATGCTCAACGACCCGTGGCTGGGCAAGAACAAGCCCGAGATTTACTGGAACATGCTGCAAACGGCAGAGAACGTGGCCAAGCGCTACAACATCAGCCGCGAAGCCATGGACGAGTACGGTGCCGCCAGCCAGCAAAAGGCTACCGCGGCGCTTGCTGCAGGCCTGTTCAAAGACGAAATTGCCCCCATCACCATCACCATGGGCGTGGCCGACAAGGTCATGGGCTTGATGAGCAAACAAGTCACCGTCAGCGATGACGAAGGCATCCGCGCCGGTACCACCCAAGAAGGCATCAGCGGCTTGCGCTCTGCAGTGCCTGGCGGCCTGATCACCGCCGGCAACGCCAGCCAGTTTTCCGACGGCGGGGGTGCCGTGGTCGTGATGCACGAAAAGCTGGCGGAGCAAAAGGGCCTGAAACCGCTGGGCCGGTTCCTGGGCTTTGCGGTCGCGGGTTGCGAACCTGACGAAATGGGCATTGGCCCCGTGTTCGCCATCCCCAAGGTGCTCAAGCGTCTGGGCCTGGGCATCAATGACATTGACCTGTGGGAGTTGAACGAAGCCTTTGCCGTGCAAGTGATCTACTGCCGCGACAAGCTGGGCATTCCCGCCGACAAGCTGAACGTGAACGGCGGCGCCATTGCCGTGGGTCACCCTTACGGTGTGTCGGGCCAACGCCTCACTGGCCACGCCCTCATCGAAGGCAAACGCCGCGGCGCAAAGCGCGTTTGCGTGACCATGTGTATTGGCGGGGGCATGGGCGCTGCGGGCGTGTTTGAAGTGCTGTAAACACGACGCAGCATTTGCCATGCCAAAGGCCACCGGAGAAGGTGGCCTTTTTTATTCCGCTTCACACAGACTTCATGGTGGTTGCACGCCGCCATCACATTGGCATCGCCGTGGCTTCAGACACTTCCAGCTCATGCAACAACAAGGAGCTGGAATGAAGAACGCATTGCTTTTGAAATGCGCCATGGTCGCAGTACTGGGGCTTGTACTCTGGGTTCCGCTGATGATGATCGAGAACACCATCCAGGAGCGCACCAGCTACCGCGAGGAGGCCGTGCAGGCCATTGCTGCCAGTTCCGCCGGCGAACAGAAGCTGTGGGGTCCGGTGCTGACCATCACCGTGGACGAGGAGTTTGACGAAACCGTGAGCGGCTGGACCAAGGCCGGCACCGTGGCAGGCACCACCCGCAAAACGCGCAAACACACGCTGCAAGTGACACCGTCGGCGGTCGATTTGAAAGGCCATATGGAGGTAGAGCGGCGCAAGCTGGGCTTGTTCAGCACCCCTGTGTTTGAGCTCAACGCCACTCTCAGCGGCCACTACGTGGCTCCCACGGCCAAAGACTTGCCGGGCCTGGGAACCAATGCCCGGCTCAAGTGGGGTGCCCCGGTGTTGACGGTGGGCATAGGCGATACGCGTGGCATTGCTGGTGCACCCGTGGTCACGTTGGCAGGGAGTACCTTGGCGATCGAGGGCGGTAGTGAGGTGAAAGACTTTGGCAGCGGTTTTCACGGTGTCGCTGCCGATGTGCACCTGGACGGCAGTGCCAAGACCTTGCCATTCGCCATGACGGTGCGCTTGGTGGGTACCAGCGCCTTCGGCTTTGTTCCGGTGGGTGAGGTGGTGACCGCCAACCTGAGCAGCAACTGGCCGCACCCCAGCTTTGGGGGCGACTTTTTGCCACGCACCCGGTCTGTGCAGAACACAGGGTTCAATGCCCAGTGGGGCACCACAGCGCTTGCGTCCAACGGCGGTTCCACAGCCCAAGGCTTTCAGGTCCGCCTGATTGAACCGGTGGATGTGTACCAACAAGCCACACGCTCGGTGAAATATGGTTTCCTGTTCATCGCCCTGAGTTTTGCTGCCTTCTTTGTGTTCGAGCAGCTCAAGAACCTGCGCATCCACCCCATCCAGTACCTGCTGGTCGGTCTGGCCCAAGCAGTGTTCTTTCTGCTGCTCACCAGTTTGTCAGAGCACATGGCTTTTGCCGTGGCCTACGGCGTGTCCGCTACCGCGTCGGTAGTCTTGGTCGGTGTGTACCTGGCCTCTGTGCTGCGTGGTGCTGCACGGGCTGTGGGCTTCAGCACCGCCATGGGCACGCTCTACGCGGCCTTATTCGGCATCCTGCAGTCGGAACAGAACGCGCTGTTGCTGGGCTCGGTGTTGATGTTCTTGCTGCTGGCTGCAGTGATGCTGGGGACACGGAAGGTGGATTGGTATGGGCAGGTCACCTAGTGGACACCGGAAGCTAGCCAGTCACCAACATTGCAGGAAAATCTCTCCATGACACTTCGCACCACCATCGACTTCCTCCTCAACGACTGGCTCGACACTGCGGCTTTGACCGAACGTGAGCGCTTTGCCGACCACAGCACCGAGACCTTTGGCGCGGTGCTCGACACCTGCGAGCGCATTGCGCGCGAGAAGTACGCACCGTTCAACCGGCTGGCGGATGTGGAAGAGCCGCGCACGGTGACGGAGCCGGACGGCAGCCTGCGGGTGGTGTTGCCGCAGGCCACGCACGAAGCGCAAAAGGCCTATGCCGAGTCCGGCATGCTGTCGGCGGCGCAAGACTACGAGATGGGTGGCATGCAGCTGCCCTATAGCGTAGAGGCGGCGGCCAATGCGTTCTTTGCTTGCGCCTCGGTGAGCATTGGTACCGGCTTGCTGACCACGGGAAATGCCAACCTGCTGATGGTGCATGGCACGGACCTGCAAAAAGAGGTGTTTGCCAAGAACGAGTTTTCCGGCCGATGGTCGGGCACCATGTGCCTGAGTGAGCCGCAAGCGGGTTCTTCCTTGAGCGATGTGGCCACCAAAGCGGTGCCTGATGGCGCGGACTTTGCGAGCGACCCGCTGGGCCCGCGCTACCGCCTCAAGGGCAACAAGATGTGGATCTCGTGGGGCGAACACGAGATCAACGAGAACATCATCCACCTGGTGCTGGCCAAGATTCCCGATGCCGACGGCAAGCTGGTGCCCGGCACGCGTGGCATCTCGCTATTCATCGTGCCCAAGAAGATGGTGAACACCCAGGGCGAGCTGACTGGCGTGCGCAACGACGTGGCGCTGGCCGGCCTGAACCACAAGCTGGGCTGGCGCGGCACGACCAACACCCTGCTGAACTTTGGCGAAGGCAAGTTCCCGGTGGATGGCCAGGCCGGTGCCGTGGGCTATCTGGTCGGCCAGCCCGGCAAAGGCCTGGCCTGCATGTTCCACATGATGAACGAGGCCCGCATTGGCGTGGGCATGGCCGCCACCATGCTGGGCATGGCAGGCTATTACGCATCATTGGACTACGCCAAGAACCGCCCCCAAGGCCGCCCTGTCACCGGCGCCGGCAAGGACGCCGCCGCACCGCAGACCCGCATCATTGAACACGCAGATGTGAAGCGCATGCTGCTGGCGCAAAAGGCCTATGCCGAAGGCGCGCTGGCGCTGGAGCTTTACTGCGCGCGGCTGGTGGACGAGCACCACACGGCCGGCGGCGCTGCGGCGGAAGAAGCCCGCCTGTTGCTGGAAGTGTTGACGCCCATTGCCAAGAGCTGGCCCAGCGAATGGTGTCTGGAGGCCAACAGCCTGGCGATCCAGGTGCATGGCGGCTACGGCTACACACGCGATTTTCCGGTGGAGCAGTACTGGCGAGACAACCGCCTGAACATGATCCATGAAGGCACGCACGGCATCCAAGGCATGGACTTGCTGGGCCGCAAGGTGCTGATGGAGGAGGGCAAGGGCTTGCAGCTGCTAGCTCACCGCATGCAGGCCACCATCCACCGCACCAGCGGGATTCCGGCGCTGGCAGGCCACGCCAAGGCGCTGGGCCGCGCGCTGCAAGACGTGAGCAGCGCCACCCAGCAAGCCTGGGCCACCGGCGTACCAGGTGAAGCGCTGGCCAATGCCGTGCCCTATATGCAGGCCTTTGGCCACACGGTGCTGGCCTGGATCTGGCTGGACGTGGCCGCCTGCGCGCTGGACAACGACCCGCAGCAGGCCGAACTCAGCACCCAGGGGCGAGTGGGCTGCGCGCGTTTCTTCTTCCATTATGAGCTGCCAAAAATCGGCGCCTGGCTGGGTGTGGTGCAATCACGGGATCTGACCTGTGCATCATTTCCTGAAGGAGCTTTCTGATGGCATTTTTTAAGAAGTACAACGGCACCACCAACACCAAGCTGCTGCGGGTGGAGCGCACGATTTGGGTGCTGATTTATGGCGGCCTGCTGTCCATTGTGCTGGGCACCTTCATCGACCAGCAAGAAGCCCAAGACGCTGAGCTGTTTTACCAACTCGGCGGTTTGGCAGTGGTGGCCGGGGTAGTGCTGATTTATGTGCGTTCGCGCCTGCGCGAAGAGGACTGAGCGAAGCGCATATCGCGCTGGAGACATGGCTGTGGCGCGGTGAAACGGACAATCGTTTCTGCCGGGCTGCGCCTCAGGGTGTGGCCCCATTTTTTTTCTCCATTCCAACAAGGTAGACACGCATGACACGCACCATCCAGACATTGTTTGACCTGACCGGCAAGACCGCGCTGATCACCGGCGGCTCCCGCGGCTTGGGCCTGCAAATGGCCCACGCCTTGGGTGAAGCCGGTGCCAAGGTGATGATCAGCTCGCGCAAGGCCGAAGACCTGGAGAAGGCCTGTGCCGAGCTGCAGGCTGCTGGCATTGATGCGCGCTGGATTGCGGCCGACTGCGCCAAGGACAGTGAAATCACCCGCCTGGCCGAAGAAACCTTGCACCGCATGGGTGATGTGGACATTCTGGTCAACAACGCCGGAGCCTCCTGGGGCGCCCCGGCCGAAGATCACCCCACTGAGGCTTGGGACAAGGTGATGAACCTCAACGTGCGCGGCTACTTTTTGCTGAGCCAAATCATCGCCAAGAAAAGCATGATCCCGCGCAAAACAGGCCGCATCATCAACATTGCGTCCATTGCCGGCCTGAACGGCAACCCCGAAGGCATGATGACCATTGCCTACAACACCTCCAAAGGCGCGGTCGTCAACTTCACGCGCACCCTGGGCGCCGAATGGGGCAAGTACAACATCACTGTCAACGCCATCTGCCCCGGCTTTTTCCCCAGCAAGATGACCTACGGCCTGCTCAAGACCATGGGGGAAGACAAGCTGGCTGCGGGCGCACCGCTCAAGCGCCTGGGCGATGACGAGGACCTGAAGGGCCTGGTGGTGCTGTACGCCTCCGATGCCGGCAAACACATCACTGGCCAGTGGCTGGCAGTGGACGGTGGCGTGTCGGTCGTTACAGGTGGCTAGGAAAATGGCCCCCACGCTCCGCCGCTACGCGGGTCGCTGCCCCCCAAGGGGGCCTTCGCGCCTTGGGGCGGCCCGGCGGCGCTCAACGATGGTCCTCACGCTTGCCACTGCGTGCGCTGCGCTATGAGCACGACGTGGGAGCAGGCCGTGGGCTTTGGCGTCGAGATTCCTTTTGTCACGCACCTGGGGTTTGATCTCACGCTGTTTGCCGATGGGCGCTCCGAGATTCGGTACGCGCCCAAGGCCGAGCACCTCAACTCCTTTAACGTGACCCACGGCGGTGCCCTGATGACGCTGCTGGACGTGACCATGGCCACGGCCGCTCGCAGCGTGGCGCCTGAAATGGGGGTGGTCACCATCGAGATGAAAACCAGCTTTATGCAGCCCGCGGTGCCCAGTGCCGAAGGGCCGCTGGTGGCCAAGGGCGAGCTGATGCATCGCACGGCCACCATGGCTTTCACCCAAGCCACAGTGTTTGACGCGGCAGGCAAACCCTGCGCCCACGCCACGGGCACCTTCAAATATGTGAAGCGCTTGGCCACGGGTAGCCGGACGGTGAATGCACTGAATACCCAACCCGGCACACTGTCAACCGACTAAATACTCATAAAAACAGGCGTTATAGCCCGTGGAATATGCGCGAGCAGCTATCAAAAGAATAGCGTTTTACAGGAGCAAGGCATGAGCACCACAACACTGCAGTACCTCAGCACCCACACGGTGCTCAACCAGGCCACGCCGCTGGTGGACCACAACCTCCTTGCCGGCAACCAGGCCCTGCAAAGCGCGCTCAAGTTCAACGCCCCCAACCTGGACACCGCCAGCCTGCACGCCCTGGGCGCCCAGATGGGCAGCACCGAAATACAGACCCATGCGCGCCTGGCCAATGTGTACACCCCAGTGTTGCACAGCCATGACCGCATGGGCCAACGCGTGGACCAAGTCGAATTCCACCCCAGTTACCACGCGCTGATGACCGCCGCCGCCCAGGCCGGCTTGCACGGCAGTGCATGGGCCCCCACGCTCGGCACTGGCATGTCCTCGCTGCCCCCCGAGGGGGCCCTCGCGCCTTGGGGCGGCCCGTCGGCGCTCAAGTCCTCTTTTGGACATGCCCGCCGCGCGGCCGCCTTCATGCTGTTCACCGAGGCCGAGCCCTCCATCCTGTGCCCCATCTCCATGACCTACGCCGTCATGGCGGCACTGCCGGGCAATGCGGCCATCTTCAAGGACTGGGCGCCGGGCCTCACAGCGCGGGCCTACGATCCCGCATTCAAGCCCTTTGGCAAAAAGGCGGGGCTGACCATGGGCATGGGCATGACGGAGAAGCAGGGCGGCTCCGACGTGCGGGCCAACACCACCCAGGCCTTTCCCGACGGGCAGGATGTCTGGGGCCAGCGCTACACCCTGGTGGGCCACAAATGGTTTTTCTCGGCCCCCATGTGCGACGCCTTTCTGGTGCTGGCGCAAACGCCGGCAGGGCTCTCGTGCTTCTTCATTCCGCGCATCCTGCCCGACGGCAGCACCAACGCCATCCGCATCCAGCGCCTGAAAGACAAGCTGGGCAACAAGGCCAACGCTAGCTCCGAGGTGGAATTTCTCAACGCCACTGCATGGCTGGTGGGCGAAGAGGGCCGCGGCGTGCCGCAGATCCTGGAAATGGGCACCATGACGCGGCTGGACTGCGCCCTGGGCACCAGCGGGCTGATGCGCCAGGCGCTGAGCATTGCGCTGCACCACACGGCGCAGCGCCAGGCCTTTGGCAAGCGCCTGATCGAGCAGCCGCTGATGCGCAATGTGCTGGCCGACCTTGCTATCGAAAGCGAAGCTGCTTGCGCTCTGTCCATGAGGCTCGCACGCTCGTTTGACCACAAAGATGACGCTCACGAGCTGCTTATGGGACGCCTGCTCACACCGATTGCCAAGTTCTGGATCTGCAAGCGCGGCGCTGCTTTTGCGCAAGAAGCCATGGAATGCCTGGGCGGCAACGGCTATGTGGAGGAGGGCGGCGAAGGCACCATGGCCCGCATCTACCGTGAGATGCCGCTCAACTCCATCTGGGAAGGCGCCGGCAACATCATGGCGCTGGACCTGCTGCGCGCGCTGCGCAAGGGCGATGTGGCCGCTGCGCTGGTGCGCGAGCTGGCGCCAGCCCAAGGCGCGCACCTCGCGCTGGACCGCCTGGCTGCCGCACTGCCCAGCCGCGTGGAACTGATGGCCAATGAAATGGAGGCGCGCCGCCTGGCGCAAGATGTGGCGCTGGCCGTGCAGGCCGCGCTGTTGTACCAGTCCGCACCGTCTGCCGTGTTCAGTGCGTTTTGTGATTCCCGCCTGGCGGGCAACTGGGGCCACACCTTCGGCACCCTGGGCGCCGCCACCGACTTTGACAGCATTATTGAAAGGGCCATGCCATGAGCAGCCACGCCGACCTCATCCTCCACCATTACCCCACCTCGCCTTTCTCCGAGAAAGTGCGCCTGGTGCTGGGCTACAAGCAGCTGGCTTGGAAGTCCGTCATCATCCCCGCCATCCTGCCCAAGCCGGACGTGGTGGCGCTGACGGGCGGCTACCGCAAGACGCCGTTCTTGCAAATCGGCAACGACATCTACTGCGATAGCGCGCTGATCTGCGATGTGTTGGAGCACATCCAGCCCACACCTACGCTCTACCCCGAAAGCCACAAGGGTGTGGCCCGTGTGCTGGCGCAGTGGGCTGACACCACGCTGTTCTGGGCCGCCATGGCGTACAACCTGCAGCCCAAAGGCGCGGCCAGCATGTTCGAGGGCGCGCCGCCTGAGGCCGCCAAGGCCTTTGGCGCCGACCGCGCCGCCATGTCCGCAGGCATGACACGCCTGCGCCCGGCTGATGCCACGGCCGCCTACAAGAGCTACTTGCGCCGCCTGGCCAATATGTTGGAGGGGCAAGACTTTTTGCTGGGCAGCACGCCCTGCGTGGCGGACTTTGCGGCCTACCACCCGCTGTGGTTCACCGCCAAGCGCGTGCCGGTGATGGCCGACATCCTGAACGCCACGCCCGCGGTACTGGCCTGGATGGCACGCATGGCGGCCATGGGCCATGGCCAGATGCAGAAATACTCTGCTACAGAAGCGATAGCTGCTTGCGCAGCATCCACGGGGGCTAACGCCCCATTTGCCCATGATTCCGATACCACCTTCCAGGACGAACATGGCATTCCCCTGGGCAGCGAGGTAACCATTGCAGCCGAAACGTTCGGCCAGGAGCCCACGCCCGGCACGCTGATTGCGGCCACCCGCACCCGTTTCACGCTGCAGCGCACCGACGAGCGCGCGGGTACTGTGCGCGTGCACTTCCCACGCATCGGCTACGTGCTCAAGGCTGCCGCATGAGTGAAGGCTTGCAATGGCAGTGGCTGCGTTTTGACCAGCTGAGCCGCGAACAGTTGTACGAACTGCTGCGCCTGCGCAGCGAGGTGTTTGTGGTGGAGCAAAACTGCGTGTTTCAGGACATGGATGGTCTGGATGACCAAGCTATGCACTTGCTGGGATTTCGGGCGTCAGCGGACTCTGCTTCGTGTCCCCCGCCCGCGTTGCGGGCTCCGCCTTGTACGGACGCAGAATCCACTGCCACCCGAACTCCCTGGCATCCGTGTGGGCGAGAGTGGGCCGCCGTTGGTTGCTTATGTGCGCTGTTTTCCGGCGGGCGTGACGTTCGACGAGGCCAGCATTGGCCGGGTGGTCACGCGCCAAAGCGCACGTGGTGGTGGTCTGGGCCATGTGCTGATGGCCGAGGCGATTCGCGCGCTGCAGCAGCAGTGGGGCCCACAGGCCATTCGCATTGGCGCGCAGGCGCACCTGAAAAGCTTTTACGAGCGCCATGGCTTTGCTGATGTGGGCAAGCCCTATGTGGAAGACGGTATCGCCCACATTGAGATGGTCCGCCAGCGAGGCTAACCCCACAACAACTTGGAGACACCCCTGTGATCACTGATTTCAAAGGCAAAACCGCCGTTCTCACTGGCGCCGGCTCGGGCTTTGGCCTGGAGTGCGCGCGCCTGGGCGCCAAGCTGGGCATGAACCTGGTGCTGGCCGACGTGCAGCAAGACGCGTTGGACAAGGCGGCAGCAGAGCTGCAGGCTGCAGGCGCTCCCGTGCTGGCCATGAAGGTGGATGTATCCCAAGCCGCGCAAGTGGAGGCGCTGGGTGCGGCCACCCTGGCCCGCTTTGGCGCGCCGCACTTTGTGTTCAACAACGCGGGAGTGGGGGCCGGGGGGCTGATTTGGGAAAACACCGCCCAAGACTGGGACTGGGTGCTGGGCGTCAACGTGATGGGCGTGGCCCACGGCGTGCGTGTGTTCACGCCGATGATGCTGGAAGCCGCGGCCAAAGACTCTGCCTGGACGGGCCACATCGTCAACACCGCCAGCATGGCCGGCCTGCTGAACGCGCCCAACATGGGCATTTACAACGTGAGCAAACACGCGGTGGTGGCCTTGAGCGAAACCTTGTACCAGGACCTGGCGCTGGTGACCGACCAGATCAGTGCCAGTGTGTTGTGTCCGTTTTTTGTGCCCACTGGCATCAGCCAGAGCCAACGCAACCGTCCGAATGCGGGTGAAACAGCCGCCAAACCCACTCGCAGCCAGCTCATCGGCCAGGCCATGACCGACAAGGCCGTGGGCAGCGGCAAAGTGACCGCGGCCGAGGTGGCGCAAAAGGTGTTCGACGCCATCTCGGCAGGGCAGTTCTACATCTACAGCCACCCCAAGGCCATTGGCTCGGTGCAAACGCGGCTGGAAGACGTACTCATGGCGCGCAACCCCACCGATCCGTTTGCGCACAAGCCGGAGCTGGGCGTGGAGCTCAAAAAGGCGCTCCGCAGCGGATAAAAAGGGCCTGGCTGCGGGCCTGGTAGCGCTGCAGAACCTCCTGCTTGGGTTAGAGTCATACCCGGTGCCTCGCACAGGGGCGCGACTGCTTTTCACCTGGAGTGCCGCATGTTGTTGAAGAAAAGCTTGTACCGCATGGCCGCTGTCGTTGGCGTCTGGGGTGTGCTGCAAACGGCAGGGGCCGGTACGCTGCAGCTGCAAGTGCAGGATAAAAATGGCAAGCCGCTGCCCGATGCCATCGTCTTCCTGGAGTCGGCAGAGGCCAAGGCTGCGGCCAAACCCCTCAAGGGCGTCGAGGTGGCCCAAATCGGGCGGCAGTTCAAGCCTGCGGTGACGGTGGTCACACCTGGCACTTCCATTCTGTTCCCCAACCAGGACACCGTGCGCCACCACGTGTATTCCTTCTCGCCCGCCAAGACCTTCGAGCTCAAGCTCTACGCCGGTGTGCCGGCCAACCCGGTGGTGTTTGACAAGGTTGGCATAGCCGTACTGGGCTGCAACATCCACGACAACATGGTGGCCTGGGTGCTGGTGGTGGACACCCCGTACTTCGGCCATACCGATGCCCAAGGCAAAGTCACCCTGGGTGATGTACCCAATGGCAGCTACAAGCTGCGCACCTGGCACGCATCGCTGCCAACCGGCGCCCCGGCGGCCGAACAGGCCCAGGCCGTGGGCGCGAGCCCGGCAACCGTGTTGGTGAAGCTGGCGGGGAGCAGCAGTTGAAGAACCCGCTGTTTCGCTTCTACGCCCACTGGGGCATAGGCACCAAATTTTTGGTGCTTTCGGTGGCCATGCTGTTGCTGGTGCAAATTGCCGTGTACAGCGTGGTGCGCAGCAGCATCAACAGCAATGTGCGCGCCCAGCTGGCGCAAGAGCTGGCAATTGGCGACAAGGTGTGGTGGCGTCTGCTGGACCAGAACGCCCAGAAGCTGCGCCTGGGGGCGTCGGTGTTGGCGGCAGACTACGGCTTTCGGTCCGCGCTGAGCAGTGGCGACACCGAAACCCTGCGCTCAGCGCTGGAGAACAGCGGCGCGCGTATCGGGGCCCCCATCACCGCGCTGCTGGATACCGGATTCACTCTGCAGGCCGTGGGCTTTGAGATGGATGTGCAAACGGCCATGGCGCCTGTGCTGCAAAAGCTCGCCGCGGAGCTGAGCCAGACGGAGCAAAGTTCGCAGCTGCAACTGATCAACACCACCCTGTACCAGTTTGTCATGGTGCCCTTGAAAGCGCCGCTCACCATCGGCTGGGTGCTGATGGGTTTCCCCCTCGAACAATCCCAGGCCAACGATATGTTTGGGCTATCGAGCATTCATGTGGCGCTGGTCAGGCCACAGGGCGGCGTGGTGCTGAGCAGTCTGCCGTCCAAAGAACAGGCATCCCTCAGCCAGCTCGGTCTCGGCACAGAACTGCAGGTGCCCGGGGGCACGCTGGTGGTGCGCCGCAGCACCGAGCGCACTGACGTGAACGCAGTCGACACCTACCTGCTTCGCTCGCTGGACGAGGTGGTGGCGCCCTATTTGCAAGTGCAGATTGCCTTGCTGGGCATCACCGCCTTGGGCCTGGCCTTGTTTCTGGTGGGCAGCGCCACGCTGGCGCGCCGCATCACCACACCGCTGCGCTCATTGGTGGGCGCGGCAGAGCAGCTCAGCCGGGGCGAATACGAGCACAAGTTGCCCGCACTGCGACACAAAGACGAGATTGGCGATCTGGCGCGCGCGTTTGACCACATGCGCAGCAGTATCCGAAAGCAGCAGGGTGAAATTCTTCAACTGGCCTACTGGGACCGCCTCACTGGACTCCCCAACCGTACGCAGTTTCGAGATCTGTTGCAGCAGTCCATCCGCGCCAGCATGGCGCTGGAGGGCGCGGCGCCCCCCGTGGCGGTGGTACTGCTCAACCTGGACCGCTTCAAACATGTAAACGATGTACTGGGCTACGCATTTGGCGACGGCTTGCTGGTGGCCGTGGCACAGCGGCTGAATGCGTTGATTACCGATGAGATGGGTGTGGTGGCCCGCATGGGTGGGGATGAGTTTGCGGTACTCATTGAAGGCAACACGGCTGAAGATGCCTTGGCGATCGCCAAGAAGATCGCTGCCTCGTTTGACCAGCCCTTGACGCTGGAAGACCAGACTGTGGACTTCAGTGCAGGCATTGGCGTGGCGTCTTGGCCCGCACATGCGCAAGATGTGGATACCTTGCTGAGCCGCGCTGAAATTGCCATGTATGTGGCCAAACAAAAAACCACCGGTATCCAGATTTACGACCCGGCACTGGACTCGTCCAGCACCCAGACGCTTTCGTTGCTGACCGAATTGCGCCATGCGGTAGAGGAGGGCCAGCTGCGCTTGTATTTGCAGCCCAAGCTCAACTTGGCTGACAACACCGTGCTGGCAGCCGAGGCCTTGGTGCGCTGGCAGCACCCCACGCGCGGCTTGGTGCCGCCCATGCAGTTCATTCCGTTTGCAGAGCAAACGGGCTTTGTGCGCCAGCTCACGCTGTGGATGTTTGAAGAAGTGGCCCGTGCATTGCCCAGCTTGCGTGCCGACGGCCGGCCGCTGCGGGTGGCCATCAACCTCTCGACACGCGACCTGCTGGACCAGGACTTTCCGGCCAAGCTCGATGCCATGATGGCCAAATACAACGCCCCTACCGACGCGTTTTGCCTGGAAATTACCGAAAGCGCCATCATGGACGACCCGCAGCGCGCCGAGGCCACATTGAACCGCCTGGCCGAGCGGGGTTTCAAGCTGTCGATTGATGACTTTGGTACGGGGTATTCGTCACTGGCCTACCTCAAGCGCCTGCCGGTGAACGAACTCAAGATTGACAAGTCTTTTGTGATGGGCATGGAGAAGGACGAGAGTGACGCCAAAATTGTGCGTTCCACCATTGACCTGGCGCACAACTTGGGCCTGAGCGTGGTAGCCGAGGGGGTGGAGAACCAGGCTATTTTGGACAAGCTGCGCGAACTCAGCTGCGATGAAGCCCAGGGCTACTACATGAGCAAGCCCATTCCGCTGGCCGACTTCATCACTTGGCGCGCCAAGCACGCAGCCGCGGCCTGACGGCCTTCAGGCCGCCCGCGCTGCAGTCGCCTGCCAGCGGCGCCAGTAATCCAGCGCCACTGCATAGGTAGTGCGCTGCACGCGCACGGTGTCTTCAATATTCACGCCGTAGCCGCCCGCCATGGTGAACACCAGCGGAATGCGGCGCTGCCAGCACCACTCCATCACACGCCGGTCGCGCGCCTCCAGGCCATCGGCCGTGATCTTGAGGCGCCCCAGGCGGTCGCCCTCGTGGGGGTCCGCGCCGGCCAGGTAAAACACCACACCGGGCAGGCATTGCCCCTCCAGCATCAGCAGGGCCTCCTCCAGGGCGGCCAGGTAGTCAGCGTCGCCACATCCGTCGGGCAGCGGCACATCCAGGTCGCCCGCCTCTTTGCGAAACGGGAAATTCTTGTCGCCATGCAGCGACAGCGTGAACACACTGGGGTCGTTGCGAAAGATATGCGCGGTGCCATTGCCCTGGTGCACATCCAGGTCAATCACTGCAACCTGCAGGGCTGGGCGGTGGCGGCCATCGGTCAGTCGGGTGCGGCCCCATTCGGCTTGCAGCACTCGGGCGGCCACTGCCACATCGTTGAACACACAAAAGCCGCCGCCCTTGTCGGCATAGGCGTGATGCGTACCGCCGGCCAGGTTGGCTGCCATACCTTCGTTCAACGCCACGCGGGCTGCGGCCACGGTGGCGCCCACGCTGCGGCGGGCGCGCTCGGCCATTGCCGGGCTCCAGGGGAACCCAATCTCGCGCAGCACTGCCGGCGCGGCCGTACCTTCCAGAATCGCATCGATGTAGGCCTGCGTATGCACCAGCGCCAGTTCGCCACGCGTCGCGGCCGGCGCTTCGGTCAAGTGCACGGCGGGCAGGTGCGCCGCCAGCTGGTCGCGCAGCATGCGGTACTTGGCCATGGGAAAGCGGTGGCCTTCGGGCAAGGGGAGTACAAACTGGTCGGAATAGAAGGCCTGCATGCGGGGATTGTGGCAAACGGCAAAGGCCTTCGAAAAAAGTGAGAAAATACGGGTTTTCACACCAACCAACAGGATAGTTCCATGGGCAACAAAATCGTTACCGAAGCCGACCGCAAAGCCACTCCCGCACCCAAGCCCCTGCCTGGCTACACCCTGCCCACCGGCGGCCGCGGCCAACGCATCAGCCTGGAACGCGGTGTTGCCACCCGCAGCAAAAAGAACCCCGGCAAGCGTCACAGCTAAGCCCTGACACCCCCCAGCGGGTGTCCCCATGCAAAAGGCCCTCATCTGAGGGCCTTTTGCTTTTTATGAGTCAAATAGGGCGCTAGCCCTTATGGGTATTGCGCTAATAGCTATTAATTCAGTAGCAAATCAGTTCGCACCCATGTAGTCCTTCTTGCCCACTTCCACGCCGTTGTGGCGCAGCAGCGCGTAGGCCGTGGTGACGTGGAAGAAGAACTGGGGAATGGCGTAGTGCAGCAAATAGGTGGATGCGTCAAAGCGGCGCTCGCGCGGCGTGCCGGCCTGGGTGACGATGTCGCGGCTGTGGGGTTGATCAAAGAGGCTGGCATCCAGGCTGTTGAGGAAGTCCACCACGGTGGCAATCCGGGTTTGGAGTTCGGCAAAGGTGAGTTCGGTGTCGGGCATGACCGGCACTTCCACACCGGCCAGGCGCGCACCGGCGCCCTTGGCAAAGTCAGTGGCGATCATCACTTGGCGCAGCAGCGGAAACATGTCGGGGTACAGGCGTGCCTGCAGCAGGGCGTTGGGGTCAATCTTCTTGGCCGTGGCGTGGTCTTCGGCTTTGCGCAGCACCTTGCCGAGGGCTTGCAACATTTGTTTGAACACGGGGATGGAGGCGGTGTAGAGGGCGTCGGTCACAAGGAGGATTCTCAAAAATGGAGGAGCGCGGAGCCTAACAAGCTTTCAGCTTTTCTGCATGCGGGTGGGTTTTCGGGCTTGTCAGCCCTTGCATTTGTCTTCATCATGAACCGAACTGCAACTCCCCGGCTGACGCAATGAATACTCCAAGGCTGCAGCAACTCTCCGCCCGTGCTGGTTTTTCCGCAGGGAATCTGACAGAGCAACTCCGCACCGTGCACGGGGTGGTGCGGTCACGGTACCCCGCCATCGACCGCCTAGCTTTGGCAACGTACTCCCCAGATACGGACGAACTGCAAACCTTTGTGAGCAGCAACCAGGACGGGGACAAACTCACCCATTACCAAGCCAGGCTGGCCCAGGTTCCTTCGTTGCTGGCGCTGGCGCAAAACCGCCAATGCCGGGTGGTGGATGACATTGCAGAGAATTTTCAGTCGCACAGCGCCCACACCCATTGGCTCAAGGAGCGCGACTACCGCTCCAGCTTCACGGTGCCGATATTCCATGGCGATCACCTGGCCGCTTTCTTGTTCTTTGACTCCAAAATTCCCCAGGCTTTTGACGCGGACAGCACAGCATTTCTGGAGGTATTCGCCAACCTCATTTCTCAGCTATACCTCTTGCAACTGCAGGTGGTGCACAGCTTGGTGGGCACGGTGAACCTGGCCAGTGGGCTGGCACGTATCCGCGATCTGGAAACGGGCCAGCACCTAGAGCGCATGGCAGCCTATTCCCAGCTCATGGCCCGCAATTTGGCGTTGCAAGACGGGCTGGACGATGAGTTTGTGGAATACGTGCACCTGTTCGCCCCTTTGCACGACATTGGCAAAGTGGGGGTTCCGGACAAGGTCTTGCTCAAACCCGGCAAGCTCGATGCCGAGGAATGGGTGACCATGCGTCGCCATGTGGAGATAGGTGAGTCGATCATTGCCCAAATGGCGCTGGAGATGAATCTGGGCAGCAGCCTGGCCACCGAAGTCATGCGCAACATTGTGGCAGGCCACCATGAGCGGGGCGATGGCTCGGGTTACCCGCGTGGCCTGCAGATGGTGGACATCCCCCTGGAGGCCCGCATTGTGGCCGTGGCCGACGTCTACGATGCACTGTCCAACCGCAGGCCGTACAAAGAACCCTGGACCGAAGAGGCGATTGCGGCCGAGTTGTCCAAGGAAGTGGGTTTAGGCCGCCTGGACGGCCGCTGTGTTCACGCGCTCATCTCTGCAGCCGCTGAGCGCCGGGCCATTCAGGTCCGGCTGGCTGACAAATTGTCTGCCTAGTGCAATGGGCCCAGGCGCCACAACGATGTGATTTCAGCCGCACGCGCGGCATGCAAGGCGTCGGTACCATCAGTGGCTTTGGGGTGCACGGGCTTGGCGTCCCTGCGTTCCAGCACCCGCAGCCCTGCCGCGGCAAACGCGGCCAGCAGCTCTTCGCGGCTGCGCAGGCCCAAGTGTTCGGCCAAATCAGAGAGGATGAGCCAGCCTTCACCACCGGGCGCAAGGTGGGCCACCAAACCGTTCAGAAAGCCCCGCAGCATCTGGCTGTTTTCGTCGTACACCGCGTATTCAATGGGGGAGCTGGGCCGCGCCGGAACCCAGGGTGGGTTGCACACCACCAGCGAGGCCAGGCCCTGCGGAAACAGGTTTGCCTGCAGCAGGCTGACCTGGTCCGCTACGCCCAGCTGGTCCAGGTTCTCACGGGCGCAGGCCAGGGCGCGCGGGTCCTGGTCGGTGGCCACCACACGGGCCACGCCGCGGCGCGCCAGCACGGCCGCCAGCACGCCGGTACCGGTGCCAATGTCAAAGGCGATCAGGCTATCGCCCTTGGGTAGCGGGGTGGTAGCGACCAAATCAATGTATTCCCCGCGCACGGGCGAGAACACGCCGTAGTGGGGGTGAATGCGGTTTTTGGGCGCTGCACCCAGCGCCGGAATTTCCACGCCTTTTTTGCGCCATTCGTGCGCGCTGGTCATGCCCAGCAGGTCGCGCAGGCTGGCTACGCTGGCAATGCCGTCTGCAGCTGCTGGGCCCCAGGCTTCGGTGCAGGCCTGGCGCGCATCGGGTGCGCGGCGCAGGGGGATGCTGTAGTCGGCGTTGAAGGGCAGCAGCACCATGGCCAGCACGCGGGCGCGCTGCGCCTGGGCCTGGCGGTGCAGGTTGAAGCCGTCCGCCGGGGACACGGGGGCCTTGTGGATGGCCGCGCCCTTGGCTGCGCGCTGTTTGCGCTGCGGGGTTTTGTCGATACGCCGGGCCAGGGCCTGCAGCAGTTGGCGGGCGTTCTGAAAATCACCGCGCCAGAGCAGGGCCGTGCCTTCGCAGGCCAGGTGGTACGCATCGTCCGCGGTGGTGGTGTCGTCAGCCAGCACCACGCGTTTGGGCGGTGCAGCACCGCGCTCGGAGCGCCACAGGGCCGAGCAGGCTTGGCCGGCTTCGGTCCAGTGGAGTAGGGGGAGGGACATGGGTAAAAGGGCTTAGAGGTTGTGGCGCACGGCCGGCGTGCGCATGGTGACCAGCTCTTCGGCGGCCGTGGGGTGGACCGCGAGCGTAGCATCCAGCGCTGCCTTGGTGGCCTGCAGTTGCAGGGCCACACCCACCAGTTGCGCCATTTCACCGGTATCGGGGCCAACGGCGTGAAAGCCCAGCACGCGGTCGGTGTCGCGGTCGACCAGCAGTTTGAGCAACATCTTGCCCGTATGGCCCGAGAGCGTGGCCTTGAGCGGGCGAAACACCGCGCGGTACACGTCCAGGTGTGGGTGGGTCTTGAGCGCCTGCTCTTCGGTGAGGCCCACCACACCGGCCTCGGGCGTGGTGAATACGGCAGTGGGGACCAGCGTGTGGTCCACACGCCGCGGTGTGCCGCCAAACACGGTGTCGGCAAAGGCATGGCCCTCGCGGATGGCCATGGGCGTGAGGTTCACGCGGTTGGTCACATCGCCCACGGCGTAAATGCCGGGCACGGTGGTTTGGCTGAAGTCGTCGACCGGAATGGCGCCTTGCGCATCCAGCGCAATGCCCAGAGTGTCCAGTCCCAGTCCAGAGGTATTGGGCACACGCCCCAGTGCGCGCAGCACGCAGTCGGTATCCAGGACGTCACCGTTGTCCAGTTGCACCTGCAGCCCACCCTGCGCACGGGCAATGGCCTGCACCTCGCGGCCAAACCGGAACTGCAGGCCGCTGTGCGCCATCTCCGCCTGTAGATGCTGGCGCATCTCGTTGTCAAAGCCGCGCAATATTTGCTCGCCGCGCACCAACACGGTCACCTTTGCGCCCAGCAGCTGCAGCACACAGGCCAGCTCCAGCGCGATATAGCCCGCGCCTTGCACTACCACGCGCCGGGGCAGGGCGGGCAGGTCAAAAAAACCATTCGAGTCAATCGCCAGTTCATGCCCAGAAATGTCTGGACCCCTCGCCGGCTGTGCGCCAGTTGCTATCAAAATGTGTTTTGCTTGGTAGCACTCACCGTTGGACAGGGCGACGGTATGGCGGTCCAGCAGCGTGGCGCGGCCCTCCAAAATCTGCACACCGGCGTTGCCAAGGTTGCTGCGGTAAATGCCTTCCAGGCGCGCCACCTCGGCATCGCGGCGGGCCTTGAGCGTGGCCCAGTCAAAGCGGGGCGCATCCAGCGTCCAGCCAAAACCGGCCGCCTCTTCAAATTCCTGCGCGAAGCGCGAGGCGTACACCATGAGTTTTTTGGGTACGCAGCCGCGGATCACGCAGGTGCCACCCATGCGGTATTCCTCGGCCAGTGCCACGCGGGCGCCGTGGTTGGCTGCAATGCGCGCTGCGCGTACACCGCCCGAACCGCCTCCGATGACGATCAGATCAAACTGCTCCATGGCTTCCCTCGTGTGGATCGCGGCGCCGACGCTGGATTACAGCTGGCCCGCGTATTTTTTCAGAATGGCGTCGTACACGCCGTTGGACTGGATGGTTTTGAGGCCCGCGTTAAACCGGTCGCGAATCACAAAATCCTTGAATACCGCCTTGCGCGGTGTGGGGGGGAAGATGGGGTGCAGCGTGATGGGCTGGCTCACGTCCACCTTGGGGTCCAGCTGGGTGCTGAAGTAACGAAAGATGCGCCGATCGCCCACCACCACGTCCACGCGCTGGGTGTAGAGCAGGTTGTTCTGGATGATTTGCTGGGGGTACTCTTTGTAGTTGCTGTGTTTAAGCACCACGGCCTTGAAGCGCTCGCCCAGAATCACCTCCGCATTTTGGAAGGCCGCCACCGAATGGTTGGCCAGGTCTTCGATGCGTTTGATCTGCAGGTTGCGTGAGCTCAGCGTAATGGCCACGTTCTGGTAGACGATGTAGGGCTCAGAAAAATGATCGTCGCCGCCTATGCCTTCGTCGACCGTGAGCAATACATCCAGCTGACCGGCCCGGTGCATGGCCAAGGCGCGGGCGGGGGGAAACTGCTGGGCCACCATGCGGTAGCCGGCAGCGGCCAGGGCCTGCTCCGCAATTTCTACCTCTATACCTTCTTTGCCGGAATCCAGGATGTAAGGCGGTTTGGTGAGGCCCATGCCGACACGCAGGTCTACCGCCCACGTTGCGCCAGCCGCACCCAGCACCAACAGGTGGCAACAGGCACTTACAAACAGGGAGCGGAACCGTGGCATGGGGCACAGTTTAAGCCCGGCAGGCTGTGGCACACTCCCGCCCTTGATTGATTCCCTGCTGGCCGTACTGGCTGGCTAATTTTTCGCAATGCAGAAAATCATCGCGCAAATTGCGCAAGAAATTCAGGTTCGCCCCCAACAAGTCGAGGCCGCTGTAGCCCTGCTAGACGAAGGCGCCACCGTGCCCTTTATCGCCCGCTACCGCAAAGAAGTGACCGGCGGGCTGGACGATATCCAGTTGCGTGAGCTGGAAACCCGTCTGTCGTACCTGCGTGAGCTGGCCGACCGCAAGGAAGCCGTCTGCAAGGCCATTGACGAA
Organism: Rhodoferax sp.; assembly: GCF_034519335.1. Classification (GTDB taxonomy): domain Bacteria; phylum Pseudomonadota; class Gammaproteobacteria; order Burkholderiales; family Burkholderiaceae_C; genus Allorhodoferax. The sequence continues at coordinate 79,825 of NZ_JAXHOL010000032.1, forward strand.
CAGGGCAAGCTGACGCCCATACTGTTGGCCGCGATCCATAACGCTGCCACCAAGCAGGAAGTGGAAGATATTTACCTGCCTTTCAAACTCAAGCGCCGCACCAAGGGCCAACTGGCCAAGGAAGCTGGCTTGGAGCCGCTGGCCGATGCGTTGTTTGCCGACCCCACCTTGGTGCCCGCCGAGGCCGCGCAGGCTTACCTCAAACCTCCACTCACGCCGGAGCAAATCGCCGAGAAGCAGCCCGATTTCTCGACCGTGTTTGCGGTGCTGGATGGTGTGCGCGATCTTCTGAGTGAACGCTGGGCGGAAGACCCGGTGCTGGTGCAAGACTTGCGCGCCTGGTTGTGGAATGAAGGCCTGCTGCAAAGCAAGCTGGCCGAGGGCAAGGACGAGAACAACCCTGACGTGGCCAAGTTCCGCGACTACTTTGACTACGACGAGCCAATTGGCCGCGTGCCCAGCCACCGTGCGCTGGCCGTGTTCCGGGGACGTGCGCTAGACATTCTGGACGCCAAACTGGTTCTTCCAGAGTCAAATACGCCTCTAGCCCCCGTAGCTACTGCGCCAGCAGCTACTAAAAAAGTAGCAGCTCCCGTGGTGTCGTTGGCCGAAGGCCGTATCGCCCTCAAGCTGGGCTGGAGCCACCAAGGCCGCGCGGCGGACGATTTGATCCGCAAATGCGTGGGTTGGACCTGGAAAGTGAAACTGAGCCTGTCAACCGAACGCGACCTGTTCGCCCGCCTGCGCGAAGACGCAGAGAAGGTGGCCATCAAGGTGTTTGCCGACAACCTGCGCGACCTGCTGCTGGCGGCCCCGGCCGGCCCGCGCGTGGTGCTGGGCCTGGACCCTGGTATCCGCACGGGAGTGAAAGTGGCCGTGGTGGACGCCACCGGCAAGCTGGTGGACACCGCCACCGTGTTCCCGCATGAGCCGCGCAAGGACTGGGAAGGCTCGCTGCACACCCTGGGCAAGCTGTGCGCCAAACACAGTGTCAACCTGATCGCCATTGGCAACGGAACGGCCAGCCGCGAGACGGACAAACTGGCCGGCGACCTGATCAAGCTGCTGGCCAAGATGGCTGCACAAGCCGGCGCGCCCGAACTCAAGGTGGAGAAAGTCGTCGTGTCCGAAGCCGGTGCCTCGGTCTACTCCGCCAGCGAATTCGCCTCGCAGGAAATGCCCGATGTGGATGTGAGCCTGCGTGGCGCGGCGTCCATCGCCCGCCGCCTGCAGGATCCGCTGGCCGAGCTGGTAAAGATCGATCCCAAGAGCATTGGGGTGGGCCAGTACCAGCACGATGTGAACCAGAGCGAGCTGGCGAAGACGCTGGACGCGGTGGTCGAGGACTGCGTGAACTCCGTGGGGGTGGATTTGAATACGGCCAGCGTGCCCTTGCTGAGTCGTGTGTCCGGCCTGTCAGGCACCGTGGCCAAGGCCGTGGTGCGCTGGCGTGAAAGCAATGGCGCATTCAGCAGCCGCCAGGATTTGATGAAGGTGACCGGTCTGGGCGCCAAGACCTTTGAGCAAAGCGCAGGGTTCTTGCGCATCCGCGGCGGCAGCAACCCGCTGGACATGACGGGCGTGCACCCTGAGACCTACCCGGTGGTGGAACAGATCATTGCCAAGACCGGTAAGCCGGTGGCGGAAATCATGGGCCGCGCAGACATGCTCAAGACCCTGCGCCCCGAGTTGTTTGCCAACGAGCAGTTCGGCGTCATCACCGTGAAGGACATCTTCACCGAACTGGAAAAGCCGGGCCGCGACCCGCGCCCGGACTTCAAGGTGGCGCGCTTTAACGACGGCGTCGAAGACATCGCCGACCTGAAGGAAGGCATGATTTTGGAGGGCACGGTCAGCAACGTGGCCCAGTTCGGCGCGTTTGTGGACCTGGGGGTGCACCAGGACGGCTTGGTGCACGTGAGCCAGCTGGCGCACAAGTTCGTCAACGATGCGCGCGAGGTCGTCAAGACCGGCGACATCGTCAAGGTGCAGGTGCAGGAAGTGGATGTGGCGCGCAAGCGCATCAGCCTGACCATGAAGATTGGCGCGGCACCAGCCCGTGCACCGGGTGACAGGGCAGGGGACAACCGTTACCAAGGTCCGGCCCGCGGGGAGCGCCAGGCGGGCAGCTACCGCGACAACGCACCTTCCGGCAACTCGGCCATGGCGTCGGCGTTTGCCAAGCTCAAGCGCTAGGCCGGTCCCCATCTCCTTTGCCGAAAGTGTGAATTAGTTCCGCTTTTGGCAAGGGGCATAGTCCAGTCAGACTACGCTGCGTTGATCTCCCCAAGAGACAATGTGCGCTGTTCGTTTAATGCTTCGCTATCAGAGATCTGTTATGACATTGCGCAAAGCTTCCTCCCTTTTGTTGGCCTGCGGTTTATTGGCTCCCGTGCTGTCCGCACAGGCGGCACTGACTTCGTCGGTCACCAACACGGCCTACAGCCAGGTCGCTGGGGCCAACACCATCAATTTCGGCAACACCGATGCGCCTGGCAACAGCGAAAACTCCAAGGCGGTGGCGGGCTCCGCTGCGCCCGGTGATACCTTGCTGCAAGGCACCCTGGCCGGTGTGGGCTACCAATATATCGATGGTGCGTTGTTCAACAACACCAACGTGATCTCGGGTACCGCCGCCCGCCCCGTCGGGGCTACCGGCAACTACTTATCGGTGGGGACGAGTTCCCACCAAAAAGGCCCCTCCACCTTGACTTTCAGCACCGGACTGAGCTACTTCGGTTTTCTGTGGGGCTCGCCGGACACCTACAACACTGTGACATTCTGGAACGGCACAACCCAGCTGGCGTCGTTCAACGGCACCGCGGTGAAAGCCAATGCCAATGGTGACCAAACGTTCGCCCGCTACTTTGGCGTGACAGCCAACGGCGGCGATGTGATCACCAAGGTCGTGTTTAGTGCGTCCAACAATGCCTTTGAGACCGACAACCATGCCTTTATCAGTGCAGTGCCTGAACCCGAAACCTACGCCATGCTGCTGGCTGGCCTGGGACTGATGGGTGTGGTGGCACGCCGCAAGCGCCAACTGCGTCGCTGAATACCATCTGCCCTCCTTGCAAACCCCGCTGCTGCGGGGTTTCGCTTTTGTGACTCGGCGGGGCATGCGGGCATAGATAATGGGTGCATCCCCAAAAGTTGGTTGAGGAGACCGTGTCCATGAAACTCAGTGCATTGCTGGAGCAGCAGTTTGACTTGCCCAGCATTCCCAAAGTGGTCGCACTGCTGCTCAATGAGCTGGAGCGTCCGGAAATCGACCTGAAAAAGGTCACCCAATTGATCAGTACCGACCCGGCCTTGACCACGCGGTTGCTGCGGTTGGCCAACTCACCCTCTTTTCAACTCTCCGGCAAGATCAACAGTGTCTCTGAGGCACTGGCTTTGCTGAACCTCGACCAGGTGCGCACCATGGCCCAGGCGGCCGCCACTGGGGCTTCGCTCAAGGCAGTGCCAGGCATCCAGTTACAACAGTTCTGGGACTACAGCCTGAACGTGGCGCGCGTTTCGCGCTCTTTGGCAGGTGTGGTGCGGCTCAATCAACAGGCGGCGTTTACCTGCGGCCTCATCCACGCGGTGGGTGAGCTGGCCATGCACCTGGCCATGCCCGACATCACGGCGGCACTCGATGAGGAAGTCCATCCACTGGGCTTGAACCGCGCCACCCACGAGCGCAAATTGCTGGGCTACTGTTATGCCAGCGTGGGTGCAGGGTATGCACGCATGTGGCAGTTTCCCCAGCCCATGGTGGACGCGCTGGAACACCAGTACGCCCCCTTTGAAAACCATGTTTACGAGCCGTTGGCCGGCGTCATCCACCTGGCGGCCTGGCGTGCCCGCGGCAAAGAGGCCAAATTGAGCCAGCGCGGCTTGGCTGTCACCTTTCCCGGATCTGTGGGTTTGGCCTTGGGTTTGGACATTGACATGGTCTTGCAACAAGACCCGTTTGACTGGACGGCGTACACATGACCACCGCCGCGCGTTGCCGCTGCGCCTCCAAGCCCTCAACTCGCCCTGGATCGACCCGGCGGCGAGTTGGTTTTCCCGGATCGAATTTTTAGCATGCAGGCACTTCACATCTACGCGGGCCCCAAGGCCCGGGCGGCGTTGGCCGCCAACGGGTTGCAGCCCGCGCACATTCGCACCATTCCTGGTGCCGCAGGGGGGCCCAAGGGCCTGATTTTGGGCCCCTTGGACCGGTTCATTTTTGGTGATTGGCTCACCCGCTCGCAGCAGCCGGTGGACTTGGTGGGGGCATCGATTGGCGCATGGCGCATGGCCAGCGCCTGCCTGAATGACCCGGCAACCGCGTTTGCCAGGCTGGAGCACGACTATATCCACCAACACTACGAACTGGCGCCGGGCCAAAAGCGGGTGAGTGCAGAGCAGGTAAGTGAAACTTTTGGCCATAACCTGCAGGCCTTCTATGGGGGAAGGGTGCCCGAGGTGCTGCACCACCCGCGCTACCGCCTGCACATCGTCACCTCCCGCGGGCGCCATCTGCTGCGCACCGAACACGGTGTGCGCACCCCATTGGGCTACCTGGGTGCATTTTTGACCAACACCGTGCACCGCAAGGCAATGGGGGCATGGCTGGAGCGGGTGGTGTTTTCCAGCCCGCTTGCCGCCGCGGGGGGGCGCTGCACTCCCTTGCCTTTTGGCACCGGCGACTACCGCACGCGGCAGGTCGCCTTGAGCGAAGCCAATTTCAACCCCGCTTTGCAGGCGAGTTGTTCGATTCCCTTCGTGCTCAAAGCCATCCACAACATTCCCGGTGCGCCCCAGGGTGCTTACTGGGACGGCGGCATTACCGACTACCACCTGCACCTGAACTACCCTGGCGCCCAAAATGCTATAAAAACAGGAGCTGCTCGCGCAGTATCCACGGGTCCTGACGGTCAATTTGATGCTAAAGGACTGGTTTTGTACCCCCACTTCCAAAAAAGCGTGGTGCCGGGCTGGCTGGACAAGGGGCTGAAGTGGCGCCACGGTGCCACTACCTTTTTGGACACCATGGTGCTGCTGGCGCCCAACCCCGAGTGGGTAAAAACTTTACCGAACAGCAAACTTCCGGACCGCACAGACTTTACGCACTACGGCAATGATCTGGCTGCACGGGTGAAGGCATGGACTGCCGCCACCCGCGCGAGCCAGCAGATGGTGGACGAGTTCATCGCCTGGCTGGACAAGCCTGACATGAACTTGGTACGCCCTTTATGAATGCCCATGCTGCAAACCCCTTTGCCACCGCCCTGGTAGCCGCACTGATGTTCGTGGGCAGTGCGGCCTCTGCTGGGCCACTGCTGGACCGCATCAAGGAGCGACGTGCGGCCACACAAGAGGGCGCTTCGGCCGAGCAGCTGATGGAGACCCCCTATGGCGCGGAACCATCACCCTCCACCGTATCTGCCGGACGCAAAGTACTGCGTGACGTGCCATATGGCAACGACCCAAAACAACGCATGGACGTGTACCTGCCACCCCAAGTGCAGGGAAGCGGCCCCGCCCCCGTGATATTTATGGTGCATGGAGGTGGGTGGCGCACTGGTGACAAGCGCATGGGGCGCGTGGTGGACAACAAAACAGCGCGCTGGTTACCCAAAGGCTTGGTTTTTGTATCGGTCAACAACCGACTCTTGCCCGAGGCCGACCCGCTGGACCAGGTGCGCGATGTGGCCCAAGCTCTGGCCGTGGCGCAAGGGCTGGCTGCCAGTTGGGGCGCGGACCCACAACAGTTTGTCTTGATGGGCCACTCTGCTGGCGCCCATCTGGTGGCCTTGCTGTCAGCGTCTGCGACCTTGGGCAATGAAGCGGGTGCCAAACCTTGGCTGGGTACGGTGGCGCTGGACAGTGCCGCCCTCGATGTCGCCTCCATCATGCAGCGCAAACATTACCGGCTCTACAACCCAGCCTTTGGTACCGACCCGGCGTTTTGGCATGCCACCTCGCCGCTGCAGCAGCTGCATGCCGGGGCCAAGCCTTTGTTGGCCGTGTGTTCCAGCCGGCGGGAAGAGTCGTGCGGGCAAGCCCGGGACTTTGCAGCCCAAGCCACCCGGCTGGGCGTGAGAGCCCAAGTATTACCCCAGGATTTGAGCCACGGCGAGATCAATGAGCAACTGGGACTGCCTGGAAACTACACCCAAGCGGTGGAGGGCTTTTTGGGCAGTCTGTCTCCCGCCCTGGCCAGCCGCTTGCGCTAGGCGGCCACATCAAACCCCGCATAAGCTACCGCCCAGATGGCGATGTCCTGCGGAGGCATCGGCTTGGCGATGCCATAGCCCTGGCCAAGCTCACACCCCAAGGCCAGCAGTTTGTGCGCTTGGGCTGGCGTCTCCACGCCCTCGGCAATCACACTGCGTTCAAACGCATTGGCCAAGGCCACGATGGCGCTGACCAAGGTGCTATCTTCAGGGTCGTCCAAGATGCCGTCCACAAACATGCGGTCGATCTTGATGGTCTCTGCCGGCAGGCGTTTGAGGTAAGAAAGCGAAGAAAAACCGGTACCAAAGTCGTCCAGTGCGAAACACACGCCAAGCGCCTGGCAACCCTGCATGACCTCGCGCATGTGCTGGATGTCCTGCAACACGGCTGACTCCAGAATCTCCAGCTCCAGCAAGCGGACGGGGGCCGCCGGATATTCGGCCAACAATTCGCGCAAGCGCTCCACAAAGTCCTTGCGGTGGAAATGCCGCGCTGCGATGTTGACACTGACCACCCAAGGGTGGCCTTGCTGCGCCCAGGCCTGCAGTTGCGCCAACGCCTGGTGCAATACCCACTCGCCCGTGTCCACGATCAGGTCCGTCTGCTCCATCCATGGCAAGAATGCTCCGGGTGCCAGCAGCCCGTCTTGCGGATGCTGCCAGCGCAAGAGGGCTTCAACGCCCACCACCGCGCCGGTGCGCAAATGGACTTTAGGCTGGTAGTAGAGGCGAAACTCCGCTTGTTCCAGGGCCTGTGCCATGCGTGCCAGGCGGGTGTAATTGGTTTGCACCTCGTGGTCTTGTTGGGCATCAAACAGATGCAGGCAACCGCGCCCAGCTTGCTTGGCGTGGTACATGGCCTGGTCAGCGTGGCGCAGCAGGGTGTCCGGGCTGGCATTGTCTTGCGGAAACACCGCCACACCCGCACTGGCTGTGCAGTGGATGAACAGGTCATCAATGGCATATGGCTGGGCCAGGCTCTGGAGCACAGCCAGCACCTGGGCCTGGATATGCGCCAATTCGGTCTGCCCACGCAGCAAGACCACAAACTCGTCGCCGCCCAGGCGGGCCGCGTCTCCCGGATCGGACACACAACCCAGCAGGCGCTGTGCCACCTCTTTCAACAGGCGGTCGCCCGCCCAGTCACCGTGGTGGTCGTTGATGGCCTGGAAGTGGTCCAGATCCAGCAAACAGATCCCCAACATTTGTCCCGCCTCTCTCGCCTTGAATAGGGCATGGGTAAGGCGCTCTGCCAGGGCGTTGCGGTTGTTGAGGCCGGTGAGTGCATCGTGGCGGGCTTGCCAGGAAATTTTTTGCTGCAGCTCCCGGGTTTCGGTCACGTCACGGAAGACGAGCACACATCCCACCGCGGCGCCTTGGCCTTGGCGGATAGGGGCCGCGGTGAACTCAACCGCATACCGCTCGCCCGACCGGTGCAACAACAATTGGTTGATGGCGTGTACCGGAGCATCCACTTCGTGCAGTTGTGTCACCTGCAAATTTTGCGGTAGCGGTTGCGAGGCGGGGTCCAGTAAAAAAACCTTGGACAAGGGCTGCGAATGGGCCGCGGATTCAAGTCCGAAGTGCAACTTTGTAATTAACCGGTTGGGTGGGCGAGATGTGAGAGCATCCGAGCCCCTCGACCGCCAAGTCAAAGTTGCCCTGAATGACCTATACACATCTCACCCAAGACGAACGCTACCAGATTGCCATCCTCGCCAAAGCCCATCATGACCAAAGTAGCATTGCGCAACTGATGGGGCGCCACAAGTCAACCATTAGTCGGGAGCTGCGCCGCAACCGGGGTTTGCGCGGCTACCGCCCCAAGCAAGCCCATCAGCTCTCACAGGAGCGTATGTCTGCCTGCCAAAACGGCCGCAGGATTGCTGATGCGATATGGGTCGTGGTGGATAGCAAACTTGACCTTGCCTGGAGTCCCGAACAAATCAGCGGCTACCTTGAAGTCAATGGGCAACCGGGCGTCAGTCATGAGAGCATCTATCAGCGGATCTACGCCGACAAACGATGCGGTGGCACTTTGCACCAGACGCTACGCTGCCAAAAGGCCCGCAAGAAGCGTTACGGGGGCCGTGAGCGGCGTGGCACCATTCCCAATCAGGTCTCGATAGAGCTACGCCCCGACATCGTGGACCAGCGCGCCAGATTTGGGGACTGGGAGGCTGATCTGGTCATCGGTGCAGGGCAGAAGCAGGCGCTGGTGACGATGAACGAGCGCACCTCTCGCTATTCTTTGATCGCCCACGTGCCATTCAAGACGGCCAAGCCGTGGGCGACACCATGATTGCCTTGTTGCAGCCGTTCGCACATTGCGTGCACACACTCACGACGGACAATGGCAAGGAGTTTGCGCAGCATGAGCGTGTGGCCTCATCCCTGAACGCAGACTTCTTCTTTGCGCATCCCTATGCCTCCTGGGAGCGCGGGGCCAACGAAAACATGAACGGTCTTATCCGTCAGTTCTTCCCAAAGAAGATGGCCTTTGATTCCATCAAGCAAAAGGACATTGCCTTTGCCATGGATCGCCTCAATCATCGTCCCAGAAAGTGCCTGGGCTTCAAGACGCCCCATGAAGTTTTTATGAACCAGTTACAGTTCCATCAACAAGCCGTTGCACTTCGAGCTTGAATCCGCCGGCCTGTTCCATGGAGTAGCCCGTCAAAAACTGGGCAGCTTCGTTCAGGGTTTCTATGCGTCCGGAGGCGTCTGTGGTGATAACTGCGTCTGCAATCGAAGACAAGGTGATCACGGCACGTTCTTTTTCGGCCAGCAATGCTTCCTGCGCAAGTTTGCGCTCAGTGATATCTACCAAGGCACCAATGCTGCCGCCTTGGCTGCCATCGGTCAGTGTGAAGGGCGCCTTGAAGTAGGCCATTTCACGTACTTCGTGGTCTCCCACTTTCACCAAAATTTCGTTCTCCTGCCGCGGCAGGGCGCGTCGCTGCCTGCGGCTGCGCTCATGCGGCATGGCGACAAAATCGCTACGCAAGGGCGCGCCCACCACAGCACTGGCAGGTTGGTGAAAAAAGTCTTCCCAGGCTTTGTTGACACCCAGACAGGTGCCATCGTGCCCCCGCACAAACACCGGCAGGGGCAGGGCGTTGATGAACTGGTGGGTGAAGTGGCGTTGTTCGCTGTGTTCAGACCGAGTGGCTTGCAGGGAGCCCACCAAGGTCTGTATTTGTGCGGCCATCGCGTTGAACGCCTGTGCCACGGCGCGCATTTCGAGCGTGCCTTTTTCCTCCATGCGGGAATCCAGTGCACCAGAGCGGAAATTTTCGGTCGCTTGGTTGAGCCGGGCCAGCATGCGTGCATTGGCGCGCAGCAAGAGAGTCAGCAGGACCAGAATGGTCACTACGTTGACAATCGATATACGCATCTGGGTACCGATGGTGCGCCAGGCTTGCTCTAGTGAGGCTTTGCCATCCAGTACCAGAGACAACGTGGCTTGTGATCCATCTGGCAGCACCACGGAGTAATCCTGGCGCACCGGCGCGATGCTTGCGAAAGTCTCAAACCACAGAGGAACTTGGGGGCGATGCAAGGCAGATTGGCTGACCTGCAAGGTTTGGCCGTTGAAGGCCCACACCAGGTCTTGAAGCTCGGGGTGAAAGTCCAGCGCCGCTGTGAGCGCCGCTTGGACTTCGGATGCAGTGCCATACACGCTGGTGCTGGCCAAGGCCGGCGGCAAATAGTGCCCAATCATGGCGATTTGGGCCTGCCGCAGTTCGTGGGCCTCCTGCAACTCAGCCTGAAACAAGAGGTGATAGCGCACCAAAGTCACCACCACAATAATGCCAAAAATCGGCATAAAAAGCCGTGGGTAGGTGCCCTGGCTGATCCAGGCCCGTAGTGAAAATGTTTGCATTCTTTTTGTGACTCACCCTTTGGTGCCTTCGGGCACACACAAGAAATCGGTTTCAACCCTGAGGGGCGTTTATATACCGATTACTTCAGGCCGAACACAAAACGGATGCACTGCGGGGCGCCCCTCACAGGGAGGCCTCGAGCATGGCGCGGTATTCGTCCGCGGTAGCAATGCGCGGGTTGGTTTTGTGGCAATGGTCGGCCATTGCGCCGGTGATGATCTGGTCAAACTGCGTGGCCGATACACCCATCTCTGCCAAGCCTGTGGGCAAGCCCAGTCGGGCATTCATGTCCATGATCGCTTCGCCAATATCGCTGGCCGAGCCCAGACCCATAGCGTGCGCCATACGCTGCAATCGCCGGTCCTTCTGCACCGATTCGGCCTGCGCGTTGAAGGCCACGACCGCCGGCAAAAACATGGCGTTCAGGGTGCCGTGGTGCAAGCGCGGATCCACGCCGCCCAGGCTATGGCTCAGGCTGTGCACGCACCCCAGTCCTTTCTGGAAGGCCATGGCTCCCTGCATGCTGGCGCTCATGAGTTGGGTGCGAGCTTCCACGTCGTTGCCGTTTTGGGTGGCGCGGGCTATGTGGGCCCAGGCACGCTCCAGTCCGTCCAGCGCAATACCATCGGCTGGCGGGTTAAATGAAGACGCCATGAAGGTTTCCATGCAGTGCGCAATAGCGTCCATGCCGGTGGCTGCGGTCAGTTTGGGGGGTAAGCCCAAGGTCAGTTCTGGGTCGCAAATCGCGGTCTTGGGCACCAGGTGCCAGCTGTGAAAACCCAGCTTGCGATGGTCGTCCACGATGAGGATGGCGCCGCGTGCCACTTCGCTGCCCGTGCCGCTGGTGGTGGGTACGGCAATGATGGGGGCCACCCGTTCGGTAATCCGCACCGAACCACCTTCGATGGTGGCGTAGTGGGCTAGCGGTCCTTCGTGCGTGGCCGCAATGGCCACGCCTTTGGCACAGTCGATGGCGGAGCCGCCGCCCACGGCAATGAGCCCATCACAGCCTTTGGCCAGGTACATCGCGGCGGCAGCGCGGACGGCAACTTCGGTGGGGTTCGAGGGCGTCTGGTCAAAGACTTCGACGGTCAGGCTGGGCAGAGCATCAAGTGCCTTTTGCAGAATGCCTGCTGCTTTCACGCCCGGATCGGTCACGATGAGCGGTCGCGTGATGCCCACACGGGCGCACTCTTGCTTAAGCAGTCGCACGGCACCACATTCAAACTGGATCTGGGTCACGTAGTAGATGAGGGCCATGGTGTTTGCCGTGTAGGATCAAAAGAAACAATGTAGCAAGAACCTCAGTCTCCATGAGTCACCACCATGACCCCCACGCCAATCCGCGTGCCCTGCTGACCCCCGCCATGCGCAGTGTGGTGGACCGTATTGCACGCGCCGGACATGTGCCCATGCACGCCCTGAGCGCACCGCAGGCCCGTGTGGCCTATGCTGCGGGCGCCAATGTGCTGGAGTTGCCGACCCAAAAGTTGCCGCGGGTAGAGGACTTCACTGTTTCCGCGCGTGACGGTCACCCCATCCCCGTACGCCACTACGCCCCCTTGGCCGGCCCATTGCCGGTGCTCATTTATTTCCATGGTGGCGGGTTTACCGTGGGCAGTATCGCCACCCACGACGGCTTGTGCCGGCGGCTGGCCCACCTGGCCGGTTGTGCAGTGTTGTCGGTGGACTACCGGCTGGCACCAGACAGCAAATTTCCCACGGCCCACAACGATGCTTGGGATGTGGTGCAGTGGGCGGCTGGCGCGGGCACAGACGGCAAATGGGACACCACCCGGATCGCTTTGGGCGGGGACAGCGCCGGCGGCACCCTGGCCGCAGCTTGCGCCATCGAAGCACGTGATGCAGGTTTGGACCTTTCTTTGCAGCTCTTGTTTTACCCCGGTTGTGCCGGGCACCAAAACACACCCTCTCATCACACCTTTGCCAAAGGGTTTGTGATTGAAGAGCCACACATCACCTACTTCTTTGAGCAGTACATTCGCACCCCGGCGGACCGCGACGACTGGCGTTTTGCCCCCCTGGATGGCAAAGGAAGCGATGGTTTTGAGGTGGACCTGGCAGGTGTAGCCCCTGCCTGGGTCGGTTTGGCCGAGTGCGATCCGCTGGTGGACGAAGGCATTGCTTACGCAGATCGCCTGCGTATGGCCAGTGTGCCCGTAGACCTGGAAATTTACCGTAGCATGGTCCACGAATTCATCAAGATGGGCCGTGCCATTCCTGAGGCAGCCACGGCACATGCTGATGCGGCCCGTGCGCTGCGCGCCGCATTTTCAACACATTGATCCCCACACCATGGCACTGCAACGCTCCGACTTTCGTTTTTTCCACACCTTGCGGGTCCGTTGGTCTGAGGTGGATATGCAGCACATTGTGTTCAACGCCCACTACCTGATGTACCTGGACACCGCCATGGGGGACTACTGGAGGGCGTTGGCCATGCCCTACCAGGAGAGCATGGCAATGCTGGGAGGAGACATGTACGTCAAGAAAGCCACGTTGGAGTACCACGCTTCGGCCCGCTACGACGATGTGTTGCACATTGGTCTGCGCTGCACCCGCGTGGGCAATTCCTCCATGGTGTTTGAGGGGGGCATTTTCCGGGGTGAGGTGCTCTTGGTATCGGGGGAGCTGCTCTATGTGTTTGCCGACCCGGCCGCCCAGACAGCCCGCCCGGTGCCGGAGGCCTTGCGCCTAGCTTTTGCGGCACAGTCTGGCGGGCAGAGTTTGACTTGCACGGCCGTTGGTGACTGGCAGACTTGGGGTGCGCGCATAGCGCCGTTGCGTCGAGCCGTATTCGTCGAAGAGCAAGCTATTTCCGAGGCCTTGGTATGGGATGAGGCCGATGCCAGCGCTGTGCATGCGGTGGTGCACAACACCCTGGGCCAAGTGGTGGCAAGCGGCCGCATGCTGGTGCATGCGCCGGGTGTAGCCCGCATCGGCCGTATGGCAACCCATCGGGTGCTACGCGGCGGTGGCCTTGGCTTGCAGGTGTTGCGGGCTCTGGTGCAGGCTGCGCTGCTGCGCGGGGACACCGAAGTCATGCTGCACGCGCAATGCAGCGCTGAGGGCTTCTATGCCGGTGAAGGTTTTGTCCCTCGCGGTCCCGTGTTTGTGGAGGCAGGCATCACCCACCGAGAAATGGTGTTGCCCCTGAAGCCGTAATCAGAAGCCCAAGGATGCCAACAAGTCGTCTACATCATCCTGTTTGAGCGCACTGTCGGCGGTTTGGGGGCCTTCGAGCACATGGTTGTCCACTGTCACAGGCTCACCGCCGCCATCCCGGCCACCAGCGGTTGGCGCCTGCGGCGAGCTGTCGACCAGCAGCTGGACCAGCTGCATCTCGGTGCGGGTGATGATGTCGATCACTTTTTTGATCACCTGCCCGGAAAGGTCCTGGAAGTCTTGGGCCATCATGATGTCGCTGAGAACCGCCCCTTGGCCCTCTGCGAACTTGGCGGTGCTGTGGGCAAACTTGCCGCACACCACCATCAGCCCGCGTGCTTTGTCAACACTCATGTCCGGTGAAGCCGCAAGACGCGACAAAGACTCGCCCAAATCCACGCCACGGCTGGCCAAATCATCACATTCCGGTTTGGCTGTTTCTACCAAGGTCAGTACCTTGTTGGCCGCGTCTTCGGTCATCTTGCCTACATAGGCCAGGCGGTCACGGGCATTCGGGATTTCTTCGACGATCGAATGCAGCTGATTTCCGCCCAACACCGTCAACGCTTCGTGCATTTCCCGGGTGATGGCGCCCAGCCGGGCGAATGCTTCTTCTTTGCTAAGCGGCGTTGACATAAACAAACGATCCCTTCCCGACGCGTTGATTGGCGTGTTTATTATGAATCCAGCCAACAGTCCCGTGGCGGCAACTCGCAGAAAATCAGTGCTTTATATGTCTTCAAGCAAAGGATAGGGCAGGGGCAGCAGCTGCAAAGTGAAGCCAGCGGCGAGCAAAGGGCCGCTTTCCAGCGCTGCCAGTTGCAATGAAACGATGGCATCTGCGCCGCCGCCGGGCGCCGTAGCAGCCTGCACCACTGTTCCAACGGGCTGTGCGGGGTCCGCAGCGGTGACAATTTCTTGGCCCGGTTGCAACACGTTGGGGCTGTGCACTACGAACGCCCGGCGCTTGAGTGTGCCCCGAAATTGGCTGCGTGCGACCACCTCTTGGCCGGGGTAGCACCCTTTCTTGAAGTTAACGCCACCCACCGACTCGTAATTCAGCATTTGGGGCACAAACGCCTCGAACACGGGCTGCGTCAGCGTTGCGACGCCGCTGCGCACCTCGCTCCACAGCCAATGGTCCAAAGTCACCGCATCGCCAGTCGGTGGCGACAACTCGGACGGGGCTACCCGCAACTGGCGCGGAACCCCCTCTGCCGGATAAAGGTTGATGACGGTTTCAGTATCAAAATCAGCTTTTGACCATACGGATTCTGCGCCAACAGCTATCGTTTTAATAGCAATCCCAGTCAGCCCATAGAGGGAGAAGCGTTCACTTGCGTCACTCAACCGGGCTTTGGCGCGCATTACAAACATGGACAGGCGTTTGAGGGTGGGCGCCAGCAGGTCCCGGCTGCAGACCAGTAGGATCTCTCCTGACGGGCGCTTGAACCCAATAAAACTGGCTTGCATACGCCCTTTGGCTGAACAAAAGGCGGCCAAGCGAGCGTGGTGTAAGTCCAGCAAAGCGAAGTCTTGCGTGAGCTGGCTGTGAATGAATTTTGCGGCGTCTTCCCCTTCGATCTGGATCACACCCAGATGGTCCAAGCGGGTCACGCCATTCAGGGGGGCAAGGGATGGTTCGGGAGTAGGCTGGGTGCTCATGGCTGAATTATGATTCCGCTCTTGATGACTGACTGGAAGTAGGGCTGTGCGCTTGTTTCTTGCTGCGGTGGTGCTCACCGTTTTGGGGTTGCTGGGGGTGGGCTATAGCTGGGTTCAGTCGCCTTTGGACTTGGACACGCCAGTCGTAGATGTATCCATTGCTCCCGGCTCCAGCGCCCGCCAAGTGGCAAATTCGCTGGCCGAAGCTGGGGTGCATGCGAACCCAAGTCTTTTGTACTGGTGGTTCCGCCTCTCGGGTCAGTCGCGTGCGATCAAGGCGGGGAGTTACGAACTGGAAGCAGGTACCACACCCCAGAGTCTGCTGCACAAGTTCGTGAATGGGGACCAAGCGCTGCGCAATGTAACCTTGGTAGAGGGCTGGACCTTTGTACAAGTGCGTGAAGCTTTGCGCAAAGCCCAACACCTGAAACCTGACAGCGCCCCACTGAGTGCCCAAGAGCTGATGGGCCAACTGGGACTCCCTAATCTTCACCCGGAAGGTCGATTTTTCCCGGATACCTACAGCTACGCCAAAGGTTCTAGCGATATTGCGGTTTTGCAACGGGCCATGCGCGCCATGGACCAACAACTTGAGGCGGCGTGGTCGCTTCGAAATCCCCAGGTGCCACTGAAGACCCCTGAAGATGCCTTGGTGTTGGCCAGCATCATTGAAAAAGAAACGGGCAGAGCCAGCGACCAAGGCTTGATTTCAGCGGTTTTTAACAACCGACTTTTGATAGGTATGCGATTGCAAACCGATCCCACCGTGATTTACGGTCTGGGGGAGTCGTTTGACGGCAATCTGCGCCGCGCCGATTTGGTGGCTGATACCCCTTACAACACCTACACCCGGGAGGGCTTGCCTCCCAGCCCTATTTCCATGCCGGGTAAAACCGCGCTGTTGGCGGCCGTGCAGCCGGCGGCTAGCAAGGCGCTGTATTTTGTAGCCCGTGGGGACGGCAGCAGCGAGTTCAGCGAATCGCTGGACGCGCACAATAGAGCAGTTAACAAATACCAGCGCGGCCAATAGCCGGGCGCGAGCACAGGGATGGCATGAGCGGACTTTTCATCAGTTTTGAGGGCATAGACGGGGCGGGTAAATCCACCCATATTCAGGCACTGGCCGATGCTTTGCGCGCCCAGGGCCGGGCGCTGACCTTGACCCGGGAGCCCGGTGGCACGCCATTGGCCGAGCAACTGCGCAACATGGTGCTCAATGACAGCATGGACCCGATGACCGAGGCCTTGCTGGTGTTCGCCGCACGCCGGGACCATGTGCAGCGCGTCATCGTGCCCGCATTGGAGCGCGGCGATGTGGTCCTGTGCGACCGTTTTACCGACGCAACGTTCGCTTACCAGGGCGGCGGGCGTGGATTTGACTGGCTCGTGCTACAACAGCTGGAGCAGTGGGTACAAAGCCATGGGCACGGCGGTTTGCTACAGCCCCATACGACCGTCTGGTTTGATTTGCCACCCGCGGTGGCTGCCGAGAGGCTGGCTGGTGCCCGCGTGCCTGACAAGTTCGAGTCACAACCGGTTGCATTTTTTGAAAGCGTCGCCCAGGGCTACGCGCGCCGGCAAGCAAACGACCCCGCACGCTTTGTCCGTATTGAGGCACACCAGACCCCCGCGGCCGTCTGGCAAGACGTCAGAGCTGCATTGCAGTCGCGGGGAGTGTTGCTTCCATGAATGGGCCAAGCGCACAAGGTTTGGCTCCTTGGATACAGGCGCAGTTGCAAGCTTTGCTCAAGCAACGTGGGCATGCATGGTTGCTACAGGGGCCATCTGGGTTGGGCCAATATCCGTTGGCACTGGAATTGGCTCGCACCTGGTTATGCGAGAACCCTGGTTCGCAGGGATCTTGTGGAAGCTGCAGCAGCTGCCACGCCGTGGACGTTCGCACACACGCAGACCTGTGCATGCTGATGCCCGAGACCACCATGATGGAATTGGGCTGGCCATTGAGCGAAAAGGCGCAGGGTGAAATCGACGACAAGAAGCGCAAAGCCAGCAAAGAAATCCGCGTGGATGCCATGCGCGACGCTGTCGAATTTGCCCAGCGTACGAGTGCGCGTGGGCGCGGCAAAGTCGTCGTTGTCTTTCCAGCGGAAAACATGAACGCGATCACTGCCAATGCCCTGCTAAAAACACTGGAAGAACCCGCTGGCGATATGCGATTTGTATTGGCCAGTGAATCGGCCCACCAGCTATTGCCAACCATCCGTAGTCGCTGCATCGGCCACACCATGGTATGGCCGAGTGAAGAGCAGGGCGCACAATGGTTGCAGTCCCATGGCATGGATGCCAACCATGCGCGGCTCCTGCTGCAAGCGACAGGAGGCAGACCTGCCGATGCTGTCATGTTTGCCGAGTCCGGACGCAACCCGTTGGCCTGGGCAGCGTTCCCACGTGCTATGGCCCATGGTGATGTTTCATCAGTCAAGGACTGGACAGCTGCCCAGGTTATCGATGCCCAGCACAAGCTTTGCCATGATCTGATGGCAAAACAATGCGGCGCGGCCCCACGCTTCTTCGAACCCAAGGATTTGGGGAGTCTGCGCATATCAATTCAGGTACTCGGCGCATGGAGCAAATCACTTTCAGTCGCTATGAAAACCATGGAGCATCCATTTAATGCGGGCCTGATGGCCGAGGCGCTTGTGGGACAAGCCCAATCCGCCCTAAACTCAGGACATTGAGCAGCAAACATGAGCACCAACCCAGCAACCGCCCGTCCGAGCGTTATTCAGCTCTCTATCAAAGAGAAAGCTGCACTTTACGCGGCCTATATTCCAATGTTCACGGAAGGTGGTGTTTTCATCCCGACCACCCGTGAATACGCGTTGGGTGATGATGTGTACGTGTTGTTGTCCTTGCCGGAAGATGTGCAACGTTATCCTGTTGCGGGCAAGGTGGCGTGGGTCACGCCGCCCAAAGCGTCGGGCGGAAGAACCCAAGGTGTCGGCATTCTTTTCCCAAAAGATGAGAAGTCGCGACAGCTCAAGTTAAAAATTGAAGAAATCTTGGGTGCGCATATGGCATCCGAGCGGCCCACCCAAACCGTGTGACGCTGGTTTCTTGCACCGGCAGCCTTGGAGCCGTTGCCTTTTTGATAGTTGGACCCCCATGTTTACCGATTCCCACTGCCACCTGACTTTCCCGGAGTTGGTGGCTGATTGGCCTGCGATTCAAGTGGCCATGACACAGGCCCAGGTTGGCCGAGCCTTGTGCATCTGCACCACGCTGGAAGAGTTTCCGGCCGTTCACGCACTGGCTACCGCCACCCCTCACATTTGGGCAAGTGCAGGTGTTCACCCGGACAACGAAGGGGTTACCGAGCCTAACGTTGAAGAACTGGTGCGCCTTGGTTCCTTGCCCAAGGTGCTTGCCATAGGTGAAACTGGTCTGGATTATTACCGCTTGGGTGAACGTACTGTTGCTGATATGGAATGGCAACGGGAACGTTTTAGGCGGCATATTCAGGCGGCACGCCTCTTGCAAAAGCCCTTGGTCATCCACACCCGCAATGCCTCGGAAGACACCCTCTCACTGTTGAGAGAACAAGGTGAGACCGGCGGGGTAGGGTGCGCGGGCGGTGTTTTCCATTGTTTTACAGAAGATGCAGCTGTGGCAAAAGCCGCATTGGATCTCGGGTTTTATATCTCTTTTTCTGGCATCCTGACTTTCAAAAGCGCCCAAGCCATTCGCGATGTGGCAGCGTTGGTTCCTATGGAGCGCCTGTTGATTGAAACGGACAGCCCCTATCTCGCTCCAGTCCCTTACCGTGGGAGAACCAATAATCCGGCTTATGTGCCCTACGTCGCGCAAACATTGGCGACCCTTAAAGCCTGCGATGTGGAAACGATAGCGCACACCACAAGTGCGAATTTTGACACCCTGTTTAAACCAAATATTCAATGAGAAATTGGTTTAGAAAATCTTTATATCTATTTGTTTTTGTTGGGCTTAGTGCTGCAAGGGCGGGTTCTTATGAAGACTTTTTTACTGCACTTGAGGCAGACAATGCGATCGTGATTGCACAGCTGCTGGAGCGCGGTTTTGATCCCAACACCCCCAATCCCAAAGGCGTTCCGGCGCTTCTAGTGGCATTGAAAGTTCCTGCCCCTCAAGCCGCTGATACGTTAATCCGCCATCCAGACCTCAAAATTGAAGTTCGCAATGCTCAAGACGAGAGCCCTTTGATGCTGGCTGCTTTGCGCGGTTATCTTGAAATATGTGCGCAGCTCATAGAACGCGATGCAGACGTGAACAAACCGGGCTGGACACCACTGCATTACGCCGCAACCGAAAGTCATATTCCGGTGATGCAGCTATTGCTGGAGCAACATGCTTATATCGATGCAGCTTCGCCAAACGGGACAACCCCGTTGATGATGGCCGCAATGTATGGCAACGCTTCTGCAGTCAAGATGTTGCTGGAAGCTGGCGCAGACCCGACGATTAAGAATGACTTGGGATTAACAGCCATAGACTTTTCCGAACGCGTAAAAAAATCTGATTCCACAGCGATCATTGCTGCCTTTATACGAGGCCGGCGCTTGAAAGGAACATGGTAAAGAATCCGCGAAACACTTCATGCGATGTATACAAGTGTATGCGTCTGGAACCATCGAAGAACCTTCATTTTTTGCTATAAAAAAAGGGAGTGTGCGCCGCTGTAAACAGCCGTTTTACAGGGCGCGAGGAGGCGGATTTGCAGACATAGACCCCGCCCGCGAAGCTAGGCAGCTGCAGGCCGCGCCCCTTACGCGGTGCAGCACTTGGGCGTGCAGGCACAGGCTCCACGGGGCAGGGCGTGCGGGTACCCCTTATGTTTGGTAAGCCTGCTTTCCTGCAGGCCATGGGGGTGCCCCCCATACCCCAAGCCCGGCGCGCGCCGCTGCCCTTGGCGGTAACCGGGTCAGTGCGTAGAATCGTGGCCATTGGCGTTGCCTTCATCAGCGCTGGTCACGGTCCCTGAAGCGTTTGCCGCGCTTGCAGGGACCACTTTTTTGTAGGCCGGGTACTGGGGCCGTCAGTCCTGCGCTACCTCGCTCGCAAGGCCGCCCACGCGCTGCACCGCAGCCTGCGCCTCGCGCCCGGTAGGCCAGCAGCCGCCCACTTGGTGGGCCTCGGCCAGCACCTGATCGGTGAATGCCTCAATCAAGGCCTCGGCGAAGAACTCCCGCAGCTGCTGCTGGACGGTCTGGAGGCCATCGCGTTTGCGGGCTTTGTAAGCCCGGTAGTGCTCGCTATTGGTTCTCATGCCTTGCCCCCTTTTACTGTGGTTGTAAACAGTGATTTGGGCAGGTTGTACCGGACTCTGGCGGGGCAATTACTGACCGGGGCGGTGTGCTTTTTGGCACTAAGGTGAAGTGTTACTAGCACTTCACTCTCGGCACCAGCATCGCCGGTGGCCGCCGCGCTCCGCTTGCCGTCGGCCCCCGTCGTCGCCGGAGCCAGCTCCCGCAGCCGCTGCTTGAGCTGCTGGTTTTCCCGTGCCAGCTCATGAAACAGCGCTGCGCGGCGGCACAGCGCCGACCACCAGGACGAATCGGCGGGTTTGAAGCCGTGGCCCTCGGGGGACCAGAGCTGGCCGGCTGCAATGTGCCAGCCGGACCATGCACCGGGCAGCTCGGTGTGGCCCAGCAGGCGCAGGAGCTTGTAGGCGCTGTACGGTATCTCGTGCACACCAGTTTCCCAGTTATGCAAAGTGCGCTCGGAGACGTGAAGAAGCTTCGCGGCTGCAGTGCGGTCTAAGCCCATCTGGCGGTACATCGTTTTGAAGCGATGGAAAGCACTAGAGCATGGCGCGGTGTCTTCCAGTGGAGCCCCGACACGTCTTTGTCTATCTTTCCTCTGCGGTAAGTGTACTTTATACGATGTATATTATGTAAACTTAGTCTGTCGCAAAAGTCAATATTGCCTATCGAATCGTAAATGCAACAGTTGGAACGCTGAGGTCAGAAAACGATGCGCCCAAAGCCAATTCACCCTTGCCATGCAACACACACTCCTCTCTACGCAATAAAACGTCGGCTCCACCTGCTTCAGAAAATCTAACCCAACTGCCGTAGCTGCTTACATCCACGAACATCACACATCCATTGCGCCATTCCAGGCGAGCGTGAGTCCGCGAAACTCGAGGATCGTTGACAACAAACTCAACATTCTTGACGCGCCCAATATGAATGGGCAACTCAAACGATTTAAAACTCTTGACGATATCCATCCACTGGAGCACGACCTCACGGCCCAAGGCATCTTCAGAACCCAAGAGATCATCTGGATTCAACTGGGCCTGCATCGTCAAGAAATCAGAGGGCTCTTCCTCACGCCATTCGATCTGAAACACATTACATGGTTCGGCGCGCCCGCGAATGTGAATCGGACCGAGCATTCGGAAATTACTACCGCGTACTTCGAGAACCGAATCCAGGGCGTTCGCGCTAGCCCAGATTTGGTGGGGACCACAAAGATCGCACAAACGTGACGCAACATTGACAGCATCCCCATAACAGTCATCTGCCACCATTTCAACCTCGCCAGAAGCCAAGCCAATTCGAATTGGTAAACGTAGATCGGACTGCTGGCGCATCGTCCTCTTGTGATGCAGCCTTTGAATTTCGACGACGGCAGATACAGCGCGACTAGGGTCTGAAAAAACGAGCATGACGCCGTCCCCCAACGTTTTTACCAAACGACCGCCATGTCGCTCAGATTCATTGGCTATCCACGCCGTGATTTGGGTGACAGATTCCGTGGCGCGAGCATTCCCCAACGATTCAAACACCCCGGTACTGCCGTGCAAATCGGTGAAAACTACGGTAGCTTGAACGCCCATTCCCAATTGTTCCTGCTCTTATTTACGTTGCGAGTTTAGGGCATACCACGATGAATTAGAACGAACGATCAGCGTTTATCTGCCGCGAGGCCAAGCCTGTAGAAACCAAGATCACCTCCTGCGGCAGATAAACCATGTTGGACTGAACCGCCTGCTGAGGCAGTCGCGATAGGGGTTTGTAAGCTTCACCCGCCTTGTTGCATCAGATTATGGCCGGACTTTATGTGATGTCGAGCAGGCAACATCGGGTGCAACGGGCGTTGTTCACAAGGCAACTCGGCCCTTGCAGGCGTATCTCGTCACGCCGGTTTGGCCTGCCCCACACAGCGCGCAGCACCTCACCCAGCCCATGCAGCCGCCATTGCAAACCCAGGCGTACAACCCGACTCACGGCGGCCCTCGACTGTGTTGTGCCACTGCATCTGCGGGCACAGGCAAGCTGGCTTGCCCCACCAGTACGGCAATGACTTGCAGTCGCCCCAGCTTGCAGCACGGGCACAGCCCCACATCCATCTGGGCCACGCGTGCCATGAACCCTTGGGCCGACTCCATGGCCTGTGGGCTCTGTGTCGGCATATGCAAGGCCAGCCGGGCGGCACTGAGTTTGACCGCTTTGCAGCCTGGGGCCAGGACCCCGTAGTGACGGATGCGTTTGATGCCGCTTGGCAGCACGTGCAGCAGGAAGCGGCGTACAAACTCCACGCCGCGTAATCGCTCCAGTCGCTTGCCGCCTTGGTCGTTGCTGCGCACGGTGAAGGCGACTTCTTCGGCACTGATGGCGCGGATGCGCTCGTTGCTGATGGCGGTGCGGTGCGTGTAGCGGCTCAGGTACTCCAGCACCTGTGCAGGCCCACCCATCGGCGTCTTGGCATAGACCACCCAGTCGTGCCGGTAGAGCTGACGTTGCCTGTCTCGCCAGGCTTGGGCTTGGCCTTGCGGGTCATGGGGTAGGTCGCCCCTGTCATGGGTGTGTGTCAACGCGGCTAAGAACTTGCCCCGAAACACCTTGGAGAGTGCCTGTACAGGGAACAGGAAGTCGGGCTTGCGCGTGGGGGTGCGCCACTGGCAGCCATTGCCCTCATCCTTTGCCAGCACCCCACAGGCCATGACGGCGTGCACATGGATATGCAGGCGCAGGTCCTGCGTCCAGGTGTGCAACACCAGACTGAAGGCTGGCGTGCCATCACGGGTCCCCATCCACCTCGCATTGCCCGCAAACTCCGCCAGCGTCTGTGCCGTGCAGGCAAACAAGGTGTCAATGACCCAGCGCGGGTGCGCTGTGTACAAGCCATTCAAGCTGTGCGGCAAGGTGAATACCAGATGGGCGTATGGCACAGGCAATAGCTCGGCCAGTCTGCCTTGCAGCCAGGCGTCTTTGGCGCGGGCACCACATTGCGGGCAGTGGCGGTTGCGGCAGGAGTGGTATTGCCAGTGGCGGTGCTCGCAGGCATCACAGGCCAGCTGTTGCCCGCCCAGCGCGGCGGTGCGGCAGGCAACGATGCCCCGCCAGGCTTTGGCCTGGGGGGTGTTCAGGGCGTGGGTTGCCAGGTACTGCGCACCAAAGTGGCGCAGTACTTGGGCCACGGTGGCAGCCATGGCTGTACTGACGTGGTGGGAGTCAGGCTATAGATGGCGCAGGCCTGCCAGCAGGTCCAGCGGGTCTGTGTCTTTGGGGGGCTTGAACTGCGGGCTGATGAGGTGCAAGTAGCGCCCGGTGGTGGCGATGTGGGTGTGGCCCAGAAGCTTTTGGATGGTGTAGAGGTCTACGCCGCCTTCGAGCAGGTGGGTCGCAAAGCAGTGGCGCAGGGTGTGGATGCCGCCGGTCTTGGTGATACCGGCTTGTGCGCTGGCTGCCCGGTAGGCACGCTGGGCCATCTCTGCAAACATGGGGCGCTTGCCTGTGGATTCCGCAAACAACCAGGTCTTGGGGTGGTAGGTACGCGCGTATTGGCGCAAGACCTCCAGCGGCGTAGGGCTCAGGATGCTGTAGCGGCCCTTGCCTCCTTTGCCACTAGCGACTCGCACACACATGCGGTCTGGTGCGCTGTCGATGTCACTGACCTTCAAAGCGCAGGCTTCGGACACTCGCAGGCCCGTGGCATAGATGGTTTGCAGCAGTGCGCGTCTGCCGGGGTGGGTGCAGCCAGCGAACAGGCGGGAGATTTCTTCGCGCCCCAACAGCTCGGGTTGGCGAGCGGGGACTTTGGCAAAGGGGATGTGGAACTGTTCGCGCCCATGGCCCAAGACCGTTTGGAACAGGAATTGCGCAGCGCACGCTGCCTGGTTCATGCTGCTGTAGGAGAGCTTGCGCTCTTTGACCATGTGCAGCAGGTAGGCCTGCACTTCTTCAGGGGTGTAGCTTGCGGGGTCGCGCCGGTAGTGTTTGGCCATGCGGCGGATGGCTTGCACATAGGTCTCTTGGGTGCGCTGTGCAAAGCCACGCTGCACCATCGCGTCCATCATGCGTTGACGTAGTTCGGTCATGAGGTTTCTCCTTCAAGTCCGGGGAACATTCCCCAGCCCAAAGGCTTGGCCTCTAACCCACATTGCGCAAGCCATTCGTCCACAAAAAAGCGGTGGCGGCCCGTGAGGACCAACCACCGCGTCAG
>NZ_JAXHOL010000014.1:0-6739 GCF_034519335.1 Rhodoferax sp.
AGAAGTATTACGCATTGCTTTCTACAACACGATGGAGGATGCCGGCGCGTCATTGATCGAACCTCGACGTAAACCAGATCTGGGGTCCGATGGCCTTTAGTTTGAGTTCGCCCTTTTGCGACGGGCTGGGTCATTACGCTCGCGAATTTTTTTCCTGTGGCGCAATGCCAATCTTGATGACCCCATTTTGATTTCACCTCTTGAGCACCGAATCAACTTCTGAAGAAATCCGACATCAACTGATGCGCATCCTGGAAACACATAGGCAATAATCTTTGTCGGCAACGTCGGTGCTTAGGACATTGGAACGTCAACCTTTGCCCCGAATACTTTTCTTACCTCATTTGACCTGCATGCGCGTTGTCATATCCCAAGATCTCGCCACCACTCGGGGCATGCAGGGTGAAGTGAGTAGCGAATGCCATGGGGAATCACGTCACTGATATCCACCTCCCAACACTCAAACTTGACCAATACCTGGCCTTCCTGATCAATTACTGGATCATGCAGCTCTGAATAGGGTTCAACGTAATGTCTTGTATCTGCTTAGTATATCACGCTGATACTTTCATCGCTGCTAAACGCAATGTAAGCCGATGTCAGTGCGAATATGTTGAAAACGCCATCCCGGAAAACGCCCCAGCCAGAAGCCCAGTTAAAAACCCCGCACAAGGCGGGGCTTCAGCAACTTCCGCTGTACATAGCCAGTTGGAAGTCAATGGTCTGGCGGAGAAGGAGGGATTCGAACCCTCGGTGCCTTGCGACACGCCTGATTTCGAGTCAGGTACATTCGACCACTCTGCCACTTCTCCTGAATTCGTGTCGGTCGAAACGACGGCGTGATTCTAGCAGGCTCAGCGGCCTGCCCAACCGGCTCAGGCCTTGAGCAGCGCCAGTCCGCCCATGTACGGCCGCAGCACCTCCGGCACGGTGATGCTGCCGTCGGCGTTCTGGTGGTTTTCCAGCACGGCCACCAGCGCGCGGCCCACGGCCAGGCCGGAGCCGTTCAAGGTGTGCACCAGCTCGTTCTTGCCCTGGGCGTTCTTGAAGCGGGCCTGCAGGCGGCGGGCCTGGAAGGCTTCGCAGTTGGACACCGAGCTGATTTCGCGGTAGGTGTTTTGCGCGGGCAACCACACTTCCAGGTCATAGGTCTTGCTGGCGCCAAAGCCCATGTCGCCGGTGCACAGGCTCATCACGCGGTAGGGCAGACCCAGCTTTTGCAAGATCGCTTCGGCGTGGCCGGTCATGGCTTCCAATGCTTCGTAGCTCTTCTCGGGGTGCACGATCTGCACCATCTCCACCTTGTCGAACTGGTGCTGGCGGATCAGGCCGCGCGTGTCGCGTCCGGCGCTGCCGGCTTCCGAGCGGAAGCAGGGGGTGTGCGCGGTCAGCTTGATCGGCAGATCGGATTCAGCGGACACCACATCGCGCACAAAGTTGGTCAGCGGCACTTCGCTGGTGGGGATCAGGTAGAGGTCCACATTCTCATCGCCCCCCTCCTGCCCGCCCTTTTTGGCCGCGAACAGGTCTTCCTCAAACTTGGGCAACTGGCCAGTGCCGCGCAGGCTGTCGCCGTTGACGATGTAGGGCGTGTAGCACTCGGTGTAGCCGTGTTCGTTGGTCTGCACGTCCAGCATGAACTGGGCGAGTGCACGGTGCAGGCGGGCGATCTGGCCCTTCATCACGGTGAAGCGTGAACCGGTCAGCTTCACGCCCATCTCGAAGTCCAAGCCCAGCGGCTGGCCGAGGTCCACATGGTCCTTGACTTCAAAGTCATAGGTCTTGGGTGTACCCCAGCTGCGCACCACCACATTGCCGGACTCATCCGCGCCCACGGGCACGCTCTCGTGCGGCAGGTTGGGCACGGCCAGCAGCATTTTTTCCATCTCAGCCTGGATAGCGTCGAGGCGGGTGGCAGAGGCCTCCAGCTCGACTTTCAGGGTGCTCACTTCGGCCATGGCAGCGTCGGCCTCAGCGTGTTGGCCCTTGCCTTTGAGCATGCCGATTTGCTTGCTCACGCTGTTGCGCTTGGCCTGCATCTCTTCGGTACGCATCTGGATGGTCTTGCGCTCGGCTTCCAGCGCGGTGAAGGCGTCCACATTCAGGAAGGCTTGGGGGTTCTTGCGCGTCAGCAGGCGGGCGACCACCGAATCCAGGTCTTTGCGCAGCAGGGTAATGTCTAACATGGTGTTCTCGTACTTTTTAAGTCAAATCAGGCTCTAGCGCCCTATTCTATTGCGCAAGCAGCTACTTTTTTAATAGCAAACAACGCTGTGCTCACGCGTCCAGCTTCAGCCCCTTGGGCAGCGGGAACTTCACGGTTTCTTCAATGCCGTCCATCTTGCGCACCGACACGGCGCCCAGCGCCTTGATGCGGTCGATCACTGCCTTCACCAGCACCTCGGGGGCAGAGGCACCGGCGGTCAGGCCCACACGGGATCGGCCTTCAAACCATTCGGGTTGCAGCTCGTCCGCGTTGTCCACCATGTAGCTCTCGGTGCCCAGTTTTTTGGCCACTTCGCGCAGGCGGTTGCTGTTGGAACTGGTGGGGCTGCCCACCACGATGACGATGTCCACCTGCGGGCTCATCACCTTCACCGCGTCCTGGCGGTTCTGGGTGGCGTAGCAGATGTCTTGCATCTTGGGTTTTTGAATACGCGGAAAGCGGGCGACTACGGCAGCCGTGATCTCTGCCGCGTCGTCCACGCTCAAGGTGGTCTGCGTCACCACCGCCAGTTTGTCAGTTTGCGTGGGCTGGATGCGGGCCACATCGGCCACGTCTTCCACCAAGTGGATGCCACTGTCGAGCTGCCCCATGGTGCCCTCCACCTCCGGGTGGCCCTTGTGGCCGATCATCACAAACTCGTAGCCCTCTTTGTGCAGCTTGGCCACTTCCACGTGCACCTTGGTCACCAGTGGGCAAGTGGCGTCAAAAATCTGGAAGCCGCGGCGCTCCGCCTCTTTCTGGATGGCCTGGCTCACGCCATGGGCCGAGAACACCAGCGTGGCACCCGGGGGTACATCGTCCAGCTCTTCGATGAAGATGGCGCCGCGTTCTTTGAGGTCGTTCACCACATAGGTGTTGTGCACGATCTCGTGGCGCACATAAATGGGCCGGCCGAACTTGGCCAAGGCCTTCTCCACAATCTCAATGGCGCGGTCCACACCGGCACAAAAACCGCGCGGCTCGGCCAGAAGGATTTCTTGCGGCAATACCGGCGCAGTCATAACACCCCAATCAGCTGCACTTCAAAGGTCACCGGCTGGCCAGCCAGCGGGTGGTTGAAGTCGAACAACACCGCGCGCTCTGCGCCTTCGCCGCGCAGTTGCAGCACTACACCGGCAAACTGCCCCTGGCCATCGGGGGTGGGGAACTGCACCACATCGCCCACGTTGTAGGTCTCCAGCGGGTCGCCCATTTGCGTGAGCACCTTGCGCGCCAGCCATTGCTGCATGTCGGGGTTGCGCTCACCGAAGGCGGCGCCTGCAGGCAGCTCAAAGGTGGCGCGGGCGCCCTCTTCCATGTCCATCAAGCAAGCCTCAACCGCAGGCGAGAGTTCGCCAGTGCCCAAGCTCAGCGTGGCGGGCTTGCCGGTAAAGGTGTTGATGATGTCCCCGGCCGGGCCGCCCAGGCGGTAATGCAAGGTGAGAAAGGAGCCCGGCTGAACCCGGGGAAGCGTGCTGGTCATAAAAGTCCCGATAAACTGGCCTCTATTGTAGAAAGCCAGCCCCGATGACCCCATCAGGCCAGGGCTTAGCCCTGAATTCACCCCTGCACAGCCCACGCTGCCATGCCCCTCAAAGACCTCCCCCTGGAAGCCCAACCGCGCGAGAAGTTGCTTGCGCGCGGCCCTGGGGCGCTCAGCGATGCGGAGCTGTTGGCGATTTTGTTGCGCACCGGCATTGCGGGCAAAGGCGTGTTGCAGATGGCCGAGGAGCTGTTGCAACTCAAAAAAGATAGCATCTCGCGCAATACGGACGGGGGCCAGGGCGGGTTTGGAGGTATAGCTGGCTTGCTGCACGCCACGGCAGACGACCTCAAGCGCGTCAAAGGCCTGGGGCCGGCCAAGCGGGCCGAGATTGTGGCGGTGCTGGAGCTCGCCCGCCGCGCCATGGCGCAGCGCCTGCAAGAGCGCGAGGTGTTTGCCGACCCACAAGCCGTCAAGCACTACCTGCAGCTGCACCTGGCCGCCAAAGGGCATGAGGTGTTTGCGGTGCTGTTTCTGGATAGCCAGAACAAGCTGCTGGCCATGGAAGAGCTGTTTCGCGGCACGCTCACGCAAACCAGCGTGTACCCGCGCGAGGTGGTGATCCGCGCGCTGCACCACAGCGCAGCCGCCGTGGTGCTGGCGCACAACCACCCCAGCGGCAGCGTGCAGCCCAGCCGTGCCGACGAGGCGCTCACGCAAACGCTCAAGGCCGCGCTCGCCCTGGTGGATGTGCGGGTGCTGGACCACATCATCGTCGGGCCCGGCCAGGCACTGTCCATGGCCGAGACCGGACTCATATAAAGGGCAGCCATGAAGATCAACGCCCTGTCTGACCTGAAACTGGTCAAAAAAGAAATCGAAGCGCAAGCCGCGCGCGAAGCCGCGCTGGCCGCCCAGAAGGCAGCCGAGGCCAAACGCAAAGCTGCTGCCAGCAACCTGTTTCAAGCGGCCATTGGCAAGGTGAAACCGCTGGAGCCGCCCCAACGCGCCAAGCTGGCGCCTGAGCCGCCCAAACCGATTCCCAAGCAACAAATGCTGGATGACGCTGCGGCCCTGCAAGAAGCGCTGAGCGACGAGGTGGATGTGACCACGCTGCTGGACACCGACGAACACCTGAGCTTTCGCCGCCCCGGCGTGGGCACCGATGTGACGCAAAAGCTGCGCAAAGGCAAGTGGAGTATCCAGAAGCAGATTGACCTGCACGGCTACCGCAGCGACGAGGCGCGCGAAGCGCTCGGCGCCTTCATCCGCGAGGCGCACAAACAAGGCATTCGCTGCGTGCGCGTGGTGCACGGCAAGGGCCTGGGCTCGCCCGGCAAGGCGCCGGTGCTCAAGGACAAAGTGCACAAGTGGCTGGTGCAAAAAAGCGAGGTAGTGGCTTTTGTACAGGCGCAGCCCGCGCAAGGCGGCGCAGGCGCACTGGTGGTGCTGTTGCAGCCGCAGAATCGCGCCTGAACCGCACTACGCGCGCGTTTTGCGCGCCGCCCACCACTGCCCGGCTTGGTTCACCAGCAGCCCCAGCAACACCGCCCCAGTTCCCAGCCACTGCAGCAATTTGGGCACTTCTCCAAACGCCAGTGCGGCAGCAGCCAGCCCCACCACCGGTACCAACAAGGAAAACGGTGTGACCTTGCCCGCCGTGTGGCGCTGCAGCAAGCGCGTCCACAGCGTGTAGGCCAACAGGGTGGCAAGCCAAGCCAAATACAGCACCGAAGCCACCGCTGGCCAGCGCAGCCCGGCGATCTGGGACACCACAGCATCCCAACCATCTGCCCACAACGCCAAGCCGGTGAAGGGCAAGATGGGCACCACGCTCGTCCACACAATGAAGGGAAAGGGCTCGTAGCTGCCATGGCGGGCCGCCAGCCGCACCACGATGTTGGACACCGCCCACATAAAGGCCGCACTGGCCGTGAGCACCAGCCCCACCAGTGTCATTTGGCCCGGCCCCTCGCCATGCGCACTGGCAATGGCCAGCAGGCCGCCCAACGCCAGCACCAAGCCAGCCCACTGCCAGCTGCGCGCCCGCTCACCCAGAATAGGCGCGGCCAGCAACAGGGTGAAAAAGGCCTGCATCTGCATCACCACCGAGGCCATGCCCGCCGTCATGCCCAGCTGCAGCCCCCAAAACAAAAAGCCGAACTGCCCCAGCCCCTGCGCCAGCCCATAGGCCAGCACATAACGCCAAGGCAGCGGCGGGCGCCCCACCCACCACAGAAACGGCAGCGACGCGGCAGCAAAACGCAGCGCGCCCAGCAACATGGGGCTCAGGCCCTGCAGGCCCACCTTCATGACCACAAAGTTCAGCCCCCACAGCACCACCACGGCCAGTGCACGCAGACTGTCGCCCCGGCTCCAGGGGCGCAGCACCTGTGCGCCGCTCATGCGGCGGCCCGTGTGACCGTCACCGGTCGTCCTTGGGCGGCCCGGGCGGCAATAAAGGCGTCCAGTGCCTCGCTGCTGGTCTTGCCGGGCACATAACCCAAGTCTTTTTTGAGCGCGGTGTTCAGCAGCACCGGGCGGTAGCGCAAAAAGTCCAGTTGCTCCGGGCCATAACGGCTCACCCCCAGCGCTTGGCCCACGGCCAAAGCGCTCTTGAGCAACCAGGCCGGCAAGGTGAGCAGCGGTTTGCCCAAGCGTTTGGCAATGGCCTGCAAGGGCAAGGCTCCATCGCCTGCCAGATTGAAACAACCCGCGTGGCGGCGCTGCAGCGCATGCAGCACGGCGCCGGTCACATCCGTATCCCAGATGAATACAAACGGGCTATCGCTGCCGCGTATGGCCAGCAAGCGCGGCTTTTCAAACAATGCGGTGATCTGGTTGTCCACGCCTTCGCCCAAGATGGTGCCAATGCGGAACACGGTTTGCAGCAGCTGCGGTGCGCTAGCACGGTACTGCGCCAGCATCTCTTCCACCAGGCGTTTGTGGTGGGCATAGGCAAAGGCTTCGTTGCCGCGCAGTGCATCACTCTCCACCAGCCAGGCTGGGTTGTCAGCGTGGTAACCATAGCAACACGTAACCGAAGCATA
>NZ_JAXHOL010000017.1:0-86938 GCF_034519335.1 Rhodoferax sp.
AACGCGTCTTATCACTAGAGCTTGGTAAAAAATGAATAGACATGTCATAGCAATGTTCATTTAGCATTTGTGTTGAATAGTTTTTGCTAGGCTGCTCAAGCTAACGAGAATCAAATGCATTTCTGGTCATAGGAATGGAGGTCAATATTGATGCACAACATTGTGTGTGAGGTAAAAATCCGCGTCAGACCCTATGGTCAATGGCATTCAGTTTGCGTACCGTCCCCAACGATTCGTTAGAGAAAAGAACCATGCGTTGGACACCTTCCACCATTATGAGCAGCCTTTTAAGGGGCACATCTTCAATTGGCCAAAGCGATGGAGCAGCAACAATTGAAGACATACGCCGGGCCATGTTGGAAATTCTTGGTGACCGAGAAGCTGAAACATACCCTGTCGTGCAACTGCGAGTGACCTACGCTGCGGACGTACAGGATCTCTGGTATCTGCGGGGCGACATAATGGCGGCGGTTGCGGCTACAGAAGGCGAAGCGATCGCCAAAGCGCGACTTGAAAAATTTGAGTGGCATGTTCAAGGGTCTGTTGCCAAGCGGCCTCAGTTCGCGGGCCAGCCCTCTGGGGCAGTAGTTGCTCAATGTCCCCAAACTAACATCACATCCCTGCCTTCCGCAACAAGATCGGCCCGTTTCCCTACCGGCAACAACACTTTGGTTTGAACGTGACCGTATGGCAAATTTGTTAGAACAGGAATTTTGAGCTTGGCTTGTAACCAGGCAACCACAGTGCTCAATTTGAACCCCTTGTCGTGTGCATGCAATGTAAAACCGGTGAATTGACCCAACACAACTGCTTTCTGGCGGGAGAGTATTCCAGAGTGTAGAAGCTGGGTCAGCATTCGCTCTATTTGATATGGGTGCTCGCCAATGTCCTCAAGAAATAGAATCCCGCCCTTGACGCTCGGAAAATAGGGAGTCCCCACCATTGAGACCAAAACGCTCAGGTTGCCCCCCCAAACCATCGCATTTTGAATACCTAAAGGCCCACCCAACAGTGCCTGATTTTGACGCCACCCAGTGCCCTCACCCTGCCCGCTCGCCATGTCATGAAAGCAATCCTCCATGATGTCATCTGGCTGTTCGTCAGAGGCACCACCCACACCAAAGCCTTCGCACAACGCTGGACCAGCCCATGTGACTGTGCCTGTTTTGGCAAGCACCGCAAGCTGGAAGGCTGTGAAGTCGCTGATACCTACAAACTGCATACCTTGATCAACAGCTTTCGAGACTGCCCGATATCGGATATCAGCCAATAGTCGTGTAATTCCGTATCCGCCACGCGAAATCAGGGCGATGTCGGCGCCACTTGCTGCTGCACGATGGATGGCCGCCAATCGGGTTGAATCATCACCAGCGAAACGCATATACCCATTCAAGGCATCCGCATCAAGCTCCACGTCATAGCCAAGTACTTGCAGGCGTTTCACCCCGCGTCTGAAAGCAGCCTTGTCTCGAACTGCCCCAGAGGGGGAATAAATATAAATATGTTTTTTCACTAAGGTGATTATCCGCTGTGACACTTCATTTCGATATGCTGTGCAATTGCTTGCGTTGTCATATGTGGGGCACCAACCTCGAATCCGCTGTCCATGCTCCACGGTCCTTGCCTGAATTGTTGTGCCAACGTACTCGAAACCGTCAGAGCTGCTTGGTAGCCCTTGTGTGGGAACGGGCGCATATCAGGAGCCCCCTCAAATTCAGTCGATATTTGAAGCAGACCCGTTACGCTCACTGAACGACTAAAAGCAAGTGCCTGGGCCAAGTGAATCCCCAGCCCTTCTGCCACGATGAATATTTTTTGAACGCCTAAGTGCGCTAACAATGACTGCAATCCACGCAGATGCAGATTCACAGTGTGGACGGACGCCTTTTTGGGCTTGTCGCTCTTGCCAAAACCGATCAGATCCGGGGAAATTACCCGAATTCCTTTCATGCTCAAGATGGGGATGATTCCTCTGTAGCGATAGCTCCACCCAGGCATATCATGTAAACAGAGCACGGTAGTCGGGGCCGTTGAAGGGCCCTCGTCCAGAAAGTGCATGTGCCACCCTCGCAGATGTTCCGTATCCCGGTGATAGCAAGAAGCGAACGGAAAGTCTTCCATGCTGGAAAAAACTGATTCGGGTGTACGTACTGCATCGTCCATAAGGGGCCGAACTTGTAAGGCTTGTTCTTTGCGGCGCTCTTTGAAGAAGTCTCTCAGAATCCCAGAGCACTCCTCCGACAAAGTCCCTCCACAGACTTGGGTCTGATGGTTGAGTTGCTGGTTGGCAAAAATATTCAGAACTGATCCTACTGCCCCTGTTTTGGGGTCTGAGGCGCCAAATACCAGCCGCTTGAGACGGGAGTGCAATATTGCCCCAGCACACATCGGACAAGGCTCCAACGTCACAAAGAGTTCGCATCCATCGAGACGGTAGTTGCCAAGGGCTTGGGCCGCAGTGCGCAAGGCCACGATTTCGGCATGTGCAGACGGATCATGAGATGCGATAGACATATTTCGCCCCACGGCTATCACGCGTCCATCTCTGACCACCACGGCACCGACCGGGATTTCACCCGCATCTTTAGCTTGCCGGGCCTGATCCAACGCCATGCGCATAAAACTGACGTCTTTATTCATGTCCCGATCCTAGCGTGCGCAACATCGGGCAGGACACTCACTTCCGCAACGATCAGGCGACACAGCCCCTGGCAATTAACCATTCTTTCAAAAGTGGCGGAGTCATGGGCTTGGCGTACAAGTAGCCCTGCCCCTCATGGCATCCTAGAGCACGCAAGGCTTGGGCTTGAGCCTCATCTTCTATGCCTTCGGCAATAACGGTTAGATTCAGATTGCGTCCTAACTCAATAACCATTGACGCGATGTGTCCGCCACACATATCTTTCTGCAATTCGGACACAAAGGCACGGTCGATCTTGAGTCGATCGATGGGGAGCTGACGCAACTGGCTGAGCGAAGAGTAGCCCGTCCCAAAGTCATCAATCGCAATAGAGATTCCAAGTTCGCGAACCAAATTCAAGGTTTCCAGCATGAAGTCGGCATCCTCCATTGCGACCGACTCTGTAATTTCCAACTCGAGACAATTCGGCCGAATACCAGTATCCAACAATGCTGCGTTGAGTTTGTCCAAAAACTCTGGATGCCTAAACTGGATTTGGGATACGTTCACTGACATTCGCAAATCCGTCAACCCCATAGCTTGGAGTCGCCCAAGTTCATGACAGGACATACGCAACACCCAATCACCGATTGCAATAATCATCCCAGATGCTTCCGCCAGCGGGATGAAACGATCCGGGGGAACAAAGGTTCCATCTTCATTGCGCCAACGGATCAAGGCCTCCATCCCCACCACCTGACCGCTGTTGAGGTTGATTTGGGGTTGATACACAATAAAAAGTCGTTCACTTTCCACTGCACTACGCAAACTTTGTAGCAAGCGCACGCGTTCGCGGATGTCTGACCCCATTTCGCTGGAGAACATCACGAAGCTTCCGCGGCGACTTTTTTTCGCACGTTTCAGTGCAATATTGGCATCCTTGAGTGCATCGCGCCCTGAGACGCCATCGGACAATAACTTGGTCAGACCCATGGTGGCGGTCACAACCATGGAGTCGTCTTGCACTTGGAAGGGCTCCCTGAACATGGCTAAGACCCGCAAGGGGTTCACAACACTCTGCTCCCCCATCAAACCAAATGTGTCACTGCCAATGCGAGCCAAAATTACTTCAGGACCAAGCTCGACTTTAAGACGGTCCGCTACAGATTGCAGCAGGCGATCCCCTTGTTGGTGTCCAAGTGCATCGTTGATCTCAGAGAAATCATCAATGTCCAGAATCGCTATCACATCATCTGCAGCCGGCTGATTTTTAAGCCGTTCTTCCGCGAGGTCTATGAATTTGTTGCGGTTCGGAAGGCATGAGAGGCGATCGTAAAAAGCCAGTTCATCCAGCTTACGAATTTGCTCGTAGGCCCGCAGCGCGGCAGTGACCGTGGCGTAAAGTTTTGTACGGGTTAACTCAGACTTGGTTTTGTAGTCATTGATGTCGAAATCATGGATTGTTTCGATCTCCGGGGCATAGCCCGGTTGCCCTGTGCGCAAAATGATGCGCAACTCGCTGAGTCGCAAGTCTTGGCGTATTGTCTTAACCAGCGCTAGCCCAGCGTCTTCGCGCTCCATCACGACATCGAGCAAAACCACGGCCACATCGCGCTCGGTATTCAGGATTTTGCTGGCTTCGCTGGCAGAGTAAGCGTGCAAAAACTGCAGCGCACGTCCCAAAATACGCACGCCTGCCAAGGCAAAAGTTGTCGCACGGTGAACATCCGGCTCATCATCCACGACCAACAAGCGCCAAACGGGCTCTTTGGCAGATCCTCCTACAGCTTCATCTTCCAGAAAATGCAGCGTGTCAGAGTCTGCTTGGAGGCCCATCAGCTTCTCGGTGTTCATGAAAACATTGTGCACCAAGCGCACATAAAAAGTCAGCGCCCCGTGGGGCGCTGCGTGAACTTTTTAAGGAAAATTGGTGAGAAACAGGGCGTGTTTCGGGATTTCCCCTAGGGCCGCAGCCGCCCTATTCCCACTCAATGGTTGCCGGCGGCTTGCTGCTCACGTCATAGGTGACACGGTTGATCCCGCGCACTTCGTTGATGATGCGGCCCGACACCTTTTTCAGCAGCGCGTAAGGCAGCTCGGCCCAATCGGCAGTCATGAAGTCGCTAGTTTGCACCGCGCGCAGGGCCACCACGTAGTCATAGGTGCGGCCATCGCCCATCACACCCACGCTCTTCACAGGCAGGAACACGGTGAAGGCCTGGCTAGTCAGCTGGTACCAGGTCTTGCCTGTGGCTTCGTCCTTGAAGTTGTGCAGCTCTTCGATGAAGATCGCGTCAGCCCGGCGCAGCAAGTCAGCGTATTCCTTCTTCACTTCGCCCAGAATCCGCACGCCCAGGCCCGGGCCGGGGAACGGGTGGCGGTACACCATGTTGTGGGGGAGACCCAGCGCCACGCCGAGTTCGCGGACTTCATCCTTGAACAATTCACGCAGCGGCTCCAGCAGCTTCAGCCCCAGTTGCTCGGGCAGGCCGCCGACGTTGTGGTGGCTCTTGATGGTGACGGCCTTTTTGCTCTTGGCGCCACCGGACTCAATCACATCGGGGTAAATCGTGCCCTGGGCCAACCATTTAGCCCCCTTGGCGCCCTCCCCTTTCAGCTTGGCGGCTTCTTGTTTGAACACGGTGACAAACTCGCCGCCAATGATCTTGCGCTTGGCTTCAGGGTCACTCACCCCCGCCAGCTTGCCCAGAAACAGATCGGAAGCATCCGCACGAATCACCTTCGCGTGCAGCTTGCCGACGAACATGTCCATCACCATGTCGCCTTCGTTCAGACGCAACAAACCATGGTCCACAAACACGCAAGTCAGCTGATCGCCGATGGCACGGTGTATCAGTGCCGCGGCCACCGATGAATCGACGCCGCCGGACAGGCCAAGAATCACCTCTTCATCGCCCACTTGCTCGCGGATACGTGCCACGGCTTCACTGATGTAGTCGCCCATGATCCAGTCGGGCTGAGTCGCGCAGATGCCCAGCACGAAGCGGTTCAGCAACGCCTGGCCTTGCACCGTGTGCGTGACTTCGGGGTGGAACTGCACAGCGTAGAACTTGCGCGCCTCATCGGCCATGCCGGCAATTGGGCAGCTGTCCGTGCTGGCCATCAGCTTGAAGCCTGGTGGCAGCTCGGTGACCTTGTCACCATGGCTCATCCATACATTCAGCATGCCCTCGCCTTCCGGCGTGGTGAAGTCGGCAATATCTTTCAGCAAGGCGGTGTGGCCATGTGCACGTACTGCGGCAAAGCCGAACTCACGGGTGTGACCGGTTTCCACCTTGCCGCCCAGCTGCTGCGCCATGGTCTGCATGCCATAGCAAATACCCAGCACTGGCAATCCCAGATCGAACACCGCCTGGGGCGCCCGGTCGGTTGTGTCCTCGGTCACGCTGGCATGGCTGCCGGACAAGATGATGCCCTTGAGCTGACCGTCGGCTGCATAGTCACGAATCCATTGGTCGCTCACGTCACAAGGGTGAACCTCGCAAAAAACGTGCGCCTCACGCACGCGCCGTGCGATCAGCTGGGTAACCTGGGAACCGAAATCAAGAATGAGGATTTTCTGGTGCTGCATGGTGGTCGAAAAAGTCGGTTGTTCAAAGCAAAGGGCCGTCGCGGAGGACGGCCCTGGATCGGCTATCAGTCAGCCCGGTAGTTCGGCGCTTCCTTGGTAATCTGCACGTCGTGGACGTGGCTCTCGCGAATACCGGCTGTAGTGATTTCCACGAACTCAGCCTTGTTTTGCATGTCTTCGATGGTGGCGCAACCGCAATAGCCCATGCTGGCACGAATGCCACCAGCCATCTGGAACACGATGGATACCATGGAGCCCTTGTAGGGCACCCGGCCTTCAATGCCTTCGGGCACCAGCTTGTCGGCATTGGGGTTGCCAGTGCTGGATTCCTGGAAGTAGCGGTCCGCACTGCCCTGCTGCATGGCGCCGATGCTGCCCATACCGCGATAGCTCTTGTAACTGCGGCCTTGATAGAGAATCACTTCGCCCGGAGCTTCTTCGGTACCGGCAAACATGCCACCCATCATCACGGTACCCGCGCCTGCGGCAATCGCCTTGGCAATGTCACCGCTGTAACGGATGCCACCGTCGGCAATCAGTGGCACGCCGGTGCCGCGCAAGGCCGTGGCCACGCTGTCTACGGCCATGATTTGGGGCACGCCCACACCAGCCACGATGCGGGTGGTGCAGATGGAACCGGGGCCAATACCCACCTTGACGGCATCCGCACCAGCTTCGACCAATGCCAGCGCTGCAGCACCGGTAGCGATATTGCCGCCTACCACGTCCACCTGCGGGAAGTTCTGCTTGACCCAGCGCACACGGTCAATCACACCCTTGCTGTGGCCATGGGCCGTATCCACCACGATGGCGTCCACGCCGGCAGCCACCAAGGCTTCGACGCGGGCTTCGGTGCCCTCGCCCACACCCACGGCTGCGCCTACGCGCAAACGGCCTGTGGCATCGCGTGCCGCGTTGGGGAAATTCAGTTGTTTGGTGATGTCCTTGACGGTGATCAAGCCCTTGAGTTCAAAGGCTTCGTTTACCACCAGCAGACGCTCCAGCTTGTGCTTGTTCAGCAGCGCCTTGGCTGCTTCGGGGGTCGTGCCGTCAGGCACAGTAATCAGCCGCTCACGCGGCGTCATGATTTCGCGCACGGGTTGGTCGTAGCGGGTCTCGAACCGCAAATCGCGTCCGGTCACAATGCCGACCACTTTGCCACCGTCGCACACCGGGAATCCAGAGACTCCCAGCTGCTCCGACAAAGCAATAACCTGGCGCACCGTGGTGTCGGGGGTAATTACAACCGGGTCACGCAGCAAGCCAGATTCGTAACGCTTCACCTTGGCAACTTGCGCTGCTTGCTCTGCCGCGGTCAGGTTTTTGTGAACAATTCCCATCCCACCCTCTTGCGCAATGGCAATGGCCAAGCGGGCTTCAGTGACCGTATCCATTGCCGCTGAAACAAGCGGCAGGTTCAGTGCAATGTTGCGGGAGAAACGGGTGGCGAGGCTGGTGTCCTTGGGGAGGACTTGGGAGAACGCTGGCACCAACAACACATCGTCGAAGGTCAGCGCTTTGCCGAGAAGGCGCATGTCAAAGCTCCAAAAATCGGATTGTACCCGTGCGGATTTGTCTTGAACGCGCCTCGCGCGCTACACTTGCTCCATGAAACTGTCTCATGCACTCTTGGTTGCACTTCTGGTAGTCCCCTGCACTAGCGCTTTCGCCCAATGGCAATGGTTGGACAAAGACGGCCGCAAGGTTTTCAGCGACCGCGGCCCGGGCGCGGATATCCCCGAAAAAAATATCCTGAAGCGGCCTGGCGGTTCGACGGCTAAAGCTGTGGTTCCTTCAGGGGCCTCTGAATCCTCCGCTACGGCAAGCGCACCGGTGCCCACATTGGCAGCCAGCAAAGCGGGCGGAGACAAGACTTTGGAAGCCAAGAAAAAGCAAACAGAAGAAGCCGAGGCAGCCAAGCGCAAGGTAGAAGAAGAACGTCTCGCCAGAGTTAAGTCGGATAACTGCGCGCGCGCGAAACAAGCCAAGGCATCCATGGAAAACGGGGGAAGGATTGCCCGTACGAATGCGGCCGGAGAGCGTGAAGTGCTGGATGATGCGAGCAAAGCTGCAGAGACCCAACGTATTCAGGGCATCATCGACGCAGACTGCAAGTAAGCTTCCGATCGCTCAATAGCCGGCTTTGGCGCCAGTCCTTCGCTGAGCAAACAAGCCTGCTGACTTGGCCCCTTGTTTGGCAAACCGCTCTCGGCGCGCGACCTTCGGATCTACCATGAGGGGACGGTAAAGCTCAACCCGGTCATGGGGCCGAAGCGGATGTTGTCCACTAACTTTGCGCCCCCAAACTCCCAATTCCAAGAGATCAATTTCTGGCTGCGGCACAGGGTGCAGCAAGCCGCTTAGCTCAATTGCCATCGCCGCAGTGCATCCCAGCTTCACCTCCAGATCGCACGTCAGCACCCGCCGAGGGCCTATTGCGAATACCACCGTCACCGGGAATGTGATTTCAGTCGCCATACACCTGCTGCGCACGTTTTACAAACGCATCTACCAAACTAGCTGCAATCTTGTCGAATACCGGCCCTACCAATTTGCCCAGCGTTGCATTTTCAAACCCGTAGTTCAAGAGCAGCTCGACCTTGCAGGCGCGCTGCGATCCGTCACCCAGGGGATGAAAATTCCACGCACCGTCTAGTTTGGAGAATGGCCCTTTCAGCAACTGCATGCCTACCTGACTGGGTTCTGTATGGCTATTGCGCGTGATAAACGTCTGCCGGATACCGCTGAATGAAATGCCCACCTCTGCAGTCATGCCAAGTGCATCCTGTTCCAAAACTTGGGCGTGGTCACACCACGGTAAGAATTGGGGGTACTGCGCCACATCGGTCACCAAGGCGTACATCTCTTGCGGGCTGTACCAGATTAAAACGGACTTGTGAACAGTTTTCATAGAATAGCGGTCTGCGCGGGATTGTAGACAAGCCCACTGGCGTCTCTTTCTTTCCCGTCTGTCATCCCCACCTGAGTCCAATGGCCAAAAAACCCGAAACTGCTACCCGTATCGCCGACAACAAAAAGGCCGCGTTCAACTACTTCTTTGAGGAGCGGTTTGAAGCGGGTCTGGTGCTGGAAGGCTGGGAGGTCAAATCCTTGCGCGAAGGCAAAGTACAACTCACAGATGGTTATGTGGTGATTCGCAATGGTGAGCTGTTCATCATCGGCCTGCAAATCAATCCGCTGCACACGGCAAGCAGCCATGTGAGCCCTGACAAGGTGCGCACCAAAAAGCTCTTGATGCACAAGGAAGAGATCAAGCGCCTGATTGGCAAGGTGGAGCAAAAAGGCTACACCTTGGTGCCCATCAACCTGCACTGGAAAAGCGGCAAGGTGAAGTGCGACATCGCACTGGCCAAGGGCAAGGCCGAGCACGACAAGCGCGACACCATCAAGGACCGCGAAGGCAAGCGCGAGGTGGAGCGCGCCATGAAGGACCGCAACCGCTAAGGGCTAGGCGCCAGTGCGCTCCTGTTCAGGCGAGACCACGTAATGGATGTGCAGCCGCAGGCCAAGGGCTTGTAAAAAATGGAGCGATCATCGCGGTGGTTACCTCTTCCAAACGCGTTGGATTCCAGCGCGGTCCATGGTCTTTATCCACCGCCAGCGCACGAATTCCTTCCACTGTCTCGCTCGCCTCACCGGACCGGTTCAGATGGGCGGTAAAAAAACAGTGTCGGACCATGTCCCGCTCCATGCGCAAGTCGTCGGCCAGTGTCATGCCACGGGCGCGGCGCACCTGCTCCAGAACCACGTGCAACATCAGAGGCGACCGTTTACGCAGGGTGGCGGCCGTCTGTTGCGCCCAATCGCTACTGCCAGCTTCTAGCGCTTGCACAATTTCAGTGGCACTCTTCAGCGCAAAATAATGATCAATTTGGTCTCTAGGCCCCGTGTGTTCTGCGCCATCAGCTCCTGAAAACATAGCAATCCAGCCTGCCAACGGGGCGGCACCGGTCCAGTCCAGAACGCAGAGTGCCTCCCATGCCTCTGGCAAACGGGCCGACTCTACGAGTTGATCTGCCAATCCCAGGGCCACAGCCGTGCGGCCATCAATAAGGTCACCGGTCATTGCCAACCATTCGCCGGTACGACCGGGGCATCGGCTCAAAAAGTATCCCCCGCCCACGTCGGGGAACAGGCCGATATTGGTTTCGGGCATGGCCATCTTGGTGTGCTCGGTCACCAAGCGGTGCGAAGCACCCTGACTGATGCCCATCCCTCCGCCCATCACGATGCCATCCATGAAGGCGATATAGGGCTTGGGATAGTGATGGATCAGGTGGTTGAGGGCATATTCCTCGGTGAAGAAGTCTTCCAACGCCGGATTGCCAGCCAGGGCTGCCTGGTGGAAGAAGCGGATGTCTCCTCCGGCGCAAAAACCGCCAAACACTCCGGTCTTGGTGCTGCCACGGATGGCCACGGCTTGGATGCCTGCATCGTCCTTCCAGGCCAAGAGTGTGGCCGTCAGGCTACGCACCATGTCCAAGCTCAAGGCATTGAGTGCCTTGGCACGATTGAGGGTAATCAAACCCACTTGCCCACGGATTTCGGTGATCACTTCGTCACTGGGAAGCAAAGTTGTCATTCGCGTTGTCTCCATCCAATCACTTCGTTCACAACCAAAGCACCAATCACCAGCGCCCCACCCCACAGCACCGGGCTGCTCGGCACTTCGTTCGCCCCCAGCCAAGCCAGCAGAATGCCAAAAATCACTTCAAGCAGTTGCAACAGGGAGATCTCGGGTGCTTTTAATATCTGCGCGCAGCGCACGCTGAGCACGCAAGGCACGGCCAGCTGGAACACCCCCAGAAACCCCAGCAAGGTCACATCGTGTGCACTGGCCTGTAGAGGAAACGACAGCGGCAAAGTCACTATGCAGGAGATAACTGCACCAACCCACACCGCAGGCATCAGGTCCACGTCATGGCCTTGGTCATGCGAATGCTGGGTCACCGTCCAGTTGGTGGCACCGGCTATTGGCACGCACAAAGCCACCAAAGTCCCCAGCCAGGTGACCGAGCCCAGCTGGGACGCGTACATGTAGACAATGCCTGCCCCCGCCACCACGATGGCAACCCAGGTCCGCAGCGGCACCCGGTGGCCAATGAAAATCCGCGCAATCAGCGCGGTGAGCAGCGGCCCTAGCGACATGGTGACCAACACATTGCCCACGCTGGTAAGCGTTAGCGCCACCATAAAGGCGGTAAACATCACACTCCAGCACAGGCCGGACAACCAAAATGGAAGGCCAGCATGGCGGATTTTGTAAAACACATCCCGCCCGCTCACAAAGGGCAGGATCACCATCAGGCTCAGAACGGTAAAGAACGCGCGCCAGAAGGTAACTTCAAAGCTGCGCGCGAATTCCAGATGGCGCGTGACCACACCAGCGGTGGACCACATCAGGGTCACCGCCACCATCAAAAATACGGCCCGCGTGTGGGTGAGTTTCATGCAATGGGCGCCATCGAAGTGCGTGTCTGCAAATCAGAGATGCCGCAGATCCGGCTCGGCCGGTCTGCTGGCATCGCCCCCTGCAAGGGGGAGGCGGCAAAGCCGCCATGGGGATCAGTCGATCAAGAGCGACCAGCGCGCTTGCGGTCGCTTTCAGACAGGTGGCGCTTGCGCAGACGCACCGACTTGGGCGTGATTTCAACCAGTTCGTCGTCCTCGATGAATTCCACGCCGTATTCCAGCGTCAATTCGATCGGGGGCGTGATCTTGATTGCATCTTCCTTGCCGGACACGCGGAAGTTGGTCAGCTGCTTGGTACGTGTCGC
Organism: Rhodoferax sp.; assembly: GCF_034519335.1. Lineage (GTDB taxonomy): Bacteria > Pseudomonadota > Gammaproteobacteria > Burkholderiales > Burkholderiaceae_C > Allorhodoferax. Next base: position 12,011 of record NZ_JAXHOL010000017.1, read on the forward strand.
GTTGACCACCAGATCGTTATCACGGCTGTGGATACCCACAATCATGCCTTCGTACACTGGGTCGTTCGGCTTCACGAACATGCGGCCGCGGTCATCCAGCTTGCCCAGGGCGTAGGTGAAGATTTCACCAGCGTCCATGGAGATCAGCACGCCGTTCTTGCGGCCACCAATGTCGCCCTTGTGCGGCTCGTAGCTGTCAAAGATGTTGGAGATCAGGCCGGAACCACGGGTCAAGTTCAGGAATTCGTTAGAGAAACCGATCAGGCCACGCGCAGGAATGCGGTATTCCAGGCGGACACGGCCACGGCCGTCCGGTTCCATGTTCACCAGCTCGCCCTTGCGCTCGCCCAAGGCCTGCATCACGCCACCTTGGTGAGACTCTTCCACGTCGGCCGTTACGAGCTCGATAGGCTCGTGTTTTTCGCCATTGATGTCCTTGAACATCACGCGGGGCTTGGACACTGCCATTTCGTAGCCTTCACGGCGCATGTTTTCCAAGAGGATGGTCAAGTGCAATTCGCCGCGACCCATGACTTCGAAGATACCTTCTTCGTCGGTCTCATTCACGCGCAGCGCCACATTGTGTTGCAGTTCCTTTTGCAGGCGATCCCAGATCTGGCGGCTGGTCACGTACTTGCCTTCGCGGCCAGCCAGCGGGCTGGTGTTCACGCAGAAGTTCATGGTCAGCGTGGGTTCGTCGACCTTCAGCATGGGCAGCGGTGCAGGGTTTGCCGGGTCGGTCACTGTCACGCCGATACCGATGTCTTCAATACCGTTGATCAGCACGATGTCGCCGGGGCCGGCTTCGGGGGTCTGCATGCGGTCCAGGCCCTGGAAAGTCAGCACTTGGTTGACACGGCCCTTGACGGCCTTGCCATCGGGGCCTTCCATGACGACCACGTCCATCATGGGCTTGATCGTGCCTTGGCTGATGCGGCCTACGCCGATGCGCCCCACGAACGAAGAGAAGTCCAGCGCCGAAATTTGCAGTTGCAAAGGTGCCTTGGGGTCACCCGAATTGGCGGGCACGTGTTTCAGGATGGTGTTGAACAGGGCCGACATGTCGGGGCCCCACTGCTCACCGGGTGCGCCCTCTTCCAGCGACGTCCAGCCGTTGATACCGGAGGCATACACCACGGGGAAATCCAACTGTTCGTCGGTTGCGCCGAGTTTGTCGAACAAGTCGAACGCGGCGTTGACCACCTTGTCGGGGTTGGCACCGGGCTTGTCGACCTTGTTCACCACCACGATGGGGCGCAGACCCAGGGCCAGCGCCTTCTTGGTCACGAAGCGGGTTTGCGGCATGGGGCCTTCTTGCGCGTCGATCAGCAGCACCACACTGTCCACCATGGACAGGGCACGCTCCACTTCGCCGCCGAAGTCCGCGTGTCCGGGCGTGTCGACGATGTTGATGTGGGTACCTTCCCAGCTCACGGCACAGTTCTTGGCCAGAATCGTGATACCACGCTCTTTTTCAATGGCGTTGTTGTCCATCACGGTGTCGACCACTTTTTCGTGCTCGGCGAAGGTGCCGGACTGGCGCAGCAGTTGGTCGACCATCGTGGTCTTGCCATGATCGACGTGGGCGATGATGGCGATGTTTCGGATTTGTTTACTCATGGTTCACTTTCTGCTTACGCCCCAAGGGCCAAGGTTGCATTCACTGGTTTCAAACTCTGTTCCATGGCCTCTTGCAGGGCCTGGGATTCGCTGATTTCCTGCGGGCTCAACAGCCGCACGGGGATCAATTCCCCCGCTTCCACACGGGCGGTTCCCAGCAAGCTCTTGGAGCCTGCTGCGTAAACCACCACGTCATTCGCATCGGGCCAGGGGCCACGCCTGCGCATTCCACTCAAAAACCGTGCCGCATTGTCGCTGTCCAGTGTGACAGGCACATGCCCTGGCAGCAGCGCATCCACCGGCAACAAACACGCCAGCCGCTGCGCTTCGCTCATGGCCTCCAGGGCCTCCAGCGTGATGCACTGGCCTTCACTAAAGCCGCCTGTGCGCACCCTTCGCAATGCGCTCAGGTGGGCGCCGCAGCCAAGGGCCTCGCCAATGTCCTCGCCCAGCGTGCGGATGTATGTTCCCTTGCTGCAATCCACTACCAATTTGATAGCTGGTTGCGCAGTATCCACGAGGGATTCCAGCACTTTTAATGCATAAATCGTCACGTGGCGCGCTGGTCGCTCCACTTCAATACCGGCCCTGGCGTACTCGTACAGGGCCTTTCCGTCCTTCTTCAAAGCGCTGTGCATGGGCGGCACCTGGGCAATGGGCCCGGTGAACTGCTGCACCACTGCAGCCAGCTGCTCTGGCGTCACCGACACAGGCCGCTCGCTGATCACCTCGCCCTCGGCATCCGCCGTGCTGGTCTTGATACCCAGCCGTACCGTGGTGGCGTAGGCCTTGTCGGCATCCAAGTGCATCTGGCTGAACTTGGTTGCTGCGCCAAAGCACAGCGGCAGCACACCAGTGGCCAGTGGGTCCAGCGTACCGGTATGGCCCGCCTTCTCGGCCCGCAGCAGCCATTTGGCTTTCTGCAATGCCTGGTTGCTGGACAGTCCAATTGGCTTGTCCAACAACAGCACCCCATGCACGGGGCGCCTTGCAACCCGTGCACGTGGCGCGTTCATGGTGTCAGTCCTCTTTTGCGCGCGAAGACACTGCACGTGCAATCAACGCATTCATGTCAGCCGCCCGTTCGGTGGTCTGGTCAAAGATGAAATGCAGGGTGGGCACCGTGTGAATATGCAAACGCTTGAACAGACCCGCACGCAAGAAGCCAGCAGCCTGATTCAGCCCCTCGGCAGTCGCCACGGGGTCTCCTACCAGCAGGCTAAAGAACACTTTGGCATGGGCATAGTCGGGCGTCACTTCGACACCCTGGATGGTGACCATGCCCACCCGTGGGTCTTTCAGCTCACGAGCGATCAACTCGGCCAGATCCCGCTGGATCTGGTCGGCCACCTGAAAGCTGCGGTTGGGTGTGGATGACTTTTTGCGCACTCGTCGTATCTCGCTTACAGGGTACGGGCGATTTCTTTAACCTCGAAGAACTCCAGCTGATCACCTTCCTTGATGTCGTTGTAGTTCTTGAGTTTGATACCGCACTCGAAGCCTTCCTTGACTTCGCGCACATCGTCTTTCATGCGCTTGAGGGAGTCCAGCTCGCCGGTGTAAATCACCACGTTGTCGCGCAACAGACGGAAATTGGCGTTGCGGTTGACGAAGCCAGCAGTAACCATACAACCGGCAACCGTACCGATCTTGGACGCCACAAACACCGTGCGGATCTCGGCCATACCGATGATCTCTTCGCGCTTCTCAGGCGCCAGCATGCCGGACATGGCCGCCTTCAACTCATCCACGGCGTCGTAAATGATGTTGTAGTAACGAATGTCCACACCGTTGCCTTCAGCCAACTTGCGCGCACCAGCATCGGCGCGGGTGTTGAAGCCGATCACGATAGCCTTGGACGCGATTGCCAAGTTGATATCCGACTCGCTGATACCACCCACGGCGGAATACACCATTTGCACTTTGACTTCGTCGGTCGAGAGCTTGAGCAGCGACTGCGCCAGCGCTTCTTGCGAACCTTGCACGTCCGCCTTGACGATGATGGGCAACATCTTGACGTCGCCCGCACCGATGTCGGAGAACATATTCTCCAGCTTGGCGGCTTGTTGTTTGGCCAGCTTGGTGTTGCGGAACTTGCCAGCCCGGTAGGTGGCAATTTCTCGGGCGCGGCGCTCGTCGGACATCACCATGAACTCGTCACCGGCTTGCGGCACTTCGGTCAGACCCTGGATTTCCACCGGGATGGAAGGACCTGCCGACTCGATCTTGTGACCGTTTTCATCCAGCATGGCGCGCACGCGGCCATAAGTCTGGCCTGCCAGCACCACATCGCCAGCCTTCAAGGTACCCGACTGCACCAGCACGGTAGCCACCGGGCCGCGGCCCTTGTCGAGCTTGGCTTCGATGACCAAGCCCTTGGCCATGGCATCCACGGGAGCCTTGAGTTCCAGCACTTCGGCTTGCAACAACACCTGCTCCAGCAAAGTGTCGATGCCCATACCGGTCTTGGAAGACACGGGCACGAATGGAGAATCACCGCCGTATTCTTCAGGCACCACTTCTTCGACAACCAGTTCCTGCTTCACGCGCTCGGGGTTAGCGTCGGGTTTGTCAGACTTGGTAATCGCCACCACCAAAGGAACACCGGCCGCTTTGGCGTGTTTGATGGCTTCCTTGGTTTGTGGCATCACGCCGTCATCGGCGGCAACGACCAGAATCACGATGTCGGTAGCCTGTGCGCCACGGGCACGCATGGCGGTAAACGCCTCGTGACCGGGGGTATCCAGGAAGGACACCATGCCGCGTGGGGTTTCCACGTGGTAGGCACCAATGTGCTGGGTAATGCCACCGGCTTCGCCCGCGGCCACTTTGGCGCGGCGAATGTAGTCCAACAGCGAGGTCTTGCCATGGTCGACGTGGCCCATCACGGTCACCACTGGAGCGCGAGGTAGAGACACGGCCTCCTGGCCTTGCACGTCGTCGTCGGTGAAGGCTTCGGGATCATCCAAGGCAGCAACAATCGCTTTGTGGCCCATTTCTTCCACCACGATCATGGCGGTGTCCTGGTCCAGCGGCTGGTTGATGGTGACCATTTGGCCCATCTTCATCAGCGATTTGATGACCTCAGAGGCCTTGATAGCCATCTTGTGGGCCAGTTCGGCCACGGTGATGGTTTCGGGCACGTGCACTTCAATGACGCGCGCTTCCACCGGCGCTGCCTGGTTGTGCTGATCATCACGGTCGCGGTCATTGCCGCGGCGACCACGCGGGCCACTGCGCCAGTTGCTCGAGCGCCCGGCACCGGCACCAGTATCGCCACGCGTTTTGAGTTCTTTTTTCTTGGCAGGGTCGCCAGCCCAGCTGCTGGACAGCTTGGCAGATTTGACCTCTTTGCCTGCACCAGCGCCCGCATTGCCAGCGGTTGCACCAGCGCCTGGTTTGGCTGGCTTGGCCACCGTAGAACCTGCCGCAGGCTTGTGCAAGGTACCCTTCATGCCAGCCTTGGCGTCTGTTGCTGGCTTCGCTTCCTCGGGCTTTTTGGCAACCAACACTTTTTTGGGCGCCGACATCATCATGCGAATGGCTGCGGCTTCGGCCTCAGCCTTGCGGCGGCGATCGCCCAAGTCAACGGCACGGGCTGACTCCTCTTCCGCACGGGCTTTGGACTCAGCAGCTGCTGTTTCGCGCGCTTCAATTTGTGCGGCGGCACGTGCAGCGGCGGCTTGAGCCGCGTCATCCGAGGCCTCGGCCACGCTTGCAGAAGCCTGGCTTTTCTTCAGTGCTTCCGCCGCCGCGTAGTTGGCGGCGCGCTCGTCAGCCTCACGCTCGCGTTTTTCAGTTTCTTCGCGTGCACGGCGCTTCTCAGCCAAGTCTTCTTCTTGGCGACGGATCAGTTCCGCCTGACGGCGAGCCTCTTCCTCGCGGCGTGTGAGTTCTGCGTGGTCAATTGCAGGCGCTGCGGACTCAGTCACTTCAGCTTCCTGCTCTGGCGCATCGGAAGGGACATCCACACCATCATCGCGGCGCACAAATGTGCGCTTCTTGCGGACTTCGACTTGGATGGTGCGGGCTTTGCCCGTAGCGTCGGCCTGTTTGATCTCAGTGGTCTGCTTTTTCACCAAGGTGATTTTTTTGCGCTCCGGGCTGGCAGTGCCGTGGCTGTTTTGCAAATAGTTCAACAAGCTGTGTTTATCACCATCAGTCAGAACGTCGGAGGCCGAAGCCTTGGGGACGCCGGCTGACTTCAGTTGTTCAAGCAGGGTATCGGTGGATTTTTTGAGTTCATTGGCGAACTCGGCAACGGTCGTACTGGACATATTTTGTGTAACCTTTCATGACCGTTACTCTTGAGAGGCGGCGTCATTGGTAAACCAATGTTCGCGCGCCTTCATGATCAGGGCCTTGGCTTCGTCCGCAGACTGGCCGGTAATATCTGTAAGTTCGTCAACGGCAAGATCGGCCAGTTCATCGCGGGTGTGAACACCGCCATCTGCCAGTTTGCCGATCAGCTCGGGGGTCAGGCCTTCAAGGTCACGCAGGTCTTGCGAAACTTCTTCGACGCTTTCTTCATGGGCGATTTCCATGGTCAACAGGGCATCTTTGGCGCGGTTGCGCAACTCGTGCACCGTGTCTTCGTCAAAGCTCTCAATTTCCAACATTTCTTGGAGTGGCACATAAGCCACTTCTTCAAGGCTGGTAAACCCTTCTGCAATCAGGATGTCAGCGATTTCTTCGTCAACATCCAGTTTCTCCATGAACAGCTTACGGCCGGAGTCGGTCTCGTTGGCCAACTTCTGCGCCGACTCGGCCGCGTCCATGATGTTGATCTTCCAACCGGTCAGCTCGGAGGCGAGACGCACGTTTTGGCCACCACGGCCAATCGCAATCGCCAAGTTTTCCTCGTCCACCACCACATCCATGGCATGGCGCTCTTCGTCAACCACAATGGAAGAGACGTTGGCAGGGGCCAAGGCACCAATCACGAACTGGGCGGGATCCTCGCTCCACAGCACAATGTCCACACGTTCACCGGCCAGCTCATTGGTGACGCCATTGACACGGGTGCCACGCACGCCTACGCAAGTGCCGATGGGGTCCACGCGCTTGTCATGCGACAGCACGGCGATCTTGGCGCGCGAGCCTGCGTCGCGGGCGCAGCTCTTGATTTCCAGCAGGCCTTGTTCGATTTCGGGCACTTCCTGGCGGAATAGCTCGATCATGAATTCGGGTGCGGAACGCGACAACAAAATGGGCGCGCCACGCAGGGTCAGGTCCACTTCCATGATCATGGCGCGCACACGGTCACCGGTACGCAGGTTTTCCTTGGGGATCATCTCACCGCGGCGCAGACGGCCTTCGACGCGGCCGCTCTCCACAATGATGTCGCCCTTGTCCAGACGCTTGACGGTGCCCACAAAGATCTTCTCGCCACGGGACATGAAGTCGTTGAGCAGCATTTCGCGCTCAGCATCACGGATCTTTTGCAAGATGACCTGCTTGGCCGCCATCGCGCCAATGCGACCAATCGGCACCGATGCAACCGGCTCTTCGATGTACTCATCCACTTCGATGTCAGGGATTTGCTCCTTGGCTTCGAACAGCAAGATTTCCTGGTCAGGCAATTGCAAACCGGCCTCATCGGGAACCACATGCCAGCGACGGAAGGTTTCGTAGTTACCGCTGTCACGGTCCAAGGCGACGCGGATATCCACTTCGCCGGGGTACAGCTTTTTGGTGGCCTGGGCCAGGGCTGCTTCCACAGCACCCAACACCACGTCACGTTCTACGTTTTTCTCTCGGGAAATTGCTTCCACCAGCATCAACAGTTCGCGATTCATGCCATGACTCTCCTGAACACTCTTATCAATACAAACAAACTTGGGGGACGCGCCAGCTGAAACACAGCCGTACGACTTACTCCGCAGAACCAGCGTTGCCGCGGCCCTTGAAACTCACAATCGGTGCCAGCCGCGCGTCACGCAGTTCGTCAAACGTGAAGCCCAGCGCCTGCAGTGGCGGTGGCACACGTTTTTTGCTGACCTTTTGGCCGGGCTTGGGCTCGGGCGCATCGCTCCAGACGATTTGCCAGCCCACGGTGCCGTCGGCTGCCACCACACGCTCCAGCGTGCCGCGAAACTTCTTCCGGTTGGCATTGACTTGGCCGTTGGCCGCTGCACCCATCGGAGCCTTGAGGGTGATGTCGATGATCTGCCCTGCAAACCGCTCAAAATCTTGCGTGTGACGCAGCGGGCGGTCAATACCAGGCGAGGACACCTCGAGCCGCTTGTATTCCGCACCATCCACCTCCAGCGCAAACTGCAACTGGCGCGTCACTTTTTCGCAATCCTCCACATTCACAAACTGCTCAACAGCCAACTCGCCCTCTTTGGGTGGAGTCCAAGGCAAATCGATGGTGATGCGCAGCAAGCCTCCGGCGGAGCGCTCAATCTCCACCAGGTCATATCCCAGCCCTGCTACGGTTTGTTCAACGATTTCCTGTAATGCCACGTCTGTAAAGCCTGCCTGAATGCGTGAGTGAAAAACAATCGACCAAAAAAAACGGGCGGTAGTTACCCGCCCGTTTGGTCGTGAGCTTTGGATTATACCCACAAACTTGTGCTAAGACCCTTGATCCGTAAGGAATTATTCGGCTGCAGCCAGCAATGTGCGGGTGTACCCATGTTGGGGCGCGTTCAGTACCTGTTCCACAGTGCCACTTTCAACAATATGCCCAGCTTGCATGACCAAAACATGGTGCGCCATGGCCCGGATAACTGCTACGTCATGGGTAATCAGCAAATAGGCGAGGCCACGCTCGGCCTGCAAACGCTGCAATAACTGCAGGATCTGTTGGGCCATGGTCACATCCAGCGCGCTGGTAGGTTCATCCAGTACCAACAGTCTCGGCTGCAAAATAAGTGCCCGTGCAATGGCCAGACGCTGGCGTTGGCCGCCAGAGAACTGGTGGGGGTAACGCTCCAGCAAGCCGGGAAACTGTGCGTCCGATAGCCCCACCGTCTCCAACATATCCACCACCCGGGTTCGGCGGGCCGGGGTGTCCAATTGCGGCGCGTGCACCAACAAGCCCTCGCCAACAATTTCCTCCACGGTCAACCGAGGGGATAAAGATGAAAACGGGTCCTGAAAGACCACCTGAAGCCCTTTGCGCAGGGCTTGGTCAGCAGCAATACCCTGACCCCAAGCCCGCCCGAACACCGACAAATCACCCGAAAATCGTTGTAAACCCAGTGCCGCCAGCGCCAAGGTCGATTTGCCGGAACCCGACTCTCCCACCACGCCCAGCGTCTGGCCTGCGGGAACGACAAAGTCAGCCCCCTGCACCGCCACAAATTCACCAGATTTAAACCAACCCTTCACTCCGCCCAACGGCACCGGGTAGCCCACGCGCACACCGTGGCCCTGCAGCAGCACTTCGGCATTTGGCTGGGCTGGCAGCACTTGGCGGCTGGGCCGGCTGTCCAGCAATCGGCGGGTGTAGGCATGCTGAGGCCGAGCAAATACATCCGCCACAACGCCCTCTTCTACAAGATGTCCAGCCTCCATCACCGCCACGCGGTTGGCAAATTGGCGCACAAGGTTCAGGTCGTGGGTAATCAGCAGCACCGCCATACCGTGCTTGTGTTGCAACTGGTCCAGCAGATCCAGAATCTGGCGGCGCACCGTCACGTCCAGCGCCGTGGTGGGCTCGTCCGCCAATAACAATTTGGGCTTGCAAGCCAGTGCCATGGCGATCATCGCGCGCTGGCGCTGGCCACCCGATAGCTGGTGCGGATAGGCCTTGAAACGCCTTGTGGGCTCTGCAATACCCGTATCCGCTATCAATTGAATAGCTGCTCGCGCAGATTCTGCGGGGGCTAGACCCTGTTTTAACTGCAAAATCTCGGCAATCTGCTCGCCAATGGTCAGCACCGGGTTCAGGGCCGTCATGGGCTCCTGAAAAATCATCGCGATGTCTGCGCCACGAATGGCGCGCAACTGGCGTTCGGGTAGGCCCAACAAATTGACGGGGTCGGCCGCTCCAAAGTGGGCTGTGCCCTGCACATCGGCGCCTTGAGCAAGGCCAAGCAGGCTCAGCGCGGTGACGGTTTTACCGGAGCCAGATTCGCCCACCAGCGCCAGCTTCTCTCCGGGTTGAATCTGAAAATCCACACCATGCACCACCTCGCGGCCCTCAAAGGCCACGCGCATGCCGCGCACCTCCAAAAGTGGTTTGGGAGCGCTCATAGGTCCTGCTTTCGGGGGTCCAGCGCATCGCGCAGGGCGTCGCCCATCAGGGTGAGCAGCAGCAGCGTGACGACTAGCACGCCGAAGGTGGATAGCGAAATCCACCAAGCATCGATATTGTTTTTGCCTTGCGAGAGCAATTCACCCAGCGATGGTGTGCCGGGCGGCACACCCAGGCCCAGAAAGTCCAGTGAGGTAAGCGCCAGAATCGCACCACTCATGCGGAAGGGCAAAAAGGTAACCACGGGCGTCAGGCTGTTGGGCAGCACATGGCGGGTGATGATTTTCCAGTTGGACACGCCTAGCGCACGGGCGGCCCGCACATAGTCAAGTTGGCGGTTGCGCAGGAACTCGGCCCGCACATAGTCGGACAGGCCCATCCAGCCAAACAGACTGAGCAGCACCAGCAGCAGCGTAATGCTGGGTGCGAATACCGCACTGAAAATAATCAATAGATACAGCTCGGGCATGGCCCCCCAGACCTCAATGAAACGCTGGAAAGCCAGATCGGTTTTGCCACCAAAAAAGCCCTGGATGGCTCCCGTGACCACGCCCAGCACAACGCCGGTGAAGGTCAGTGCCAGCGCAAACAGCACGCTGACCCGAAAACCGTAGATCAGTTGCGCCAGCAAGTCGCGCCCTCGGTCATCCGTACCCAGCCAGTTGGCGCGACTGGGTGGTGCCGGGTTCGGTGCGGGGGCAAAGTAGTTCAGCGTCTTGGGGCCATAGGCGTTAGGCGCAAACAGCGCCCAGTTGCCAGGCTCGGCCAGTCGCTGCTGAATAAAGGGGTCTAGGTAATCCGTAGGCGTGGCGAAGTCGCCGCCAAAGGTGGTCTCGGGGTAGTCGCGCACCATGGGCCAGTAGGTTTGGCCCTGGTAGACCGCCACCAATGGGCGGTCATTGGACACCAGCTCCGCCGCCAGGCTGATAAGTACCAGTGCACAAAAAATCAGCAGGCTGGCAAAGCCCAAGCGGTTACGCCGGAAGCGTAGCCAGGCGCGACGGCGGGGACTTTGGCTATGGGCTGGGTTGTTGATTTGCATGGGCTTAGTCAAACGTGACACGGGGGTCTACCCAGGCGTAACAGAGGTCGGAAATCAGTTTGGTGACGAGGCCAATCAGCGTGAACAGGTAGAGCGTTCCCATGACCACAGGGTAGTCGCGACGGATCACGCTTTCATAGCTCAACAGGCCCATGCCATCCAGGGAAAACTGGGTTTCGATCAGCAGCGCCCCGGTAAAAAAGGCACCCACAAACGCAGCTGGAAAGCCGGTAACGATGGGGATCAGCGCGTTACGCAAAACATGCTTCCAAAGCACCCGACCTTCCGACAAGCCCTTGGCACGCGCCGTCACCACATATTGCTTGCGGATCTCCTCCAGAAACGCGTTCTTGGTCAACATGGCAGTCACCGCAAAGCTGCCCATCACCATGGCCGTGACCGGTAGCGTGATGTGCCAGAGGTAATCAGTGATTCGGGCGCCCCACGACAGCGTCTCCCAGTTGGCCGAGGTGAGCCCGCGCAGCGGGAACCATTGCAGCTGCCCACCAAAGATCACCAGCAGCGCCACACCCAGCACAAAGCCGGGGATGGCATACCCCACCAGGACCACAAGCGAGGTAATCAGGTCGAACCGTGAACCTGCGCGCACGGCCTTGGCCACGCCCAATGGCACCGCAATCAAGTAGCTGATGAAGAAGGTCCATAGCCCCAGGCTCATGGAAACGGGCAGTTTTTCCCAGACCAGCGCGGACACATCCTTGTTGTGGAAAAAACTCTTGCCCAGGTCAAACTGGGCGAACTGCACCAGCATCTGCCAAAAGCGCTCGGGGGCAGGCTTGTCAAAGCCGTACAACGCTTTGGCCTGCTCAATGCGCTTGGGGTCCACGCCCTGACCGCCACGGTAATTCAAGCCACCTCCGTCCGCCCCCGTACCGGCACCCGCCTTGGCCTCGGCCAGGTACTGCTCCACAGGGCCGCCGGGCACAAACTGGATGACCACAAAGGTTAGCAACAGCACACCCAGCAATGTGGGCAACATGAGGGCCAGGCGTTTGAGGGAATACAGAAACATTATTTAGCCCACCACAAGTCAATGGCCCAGCCCTCGCCTTGGGCGTACGGGGGCATCTGCGCGGGCTTGTCCAGACGCCAGGTGTTGTAGGCCATGCGATGGGTTCCGGCGGACCACTGGGGCACCAAAATATGGCTGTGCATGATCACCCGGTTCAGCGCGCGACAGGCGGGCAACAGGTCCTGCTTGCGCTTGGCACCGGTCATGGCGGCCACCAGGGCGTCTACAGCCGGGTTTTTGATGCCGCTGAAGTTGCCCGAATCTTCCGTGTCCGCCGCCTTGCTGCCGAACATGTCGGCATATTCTTGGCCGGGGTTATGCGTGCCACCATAGGCGATGGAGGTGATGTCGAATTCGAATTTCTGCAGGCGCTGCTGGTAGAGCGCAAAGTCCACCGGGCGGAACTTGAGCTTGACACCAATTTTCTCCAGATTGCGCGACCACGGCGCCACCACGCGAGCGCCGGTTTCATTGCTATCCAGGTACTCCAGTTCAAAGGCCTCGCCCTTGGCGTTGCGCAGCGCACCGTTGCGGTATTCCCAACCCGCTTCCTTCAGCAGCTGTTGTGCTTGGCGTAAATTGTTGCGCAGGGAGCTGTCGCCATCCGTGCGGGGTGGCACGACCATAGGACCAAACACTGCGGCAGGGACCTGCGTGCGCCAAGGTGTCAGCAAGGCCAACTCGTCGGCTGAAGGCTCACCCGTGGCCTGGCAGTCGGTATTACCAAACAGGTCTTGCACGCGCTGGTAGGCGCCATAAAACATCTGGCGGTTCATCCATTCGTAGTCCAGCGCCAAGCCCAATGCCTGACGCACCCGTACGTCTTTCAGCTTGTCACGCCGGGTGTTGAGCACGTAGCTTTGAAAGCCTGTGGGCAGTCGATGCTTGAACTCGGCTTTGACCAGTTCGCCACTGTCAAACTTGCGTCCATTGACGCGGCGCGCCCAGTCGCCGGCAGAGAAAAAACGCATGAGGTCAAACTCGCCAGCCTTGAGTGCTTCGAGACGCGCGGTATTGTCTTTGTAAATTTTGACCAGGATGCGGTCGAAATTGGCGCTCCCTCGCTTCACATTCAGGTCACGAGCCCAGTAACTGGCATCGCGCACGTAGGTGATGTCCTTGCCAAACACCACCGGGCCGATCTTGTAAGGTCCGCTGCCAATCGGAATGTCCATCACCACCTGGTCAAACGGCTTGGCCTTGCCACCCTCCTCACCCCAGCGGTGGCTGAACACCGGCAGGCCACCGACGGTCAGCGGCAGTTCGCGATTGGGCTTCTTGAAGCGGTAACGTATGGTGGTGGTGTCCACCACGTCGACACCTGCCACATCGTCCAACAGGCTCTTGTACGCGGGCGATGTAAAAGGTCCGATGAACGTATCAAAGCTGTGTTTGACATCGCGCGCCAGCACCTGGTCGCCATTGTGAAAGCGGGCCTCCTTGCGCAGACGGAATGTGGCGCTCAGGCCGTCGGCAGCAACACTCACATCCTCGGCCAACAGGCCATAAGCTGCGGCAGTCTCGTCAAGCGAGCCAACCAGCAGCGTGTCGAACATCAGGCTACTCAGATAGGCGGGCGCCGTTCCCTTGATGGTGAAGGGGTTGTACTTGTCGAAGGTGGAGACGCGCAGGTTGCTGACCAGACGCAGCTCACCGCCCTTGGGAGCCTTGCCATTGGCGTAGTCGAATTGGGCAAAACCGGCCGGGTACTTGAGGTCGCCCCACAGGGCATAGCCGTGCGCCGCCCAGGCACCCGAGGTCCACACACTGCCCAACACCCATAACCAGCCCACCAGAATTCGCATGCGACAATTCTGCACTAGACCAAGCATTTTTCACGAGGACACTATGGGCTTTTTAGCTGGCAAGAAATTGTTGATCACGGGCGTGTTGTCGAACCGCTCCATTGCTTACGGCATCGCCAAGGCTTGCAAGGAACAAGGCGCCGAATTGGCATTTAGCTACGTAGGCGAACGCTTCAAAGACCGCATCACCGAATTCGCCGCAGACTTTGATTCCAAGCTGGTGTTTGACTGCGATGTGGGCAACGACGAGCAGATTGACCAGTTGTTCAAGGACTTGTCGGCCCACTGGCCCACCTTTGACGGCTTTGTGCACAGCATCGGCTTTGCGCCGCGCGAAGCCATTGCCGGCAACTTCTTGGACGGCCTGACACGCGAAAACTTCAAGATCGCCCACGACATCAGCGCCTACAGCTTCCCCGCCATGGCCAAGGCCGCCCTGCCCTATCTGACGCCCAAAGCAGCTCTGCTGACCCTGTCCTATTTGGGTGCGGAGCGCATCATCCCCAACTACAACACCATGGGTCTGGCCAAGGCCAGCCTGGAAGCCAGCGTGCGCTACCTGGCGGAAGCCGTGGGCCCCAAGGGCATCCGCGTCAACGGCATCAGCGCCGGCCCGATCAAGACCTTGGCGGCCAGCGGCATCAAGGATTTTGGCAAGTTGCTCAACATGGTCGCCGGCGCCTCCCCGATCCGCCGCAATGTGACGATTGAAGACGTGGGCAATGTGGCCGCCTTCCTGCTGAGCGACTTGGCAGGTGGCGTGACCGCCGAGATCACCTATGTGGACGGTGGCTACAGCCAGACCATGGGCGTAACCACCGAAGCAGCTTGATTTAAAGCCAAATGAGCCTCTAGCCCGCACAGATACTGCGCCAAAAGCTATCAAAAGAAAAAAAATAGCGCCAATGCGAAACGCACTGGCGCTATTTTTGGTTTTATTGGCGTGCGCAGGCCCTTGCCTGGCTTAGGCCTTGACGCAGTCTGCGTAGTAACGCACCTTGCCATCTTCGCCGACCTCGCTCACCAAGCCGTGCACATCGGTCTCAAAACCAGGGCACTGGGCGTTGAACTCGCGCGAGAACTTGAGGTAGTCCACCACTTTCTTGTTGAACACCTCGCCAGGCACCAGCAAGGGAATGCCGGGTGGGTACGGTGTGACCATGCCCACGGACACGCGGCCCTCCAGGTGGTCAATTTCCACCCGCTCGGTCTTGCGCAAGGCAATGTGGGCGTAGGCGTCGCTGGGCTTCATGGCGGGCACCAGATCGCTCAGATAGACCTCGGTGGTCAGGCGCGCAATGTCAAACTTGGCGTAAAGCTGGTGGATGTGGTGGCACAAGTCAGCCAGGCCCATCTTCTCGTAACGTGGGTACTTCTGCACAAATTCAGGCAGAACACGCCACATGGGCTGGTTCTTGGCGTAGTCGTCTTTAAACTGCTGCAACGCGGTCAACATGCTGTTCCAGCGGCCCTTGGTAATGCCGATAGTGAACATGATGAAAAAGCTGTACAGGCCAGTTTTTTCCACCACCACGCCGTGCTCGGACAGAAACTTGGTCACGATGGAGGCAGGAATGCCGGTCTTGGCAAACTTGCCGTTCAGGTCCAGGCCCGGTGTCACGATGGTGGACTTGATCGGGTCCAGCATATTGAAGCCACTGGCCAGCTTGCCAAAGCCGTGCCAGTTGGCCTTCGCGCTCTTGCTCTCGCCCTTGATGATCCAGTCTGCAGCCTTGCCGATGCCTTCGTCGGCCAGCTTGTCCGGTCCCCAAACCTTGAACCACCAGTCGTCGCCGTACTCCTCGTCCACCTTGCGCATGGCGCGGCGGAAGTCCAGCGCCTCGGCAATGCTTTCTTCCACCAAAGCGGTGCCACCAGGTGGCTCCATCATGGCCGCAGCCACGTCACAGCTGGCAATGATGCTGTACTGCGGGCTGGTAGAGGTGTGCATCAGATAGGCCTCGTTGAAGAGGTGCTTGTCCAACTTCACGGTCTGCGAGTCCTGCACCAGCACATGGCTGGCCTGGCTGATACCAGCCAGCAGTTTGTGGATGGATTGCGTGCTGTAGACCACGGCCTCTTTGGGGCGGACGCGGTTCTTGCCCATGGCGTGGTAGGTGCCGTAGAACGGGTGAAAGGCCGCATGGGGCAGCCACGCCTCGTCAAAGTGAATGTTCTCCACATACCCATCGAGCATGCCCTTGATAGTTTCGGTGTTGTAGAGCACACCGTCGTAGGTGCTCTGCGTCAGCGTCAAGATGCGCGGCTTCACCGTCTTGGCATTTACACCTTTGAGCAAGGGGTTGGCCTTGATCTTGGCCTGGATGGTGGCCGGCTCAAACTCACTTTGCGGGATGGGGCCGATGATGCCGAAGTGGTTGCGCGTGGGCTTCAGGAACACGGGAATAGCCCCGGTCATGATGATGGCGTGCAGGTTGGACTTGTGGCAGTTGCGGTCCACGATCACGATGTCGCCGGGTGCCACGGTGTGGTGCCAGACCATCTTGTTGGAGGTCGAGGTGCCGTTGGTGACAAAGAAGCAATGGTCGGCATTGAAAATCCGCGCCGCGTTGCGCTCGGAGGCGCCAATGGCGCCGTTGTGGTCCAGCAACTGGCCCAGCTCTTCCACCGCGTTGCAGACGTCGGCGCGCAGCATGTTTTCGCCATAAAACTGGTGGTACATCTGGCCCACGGGGCTCTTCAGAAACGCCACGCCACCGGAGTGGCCCGGGCAGTGCCAGCTGTAGGAGCCGTCTTCGGCGTAGTCCAGCAGCGCCTTGAAGAACGGCGGCTGGACGCCTTCCAGGTAGCCCTTGGCCTCGCGAATGATGTGGCGCGCCACGAACTCGGGCGTGTCTTCAAACATGTGAATGAAGCCATGCAGCTCGCGCAAGATGTCGTTGGGGATGTGGCGGCTGGTCTTCGTTTCGCCATACACGTAGATCGGCACGTCCAGGTTCTTGCGGCGCACCTCTTCAATGAAATGGCGCAGATTCAGCACCGCAGGGTCCAGGTCCGGACCGGGGGTGAACTCCTCATCGTCAATCGACAAAATGAAGGCACTGGCACGGCTCTGCTGCTGGGCAAACTGGCTCAGATCGCCATAGCTGGTGACGCCCAGTACTTCGAAGCCCTCCGATTCGATGGCCTGGGCCAGGGCGCGAATGCCCAGCCCTGACGTGTTTTCCGAGCGGAAATCTTCGTCAATGATGATGATGGGAAAGCGAAACTTCATCGAGTGGCTCCAACGGGCGGGCTAAAAATACAAAACAGGCGCGAAGTGTAAGGACTTCTGGCGGCAAGGTTATGGCGGTGTCACGCATTTGGCCCACAATGTGGCGTCATCAATACACAGGAGGCCCCCCACATGTCGCAACCCACCCTCTGGTGGCTGGTCACCGGCGCCATCGTGGCTGTCGAGCTGCTAACCGGCACCTTTTACCTGCTGATGCTGGGTTTGGGTGCAGTTGCAGCAGCGCTCGCAGCCCACATGGGCGCCAGCCTTACCGTTCAGGTGGTGCTGGCGTCGCTGGTGGGCGGCGGTGCCGTGGTTATCTGGCATTTCAAACGGTCTGCAAGCCGCGCCGAAGCACCGGCCCAGGCCAATCCGAATGTCAACCTCGACATTGGCGAAACGGTGCAAGTAGCCAGCTGGAACGCAGATGGCACGGCCAGCGTGCACTACCGCGGTGCGCAATGGACGGTCATGCACCGTGCAGGTATCAATCCCGCACCTGGCGCCTACCGGGTGGCAGAGATGGTGGGCAACCGCCTTTTGGTCGACAAAGCTTAAACAGGAACCCCTATGGAAATCGCAATTGTTCTCTTGGTTATCGCAGTCATCTTTATTACCCGCTCCGTCAAAGTGGTGCCCCAGCAGCACGCGTGGGTGATTGAGCGGTTGGGCAAGTACCATGGCACGTTGACCCCGGGCCTGAATTTTCTGGTGCCCTTCATTGACCGGGTGGCCTACAAACATGTGCTGAAAGAAATCCCTCTGGATATTCCCAGCCAAGTCTGCATCACCAAAGACAACACCCAACTGCAAGTCGACGGTATTCTGTACTTCCAGGTCACCGACGCCATGCGTGCGAGCTACGGCTCCAGCAACTACATCATGGCAATCTCCCAGCTGGCCCAAACCTCGCTGCGTTCCGTCATCGGAAAGCTGGAGCTGGACAAGACCTTTGAAGAGCGCGACATCATCAACGCCCAGGTGGTTGCCGCGATTGACGAAGCCGCGCTGAACTGGGGCGTAAAGGTGCTGCGCTACGAAATCAAAGACTTGACGCCCCCGAAAGAAATCTTGCACGCCATGCAGGCCCAAATCACTGCTGAGCGTGAGAAGCGTGCGCTGATTGCGGCATCCGAAGGCCGCCGCCAGGAACAAATCAACATTGCTACCGGTGAGCGTGAAGCTTTTATCGCCCGCTCCGAGGGTGAAAAACAAGCGGCCATCAACAGCGCCCAAGGCGAAGCCGCTTCCATCACGGCCGTAGCCGACGCTACCGCAGCGGCCATTGAACGTATTGCTGCGGCGATCCGGCAGCCAGGTGGTGAGCAAGCGGTGCAGCTCAAGGTAGCAGAACGCGCCGTGGACGCCTACGGCAAAGTGGCCGCAGACGCGACGACCACCTTGATCATCCCGGGCAATATGAGTGAGGTATCGACCTTGATTGCAACCGCGATGAAGATGGTGCAAACCAGCAAATAGACCCAGCCCCAAATCGAAGGGGCAATAAAAAACCCCGCAGCACGAATGCAGCGGGGTTTTTCTGCCTGACAGCCTGGAAGGACTGACGGGACTTGGTTCTGGCGGAGCAGGCGGGATTCGAACCCGCGGTGGGTTTTACCCCACGCACGCTTTCCAGGCGTGTGACTTAAACCGCTCATCCACCGCTCCAGAGCCTCGTATTCTAACCTGCCTTTCGAAGTGTTTTTGGCTCCGGGGTCTGGGATAGCAAAAAAAGCATTCTGAGCAAGGCAAACATCTCTCGACCACAAGGAGGCCTAACGCGCCTCGCTCTGTAATCAGGGCTGGCGCGGATGAGGCATTTCCGCCACTGCACCCTCTACGGCTGCACGGACCATCTGCTCCAGGTCGTGCTGAATACGGGGCGACAGCTCGCGCAACTGCTCTTGCACCAGATCGCTAACCAGTTCACGCAATTGGTTTTCTATATGCGGTGCAACGGCCTGCATGACTTTGGCAACCATGGCATCGGTATCGATAGGGACTTGGGGAGGCGGTTCTGGCGGATTGGGGGGCTGCACCACTTCCGTGAGCGTGGGTAAAAACCTCGGCGTTGGCTTGGGGGCACGCATTACGCAGCTCCTTTGAGATTCAGGTCGTGCTTCTGAATGGTTATGCCCCGCTGGGCGTATTGTTTCCAGCGTCCGCGGGCGGCCAAGCGATCTTCTTCCTCATGGCTGACCACCTCAATAACCCGTCCAAAGCGGTCAAAACCTTCCGGGATGACATCCGCCAAGTTCAACAGAACACTGCCGGTTGGCAAGCCGAGGTGCAAGGCACTGGTCAACACTACCGGGCTACGCAGCATGGAGGAATCACCATCTACACAGTGCGCCAAGAACTCCGTGGGCGACTGCGCCCACAAATGTGCATCCAGTCGGCGCACCAAGTCATTGGAGCCAAACACCACCATACGAGCGCCCCGCCCCACCGCCTTTCGCAGCAAACGCCCTGCATAGTCCAGCTTGTTGGGCGCACCAAAGTGGAAGGCGACTTCTGTCACTTGTTTGCCGCTTGGGCCACAAGGTACTCCACCAGCAGCCCCACCGGACGCCCGGTAGCACCTTTGGCAGCCCCGCTTTTCCACGCTGTACCGGCAATGTCCAAATGCGCCCATGGGTACTTGCCAGCGAAGCGTTGCAAGAATTTGGCAGCGGTAATGGCGCCACCCATGCGGCCTGCCACATTGGCAACGTCAGCAAAATTCGTTTTTAGACCGTCGGCATAGTCATCGTCCAGCGGCATGCGCCAAGCCAAATCTGCACTGCGCTCACCAGCCGTCAACAACGCCTCACCCAGCGCGTCATCACTGGAAAACAAACCGCTGCGCACACCGCCCAATGCCACCACACAAGCGCCAGTCAGGGTCGCAATATCCACTACCGCCGCAGGCTTGAAACGTTCGGCATAACTCAGCGCGTCACACAAAACCAAACGTCCCTCGGCATCGGTGTTCAGTATCTCGATGGTCTGGCCACTCATGCTGGTGACCACATCCCCCGGCTTGACCGCACGGCCATTGATCAGGTTCTCACATGCCGGAATCAGACCAACCACATTGATGGCTGGCTTGATCTGCGCCAGCGCACGAAACACGCCCAGCACACTCGCCGCACCCGACATGTCGAACTTCATTTCATCCATCTCGGCTGCAGGTTTGATGGAAATTCCCCCGCTGTCAAACGTAATGCCCTTGCCAACCAGTACCGTCGGTGCCTTGGTTTTGGCAGCTCCGTCATAGCGCAGCACAATGAACCGCAAGGGCTCGTCCGAACCTTGGGCAACAGCCATGAAAGAACCCATGCCCAGCTTGGCGACCTCTTTGGGCCCCAATACTTCGCAGGACACTTTGGGCAGTTTGGCCAAAGCTTGTGCGGCTTGCCCCAGCAGGGTCGGCGTGGCGTGGTTGGCGGGGCGGTTGGCCCACTCCTTGGCCAGTTCCATGCCCAGTACCGTAGCCACGGCACGGTCAAAGGTGACGGACACTTCGGTCACATTGCTGGCTGCAACCAGGCATTTCTGGACGGTGCGTGGCTCGGGTTTGCTTTTAGCGTGGGTGTAGCTGTAGGTCGCGTCTGCCGCTGCCAACACGGCTGCACGCACCGCGTCCTCCTGGGCCGCAGACGCAAAGGCCAGCACCACTTTTTTACCCAAAGAGGCCTTGACCGAGCCCAGCGCTGCCTGCACCGCCGACCGAACCTGCTTTGCCTTGCCTTCGCCTACCCCAACCAGTAACAAGCGGGATGCGTTGGCTTGGGATGCACGGTAGAGCGACACGACTTGGCCTGGCTTCGCGCCCAAATCACCTGCCTTCACAGTTGCAGCTACGAGCACGGATAACTCGTCCTTGCCCGGCTTGAAGTCTTGCTGCACCAGCAGCACCAAGACATCACATTTTTCGTTGGCAAGGCCCACCAGGGTCAAAGGCTTGAGTTCAAAGTTCATAATTCGTGCTTTCGTTCATCGCAATGTTATTCCATTCCTCCATCCGCAAAGAGTTGGCACGCAGTTTCGGTGCCACCCTGGTGGTGCTGATCACTGTCGTCATGACAATGACCTTGATCCGCACCCTGGGTGAGGCGTCACGTGGCACCTTCAACCCCGCTGACGTGATGATCATCATGGGTTATACGGTGCTGTCGGACATGCCAACCATTCTGTCGATGAGCCTGTTCATTGCGGTGCTGAGTGTGCTGACGCGCATGTACCGTGACAGCGAGATGGTGATCTGGTTTGGCAGTGGGCGTGGTTTGGCGTCGCTACTCAATCCCTTGTTTCGCTTTGCCTGGCCCATTCTGGTGGTGATCCTGGCGCTGGCTTTCCTGATCCTGCCTTGGGCCTTTGGCCGCATTGAAGACCTTCGCTACAAATACGACAAGCGAGGCGACATCGCCCGCATAGAGCCCGGCCAATTTCAGGAGTCCGCCAATGGCGACCGGGTGTTCTTCATCGAAAAAGACGCGCGCGGCCAGCAAACCGGCAACAACGTTTTTATTGCGACACAAGAACAAGGCAAAGAGACTATCACGTCCGCACGCACCGGCCGGGTAGAGGTGATCGGCGACGACAAATTTCTGGTGCTGGACCACGGTCAGCGCCTAGAACGCACGCCTGGCAAAGCAGACATGACGGTAAGTGTGTTCGAACGTTACGGTGCGCGTGTAGGTGCAGACGACCAATCCACACGCGACTACGCCCCCGCTCACGCAAAGACCACGCTGGAGCTGGTGCAAACGCCCACCCCCCTGCATCTGGCCGAGCTGGCTTGGCGCGCCGGGCTCACTTTTGCCGCCATGAACTTCATTGTGATTGGCCTGGCATCTGCCGGCGTCAATCCGCGTGCTGGGCGGGCTGGCAATTTGGGCTTTGCCTTCTTGACCTTTATCGTCTACTTCAACCTGCTTGTACTGGGCAAAAGTTGGATTGCGTCAGGACAGGTAGAGTTCGCCACCTTTTTATTGGCCTTGCACGGAGGTGCCTTGGTGATGGGCCTGCTCTGGCTCACCAAACGCCACTACAACTGGACCCCCCGTTTGCGCGGGCGGCGCCTCTCCACACCGGGGGATGGTGCATGAAGACCCTGCGGCGCCTGCTCTATGGTGAAGTGCTCGTGGCGGTATTCCTCGTCACGCTGGGATTCATAGCCCTCTTCTTTTTCTTTGATGTGGTCGAAGAGCTGCAAGCGGTAGGGAAGATCAAGGCCGTGGGCTACCAAATTCCGCAGGCGTTGATCTACGTGGCACTGATGATCCCGAGTCACGTCTACGAGCTGTTTCCCATCACCGTGTTGATTGGCACCATCTTTGTGATGGCACGCTTGGCGCGCAGTTCGGAATTCACCATCCTGCGAACCAGCGGCTTGGGGCCTTGGCGGGCCCTGCGCACCCTGATGGCGCTGGGCTTGGGTTTTGTCCTGTTCACCTTTGCAGTGGGCGACTACGTGGCACCCTTGGCCGACAAAACGGCGCAGATGCTGAAGTCGCGTTTTCAGGGAAGCATGTCGGTAGGGAAAACCGGGGCATGGCTCAAGGAAAAACAAGCCTACGGCCACTACGCCGTGAACGTGGGCTCGCTCGCTCCGGACGCCAGCATGGAAGACGTACGTATTTTCGAGTTCGACAACCAAGGCTACCTGGTGTCCCTGACGCAGGGCAAAACCGGACAGTTTGGCGAAGACGAATCGTGGCTGTTGGAAGACGTGGAGCGCACCGAATTCACGGCTCCTGAAAGCGCTACACCGCGTGCAGACCGCGCCAAGTTTGAAACTTTCCGCTGGCCCACCAAGGTCAGCGCCGAAATGGTGTCGGCGGCCGTATTACGCCCCGAGCGCATGGGCACCATCGACCTGTTCCAGTACATGCGGCACCTCAATGCCAACGGCCAGTCCGCGCAAAAATATGAAATCCAGTTCTGGAAAAAAGTCTTTTACCCCATGAGCTGCCTGGTCATGGTGGTGCTGGCCCTGCCCTTTGCCTACCTGCACTTCCGCTCGGGTGGTATTGCCAGCTACACCTTTGGCGGCGTCATGGCGGGTATCAGTTTTGTATTGCTCAACAACGTGATGAACGACCTGGGCAACCTGCAAGGCTGGCAGCCCTGGTTCACCGCGGCGTTGCCAGGGCTGATTTATTCGGTGATTTCTCTTACTGCCTTTGCTTGGCTGGTCCTGCGACGATGACAACCCCCTCTACCACCGGCATTGTCCTGTTTGCCCACGGCTCCCGTGACCCCTTGTGGCACAAACCGATGGAGGCCGTTGCTGAACAGATTCGCCAAAAGGAGCCCGCCGCCTTGGTAGCCTGCGCATACTTGGAGCTGAGCCAGCCCGACCTGCCCACTGCAGTGGCGGCCTTGGTGGCGCAAGGGGTGCATTCGGTACGCATCGTGCCCATGTTTCTGGGTGTGGGCAAACATGCACGCGAAGATTTGCCGTTGTTGGTACAGGCGCTGCGCGACACCTACCCGCAACTTGCCCTCAGCCTGCAAAAGGCCGTGGGAGAGAATGCAAAACTGGTAGACCTGCTGGCCCAGATTGCCTTGGAATCCGCTTAGCAATAGATGTTTTGATGCATAATGAATTTCATCTTTAGGTGAAATTTGATATGAACTTACACCAATTTCGCTTCGTGCAAGAGGCGGCCAGACGCAACCTCAATCTGACCGAGGCCGCAAAAGCTCTGCATACCTCCCAGCCCGGCGTATCCAAGGCCATCATCGAGCTGGAAGAAGAGCTGGGCATCGACATCTTTGCCAGACACGGCAAGCGCCTCAAGCGCATTACCGAGCCGGGCCAGCACGTTCTCAAGAGTATTGAGTTGATCCTGCGCGAAGTCGGCAACCTCAAGCGCATCGGCGAACAGTACAGCTCGCAGGACAGCGGCACACTGTCCATTGCCACCACACACACCCAGGCGCGGTATGTGTTGCCTGAAAAAGTGGCCCAGTTGCGCACCGCGTTCCCCAAGGTGAACGTGAGCCTGCACCAAGGTGCCCCCGACCAGGTGGCGCGTATGCTGATTGACGATGTCGCCGAAATTGGCATTGCCACTGAATCTTTGGCCAACTATTCCGAGCTGGTGACCCTGCCCTGCTACGAGTGGCAACACGTGCTGGTGCTGCCCACTGACCACCCGTTGGCCCAGAAAGAACGCGTAACCCTGGAAGAAGTGGCCGCAGAGCCTCTGATCACCTACCACCCCTCCTTTACGGGCCGTACCAAGATCGACCAAGCCTTTGCTGCGCGCAAGCTGGAGCCGCGTATCTCCCTCGAAGCCATCGATTCCGATGTGATCAAGACCTATGTGCGATTGGGTCTGGGCGTGGGCATTGCGGCGGAAATGGCCGTCACCGACGTGGTGGAGGACATGGAGAAAAATGGGGCCAAGGGTGGCTTGGTCGTGCGCCCCGCCGGCTATCTGTTTGGCCAGAACATCACGCGCGTGGCATTCAAACGCAGCGCCTACCTGCGCAACTTTGTCTTCACTTTTGCCGAGTTGCTCAGCAGCCGCCTGGACCGCGCCCTGATTGCCAAAGCCATGGAAGGCCATGTCAACGACTATGAACTGTGATTCCCCCCCGAAGCGGCCTGCAGCCGCCTCCCCCTCAGGGGGCGCCACCAGCGGCCCGGCAAAGCCGGTTCCGCGGCGGCACTGACCAAGACATTTCGCGCCGACAGAGGCTGATAGCATGACCCAGTACCTTACCCCCACCCTCACCTCCCGCCTGCCCAAAGTGGGCACCACCATCTTCACCGTCATGTCGGCGTTGGCCACAGAACACAAGGCGGTGAACCTGGGCCAAGGCTTTCCAGACTTTGCCTGCGACCCTGCGCTCGTAGATGCCGTAACCGCCGCCATGCAGGCTGGCCACAACCAGTACCCGCCCATGACCGGTGTGCCGGTATTGCGCCAAGCCGTCGCCGCCAAGATTGAAGCCCTGCATGGCAAGGTCTACCACCCGGATCTAGAAATCACCATCACCGCTGGCGCCACCCAGGCCATCATCACCGCCATCCTGGCTGTGGTGCACCCAGGCGACGAGGTCGTCGTGCTGGAGCCTTGCTACGACAGCTATGTGCCCAATATCGAGCTGGCCGGTGGCGTGGTGGTGCGTGTGCCGCTCACGCCCGGCACTTTCCGGCCCGACTTTGCCAAGATCAGCGCAGCCATCACGCCCAAGACGCGCGCCCTGCTGATCAACACACCGCACAACCCCAGTGCCACGGTATGGAGCAAAGCGGACATGCTGGCGCTGCAAGACCTGCTCGCCCCCACCAATGTGCTGTTGATAAGCGACGAGGTCTATGAACACATGGTGTTTGACGGCCAGCTGCATGAAAGTGTGTCGCGCTACCCAGGCTTGGCGGCGCGTGCCTTTGTGGTGTCCAGCTTTGGCAAGACTTTCCACGTGACAGGCTGGAAAGTGGGTACCGTGGCGGCACCAGCACCCTTGATGGCGGAGTTCCGCAAGGTGCACCAGTTCAATGTGTTCACGGTGAACACCCCGGTGCAGCACGCGCTGGCCGCCTACCTTGCAAACCCGGCCCCCTACCTCGACCTGCCTGCCTTTTACCAGCGCAAGCGCGACCTGTTCCGCGCGGGCCTGGCCCACACCAAATTCAAGCTGCTCCCCAGCCAGGGCAGTTACTTCCAGTGCGTGGACATCTCGGAGGTGAGCGATTTGGGTGAGGCCGACTTCTGCCAGTGGCTCACACGCGAGGTGGGCGTGGCGGCCATTCCGCTGTCCGCCTTTTATGGTGATGGTTTTGACCAGCGCGTGGTGCGCTTCTGTTTTGCCAAACAGGACACCACCTTGAACGCAGCATTGGAGCGGCTGCAAGCCCTGTAAATTGCTATTTATTCAGGAGCTGCTCGCGCAGTATCCATGGGCCTCAGAGGCATATTTTGCTTAAAAGGAGAATCCGCATGGCATATTCCCCCCGCATCCGGCGTGCTTTGGGCCTATGGCTGGCAGCGTGGGCTTGCAGTACGGCGCTGGCCCAAACCGCACCCGCGCTGCGGGTGGAGGCTGTGGCTACCCAAATGCAAAGCCCATGGGCACTGGCCTTTCTCCCGGATGGCCGCTTTTTGGTGACGGAGCGACCGGGCACCCTGCGTGTGGTGGAGGCCCATGGGGCTGTTTCTGCACCGCTGGCTGGTGTGCCGCCTGTCGCGGCCGGTGGCCAAGGCGGCCTGCTCGATGTCCTGCTGGACAGCGACTTTGCCAGCAACCGCACGGTATACCTCTGCTACGCCGAACCCGGTACCGGCGGTAACAGCACCGCTTTGGCGCGCACCACCCTGGCCGCCGACCGCAGCAGCTTGCAAGACGTCAAAGTGCTGTTCAGCCAGCAACCCAAGGTGGCCAGTAGCGCCCACTTTGGCTGCCGAATTACAGAAGGACGCCAAGCGGGCGGCCAGTTGGACGGAACGCTGTTTTTGGCCTTGGGCGAACGGTTTAGCCGCAAAGATGACGCCCAGCGTCTGGACAACCACCACGGCAAGATCGTGCGCATTGGCAAAGACGGCAACATTCCTGCCGACAACCCCTTCAACACCCCTGCCGCAAGGCGCGACGGCGCCCTGCCCGAAATCTGGAGTTACGGCCACCGCAACCCACAAGGCATGGTGCGGGCGCCGGATGGCGCACTGTGGGAGATCGAACACGGACCGCAGGGCGGTGACGAACTCAATGTCGTAGCACGTGGGCGCAACTACGGCTGGCCCGCAATCACCTATGGCGAGAACTATGGCGGCGGCAAGATTGGCGCAGGGCTTACTGCGCAGGCTGGCATGGAGCAACCGCTGCATTACTGGGTACCGTCCATCGCGCCGTCTGGCATGGACTTCATCACCAGCGAGCGTTATGGCAAAGCCTGGGTGGGTAACCTGGTGGTGGGGTCGCTCAAGTTTGGCTACCTGGCGCGGTTGGAGCTGTCTGCCCCGTTTGGTGGCAAGGTGGTGCGCGAGACCAAGTTGCTCCCTGATTTGGGGGAACGTGTGCGCGATGTGCGCCAGGGACCCGATGGCCTGCTCTACCTGCTGACCGACAGCCCCGCCGGCCGGCTGCTGCGCGTAGTGCCACGCTGATCAGCGCGGGGGAAAACCCTCGGCCCTTCACACCCTTGTCATCTTGCAGTGTTGTAATCAGGGCATTCGTTGGAGGTGATGAATGCAACTTCAAAAGACCGACAAAGCGCGGGCAGAGTTACAGGGCGGCAGCCGCACCTTGGGCCAGCGCCAGCGCGCGCTTTTGATCCTGGCAGACGGAAAAAACACCGTGCATGCGGTAGAACATCTGTTCAACGGGCAAGCGCAGACCTTGGCGCATGAGTTGATTGCCGCAGGGTATTTGGTCGGCATCAACCTGGAACGCCCCTCTGCCGCACACCCAATGGCCAAACCCGCGCCCCCCAAAGCGGTGGCCGAGCAGGTCACCCTGCCGAGCAATGCCGCAGACTCCTTTGAAGGCAAACGCTCGCTGGCCACCACGCGCATGTTTTTGTTCGACATTTGCGAGCGCATGTTTGTGCGCCGCGCCCCGGAGCAGGCCGAAGCCTTCCGCGATGCGCTGCGCAACGCCAAGGA
Organism: Rhodoferax sp.; assembly: GCF_034519335.1. Classification (GTDB taxonomy): domain Bacteria; phylum Pseudomonadota; class Gammaproteobacteria; order Burkholderiales; family Burkholderiaceae_C; genus Allorhodoferax. Next base: position 39,556 of record NZ_JAXHOL010000017.1, read on the forward strand.
CCGGGATTCCATGCTGGCCGCGGCCCGTGACATGATCGCCGCGGTGGAAACCATCGCCGGCCACGAGCGGGCCGACTCCATCAGCGAGCGCATCGCCATGCTGCTGCCGCCCGAGGACTGAGGGCGCAAGCGGCCCCCAGCCCATCAGCCCCTGATCTGGGCCCAGGCCTTGTCAAGCCGCTTCACGCTCACGGGCTGCGGCGTGCGCAGCTCTTGGGCAAAAAAGCTCACGCGCAGCTCTTCGAGCAACCATCGGAACTCGGCCATGCGCTCGTCCACCGCCCCCTTGCGCTCCGCCACCAGGCGCCAGTAGCGTTGTTCCTGCGGGCGCAGCTCGCTCAGACGGGCCGCGTCGCGCGCGGGGTCGGCGCGGTACTTGTCCAGCCGCAGGGTGATGGCCTTCAGGTACCGCGCCAGGTGCTGCAGGCGGTCCCACGGTGTGGCTTGCAAGAACTTCTTGGAAATCAGGCGGTTCAACTGCTGCTGGGCATCGGTGGTGGCGTCCGTGGCGTTCTTGGTGTCCTTGATCTTGCGCGCTGCCGTGGCGTATTCCAGCAGGATGACCGCTGCCATGCGCGCCACTTCGTTGGCGATCAGCGTCAGGCGCCCGCGCCCTTCCTCGATACGACGCTTGAAAGCGAACTCGTCCGCAGGCAACGGGTCCAGCAGAAAGGCACGGTCCAGCGCCACGGCGATGATCTGCTCGCGCAGCTCTTCGATGGTGCCGCCACCACTGCCGTTGTCGGCCTTGCCCACGTTCATGTACGACACGGCCATCTTCTGCAGGTCGGGGATGTTTTTTTCCAGGTACTTGAGGGCGTCCTTGATCTGGATCGCAAACAAGCGGCGCAGGCCGGCGCGGTGTTTGGTGGCAGCCACTTCGGGCTCGTCAAACACCTCCACTGTCACCGCGTCGCCCGCGTCGATCAGCGCGGGGAAGCCGATTAGCGTTTGCCCGCCTTTGCGGATTTCCAGCAACTCGGGAAGCTCGCCAAAGCTCCAGGCGGTGAAGCGGCCATCCAGAATACTGGCGGTGTTGGTATTTGCTACTGTTTTTGTAGCTGCTAGCGCAGTGTTGGCGGGCGCTGGGTGCCGGAACGACTGGACGTTCTGCTCCGTGTCCTCCGACCGCTGCGCGGTCTCCCCCTTTACCTGCGCAGAACGCCCAGTCGCCCCAGCCCCCTGGGGATTGCTGCCTTCCTGACTCGCTGTCTGGTTTTGGGCCAACTTCAAGCTGGCCAGCGCCTGAAACGCCCCGCGCGCCTGGCTGCCCAGCTCGGCCTTCAGTGCGCCCAGGTTGCGGCCCTGCCCCATCTGGCGGCCATGCTCGTCCACCACGCGGAAGTTCATGAAGAAGTGCGGACTCAGCATGTCGACCTTGATGTCGGCCTTGACGATGTCCAGGCTGGTCGCATCGCGTACCAGCTTGAGCACGGCCTCCACCAAACCACCGGTCCCAAATTTCTCGGGCGCGTTCAAGGCCTCGGCAAACTTGGCGGCCGTATCGGGCAAAGGCACCAAGCGGCTGCGTGGGCGCTGGTGCAGTGTCTTGAGCAGCGCCTGCACCTTGTCTTTGAGCATGCCCGGCACCAGCCACTCGCAGCGCTCGTCGTTCACCTGGTTGAGCACAAACAGCGGCACGGTCACGGTCAGGCCGTCGCGCGCATCGCCGGGTTCGTGCAGGTAGGTGGCGGCACAGTCCACGCCACCCAGACGAATCGTCTTGGGGAACGACGCCGTGGTGATGCCCGCCGCCTCGTGCCGCATCAGCTCCTCACGTGTCAGCTTCAGCAAGTCGGGCTGCTTCTTCACCTCTTCGCGGTACCAGCGTTCAAAGCTGTAGCCGCTGCAAACATCGGCCGGCAACTGCTGGTCGTAGAACGCGTAAATCAGCTCGTCATCCACCAGCACGTCCTGCCGGCGCGCCTTGTGTTCCAGGTCTTCCACCTGTTTGATGAGTTTTTGGTTGGCCGCCAAAAACGGAAGCGTGGTCTCCCACTCCTTGCCCACCAGCGCTTCGCGGATAAAGATTTCGCGCGCACCCGCCAGGTCCACCCGGCCATAGTTCACCTTGCGCCCGCTGTAGACGACGATGCCATACAGCGTGGCCCGCTCCAGCGCCACCACCTCGGCCGCCTTCTTTTCCCAGTGCGGGTCCAGCAGCTGCTTCTTGAGCAGATGCCCGCCGACCTGCTCCAGCCACTGCGGTTCGATCGCGGCAATGCCACGGCCAAACAGGCGCGTCGTTTCCACCAACTCAGAGGCCACGATCCACTTGCCCGGCTTCTTGGTCAGGTGCGCGCCGGGGTGGGCAAAGAATTTGATGCTGCGTGCGCCCAGGTACTCGCCGTTCTGCCCTTCTTCGAGCTTGCAGCCGATATTGCCCAGCAGGCCCGAGAGCATGGACAAGTGCAATTGCTCGTAGCTAGCGGGCTTGGTGTTCAAGCGCCATTTATGTTCGGCCACCACGGTATGCAACTGCGAGTAAATGTCCTTCCACTCGCGCACGCGGCGCATGTTGACGAAATTCTGCCGCAGCAGTTGCTCGTATTGGCGGTTGGTGAGTTTGTGCGTTGCAGTGTGAGTTGTGGTGTGCGCTGGGCGCTGGGTCGGCCGGACGCTCTGCTCCGTGTCCCCCGCCCGCTTTGCGGGCTCCTCCTTTACCTGCGCAGAACGCCTGCCCGCCCCAACACCCGGGGTGGCCTCTTGCGAACCGCCACGGGCGTCGTGAATCCACTTCCACAGCTTCAGGTAGCCAGAGAATTCGCTCTTCTCATCGTCAAATTTTTGGTGCGCGGCATCAGCCTGCTGCTGGGCTTCCATGGGGCGGTCGCGCACGTCTTGCACGCTCAGCGCGCTGGCAATCACCAGCGCTTCGTCCAGCGCTTCACGGCTACGCGCCTCCAGCAACATGCGGCCCACGCGCGGGTCCAGCGGCAAACGGCTCAACTCGCTCCCCAAAGGCGTCAATTCATTCGCATCGTCCACCGCGCCCAACTCATTGAGTAGCTGGTAACCGTCGGCAATCGCACGGCCACTGGGGCGCTCCAGAAACGGAAAGTCCTCCACGATGCCCAAGTGCAGCGACTTCATGCGCAGAATGACACCCGCCAACGAGCTACGCAGAATTTCGGGGTCGGTAAACCGAGGCCGTCCGTCAAAGTCTTTCTGGTCGTACAGGCGTATGCAGATACCGTTGGCCACGCGGCCACAACGCCCGGCGCGCTGGTTGGCCGAGCTTTGGCTGATGGGCTCCACCAGCAACTGCTCCACCTTGCTACGAAAACTGTAGCGCTTGATGCGTGCTGTACCTGCGTCGATCACATAGCGAGTGCCAGGAACCGTAAGAGACGTTTCGGCCACGTTGGTCGCCAACACAATGCGTCGCCCGGTGTGTCCGTCAAAAATGCGGTCCTGCTCGGCCGGACTCAGGCGCGCAAACAGCGGCAGCACTTCCGCATTGCGCATCACCGGCTGGTGGCTCAGGTGCTTGCGCAGATGGTCCGCCGCCTCGCGAATCTCGCGCTCGCCAGGCAGAAATACCAAGATGTCGCCTTGGTGCTGTGGGTCGCGCCACAGCTCATCCACGCCATCGGCAATCGCATCGTTGAAGTCGTATTCGCGGCTCTCTTCAAACGGCCTGTAACGTTGCTCCACCGGAAAGGTACGGCCCGACACCATGATGACGGGCGCGGGGCCTTGTCGGCTGGCGAAGTGGTCTGCAAAGCGCTGTGCGTCAATCGTGGCCGAGGTGACGATGATCTTCAGGTCCGGGCGGCGCGGCAGGATTTGGCGCAGGTAGCCCAGCAGAAAATCGATATTCAGCGAACGCTCGTGCGCCTCGTCAATGATGATGGTGTCATAGGCGTTGAGCAGCGGGTCGGTCTGCGTCTCGGCCAGCAAGATGCCGTCCGTCATCAGCTTGACCGATGCATCCTTGCCCAAGCGGTCGTTGAAGCGGACCTTGAAGCCCACCACATCGCCCAGCGGCGTTTTCAGTTCTTCGGCAATGCGCTTGGCCACGCTGCTGGCCGCAATGCGGCGCGGCTGTGTGTGCCCAATCAGCTTGCCACGCTGGCCTTCTGGGTAGTTGAGCTTGCCCCGGCCCATCGCCAAAGCGATCTTGGGCAGCTGCGTGGTTTTGCCCGAGCCGGTTTCGCCACAGACGATGACCACCTGGTGCGCCGCAATGGCCTCCATGATTTCGTCGCGTTTGCCCGACACCGGGAGCGACTCAGGAAATTCGATTTTTAACGTGCTGGCTGTCAAAGGGCGGTCTTCGTAGAGAATTGCAGATTATCCCCGCCCTGCCCACTTATTTACCGGCATCCGCCACCGCAATGACCTCTGTCTTCAACTTCACCTTTGTCCCCTGGTTCCGGTCGGTTGCGCCCTACATCCACAAGTTCCGCAACCAGACCTTTGTGGTGGGTATTGCAGGTGAGGCCATTGCCGCCGGCAAGCTGCAAAGCCTGGCGCAAGACCTGGCGATGATCCAGAGCATGGGCGTGAAGATTGTGCTGGTGCATGGTTTTCGCCCGCAGGTGAACGAGCAGCTCAAGGCCAAGGGGCACACGCCCAAGTACAGCCATGGCATTCGCATTACCGACGAAGTGGCGCTGGACTGCGCCCAGGAGGCTGCAGGCCAGCTGCGCTATGAGATTGAAGCTGCCTTCAGCCAGGGCCTGCCCAACACGCCCATGGCAGACTCCACGGTGCGCGTGATCTCGGGCAACTTCATCACCGCACGGCCCGTGGGCATTGTGGACGGGGTGGACTTTCAGCACAGCGGCCTGGTACGCAAGGTGGACATTGCTGGCATCACCAAAACGCTGGACATGGGCGCCATGGTGCTGCTCTCGCCCTTTGGCTTCTCGCCCACCGGCGAGGCCTTCAACCTGGCCATGGAAGAGGTCGCCACCAGCGTGGCCACCGCACTGCAGGCCGACAAGCTGATCTTTCTGACCGAAGTGCCCGGCATCCGCATGGACCCCATGCAAGCCGCCAGCGAAGACAACCCCATCGACACCGAGCTGCCCCTGGCCGCCGCCGAAAAGCTGCTCAAGGCCCTGCCCGCAGCCAACCAACCGACCGACGTAGCCTTTTACCTGCAGCACTGCGTGAAGGCCTGCAAGGCGGGTGTGGAACGCAGCCACATCATTCCGTTTTCGGTGGACGGAGCCATCCTGCTGGAGGTGTATGTGCACGACGGCATTGGCACCATGGTGGTGGACGAGAAGCTGGAAAGCCTGCGCGAGGCGACCGAAGAAGACGTGGGCGGCATCCTGCAACTGATCGAGCCCTTTGAGCGCGACGGTACCCTGGTCAAGCGCAGCCGTACCGAGATCGAGCGCGATGCGGGCAACTACACCATCATTGAACACGACGGCGTGATCTTCGCCTGTGCGGCGCTCTACCCCTACCCCGAAGCCAAGACCGCCGAGATGGCGGCCTTGACCGTATCGCCCGATGTGCAGGGTCAGGGCGACGGCGAGCGGGTGTTAAAGCGTGTGGAGCAACGCGCCAAGGCGGCGGGGCTGGACAGCATCTTCGTGCTGACCACCCGCACCATGCACTGGTTCATCAAGCGCGGCTTTGTGCAGGTGGACCCGGACTGGCTGCCCGAGGCCCGCAAGCGCAAGTACAACTGGGACCGCAAGAGCCAGGTGCTGGTCAAGAAGCTTTAAACCGGCGCCAGATCATCAGGCTGGCAAAGCCGGCGAAGCCTGTAAAACACAGGAAAGACCAGTTGGCAATGGTGCCGCCCAGGAAAGTCCAGTCGATCTTGCTGCAGTCACCGCCGCCACGGAAGATCATGGGCAGCGCGCGCTTGAGCGGGAAGGTTTCGATCATGCCGTACAGGTCGCGCCCGCAGGACACCACCTCGGGCGGGTACCACTGCAGCCAGCTCTGCCGGGCCGCCACATAGGCCCCCGCCACCGCAAACACCAGCAGCAGCACCGCACCGGTGATTTGCAAGCCTTTTCGGCCACTAGCCCCCGCCAATGCTGCGCTGATAGCTACCAAAATGAGAGCGTAGCGCTGCACAATACACATCGGGCACGGCTCCAGGCCCACCACATGCTGCAGGTACATGCCAAATGCCAGCATGGCCACGCAGGCCAGTACCACCAAACCAAACACGCGGCGCGGCGCGATGTCCATCCAGCTGAAAACCAAGTTCAAAATCAATTCCTCGTTCTGTTGCGCGGCCGGCAGGCGGCGTTGCGGGTTGGTGCCCTACACATGGCCGAAGTTCCCTGGGTCTGCAGGGCTTGGGCCAAACCGAATAAGATTCGCGGTTCTGATTTTCACACCACCGACTAAGAGGTTTTCCCCATGGCACGCACCGTCAACTGTATCAAGCTGGGCAAAGAGGCTGAAGGCCTGGATTTTGCGCCTTACCCCGGTGAGCTGGGCAAACGCATCTGGGAGAGCGTGAGCAAGGAAGCCTGGGCAGCCTGGCTCAAGCACCAGACCATGTTGGTCAATGAAAACCGCCTGAACCTGGCCGACGCGCGCGCGCGCCAGTACCTGGCCCGCCAGATGGAAAACCACTTCTTCGGCGATGGTGCCGACGCTGCCCAAGGCTACGTTCCCCCCAGCGCCTGAGGCCGCGCGTGGATGACGCAGGCTCCCTGCCACGGCGCCTGCTCGCGTCCTGCGCACTGCCGCACGCCTGGGCTGGCCTGCCAGCCTGGACCGTGCTGGACACCGGCTTCGCTGACATCGCCCCCTTTTTGCACTGTTGGCACAGCTGGCAAGCCGATGTCCATCGACCATGCATGCTGCACTACGTGGGCATGCTCACGTTGGCCGAGGCACAGCAGCTGCCTGAACGGACCCGGCAAACCGCCCAAACCGCAGCCCCTTGGCAGCCGCTGGCCGATGCATTGGCGTTGGCGTGTGCCGATCTGGGTTCCGGCCAGCACCGCATCTTGCTGGCTGAAGGCCAGCTCTCGCTCACCCTGTGTGTAGGCGACACTGCGGCCCTGATGGCAGAACAGAGCTTTCTGGCCAACACCGTGTGGGCACGCCCCACAGACCACCATTGGGACAAGTGGCGCATCAAAGCCCTGGCACGTTGCAGCCAGCGCGGTGCCCGCCTGTCGCTAGACATCACATCGCCAGAAGCCCCCGCATGGCTGACTGAAGCGGGCTATGTGGACGTGCAACAAGACGGCAACCGACTGACGGCATGTTTTCAACCTCGCTGGTCTCTGGGTGCACGCGACCAAGCACCCCCAGCCACTCGTGCGCGCCGCTGCACCATCGTGGGTGCTGGTATTTCCGGTGCCAGCGTGGCTCGTGCCTTGGCGCGGCGCGGCTGGCAGGTCACGGTACTGGACCAACATGCGGCGGCTGCGGGTGGTGCGTCGGGACTACCCGCAGGCCTGGTGGTGCCCCATGTGTCGGCCGACGACAGCCCACGTTCCCGCATGTCACGGGTCGGCGCAAGCTTGATGCTGCAACATGCTGCAGCCCTGCTTGAGGACGGCCGCGACTGGCAAGCCACGGGGGTGCAGGAGCACGACCTGGAGCTGGGCACCACCCGCTGGCATGCCGGCGGTGCCTGGATACGCCCGGCTCGGCTGGTGCAAGCCTGGCTTGACCACCCGGCTATCCACTGCAGGTATGACGCCCCGGTTGCCGGTATGCAGCGACGGGAAGGCCTGTGGCAGTTGATGGGGCCGGATGGCAACATTTGGGCCGAATCGGAACTGGTGGTTCTCGCCAATGCCACTGGTTGCGTTCCCCTGATGCTGAACCCCGCCCATAGGCACTTTCTGGCTGAAGGCTTGGTACAACGGCTGGAGTTTCTGCACGCAGTCCATGGCACGGTGAGCTACGCCACGCACAACAGCCGGCCCCTGCCCGCCCATTGGCCCACACACCCGGTCAACGGCCACGGCAATTTTTTGCCGCAAGTGCCGCTGGAGGGCGGGGCCGCCTGGTTAGTCGGCTCCACATTTGAGCCGGATCGGATTCCGGAACAAGCCGGTCACAGGCTCGCCCCATTGGCGGATCAACACCGCGCCAATGCACAGCGTTTGTGTGAATTGCTGCCGACCGTCGGGGCTGATGTGGCACCTGCATTTGCACGCAATGAAGTGCTGCATTGGTCCGCCACCCGTTGTGTCACCCACGACCGTTTGCCTTGGGTCGGTGCCCTTGATGATGGGCTCAACGGAGCGATACCTTCGCTCTGGATTCACGCTGGCATGGGAGCGCGGGGTTTGACATTTTCAGCCCTGGGCGCCGAATTGCTGGTCGCCCGCATGTGTGGGGAACCTTGGCCACTGGAGAGCAGCCTGGCACGCAGCCTCGATGTGCGCCGCCCCAAGCGCCGACGCAACTAGACCTTTTGCAGCAAGCCAATGACCTGCAGGGGGTTAAATGGCATTTCCATTAAACCAATACACCCCATGCGTTCGGCAAGATTGGCTGTTTTCCAACTGGAGTTGGCAGAGACGGCCACCACACTGCGCACCGGTTTTTCCAAGTCTTGCAAGTGTTTCACCAACACCCAAGGGTCCACCGCGTCGTCATTCACGTGCACCAGCACCAGGTCATAGCGCCTGGCCTTCACGCTGTCATCCATGTGGGCCACTGTCTGCACTTCGTCCACCGCGGTGATGCCAGCCAAGGCCAGGCGGGCGCGCAGGTAAAGGCGGGCCTCTAGTGGCAGGCCTGCCAGCAGCGCCAACTTGACGCCAGGTGGCAAGGGTGCAGCAGGCGGGTCTTCCAGACTGATGTCGATATCGACGTCTGCGGAAGACACAAAGAGTTCATCCAGCAGCCCCACCAAGGCGGCCCAATCCACCGGCCGCTGAACGGTCCGCCAAGCCAGCGTAGGTGCCTCTGCCCCTACACAAATCATCTTCAAATTGGGATTGAAACTAGGCGAAACCAACTCCAAGCCGGCTTCGTAACTGTCTACATCAATCAAGGCCACCTGAGCAGGGCCGGCTGCATCCGGAGTCCAGAGGGTGTAGTGCGGCCCTTCCCGCCCGGAAAGGCGAAACAAGGTGTTGAGCGAATGCCGCTCAACATCACTGAACCCCACGACCTTGACCAATACCGTAGATGCCATGTCTGCTCGAGTCTAGCGCTCCTTGGTGTAAGGTTTCCCCAGGGCTTGTGGGGCAACCGCCTTGCCAATAAAGCCGGCCAGCAACACCACAGTGAGCAAATAGGGCAGCGCCTGAATGAATTGCACAGGCACCTCTCCCATGCCCGGTACCTGCACGCCCTGCAGGCGAATGGCTGCCGCATCCAGGAAACCAAACAACAAACACGCCCAGAAAGCCCCGACCGGGTGCCAACGGCCAAAAATCAGCGCTGCCAGAGCCATGAACCCCCGGCCCGCCGTCATGTTGGCCGAGAAGTTGGCACTCTGGGCCAGCACGAGGTAACCACCGGCCAAGCCACACAAAATGCCATTGAGCGTGAGCGCGCTGTACCGCAAGCGTGCCACAGACACTCCGGCCGCGTCCACCATCTGTGGGTTTTCACCGACTGCGCGCAGGCGCAGGCCAAAGCGGGTGCGGAACAGCAGCCACCACGTAGCGGGCACCAGTGCAAACGCCAAGTACACCAGCGCGTTGTGGCTCAACAAGCCCACGCCAATAAAGTTACCCACCACAGGAATGGTCTGCACAGAGGCTTGCAGCGCAGGAAACAGCGGCTGGATGCGCACCACGTCACTCACTGGCGGGGTCTGCCCGCCTTGCTCGAACCACGCAATGCCCAACACCACGGTCATTCCAGCCGCAATGATGTTGATAGCCACCCCGGATACCACTTGATCTCCCTTGTGGCTCACGCAGGCCAGGCCATGCATCCACGACAGGGCCGTGGACACCAGAATGCCAACCAGCAGGGCCAACGCCGTGGACTGGTACACCGCACCGCAGGCACCCGCCGCAAAGGCGGCAAACAACATCTTGCCTTCCAGGCCAATGTCCACCACCCCCGAACGTTCGGACAACAAACCTGCCAAGGCGCACAGCACCAGCGGGGTAGAAACCCGCAACGTGGAGGCCAGCATGGCATAAATCAGGGACTCATCCATGGCGCACTCCCACCTTAAACACACGCACCAGCACCCAACCCAAGCGGGGCGCAATCACATAGGCCATGGCCCCGGAAAACAGCACGATAAAACCTTGCAACATCACTACCATTTCACGGCTAAAACCGGTTACCTCAAATGCCACTTCAGCCCCGCCCTGAAACAGCGCCCCGAACAGCACACTGGCGAACACAATGCCCACCGGATGGTTGCGGCCCATCAGCGCCACCGCAATGCCAGTAAATCCAGCGCCGCTGACAAATTCCAACAACAGGCGACCGTTCACTCCAGCAATCTCATTCATCCCGACCAGACCCGCCAAACCACCCGAAATGGCCATGGCAATGATGACTTGGTGGCGTGAGCGAATGCCCGCGTATTCGGCCGCACTGGCACTAGAACCCACGGCACGCAGGTGGTAGCCCGCACGGGTGCGCCACAAGAAGAGGTAAATCGCCAGTGCTGCCCCCAAGGCCAGGAACAAGCTCACGTTCAGGGGCGACGCAGACCACTCAATGCCCAGCCAAGCCAACGCTTCGTGCATGGGTGGAAGCTTGGCTGAGTCTGCAAACGCAGCACTCTCAACCGACATGGAGCCCGCAGGACGCAGGTGGTTCACCAACAGGTACACCAACACACTGCTCGCGATGAAGTTGAACATGATGGTGGTAATGACCACATGGCTGCCGCGGTAGGCCTGCAAGTAGGCCGGCACCGCCGCCCACGCCGCGCCGAACAAGGCGCCCGACAACACCATGAGCGGCAACATGACCCAGGCGGGCAAGGCATGCGACAACCACAGGGCGACCAGACCGACGCCCAAGCCACCCAGAATTGCCTGGCCTTCGCCACCGATATTGAACAAGCCACCATGGAAGGCCACGGCCACCGCCAGCCCGGTGAAGATGAATGTGGTGGCGTAGTACAGCGTGTAACTAATGCCACGCTGGGTACCAAAAGCCCCGTGAATCAGCACTGAAATGACCTCTGCAGGGTCTTGCCCCACCAGGGCCACAACACCGGCAGCCGCCAACAAGGCCACCATCAGGCACACCGCGGGCAGCAGCACCAAATCAGCCCAGCGGGGCAAGGGGTAGGACGCACTCATTGCCCACCTCCGGTCATCAACAAGCCCAAACCAGCCTCGGTGCAATCGGCTATGGCCAACTCCCCGGTGACTCGCCCTTGGTTCATCACAATCACCCTGTCCGACAACGCCAAAATTTCATCCAGTTCGCTGGAAACCACCAGAACGGCACAGCCGGCATCGCGCATGGCGCGCAACTGGCTGTAAATAAATTCAATCGCCCCAATGTCCACCCCACGGGTGGGTTGTCCCACCAGCAGAACCTTGGGCGCTTGTCCAATCTCTCGTGCCAGCACCAGCTTTTGCTGGTTACCGCCCGAGAACTTGCTGCTGCCCAGCTCCGGATCGCGGGGGCGGACATCAAAACGCTCCATCATGCGGGCCGTGGCCTGGCGCATGCGGCCATGGGCCATCCAACCGTGGCTGGCGTATTCCGGAAGCCCGTCATAGCCCAACACCGCCGACTCCCACGCCACAAAGTCCATCACCATGGCGCGCGCATGCCGGTCTTCCGGCACATGGGCCAAGCCGAGGGCGCGTGCGGTGCGCGGGTCCAGCCAGTCGGCAACGGCGAAGCTGCGACCGCCAAGGTGCAGGCTGCCCTCTTGCGGTGCCAGCAAGCCTGACAACACATCCAGCAGCTCGCTCTGGCCGTTGCCGGACACACCCGCCACACCCACTATCTCTCCGGCGCGCAACTGCAGGTTCAGGCCATGCAGGCGCACCACCTGCATCGCATCGCGCACCATCACATCCTTGGCTTCCAGCAAGACCTCACCCACGGGGCGTGCCTGCTGGTCCAACCGTCCCATCTGCACCTTGCGGCCCACCATGGCTTCCGCCAATTTTTCGATCGAGGCCTCGGCAATCGCCAGTTCCTGCACCACGCGGCCGCCACGCATCACGGTGACCTGGTCACACAGGCCCATGACTTCTTTGAGCTTGTGGGTGATCAGCAGGATGGTGGTGCCTTGCTCACGCAACACGCGCAATACCTTGAACAGATGTTCCGTCTCCTGCGGAGTCAGCACTGCGGTCGGTTCGTCCAAAATCAAAACCTTGGCGCCGCGGTACAGCGCCTTCAAGATTTCCAGGCGCTGGCGATCGCCCACCGGCAAATCGCTGACCAGCGCGTCCAGTTTGACCTGCAGGCCAGTGGCCTGCATCAGGCCCTCGAGCTTGCCGCGCACAGTGGCGTCGGCCTTTTGCAGGAGCCAATGGGGCTCTGCACCCAGCATCACGTTTTCTAGTGCGGTCAGGGTGTCAACCAACATGAAGTGCTGGTGCACCATGCCAATGCCCTGGGCGATCGCGTCGTCCGCGTTGCGGATCGTCACACGACGACCAGCCACCTCCACCGTACCAGTGTCGGCTTGGTAGAACCCATACAAAATCGACATCAAGGTGCTCTTGCCTGCACCGTTTTCGCCCACGATGCCGTGCACCGTTCCCGGGGCAACGCGCAACTCCACATCCGCGTTGGCGGCCACCGCACCAAAGCGTTTGTTGATGCCTTGCATGTGAACGGCCCAGGGTCCGCCTCGGGGGCTCAAGCTATCTGCACTCAAATCCTGCTCCTCTTGGGGGCTCTTGCAATGAAGTGAAAAGCCCACGGCGCTGTGCAGCACCGCGGGCTTTCATTGTTGGGCCTGAGCTCGGGGCACATCTGCCTCGCTCAGACCGGGCTTACATCAGAACTTGCAGGCGTTGTCAGCCATGAAGTCGGCAACCTTGATCTTGCCGCTGATGATGTCGGCCTTGGCAGCTTCCACCTTTTTCTTCATGTCGGCCGTCACCAGCTTGGCGTTGTTCGCGTCCACTGCATAGTCCACGCCACCTTCTTTCAGGCCCAACACAGAGATGCCAGCCTTGTGACCCTTGGCCACGTTGTACACAGCCACGTCCACGCGCTTGAGCATGGAAGTCAGCATGGTGCCGGGCTGGATGTGGTTCTGGTTGCTGTCCACACCGATGGCCAGCTTGCCGCTGTCCTTGGCTGCTTGGTAAACGCCAATGCCTGTGCCGCCTGCAGCGGCAAACACAACGTCTACACCCTGGGAAAACTGCGCCTTGGCCAGCTCACCACCGCGTGCGGGATCGTTCCAGGCTGCGCCGGTCGTGCCGGTCATGTTGCCAATCATTTCAGCCTTGGGGTTGGCCCACATGGCGCCCTGCTTGTAACCGCACTCGAACTTGCGGATCAGGGGAATGTCCATGCCTCCCACGAAACCGACCTTGCCAGTTTTGCTAGCCATAGCAGCCATGGCACCAACCAAGAAGCTGCCTTCTTGCTCCTTGAATACCACCGATTGCACGTTGGGCAGGTCCACCACCATGTCGATGATGGCGAATTGCAGCTTGGGGAATTCCTTGGCCACTTTTTCAATGCTGGAAGCTTGACCAAAACCAATGCCGATGATGGGGCTGGCGCCACGCTCGGCCATGCGGCGGATGGCTTGCTCGCGTTGAGATTCGTTGGTGATTTCAAAAGAAAGGTACTTCTTGCCGGTTTCTTTCTTCCATTTTTCGATACCGGTGTAGGCGGCTTCGTTGAAAGACTTGTCGAACTTGCCACCCATGTCGAACACCACCGCTGGATCGGCAGCGATTGCCTGGAAGCTGGCGGCCAAAGTGGCGGCCAACAGGCTCATATGCACAGTAGATTTAACGTTCATAACTTCTCTCAGTTCTCTATCAGGTTAAAAAAAGAAACCAGTTTTACCAAAAACCGAAGGCATTACTGCCCCCATAAACTTTGATGCGTCTTTCGCAGCAAACATACACACTGTAGACCAAGATTACGCAGCGCCTGAAGTGTGGCTATCAGGGCTTATCCGTATATAACGCTCACGTTATACACCTCTTACCCCCGGAGCCATCCAGCCATTCACTACGCATCCTCGCGATCCAGGCGCACCAACTCTGCACCGATGGCGCTGGCCAATCGGGCATTGTTGAGTACCAATTGGATGTTGGACGCCAAACTGTCGCCCCCCGTCAGCTCACACACACGCGCCAGCAAAAATGGGGTGGATTCCTTGCCACCAATGCCTTGGACGTTGGCCTCTTGCAAAGCCTGCTCAATCGCTGCGTCAATCGACTCCCGCGGCATCGCAAACGCCTCGGGAATGGGATTTGCAATTACCATGCCACCGGCCAAAGCCATGCGCCATTTCACATGCAGGGCACGAGCGATGGCCTCAGGGCTGTCCAGGCGGTAATCCACGGAGAAAGCGCTGTCGCGCGTAAAAAAAGCTGGCAACGAATCGGTCTGGTACCCCACAACAGGCACGCCATGGGTTTCCAGGTACTCCAGCGTCAGGCGCAGGTCGAGAATGGATTTGGCACCCGCGCACACCACCGCCACCGGGGTTTGTGCAAGCTCTTGCAAATCTGCCGACACGTCAAAGCTCTGCTGCGCCCCACGATGAACACCACCGATGCCACCCGTGGCAAACACGCGGATGCCTGCCATGGCGGCAATGATCATGGTGGAAGCCACGGTAGTGGCCCCGGTCGCGCCAGCTGCCACGATAAACGGGATATCCCGGCGGCTCACTTTCACCACATCGCGTCCGCTGCGCCCTAGCAGTTCAATATCCTGGACGGACAGTCCGGCCTTCAGCCTGCCATTCACGATGGCAATGGTGGCTGGCACGGCACCGTGAGCCCGCACCTCGGCCTCAACCTGCAAGGCAGTCTGCACGTTTTGCGGGTACGGCATGCCGTGCGAAATGATGGTGGACTCCAGCGCAACAACCGGTTGCTGTTGCGCCAGTGCGTGCTGCACCTCGGGTGCGATATCCAGATAGGGCAATGCGTTCATAGTGGTTCAATGTTGCCGCAAGACGGCGGCGTGGCTCAATTCAGAAGAGTTGGCGAATGTACTGGAAAGTGTGATCTCTGCGCACGCCCGGCCATAGGCCACCGCTTGCGACAGGGACATCTGACGCTGCAAGCCGGCCACTATGCCAGCAAGCAAGGCATCACCAGCGCCTGTCGTATTGACTACAGGAACGTGCCGGGCGGCCAGAAAGCCGGTGGAGCCATCGGTATCGCACCAAACGACCCCGTCCGCCCCGAGGCTCACCACGATGCGCTTTACGCCCCGCGCATGCAAGGCGTGCGCTGCCCGCACAGCATCCTCTGGCGCGTGTACCGGGTTTCCTGACAGCGCCGCGGCCTCCAGGCGATTGACTTTGAGCAAGTGCACGGCAGGCAAGTGGGCCTCCACCCGGCGGCACTTGGCCACGGACACCGCGTCAACGACCACCGTGCGGCCCGAATTCAACAGATGCGCCAAAGTAGCAGTCTGAAGATTGCAATCCAGCAACAGCCATTCCCCCGGTTTTGGAGCGGGCATATGCTGGGTACAGCATGCCGGGGTAAGCTGCTCCAAGATGGCCATGTCGTTGACAGCGAATGCCATGTCACCATCGGGTCCGTGCATGGACAGATAGGTTGCGGTCCGCTGCCCTGGCAGGCGCAACATCTTCGTCACATCGACCCCACTGGCAGCGGTTGACGTAATCAGCTGCGTACCAAATGCGTCATCTCCAACCACGGTAAGCAGGCTGACCGGCACGCCCAAGCGAGCCAGGTTTTCTGCAATATTGCGCCCCACTCCACCTGGCGCATATTGGATATGCCCTGGCGTGGAATCGCCTGGGAGCAAGGGGGTGTCTGTTTGTGCGCCCAAGTCCATATTGGCGCCACCCACCACGGTGACTGCAGGAGTCAGCGAGG
Source organism: Rhodoferax sp. (assembly GCF_034519335.1). GTDB lineage: Bacteria > Pseudomonadota > Gammaproteobacteria > Burkholderiales > Burkholderiaceae_C > Allorhodoferax. The sequence goes on from NZ_JAXHOL010000017.1 coordinate 55,464, forward strand.
CTGAATCACCTGGACCAAATGAGGGGTAAGCGACTGACATCAGGGATTGCATTGGGGTCTATACAACGGGACTTATTGGGAGGCTGTATTTTCGGCGTCAAAATAGACGCTCTTTGTGTACAGAAAGTGCAACCGATGATACTTGTGGCTGGCTCCGCAAATCTGGACTTTGTAGTCCGCGCCCATCACATCCCGAGCCCGGGTGAAACAGTGCTGGGCCGCGATTTCAAAACGTTCCCCGGTGGAAAAGGCGCCAACCAAGCAGTTGCCAGCGCCCGCGCAGGTGCGGCCGCTACCCACATGCTGCTCGGCTTGGGCGATGACGCTTTTGCGGTGCCACTGGAGGCTTCACTGAAAGGGGCAGGCGTACAGCTTCACACCATTCGCACACCAGACCACCCCACGGGCACCGCATTCATTTGTGTGTCCGACGACGCGGAAAACGCCATCACCGTGGCACCCGGCGCCAATGCCCAGCTGCGCCCCGAACACCTGCCAAGCCTGAAGGGTTTTACCCACCTGCTGCTCCAGCTGGAAACCCCCATGGACACGGTAACCGCTTACGCCCGCGCTGCACGTGCCCAAGGGGTCACAGTGGTGTTGAATGCAGCCCCGGCGCAAAGCCTGCCTGCCGACTTGCTGGCCCACACTGATGTGCTGGTGGTGAACGAAGGCGAATTGGCGACTGTATCTGGCCACTCCGGCAGCATTGCCGAGTGCCTGGAACGCATCCAGGTCCCCACCGTCGTCGTCACCCTCGGGCACCACGGCAGCTGCGCCCGCCAGCAAGGCGCTTTTACCTTGCAGGGCGCTTACCCGATCACGCCGGTCGACACCACGGGCGCAGGCGACACCTTCTGCGGCAGCCTGGTGGCGGCCTTGAGCCAGGGCAAGACCTTGGCAGAAGCCTTGCAGTTTGCCAGCGCAGCCAGCGCCATTGCATGCACCCGCTGGGGTGCCCAGTCCAGCATCCCCGAGGCGGCGGAAGTCACGGCCTTCATGGGCCAGCACCCCACCACATCGCCGCAGGCAGAACAGGCCCTGCGCGCCTTCTGCGGCCTGAGCTGATTTTTTTATCCAATTTTTCAAGCGAGACATCTATGAGCAACACCCCCGCACGCAAAGTTATTTATGACACCGACCCTGGCGTGGATGACGCTATGGCGCTTTACTACGCGCTGGCCCACCCTGGCATTGACGTGGTGGGCATCACCACTACATTTGGCAATGTCACGGTGGAGCAAGCTGCCACCAACGGCCTTTATCTGACCGAAATCGCCGGCAAGAAAATCCCCGTGACCCTGGGCGTCAAAACGCCTTGGCTCAAGGCGCCCGGCACCCCGCCCGACTTCATCCACGGCGCCGATGGCCTGGGCAACCTGCCCAGCCGCGTGCCCACCACCAGCGTGCTGGACCCCCGCCCATCCGCCCAGTTCATCGTGGACATGGCGCGCGCCCACCCCGGCGAGATCACCCTGGTGGCCGTGGGCCCACTGGGCAACCTGGCCACCGCACTCAAGCTGGAACCCAAGCTGCCCCAACTGCTGCAAGAGGTCATCATCATGGGCGGCACCGTGATGGAGCCGGGCAACGTTTCCCCCGTGGCCGAAGCCAATATCTGGAACGACCCCCACTCGGCCGACTTCGTGTTCACCGCCGGCTGGAAGCTGACCATGGTGGGGCTGGACGTAACGCACCAGCTGATCGTGCCGCTGGCGCTGTTCAAACGCGTGGCCGAGCACCACAAGCATGTCGCCACCGATGTGCTGCACCACGCCGTGAGCTTTTACGCCGATTTCTACAGCGGTATTTACCCCCATGTGGCCAAGATCCACGGCTGCTTCGGCCACGATGTGCTGGCCTTTGTGGCGCTGACCAATCCCGAGCTGTTTGACATCCAGGCAGGCCGCGTTCGCGTGGCGCTGGACGGCCCTGCCAATGGGCAAACCATGATGCGTCGCCGTGACATCTTCTACCCCCAACCCGGCTGGGGTGACGAGGTGCCCGACACCCAGGTCTGCCTGAACCTGAAGGCTGATGCGGCGCTGCAGTTGATTGACAGCACCCTGATGTCGAACTGGCTGTAATTTTTGGAACGCTGCGAGGACCGCCATGCACTTACCCATTGTTGACTTCACCAGCCCGGATGCGCCACAAGCGTTTTGCAAAAGCCTGCATGAAACCGGCTTTGGCGTGCTGAAGAACCATCCGCTCAACCAAGACCTGGTGGAAAGCATTTATGCTGAATGGCTGGCGTTCTTCAAGACCGAGGCCAAACACCAATATCCGCACGATCCGGCCAAGCACGACGGCTACTTCTCGCCCAGCGTGTCCGAGACGGCCAAAAACAACACCAAAAAAGACCTCAAGGAGTTCTTCCACATCTACCCTTGGGGCCGCTACCCCGCCGAGGTTAGTGATGCCGCCCAACGCTACTACGCAGATGGCGCCGCATTGGCCGCCACGCTGCTGCGCTGGGTGGAAGACTACTCACCGCTCGAGGTGCGCGCGCGCTACTCCATGCCCTTGCCCCAAATGATTGAGGGCAGCGACCACACGCTACTGCGCGTGCTGCACTACCCGCCCCTGCGTGGCGACGAGGAACCCGGTGCCGTACGTGCCGCCGCCCATGGCGACATCAACCTGCTGACCATCCTGCCCGCGGCCACCGAACCCGGCCTGCAGGTGCTGGGCAAAGACAACGCCTGGTTCGATGTGCCCTGCGACTTTGGCTTGCTGATCGTCAACATCGGCGACATGCTGCAAGAGGCCTCAGGCCACTACTACCCCAGCACCGTGCACCGCGTGCTCAACCCCACCGGCGAAGGCGCCAAGAAGTCGCGCATCTCGCTGCCACTCTTCCTGCACCCCCGCCGCGAGGTGGTGCTGTCAGAGCGCTACACGGTCGAGAGCTACTTCAACGAGCGCATGGAAGAACTGCGGGGCAAGAAGTACTGAGGCTGGGCAAGGCGACGCTTCTTTTTTGCTATCAAAAGAGAAGCTGCTCGCGCAGTATCCACGGGTTCCATGGCCTCATTTGGCTTGAAATTAGCGCTGAATTTGTGCCGTCTGCAGGTAGGCAGACTTCTTGTCCAGGTCGGCGTCGGTGTCTGAAAACGCGATGGCAATCGCGTGAAACGTGTCTTGGAGCGCCACAAAGGCATCCACCACGTCGGGATCAAAGTGGCGTCCCCGTGTCTGGGCAATGATGGCCACCGCGTCCTCGTGCGACATGGCGGCCTTGTAGACCCGCCGACTGATCAGCGCGTCGTACACATCGGCCACCGCCATCAGGCGGGCCGATACCGGGATCTGCTCCCCCGCCAGCCCTTGCGGGTAGCCCGTGCCATCCCACTTTTCCTGGTGGGAATAGGCAATTTCCTTGGCGAAAGTAAAGAAATCCGGCGCTACGCCCACAGCCTGTTCGGCCTGCACAATCGCGTCGCGGCCCAGGGTGGTGTGGGTCTTCATGATCTCGAACTCTTCCTCGGTCAACTTGCCCGGCTTGAGCAAGACCCGGTCAGGCAAGCCCACCTTGCCGATGTCGTGCAGCGGCACCGATTTGAAAATCATGCCAATGTTTTTGGGGGTGAGCACTGCGCTGAAACGCGGATGCACCGAGAGCTTGCGCGCCAAGGCCCGCACATAGTGCTGGGTGCGGCGCAAGTGGTTGCCAGTGTCGGAGTCACGGGTTTCGGCCAGGGCAGCCATGGCCAAAATCGTCACATCCTGGACAGCGGCCGTCTGCTGCGCCAGGGCCGTGAAAGACTGCGCATCCAAGTCCATCACAACCAACTCGGCGGGTGTGGCCGCTGTGGCCATGTCCAGAGACTGGGCTTCGGTGGCGGCCACCTGCAGGCGGTATTCGGCAGCCAACACATCCCGCACCCGGGCCAACACCTCGGCAGACGCCACGACCACCAGGCCCGTCGGGCCCTCGGTAATTGGGACTGCATCCAGATCCATGGGGTTCTCCTTCTCGTGCGGCACAGGGGCAACTGGCGGGCTGATGGTAAAGCGTCTGCCCATGGCGTCCCAACTTTCCGGGCTTCATATTCTCAATTGGCATATAGGCATAGCTAAAAAATAGTTTTCAATCTAAGCCGGCCCGCCTACATTCGCCCCCATGCAAGATTTGGCGTTTGTACTGGCGGGCTTTTTTGTGGGTTCCATCGTGGGGCTCACGGGTGTGGGGGGGGGCTCGTTGATGACGCCCATCTTGATCTTCTTCTTTGGCGTGAAGCCCTATATGGCGGTGGGCACCGACCTGCTGTTTGCGGCCTTCACCAAAATGGGCGGCACGGTCAAACTCGCGCGCTCCCGCCACATCGACTGGCGGGTGGTGATCAACCTGTCGGCCGGCAGCATTCCCGCCGCGCTCATCACCCTCTATGTCTTGCACACCCTGGGCGCCACCAGCCCCGAGGTGCAGCGCCTGATGACCACCACCCTGGGCGGCGCCCTGCTGATGACGGCGGCGGCCACGCTGTACAAGGCGCTGCGCGGCAAATCCGCCCCCACGGCGGTAGCCAGCGGGCAAGAAGATGCGGCCGCCCGCCCCCGCCACTGGAGCCTGCCGCTGCTGTTTGGCGCGCTCATTGGCACGCTGGTTACACTCACGTCCGTCGGCGCGGGCGCCATTGGCGTCACGGTGTTGATGCTGCTGTACCCGCTGCTGCCCCTGCCGCGCATCGTGGCGGCGGACATTGCCTACGCCGTGCCGCTGACACTGGTGGCCGGTTTGGGCCATGCGTCGCTCGGTTCGGTGGACTGGCCCATGTTGGCCAAGCTGCTGGCGGGCTCGATTCCGGGTATCTGGGTCGGCTCCCACCTGATGTTCAAAACACCCGAGCGCGTGATTCGTTCTTTGCTTTCCGTTCTTCTTGCCTATGCTGGCTTGAAACTCATTGCTTTGTGAAACCTTGCGGGACAGATCTTTAGCTCTGTCCTCAACTGAATAGCTTATGTACCAATACACCGAATTTGACCGCCAGTTCATCCGCGCCCGCGCGGCCCAGCACCGCGACCAGCTGGAACGCAACCTGGCCGGCACCTTGAGCGACGAAGAGTTCCGCCCCCTGCGCCTGCAAAACGGCTGGTACATCCAGCGCTACGCGCCCATGCTGCGCGTGGCCGTGCCCTACGGCGAGCTGTCCAGCGCCCAGTTGCGCGTGCTGGCCCGCATTGCCCGCGAGTACGACCACCCCAGCAAGGAAGTGTTTGACAAGGCCATCGGCACCCAAGCCACCTGGGGCACCACCCACCTGCCGGTGGGCTACGGCCACTTCACCACGCGCCAGAACGTGCAGTTCAACTGGATTCCCCTGGACAAGAGCGCCGACGTGATGGACCTGCTGGCCACCGTGAACATGCACGGCATCCAGACCAGCGGCAACTGCATCCGCAACATCACTAGCGACGAGCTGGCCGGTGTGGCGGTGGATGAAATTGCAGATCCCCGCCCATTTGCCGAAATCATGCGCCAGTGGAGCACGCTGCACCCAGAGTTCGCCTTCCTGCCGCGCAAATTCAAGATCGCCATTACCGGCGCTACCAACGACCGCGCTGCGGTGCGTTGGCACGATGTGGGCCTGCACCTGATCAAAAGTGAAGGGGAAGCGACACACGGCGTCGCGGCCGGCGAACTCGGCTTCCGCGTGTTTGTAGGCGGCGGCATGGGCCGCACTCCGGTCATCAGCACCGAGATCCGCGCCTTCCTGCCCTGGAACCAGATCATGAATTACCTGGAGGCGGTGGTGCGCGTGTACAACCGCTGGGGCCGCCGCGACAACCTGTACAAGGCGCGTATCAAAATTTTGGTGAAGGCCGAAGGCCAGCGCTATATCGACGAGGTGGAAGCCGAGTACGAGCAAATCATCACCCGCGACGGTGCGCCACACACCATCAGCCAGGCTGAGTTGGACCGCGTTACAGCATGTTTTGTGCCTCCAGCGCTTGCTACGCCTGCGCAAGCAGCTCCTAAAACGGTAGCAACTCCTGCCGAGCGTCAAAAGGACTACGAGCGTTGGTTGCAGCAAAACGTGGCCCCGCACAAGAACCCTGCGCTGCGCGCCGTGACCCTGTCGTACAAACGTCTGGGTCAAGCGCCCGGCGATGCGGATGCCGACCAGCTCGACACGGCTGCTGCCTTGGCCGACGAGTTCTCTGCCGGTGAAGTGCGCGTGACGCACGACCAAAACCTGCTGCTGCCTTGGGTGCGCGCAGAAGACCTGCCCGCCCTGTGGGTGGCCGCCAGCCACGCCGGCTTGGCCCGCAGCAATGTGCGCCTGCTGACCGACATGATTGCCTGCCCCGGCGGCGATTTCTGCGCACTGGCCAATGCCCGCTCCATCCCGATTGCCGCCCAGATCACCGAGCGCTACCAGGACATGGACGAACTGCACGACCTGGGCGAGATCGACCTGCACATCAGCGGTTGCATCAACTCCTGCGGCCACCACCACAGCGGCCACATCGGCATCTTGGGCGTGGACAAGGACGGCAAAGAGTGGTACCAGGTGTCCCTCGGCGGCTCGGACGGCTCGGCCCTGAGTGGCGACGCAGTCCCTGGCAAGGTGGTGGGCCCCTCGTTTGGCGCTTTGGAGGTGCCCGGCGTGATTGAGGCGGTGCTCGACACCTTCCGCCAGCACCGCGTGGGCAGCGAAACCTTCATCGACTGTTTCAAGCGCGTGGGCATGGAGCCGTTCAAGGCGGCAGCCAACGCGGCACGCTTGGCCGACAAGCACGAAGAACTGCACGCCTTGCCCAAACAAGACGGCTATGCCAAAGACGCCCAGGAAGCCTGAGCCCCCCGGACGCTGAAAGAAAGAAAACACTATGAAATTAATAGCTGCTTCCGCACATTCCACGCGCGCTGAGGGCCAGAACGTCATTGAACTGGCAAACACCGAAGACCCCCGCACGCTGGACCTTGCAGGTGTCACCCGCATCGACCTGAACTTCCCCAAGTTCACCGACGGCCGCGCCTACAGCCAAGCCTTTTTGCTGCGCCGCCGCCTTGGCTTCACCGGCGAGCTGCGCGCCACTGGCGACGTGCTGATCGACCAGCTGGTGCAAATGGAACGCACCGGCTTTGACGTGGCGGTGCTGCGCGCTGACCAAAACATCGACTTTGCACAACGCCAGTTCGACCGCTATCGCGGCTTCTACCAAGGCGACGCGGTGACGGTGAAGCCGCACTTTGCTCGCGAAGGCGAAGCCGCATGACCGCCGAAACCTCGTCCCTCGGGAACCGTTTTGCGGTGCAAGTGCAGCCTGCAGGCAGCGCCATGGCGCGCAACGCCGAAGCCAGCGGCGAATACATCATCAAGTTGGCCGAAGCCCAGGGCGTGCTGTCCCAGGCAGCCGCGCAATACGCGGGCACGGACGGCGATGTTGCGACCGTGACCCAAGCGTCCAGCCTGGGCGCTGAAGACGTGGTCATCAGCCACCTGATCAACAGCCTGAAGCTGGACATCGGCATCTTCGTGCTGGAAACCGGTGCCCTGCACAAGGAAACGCTGGACTTGCTGGAGCGCTTCAAGGCCTCCAGCCGCGCTGCGGTCACGGTGTACCAGCCGGTGAATGAATCGGTGATTCAGTTTGTGGACCGCGAAGGCAAAGATGCGATGTACAAGAGCATTGCCCTGCGCAAAGCCTGCTGCGGCATCCGCAAGATGGAACCGCTGGAGCGCGCGCTCAAGGGCAAAGACGCCTGGATCACCGGCCTGCGCCGCGAGCAGTCCGGCGCCCGCGCCGATGTGCCGCTGGTGGACAGCTCAGAGAAGCGCGTGAAGATCAACCCTTTGGCCAACTGGACCTGGGGCGATGTGTGGCACTACATCCAGACCCACAAGCTGGACTACAACCCCCTGCACGATCAGTTCTTCCCCAGCATAGGCTGCGAGCCTTGCACCCGCGCCATCAGCCTGGGTGAAGACTTCCGCTCCGGCCGCTGGTGGTGGGAAGCCAATCTGGAAGGTGGTGCCGCCAAAGAATGCGGCCTGCACGTGAAACATGAAGAATCAAAAGCATGAACGCCATGACTGAACCCACCCATTTCGACCGCCTCTCCAACCAGCACCTGGATGCGCTGGAAGAAGAGACCATCTTCATCCTGCGCGAGGTGGCGGCTGCGTTTGAGCGCCCCGCCCTGCTGTTCTCGGGCGGCAAGGATTCGCTGGTCATGCTCAAGTGCGCCGAGAAGGCTTTCGGCGTGGGCCGCATCCCCTACCCGCTGCTGATGATCGACACCGGCCACAACTTCCACGAAGTGACCGACTTCCGCGACTTCCGCGCCAAGGAACTGGGCGCTGAATTGATCGTGCGCAGCGTCGAAGACTCCATGGCCCGCGGCACCGTGCGCCTGGCCCACCCCGGCGAGAGCCGCAACGTGCACCAGTCGGTGACGCTGCTCGAAGCCATCGACGAGTTCCGCTTTGACGCGCTGATCGGCGGCGCCCGCCGCGACGAGGAAAAGGCCCGCGCCAAGGAGCGCATCTTTTCCCACCGCGACAGCTTCGGCCAATGGCAGCCCAAGGCCCAGCGCCCTGAGCTGTGGACGCTGTTCAACACCCGCCTGCAGCCCGGCGAACACTTCCGAGTGTTCCCCATTTCCAACTGGACCGAGCTGGACGTGTGGCAGTACATCGAACGCGAGAAGATTGCACTGCCATCGCTCTACTACACGCACAAACGCGACGTGGTGGAGCGCAAGGGCCTGCTGGTGCCGGTGACCGACCTGACCCCGGCTAAGGATGGTGAAAAGATCGAAAGCCGCGACGTGCGCTTCCGCACCGTGGGCGACATCACCTGCACCTGCCCGGTGGAAAGTCTGGCCGCCAATGCTGCCGACATCGTGATCGAAACGCTGGCCGCCGACGTGAGCGAACGCGGCGCCACCCGCATGGACGACAAGACTTCTGAGGCTTCCATGGAGAAGCGCAAAAAGGACGGATACTTCTGATGACTGCTACGAATACGATAGCTGCTCCCGCAACATCCACGGGGGCTAATGGCCAAAATGACACTTCATCCGCCCTGCGCTTCATCACCTGCGGCAGTGTGGACGACGGCAAAAGCACGCTGATCGGCCGCCTGTTGGTGGACAGCAAAGCGGTGCTGCAAGACCAGTTGGCCAACGTCTCCAAGAGTGGCGAGGCCGACCTGGCACTGTTCACCGACGGTTTGAGTGCCGAGCGCGAGCAAGGCATCACCATCGACGTGGCCTACCGCTACTTCGCCACCCCCACCCGCAAGTTCATCATTGGTGATGCGCCCGGCCACGAGCAGTACACCCGCAACATGGTCACCGCTGCCAGCAGCGCCCACGCCGCCGTGGTGCTGGTGGATGCCACCAAGCTCAAGTGGAATGTGGACGGCCTGGTGGACCTGCTGCCCCAGACCCGCCGCCACAGCCTGCTGGTCAACCTGCTGCGCGTGCCCGGCATCATCTTTGCCGTGAACAAACTCGACGCCTTGGGCGATGACGCCACCGCCGCGTTTGCCAAGATCAGCGAAGCGCTGCAGGCCTTTGCAAAGCAAGCCGGCATTGTCGTGACGGCCACCATCCCCATGTCTGCCCTCAAGGGCCACAACGTGGTGGAAGCCACGCCCGGCTGGTGCGACTACCAGGGCCCCAGCCTGCTGGCGCTGCTGGAGACCCTTCCCGTCACCGCTGCGGAAACCGAGGTGCCCTTCGCGTTCCCGGTGCAGTGGGTGGAAAAGTTCCACCACTCTGCCGACACCACCCAAGGCCGCCGCGTGTTCTGGGGCCGTGTAGCCACTGGCACCGTGCAGGTGGGCGACACGGTCAGCATCCACCCCAGCGGCCAGACCGCCGTGGTGGCCCAGGTGGTGAACCACGCGCGCGTCCCCGGCAGCATTGCGGCAGGCCATGGCGCAGGCATCACGCTGGACCGTGAAGTGGACGTGTCTCGTGGCGACTGGTTCCTGGCACAAGTGACTCCCGCTGCCGACCCGGACGACGAATTTGCCGACACGCCCAAGCCCCGCGCCTTTGCAGAAGCCGGCCGTGAGATCAAGGCCACCGTCGCCTGGATGGATGATGAGCCCCTGGTTGCCGGCCGCGTGTACCTGGCCTTGCATGGCCACCGCTGGATCAAGGCCAAGGTCAAGCGCATCGTCCACAGCCTGGATATCAACACCCTGCAAGAACACGACGCCACCGAGATTGCGCCTAACGCCATCGGCCATATCGAGCTGGCGTTGCAAGAGGCTATTACCGCTGTTCCGTACGCGCAAAGCCGTGTTCTGGGCTCGCTGATTCTGGTGGACACTGCCACCCACAAGACCTCGGGGGCACTGCTGCTGAGTTGATGCAACGCAAAGGAGATGCCCCTGTGACAAGGGGCAGCCTCCAAAACCCAATAAAATCAAGGGCTTGGCATTTCAATGCCAGCCATCTTATTTACTGCCCTCAAACAACATGACACACATCGTCACCGAAGCCTGTATCAAGTGCAAATACACCGACTGCGTGGACGTGTGCCCCGTGGATTGCTTCCGCGAAGGCCCCAATTTCCTGACGATCGACCCCGATGAGTGCATCGATTGCGCGGTCTGCATTCCCGAATGCCCGGTCAACGCCATCTATGCCGAAGAAGACGCTCCCAAAGACCAGCAACACATGATTCAGCTCAACGCGGATTTGGCCAAGCTGCCCGGCTGGAAGAGCATCACCAAGCGCAAGGCCCCTCTGGACGACGCCGAAGAGTGGAAAGACAAGACCGGCAAGTTGGCCCAACTGATCCGCTGAAGCGGCACTCGGCATGGCTGCACACGTCATAGAAGCCGATGCCGTCGTGATAGGCGCGGGCCCGGTGGGCCTGTTCCAAGTCTTCCAGCTCGGTCTGCTGGAAGTCCAAGCCCATGTGATCGACGCCCTGCCCTATGCGGGCGGCCAGTGTGTCGAGCTGTACGCAGACAAACCCATTTACGACATCCCTGCGGTTCCTGTCACCACCGGCAGTGGCCTCATCGAGAGCCTGTTGAAGCAGATCGCTCCGTTTGGTCCGCAGATGCACCTCAGTCAGCAAGTGGCCTCGGTGCAGCGCCAGGACGATGGAAGCATTCACCTGCTCACCACCAAGGGCCAGCAGTTCCGCACCAAAGCACTTTTTGTGGCTGCCGGTGTCGGAGCCTTTGTACCCCGTGGCCTGCCGCTGAAAGGCATTGCAGCCTTTGAGCAGACCCAGCTCCACTATCACACCCCCGACTTGCATGCCCTGGCCAAGCGCCATGTGGTGATCTACGGTGGTGGCGATGCCGCACTGGAGTGTGCACTTGAAGTGCTTGCCCATGAAAATACCCACCGCCCCGCATCGGTAACCTTGATGCACCGGCGCGATGTCTTCACAGCGTCCTCTGACACACAAGCCCGGGTGCAGGCACTGCGTGCCAATGGTGCATTGCGGTTTGCCGCGGCACAAATTGCCGGGTTTGAGGCCCGTGATGGCCGCCTCGCTGCCCTGAATGTTTTGGACAGCGAGGGGCAAAGCCATGCGCTGCCCACGGATCAGTTGCTGGTGTTCCTCGGTACTTCTCCCAAGATGGGCCCGATTGCTGACTGGGGCTTGGCCATGGAGCGCAAGCAGGTAGAAGTGAACACCGAGAATTTCGCCACCAATGTGCAAGGTATCTTTGCTGTGGGCGACATCAATAATTACCCAGGCAAGAAGAAATTGATTTTGTGCGGCTTCCATGAAGCTACACTCGCCGCCTACGGCGCCATGCCCCTCATCTTTCCCGAGAAGAAGGTCATGCTGCAGTACACCACCACGAGTCCGCGCTTGCATGCGCTGCTCGGTGTGCAGACGCCGGAGAAAAAATAGCCTGATTCTCAAAAATTTAGCGTGTTTTCCAAATCACCGAAAAAACCACGCTATAATCTGAGGCTTCATTCCTCAATAGCTCAGTTGGTAGAGCGCCGGACTGTTAATCCGTAGGTCCCTGGTTCGAGCCCAGGTTGAGGAGCCAAATTAACCCGCAAGGGTGCAAGAAACCCTGCTACTTTTTCAGTAGCGGGGTTTTTTCTTTGTCCGCGACAATGCGCTTCGCTGAAAGCCGCTGCATGAAAGACCATTACGCTGCCCTCGGGCTCAACAGCGCTGCCACGCTGGCCGATATCAAAAAGGCCTTCCGCCAAAAGGCTGCGCTGTACCACCCGGACCGCAACCCGGCCGCGGACGCAGCACTGCGCTTTCGTGAAGTGCAAGAAGCCTATGACACGCTGTCGGATGACAGCAAACGCCAGGCATACGACGACAACCGTCGCCGTGGCCTGCTGGACAGCCCGATTGATACAGCACGCGAAATCTGGAATACCTACTTCGCACGCATTTTGTGAGTAAAGCCCCTTCATGAGCATTTCCCCTTTTTTCCAGCACCTGCGCAGCGCTTACGAGGCCGAGATTGACGATCTGGCCTCCGACTCCGAGGGCAAACACATGCTGCCCAAAAAGCTGGCCGAGCGCCGCAAGGAACTGGGCTTTTTGCTCAGCATGCTGGAGCTGAGCCCCGAGATGGTGGCCGTTGTGTTCCACCAGTCCTTCCGCTTCAAGTCCACTTCCGCCATGAACCACCTGATTTCGCACGAGTCGGAAGACCTGCCGGGATGGGACAGCATCAGCGATTCGGTAGAGGTGCTGCCTGCAGCCCGCCCCCTGATCAGCCAAGTGCTGCAACAACCTGCAGGCGCATGGTTCATGTCGGTAGCCGCAGCACTGGAATACATGTACGGCCGCCCTGACAGCCGTGCGGCAGCGCACAGCGAGGACGACGAGGACCATGAAGATTCGGACGATGACAACCGCGAAGACGAAGGCCTGGACGAAGACGAACGTGAAGCCCGTGTGCGCGAGCAAGAAGGCGCCGCCTGGATGGTGGAACAAGGCTTTGATCACAAAGACTGATTGAGCGGAGAACACGATGTCCCAACTTGCCCTGATTGAAAAAACCCAAGCCCTCATCGCCGCTGGCGACATCGTGGGTGCCGAATCCGTGCTCACCGAACTGGCCGACAGCGAAGGAGACGGCGCCCTGATGGTGGTGCTGGAACAACTCCCGCCCAAAGACATTTTGGCCGTGATCCGCGAGTACGACGATTCCAAGGAGTCCATCGTCAACCTGCTGATCACACCGCAGCAGTTTGCGCATGCCGTGGTCATTGAAAAGCAGTACAAGGACCTGACGCGCACCCACCTGCGCGGCATGATGAACTCGGTCATTTTCCGCGATGAGTCGGCAGAGGCTATCGAATTTTTGACCGCCATTGGCGACCTCGAAGGTGGCAGCGAAGCCTTGGCCGACTACTTTACCGAGAAGTGGAGTCGCATCGAAGCCTTTGCACGCACCGGCCTCTTTGACACCGTGGAAGATGATGGCGAGATGCTGTCCGAGCAAGCTCTCTACCAATCGGCTTATGTGCGCCCGCGGGTAGAGCTCGATGAAGTGGCGGACCAGGACTGGATGCAAATGGCCTGGCTGCTTCGCCACGAGCTGCCAGACCTGTTCATTGAAATGCTGCTGGTGCTGCGTGCCAAGGCGCGCGCGCACGACCTCGGCCTGGATGACGAGGAAGAAGCCGAGGAGGACGATGGCAAGGTGGAAACCGGCGACACCGACCGCGGCAAGGCCACCCCTGCGGCCCGTGACGACGACGAAGAGTCTGCCATCTGACCATGTCAGCGCAGCCGCAAGCTCTATCCCTCTTTGACGCCCGCCCCTTCTTCGAGAAGGCGCTGGCCCATGGCGTGCAACACGGGCTGATTGACCAGGCCCGGCTGGATGCCATATGCACCGATGCGCCCAAAGGCATGGTGCAAATTGCACGCTACTTTGGCACGGAATTCTTGCGCCCCGAGCTGGAGCAGGCCAAGGACCGCATGGTCAACTTGGTGAGCCTGTACCTGGAGCACAGCAGCGGTGGTGATTTGCAGCGGGCAGCCGAAGACTTGCGTGACTACAGCTTTCTCTCGCGCTCCAAGGGTGGCTCCGACATGCTCAAGGCGCTCATTGCCATGCCGCAGACCACCCACTTCGGCATGAATGAGCGCAGTGGCTTCCGCGACGAGCATATTCCCCTGCTGGCCAAATGGGCGCTGCGCAGCCTGCCCGACTACCAGGCCGAGCTGGCCAGCCGCAGTCGTGTGGCAGCCGTGGTGGATGCCGCCATCTGGATAGCCCAGCAGTTGGGCGTGGACGAAGATGCGCTGGAGGAAGCCGGCAAGGATGCAGAGGCGGTGATTCGCACCGGCCTGCTGGCCCTGGCGCTCAAACGCACCGAGATGCCGGACTGGGTGTTGTTCGAAAAAATGGTGCTGGCGTTGCGCAAGAAGTTTGCGGGACAGCCTGAGAAGTTCAAGATACCGCTGCCCAAAGAACTACCGGACGAATACACCGAAGTGGTGGAGACGGTGCGCAAGTCACTCTTGCAAGACGCCCCCAAATGGCTGGAATCCCCTCTTCCCGCGCGCAAACTGTTTGACCAGACCCCGGCCTTCATGGGCCGCTATTTCTGGCAGGAAGACATGCTGGCCGAGGTTGACCACTTTGAACGCACCAGCAACAAGGCATGGGACAAGGCCACCGGTGGCAATGACGACGAAAGCTCGCTGCTGACACTGTTTTTGTGCATGGCGGCAGGCAGCACGCCCAAAACCTTGCTGACCGAAAAGGCTGCGGCCACGCTGGTGAGAAAAATTCGCAAGTCAGGGCTCAAGCCGGAGGTGGTAAACGCTTTTATTGCAGCGCATGCCCCCGCCCAGCAACTGGACGACTACACCAGCCTGTGGGACAACTTCATTGAAGATGCGCGGCCCACGCTGGAGAGTGACCACGACTACACGTTCAACGATGCGGTGGCTTTGTTGCGGCGGGAGTGCAACATTGGGGCTTGAGGGTTTCTCTGCTTTTTTTGGCAGGGATAGACCGTTTTTTTGACACCCACTCCCCCAGCCCCTCGCCCCGTCGGCGAGGGGAGCTTTTAACAGCCATATTGTTTGGGAGTACTCCGGCTACGGGGCCGCAGAAGACGCGTTACCTCTGAGTGGGTGCGCTATGGCCCCAGCCAACGGGTGTAGGAGCTGCCAACACAGTGGCGCGGAGCCACTGGCGGGCGCAGCCGCCAGCCGTGCCGGACAAACCCCTCCGAAGTCTCACAACCGCAGGCGCTGGCCGTGGCGCGAGCTGACGGTGGCAACCTCCCGCGCGTAGCCCGCGTCCGGCGAGACAAAACAAGATATGGCTGTTAAAAGCTCCCCTCGCCGACGGGGCGAGGGGCTGGGGGAGTGGGTGTTAAAAAGCTGTCTATGCTGACAAGCAAAGCTACTGCGCAGCCAAATCAAAAATCTTGGCCATAGGCACCCATTTCTCCCCGGAAGGCGTCCAGGGTGTGGGGGCTTGGTAGGTCCACATCAGTGCCTCCCAACGCACGATGGCCGGGTTGTCCAGCGAAGCCTGGGCGATGCGCTCGGCGCTGTACACCGCAGGGTCTACTTCCATCACCATGAAAAGGCGCGTGCCCAGCCGGTAAATCTCCATCTGCAGCACACCCTGCCCGCGCAGGTGCTCACGCACCTCGGGCCAGATTTTCTCGTGGGCTTTTTCGTAGTCGGCGATACGCTGTGCATCGTCCACCAAATCCAGGGCCAGCGCGTAACGGACGGTCGCCGTATTCATGATAAGGCCCGGTCCAAGTGGGTGTAGCCACCGTCCACAAACACCCACTGACCGGTGGTGTGAGAGGACGCGTCGGACAACAGGAATACGCACATGCGAGCCATCTCCTCGGAGGTGGTCATGCGATGGCCCAGCGGAATTTTGGAGGTGATCGCCGCCAGCTTTTCAGCAGGGTTGTCAAAGGTCTGGATCCAGCGTTCGTACAAGGGGGTCATCACCTCGGCCGGAATCAGGGCGTTGACTCGCACCCCGTCGTTCAGCAAGGCCGCCGCCCACTCCCGCGTCAGGGAGAGCTGGGCACCCTTGGAAGCACAGTAACCACTGGTGTTGCCCTGCCCCGTCAAGGCGGTTTTCGAGGACACATTCACGATCGCGCCCTTCACCGCCTTGAGGTGCGGCACGCAGTAGTGCGCCATCACGTAGTAATGGATGAGATTGCGCTCCAGCGAGCCGATGAAAGCTTCGCGCCCCGCTTCCAAACCAATGCTGTCGTTCACGCCGGCATTGTTCACCAGGCCATCAATGCGACCAAAACGCGCAACCGTCCGTTCGACCGCCGCGCGGCAGGCCGCCTCGTCCGACAACTCCACTTGCACGAAAAGGTGCTGCGCAGCCTTGGCCTGCAGCTGCTGGACAAACTCTGCTGGCATGGGGCTCTTGCCCAGAATGACGGGAATCGCCCCCTCCTCGGCCAATGTGAGGGAAATGGCGGCACCAATCCCGCTGGCGCCACCGGTCACGATGACCACTTTGTCTTTCAAATGCAGATCCATGGAAACTCTCGCTTAAAAAAGGTCAATCGGCCAAAGCCTGCACATTCAGGCCGTAACAACGCACAGCATTGCCGCTCCAGAAGGCTTCCTGCTCACGCACGGTCAGACGCGTGCTGGCCCACTTGTGCGCCAGACCATGCACGCCCTCATACGGCGCCGCCAGCTGGCACACCGGCCAGTCCGAACCAAACATCAGCCGCTGCGGCCCAAAGGACTCCAGCGCCTGGTCGAAGCAGGACAGAATAATTTTGGCATCCTCGGGCGAAATGCCAGCGTGTGCGCCCCAGTCCGCTTCAGTCACAGCGCCCGACAGCTTGCACACCACATGGGGCAAAGTCGCCAGCTCACGGATGCAACTGATCCAGCGGCGCGAGACTTCCGGGTTGCTCGCCCAGTCACGCACGGCGGGCTTGCCTACGTGGTCCAACACCAGCCAGTGCTGGTCATGGCGGGCACAGAACTCAGTTACCGCAGGCAACTGGTGGTCAAACACCAGCACGTCATAGACCAGCCCACGCTGCTGCAGCGCGCGCAGGCCTGTGTTGATGGCCGGAGCGTTCACCCAAGCGCCGACATCATTCTCGTCCTGCAGGATATGGCGCACCCCCTTGAAAGCGGGATGTGCGCCCCACTGGTCCAGCCGGTGATCCAGGTCTGGCGCCGCCAAGTCAGCCCAGCCTACCACCCCAATTACCTCGGGGTTATGGTCGGCCACGCGCAGCAAGAAGTCCGTCTCTGCGGCCAAGGTACGCGCCTGCACCGCCACCACCGCGTCCACGCCCGCAGCCCGCATCGCGGCCTCGCAGTCCACCGGCATACAGTCGCGCTGCAGGGCCGGCATGGCGGCGCTGATCCAGGGGAATTCGTCCGCCCGGTAGCGCCAGTAGTGCTGGTGGGTGTCGATTTTCATGCGGCCAGGACCCGTGGCCGGTGGGTGTAGTGCGCCAGCGACTCCGGCTTCATCTCGATGGAGAAACCTGCCGCCTTGGGCGGCATGTAGGCCGCATGTTCAATCACACACGGCTCCTTGAAATGCTCGTGCAGATGGTCCACATACTCGATGACACGCCCTTCGCGGGTCCCGGCAATACACAGGTAATCGATCATGGACAGGTGCTGCACGTATTCGCACAGACCCACCCCACCGGCATGCGGGCACACCGGCAAGTTGTATTTGGCTGCCATCAACATCACCGCCAAAATCTCGTTCACACCGCCCAGGCGGCAGGAGTCGATCTGCACCACATCAATGGCGCCGCGCATGATGAGTTGCTTGAAGATGATGCGGTTCTGGCACATCTCGCCGGTGGCGACCTTCATCTTGCCCAGCATGGCTTCGCGGATTTGGCGGTGGCCTTCAATGTCATCAGGGCTGGTGGGCTCCTCAATGAACCAAGGCTTGGCAAAGGCCAGCTCTTCCAGCCATGCAATCGCTTGCGGTACGTCCCAGACCTGGTTGGCGTCAATCATCAGGTGGCGCTCAGGGCCCAGCACCTCACGCGCAATGCGCAAGCGGCGGATGTCGTCCGCCTTGTCGCGCCCTACCTTGAGCTTGATGTGGTTGAAGCCCGCATCCACCGCCTCTTGAGCCAGGCGGCGCAACTTCTCGTCCTCATACCCCAGCCAGCCTGCTGACGTGGTGTAGCAGGGGTAGCCCTCGCGCTCCAGCGTGGCCCAACGCTCTTCCTTGCCTACCGCGCGCGCGCGCAACAATGCCAGCGCTTCTTCGGGGGTGATGCAGTCGGTGATGTAGCGGAAGTCGATCAGCTTGACCAGCTCCTCGGGACTCATGCGCGCCACCAGCTTCCACACCGGAACGCCTTCGAGCTTGGCCCACAGGTCCCACACGGCATTCACCACCGCACCCGTAGCCAGATGAATAGCCCCCTTGTCCGGACCAATCCAGCGCAGTTGGCTGTCAGAGGTGATATAGCGCCAGAAGCGGCCCATGTCGGCGGCCACCCAGTCCATGTCCAGACCCACCACCAGATGGCGCATGGCCTCAATAGCGGCGCAGCAGATCTCGTTGCCGCGACCGATGGTGAAGGTCAGGCCGTGGCCTTCCATACCGGGCTGGTCGGTTTCCAGAATCACATAGGCCGCGGAATAGTCCGGGTCCGGGTTCATCGCGTCCGAACCATCCAAGTGTTGGGACGTAGGAAAGCGCACGTCCACGACGCGCATATTGGTGACTTTGGTCATGTCAGGCCTGTACGGTGGTCTGGGTTTGGGTCCCCAGGCCATCAATGCCCAGGTGGATGGTTTGGCCCGCACGCAAATACAGCGGCGGCTTCTGGCCCATGCCCACGCCGGGCGGGGTGCCAGTGGAAATCACGTCGCCAGGCTGCAAACTCATGAACTTGCTCAGGTAGGCGATCAGGAACTGCACGCCGTAGACCATGGTGGACGTGCTGCCATTTTGGTAGCGCTTGCCATCCACTTCCAGCCACATCTTCAGGGCCTGGGGGTCCGGCACCTCATCGGCAGTGACCAGCCAAGGGCCGGTAGGGCCGAAGGTGTCGCAGCCCTTGCCCTTGTCCCAGGTACCGCTGCGGTCGAGCTGGTATTCGCGTTCGGACACATCGTTCACCACGCAGTAACCCGCCACATGGGACAGCGCATCGGCCTCCGCGATGTAGCGGCCGCCTTTGCCAATGACCACACCCAGTTCGACTTCCCAGTCGGTCTTGACCGAACCACGGGGGATTTCAACGTTGTCATCGGGCCCCACAATGGCGCTGGTCCATTTGTTGAAGACCACGGGCTCGGGTGGCACCTGCATGCCGCTCTCGGCGGCGTGGTCAGAGTAATTCAGTCCGATGCAGATGAACTTGCCCACGTTGCCTACGCAGGCACCCAGGCGCAAGTCTTTCTGCGGAGTGCCAGCCACCAGTGGCAGGCTCTCAATATTCACACCACGCAAACGCGCCAGGCTCTCAGGCAGGAGCGCGGCACCGGCCACATCAGCAATGTGCCCGGAGAGGTCGCGCACGCGGCCCTGGGCATCCAACACACCGGGCTTTTCCTGACCTGGCAATCCGTAGCGTAGAAGTTTCACAGTCTTTCCTTTTCAGTCAACATTCCAATTCATGGCACCCGTGGAACTGGCTCTGCCAGGCCGCCGGGTGCGCCCCCCTCCCGCCAAAGGCGAGAGAGGGGGGAGCGGCACAGCCGCTCAGGGGGTGATTTCAGTCGTAAAGAACCGCGGCGATCTTGGGATCGGCCATGTTGCTCTTGTCGTAGTAGTAGAAACCGGTGTCGATGATCTTGGGCAGTTTTTCACCCTTGAGTGTCTTCACAGCGGCTTCCACGGTCTTGTAGCCAATGCCC
Organism: Rhodoferax sp.; assembly: GCF_034519335.1. Taxonomy (GTDB): domain Bacteria; phylum Pseudomonadota; class Gammaproteobacteria; order Burkholderiales; family Burkholderiaceae_C; genus Allorhodoferax. Next base: position 75,266 of record NZ_JAXHOL010000017.1, read on the forward strand.
ACGGGGTTCTGGGTGATAGAGCCGGCAATGGTGCCGTCGTTGATCATGTCCTTCTGGGCCTTGCCGGAGTCAAAACCGATGATGGTCACGCCGGTCTTCTTGGCTTCCTTGATGCCTTTGCCGGCACCGATAGCGCCTGGCTCATTGGTTCCAAAAATACCCTTGAGCTTGGGGTGTGCCTGCACCAGGGCCTTGGCAATTTCAGCCGACTTCAGCTGGTCACCACCGTATTGCACGTCCACCACCTTGATCTTGGGGTACTTGGCCTTGATCTGGTTCAGGAAACCATCGCGGCGGTCCACACCGGTGCGGCTGGTCTGGTCGTGGGCAATCACGGCCACTTCGCCTTCGCCACCGATCTTCTCGGCCATCTTGTCGGCAGCCAGGGCGGCGGCAGACACGTTGTTGGTGGTGGCGGTGGTCACCGGAATGTCGCTGTCCACGCCGGAGTCAAAGGCAATCACGGGCACCTTGGCGGCCTGGGCCTTCTTCAGCAGCGGAATGGCGGCCTTGCTGTCCAGCGCGGCAAAACCGATGGCAGCGGGCTTCTTGGCCATGGCAGCCGACAACATGTCGATCTGCTTGTCCACCTGTTGCTCAGTTTCAGGGCCTTCAAAGGTCACCTTCACCTTGTAATCCTTGGCAGCCTGGTCAGCGCCCTGCTTCACGGCTTGCCAGAACTGGTGCTGGAAGCCTTTGGACACCAGCGGGATGTAAATCTCCTGGGCCGATGCGAAGCTGGAAAAACCAGCCAGTGCCAAACCAGCCGTCAAGGCCAGCAGTTTTCTTTTTGCGTTCATGGTTGTCTCCTGTTGAAAAAAGTTATGTCACACGGAATCACGGAAAGGAAAAACACGGGGTCAAAGTGAAGGGCATGGGGTGTGGCGCGGTCTCCTTATTTCTTGTTGCGGCGCAGGTTGTCGGTGTAGACGGCCAGAATGATGATCAGTCCTGTCAACACCATTTGCCACTCCTGCGCCACCGACATGATGCGCAGGCCGTTAATCAGCACGCTCATGATGAAAGCGCCGATGATGGTGCCCAGAATCGTGCCCACACCGCCGCTCAGCGAGGTGCCGCCAATCACCACGGCAGCAATCGCATCCAGCTCGTAGCCCTGCCCCAAGGCCGGCTGGGCGGAGTTCAAACGGGATGCAATCAGCAAACCGGCAATGCCGCAGATGCCGCCGGAGAAGGTGTAGATGATGACCTTCCAGCGGTCCACGTTGACACCCGACAGGCGCACGGCTTCCTCGTTGCTGCCCAGGGCAAAGGTATAGCGACCCAGCGCGGTTTTGTTCAATACCACCGCGCTGACGATAGCGACCAGAAACAGGATCAGAACGCCATTGGGAATTGGCAGCGACGGAAACACGTCCCCCAACAGCGAACCCAGCGAGATTTGGTCAAACCCCTCCACATCGCTGAAGTAGATCGGGCGGGTCTGGGTGATCAGCAGCGACAGACCCTTGAGCAACATCATCATGCCCAGCGTGGCAATGAAGGGTGGCACCTTGAGCTTGGTGATGGCCAGACCGGACACACAGCCCGACAAGGCCCCCATGGCCAACGCACACACCACACCCAGTGGCATGGGCATACCCAAGTTCACCATAAAAACACCCGCCATCACCGCGCTAAAGGTCATGAGCACGCCCACCGACAAATCGATGCCCGAGGTGATGATGATGAAGGTGCTGGCAATCGCCAACACACCGATCACCGTGGTGGACTGCAAGATGCCGATGATGTTGTCCTGCGTCATGAAGGCATCGGGCTTGAGCACGGTGAACACCAGAATCAGTGCAATCAGGCTGGCAAAAGCCAGCAGCTTTTGTTTGGCCTGGCCACCGGAGAGGCGCGCCAACCAGGAGGGAGAGGAATTTGTTTGTGTCATGGCAAAACCTTGTATTTTTTCGAATCAATCACGCCGCGTGGCCAGGGCCATCAGGCTTTCCTGCGTGGCTTCATCCCCGCGCACTTCACCGGTGATGCGGCCTTCGCACATCACCACAATGCGGTGGCTCAGCAGCAGCACCTCGGGCAGTTCGCTGGAGATCACGATGATGGCGCGCCCCTGCGCCGCCAGATCATTGAGCAGCTTGTAAATCTCGCTCTTGGCACCCACGTCAATGCCGCGCGTAGGTTCGTCAAAAATCAGCACGTCGCAGTCCTGCACCAGCCACTTGGCAATCACCACCTTTTGCTGGTTGCCACCGGACAGCAGCTTGGCGGTCTGCGTGAGTGACGGCGTTTTGATGCGCAGCTTTTGCACCATCTCGTGGCCAATCGCCGTGATAGCCGGCCGGTTGAGGAACATGCCCCACTTCAGCCAGCGCTTGAGGCTGGGCAGCGTGATGTTGGACTCCACGTCCATGCCGGTGGCCAGCCCGAAGTGCTTGCGGTCTTCCGACAAATAGCCAATACCGGCCTGAACCGCATCTTCGGGCGATGTCAGCCGGATGCGCTTGCCACCCACCCACACCTCCCCTGAATCGATGGGATCGGCCCCGAATACGGCACGCGCCACCTCGGTGCGCCCTGCCCCCATGAGGCCAGCAAAACCCAGAATCTCGCCACGGCGCACGGTAAAGCTCACGTCGCGGATGGCACGGCCCCGATTCAGGCCCCGCACATCCAGCAGCACCTCGTTGGCCGAGGTATCGGGAATCTGCTTTTCGGTGGCGTCCAGCTTGCGCCCCACCATCATCGCAATCACCTCTGCCATGGGTGTCGCAGACGGTACGGTGGCTATGTAAGCACCGTCACGCATCACGGTAATGCGGTCGGCAATGCGCTGGATCTCGTCCATCTTGTGCGAGATGTAGACAATGCCCACGCCCTCGTCCTTGAGCTGGCGGATGATGCGAAACAGTTCCTCGATCTCGGCGTTGTTCAGGGCTGCGGTGGGCTCATCCATGATGAGCACGCGCGACTTGTGCGACAGGGCCTTGGCAATCTCCACCATCTGCTGGCGCGCCACGGTCAGCTCGCCAATGATGGTGGTGGGTGCCAGCGCCAGCTTGAGCCGGTCGAACAGCGCCTGCGCATCGCGGTTGAGCTGCGCTTCGTCCAGCAACAGCCCGCCCGCCTTGCGCGGCTCGCGGCCCAGGAAGATGTTTTGCGCCGCCGTCAGGTGGCCCATCAGGTGCAGCTCCTGGTGGATGATGCCGATGGCCAGCGACTGCGCATGCGCCGGGCTTTCGATCTCGACCGGCTTGCCATCCAGCAGCACCTCGCCACTGTCCTTGCGGTAGACGCCGGCCAGGATTTTCATCAGCGTGGACTTGCCCGCGCCGTTCTCGCCCATCAGGGCATGCACCTCACCGGGCATTAGGTCAAAGCGCACGCCATCGAGCGCACGCACGCCCGGAAACGATTTGCTGAGGTTTTGTACGGAAACCAGTGCTGTCACAGTCAGGCCCTTGTTGCAGTGGACATCATCAGATGGTGACACCACCGTCGACCAGCAGCGCCTGCCCCGTCACAAAGCGGGACTCGTCGCTGGCCAGAAACACCACCAGGGGCGTGATGTCGTCCACCGCCGCTAGGCGCCCCATGGGCTGGCGTGCGATGAAATCCTTCTCGGCCTGCACCGGGTCGGCCGCGCTGGCAATGCGCCCGCGCAGCGAAGGCGTGTCCACCGTGCCGGGGCACAGGGCATTGGCGCGCAGGCCCGCCTTCACATAGTCGGCCGCCAGCGATTTGGTCAGGCCAATCACCGCCGCCTTGGTGGCCCCATAGGCGCAGCGGTTGGCAAAGCCCTTGATGCTGGACGCCATGGACGCCATGTTGATGATGGACACGCTGCAGGCCTGGGTTTCGGCCTTGGCCAGCATGGCCGGCAAAAAGGCGCGCGTCATGCGAAACATGCTTTTCACATTCAGGTCGAAACTCAGGTCCCAGTCGGCCTCGGTGCAGTCCAGCATGCTGCCATTGGCCACCATGCCGGCGCAGTTGAACAGTGCATCCAGCGCCGGGGTGCGCGCGGCTAGGGCCGCCACGGCGGCGTCACTGCGCACATCCAGCAGCTCCACCTGGATGTTGCTGTGCTCGGCCGCCAAGCTGTCCAGAAAGGCCTGGTTGATGTCGGTGGCAATCACACGGGCGCCTTCTGCCGCACAGGCCAAGGCACTGGCCCGGCCAATGCCTTGCGCCGCTGCCGTGATGAGCACTGTTTTACCTTGCAAACGCCCTTGACCCATGCTGCTGACTCCGGTTTAATAATTCAAATATGAACAAACTATTTATGTATGAAGCGAAATCATAGGCAGCTTTGTCCCACCACGGCCTAGTACTTACCCTAGACCCCCAGGGCCCTGCTATAAACCCCCACCCGAAAGCCCCGACCATGACCACGTCTCCCGCCAAGCCCCGCGGCCGCCCCGCCAAAACCGAAGACCAGGACGAATCAAGCCTGCCCCCGGAAGACCGCTACCGCGCGCCCGCACTGGACAAGGGGCTGGACATTCTGGAGTTGCTGGCCACGCAGCCGCACGGCCTGACGCGCGCCGAAATCGTGAAAGAGATGGACCGCAGCGCCAGCGAGATCTACCGCATGCTGGAGCGCCTGGTGGCGCGGCAGTACGTCATGCGCAACGCATCCGGGGACCGCTATGCGCTCAGCCTCAAGCTGTTCGCCCTGGCCAATATGCACCCGCCGCTGAGCCGCCTGATCAACCAGGCCCTGCCCGTCATGGACGACTTCGCCCGCAAAGCCGAACAGTCCTGCCACATGGGCGTGTACGACCGGGGCAATGTGCTCATCAGCGCCCAGATCAACAGCCCCAGTGGCTGGAGCTTTGCGGTGCAACGCGGTGCCCGCGTGGGCCTGCTGGACACTGCCTCGGGCCACCTGCTGCTGGCCTATGCCGACGAGGGCAGCTACCGCCGCATGCTCGCGGAACACACGCCGCTGGATGGCGAAGTACCCATCACCGAAGCCGAGCTGCAAGCCACGCTGGCCAGCATCCGCGAGCGCGGCTACCTTGAGCGCGACAGTGCACAGACGCTGGGGGTGATCGACATTTCCTTCCCCATCTTGGGGCCGGACAACACCGCACTGGCCACCCTCACCTGCCCTTACATCCGCCGTATCGACCGACACGTGGGACCGCAAATGGAAGAGGTGCGTGAATCCCTGCGGCACGCGGCACGCGCCCTGTCGCTGACGCAGGGCATGGCGCGAGAAGCTGCCTAAATTGCTATTATTTTAATAGCTGCTTGCGCATAATCCATGGGCTCTAGAGACACATTTACCTCAAGAAACATCATTTGCGCGCCAGCCACACGCCAAACACCGTGACCCCCATGCCCAGCAGGGCCAACCCGGTCAGCGTCTCACCAAACAAGGCCCAGGCAACCAACGCCGTGCACGGTGGCACCAGGTAAAACAGGCTAGCCACATTGACTGCGCTTCCGCTGCGGATCAGCACATTGAGCAGGCTCACCGCGCCCAGCGACAGCACCAGCACCAGCCAGGCCAGCGCAAACACAAATGAGCCGGTCCAATGGATTTTCAGGGTCTCCGTCAAGCTGGCCACCAACAGCGTAGCCAGCAAGCTCGGCAGAAACTGGATGACCGAACCCGTGCGCAAGTCAAACGACTGGCAATAGCGCTTCTGGTACAGCGTGCCTGCCGTGATCGCTAACAGCGCTACCACCACGGGCAGCAGCATATCGAGCAGCGTGCCACCGCTCGCACCGGCCCCCACCTTGTGCGCAACCACTAGGCCCACGCCTACAAACCCCAGCACGAGACCCAGCCATTGCGTGGGCCGCACACGTTCGCCCAACCATGCGCCTGCACCCAGCGCGGTGAGCACGGGCTGCAGCCCCACCACCAGCGCCGCCACGCCCGCAGGCAGCCCCTTGCCAATGGCCATGAACACGCCGCCCAGGTACACCGCATGCACCAACAGGCCCGACACGCCAATGTGCAGCCACTCCCGCACGGTGCGTGGCCAAGGCGCACGCATGGCCCAGGCCAGCGCGCCCATCAGCACCAGCACGATGGCATAGCGCAGGCTCAAAAAAGTCAGTGGTTCGGCATCGGGCAGACCAAACTTGGCGCCGATAAAGCCAGTGCTCCACAGCGCCACAAACAACACAGGGGTCAGGGATGTCAGGGTGCTGGCGTGGCGATGCGGTGGGTGACTCATACCTCGATCTTATCGGTCGGACCCGGGTGACCGCCCGGCAGCCACGGAGGAGACGCCTAGCGCAAATGTTTGAAAAGTTTGGCCTTGAAGAGCTCGGGAATGCCCATTTGGCGCGGGCCCGGCTCCAGGGTGAACGATTCGCCCGCCTGCACGCTGCCAGGCTCGTTCACCGCCAGGTAGAAACCACAGCGCCCACTCAACGCCATGGCCTTGACGGCGGTGTTGAAGCCCATGGCGGCGTTGAACTTGAAACAGGGTTCGCGCGGCTGCACCACGCGCAGCGCGCAGTGGGCAAAGCGCAGCACGTCGCCTACCCACACATCGGTCTCCAGCAGGCCGCGCAGCGTGAGGTTCTCACCCATGCTGCCAAACGGCAAGGCATCGTCAATGTCGGCCACGCCGGCCTCGCGCCGGGCCTGCTGCCAAAAGGCGTAGTGCTCGCTGGGGTAGGCATACACCGCCTTGTCCAGCCCGCCGTGCACCGAAAGGTCGGCCTGCTCATCGCCCAGCAAACCCAGCGGCTGCACGGGCACCGGGCCGGCTACCGGGGTCTTGTGGATGGCGGTGAGGATGCTGCGCCCGCTGATCTGCACCTTGCGCGCCACACCCAGCTGCACGCTCTGCAGCAGCCCTTGTTTGGGGTCAGCCACGGCAGCGCCTAGAGCTGATGGTGGCTGGTGAGGCCGCTGCGGGCCGAGTACTTGGCCAGCGAATCCAGCTTCTCGATCTGCACCGCAGCGTGGCGGTGGTTGTAGACCTGCTCCGCGCAGCCAGTCGAATTCTGCATGCAGCGCTGCGTCATCGCTCAGGCGGGTGGCCCAGACGCGCTGGTCCGCATTCCAGCGGTAGCCGCGCGCCTTGAGCAGGTCTTTGGCTTCGAAGGGGGCGTTGGTCGCGCTCAGGCGGTAGCTGGGGTTGCGGGCTGCCTCCAGCACATGCGCCAGCGCGGTGCCACGGCCCTGCGGCAGCGGCGCGGCCAACACGGCCAAGAGCGCGTGGCAGTCCATCTCGGCACGGTGGGCGTCGTAAAACAGACCCAGCGCTTGGGCCAGGCTTTCGAGCTTGGCCGAGCTGCGGCCCTGGGCTTTCCAGTCAATATCGGCAAACGAGCAGGCCCACGCCACCTTGGCAAACGCCGGCAGGCGGCTCTCCACAAAGGGGCGGTCAAAGCCCGCGTTGTGGGCAATCACCACGTCCACGCCTTGCAGCAGCTCCGCCACGCGGGCTTCGTCCAGCGCCTGGCCCTGCACGTCGGCATCGGTGATGCCGGTGATCTTCACCACCTCGGGCGGAATCGGCTTGCCCGGGTCTTCCAGCCCGTCGTACACCTGCACCGGCCCCACCGGCAGGCCGGTGGCAGTGTCCACGTCCACGCGCAAGAGTGCGAGTTCGATGATTTTTTCGCGGGCCTGGTCCAGACCGGTGGTTTCGGTGTCCAGCACCAGAATGCGTTTGACCTCGCCCTGTGCCGTGCCGGGCCAGTCCAGCTGGGGCACCAGGCGGCGCTGCACGCGGTAGTCGGGGTGGGCTTCCAGCGCCTGGGCCATGGCTTCGGCGTCCAGCGCGGGCATCACGGTGGCGGCAGGCACAGGCACCAGGGGGAGCGCGGGCTTGGCTGCCTGCAGGTTTGGGGGCGGCCTTGGCCGCGCGGGCCGTGCGCTTGGGCGGCGCGAGGTCCAGGGTGGGCAGCTCGGCCAAAAAGGCAAAGCCCAGCTGCGAATCGAGGGGTTGGGTCACGGGGGCACCTGCAAATGACGGGAATCCCGTTGCCGGGTAGGCCGACATTATTGCCGCTACCATCGGCGCCAATCCCCATTTCCACTCTCTACGTATGCAGATCACCATCCTTGTGGGCACCATGCACGGCAATGCCAGCAGCGTCGCCCAAGCCCTGCAGTTCAGCGCCGACGACATCCAGGCCACCATCGACGTGCTGCCCATGGACGGCCTGGACATCACCGTGTTTGACCAGCCCGGCACCTTCATCATTTGCACCAGTACCACCGGCGTGGGCGATGTGCCCGACAACGCGCAGGCGCTGTTCCATTCGCTGGACGCGCAGGCCAAGTACCTGGGCCATGTGCGCTACGGCCTGGTAGCGCTGGGCGACAGCAGCTATGGCGACAGCTTCGTGGGCGGCGGCAAGCAGTTTGACGAGCGCCTGCGCGACCTGGGCGCCCAGCGCGTGGGCGAGATATGCGTGCTGGACGCCATGGAAACCAGCCAGCCCGAGGACGATGCCGTGGCCTGGCTCCGGGCCTGGGCAGTCCAACTGGCGACAGCGGCCTAGCGTTTTGGTATCAAAATAGCCTCTAGCCCCCGCAGCCCCTGCGCAAGCAGCTTCTATTTTGATAGCAAACCCATGAGCACCAAGCCCCCCATTGCCGCCGCCAAAACGTCCGCCCTGCGCCCGCTCAAGGGCGTGCGCATCCTCAGCCTGGCGCTGAACCTGCCGGGGCCCGCCGCCCTGATGCGCTGCCAGGGCATGGGCGCCACCTGCACCAAGCTGGAGCCACCGCCCCACCCCAGCGCGCCCAAGGGCACGAGTGGTGACCCCATGGGCCTGTACAACCGCGCCGCTTACGACGTGATGCACGCCGGCATGAAGGTCAGCCACGCCGACCTCAAAACCGAAGCCGGCCAAAAGGCCCTGCACCGGGCACTGGCCAAGACCGACGTGCTGCTCACGTCGTTTCGCCCCTCGGCCCTGAAGAAGCTGGGGCTGGAGTGGAAAGCGCTACACAAGCAGTACCCCCAGCTCAGCCTGGTGGCCATCGTGGGCGCCCCCGGCGCCCGCGCCGAAGAGCCCGGCCACGACCTGACCTACCTGGCCGAGAACGATTTGGTGACTGGCCTGGACCTGCCGCCCACGCTCTATGCCGACATGGCGGGCTCGCTGATGGCCTCAGAAGCCGTGCTGCAGGCACGGCTTCTGCAGCTGCAAAAGGGCAAAGGCGTGGTCCAAGAGGTGGCGCTGTCGGTGGCGGCGGGCTACCTGGCGCTGCCGCGCACCTGGGGCCTGACCGCACCCGGCGCTGCCGTGGGCGGCGGCCATGCAGGTTACCGCGTCTACCCTTGCAAGGACGGGCGTGTGGCCCTGGCCGCGCTGGAGCCGCACTTTGCTGCAGCGCTGGCAGTCGAGGTGGGTCTGCCACAATCGCACATCTTGGCCATGTTCGCCCCCGAGACGCACACGGCCATCGCCACCTACCTGGCTGGCAAAACCCGCCAACAACTGGACGCCTTGGCCATGGCCAAGGACATCCCCCTGTACACGATGAACTAGGCGCCTGCGCTCTGCAGGCGCGCGCTTTGTTTTTTTGATTTGATGCCGCTGCAACGCCCTGCCTACCGCCTGATCGACCTGCTGAAAATTGTGGCTGCCCAGTGCATCGTCCTGCACCACTTCGCACTCTACGGCCCCCTGTCTGACGCCACCGCCCAAGCCGCCCCCGAGGTGGCGGCATGGTTCATCGACTACGCCCGCATGGCAGTGCAGGTGTTTCTGGTGGTGGCCGGCTACTTGGCTGCGCGCAGCCTGGGCCAAGGCGGCTTGCGCCAGGGCCTGCTGCGTACCCTGTGGCAGCGTTACGAACGCCTGGTGCTGCCCTTTGTGGCGGCCTTGCTGATCACCGTGTTGTGCTCGGCATTGGCCCGCCCGCATCTGGATGGCGACCTGGTACCCGCCTCACCCCAGCTGGCCCAGTGGCTGGCCCACGCCAGCCTGCTGCACAGCGTGCTGGGCGTGGACTCGCTCTCGGCGGGTGTCTGGTACGTGGCCATTGATTTCCAGCTCTATGCGCTGATGGCCGTGCTGGTCTGGCTGGCGCGTGGCAACCGCTGGGCCACCACGGCCTTGGTGGCGCTGGTAACCGTGGCTTCGCTGACCTGGTTCAACCTGGATGCGGACTACGACGTCTGGGCGATGTACTTCTTTGGTGCCTACGGCCTGGGCGCGCTGGCCTGGTGGGCTGGCTTGCGCACGCGCCACAGCGGCTACGCGCTGGCGCTGTACCTGGGCACCGTAAGCGCCGGGCTCGGTTCGCTGGCGCTGGGCTTTCGGGAGCGCATTGCGCTGGCCATGGGCGTCTCCACCGTACTGGCCAGCTTTGGCAGCACGCCGCTGCACCTGCCGCGCCGCCTGGACGCCTGGGTGCGCCGCCTGAGCAACAGCTCCTACGCGCTGTTTCTGGTGCACTTCTCGGTGCTGCTACTGGCGAACGCGCTGTGGGCGGTGCTGGAGATTGGCGACACCGACTGGGCCCTGCCCTTCACGGCGGTGGCCTGGGCACTGGCGCTCTTGGCCAGCTACGCCTTCCACACCCAGGTGGAGCTGCGCATCGCCCAATGGCGCAGCAGCAGCGCGGCCCTGCCGGCACAAGCAGCCAAGTAAAATTCTCACGAACAACTCTCAGAAAGACTCGCTATGGGCGCGCAATGGAAAGCAAAGGGCAAGGCCTTGGTGGCCGATGCCAAGGGCAAGCTGTTTACCAAGCTGGTGAAAGAAATTACCGTGGCCGCACGCGGCGGCGCCGACCCAGCGGCCAACGCCAAGCTGCGCCTGGTGGTGGAACAGGCCCGCAAAGTCTCCATGCCCAAGGACACCCTGGACCGCGCCATCAAGAAAGGGCGCTGGCCTGACCGGTGAGGTCATCAACTACGAGCACGTCATCTACGAAGGCTTTGCGCCCCACCAGGTGGCGGTGATGGTGGAATGCCTGACCGACAACGTCAAGCGCACCGCCCCCGAAATGCGAGTGCTGTTCCGCAAGGGCCAGCTGGGCACCAGCGGCTCGGTGGCGTGGGACTTCAACCACATTGGCATGATCGAAGCGGCCCCTAACGCGGCCGACTCGGACGCCGAGGTTGCCGCCATCGAAGCTGGCGCGCAAGACTTTGAAGCCGGTGATGAAGAAGGCAACACCGTGTTCTACACCGACCCGGCCGACCTGGACCTGGTCGCCCGCGCCCTGCCCAACTTCGGCTTCAACGTACTGTCCATGAAGCTGGGCTACAAGGCCAAAAACCCGGTAGACCCCACCAGCCTGAGCGCCGAGGCACTGGAAGAAGTGGAAGCCTTCCTGGCCGCCATCGACGAAAACGACGACGTACAAAACGTGTACGTGGCGCTAGCGGGTTGAAGCAGTTTCCCGCCGCCACCCTGGCGGCACTCTGGGCGGCAGTGCTGGGTTGGGGCATCTTCCAACACCGCCTGCCGCTCTTGGCTTGGGGGCTGGCAGTTGCACTCAACGCCGCGACCTTCATTGCTTACTGGGTGGATAAACGCGCTGCGAGAGCCAATCGGTGGCGCGTTAAAGAAAACACTCTGCACCTGTTCGGCTTGGCCGGTGGCTGGCCCGCTGCGCGACTGGCGCAGCAGGTGTTACGACACAAAACCGTCAAACCCGGTTTTCAGGCGATGTATTGGCTGACGGTGTGGATGCACCTTGCTGCACTGGGTGCCTACGTGTTCTGGGACCGGATCAAACCGCTCCTGAATTCATAGCTGCCC
>NZ_JAXHOL010000029.1:0-16002 GCF_034519335.1 Rhodoferax sp.
GCAACATGCGGTCAGCCACCTTCTTTGAGCACCTGGCGAAACCAGCGCTGGGCGGGTGAGCGTTGGTTGCGCCCATGCCAGATTTGGTAGAAGCGCATGCGGGGGTAGTCGATGGGACAGGGCACCACCGTGAGCGGCAGGGTGCAGGCATAGTGCTCGGCAAAGTGGCGGCTGATGGTGAAGATCAAATCGGTGCCAGGCAACATATTGGGCGCCATGCTGAAGAAAGGCACCACCATGCGTGCGTTGCGCGTGAGCCGGTGGGTGGCCAAATATTTGTCGATGACACCGCGGTGGCTGGACGAATACGGCAGCGGCACCACATGCGGTGCGTGCAAATACTGCTCCCGCGTCATGGGGCTGCGCGCCAGCGGGTTGCTGCGGTCCATGAGCACCACCACATCGTCCTCCAGCAGGGGGGCGGTGTGCAGGTGCTCGGGTGGCTCGGGCCAGTTGCCAATCACCACGTCCAGCTCGCCGTTGGCCAGTGCCTCTTCAAAGTCATAGCCCGGCCCCAGCGGGTGCACCATCAGGCGGGCATTGGGGGCGTCGCGGCGCAAGGCCTTGGCCACCCCGGCCATGAACACGGTGGACAGATAGTCCGGGCAGCCAATCTTGAACAGCTGCTGGGTGGTGAGCGCCTCGAACTGCTCACCGCCGGTAAACAGACGGTCAATCTCTGACAAAGCGCCACGCGCGGTTTCCAGCACCTCCATGCCGCGCGGCGTGGGCACCATGGCGTTGCCGCTGCGCACCAACAACTCGTCGTTGAACACCAGACGCAACTTGCGCAAGGCCGCACTGATGGCGGGCTGGGTCTGGTTCATGCGGGTGGCCACCCGCGTGAGGTTGCGCTCGGTCAGCAGGGATACCAGCACCCGCAACAGGTAGGTATCCAGGGGGTCATTGGGGCGCGCCATGGCAAATCTCCAGAGTTGCCAGCGGCGAAGCACATGTTATGCCAGTCATAACAAAGCGCACGCGCACGGTGCAGATGCCAGTCCTAAACTTTTATGGGTGGGTTGAGCGCCAGGAGCCAAGCGGCACCGGCAGCCCGGCTCGCTTATTGCTTTTACCCAACCAAGGCACCACTGATATGCACGCCACGCTTCACCCCGCCCACACGCCGCTCCGGCTGGAGGCCCTGAACGCCTTGCCCGAAACCGACTTTGTGGCGCTGTTGGGCGAAGTGTTTGAGCATTCCCCCTGGGTGGCCCAACGCGCTTTTGCCGCCCGGCCCTTTGCAGACCTGGCTGCGTTACATGCGGTGATGGTGGGCGTGGTCGACCGCGCCAGCGCTGCAGAAAAACTGGCCCTGCTGCGTGCCCACCCTGAGCTGGCGGGCAAGGCCGCCCAGCGCGGCGAGCTCACCAGCGCGTCGACCCAAGAACAATCGCGCGCCGGGCTCAATGCCCTGAGCCCCGAGGAAATGCAGCAGATCACCGCGCTGAATGCCGCCTACCTGCAACGCCACGGTTTCCCTTTCATTGTGTGTGTGGGCCAGCACACCAAGGCCAGCATTTTTGCGGTGTTTGCCCAGCGGGTGGCCCACAGCCCCGAGACAGAGCTGCCCGAAGCCTTGCGCCAGGTGGCCGCCATCGCGCTCTTGCGCCTGAACGCCCTGATTCACGCCTAAACCCTTTCGCCTTCTTCACCCACTCTTAGGAACCACCATGACAATCAAGCAACCCCGACTGAACCGAGTGCTGGCCTCCATGGCCCTGGCAACCGCATTGGCAGGCAGCACCGGCCTGGCCCTGGCGGCCGACTTCACCATGCGTGTGGCGGGCAACTTCTCGTCCAACGTGCGCCACTCCGATGGCATCGAGCGCCCCTTCTTCACCGGCCTGCCCAAGGCCACCGGCATCAACATGGATGTGAAGTTCAACCCCATGGACGTGGTGAACGTGAAACCCGACGATGCACTGCGCCTGCTGCGCTCCAACATCTTTGATGTGATGTCGGTGCAGATTGGCAGCGTCGCCCGCGACGACCCGTTCTTTGAAGGCATTGACCTGGCCGGTGTGTCCACCAACATGACGATGCTGCGCGACTCCATGGAGGCCTACCGCCAGGTCTTCGACCAGCGCCTGCAAGAGAAATTCAAGGCCAAGGCGCTGACCCTGTGGCCCTTTGGCCCCCAGGTCTTCTTCTGCAACAAACCCATCAAATCGATTGCCGACTTCAAGGGCCTGAAGATCCGCAGCTTCACCCCCAGCATGTCGGCCATGCTGCAAAACCTGGGCGCCACGCCCGTCACGCTCTCGTTCTCCGAGGTGTATTCGGCACTGGGCAACGGCGTGGTGGACTGTGGTGTCACCTCCGCTAACTCCGGCAACTCCGGCAAGTGGCCGGAAGTGACGCAGTACTTCTACCCCCTGGCCGTGGCTGGCTCGGTGCAAGGTCACTTTGTGAACCTGGACTTCTGGAACAAGCTCACACCCGCCCAGCAAGCCAAGATTTCCGCCGAGTTCAAGAAGATGGAAGACCAGATGTGGGACTTGGCCGAAGAAGGCACCGCGGACTCCATTGCCTGCAACACCGGCAAGGCTTGCAAGAGCGGCACCCCGTTCAAGATGAACTTGGTGCCCGTGACGGCGGATGACGAAGCCAAAGTCAAAGCGGCGTCTGCGGCCACCGTGTTGCCCATGTGGAAGACCGCTTGCAACAAGGTGGACCCCAAGTGCAGCGACACCTGGAATGCCACCGTGGGCAAAGCCCGCGGCATGAAGATCAACTAATCACGCTGGAAACCCAAGCCATGTCCAGTACCAACCCCATCAGCCATGCCATTGCGCCGGCCGCCCGTTTTGCCACGCTGGCGTGCGGGTGGGTGGTACTGGGCTACGCCATTGCCCTCAGCCTTGAAGTGCTGGGCCGCAAGCTGTTCAACACCTCCTTCAAAGGCATCGACGAGCTCGGTGGCTTTGTGCTCGCCATCAGTGCGGCCATTGGCGCCTCGTACGCCATGGCACAGCGCAGCCACACGCGGGTGGACGTGTTTTTGGTGCGTTTTCCGCGGCCGGTGCAGCGGGTTTTGAACACACTGGGCATGGCGACCTTTGCCTTCTTCGCCACCTTCGCCGCGTGGCGCGGACTGAACGTGCTGATGGAAACGCTGGAGTTCAAGAGCAGCGCCCCCAACCTGGAACTGCCGCTGTGGATTCCGCAGTCTGCCTGGGTGCTGGGCCTGGTGCTGCTGGCCCTGATCTCGCTGGCCTATGCCGGACATGCCCTCTATCTGCTGGTGCGCCAGCGTCCCGAGCTGAACGCGTGGTACGGCCCCACCAGCGCACAAGAGGAACTGGAGGCCGAGCTGGCCGAACTCAAGGCGCGCGGCACCGCCAGCGCGGCAGGCATGCAAGGAGCCACCCATGGCTGATATTTCGATGGCCGCCGTCGCGGCCGGCTTTGTGCTGCTCATCGCCCTGATGAGTCTGGGCCTGCATGTGGCCTTTGTGATGTTTTTGCTGAGCCTGCTGGGCGCGGTGATGTACCTGGGCTGGCCGGTAGCGCTGGAGTACGGTACCCAGTACTGGAGCGCCAACAACAACTTCGTGCTGGTGTCGGTGCCCCTTTTCATCTTGTTGGGCGAACTGCTGGTGCGCGGAGGCTTTACCGACAAGATGTACCGCGCGTTGTCGGACTGGCTCTCACCCTTGCCGGGCGGATTGCTGCACTCCAACATTGGGGCCTCGGCCTTGTTCGCGGCGGTGTCTGGCTCCTCGGTGGCGACGGCTGCCACCATTGGCACCGTGGCCTTGCCTGCCTTCAAGCAACGTGGCTACAACGCCCGCCTGGTGCTGGGCACCATTGCAGCCGGCGCCACGCTGGGCATCCTGATTCCACCATCGATCAACATGATCATTTACGGCGCCATGACCAACACCTCGGTGGGCAAGCTGTATGCCGCGGGCGTGGTGCCGGGCCTGCTGCTCACGGCATTGTTCATGGCGGTGATTGTGGTGGTGTGCCTCTGGAAGCCCTCGTATGCGGGCACCAAGGAAGCACCCGCGCCGCTTAAAGACAAACTGCTGCGCCTGCTCGACCTGGTGCCGCCGCTCACCGTGATTGTGTTTGTGATGGGCAGCATCTACGCCGGCTGGGCCACTCCCACCGAGTCTGCGGCGTTGGGCGTGGTGGTTTCCTTGCTGCTGTGTGCTGGCTACGGCCGCCTCAGTATCAAGATGCTGCATGAGTCGTTTCTGACCACGCTGTCCATCACGGCCATGATCATGCTGATTGCAGCGGCCGCGTTTTACCTGAACTTTGTGCTGGGCATGATGGGTGTGCCCGACATGCTGACCAAGTTTGTCACCGGCATGCAGGCCAGCCCCGGCCAGATCATTCTGGTGCTCACCATCCTCTACCTGATCCTGGGTTGCTTTCTGGATGCACTGGCCATGGTGGTGGGCACCATTCCCATCGTCTTCCCCATCGTGGTGGCGCTGGGCATAGACCCGGTGTGGTTCGGCATCTTCCTGGTCATCATGGCAGAGCTGGCGCTCATTACCCCCCCGGTAGGCATGAACCTGTATGTGGTGCAAGGCGTGCGCGGTGAGGGCAACATCCTGGACGTGATCTACGGCGTGCTGCCTTTCCTGCTGATCATGTTGGCCCTGGTGGCGCTGATCTGGTTCTTCCCGTCCATCGTGATGTGGCTGCCCGGCGTCACCGGGACCTGAGAGCTTGCTACCAAATCAAGAGCTATTCGCGCAATATCCACGGACCTTCCTAGCATATTTGGCATGCAGGCAAGATCTGGTGCGAGGCACCCTACTGGTACACCGCATCGGCCCAGACGATGGCTTCCATGTGGGCCACGTTGATCTCGCGGTAGGAGAGCTCCAGCCGCTGCGCGGCCTCTGAAAAAATGGTGGCGTCTTCCATTTCGCAGGCAATGGCCATGGCCAGCAGGTCCATGTATTTGCCGGTGCCTTTGAGCAAGGCCTCGGTGATGACACCATCGAGGCCCAACATGGACAAGGCCTCTGCCAGCGTGCAGCCCAGCATGCGGTCCAGCAGGGAGAAGAGGCCAATCAAAAAAGCCTCCTCCTGCTCTTCGGGCGACAAGGTCTTGGCGCCCAGCAACTCCATCATCTTGGCCCGCACCACCGCCATATTGCCGGCCAGGCTGGGCTTGCCGTCCACCCCCGCTGTCATCAGCATGGCAGCCCAGCGCTGCAGGCGCTCGTTGCCCAGCAGCATCACTGCCTGGCGGATGGACGTGATCTTGGTGCGCAGGCCCAGGCCGGCGGAGTTGATCAGGCGCAGCAGGTTGTAGCCCAGCGCCGCGTCCTTTTTGATGGCGAGCTCGATCTCGTCCACATCGGCCTCGCTGCGCAGCTTGTTGAACAGGTTGGCCGCACTGGCCTGGCTGGGGCTGACCACCTGGCTCTTGAGCACCTCGGGCCGTGAAAACCAGTAGCCCTGGAAGAAGTGAAACCCGATGTCACGGAACACCTCAAACTGCGCCGCACTCTCCACCTTCTCGGCCACCGCAATGGCGCCCGTACGGGTGTGGATGGCGTCTACCAGCGCCTTGAGTTTGGTGGGGTCGATGGCACGCACGTCCACTTTCACAAAATCGGCAATGCCCTGCCAGGACTTGTAGACCGGTGCCACCACCGTGTGGTTAAACGCCAGCCGGAAGCCGCGTTTGCGCAGTGTCATCATCTTCAGCCGCGCTTCTTCAATGCCCGCCACATCGTGCCCGGGAAAGGGCGGCACCTCGATGATGGTGCGCTGCGGCACCAAAAAGTCCCAGTGCGAGCCGGTCAGGCTCTCGTGGGTGGCGTTGATAAACAGGTCGGCCTGGCCATTGACCAGCTTGCTGCTGCTCTGCGCCATGACGTTGAGCACCAGCGACACATCGCTGGCCAGCGAATGCGGGCGCGCACCTTGGGAGCGATTGAACAGCTCGTAGCCCACGATGGACTTGTCGGCGTCCACGATGTGCTGGCGGGCAATGGAAAAGCTGGATGCGTCAGAGATGTCTGCGTCTGGAGAATTCACGGCTACCTTTCTACAAGGCGATGGGGGTGCCACCGCCTCCCTGCCCCTGCATGATGCCTGAGCTTTGTCAGGCCGGAATGGAAAGCCCCCGCTCCACGGCCGGGCGCGCCACAAACGTGGCCAGCACACGGGCCACGTTGGGGAAATCGGCAAAACCCACCAGGTCGCCCGCGCCGTAAAAACCAATCAGATTGCGCACCCACGGAAAGATGGCAATGTCGGCAATGCTGTAGTCCGCCCCCATGACCCAGTCACGGCCCTGCAGGTGTTTGTCCAGCACACCCAGCAGGCGTGTGCTCTCGGCCACATAGCGGTCGCGCGGGCGCTTGTCTTCAAAGTCTTTGCCGGCAAATTTGTGAAAGAAACCCAGCTGCCCAAACATGGGGCCGATACCACCCATCTGGAACATCACCCACTGGATGGTCTCGTAGCGCTTGGCCGCATCCGTCGACATGAGCTGGCCAGTTTTCTCGGCCAGGTAAATGAGGATGGCACCAGACTCGAACAGCGCCAGCGGCTGACCGCCGGGGCCGTTGGGGTCAATGATGGCCGGGATCTTGTTGTTGGGATTGAGCGAGATGAACTCGGGCGTGAGCTGGTCGTTGGTCTGAAAGCTCACCAGGTGTGGCTCGTAGGGCAGGCCCAGCTCTTCCAGCGCAATGCTCACCTTCACGCCATTGGGCGTGGGCAGCGAGTACAGCTGCAGGCGGTCGGGGTGCTGGGCGGGCCATTTGGTGGTGATGGGGAAGGCGGACAAGGCGGATGCGGACGACATAAAAACTCCTAATAACTACAAAAAGAATAGCTGCTCACGCATGACCTGTGTGCTGCGCAGGCCATTTCAATCTCCAAGCGAGCATTTTGCAAATTTATGTAGATTAATTTACATATTTGAAGAATAATCTACCAATGTCTTGGATCACCCTCATCACCAGCCTGCCCACCGAAAACGCCACCGCCCGCATGCGGGCCTGGCGTGCGCTCAAAGCCAGCGGCGCGGCCGTGCTCAAGGACGGTGTCTATCTGATGCCCGAGCGCCCCGTCTGCCGCAGCTTGCTGGAGTCGGTCGCGGCCGATGTGGTGGCTGGCGGCGGCAGCGCCTATGTGATGGCGGTGCAGGAGCCGACCAACGCAACCTTCACCGCCCTGTTTGACCGCAGCGCCGACTTTGCCGCGCTGCTGGCCGACCTGCCCCCCATCCAGGCCCTGCTGGCCGCCGGTGACAGGGCCGAGGCCACCCGGCTGTGCCGCAAGGCGCGCAAGGCTTTCGCCCAAGTGGCCGAGACCGATTTTTTCCCGGCCGAGGCCCAGCGCCAGGTCGAGGCCGCACTGCAGGCCCTGGAAGCCGCCATCGCCCGCGCCGCCGCACCCGATGAACCGCAATCGGTGGCCGGACGCATTGCCGTGCTGCAACGCGCCCCCTACCAGGGCCGCACCTGGGCCACCCGCGCCCGCCCTTGGGTAGACCGGCTGGCCAGCGCCTGGCTGATACGGCGCCACATCGACCCGCAGGCCCGCATCCTGTGGCTGGCCCAGCCGCAAGATTGCCCGGCCGACGCCCTGGGCTTTGACTTTGATGGCGCCACCTTCAGCCATGTGGACGGGCGCGTGACCTTTGAGGTGCTGCTGGCCAGTTTTGCACTGGAGGGCCCGGCCCTGCAGCGCCTGGGCGCACTGGTGCACTTTTTGGATGCCGGTGGTGTGCAGCCGCCCGAGGCCAGCGGCATGGAGGCCGTGCTGGCCGGCCTGCGCGCCAACATCCCCGACGACGACCAACTGCTGCAGGCCGCCAGTGCCGTGTTTGATGCCCTGCTCCACCACTTTGAGCCCACCCCATGAGCCCCGCGCACCCCATGCCCAATGACACCCTGAACCCCACCGCAGTGCCCGCACCCGTGTCCTTCTGGCAGGCCTTCGCCTTCTGGCTCAAGCTGGGCTTCATCAGCTTTGGCGGGCCCGCCGGGCAAATTGCCATCATGCACACCGAGCTGGTGGAGCGGCGGCGCTGGATCTCGGAAAAGCGCTTTTTGCACGCGCTGAACTACTGCATGCTGCTGCCCGGCCCCGAGGCGCAGCAGCTCGCCACCTACATCGGCTGGCTCATGCACCGCACCTGGGGCGGTGTGGTGGCGGGCGCGCTGTTTGTGCTGCCTTCGCTGTTCATTCTGGTCGGCCTGTCCTGGGTCTACATCGCGTTTGGCGAAGTGGACTGGGTGGCCGGCATGTTCTACGGCATCAAACCTGCAGTGACTGCCATCGTGCTGCAGGCGGCGCACCGCATCGGCTCGCGCTCGCTCAAAAACCGGGCCTTGTGGGGCATTGCCGCGGCCTCGTTTGTGGCCATCTTTGCATTGCAAGTGCCCTTCCCGCTCATTGTGCTGGGCGCGGCCCTGCTGGGCTACGCCGGTGGGCGCTGGGCGCCGGCCCTGTTCAACAGCACGGGCGGACACGGTGCAGCGGCCAAGCATTTTGGCGCCGCGCTGATTGACGACACCACTCCCACACCGGCCCACGCACGCTTCCACTGGGGCCGACTGGCCACGGTGGTGCTGGTGGGCGCCGTGCTGTGGGCGCTGCCCATGGGTGCGCTGACCTGGGGCCTGGGTTGGGAGCACACCTTCACGCAAATGGGCTGGTTCTTCACCAAGGCGGCCCTGCTCACCTTTGGCGGCGCCTATGCGGTGCTGCCCTATGTGTACCAAGGCGCGGTGGGGCACTACGGTTGGCTTACGCCCACGCAAATGATCGACGGGCTGGCGCTGGGCGAAACCACGCCGGGGCCGCTGATCATGGTGGTGGCGTTTGTGGCCTTTGTGGGCGGCTATGCCAAGGCCGTGTTGGGGCCGGAGCATCTGTTTGCGGCCGGTGCCATTGCAGCCTGCCTGGTCACCTGGTTCACCTTCTTGCCCTCCTTCCTGTTCATCCTTGCGGGCGGCCCGCTGGTGGAGAGCACCCACAACAACATGGCATTCACCGCGCCACTCACCGGCATTACCGCAGCGGTGGTGGGTGTCATCCTCAACCTCACGCTGTTTTTTGGCTACCACGTGTTGTGGCCGCAGGGCTTTGCGGGCAGCTTCGATGCCGTGGCTGCGCTGATTGCGCTGGCCGCGGCCATCGCACTGTTCCGCTACAAGCGCAACGTGATGCACGTCATCGCGGCGTGCGCACTGCTTGGTTTGCTGTTGTCATTCATTCACTAGGAGAACCCCATGACCGCCATCACCGCCACCGAACTTGCCCAACTGCAGGCACAAGGGCAGGCCTTCACCTTGCTGGATGTGCGGCGCGACGGCGCCCGCCTGCGCGACGGCACTCAGATTGCCCACGCCCAGTGGCACAACCCGGCCCTGTGGCTGGACTGGAAAGACCAGGTGCCCAGAGACACACCCGTGGTGGTGTACTGCGCGCACGGCCACGAGATCAGCCAGGGCCTGACCACCGTGCTGCGCGTCATGGGGCTGAACGTGCGCTACCTGGAGGGCGGCATTGCCGCCTGGCAAGCAGCAGGCTTGGCCACCGAGCCGCTACGCTGACTGCACAAACGGGGTGCCTAGAATGGCCCCCCATGCCCCCACATCCCGCACATCTCCAGGGCCAGCCAGACCGGGCACCACCATGCAACTGACCTCTGCAGGCCAGGTGTTTCTGGCGAGCAGCGCCGTGTTCCTTGCCGCCGCCATCTGGCTGGGGCGGCGCGTGTCGCGGCGCAGTTCTGGCAAGAAGGGCGGCAGCGCGCTGATCGTCATCATCTTCTTTGCTTTGATTGCCTTGTTTGTGCCCTTCACGTACTGGACTGGTCAGGCGCTGTACGCCCTGGCCACCAAACCGAGCTACAGCGCCACCGTGGTGGGCCACACCTCCGAGTTGCGCGACTACGAAGAGAAAGACTCCAGCGGTCGCACCGTGCGCGGCCAGCGCCTGATGCACACCGCCCAGGTGCGCTTTGCCGGGCCCGATGGGGAGTCGCTAGAGCTGTCCAACTCGGTAGCGTCCACCGACATTCCGCGTGAAGGGAGCCGACTCACCGTGGTGTACGCACCGGGCGACCGCACGGCCACCGAACTCAGCCCCCGCAGCGTGGGCCTGTGGCTGGGGGCCTGCGTCATGCTGTTCATCCTGGGCTACTTCCTGTGGGCCGCACTCTGGTACGCACTGGGCCGCCCTATGGCAGGCGTGGCCGCCTTCGGCACGACCTTCCTGCTGCGCGTCTTCTTGCCCGGCGTCAGCCTGCTGATGGCGCTGGCCCTGGGCTATGTAGCACTCAAATACTTCGCCCTGGGCAACCCGGACGGCTACCCGCTTTGGGTCGCCTGCCTGTGCACCCTGTTTACGCTGGCGCTGCTGCCCCTGCTGGTGACGCTGTTTACGCGGGGAAAAGGGGAATAGGTGGGGTTATGTGTGTGGCAGAAGCGCTTGGATTGCTATTTATTTGATAGCAGTTTGCGCATATTCCACTGGGGCTAGGGGCCGAAAAGGCTTAAATATCAGCCCCTTCCAATGGTCAGAGGCGACATGCTCATTGGATATTCACTCTTCATCGCCATGGGGCGTCCGTTCAACAGAGAAACATTTGGATCCGAAGGCAGCTGCTTCAGACTGGTTGCGGACTTTCCCTTCAGCGTTGAAATGTCAGATCAATACGCGGGAACCAACGTTATTGCGAAGACGCAAGCAGCCATTTCCCCGAGAGCTTGAAGTGCACAGATCCATTGGCGACGCCAGCCGGTCTTTATAAGAACGATGGAAGCAAACAAGAATGCCACAAAGAATAATTGCGGCCCAACATCAAGAATGATGACGTCCAAAAAATGCTGAAATTCGCTCCATTTCATAGGTAACTTTGGAATGGCAAAAAAATTAGATGCCCATGGAAGTAGAAGCAAACCCACGCATATCAGCATGGTGCTCACTCGGAATCTAAGTTGTGATTTCATCGCCAATTGGGTCCCTACTTACGCCCCGAGACCGAGGCACCTACAGACTGGAAGCGGACATGTGCACTGCTCTAAAGCAGACACGCAAATGCTGAGTTAATGTTAGAAGTACCTGCAACCTGGTGACAGGAGCTTAGCAGCGGAGCATGTCGCCGAGCTTCCGTGTTGACTGAAAGGTTTGACCTCACCGCCACAGTCAAATCTTTCGCAATGCAGCCTGCAGAAGAGGGCGACTGCGTTCCTTCAAGCGCGGAATTGTCTGCGTTCCGGTTGCCTCATCGTCGAAATGAATGTTTATCGTCAACCCTCGATTCCCTTTTATGGCTGTCAATCCGAACTGTTCCGACGCCAACCGGTACCAGTACGCTTTGTCTCCAAGTGCATTCTCGTCATCCACCGCGTACTGGATTTTCACGTTGTCAATCGTCTTCGCTTTCGCGGTTTCTTTGCGAGCAAGCATATAGGACTTGTTTGCGTCCGCATTAGATGAGTACTCTGCCAAGGTAACCATCACTGACTGCCGTTCCGAGCGAAACATGCAGTTACTAATTTTCACACCATCGAAAACTTCCTTGTATCGATTCGAATCAGGCTTTGTCTTCACACCAATAAGCGCGGAGATCGCGGGCTCGTCTAAGAGGTCGCAGGCCACAATGTCTGGCGCTGCCGAAGCTGCTTTCGAAATTGCCAGTAATGTGGCGGCGGTGAAAAGTAAGAGTCGTGAAGTTTTCATCTATGGCGGTTCCAGGGTGTGGAGTTGAGTATTTGACTGCTATGTGCCATTAGCTATGTGAGGTCTGCATCCGCCACAATTCTGACCGGTGCTGGAGGACTTGCCCATCCCCCATTCGGGTGAATTTTCTATCGACCGATTCCGCCGCAAGACCGAGGCGCCTAGAGACTGTTAGGTGACTTTTGCTAACTCTAGAACAGGCGCGCAATCTTGAGTTAACGTTGCCAGTCCGTTCAGCGCAAGGGGTTACTTACTGCTTTCGCACTGGGCAGCCATTGCAGTCCTGCGCAAGATGCCACCGTAGATAACGAATACGCTCCTCAGTGAATTCAATCATGCAGGAGTGATAGGCAAATGGCTGAAGGCTACCTTGCCCCAACTGCATGACGTCATCCGAGCACTCAGCATCACGGTATTTCAACCACGCACGCTGCGATGCGCGTATGCCACGAGCATCCTCGAGAACTGAAATCAACTCCGTGTACGAGGAATTGAGGCGACGCTCGACTTTGCGATATTCAATCGCCATGCATTGATTCATCTCGCTCTGGCCGCCAGCCGAGCAAATCGCCTTCTGCCTCTCCGCAAAAATGAAGTCGCCTTCACGGGACAACGCAGATTGCGAAATGGCAAGGGTTGCTGATAAGACTAGAAAACAGCGAATGAGTCGATGCGGCCGCATAGTCCGTTGACGAAGAATGATTGGAAGAGCCATAGAAATCCTATCAAACTGGACAATGTCGCTGAATGCCCGCTTCCGCCGCAAAGCAGCCGTGACCCACAGCAGCCCGTCTTTCGTCAGCACACCAATCACCGCACCCACAGAGCTGGGGGAATGGCCCCTCGCCGATTTCTGGGCGTTTGACAGTATGAGGCGGGGGGCCGTTCGCCCAGCTCTGAGCCCACCCATCACACCAGACATTGCTATCAATCCAATAGCTGCTCGCGCATATTCCAATGGGGCCACAGGCCAAAACACCTTAAACCTCAGGCCGCCCCAATATTCGGAATCAGCCCCCCCACCGGCTGCCCGTTCTTCAGCGCCGCGGTAAACGCCAGCATGCGGTCAATCGGCAAACGTGCGCGGTCGATCAAGCGGTTGTCCACCTGAATCTCGTTCAGTCCGTGCTCTAGCACATGGGCCACGCCGGCTAGGCCGTTCATGGCCATCCACGGGCAGTGGGCGCAGCTTTTGCAGGTGGCGCTGTTGCCCGCCGTGGGCGCTTCAATGAAGGTCTTGGTGGGGTTGAGCGTACGCAGCTTGTGCAGCATGCCGTTGTCGGTGGCGACGATGAAGGTGTCGGCGTCCAACGTTTGCGCGGCCTTGAGAATGGCGCTGGTGGAGCCCACCGCATGCGCCAGGGCCACGATGTCTTGGGGGGACTCGGGGTGCACCAGCACTTTGGCCTTGGGGTGTTCCTTGATCAGCGCTTCCAGCTCAAAGGCCTTGAACTCATCGTGCACGATGCAAGCGCCTTCCCAGAACACCATGTCGGCGCCGGTCTCGCGCTGGATGTAGCCGCCCAGGTGTTTGTCGGGCGCCCACAGAATCTTCTGGCCTTTGTCTTTGAGCGCGCGCACGATGTCGAGCGCGCAGCTGCTGGTTACCAGCCAGTCAGCACGCGCCTTCACGGCGGCGCTGGTGTTGGCGTAGACTACCACGGTGCGGTCGGGGTGCTGGTCGCAGAAGGCGCTGAATTCGTCAATCGGGCAGCCCAGGTCCAGCGAGCAGGTGGCGTCCAGGTCGGGCATGAGCACGGTCTTGTGTGGCGACAGGATTTTGCTGGTCTCGCCCATGAACTTCACGCCCGACACCACCAGCGTCTGCGCGCTGTGGTCGCGGCCAAAGCGGGCCATTTCCAGCGAATCGCTCACCAGGCCACCAGTTTCTTCGGCCAGGTCCTGCAGGTCGGGGTGCACGTAGTAGTGCGACACCATGACCGCGTTCTTTTCTTTCAGCAGGCGCTTGATCTTGTCTTTCAGCGCCACGCGCTGCGAGGGCGTGGGCTCCACCGGCACACGCGCCCAGGCGTGTTTCGTAGAACAGGCGGGTTGCTCGTACTCGACGTCAATCACATCGCTGGCAGACATCACAGCTCCTCAAAGCGCATGGAGAAATCGGTGGCCTTCACGTCCTTGGTCAGCGCGCCAATCGAGATGCGGTCCACGCCGGTGGCGGCGATAGCGCGCACGGTGTCAAGGCTCACACCACCCGACACTTCCAGAATCGCCCGCCCTGCATTGATGGCCACGGCTTGTACCAGATGGGCCATGGTCATGTTGTCCAGCAGCACCATCTGGGCGCCGCAGTCCAGCGCCTCGCGCAGCTGGTCCAGCGTTTCCACTTCCACCTCGATGAACTTGGCCGTGGCAGCCAACTGGCTGGCACGCTGCAGCGCGGCGGTGACCCCACCAGCGGCGGCAATGTGGTTTTCCTTGATCAGCACGGCGTCGAACAGGCCAATGCGGTGGTTGGTACCGCCACCCTGGTGCACCGCGTACTTCTGCGCCATGCGCAGGCCGGGCAGGGTTTTGCGGGTGTCCACGATGGCGGCGCGGTTGCCGGGTACCGACTCGACCGCTGACACAAAGCTGGCGGTCTTGGTGGCCACGGCGCTCAGCAGTTGCAAAAAGTTGAGCGCGGTGCGCTCGGCCGTCAGCAGCGCCTGGGCGTTGCCTTCGATCTCTACCACTACCTGGTCGGCGTGGCAGCGCTGGCCTTCGCGCACATGCCAGATGACGGCGGCGGATGGGTCCAGTGCCAGCACAGCGGCCGTGGCCCAGGGTTCACCGCACAACACGGCGGACTCGCGCGCCAGCACCCGGGCGCGGGCGCGGCGGGTCGGGTCGATCAGGGAGGCGGTGAGGTCGCCCGCCCCCACGTCTTCGGCCAGGGCACGGGCCACGTCGGCCTGGGCCAGGGCAGCGATCTGGGCGGTGGAAAAGTCAGAATTGCGCATAGGGCCGCAAGGATACCGGGTTTGCTATCCAAGCTGCCATGGGGAAGACCAGCCCCATGGCGGCTAAAATGGCCGCCAACGAGGATTCATCCATGAACATTTTTCGCCGCCCCGACTACCAATCCGAAGCCACCCAGTTCATTGACCAGCTCAAGACTGCCAAGCCCACGCTGGAAGCCGAGCAACGCCAGGGCCGCGCCCTGCTGTGGGACAAAAGCGTGGACCGCAACGCGGTGAAGGCCTACAACCAGGCCCGCGTGGCGCAAAAGCCCTACGTCTACCAGACCGACGCCAAATAAGAGCCTTTTAGGCCTCTAGCCCGCGTGAATACTGCGCGAGCAGCTCCCAATTCAATAGCAAACCATGAGCACACTCTCTGCGGACAGCGGCGCTGACGCGGCCGACATCGCCGTCATGCCCGAGGTGGTGGATCGGGTGGCGTTGGCGCGCCTGTATGGCGAGCCGCTGTTTGCCATGCCGCAGGATTTGTACATCCCGCCGGACGCTCTGGAGGTGTTTCTGGAGGCCTTTGAGGGGCCGCTGGACTTGCTGCTGTACCTGATCCGCAAGCAAAACTTCAACATCCTGGACATCCCCATGCTCAGCGTGACCAAGCAGTATTTGGTCTACGTGGACCAGATCCGCAAGCACAACCTGGAGCTGGCGGCCGAGTACCTGCTGATGGCGGCCATGCTGATCGAGATCAAGTCGCGCATGCTGCTGCCGCCCAAGAAGACGGCCGAGGGCGAAGAAGCCGAAGACCCACGCGCCGAGCTGGTGCGCCGCCTGCTCGAATACGAGCAGATGAAGCTGGCTGCAGCCCGGCTCAACGCCATACCGCAGTACGGGCGCGACTTTTTGAAGGCCAACGCCCACATCGAGCAAAGCCTGCAGCCCCGCTTTCCCGATGTGAGCCTGACCGACCTGCAAGAGGCCTGGCGTGACATCATGAAACGCGCCCGCCTGGTGCAGCACCACAAGATCAGCCGCGAAGAGCTCTCGGTGCGCGAGCACATGAGCATCGTGCTCAAGCGCCTCCAGGGCCAGCGCTTTGTGGGGTTTGAAGACCTGTTCGACGCCAGCCAGGGTGCGCCCGTGCTGGTCGTGACCTTCATCGCCCTGCTGGAGCTGGCCAAAGAAACCCTGATCGAAATCACGCAGGCCGAGGCTTTTGCACCCATCTACGTGCGCCTGGCGTATTCCCCCTCCTGAGCCGGGCTCTCTATTTCGCGGCGGACAACTGCGGTTAGTATTCGCCCCACTTTCGCCAAACCCTTGGTAATCCCGATTTTTTGGAGTCCTCCATGGCCCTGAACCCGACCGGTGAACAAGCCTCCAGCGCAACCAACGCGACTCC
>NZ_JAXHOL010000012.1:0-65821 GCF_034519335.1 Rhodoferax sp.
CACCGGGCACTCCCATGGCGCAGGCCAAGTTCATCGAAGCCGACTACCGCGCCTGGCGCGAGGTCGTGCAGACACAAAACCTCAAGATCGAATAAGCCGCCATTCGCGGCCCTGTTGCCGCCTTTGCCCGCTGGCCGATCCTGGCCACGCGTGGAACAATGGCCGCATGCGTATTTTCATCGCTTTCCTGTTGCTGGCTGGCAGCCTGTGGGCATCTGGAGCCCAGGCCCAGCTGCCTGCGCGCGACCTGACCGTGGAGCTGCGCCAGATCGAGGATCGGGCCGAGGAGGGCAGCAGCTACCGCGCCGGCCCCGCAGACGGTGGGCAAGCCCTGGTGCCCCAAAAAATCCAGGTGCGCAACGGGCAGAAAGCCCAGTTGCGCATGAATCTGTCCGTCCCCATGCAGTGGGTGGAGGCGGTGCAGGCCCCCTCGGCCAACAGCGGCGCGGGCGTCAAGCAAGCGCTGCAGTGGTTTGACGTGGGCCAGAGCGTGACCGTGACACCGCGTTGGCCCGGTGGCAACCGCGCTGCCACGGTGGAGCTGGAGGTGCAGCAGGCCAACATGGCCATCCGCAGCAACGCCGACATGCCCAGCCAAAGCCGCAGCCAGTTCAGCAGCACAGTGACCGCACCGCTGGCACAGTGGGTGACGATTGCGGCCAGTGGCCCTGCGCCGGGCCGGCAGGGCAGCTATAGCAGTGAAGGTGGTGGTGTGCGGCGCTTGTTGCAGATTCGGGTGTTGGTGCCTTAGCTGCTTTTTTTGGCGTCGCATCGTTTTTTTAACACCCACTCCCCCAGCCCCTCGCCCCGTCGGCGAGGGGAGCTTTTAACAGCTATATCTTGTTGTCTCGCGCCGACTGCGTGGCCAATGGGGTGCGGTTGCCACCGTGCCTGGACACCACGGCCCGCGCCTGCGGTTGTGGGTACTTCGGAGAGGTTGGTATGCCAACGCTGGCGGCAACGCCCGCCAGTAGCTCCGCGCCAGCACGTTTTCATTCAGCACAACCGTTAGCACTGGCCGTGGCGTACCCACCCCGTGGCAGCGGTACCCCTGTAGCTCCGTAGCCGGAGCAAAGCCACAAAATTGGCTGTTAAAAGCTCCCCTCGCCGACGGGGCGAGGGGCTGGGGGAGTGGGTGTCCAAAAAAAGCGGTCTAGCCCAACGGGGCAAACCCCCCGTCAGACCTCAACCACGCGCCAGCGGATTTGGCGTAGGCTCCGCAATCTTGTGCAGCGTGTTGCGGTCGGTGTGGTGGAACGGTTCATCGCGCCCCAGGATCTGCAGCACCGTGTCCTCGTCATAACTCCAGGTGCCGTCCGGGTTAATCGTCACCTTGATGCGGAACTCCGTGGTCTTGAAGGCGTGCTGCAGAAAAGGTGCGGAGCAGATGCCGTAAGTGTCCAGCCCATGCGTGGCCACCAGTTCAAACTCGGTGGCGTCCGCCGCGGCCTGGCCACCCGCCATGGCCACCTGGCCGCGTGGAATGGTCAGCGTGTGGATGATGGCGCCGGTGGCGGGCTCCCACAGCCAGTAGCCGACCTGGTCATGGTAGGTCTTGACCTGGTCGGGCTTGGTGACATGCGTGTGGTAGCGCAGGCCATACAGCAGCTGTGGGCCATTGGTTTGTGGGTCGATGGGCTGCAGCTCGATGCGTTCGTGGAAGGCCTGCTTCTTGGGGCCTTCGGCCTTGGGCTTCACGTCCAGGCCGCGCTGGCCTTCCCAGATGCCGGCCATGGCGCGCAGCGGCCCCAGGTTGGCCAGCGTGTCCACATCCATGGGATGAGGTTCGGTGTAAATGTCTTTGGGAAAGTCACTCATGCTGCACCTGTCATTTTTAAGTGTTTTTGGCCTCTAGCCCCCGTGGAATATGCGCGAGCAGCTAGCAAATCAATAGCGTTATTTGACGTCTGCCGCCTCGGCCAGCGCAGCCAGGGCGTGCACGGCACGGGCCAGGGCCTCGGCGTCCAGCACCTCCAGCTGCGCCTGTAGCGCCGCCACCCCGGCAGCGCCGTCACGTTGCAACTGGCCAATGGCTTGCCCCGCCACCTTGGGAGACTCAAAGCCCTTGCTTTGCATGAGCACGGCGCCTGCCGGGTCCACCAGCTTGAAGTAGAACAGGCCGTCTTTTTCGCGGTACTGCTTGAAGGAGGCAAGTGCTGCCTTGCTGGTTTTCTCGGCCTTGCCTTGCACCGCACTGGCCAGGCCGCGCAGGCCCACAGCGCTGCGCAGTTGGGCCATGAAGGGTGTGGCAATCGCGCGTGCTTTCACCGCACCGGCCAGCAGCAGGGCCTCGACCTTTTCTGGGTGGGCCATGTAGTCCTCGTAGGCGGCGCGCATGGGAGCGATCTCCTGGTCGATGCGCTCAAACAGCAAGGTCTTGGCATCCCCCCAGGCAATGCCCTCGGCGTAGGCCTTGCGCAGTGCTGCAGTTTCTTCTTCAGAGGCAAAGGCCTGGTAGATCTGGAACAGGGCCGAGCCCTCGGTGTCCTTGGCTTCGCCCGGTGCGCGCGAATCGGTCTTGATGCCGGCAATCAGCTTCTTCAACTGCTCGCGGCTGCTGAACAGCGGGATGGTGTTGTCGTAGCTCTTGCTCATCTTGCGGCCGTCCAGGCCCGGCAGGGTGGCAACCGACTCTTCAATCTCGGCCTGGGGGGGCACAAAGTGCTCGCCATAGCGGTGGTTGAAGCTGGCGGCCATGTCGCGCGCCATCTCGATGTGCTGGATCTGGTCGCGCCCCACGGGCACTTTGTGCGCGTTGAACATGAGAATGTCCGCGCCCATCAGCACGGGGTACATGAACAGACCGGCGCTCACATCCGCATCAGGGTCCACGTCGGCGGCGGTGTTCTTGTCCACGGCAGCCTTGTAGGCGTGGGCGCGGTTGAGCACGCCCTTGCCGGTCACGCAGGTCAGGAACCAGCAGAGTTCGGGAATTTCGGGCACATCGCTCTGGCGGTAGAAGGTGACATGGGCCGGGTCCAGGCCCGCAGCCAACCAACTGGCCGCAATCTCCAGCGTGCTGCGCTGGATGCGCGCAGGCTCGTCGGTTTTGATGAGTGCGTGGTAGTTGGCCAGGAAGTAAAAACTTTCCACGCCCGGGGTTTTGCTGGCGCGCACGGCGGGGCGGATGGAGCCCACATAGTTGCCCAAGTGGGGCGTGCCGGAGGTGGTGATGCCGGTGAGGAAACGAACAGTGCTCATGGAAAGAATCGGTCAGGCGAAACAGTAAAGGGTCAGCGGGTCAGCATGGACAGGGGGGTGAGCACCAGATCCAAAAAGCCAAAGGTGAGGGACATGACAGGTTGCATCCACACCGTGCTCAGCACCCCGGCAATTACCAGCGCCATGACAATGAAGAAGCCCCAAGGCTCAATGCGCGACACCGCCATGGCTTGCTTGAGAGGCAACAGGCCCACCAAAATGCGGCCGCCATCCAGCGGGGGCAGCGGGAAGAGGTTGAAGGCGAACATCACCACGTTGACCAGCACGCCGCCCTGGCACATTTTCAGGAAGAAGGGTTCGGACACGCCCGCGCCTTGCAGCAGGTACAAAGCCACGCCCCAGGCCAAGGCCATGGCCAGGTTGGCACCGGGGCCAGCCAACGCGACCCAAATCATGTCGCGCTTGGGGTTCTTGAGGTTGCCAAAACGCACGGGCACCGGCTTGGCATAGCCAAACAGGAACGCGCCGGAGGTGGCGAAGTACAGCAGCAACGGCATCAGGATGGTGCCGACCGGGTCGATGTGTTTGGCCGGGTTCAGCGTGATGCGGCCCAGGGACCAGGCGGTCTTGTCGCCGAAATGCAGGGCTGCGTAGCCGTGGGCGGCTTCGTGCACCGTGATGGCAAACAGCACGGGCAGGGCATAGATGGCAACGGTTTGGATCAGGTGTGCGAAGTCCACAGGGGAATTGTCTCAGAGTGAAATGAGGGGGAAAGCGCGGGGCGAAGGGACGGCTTACAAACCGATGGTGGCCAGGTCACCGCCACCTTGGCGGATCACCTCGGGCGCGTCGCCGGTCAGGTCGATCACGGTGGTCGGCTCCAGCGCGCAGGCGCCGGCGTCAATGACGGCGGCGATCTGGTGCTCGTAGCGCTCGCGAATTTCCTGTGCGTCGTTCATGGGCTCCGTCTCGTCTTTTGCTATCAAAGTAGTCGCTAGAAGCGCAGAACCGTGGAGGGCCAGCAGCTCCTGCAGTGCCTTGTGTTCCGGTACGCGCAGGCCAATCGTCTTGCGCGAGGGGTGGCTCACGCGGCGCGGCACTTCCTTGCTGGCTTCCAGGATGAAGGTGTAGGCACCTGGCGTGGCCGTCTTGAGCAGGCGGTACTGGGCGTTGTCCACGCGGGCGTAGCTGGCCAGCTCACTCAGGTCGCGGCACAACAGGGTCAGGTGGTGCTTGTCGTCCACGCCGCGGATGCTGCGCAGCTTGTCGGCAGCGGCCTTGTCATCCAGGTGGCAGACCAGGGCGTAGCTGGAGTCGGTGGGCACCGCCAGGATGCCGCCTTTTTCGAGCAGGCCCACGGCCTGTTTGAGCAGGCGGGGTTGGGGGTTGTCGGGGTGAACTTCGAAATACTGGGCCATGGCTTGGCAAACGCCTGCGCGCTCGCTCTCTGGGTTATTGGATACGGGAGCTCAGCAGTTCCCACACGGGGGTGAGTCCACTGGGCAAAGCGGGCAGGGTGCCCAGCTCGGTGTGGCTCTCGTCGGGGCTGTGGAAGTCGCTGCCGCGTGAGGCGGCCAGGCCAAATTCCTTGGCCGTCTCGGCGTAGATCTGGTACTCGGGCACCGAATGGCTGCCGGTCACCACTTCCACGCCCTGGCCGCCGTAGCCCTTGAACTCGGTGAACAGTGCGTACTCTTCGTTCGGCGTGAACTTGTAGCGCGCGGGGTGGGCAATGATGGCCATGCCGCCAGCCCCGGTGATCCAGGTGACGGCGTCTTTCAGCGTGGCCCAGCGGTGCGGCACAAAGCCGGGCTTGCCTTCGGTCAGGTATTTGCGGAACACCTCACTGGTCTCTCGGCACACGCCGCTCTCCACCAGAAAGCGCGCGAAGTGGGTGCGCGAAATGAGTTCGGGGTTGCCGACAAACTTCAGCGCGCCTTCATAGGCACCGTGGATGCCGACCTTGGCCAGTCCATCCGACATCTCCATGGCGCGGGCACCACGGCCGCCGCGCGTCTGGCGCAGGCCTTCACGCAGCGCGCTGTTGTCGGCATCAAAGCCCAGGCCGACGATGTGCACGGTCTGGTTGAGAAAGGTGATGGAGATTTCCACCCCGGTGAGGTAGCGCATGCCCTGTGCATGGGCCGCATCGCGTGCGCGCTGCAGGCCGCCGACTTCGTCATGGTCGGTCAGCGCCCACAGTTCCACACCGTTGCCGCGCGCGCGTTCGGCCAGGGCTTCGGGCGTCAGCGTGCCGTCGGATACGACGGAATGGCAATGGAGGTCGGCGTTGAGTGGAGTAGTCACCGAACCATTTTAGGCCCAGGCACTAAAAGGCTGGCGCCACGGTGTATTCGTGCACCACGCCCGTCACCGGGTGTGGAAAACTCAGCAGGCCCGAGTGCAGCAGCAGCCGATCCGCCTGCGCTTGCACCTCGGGTGGCGCATACAGCGTGTCGCCCACCATGGGGTGGCCAATGGCCTGCATGTGCACGCGCAGCTGGTGGGTGCGGCCGGTCACCGGCTCCAGCTCCACGCGCGAGGTGTTGGTGGCTCTATCCACCGCCATGCAGCGCCAGCGGGTGAGTGCACTCTGGCCTTCTTCAAAGTTGATGGTGCGCTTGGGCCGGTTGGGCCAGTCCACCAGCATGGGCAGGTCGATCTCGTGCCACTGGTCGTCCATCGCCAGCAGGCCGGTGACTACCGCCGTGTAACGCTTGTCCACGCGGCGCTGCTCAAACGCCAGGTTCAGCACGCGCTGCGCTGGCAGGCCGCGCGCCATCACCACCAGACCTGAGGTGTCCCGGTCCAGTCGGTGCACGATCAGGGCATCAGGGTAACGCGCCTGCACGCGCTTGCTCAGGCAGTCGGCCTTTTCCGGGCCACGGCCCGGTACGGTCAGCAGGCCCGAGGGTTTGTTGAGCACCACGATGGCATCGTCTGTGAAGACCACCTCCAGCGGCAACGCGGAAAAGTCTTCAGTGGACAGGATCATGGTGGGAGAGCAGTCGCTGCACGGTTTCACACAGCTCGTTCACATCGTTGGGTTTGTAGATCAGGGCGCTGGCACCTTCCTCCAGGGCGCGCTGTTCGATTTCAGGGGTCACATACCCCGAGGCCAGCGCTACCGGCAGGTCGGGCCGAAAGCGCTTGGCCTGGCGCAGCAGGTCTACACCACTGAAGCCGGGCATGTTGTAGTCTGTCACCAGCAGATCGCAGGCCATGGGGTTGGCTTGCAGGGCTGCCTCGGCCTCATGGGGGTCGGTAAACGTGGTGACCGCAAAGCCTTTGCGCGTGAGCACGCGTGACACCAGAAACACCAGTGCCGGATCGTCATCCACGTACATCACATGCAGGCCACGGCCTTTAACCTCCAGCACCGGCTCCGGCTCTGCCACACCCAGTGGCATTTGTTCGGTGGCCGGAAAGTAGAGGGTGAAGACACTGCCGTGCCCCAGTTCGCTGTGCACATCGATGGCGCCCAAGTGGGTCTGCATGATGCCATGCACCACGGACAATCCCAGGCCTGTGCCCTGACCAACCTGGCGTGTGGTGAAGAACGGCTCAAAAATGCGTTGCAACGTGGCTTCGCTCATACCGCCGCCCGAGTCGCGCACGCGCACGGTCACATAGTGGCCGGGTGGCACACCGAGGCGGTCGCTGAAAGGCCATTCCACTTCGGCCTGCCCGAGTTCGATGGTGACCGCACCCTTGGTGTTGCCGATGGCCAGAATGCCATTGGTGCACAGGTTCAGCAGGGCTTGCTCCACTTGGGTGGCGTCGGCCAGCACGGAGGGCAATCCCTCCGGCAACTGTAGCTGTAGTTCCACCGCCGGGGGCAGAGCCACTTTCACCAGGCGCGCTGTTTCCTGCACCACCTCAGCCAGTTGGATCGGGGTGCGTTTGGGGGGTTCGTTGCGGCTGAACGTGAGAATCTGGCGCACCAGGTCGCGTGCCCGGCGTCCTGCCTTGTCAATTTCCTGCAGGCTGACCAGCGACGCAGCGTCCGGCGCCGTGTCCTGTTTGGCCAACTCCACGTTGCCAAGAATGGCGCTCAGGATGTTGTTGAAGTCGTGCGCAATGCCGCCTGCCATGGTGCCCATAGCCTGCATTTTTTGCGATTCGCGCAGCTGTGTTTCCAGCGCGGTTCGCTGGGCTTCGGCCAGCTTTTTGGCGGTCAGGTCGCGGGCAAAAATGGTGGTGACAGCGCCATGGGCGCTGTGCTGGCCGCGCCGGGTTGCGGGATCGGTGTCCACCGGACGCAGGGGGGCACGTGAGCGCAGACGCCGCTCCAGTGACACACTGATTTCCACGTAAATTTGTTGACCCTGCAGGGTGGTGGCGGCAAATTCGCCAAGCATGGCTTGGGCCGGCACGGTGCCACTCTCCAGTGCGCGCTCCACATCCGGCAAAAAACGGCCCAGGCGCGAGCCAAAGGCCTGGTCTGCCGGGCACTCAAACAGCGCGGTTGCGGCGGGATTGAACACCGTGATGCACTGCTTCTCGTCGATGCACAAAATCGCATCGAGCGAGGAGTTGATGATGGCTGCCATGCGGTTTTCACTGAGCAGCAGATCCTCGTTGCGCTGGCGCAGTACCGCTGCACTTTCTTGCAGGGCCTGGCGCTCTGCCAGCAACGGGCCCTGGTCGATGATGGCGCAGATGAAGTGCGCCAATTCATCGAGAGGGTTTTCGATGCGTGCGATGTGCAGGTCGCCAGTGAACTTGCCTCGGGAGCCAGCCAGAAACTCCACTTCATGGACTTCGCTGGTGCCTTCTTGGCGCGCACTCGAGAAAGCTACCGCCACTTCATCGGTGTGGTCCTGCCCGACGAAGGGGAGCAGAAAATTCAGGGGCGCATCACTTTCCAGGGGTTGGAAAAGACGCAGTGCCATGGCGTTGCTGGCCAGCACCAAGCCTTCCTCGTCCACCACCATCAGTGCCAGCGGCACATTGGAGAACAGGGTGGCAAAACGCTCCGAAGCACCCTCGGCTTCTTGCTGGGAATACCGCAGGGCCTTGTTCTGGATCTCCAGTTCGACCTGGTACTTGCGCAGGTCTTCGATCATTTGCGACGGGGCGTACCCGTCGATGATCATGTGCTGCCCGGCACGCCCCTGGCGCGCGGGCACGGAGGCTTGACGCAGGGGGAGTCGTTTGGCTTTGCGGCGGGAGAGTTGGGCCATTTACCGTCGCACGACGCTGTTGCCGGGCGCATAGGCCTGGGACTTCAAGGGGCTGTTGGCCGCAATGTAGGCACGTAGCACGTCAGCATCCACAAAGCCGGTGTCCACATAACCGGGGTGGTTGTTGAGCTTGGGGTATCCGTCGCCGCCGGCGGCCACAAAATTGTTGATCGCCATGCGGTAACTTTTGCTCGGGTCGATATCTTGCCCGGCGATTTTGGCACTCGCCACTTGCCCGGCTTCCACCACCAGCTGCACGCCCGCAAACTGTGCAAATGCGCCGGAGCCCGCTGTCATCTTGGCAGCTGCAGCCAGGTAGTCACGCACTTCTTTGCCAGTCAGTGTGACCACCACCACCGTATTGCCAAAGGGGTGTACGGTCAGCACATCTTTGTAAGTGATCTTGCCCGCGGGCAGCGAATCACGCACACCCCCGGCGTTGACGATGGCCAAGTCGGCCTTGGTTTTGTCCATCATGGACTGGCCAATCATCACCCCCAGTGCGGTGGGCTGGCTGCGCACCACGCTGCGGTCGCCTTCGAGTTTGCCGTCGCTGCTACCCACCTCCACCAGCAACTTCTGCTGGCCGAAATCTTGGAAGGGTTTGAGCAACTGGAGCATCTCGGGTGATTCTGCAATTTCGGCAGCGTAGGTTTGCATCACTGTCTTACCGTCAGCGGCTTTCACAGCCTTCTTGAGGTTGATGGGGATCAGCGCGTATTTCACCAACTTGAATTCACCGTTGCGGTAAGTGAAGTCGGCGCGGCCCACGTACTTGCCCCACTCGTGGGCTTGCACGATCCAGGTGCCATTCTGGCGGTCGGGCTTGCATTCGTTACCTGGCACATAGGCGCGGTCCAGCACGTTCTCGGCCTTCATGCAAGCCGGGTTCTGCGAGTGCCCCCCCACAATCATGTCCAGCCCTTTGACAGCCCGCGCCAACTCCACATCGCCCGGGGCTTGCACACCATGTTTGCCATCTTCGTAGTGGCCCATGTGGGTGGCGGCAATCACCACGTCGGCTTTTTGGCGCAGCTCGGGCAGTACCTTGGCGGTCTCCGTTTGCACATTGGCAAAGGTGATGCCGCGCACGTTATCCGGGTGCACCATTTTCTGCGTGTCTTCGGTGGTCAAACCCATCACGCCCACGCGCACGCCACCCAGGTTGAACACCTTGTAAGGCGCAAACATGCGGCTGCCGTCTTTGTAGATGTTGGCTGACAACATGGGGAACGTGGCCAAGTCGCGTTGCATCTGCAACACCACCGGGGGCTTGTCGAACTCGTGGTTGCCCACGGCCATGGCGTCATAACCCAGCAGGTTCATGCCACGGAAGTCCGGCACAGCGTCTTGAAGGTCGGACTCGGGCACCCCGGTGTTCACATCGCCGCCGTCCAGCAGCAGGCTGTAGCCGCCGGCCGCTTTGACTTCCTGGCGGATCTGGTCGACCACCGTCTTGCGCGCGGCCATGCCGTATTCGCCGTCGCGGTTCTTCCAAAAGCGGCCATGGTGGTCGTTGGTGTGCAAGATGGTGATGGCGTGGGTCTTGTCCTTGTCCGGACCCGAGCCGCCCCATTGGGCGCAGCCGGCAAGGGCCAGCACGGTAACGCTGAGAAAAAGGGCATTGGTGCGCATGGCGGCGGTTCCCGAAAAGGCGTTAAGGGGCTTGGAGATTGCGAAACTTGTTTATATCAAACTCGCTCAAAGCTGGCGCTTGGTTGCCCCATGCGTTGCGGATGTAGCTGAGCACCGAGGCCAGCTCCGCATCGTTCAGGGTGAGCACGTAAGGTGGCATGCCGTGGGGCTGCGGGCGGCCCCGGGTAGACGGGCCGTAGCCACCTTGCAAAACAGTTAATACCACGTTGTTGCTGGGTGTCATTTGCACCGCACGGTTGCCTGCCAAGGCGGGGTATGCGTCCTTTTTGCCTTCGCCTTGTTTGCCGTGACATTGGGCGCAGTGGGTTTTGTACAGGCGCGCGCCCAGTGTCAGGTTGGCCGGCATCTCTTTACCCGCGACAGGTTTGACGGCAGGCACCACAGGTAGTTGGCCCAAATAACGGGCCATGGCCCATGCATCGTCCGCTTGCAGGTGCTGTGTGCTGTGGTGCACCACTTCTGCCATGGGGCCACTGGTCGTGGCGTGGCGATTGGTTCCTGTGGTGAGTAGCGTTACCGTGTCGTCCAGCGTCCAAGCCGTCACGCTGCCTTCCTCGGCACTACGCAGGGAGGGCGCGTACCACAGGCTTTGGGGTAGCGCTGCCCCTGACAGGGTCTTGCTTAGGTCTGGGGCGCCCCACACATTGCGAGCGCCGTGGCATTCGTTGCAGTGCCCCAAGCCATTGACCAAATATGCACCGCGTAGCGTGGGATCACCGGGAGAGGGGGCTTGTGCCACAGGGTCGGCAGGCGAGAAGTTGATCACCCTCCATACCGCCAATGCCCACTGGCTGCTGTAGGGCCAGCGCAGGGCATGGGGCCGGTTGGGTTGGTCTACCGCTGGCAAGGTTTGCAAAAAAGCCAGCAAAGCATCACTGTCTTCGCGCGCCAGATGCGTGAAGCTGGTGTAGGGGAAGGCGGGATAGAGCAGATGCCCGTTGCGCGATCGCCCTTGGTGCATGGCTTGCCAAAAATCCTCCACAGACCATCGCCCCAATCCGGTGTCCGGGTGCGGGGTCAGGTTGCTGGTGTAAACCGTGCCAAATGGCGTGGCAACGCCCTTGCCGCCGGCATAACTGGCACCACCTGGCGCAGTGTGGCACAAGGCGCAATTGCCGATGCGTGCAAGGTAGGCGCCGCGTTGCACCAGCTCCATGGCTGGTGTCGCGGTGGCATGTGTGGAGGCTGCAGGTGCATGCAGTTCACGCAGAACCATGGCGGCGAACAGCAACGCCACAGCCAGCAGTGTGCCCAGAAACAGCCACAACAGCCGGCGCAAAAGCGGGGTCAGTGGCCGCATAT
Organism: Rhodoferax sp.; assembly: GCF_034519335.1. Classification (GTDB taxonomy): domain Bacteria; phylum Pseudomonadota; class Gammaproteobacteria; order Burkholderiales; family Burkholderiaceae_C; genus Allorhodoferax. The sequence continues at coordinate 11,307 of NZ_JAXHOL010000012.1, forward strand.
CAGGATGCGCTTCCACACGGCGGCAAAGTCAGCGCACCGGGCAGGGCCGCAGGGCGTTGTATGGCCGGCTTGGTGCTGGCGGGCAGTGTTTGAGACGATAACCACTGGGTTGCTGCATTCACATCGTCCGCACTGAGCCTGCGGGCAATGTCAGCCATGCAGTCAGGGGCATGGGCCTTGCGTTGCCCGGTTTGCCAACCGCCCAGCTGCGCATTGAGGTAGTCGCGGGGCAGGCCCAACAGGCCTGGGGCGCCAGGGGCCACACCCGTCAAGGCGTTGCCGTGGCATGCGACGCAGGCAGGGACACCCAAAGTCCTATCACCTCGCAGCGCCAGGGTTTTGCCACGTTCCAGCACCGCGGCGGGGGCGCTGGAACGTGCAGGCGGCGGGTAAGGGATATCCAGCTCCGAAAAGTAAGTGGCCATATCCCGCAAATAGTCGGGGCCCAACGGCGCCAGCAAGCCCGCCATCAGTGTGTAGTGGCGGCGGCCTTCCTGAAAATTGCGCAGCTGGTTGTACAAATAACCTGCCGGCTTGCCAGCCAAGCGGGGGTAGTAACCGTCCGGCCCGGCCTTGCCCTGGGTGCCATGGCATGCAGTGCACGCCATAGTGCGCTCTGCCATGGGGTGGGCAACATCCGGGGCCTGTGCCAATACGGCTCCCAAAGGCGCACACAGGGTCAAGCAGAGAGCCCCGCGGCGGAGCCGGGCAAAAATAAAACTCCAAACAAACATGCTGCGAGCTTACCGCAGCGTGCCACTGTGGCAGTTCAGTCGGCGTCGGCCCAGACGATGGGCTGGCCCTGTGCCAGCCAGCTGCCAAAGCTGGGGGCGTAGACCTCTTCTACCTTGTTGCGTTTGACCTTGAGTGTGGGCGTCACAAAACCGTTCTCCGGGGTCCAGGCGGTCGTCACGGCAGCCAGGCAGTCCAGCCTCTCGTGCGGTTCCAGTTTGGAATTTACGGTTTGCAGGTGCAGTTGTAGCGACGTGCTCAGGGCTTGGCGGCCTTCACTGCTTTGGCTGCGGGCTACGGCGTCGGGCGACAGCATCACCAGTGCCAGCGGTTGTGCCAAATTGGCGCCAGTGACCGCGCATGCTTCAATGTCGGGGTGCAACACCAGCCGGTCTTCGATGGGGGCGGGCGCGACATACTTGCCCTTGCTGGTTTTGAATATGTCTTTGACACGACCGGTGATGCTCAAAAAGCCCTGCGTATCAATGTGGCCCTTGTCTCCGGTCCTCAGCCAGCCATCGTGGGTGAAAGCATCCGCAGTCTGCGCTTCTTCGCGGTAATAACCCTTCATGAGCGCCGGGCAGTGCATCTGGATTTCGCCCGTCTCCGCGTCCACACGGCTTTCCACGCCCGCGTAGGGCAGACCTACCGACCCCGTCTGGCGCGACCCCGGCAGTGTGGAGTGGGACACACCGCTGTTTTCCGTCATGCCATAGACCTCGATCAAGTCCAGTCCGAGGTTGCGGTACCACTGCAACACGTCGGCCGGCATGGGCGCTGCGCCACCTGCTGCTATGCGGCATTGGTCCAGACCCAAGCCCTTGAGGATCTTTTTGCGCACCAGGTTGCCAACTAGTGGCAAACCCAGCAGGCGTTTGAGTTTGGGCGCAGGGACTTTGCTGTGGATGCCCTGTTGGAACTTGACCCACAGGCGCGGCACCGAGAAAAAGATGGTGGGACGCGCCCGCTGCAAATCTTGCAAAAAAGTGTCCAAAGACTCGGCAAAGAAAATGCGCCCGCCATACCGCAACGAGGCTTGCTCCACCAGCATGCGTTCAGCCACATGGGCTAGCGGCAGGTAAGAGATGTAGCGGTCATTGATATCCATGCGCACGCGCTGGGTGGCGCTGGAGACGCCCCAGGCCATGGTGTTGAAGGTGTGGACGACGCCTTTGGGTTTGCCCGTGGTGCCTGAGGTGTAGATGATGGTGCTGACGCGGTCGCCATCGGCCACCGGTTCGCCACCCAGTGGCGCATTGCTCTTCACCAGATCTGCCCACAGCTGTGCGGCCAGCGCCGGCGCCAGGGGGAGTGCGATCAAAGGCAGCCCGGCAGGCACACCGTTTTTGATGTTGCTGATGTCGTCCATCTTGCCCACAAACAGGGCTTTGGCGTCGCTGTGTTCCAAGATATAGCCCAGCGCTTCGGCGTTGAAGGTGGGGTAGATGGGTACCGAGACGTAGCCTGCCATCACGATGGCCAAGTCTGCGAGGATCCAGTGCGCGCTGTTTTTTCCGATGATGGCGACGCGGCTGCCCGCTGGCCAGCCCTGGGCCTGCAACCAGCCCGCCATGCTGCGCACCTGCTGCGCGGCCTGGGCCCAGGTGATATCCAGCACCACTCCACCGCCAGTGGGTTGGGACAGGTAAATCTGCGGGCCGCGCTCCTTCTCCCACCGGTACAGGCATTGCAGGGGCAAATCGCTGGGCGAGACGGTGATGGTGTTCATGGGCGCTTCCCTGTGGTTGGAGCGGCCATTCTTGGGGCTCGCAGGGGCAGGGGCAATGGTGTTGACCCTAGGTGACGTGGTCTTGCGAGCTCGGTGTTTTTACGGTGGTGGCGTCAGGGTTTGGCCTGCCAGGCCATGGGCTGATCCACCACCAGATCACTGCGGGCCTGTGCTACACATGGCAGGAACCACCCATCGGCTCTTTCCTCGGCGCTCACACCCGGCCAATCGATGGGGTAGCTCACTGTGCCCTCCAACAGCCGGCACAGGCAGGCGCGGCAGGTGCCGTTGCGGCACGAGCTGTCCAGCTCCACTCCGGCCGCCAAGGCCGCTTGCAGCACGCTCTGGTTGGGTGCGGCCACAAACACCCAGCCATCGGGTTCTATGCGCACCTGATAGCTTGAAGCCGGTGCAGGGGGGATGCAGGAATTGGCCATCAAATGGGGGGCAGGGGAGGGTTTCTACGAATGCTGCGACAATCACGCTCTTTTTTTCAATTTTGCGTGAGTTTGCGTTTAGACATGTCCGATACGACCACCTACAAGGTTCGCCCCGCTACCCTGCGCGATGCCAAAGCCATTGCTGAGCTCCACAACTCCACCGTGCGTGAGGCGTTCAAGAGCATGTTGGCCGATACCCCTATCCCGACCATGCCCCTGGACAAACGCCAGGCCTATTGGCGCGAAGCCATCGAATACGCTGAGCCGCAAGTACAAGTGGCCATGGACGACGACAAGATCGTCGGCTTTGTCGGTTTTGACCGTTCGCGTGACAAGGGCACCCCCCCCACCATGGGCGAAATCTGGGCCATTTATGTGACCCCCAGCCATTGGGACAAGGGCGTGGGCCTGGCCCTGTGGGATGCGGCCCGTGAAGGCCTGCAAGACGAAGGCTGCACCCATGTGAGCGTGTGGCTGCCAATCGCCAACGAGCGCGCCATGCGTTTCCACGAGCTGGCGGGCTTCAAGCGCGAAATGTCCAGCGCCAAGACGGTGCCCATTGGCACCGTCAAAATCGAGGAAATCCGCCTCAAGCGTCCGCTGAACTGAGGCGTTTCACCACCACGCTGCCGATCGAGTAGCCGGCGCCAAACGAACAGATCACGCCTACCTCACCCGCCGCAATGTCGGCGTGGTGGCGGTGGAAGGCGATGATGGAGCCGGCCGAGGCGGTGTTGGCAAACTCGTCCAGGATCACTGGCGCATCGTCCAGCGTGGCCTCCCGGCCCAGCAGTTTCTTGGCAATCAGTTGGTTCATGCCCAGGTTGGCCTGGTGCAGCCAGAAACGGCGCACGTTCTGTGGCGTCATTCCCAAACTCTCCAGGTGCTTTTCCATGTGCTCCGCGGCCATGGGGCAGACTTCCTTGAAGACCTTGCGGCCTTCCTGGCGGAAGAGTTGGTCGCGGTCTTCGGGGTTGCGGTCTTCGGCGCGCCACATGAAGCCGTGGTTGTTGCGGATGTTGTTGCTGAAGCTGCTCAAGAGCTTGGTGCCCAGCACCTCAAAGGCGCCAGCGGGGGCCAGGTCCAGCCGCTCCACCAAGATGGCGGTGCACACGTCGCCAAAGATGAAGTGGCAGTCACGGTCGATCCAGGCCTGGTGGGCCGAGGTGATTTCGGGGTTGACCACCAGCACGGCGCGGGCGCTGCCGCAGCGCACCGCGTTCACGGCTTGCTCCAGCGCAAAGGTGGCCGAGGAGCACGCCACATTCATGTCGAAGCCATAACCTCGCACGCCCAGCGCGGTCTGGACTTCCACTGCCATGGCGGGGTAGGGGCGTTGCATGTTGGCGGCGGCACAGATCACACCATCCACATCGGCCGCGGTTTTGCCCGCAGCCGTTAGCGCGTCCTGGCAGGCCTTGACGGCAATTTCGGCCATGAGCGAAATCTCGGTGTCGGGGCGTGGCGTGAAGTGCGGGCGCATGCGCGTGGGGTCCAGCACACCGGTTTTTTCCATAACGTAGCGGCGCTGGATGCCGGAGGCCTTTTCGATGAACTCCACACTGGAATCCACCAGGGCGGCACGTGTGCCAGCCGCAATCGCATCCGCGTGCTGGGCGTTTTGCAGGGCGGCATACTGGTTGTATGAGGCCACCAGCTCGGCGTTGGTGATGACGTCGGGCGGTGTGAACAGGCCTGTACTGCTGATGGCGACACGGTGCATGGTGGTCTTCTTGGGCTGGGTAGGGGCGGGCGGCTGCCCGGCGACGGGCGGATTATCGCTGCCCTGCAGGGCAGTCTCGGGCGTTACAGCGGGCCTGTGCAGCGCGGCTGCTTCGTTGTACCCTGCCGCCTGCAAGCGCCTTCCCCCAACAGCAGGAGATCTCCATGACCCACTTCCGCGGCTGGGCCGCCCCCAGCAAGTCTGCCCCACTGGAGCGTCTGGACTTTGACCCCGGCCCGCTGGATGCGGAAGACGTGGAAATCGCTGTCGAGTTCTGCGGCGTCTGCCATTCCGACCTGGCCATGGTGGACAGCGAATGGTTTCCTGCCAACTACCCCATCGTGCCCGGCCACGAGGTGGTGGGCACCATCACCGCCGTGGGCCCCAACGCCAAGGGCCGCAGCGTGGGCCAGCGCGTGGGGCTGGGCTGGCACAGCAAGAGCTGCCAGCACTGCAACTTTTGCGTGGGCGGCGAACAAAACCTGTGCAACACCCGGCAGCCCACCATCATCGGCCGCCACGGTGGCTTTGCCGACAAGGTGCGCGCGCACTGGAGCTGGGCCCTGCCCATCCCCACGGGGCTCGACCCGGCAGCAGCCGGCCCGCTGATGTGCGGCGGTGGCACGGCGTTCTTGCCCTTTGTCATCCATGACATCAAGCCCACCGACAAGGTCGGCGTGGTCGGTATTGGCGGGCTAGGCCATCTGGCCGTCAAGTTTGCCAAGGCCTGGGGTTGTGATGTGACGGCCTTCACCTCCAGCCCCTCCAAGCGCGAAGAGGCACTGGCGCTGGGTGCGCACCGCACTGTGTCCAGCGTGGACGTGAAAGAGCTCAAGGCCTGTGCCGGCCAGCTGGACTTTCTGCTGGTGACCGTGGGCGCCAGCCTGGAGTGGGACGCGCTCATCGGTACGCTGGCGCCCAAGGGCCGCCTGCACATGGTCGGCGTGGTCACCGAAGCCATGAAGGTGCGCACCAGCGGCCTGCTGTCCTGGCAGCGCAGCATCTCGGCATCGCCCACGCCATCGCCGGTCACTCTGATGAAGATGATGGACTTCTGTGCCCGCCACGGTATTGCGCCGCAGGTGGAGCACTTTCCCATGTCGCGCGTGAACGAGGCCTTGGACCATTTGCGCAGCGGCAAGGCGCGGTACCGGGTGGTGCTGGATGCAGACTTTGCCTGAAAAGCCCCAGATGGGCTTTGGGGACTTATGAATATTGCGTGAGAAGCTATCGAATGAATAGCATCTTGCAGGCCTGATGCTGGAGAGCAATCGAGCCCAACTGCTTTGCCAACTGTGTATGTGCACTTTTGGCCTGCCCCATTTGACGAATGAAGAGTAAGCTGCAAATTTGTTTGTCCGCGGCCGGTTGAGATTGGCCGTCGATTTCGGAACTCAAGCAGACCTTACCAATGCCCTACAACCCGATCCGCCTCGACAGACGCAGCACGATACTGGGATTGGCTGCGCTGGTGGGAGGCTCATCGTCTTCTGCAATATGGGCTGAGAACAGGAAGTTGCGGGTAGTGACAGAGGAATGGCCGCCCTACAACTTTCTTGAAGACGGTGTGCTCAAAGGCTTCTCTGTTGAAATTGTTCAGGCCATCTCTGAACGACTGAAGCTGCCGGTTTCCGTCGAGATACTTCCCAGCATGCGCACGACCTTGATGCTTGGCAGCGTACCTTGGACCATGATGATCACCATGCTGAGGACGCCAGAGCGTGAACAGCGGTACAAATGGATCGGCCCGCTGGGGGATGGTGCCATTTACTTTTACAAGAAAAACGGTAACCCACTGGAAATCGCCAACTTGGATGATGCCAAAAAAGTCAGGTTGATTGGCTGCCGGCACGCCGGGCTCGTCTTCAACACCCTGAAGTCAGCGGGTTTTACCAACCTGGATCCCACCTCCACGGACGGCGAGTCGGTCTACAGAAAGCTCTTGCTCGACCGCTGTGATTTGGCGATCAGCGATACGCATCTGGGTGTGAAGCATGTACTGAAAAAAATGGAGGTACCCGCCAATGCCTTGGTGCAAACCGGGGTGCAAGTGGTGGGCGCGCCCTTGTATATCGCGTGTAGCCTGGACATACCCGACCGTGAGATTGCGTTGTGGCAAAGAACACTGGACGAACTAAAAGCCTCTGGCGTATTTGCGGCCATACAGAAAAAGTACGGCGAATGAATTCTGCGCAGCCCCGGTGGGAGCAAGGGGGGGCGGGCAAGTCCACACACCCGTTTGACCTTGCTCTAATCTGCGCCGCTGTCAGCCTCCATGCCTTCTGCGCCAAGCCAAGCGCAAACGTCTGAGCCCTCGCGACGCTTGCGTTGCAGCGCAGAAAATCTATGAAGGCTTCAGGCCTCTCCGCCAAACCGTGTGGTCAGGTTGTCGATGTACTGCTCCACCATCTTCTCAAACTCGGCCTCGGCCACGGGGCCGGCCACCATCTTCATGAGACCTGGCAGGGGCAGGGTGAGTTCGCCCTGAATCTCCAACTCCAGCTTGGTGGATTTTTTGTTGTCCGTGATCTTCCAGCTGCCCGACACCAGCGCGTTGCCTTCGCCCTTCACCGGCGTCCACACGATAGTACCCTTGGCCTTGTTGGACACGTACTTGGAGGCGTACACCGTCTGCAGGCTGATGGAGGCGATGCCGATTTTTTCCATCTCCCAGCGGTAGGCGCCGCCGCCCAGGTCCACCAGTTGGTCGACCTTGGGGAAGTGGCTGGCCGATGTGGGCACGTCGGACAAGACCTCAAACACTTCGGCCGCCTTGGCCTTCACTTCAAATTCGTAACCCAGGTTGATCTCTACGGTAACGGCCATGGTGTCTGTCTCCTTGTTGTGAATGGTCTGGGCGCATGTTACTGCGCATGGCAGCGGCCGGGCTGGAGCTGGCTGCCTAGAACACGCGGACTCAGTGCGGGCCGCGCAGACGCTGCAGGGTGAGTTGCAGCAGGCGCGCGTCCGAGCTGGCGCGGTGGCGCTGGGTGCCGCGTTCGCTGGCGATCTGGGCTTTCACCAGGTGCCATTGCTCTGCCTCTGCATCGCTCAGCAGGCTGCGCAGGTTCTCCAACTTGAAGCGGGGGGTCATCTCGGCCGCCTCGAACAGGGCCGAGAGCCAGGTGTAGTCATTGGCCCAGCCATCCGAATACACAGTTTGGCCTGCCAGTTGTTCGTTCAGGCGCCGCGCCACGTCCTTGGCGGGCAGGCCGCGCTCATGCAACAGGTCGCGGGTGATGCGGTGCAGGGCGGCGGCACTTTCGTCCCAGTGGGTCCACTCAATTTCGGGTTGCACCAGCGTGCAGTAGGCGTGGCCGTCGGGCAGCACATAGCCCACCTCGATCGGGTAGCTGCTGCGGCCCAGGCCGGAAGCTTCGATGTCCAGCACGGTCGGTGCTGCGAGGGGAGGGGTGGGTTTGGAGGGGGCCAAAGGAGTTGGGTGCATGGGGGAGCGATGCCTGCTGTTTGCCATTCTCCAGCAAGCTTTGCGCCTAATCAGTACGGGTAAGCACCAAGGCGCATACGCCAAACGGGTGACAATGGGCGCCTCTTTCACTTTTGCACCGACACCTATGGCCAGCAGCCTTCTAGCCCTTCTCGACGACATTGCCACCATCCTGGATGACGTGGCGGTATTGACCAAAGTAGCGGCCAAAAAGACGGCCGGCGTGTTAGGCGACGACCTGGCCCTGAACGCCCAGCAGGTGGCCGGTGTGCGCGCCGACCGCGAGCTGCCCGTGGTGTGGGCGGTGTGCAAAGGCTCCTTGGTCAACAAGCTGATCTTGGTGCCCGCGGCGCTGGCCATCAGCGCGGTGGCGCCCTGGCTGGTGACGCCGCTCTTGATGGTGGGCGGTGCCTTTTTGTGTTTTGAGGGGTTTGAGAAACTGGCGCACAAGTTTTTGCACCGCGCCGAGGACGAGCAGGCCCATGAGGCCGCGCTGATGCAGGCCCTTGCCAACCCGGACGTGGACTTGCTGGCCCTGGAGAAAGACAAGGTCAAGGGCGCCATCCGCACCGACTTCATTTTGTCGGCGGAGATTATTGCCATCACGCTGGGTACGGTGCAAGCCAGCCCGTTTGCCACCCAGTTCACGGTCTTGGCCGGGGTGGCCTTGATCATGACGGTGGGCGTGTATGGCCTGGTGGCTGGCATCGTGAAAATCGACGACGCAGGCCTGTACCTGAGCCGACAATCTGGCAGCGGCACGCAGGCTTTGGGCCGTGGCCTGTTGCGGGCGGCGCCCATTCTCATGAAGGTGCTGTCGGTGGCAGGTACTGCGGCCATGTTCCTGGTGGGCGGCGGCATTTTGGTGCACGGCCTGCCATTTCTGCACCACCTGCTCGAGGGCCTGCCGGTGGGCTTTGTGTGGGATGGTTTGGTGGGTGTGGTGGCTGGTGGCTTGGTGCTGGCCGGCGTGACAGGTGTGCAGCGTGCGCGCCAGGTGTTTCAACGGAAATAGCATTCAAAAGTGCCTTCAGAGCCCATGCATAGTGCGCAAGCAGCTCCTAAATCAATAGCAGCTGGTTTGTTTTTGGCGATCGCAGGTGCGATTGCCTTCAGCGGCAAGGCCATCATCGTCAAGCTGGCCTACCGCTACGGCGTCGATGCCGTCACGCTGATCATGCTGCGCATGCTGATGGCGCTGCCGTTCTTTCTGGCTATTGTGTGGTGGACCGGGCGCAAGGCGCGCCTCTCGGGCGTGGCCTTGCCGCGTCTGACGGCGCACGACAAGTGGGGCATTCTGGGCTTGGGCATCACCGGCTACTACCTCGCCAGCTTTCTGGACTTTGCCGGGCTGGCCTACATCTCGGCCTCGCTGGAGCGGCTCATCCTGTACCTGAACCCCACGCTGGTGGTGCTGTTGGGTGTGGCGCTGTATGGCAAACGCGTGACGGTGCCGCAGGCGCTGGGCATGGCCATCAGCTACAGCGGTGTGCTGCTGGTGTTTGGCCACGAGGTCACGCTGGCCGGCGGCGACGTGGCGCTGGGTGCGCTGCTTGTACTTGGCAGCGCCATCAGCTACGCGCTCTACCTCTCGTACAGCGGCGAGCTGGTCAAGCGCCTTGGCTCGCTGCGCCTGGTCGGGCTGGCGACCAGCGTGGCCTGTGTGCTGTGTATCGCGCAGTTTGTGCTGCTGCGCCCGCTCAACACCGCGTTTGCCGTGGCACCCGAGGTGCTGTGGCTGTCCCTGATCAACGCTACCGCCTGCACCGTGGTGCCGGTGCTGATGGTGATGATGGCGATTGAGCGCATTGGCGCCGGCCTGGCCGCGCAGGTTGGAATGGTGGGCCCCATGTCCACCATCGCCATGGGCGTGCTGCTGTTGGATGAGCCCATGAATGCGTGGGTGGTGGGCGGCACGGTGCTGGTGCTGCTGGGCGTCTATGTGGTGAGCCGCCAACGCGCGGCTCCGCCTTCGGCTGATTGATTGATTTTTTGGAGACAAGACCATGGACTTGGGAATCAAAGGCAAATGGGCGCTGGTGTGCGGCGCCAGCAAAGGGCTGGGCCTGGGCTGCGCCCAGGCGCTGATGGCCGAGGGCGTGAATGTGCTGATCGTGGCGCGCGGTGCCGAGGCGCTGGAACGCAGTGCTATGAATTTAGAAGCTGCTTACGCAGTATCCACGGGGGCTGAGGTGCAATTTTGTGCCCAAGACATCACTACGGAAGCCGGGCGCTCCGCTGTGTTTGCCATGCGCCGTGACTTTGACATCGTGGTCACCAATGCGGGCGGCCCGCCGCCCGGTGACTTCCGCGACTGGGGCCGCGAGGCCTGGATCCAGGCCGTGGACGCCAACATGCTCACGCCGATTGAACTCATCAAGGCCACGGTGGACGGCATGGCCGCGCGCGGCTTTGGGCGCATCGTCAACATCACCTCCAGCTCGGTGAAGTCACCCATCGACATCCTGGGCTTGTCCAACGGCGCGCGCAGCGGGCTCACGGGATTTGTGGCCGGCGTGGCGCGCAGCAGCCTGGCAGCCAAGGGAGTGACGATCAACAACCTGTTGCCCGGCAAGTTCGACACGGACCGCATCGCCACCACGGTGAAGGCGGCGGCGGCCAAGACGGGGAAGAGCGTGGACGACATTCGCGCGGCGCAGCAGGCGCAGATTCCGATGGGACGCTATGGCACGGCGCAGGAGTTTGGGCAGGTCTGTGCGTTTTTGTGCAGCCAGCAGGCGGGGTATATGACGGGGCAAAATGTGTTGCTGGATGGGGGGGCTTACCCCGGGACCTACTGATCTTTTGTGTGGGGTTGAGCACTTTTTTAACCCCCAGTTTTTTTAACACCCACTCCCCCAGCCCCTCGCCCCCGTCGGCGAGGGGAGCCTTTGAACAGCCGATTTGGCGACTGCGCGCCGGTTACGGTGCTAGAGAAGTAGCGTCACCAACAGGTAGGTGCGCCACGGCCAGTGCTAACGGTTGTGGTGAATGAAGAAATTTGGGCGCGGAGCCACTGGCGGGCGTTGCCGCCAGCGTTGGCATACCAACCGCTCCGAGGTCGCCACAACCGCAGGCACTGGCCGTGGAGACAACCCAAGCTGGCAACGTCACCCCATTTGCCACGCAGTCGGCGCAACACAAAAAGATGTGGCTGTTAAAGGCTCCCCTCGCCGACGGGGCGAGGGGCTGGGGGAGTGGGTGTTAAAAAAAAGCACTCCCAACCCCAAGCCACACCGCCAGCCAGCAGGGGGCAGCCCCGCCCCAGCCACCACGCTGCACATGGCAAGTACTCGTTTTACGGCGTGGGCTGTGCAGGTTCGCTATTTGCGCGAAGACAGCACGATGCCCGAGACGATGAGCACAAACGCCACGCCGTGGTACAGGCGGGGTGGTTCCCCCAAGAACAGGGCGGAGAGCAGTGCTGTGAACAGCGGCGTGAGGTTGATGAAGAAGCCCGCCACTGCGGGGCCTGCGCGTGACACACCGGCACCCCAAGATCCATAGGCAATTACGGCGGGGCCGATCGCAATAAAAGCAAGGGCTGCCGCCAGAGGCCAGCTCCAGTCGATGTGTGCTGGCGTCAGTGCCCACTCACCCGCCGTGAACAGCGCCGACCAGCCCAGGCCAAACACCATTTGCCCCAGCAGAAACTGCGCCCAGTTGGTGCGAATGGTGGCGGACTCGGGGGTAGGGTGGGCGAGCAGCCAGCTGTAGAAGGCCCAAGCGATGGACGCCAGCAGCACATACAAGTCACCGGGGACCAAGCGAAGGTGGGTGATCACCTCCCAGTCACCCCGGCCCAGCACCAGTACCACTCCGGCCATGGACAGGGCCGCTCCCAGCAGCTGGCGGCGTGTCACCGCCACCTTGAAAAGCAGGCGCCCAATCAGCAACATCCACACCGGTGTGCTGGCGCCCACCAAGGTCACGTTGATAGCGGTAGAGGTATTGAGTGCCAGGTACAGCAGCGCGTTGTAGCCACCGATGCTGAACAGGCTGAGCCAGGCAAAGCGCCGCCATTGGGGCCACAGGTCGCTGCCGGTGCGCAGCACCGTGCCAGCCAGTGGCAGCAGCAGCAAAAACGCAATGCCCCAACGCAGCAGGTTCAGTGTCATGGGCGAGACCATGGGTGCCACCATTCGCCCCACGACCGCGTTGCCCGACCACATCAGGGGAGGGATGACGAGCAACGCAATCGCGGTAGGAGTAAGGCCTTTGTGCATGCGGGCGACTGTAGCAAGCGGTGCATGGCTTCGCTTGCGAGCGGCTGACGCGGGTTTCTGGCACCATCTGCGCCCACAAGCCCATCACCACTTTGGAGACTTCCCATGACTGCCATTGCCTCTCGCGCCATCCACATCGCCCAACACGGCGGCCCCGAACAATTGCAACTGGTCCACGTGACCGTGGGCGAGCCCGGCCCCGGCGAAGTGCGTATCCGCCACCACGCGGTGGGACTGAACTTCATCGATGTGTACCAACGCACCGGCCTGTACCCCCAGCAGTTGCCCGTGCAACTGGGCATGGAAGCCGCGGGTGTTGTCGAGGCCGTGGGCGAGGGCGTTACCCACCTATCAGTGGGCGACCGCGCTGCCTATGCCAGCAATCCGCCCGGCGCCTACTGCGAGGTGCGGGTGCTGCCTGCCAAGTGTGTGTGCAAGCTGCCCGACGCCATCAGCTTCGAGACGGGCGCCGCCATGATGCTCAAGGGTCTGACGGCCCAGTACCTGCTCAAGCGCACGCTGCCCCAGGGCGGGCTCAACCGCGGTGACTTTGTACTGTTCCATGCCGCGGCCGGTGGCGTGGGCCTGATCGCCTGCCAATGGGCCAAGGCCTTGGGTCTACGCCTGATTGGCACCGCTGGGTCTGACGCCAAATGTGCCTTGGCCCTCGCCAATGGGGCTGAGTTTGCGATCAATTACGCAACAGAAGACTTTGCCGCGCGTGTCAAGGACATCACGGGTGGCAAGGGTGTGAAGGTGGTCTACGACTCGGTGGGCAAGGACACCTGGGACAAGTCCCTGGATTGCCTGGCTCCGTTTGGACTGATGGCCAGCTTCGGCAATGCTTCCGGCCCCGTGGCGCCGTTTGCGCCGGGCATGCTGGGTGCCAAAGGCTCCATTTATGTGACACGCCAGACCCTGTTCACCCATATTGCCACCCGCGAGGCGACCCAGGCCATGGCGGACGATCTGTTTGCTGTGGTGCAAAGTGGCGCAGTCAAAATCCACATCGCCCAGCGCTACGCACTGGAAAACGTGCAACAAGCCCACAAAGACCTTGAGGCGCGTCAAACAACCGGCTGCACCATCCTGACTCTGTAAAACACGGCTGGGTACTGCGTGCAGGCAGTGTTTGCGGGCAAACGCCCTGTTGGCGCCTATTTGCCGCTGGATTCCACGTTCATGCGCAGGCGGTTGGGCGCCAGTTCGCCCGCCGAGTCGAGGATAGGGTAGGCAATCGAGCAGATGTGCGAGTTGATACGCTTCAAGTCGCTGATCAGGTCCAGGTGCAGGGAGCTGGTCTCGATGCTGGAGAGGGTGTTGTCGGTGAGGCGCTCGATGTGGGTGGCCGCGTACTGGCGCTCCAGGTCGCGGAAGCGGGTTTTCTCTTCGAGCAGGCGGCGTGCATCGCGCACATTGCCATTTAAAAACACACTCATGCCCAGGCGCAGGTTGTCCACCAGGCGGCTGTGCAGTTCGCAGATTTCGGCCATGCCGGCGTCTGAAAACTCGCGCCCCTTGTTGATCTTCTTGTCCTCCACGTCCTGGATCACGCGCTCGATGATGTCGCCAATCTGCTCCATGTTGATGGTGAAGCTGATGATGTCGGTCCAGCGCTTGGCTTCGTTTTCGCCCAGCGCCTCGCGCGAAATTTTGGTCAGGTAATACTTGATGTCGCTGTACAGCTCGTCCACCGTGTCGTCCATGGTGCGCAGCTGTTTGGCCAGGGCTTGGTCGTTGTCGCGCATCACAGCCAGCGTGCCTAGCAGCATGGACTCGACCACATCGGCCTGGTGCATGGCCTCGCGCACGGCGCAGGAAATAGCCAGCGAGGGCGTAGCCAGTGCGGAAGGGTCCAGATGACGCTGGCGTCCGGCCACCGTGGTCTTTTGTGGCTTGGGCAGCCAGTGTTCTACCCAGCGCGCCACTACCTGCGTGAAGCCAATCAGGGCAATGCCCACGCCCAAATTGAACGCAAGGTGAAAGCCCACTACCAGCGTAGCCTCGTCGGTGAGGTAGGGGCTGGCGTAGCGCATCCAAACGCCCGAGAACGGCAGCACCGCCGCCACGCCCAGCACCTTGAACACCAGGTTGCCCAGTGGTACCTGGCGGGTTTCCACATTGGCATTCATGGTGGTCAGCACGGCCAGCGCACCACTGCCCAGGTTGGCGCCCAGCACCAGGCCCAGCGCCACGTCCACGGGAATCACTCCCGAGGTGGCCAGTGTGGCCGTCAGCAGCACGATGGCCAAACTGGAGTAGGACACCAGGGCCAGTGTGGCGCCCACCACAATTTCCAGCAGCATGTCGCTGGTTAGCGTGCCCAGCAGGGCTTTGACGGCTGCGGACTGGGTGAGCACGGTGGCCGATTGCGTGACCAGGCGCAGCGCCAGCAGCATCAGGCCCAGCCCGATAAGTACGCGGCCCACACGCCCTACGGTGGTGGAAGGGCGGGCAATGAATAGCACCACACCAATGAAGATAAACAGGGGCGAGAGCCAGGACAGGTCGCGGGAGAACACCACGGCCATCAGGCTGGTGCCAATATCGGCGCCCAGCATCACAGCCAGCGCCGAGGGCAGGCTCATCAGCCCTTGGCCTACAAAGGCGGAGACGATAAGTGCGGTGGCAGTGCTGGATTGCACCACGGCGGTGACGCCAATGCCGGACACCACGGCCGCAAAACGGTTGCCCGTGCTATGTGCCAGGATGCTGCGCAGGTTAGCGCCAAACACGCGCAAGATACCAGTGCGTACCAAGTGCGTGCCCCACACCAGCAGGGCAATCGCGGCAAACAGATTCAGCAAATGCGTCACAAACTATCCTTCATCTGCTGCGCCCAGTGCCGCCCCCTGTTTATCGGGTTTTGCGCACGCGCAGCAGTTCGTCCAGTATCAGGCAAATAGCGCCGATAGAAATCGCGCTGTCCGCCACATTGAAGGCGGGGAAATGCATGCCCCGCCAATGAAAGTCCAGAAAGTCCACCACATAACCATAGGCCAGGCGGTCAATCACGTTGCCGATAGCACCGCCCAGAATGCAGGCCATGGCAAAGCTGAACAACTTTTGCCCCGGGTGGGCTTTGAGCATCCAGATGATGACCGCAGCCGCAACCAGGCCAATCACCGTGAAGAACCAGCGCTGCCAGCCCGAGGCGCCCGCCAGAAACGAGAACGCTGCGCCGGTGTTGTGCACCCGCACCACGTTGAAAAAGCTGGTCACGTAGGTGCTGTCGCCCAACTGGTAGTAGCCCAGGATCAGGATCTTGGTGAACTGGTCTGCCAGTAGCAAGATGAAGGCCAGGCCCAGCCATTGCCACAGGCCACTGGTGCTACTGCCGCCGCCAAACGGCTTGTTACCGCGGGCCATCAGGCAAACACCCTTTTTTCACCGGCGCCGTAGAGGTTGCTGGTGCAGCGGCCACACAGCGTAGGGTGCGCAGCATCCACGCCAATGTCTTGCCGGTAGTGCCAGCAGCGCTCGCATTTGGTGCCATTGGAGGCTGTTACGCTTATGGATTGTGCGCTACCAGCTACCAAAGTGATAGCAGATGTGATGAACACAAACTTCAGGTCTTCGCCCAGGCTGCTCAAGAGCGCGAACTCTTCGGCAGGCACGGTCAGCGTCACCTCGGCTTGCAGCGAGGCGCCCACCTGACCGGCTGCGCGCAGGGTTTCGATGTCCTTGTTGACCGCCTCGCGCACCGCACGAATGCGGTCCCACTTGGCCAACAGCGCTTCGTCGGGCGCTGCCAGGTTCACATAGCCGTCCATGAAGATGGACAGCTTGGTGGCCGCAGGCGTCTTGCCCTCGGCACCCAACACAGCCCAGGCTTCCTCGGCGGTGAAGCTGAGGAAGGGCGCCATCCAGCGCAGCATGGCCTGGGTGATCTGCCACAGCGCGGTTTGCGCGGAGCGGCGGGCCAGGCTGTTGGCGCCGGTGGTGTACAGGCGGTCTTTCAGGATGTCGAGGTAGAACGCGCCCAGGTCTTCGCTGCAGTAGACCTGCAGCTTGGAAACCACGGGGTGGAACTCGTAGACCTTGTAGTGCGCCAGGATGTCGGCTTGCAGCTGGGCTGCGCGGCTCAGGGCGTAGCGGTCGATCTCCAACAGCTGGTCGGCGGGCACTGCGTCCTTGGCCGGGTCAAAGTCGGAGACGTTGGCCAGCAGGAACTTCAGCGTGTTGCGCACGCGGCGGTAGGTGTCCACCACGCGGGCCAGGATCTTGTCGTCGATGTTGAGGTCGCCCGAGTAGTCGGTGCTGGCCACCCACAGGCGGGCGATTTCTGCGCCCAGCTTGCTGGTCACGGTTTGCGGGTCCACCGTGTTGCCCAGGCTCTTGCTCATCTTGCGGCCTTGGCCGTCGGTGGCAAAGCCGTGGGTCAACAGGCCCTGGTAGGGCGCGCGGTCGTAGAGTGCGCAGCCCAGCAGCAGCGAGCTGTGGAACCAGCCGCGGTGCTGGTCGTGGCCTTCGAGGTACAGGTCGGCTTCCGGCCCTTCGGTGTGGAAGGGCGGGCGGGCGTAGGCGTCTTTGTGGCTGCCGCGCAGCACGTGCTGGAAGGTGGAGCCAGAGTCGAACCACACTTCCAGGATGTCGGTGCTCTTGGTGTAGCTCGGTGCATCGGCTGCGCCCAGGATTTCTTCCACGGTCACGCGGCTCCAGGCCTCAATGCCGCCTTTCTCCACAATGTCCGCCGCCTGGTCCAGGATCTCCATCGTGCGCGGGTGCAGCTCGCCGCTGTCCTTGTGCATGAAGAAGGGGATGGGCACGCCCCAGCTGCGCTGGCGGCTGATGCACCAGTCGGGCCGGTTGGCGATCATGTCGCGCAGGCGGGTGCGGCCGTTCTCGGGGTAGAAGCTGGTGTGCTCAATGGCGTCGAGAGCCAGCTGGCGCAGGGTCTTGGGGGCCTTGTCTTTGGTGAACACGCCATCGCCTTCGTCCATGCGCACAAACCACTGGGCGGCGGCGCGGTAGATCACCGGCGTCTTGTGGCGCCAGCAGTGCGGGTAGCTGTGGGTGATGCCTACGGTCGCCATCAGGCGGTGGTTGTCGCGCAGGGTGTTGATGACGTTGGCGCAGGCTTTCCAGATGTGCTGGCCGCCAAACAGGGGCAGCTCTTCGGCGTACACGCCGTTGCCCAGCACGGGGTTGAGGATCTGGTCGTATTTCAGGCCGTTGGCGATGCAGCTGTTGAAGTCATCCACGCCATAGGCGGGCGAGGAGTGCACGATGCCGGTGCCGTCGCCGTCGCTCACATAGTCGGCCAGGTACAGCGGCGAGAGGCGCTTGTAGCTGTATTCATTGCCTGCCACGTTGACATCTGCGGGAAGGTCATACAGCGGGTGGCGGAACACCTGGCCGCGCAGGGCTTCGCCCTTGGCAGTGGCCAGCACGGTGCCGGTCAGGCCGAAGCGCTCCATGCACTTCTCGACCAGGTTGGCACCCAGCAGCAGCACGCCCTTGGGCGTGTCCACCAGCGCGTATTCCAGCTCGGGGTGGGCGTTGAGCGCCTGGTTGGCGGGGATGGTCCAGGCGGTGGTGGTCCAGATGACAGCAAAGGCCTGCTTGCCTGCTGGCAAGGCGCTCAGGCCGAAGGCCTTGGCCAGGCCGGCCGCGTCGTTGGACTCAAACGCCACGTCCAGCGTGTCGCTCTTCTTGTCCGCGTATTCGATCTCAAACTCGGCCAGGCTGGAGCCGCAGTCAAAGCACCAGTACACGGGCTTGAGGCCCCGGTAGACAAAGCCGCGTTCGATGACGCGCTTGAAGGCGCGGATTTCGCCCGCCTCGTTGGCCGGGTTCATGGTTTTGTAGGGGCGCTCCCAGTCGCCCAGCACGCCCAGGCGCTTGAAGTCTTCGCGCTGCTGGTCGATCTGCTCGGTGGCAAAGGCGCGGCTCTTGGCCTGCATGTCGTCGCGGCTGAGGTTGCGGCCGTGCAGCTTTTCGATGGCGTTTTCGATCGGCAAGCCGTGGCAGTCCCAGCCGGGGATGTATTGCGCGTCAAAGCCGCCAAGCTGCTTGCTCTTGACGATCATGTCCTTCAGCACCTTGTTCAGCGCGTGGCCGATGTGTAGCTTCCCGTTGGCGTAGGGTGGGCCGTCGTGCAGCACAAACAGTGGGGCGCCAGCGCGCGCGTCGCGCAGCTTTTTGTACAGGCCTTCTTCATTCCAAGTCTTGACCCAAGCCGGTTCGCGCTTGGGCAGGTCGCCGCGCATGGGGAAGGGGCTGTCGGGCAGGTTCAGGGTGCTGCGGTAATCAACTTTGTCAGTCATGGCGAAATCTCAATGGGAGTTGAATGCCCTGCGGTGGTTGTCACGGCAGGCGGTGGGGGCAAGACGCGGGGCAAAGTGCGTCGGGCGGCCCCGTCAAATTCGCGCAGCGAGCCAGGCGCGTGCATCGTCGCAGTCTTGGTGAATGCCCTTGGTGAGGGAGTCCAGACCGTCGTATTTCAGCTCGTCGTGCAGTTTGTGTAGCAGTTCCACGCGGATGATTTTACCGTAGGCCCCCTCGGGGCCCAGCTCGGCGGGCCAGTCCAGGCAATGGGTCTCCAAGAGCACGCGCCCGCCGTTCACATCCGTCGGGTCCAGCGAGGGGCGCACGCCCAGGTTGGCCACGCCCTGCAGCGGTTTGGCGGCCAGGCCATGCACCAGCACCACAAAGATGCCGCTGGCGGCCGGTTTCCAGTGCGCAAAGCGCAGATTCAGCGTCTTGAAGCCCAGCGTGCGGCCCAGCTTGCGCCCGTGCACCACGTGCCCACTGATGCAATAGGGCCGACCCAGCAGGCGGGCCGCGGCAGCCATGTCGCCCCGGCCCAGCGCGTCGCGCACAGCGGAGCTGGAGACGCGCAGGCCGTGCACCTCGTAGCTGTTCATGCGCGCCACATCAAAGCCCTGGGCGTCGCCCGCCGCGTCCAGCAAGCCGTAGTCGCCCGCCCGGGCCTTGCCAAAGCGGAAATCGTCGCCCACCAGCACATAGCGTGCGCCCAGGCCGCCTCGCAGCACCTGGTCGATAAATTCCTGCGGGCTCTGGTTGGCTAGCCGTGCGTCAAAGGGCAGCACCACGGTCTGGTCCACACCGGCCTTGGCCAGGTCGTCCAGCTTGTCGCGCAGGGTGCCCACGCGGGCCGGGGCCAGTTCGGGTTTTTTGTGCAGCTCGGCAAAGTAGTCGCGCGGGTGGGGCTCAAAGGTCAGCACGCAGCTGGGCACGCCACGCTGCTGCGCCTCGGCCTTGAGCAGGGCCAGCATGGCCTGGTGGCCCCGGTGGACGCCATCAAAGTTGCCAATCGTGACTGCACTAGCGCTGGCAACGCCAGGGTGCTTGAAACCGCGAAAAACCTTCATGGAGTTGTTATCTTTTTGATAGCAGGCCGCGCAAACGCTGCCGGGGCTGGACGCCAATTTGTCATGGAAACACGGTATATTGTCACCTAGCAGGGCCCAGACGTCTGTCTGGTGCGCACTTGCAGACCTTTGCAGTCCGTGTTGGTGGTAGGTTTTACCGTTGATGGAGGCGTTGCGTGAAAGTCTTGAAGTTGTCGGCCCAGGGGCTTCCCCAATCCTGGATCTCGCTGGAACAGGCGGTGATCCATTACGCGTCTGGCGAGGTGCGCTGGGAGTCTGGCGGCGAGGTCGCCGTGTTCCATGGTGGGCACAACGCCGTCACCGGCCAGCAGTCCATCATCAAGGTCAACAGCATCATCGGCACGCGCGGGGTGCCCAACATCAACCCCTTCAACCTGCGCCCCGGCCTGACCAACGCCAAGCTCTTTATCCGCGACCGCAATGTGTGCGCCTACTGCGGTGGCCATTTCCACGAGAGCGAGCTGACCCGCGAGCACATCATCCCCTTTGCCCAAAACGGCATCGACACCTGGATGAACGTGGTCACCGCCTGCAAACCCTGCAACCACCGCAAGAGCCACCGCACCCCCGAGCAGGCCCACATGCCTCTGCTCTACACGCCCTATGTGCCCAGCCTGTGGGAAGACTTCATCCTGCGCAACCGCCGCATCCTGGCGGACCAGATGGAGTTTTTGATGGCGCACGTGCCCAAGTCCTCGCGCCTGCTGGATTAGCATTGCAGGCATGCACAACGCCCCCGCCACTCCCACCCCGTCAGACCGCCCCCGCATTGCGCTGATTGCGCACGACCGTAAAAAAGACACCATGGTCATTCTGGCCAAAGAGTTCGCACCCTATTTGCAGCGCTGCACGCTCATGGCCACCGGCACCACGGGCGGGCGCTTGGTGGATGAATTGGGCTTGGAGGTGGAACGCATGCTCAGCGGCCCCTGGGGCGGCGACCTGCAGATTGGCGCGCGCCTGGCGGTGGGCGAGGTGGATGCGGTGATCTTCTTGCGCGACCCCATGACCCCGCAGCCGCACGAACCCGACATCAACGCCCTGGTGCGGGCCTGCGATGTGCACGACGTGCCTTGCGCCACCAACCTGTCCAGCGCGCGTCTGGTGTTGGCACAGATGCTACTGAAATAATAGCTGCTCGCGCAATATCCACGAGGGCTAGGGGCCTAAATGGCCTAAAAATCAGAGCTTGTGGCTCACCAGCTTGAAGTCGGGGTCTTCGGCGTAGGTCTTGACGGTGAAACCCAGGCTGCGCATCAGGCGCAGCATGCCGGGGTTGTGTACCAGCACCAGGCCGTCGATTTCGCTCAGGCCCTTGTCGCGCGCCACATCCATGATGGACTGCATCAGCCGCGAGCCCAGGCCCTTGCCGCTGTAGTCGTCGGCCACTACCAATGAGAACTCGCAACTGGACTGGTCGGGGTTGGTGACGTAGCGCGACACGCCAACGATGCGCTCGGTCTCGGTAAAGTCGCCCTCGCCATTGGCCACGCGCTCCTTGTGCACCGCCACCAGCGCCATCTCACGGTCGTAGTCAATCAGCGTGAAGCGCGCCAGCATGGCCGGTGGCAGCTCGTGCATGCTGGAGACAAAGCGGAAGTAGCGGCTTTCCTTGGACAGGCCTTGCACCAGCGTTTGCAGCATCTGTGCATCGTCGGGCTGGATGGGGCGCACGGTGTACTCGCCGCCATCGCGCATGGGCCAGAGCTGCTCGTACTGCGCGGGGTAGGGCAGGATGGAGAGGTGGTTGTAGTTGTGGATGCGGCTGCTCACGCCCTGCGTGGCGTGGTCAATCACAATGCGCGCATCCACCGCCACTGCGCCATGCTCGTCCACGATGATGGGGTTGATGTCCATCTCGCGCAGCTGGGGCAGCTCACACACCATCTCGGAGATGCGCAGCAGGATTTGCTCCAGCATGTCCACGTTGGCGGGCTGGCTGCCCCGCCATTCGCCCAGCGTCTCGGCCACGCGGGATCGCTCAATCAGCCGGCGTGCCAAAAACTGGTTGAGCGGGGGCAGTTCCATCGCCCGGTCGTTGATCAGCTCAATCATGGTGCCGCCCGCACCAAACGCAATCACCGGACCAAACGGATCGTCGGTCACCAGGCCAATGTAGATCTCGCGCCCGTGGCGCGGGCGCACCATGGTTTGCACGGTGACGCCGTTGATGCGCGCATCCGGGCGCAGCTTCTTCACGGTTTGCACCATGTCGTTGTAGGTGTCGCGCACGCCGGTGGCGTTCATGATGTTGAGCGCCACGCCGCCCACATCCGACTTGTGGCTGATGTCGGGTGAGTCGATTTTCAGCACCGCCGGAAAGCCCAGCTGCGTGGCAATCATCATGGCCTCGTTGGCACTGCGTGCCAGGATGGTCTGCGTGACCGGAATGTGGAAGGCCGAGAGCAGCGTCTTGGACTCCATCTCGGTGAGCACCTTGCGCCGCTCGGCCAGCACGCTCTCAATCACCAGGCGTGCGCCCTCAATGTCGGGCTTGGCCAGGGTGGACAGCGGTGGTGGCGTTTGCTGCAGCAGCAGCTGGTTTTGGTAGAAGGATGCAATGTTGCCAAAGGCCCCCACCGCCGCCTCGGGCGTGCGAAAGCTCGGGATCTCGGCCGCCTTGAAGATGCTGCGCGCTGCGTTCACCGTGGTGTCGCCCATCCAGCACGACAAGCAGCGGCTTGACCATGGTTTTTTTCTCTTCCGCCAGGGCGGTGGCTACGGCAGACGCATCGTTGCCCGCCTTGGGCGAGTAGATGGCCAGCACGCCGTCCACACCGCGGTCGCGGTTGGCCGCCTGGATGGCGGCACGGTAGTGCTCGGGCCCGGCGTCTTCCGACAGGTCCACCAGATCGGTTAATGAGGCAAGTTCGGGCAGCAGCGGCTTGAGCTGGGCGGCCGATTCGGCCGACAGCTTGCCCAGCGCCAGCTGCAGCTCGTTGATCCAGTCCGCCGCCAGCACACCGGGGCCGCCGCCGTTGGTGACGATGGCCAGGCGCTTGCCCACCGGGCGGTAGCGCGAGGCCAGGCACTTGGCGGCCGAAAACAACTCCACAAACGAGCGCACCCGCACCGCACCTGCGCGCCGCAGCGCAGAGTCAAACACATCGTCGCTGCCCACAATGGTGCCGCTGTGCGTCTGCGCCGCCTCGTTGCCCGCCGGTTTGCGCCCGGCCTTCAGCACCACCACCGGCTTGGCGTTGGCCGCCATGCGCAGCGCACTCATGAAGCGGCGCGCGCTGGAGATGCCCTCCAGGTAGACCACGATGCTCTGCGTCTGCGCGTCGTTGGCCAAAAAGTCCAGCACATGCGCAATGTCCACCGCCGTGTGCGGCCCCAGCGACACCACCGATGAAAACCCCACCGCGTTGTTGGCCGCCCAGTCCAGCATGGACGAGGTGAGCGCGCCCGACTGCGACACCAGCGCCAGCGAGCCGCGCTGGGCCAGCGGCCCGGCCGCACTGGCATTGAGCTGCAACTGCGGGCGCTGCAGGCCCAGGCCGTTGGGCCCCAGCAGGTGCACGCCTTCGCGGCGGGCAATCTTTTTCAGCTCGGCCGCCTGCTCGGCCGTGATGCCACTGGAAATGATGAGCGCAGCGCGGCAGGCCACCCGGCCTGCAATCTCCAGCGCGGCGGTCACATCCTTGGCGGGCAGGGCGATGATGGCCAGGTCCGAGCGGGCCTGGGCCAGCTCGGCCAGCGTGCCTGTGCTGTGGATGTCCAAAAAGCGCAGGCTGCCGCTGAAGGTTTGCGCCTTTAACGAGGCCACCACGGCGCGTGCTTGCGGCGTCTGCGCCTCGGGGTCGTCCACCGGCCCCGCAAACACAATGATGGATTGGGGTGCGAACAGGGGGGTGAGAAAGTGTTTGTCCATGGGGTTCTCTAGTCAGCGCCTATCAATACTTTGACGTGTTCGGCCACGCTGCGGGCCAGTGGGTTGAGCACGTAGCCGCCTTCCAGGCACGAGATGACGCGCCCCTGGCAATGCCGCTGGGCCACGTCCATCAGCTGCCGGGTGACCCAGGCGTAGTCGGCATCCACCAGGCCCAGGTTGCCCATATCATCTTCGCGGTGGGCATCAAACCCGGCAGAAATGTAGATGAGCTGCGGCGCAAACGCATCCAGTGCGGGCAACCACTGGGTCCGCACGGCGTCGCGAAACTTGTCACTGCCCGAGCGTGCGGGCAGGCCCACATTCACCATGTTGGGGCCCTTGGCGTTTTCGCCAGTAAAGGGGTAGAGGCCTTCTTCAAAAATGGAGCACATCAACACCCGCTCGTCCCCACGGAAGATGTCTTCACTGCCATTGCCGTGGTGCACGTCAAAGTCGATCAGCGCCACGCGCTGCAGGCCGTGCACATGCAGCGCATGGCGGATGCCCACCGCCACGTTGTTGAAGAAACAAAAGCCCATGGCCGCTGCGCGCTCCGCGTGGTGGCCCGGCGGGCGCACGCAACAAAACGCGGTGGGCACCTGGCCGGTCAGCACCAGGTCGGTGGCCTGCACGGCAGCCCCGGCGGCGCGCAGCGCGGCGGGCACGGTGTAGGGGTTCATGTCGGTGTCGGGGTCCACCTTGTGGTAGCCCTCGGTGGGGGCCGCGTCCAGCAGCTCATGCACATAGTTGCTGGCGTGGGCGCGGCCCAGCTGCTCCTCGGTGGCCAGGGGCGCGTCGTAGGTGTTCATGTAATCCAGCAGGCCCTTGACCAGCAGCATGTCGTGGATGGCGCCCAGGCGCTCTGGGCACTCGGGGTGGTGGGGGCCCATCTCATGGCGGGCGCAATCGGGGTGCGATATGTAGGCGGGCAGCACGTGGTCTCCTGCGGTGATGTTCCAGCCAGTCTAGGCAGCCATGCTGACACCAGTCTTGACATGGCGCAATAGGCAGTGGCGCGGGTGGACATCCCCTGAATCCTTGGGGATTCGTGCCCCGCCCAGGCACTGTTGATACCATCGCGGCACCCATGACATCCAAGCCCCTCCCTTCTGGCCGCACGGCTACCTCCCACCGCTTTGTCGCCGCCAGCTCGTATGTGCTGGTGGGCATCATTTGTTTGACCGTCTTGGTCTACGGCATGTTGCCCGGCCTGTTGGCCGTGTGCTTGGGCTTTATGGTGGCGCAGGCGCTCAGCACCAGCCAGCGTTTGGGGCGCATGCGGCCTAGCCCGTTTGTGGCGGCGGCCTGGGTCATCTTGGTGCCTTTGGTGCTGTTTGGTCTGGTCTTGTCCAACGCCAAAGGCATGGTGCTGGGGGCCAGCGCCCAATACGCGGCCTTGCTGCACCACCTGGCGGGCACCGTGCTGGAGATTCGGCAAAAGCTGCCGCCGGACTTGGCCGCCCACCTGCCCGATGGCCTGGTGGCTGCGCAGGCCTGGTTGGCCGCCTATTTGCAAAGCCAGGCCCGCGCCATCACCGGCTTTGGCTCCGCCAGCCTGCAAGGCCTGCTGCTCGCCTACGTTGGCCTGGTTATTGGTGGCCTGATTGTGGGCACCCCTGGTGTATCCGACCCCGCGCCCCTGCGCGCTGCCGCGCGCACCCGTGCCCGGCATTTCATCGGCGCGTTTCGCCAAATTGTGGTCGCCCAGTTCTGGATTGCCGCTTTCAACGCCGTCTGCACCGCCTTGTTCCTGTTTGGTGCCTTGCCACTGTTTGATGTGGTGGTGCCGTACTCGGGCATGCTGGTGGCGCTCACCTTCTTTGCCGGGCTGATCCCCATCGTGGGCAACCTGCTGTGCAACGGCGTGCTCACGCTGGCCGGCATGTCGGTAGCGCCTATGGTGGGCTTGGCCTGCCTTATGTTCCTCATTGCCATCCACAAGTTTGAATACGTCATCAACGCCAAAGTGGTGGGCAAGCGTACCGGCACCACCGCCTGGGAGTTGCTCACCGTCATGTTTGTGGGCGAAGCCATCTTTGGCGTGGCCGGCCTGGTGGCCGCGCCGCTGTACTACGCCTATGTGAAGCGCGAGCTGCTGGAAGCCGGGCTGGTCTAGTTTTTTGAGCCTTTTAGGCCTCTAGCCCCCGTGGATACTGCGCGAGCAGCTTCTGATTTGATAGCATGTTGAGGCTGCCGCACTAGCCTATCGGCGGGGCAGCCCACCGGAGGAGCCCATGTTTTCCCACATCTTTGTCGGCGCGACTGACTTTGAACGCGCGCTGCGCTTCTACGCCCCCGTGATGCAGGCCCTGGGCCAGCAACAACGCTTCATTGACCGCAGCCGCCCCTGGGCCGGCTGGCAAACCGAAGGCGTGGCGCGGCCGCTATTTCTGGTCGGCAAGCCGTTTGAAGGCGCGCACGCGGCGGGCAATGGGCAGATGACGGCCTTTCTGGCGGATAGCCGTGCGCAGGTGGATGCGGTGTACCAAACTGCGCTGACCCATGGCGGCAGCAGCGAAGGTGCGCCGGGGCTGCGGCCGGAGTACCACGCCCACTACTACGGGGCGTACTTTCGGGATACGGAGGGGAACAAGCTGTGTGTGGCTTGTCATGAGGCGGTGGGGTGATGGAACGGCATTTCGTACGGTTCGATGTTGCAGCTGCCGCCATGCTGGTGTTGGGGCTCGCAAGCTTGGGAGCCTCTCAACTTCCATGGGGTGGCGCTACGATTCAACCTTGGCTTGTATCCCTAGGCCTCCTCCTCACCGGAGTCCCAGTATCTATCGACACGGCTTGTAAGTGGCATCAACGAGCGACATTCTTCCGTTGGGGCGGCATTGTTTACGCAGAGCACCCTATCTGCTATCACCTCTATGCTGCGTTAATGATGATGATTTCCGGTGGCATCCTAATCGCGGGCATACGCCACCTCGTTCTGGCCTTCTAGATTGGCACTTTGCCAGGCAGTTGTTTGTTCAACAGCGGCTTTGCCGGTTTTGGCTTAATTTTCATAAAAACCCGGCAGCTTTGAATTTGCGAGAACAGATATAAATCAAGCCAGTAGTGTCCCAACGTTCTCACATCAGGACTTCGTAAGTTAATGATTTGCTTGCAGAATTCGACATTCCGGTCTGGTCTCGATTTGAACGTCGAGCGTCAGACTTGTGGCCTTTTGCGCGAGAGCGCGAAGGGCCGGTATGCACCAAGGCAAGCTCGTGTTTTCTCAGCTCATGGCCTATCTGCCCATGAGCACCTTTCGCAGGTGTGTGGCCAAGCATCGGGGCGACCACAAGGTCAAAGATTTCTCGTGCCTGGACCAGTTCTTCGCCATGGCCTTTGCGCAACTGACCTACCGGGAGTCCCTTCGCGATATCGAAGTCAACCTGCGGGCGCAAGCCAATCGGCTTTACCACATGGGCTTTCGCTGCTCTACGATTTCGCGCAACACACTGGCCAATGCGAATGCCACTCGTCCATGGCAGATTTACGCCGACTTTGCCCAACACCTGATTGGCATGGCCAGACCGCTGTATGCCAAGGAGCCACTGGGAATCGACCTGGATGCGGCCGTTTATGCGTTCGACGCCAGCACCATCGACTTGTGTCTGTCGTTGCATCCGTGGGCACCGTTTCGCTCCACCAAGGCCGCTATCAAGCTGCACACCTTGCTGGATCTGCATGGCTCCATCCCCAGCTTCATTCACATCACCGATGGCAAGACCCACGAGGTCAATGTGATGGACGACTTGGTGCTCGAAGCCGGGGCCTTCTACCTGCTGGATCGCGGGTATCTGGACTTCAAAAGGCTGTATGTCATTCATCAGGCCCAGGCCTTCTTCGTGACGCGTGCCAAGAGCAATACCCAGTTCAAGCGGCGCTACTCCAACCCCGTGGACCGCAACACCAGCAACGTCATCTGCGACCAGATCGGCGTGCTCACGGTTTTCTACTCCAGCAAGGATTACCCAGCCGCTTTGCGCAGGGTTGTCGTCAAAGACGAAACCGGCAAGCGCATCACGTTTCTGACCAACAACTTCGCCTTGAAACCCGAACTCATTGCCGACCTGTATCGCCAGCGTTGGAAGGTCGAGTTGTTCTTCAAATGGATCAAGCAGCACTTGCGCATCAAGGCTTTTTTGGGTACCAGCGAGAACGCCGTGAAGACGCAAATTTGGATCGCGGTGTGCACCTACGTGCTGATCGCCATAACAAAGAAACGTCTGCATCTTGAGCATCACAGCCTTTACGAAATCCTACAAATCCTGAGCCTGACCATGTTTGAACAAACCCCAATAAATCAACTACTTACACCACCCTCAGCGGATTCAGATCTGAGTTCCGAGCCTCAACAGCTCGTTCTCCTCTGAAAAACGTTGGGACACTACTGAAATCAAGCACTTAATCAATACACGGGAGAGAAAGATGGGGCCATACGACTTTGTTCATAAGACCTGTTTGACGCCCACAACACCTTAAGCACCACGGAACGTTATGCCCGACATCACCCAGTTCATTTCCGAGCCACACTTACTTGCCTACCAGCGAGCCTTACCCCGAATTCAGCAAGATCAAGTCGCGCACCTCGCCTGGGATTCGCACGACGAAAGTTATGGCGTCGGCGGCAATACTTTTCGGGCATACACAGGTTGGCAGAGCAGTCCATCAAGACTTTTTCGCAATTGGGCGTGCCATACCTCTCAGACAATCCTTCAGACAGATCCGTCTTCGCTTGACTCTATGGAAGCCTTCGAAGGCTGGCATCAAGGCCTTTCTTGTTCCCTTCAGCAAAAATGGATGGAAACCCAGGGCAGAGGACTTTCGGTTGCGCACAAATACAAACTTATTGACCTGTACATCAAGTGGCTTACCCAACACAGCCTGCCCGATCCCGCCCTCGGCATCCAATTTGTTCGATTTGGTCACTGCGCTCTTGATCGGCAGACTCTTGCCAAGATCAATGCCCACCTGAGCGGAGCTTTACCCCTCGCAAAGCCCACTATGGGACTCATTGCCACTGAAGAAACGTATTCTTTATGCCAAGCTGTCGTGCGCGAATACTGCGTGGTTGCAGGCGGTGCTCCAGTGTTGTTTGACTACTTCGCATGGCAGCCTGGAGCCTAAATTGGTCGTGTATGGACTCCCCCGCAAGTATAAGAAGCTGATCGATAGTTTGGTTTTGAAGGAAACGCAAGCGCCTACTTGTCTGGCAACCCCAACAAGTCCTCCGTAGGCCGTCCATCCCGAAAAGCCTGCAGATACTTCTTCCGCCCCAAGGTTTGCACGCCCACCCACGCACCAGGCTGGCCGGGTTTGGTGGCGGGGCACCACAGGGCTTGGGGGCCGCTGGACTCCACGTACTCGATCAACTGCTCTTTCGTGGAGAAGCCAGTCTCGCTGGTGGGCTTGCCGTCCACCACCTGCACCCACCAAAGGATGTGGAGGTGTTCGTGTTTGTAGCCACCGCGCATGCGCTTAGCCACACATTGGAGGTAGATCGCCATGGTGGTTTCAATGCAGGGGCTGGGGCTTGTGTGCCGCGCAGCCCCTGGCCTGTTTAGGCAAACACGCCAGCCGTGTCTTGCATGCGGGCCGACACCTCGCCCAGGTGGTGCAGGCTGTCGCCAAAGGTCATTTCCAGCTGGGTGAGTTTCTTGAAGTAGTGGCTGCCGATGTACTCGTCCGTCACGCCAATGCCGCCATGCAGCTGCACCGATTGCTGGCCGACAAAACGCATGCTTTGGCCCAGCTGGTACTTGGCGCGGGCCATGGCCGCGCGGCGCTCCGGTGCGGGGGCGTTGAGCTTGAGGCTGGCGTAGTAGCTCATGCTGCGGGCCAGTTCCAGCTGCATCTTCATGTCGGCCGCACGGTGGCGCAGGGCCTGGAAGCTGCTGATGGCTACGCCAAACTGCTTGCGCGTGTTCAGGTACTCGGCGGTCAGCGCCATGGTCTTGTCCATCACGCCCACGGCCTCGGCGCAGGTGGCAGCAATGCCCACGTCCACGGCGTGCTCCAGCGCGGCCAGGCCTTGCGTGGTGATGAGGGTGGCGGGGGCGTTCTTGAAGGTGACTTCGGCGGCGCGGCTGCCGTCTTGCGTGCCGTAGCCGCGGGTGCTCACACCGGCCGATTCACGCTCCACCAAGAACAGGCCCATCACGCTGTTGACCTTGGCCGAGACGAGGTAGGCGTCGGCCTGGTCGCCCGCGGCTACTATGCTTTTCGTAGCGTTCAGCACATAGCCACCGGGGGCTTGGTGGGCTTTTCCTTCAATGGTGTCGAGTGCGTAGCGGCTGGCACGCTCCTGGTAGGCCAGCACCACCAGCTTGTCGCCACTCGCCACGCCGGGCAGCCAGGCAGCTTTGGTGGCGGCGTCGGCGTAGCCTGCAATCACTGCGCCTGCGATCAGCGCCTGGGCCAGCGGCTCCAGCACCATGCCACGGCCCAGCTCTTCCATCACCACCATGCCTTCAATGGGCCCCATGCCCATGCCACCGCCGTCTTCGGGCACGTACAGGCCGGTGAGGCCCAGCTCGGCCAGCTCGGTGTAGGCAGCGCGGTCAAAGCCGCCGGCCTTGGTGATGGAGCGGCGGCGCTCGAAGTCATAGCCTTTGTCTACGTACTTGCGCACGGCATCGCGCAGTTGTTCCTGGTCGTCAGAGAAATCGAAATCCATGTCTGTCTCCTCTTAGCCCAGGACAACCTGGGACACGATGTTGCGTTGCACTTCGTTGCTACCACCGTAGATGGTGGTCTTGCGCAGGTTGAAGTAGTGGGAGGCCAGGGGCGCGTTGCCCACTTCGCCGCCAGGGAAGTTGCCCTGCCAGCCCGCCTCCATGGCCTCGCGCACCAGTGGCAGGGCAAAGGGGCCAGCGGCCAGCATCATCAGCTCGCTGTAGCGCTGTTGAATCTCGCTGCCGCGAATCTTGAGCAAGCCCGCAATGTCCAGCGAGTTCTTGCCGCTTTTTTCGGCCGACAGCACGCGCAGCACCATCATCTCCAGCGCCACCACGTCCACTTCCAGCTTGGCAATTTCGTCGCGGAAACGGCTGTCTTCCCACACGCCTTCGCGCTTGGCGATGCGCTTGAGGCGTTCCAGCTCGCGCTTGCTGCGGTTCACGTCGGCAATGTTGGTGCGCTCGTGGCTCAGCAGGTGCTTGGCGTAGGTCCAGCCCTTGTTCTCTTCGCCAATCAGGTTGTCGGCCGGCACCTCCACGTTGTCGAAGAAGACTTCGTTCACCTCGTGGCCACCGTCCAGCATGATGATGGGGCGCACGGTGACGCCGGGGCTCTTCATGTCGATCAGCAGGAAGCTGATGCCGGTTTGCGGCTTGCCCTCGGTGCTGGTGCGCACCAGGCAGAAGATCCACTCGCCATACTGGCCCAGCGTGGTCCAGGTCTTCTGGCCGTTGACGATGTACTTGTTGCCTTGGCGCTCTGCGCGGGTCTTGACGGAGGCCAGGTCCGAGCCGGAGCCCGGTTCGCTGTAGCCCTGGCTCCACCACACCTCGCCGCTGGCGATACCTGGCAAAAAGCGCTGTTGCTGCTCGGCCGTGCCAAAGGCCATGATGACCGGTGCCACCATCACCGGGCCAAAGGGCACGATGCGCGGCGCACCGGCCAGCGCGCACTCTTCTTCAAACAAGTGCTTTTGCACCGCCGTCCAGCCCGGGCCGCCAAACTCTTTGGGCCAGCCAAAGCCCAGCCAGCCCTTTTTGCCCAAAATCTTGGCCCAGCGCTGCATATCTTCGCGGGTCAGCTCCAGGGCGTTGTGCACTTTGTGGGCAATGTCGGCGGGCAGGTTCGCGCCAACCCATGCGCGAATCTCTTCGCGGAACTGCTGTTCTTCGGGGGTGAAAGCCAAATCCATGGGGGGATGTCTCCAGTGTGTTTTTGGTGTGTGGGCGGTGTATCAGGCGGCTCAGGGCTGCTGAGTCCGTGTTTTAGCACGACCGTTCTATTCGTTTTGTCCGGGTTGTGACAAACCCAGCTCGGCACACAGTTTTTGCACCGTGCTGCGCAGCTCGGCCAGCTCAGTTTCCAGCTGCGCCACGCGGGTCTGCAAGTCGGCGCTGGCCGCTGAACCGGTAGTAGCCATACGGCTGGCCACAGCGGCGCTGGCATCCACCGGCCCGCACAGCAGGTGGGCCCAGCGCTGTTCGCGCGCGCCGGGTGCGCGGTCCAGCTTGATAACCAGCGGGCCACCCTTCTCCTCGCTGCGCTCCTGCATCTCATCCAGAAAGGCCTCCACCGACGAGGTGTCGGCAAAGCGGTACCAGCGCTCGGCGTTCAGGCGCAGCTCGGCCGCGGTCTGCGGGCCGCGCAGCATCAAGAGGCCCAGCAGCACGGCGCTTTGCTCTGGCACGCCAATGCCGCGCTGTGCGTTGTGGGTGAACTTGGTGGCACGTCCGCCGGTGGTCTCGTGCACCAGGCCGGCTTCGCGCAGCGTGTCCACCGCGCTGCTCACTTCGGATTCGCTGAGTTCCATCAGCGGCTCGCGGCTGGTTTTCTGGTTGCAGCCCAGC
The DNA here is from genome assembly GCF_034519335.1 of Rhodoferax sp. Taxonomy (GTDB): domain Bacteria; phylum Pseudomonadota; class Gammaproteobacteria; order Burkholderiales; family Burkholderiaceae_C; genus Allorhodoferax. Next base: position 43,356 of record NZ_JAXHOL010000012.1, read on the forward strand.
AGCAGGCTGTTCAGGGTGAGTGGGTAGCTGTCGGGCACAGTGCGGGCTTTTTCCATCAGCGTGGCCAGCACGCGGGCTTCAACAGGGGTCAAGAGAACGGGGGTGGTCATAATTCAGCCAGTTATGAAAAACATCGTCATTTTGATCTCTGGCGGCGGCTCCAACATGGCCGCCATCGTGCGTGCCGCCCAGCGCGAAGACTGGGAGAGCCGCTTTGGCGCCCGCATCTCCGCCGTCATCAGCAACAAGGGCACCGCCGGCGGCCTGGTGTTTGCCAAAGAGCAGGGCATAGACACCGCCGTGCTGGACCACAAGAGCTATGAGAGCCGCGAAGCGTTTGACGCCGCACTGATGGCCGAGATTGACCGCCACACCACGCCCGAGGCGCCGGTGCTGGTGGTGCTGGCAGGCTTCATGCGCATCCTCACGCCGGGTTTTACCGCGCACTACGAAGGGCGCCTGACCAACATCCACCCCTCGCTATTGCCCGCCTTCCCCGGCCTGCACACGCACCAGCGCGCCATCGAAGCGGGCTGCAAGTTTGCCGGTGCCACCGTGCACCTGGTGACCGCCGAGCTGGACCACGGCCCCATCCTGGCCCAGGCCGTGGTGCCGGTGCTGCCCACCGACGACGCGGATGCGCTGGCCGCCCGTGTGCTCACGCAAGAGCACCTGATCTACCCCCAGGCGCTGCGCGAATTGCTATCGAAATAGGAGCTTCTTGCGCATATTTCGCGGGTGCTGGAGGCCTGTTTGATGAAAAAATGCCAGTAGTGCCGGGCTTGCCTGTTTCTGCTTCATTGACAGCCATCACATGGCCTCGGGAGGAGTTGAAGACTAGGCGGTGGGAGTGGGTGTTCATTCGGCTTGCCTACTTGAACCAGCGCCTTACTTTGTCGAGCAAGCTGAGTGGCGGTGGCACCCAGCCGGGGCGAAGAAAGTCATATTCCACGTCGTAAGTGTCCAGGGGCTGCACGGGTAGCAGAGGCATGGGAACCAAAGGATTCTTGATTTCCACCTCAATGCCACGCATCCAGCAGAGTTTGGCGTGGATAACGGCAAAGCCTGCCAAGAACTGCCCTTCAAGTTCTTGGGCGGACTTGATTTTGGCGTAGCCTTCAATCAGCGCCTGCAAGCTCTCTTTGTCACGCTTGAGCAGCAGTGAGAAGAAGTCTTCACCCGCAGCGGCTAGAGCTTTGTCACGGTTGCTGCCCTTCTTGGCAACGATTGCAATGGTTTCGCGCAATGCGGTGTCGTCTTGGCGTAAGACCAGTTGAAACTGGTGAAAGAGGAAGTGGGGACCTTTAACGTAATCTCTATTTTTGAGTTCTGCGTGGGCCAGCCATTCGTATATCTCGGGGCTGTCGCTTAGCAAGCCGTAGAGGAAGGGTTGGTAGGCGGCAAAGGCATCCCAACCCTTATGCTGACTCGCTTCCAGGAGCTTTGTAGTGACATAGAAGTTTTGCTTCAAACCAGCCAAGCTACCATCAATGAAGTAAGACTTTAGACCTCTGTGTATCGGAGTTTGCGCAATGGTGGTTAGCGTTCCGGGTCGATTGATGCCATGGCTTCGGTTTTCTACGTACGCAAGGGCATGTGATTTCGAGTCGTAATTTTCGGGAGCAGCAATACGCAACAGCCATGCTTCCCGCAACTCGGCGCTCATGGCTTAACCCTTACGATGGTCATCCCATTTTTGTTAATACCGGTAATCGTAGTCATTAAGTTACCCGAGTCGTAGGCATCCAAAATTTTCTGTCCAGTTTGCTTTAAGACAGGATCAGACGATTTTTTCAAGAAGTCGGCTCTGTCGAGAACCCATTGAGTCGTCCCCTGCGTAGGCAGCCCCGAGGGTTGCGAAGGATTCAACTGAATCGACCCATCCGCATTCAGCGGCTTGACCTCATTGACGATCACCTGATCACCCTTGATGTAAACCCCGTCGAAACAGTTGGAGCCACATTTACCATCCAAGGCCTTGAACCCATTGCGCTCAAAGTAGCTGTTCGATACCGTTTCGCGTAGTGTGCCTGCGGCAGTGGAGTTGAGCGAATCCAGGGTGCCAAGCTTGCCGATTTCCGCCGTATCCAGCGCAGCGGACGTTCCGACACGGGTAATTTGCTGCGCAGAGATATTGCCACCATTGGACATGGCAATTTCTCCCGCATTCAGGACTTTACCCGCTTCCCAGGCTCTGCCCATGGCATTGAGCGTGCCTTCGACCCCTGCAACTACGCCAGGGCCGACCACCAAGGCGGTATTGGCAAGTAGAGCCCCTGCTTTTTCGTCTTGATTATCAATCGGGTACTGCGGCCCATCTTTGACGTTATTGGCCAGTCCTTTGACAACTCCTTTGCCCAGCGCGCCCAGGTCGGTGGGTCTCGGTGTAGCAAGCAGGTCCCACGCATCTTTTGCCGCTTGAACTTTGTCGGCAACTTCTTTTCCAACAGCATCTTTGGAGAAGTCCCAGCCACCGGCCTGGTAAGCAAACTGCCCACTGAGCAAACCCGCACCGTTCACTTCTTGAACCAGTTGCTTGAATAACTCAGGGTTACTGGTTTGAAGCTTTCTGCCAGCGTCGTAGATGGTTTTCCCATCGCTGTCATATCCACTCAAGCCGTCAACATCACAGTTTTGCAAGACGCATAGAGCTGCGGTGAGTTGCTCCTGCTTTTTGGGATCAGCGCTGAGTTTTTGAATGCGCTTGATTTGATCTGGATGCAACTGCCGATTATTAGCATCCACATTCAGCGCAGCCGCAGCCCCCGCGCCGCCCCCCACCGCATTGCCCGCTACCAGCGCACCCGCATTGAAGGTCACATTGGCAATGGCTTTGCGGTCTTCTCGCCTACGCCTGCATCTGTGAGTGTCTTGGTGAGTTCGGCTTGCAGGTCGTTGAGGTTTTGGGCGTTGTATGCCACTGTGCCTGCCGCTGCGGCTCCGCCCACTCCTCCACTCAAGGCCCCAAACAGGGTGTGCGCAGCAATGCGGTAGATGCCGCCTTCTTCGTACTTCTTGGCTTCATCCAGCAGCGCTTGTTTCTTGGTGCTGTCTGTTTCTGCTCTGGCTTGGGCTGCAAGGTCATTGGCCTGCTTGTCCATGGCCGTGGCCGTGGCCTTGGGCACCTGCTGGCCTGCGGTTTGGGTGATCTGCACCTGCGCGTTGACGTTGTCAGCCACCGCCTGTTGGTTGAAGATCTTTTGGATGCCAGTTTCTGCGTCGCCCGTTCTGGCAGCCGTGTTACCCGCAATCCCCGATATGCCGGCCTTGGTGGTGCTGGCAGCGTTGCCGGATTCATTGCCAAACCCCGCGCTGCTGGAGCCAGCGCTGGTGCCAACGGTCACTTGGCTGCTCTCTGCGGTGTAGCTGGCGCTGTTTTGGATGTCCTGGGTGCTGATGCCGCCTGCGCTGGTGATCTTGTTGTTGCCGTTTTTCACCCCCGTGTCGGTGGTGCTGATGACGCCGCCTACCAGCTGGGTCTTGCCCTGTACGGTGATGTCAAACCCGGCGTCGCCGGTTTGGATGCCGGACTGTTGGGTGACGGAGGCGTAATTGCTGTCGGTGTTGGACTTGCCGAAACTGATGCTGCCCGAGCCGCCTTGGGTGCCGACACTTATGGAGCCGCCGCTGTTGCTGCTGCGGTTTTGGTAGGTGTCGGTGTCTTGGCGGCTTTCAATGATCCGGTTGCTGCGTGTGAGGGGGCCGACATGGGTGGTGCTTGTGGTTGTCGTAGTGCACCACCTACCAAAGGGGGCTTCTTATACTGCGGCCGACTTTATGTGGCAATAGTCCATTTGGATATCCCCCGTTTGGGTGAGTCGTGTAACAAGCAGTAACAAGGCCCCCGCCCCGCACTACTCGTGCCGCAGTGCCTCAATCGGGTCCAGCTGCGCCGCGCGCCGTGCCGGCACAAAGCCGAACACCACACCAATCGCCGCGGAGAAGGCAAAGGACAGCAGGTTGACGCCGAGGTCGAAGGTGTAGGGGATTTGCATCAGCGTGGCCAGGCCCAGCGATGCCACGGTGGCCAGTGCCACGCCCATCAGGCCGCCCAGGGATGCGAGCACCACGGCTTCGATCAGGAACTGCAGCAGCACCTCGCGCTCCAGCGCGCCAATGGCCAGGCGCAGGCCGATCTCGCGGGTGCGCTCGGTCACGCTCACCAGCATGATGTTCATCACGCCAATGCCGCCCACCAGCAGGCTCACCGCGGCTACCGCGCCCAAGAGCGTGGTCATGATCTGTGTGGTGCCCGACAGCGTGTCGGCCAGCTGCTTGGTGTCCAGCACGTTGAAGTTGTCTTCCACCCCATCGGCCAGCTTGCGCTGCTCGCGCAGCAGCTGGGTGATGCCGCTTTTGATGCGGGTGGCGTCGCTGCCCTCGGCCATGGATACCAGCAGGGTGTTGACGCGGGTATTGCCGGTGATGCGGCGCTGCAGGGTCTTCAGCGGCACCAGCACCACATCGTCCTGGTCGTTGCCAAAGCTGCCTTGGCCCTTGGAGCCGAGGATGCCCACCACCTCGCAGGACACCTGCTTCACCCGCAGCGCCTGGCCCAAGGCCGGGGTGTTGCCAAAGAGTTCGCGGCGCACGGTTTCACCAATCATGCAGACGGCGGCGCCCGCGCGCAGATCGTCCTCGCTGAATTCGCGACCTTCTTTCAGCTGCCAGTTGCCGGTGGTGAGCCAGGCGTTGCTGCTGCCCACCACGCTGGATGTCCAGTTGCGTCCGTTGGCTACGAGGGTGGTGCTGGCACGTGACTCGGGTGCCACGGCCGCAATGCCGCCGATCTGGCTGGCGATGGCAGTGGCGTCCACTTCCTTGAATGAAGGCGCGCTGGCTCCGCCGCTGCCGGGGCCCATGCGCTGGCCGGGGCGGATCTGCAGCAGGTTGGTGCCCAGGCTCGAGATCTGGGTTTGCACCGCTTGGGTAGCGCCGTTGCCCAGCGTGACCATGGTGATGACGGCGCTCACACCGATCACGATGCCCAGGATGGTGAGGAAGGAGCGCATCAGGTTGCGCCGGATGGAGCGCAGGGCGAGCCAGATGGTGTTGAGAAACATCAGTGCACCTCTTCTTGCGCTGCGGCGTGGCGGCGCACCGGGTGGGCGTTTGGCACATCGCTCTCGATCACGCCGTCCACAAATCGCACGATGCGTTTGGCATAGGCCGCCATGTCAGGCTCGTGCGTGACCATGAGCACGGTGATGCCGTGTTGCACGTTCAGGTCTTGCAGCAGCTCCATGATTTCGGCGCTGCGCTGGGTGTCCAGGTTGCCGGTGGGCTCGTCGGCCAGCAGCACCGTGGGTTCGGTGACGATGGCGCGTGCAATCGCCACGCGCTGTTGCTGCCCGCCCGATAGCTCGGCCGGGGTGTGGTGCTCGCGGCCCTGCAGGCCCACCTGGGCCAATGCGCGTGCGGCGGCCTTGCGCCGAGCGCTGGCGGATTCGCCGCGGTAGAGCAGGGGCAGTTCTACATTCTCTTGCGCGCTGGTGCGTGGCAGCAAATGAAAGCCCTGGAACACAAAGCCCAGGTAGTGGCGGCGCAGCTGGGCGCGCTGGTCGCGGCCCAAGGTTTCGACGTGCACGCCTTGGAACAGGTATTCGCCAGTAGTGGGCGTGTCCAGGCAGCCCAGCGTGTTCATGGCGGTGGACTTGCCCGAGCCGCTGGGGCCCATGATGGCGACAAAGTCACCGGCCTCGATGCGCAGGTCCACGCCCTTGAGCGCCTGCAGCACCGTGGCGCCTTGGCCGTAGGTGCGGGTCACGCCGCGCAGCTCGATCAGCGGAACAGCCGCAGTGCTTGTGCTCATTTGCCGGCTCCGCCGCTGCGCTGGTCGGTGATGACGCGCATGTCGGCTGTCAGCTCGCCGCCGGTCACCTCGGTCATGCGGCCGTCGCTGATGCCGGTTTGTACCGGCGCGGCTACGGGCGCGCCGTCGCGCAGCACCCAGACTTGTTTGCCACCCGCACCCCCGGCACTGCCCGCGCTCTTGCGGTTGCCACTGCCACCGGGCATACGTGGCATCAGGCTGCCCACAATGCTGTTGCTTTGGGCCGCAGGCTTGCCCGTGCTGGGGCTGTAGCGCAGCGCGGTGTTGGGCACCAGCAGTGCGTCCTTGCGCTCTGTGGCGGTGATGGTGGCCGTGGCCGTCATGCCGGGGCGCAGGGTCAGGTCGCTGTTGTCCACCTCCAGGTAGGTGATGTAGGTGACCACGTTTTCGGTGGTGGTGGAGCCGTAGGCCACGCGGGTGATGGTGGCGGGGAACTTGCGCGAGGGGTAGGCGCTGACGGTGAAGCTGGCTTTTTGCCCCACCTTCACCGAGCCCACATCGGCCTCGTCCACATTCACCTGCAGGCGCAGCTTGCTCAGGTCTTCGGCCACGCTGAACAACGTGACCGCTTGTAGTGATGCGGCCACGGCGTTGCCGGGTTCCACGCTGCGGGTGAGCACCACGCCGTCAATCGGCGAGCGGATGGAGGCCTTGGCCAGGTTGGTGGCATCACTGGACACGCCGGCCTGCGCTTCGGTCACGTTGGCGCGCGCGCTGGCCTCGTCGGCCTGGGCACGCTCCAGCGTGGCGCGGGCACTGTCGAGCTCGCTCTTGGCGGGTACCTTGCCGCCCGACAAGCGCGACACCTCTTCGAGCCGCGCGAGGCTGGCCTGTGCTTCTTTGACCGTGACCACGGTCTGTGCCACCTTGGCTTGTGCGGCGCTCAGGGCAGCGCGGCTTTTGGTGAGTTGGTCGGTCAGCTTGGCGGTGTCCAGCTCCACCAGCAGCTGGCCTTTGCGCACGCGGTCGTTCACGTCCACCAGCACATTGCGCACCGTGCCCGAGAGCTCGCTGCCGATATTGACCGAGCGTGTGGGCTGCAGCGTGCCGTTGGCGGACACGCTTAGCGTCAGGTTGCCGCGCTGCACGGTTTCACTCACATAGCTGGGCGCGGCCTGGGCTTGGCTGCGGGCCTTCAGCGCGTAGGTGGCGCCCAGGGCCAGCAGCACGGCAGCCACACTGGCCAGCACGATGGGGCGGCGCCACCAGGCGCGCTGGGGGGCAGTTTGCAGCAGGGCCTGAACGGCAGCGGTGCTGGGCGTGGCAGAGGGGGAGGGAGTCAGGTCGGAGCTCATGGTTGTCCTGCGGAAGAAGAGGGGGCGGAGGAGGGCGCGGCCTGCCAGCCGCCGCCCAGCGCCTTGTAGAGGCGCACGTGGTCGGTGCCCAGGTCGGTGAGGGTGCTGGCCACGCTGTTTTGCGCACTGAGCAGCGTGCGCTGGGTGCTCAGCACGGTTTGGAAGTCGATCAGGCCGCTGGCATAACGCTGCTGCGCCAGCAGGGCCGCCAGCTCGGCCGCCGTGGCCGCGCTTTGCAAGTGCTGTAGGCGCGTGCGGTGGCCGCGCAGGGCGGCCAGGGCGTCTTCCACATCCTTGAGGGCAGTGAGCACCGTGCTCTGGTAGCTGGCCTGGGCTTGCGTGAGTGCTGCCTGCTGCGCACGCAGCGTGGCAGCGCTGGCACCGCCATCGAACACCGGCCAGGACACGCTGGCCAGCAAGCTGCCGAGCACGCTGGCGCCGTTGGTCAGGCCCGCCAGCGTGAGCGCACTCACGCCCAGCGAGCCGCCAATGGAGAAGCTGGGGTAGCGCGCGGCATCGGCCACTTGCACGCGCGCCAGGGCGGCGGCGATGCGCGCCTCTTCAGCGCGTACATCGGGGCGTTGGCGCAGCGTGTCCGCGGGAAAGGCCAGGGCCAGTTGTTCGGGTGCGCTCGGGATCGGGCCGGCGCTGCCGAGCTGCTCGGTCAGTGCCGTGGGCGCCTGCCCGGTCAGCACCGCCAGGCTGTGCTGGCTGGCGGCGATGCTGGCCTGCAGGCTGGGAATCTCGGCGCGTGTCTGTTCCACGGAGGTCCGGGCCTGCTCGACTTCCAGGCTGGTGGTGAGGCCGGCTTGGGCGCGCCAGTCGGTCAGCTGCAGGGTTTCTTGCTGGCTGGCCAGGTTGGTCTGGGCAATCGTGAGCTGGCTTTGTTCACCGCGCAGTTGCAGGTAGGCCAGCGCCACCTCGGCGGCGAGCGACACCTGGGCATCGGCCAGCGTGGCCTGCTGGGCCTGGGCATCGGCCTCGGTGGCGTCCAGTCCGGCGCGCTTGCCACCAAACAGGTCGGGCTCCCAGCTCGCGTCCAGCCCGGCCTTGAAGCTGCTGGTGGCGGCTTGGCTATCGGTCTGGCTGCGTTGTGCGGAGCCACTGGCGCTCAGGCTGGGAAGCAGGCTGCCCTGCTTGGCGTCGCGCAGGGCGCGGGCCTGCTGTAGCGCGGCCTCGGCCTTGCGCAGGCTGGGGTTGGCCTGTAGCGCCAGGGTCACCAGGGCGGAGAGCTGGGCGTCGTTGAACTTGTCCCACCACTGGGCCAGGGTATCGGGCGCGGCGCTGCTGGCTTGGGACCAACTGGAGGGAACCGCTGCGGCGGGGAGGGGCGGACTGTCGGGCTGGGCGCTGGCCGCCTGGCTGGCCAGCGTGGCCACCGCCAGCAGGACGGCTGCAGCACTACGCCGCACCTGCGGCTGGTGCAAGAAAGAAGAGGACAGAGGGAGCATGGCTGCCATGGTGCAGACCACGGGTTTCGCCTTCATGCCCTAGATGTAAAGACCGGTAAAGACGGCACCAGGCCGGGTCCACAGGGCGTGGATCGGCCTGGATTTGCTATCAATAGAGGAGCTTCTTGCGCATATTCCACAAGGTCCAGAGGCCTAAATCACGCAGAAACGCTCAGACTGCTGCTGTTCTCGGTCAGGCCCTGGGCCACCTGGGCATAGATCTTCTGGGCCAGCTCGGCGATCTGCTGCTTTGTGGCGGTGTTGCTGCTGTCATCGCCGCTGCTGAGGCCGGCAATCGCTTCTTTCAGCTCGCCCACCATGCGTTCGACCTCAGACACAGTGCCGTCGCGGTTGGTGTCCAGCGGGTCGTAGCTGGTGTCGCTCGATGATGCACCCCGTGCACCGCCAGGGCCACCTGGGCCACGGGCACCGCCCGGCCCACCGGGCCCTTGTGCGCCCTGGCTGACTTCTGGGGGCTGCGGGCGGCCAGCTTCAAACTCTGCCTGGCTCAAGCTGCCGTTGCCATCGGTGTCGAGCTTGCTGAAGTCCTGGCTCACGTCCTGGCCGGTGTCGGACTTGATTTTGTCGGTCAGCACGGTAAGTTCGTCTTGGCTCACAGAGCCATCGCCATCGGTGTCCACCTTGGCAAACAGGTCGTCCTGACTGCCTCCGCTGCCGCCCATGCCGCGCGAGTGCGCAAACTCCATGGTGCTGGAGGGCGGTGGCATCAGGGCCTTCATGCCCGCGTCCAGTTCATCACTGGAGAGGCTGCCGTCGCTGTTGCTGTCCATCTGCGTGAACAGTTCCTTGGCGTTGCCCAGACTGACGCCGGTTTTTTCGCTGATGTCAGTCAGCATGGTGCCGAGTTCGGTCTGGTCGACGCCGCCGCTGCTGTCGGTATCCACTTTGGCGAACATCTTGGCCTGGTGCTGGCTGCGTTGGGTGTTCAGGGCGGCCCAGACGTTGCTGGAACCGCTCACCCCGCTGATCGTGCTCATGGTCACTTCCTTTCTGGTTGGTGGTGGGGTGCCACCCGGAATGCAAAGCACCGAGCGACGTCACCAATTCTTGGAAGCGCAGGTATCGCGGGTTTGTCGGCTGTGTATCAGGCTTGGTACAAAAGCCCCATTCAGGCGCACAACTGGGGTGCGCTTGCCGGCCAATTCCGCGCTTCGGGCGAGGGCGCTTTTTCTACACTGGGGCGGCCGTCAGGACTGTCCCATGAGCACCAAAACTTCCATCCTCCTCGTCGACGATGACGCCGACATCACCACCCTGCTGGCGGAGTACCTCGGCCGCTTCAACTTTGAGGTGCACACGGCGTTTGATGCCGACAGCATGCGCCAACAGCTCGCACGCCAGCGCGTGGACCTGGTGGTGCTGGACGTCATGCTGCCCGGTACCGACGGGCTCACGCTTTCGCGCGAGATCCGCGAGCGCTCGCACATCCCCGTCATCATGCTGACCGCGCGCACCACCACCTTTGACCGCATCATGGGCCTGGAGAACGGTGCCGACGACTACATGGGCAAGCCCTTTGAGCCGCGCGAACTGGTGGCCCGCATCCACACCGTGCTGCGCCGTGCCCTGGGCAGCAAGGACAGCACGCCCATCCTGGCGCGCAGCGAGGTGGTCTGCTTTGATGGCTGGGAGCTGCACCGCGACGAGCGCAACCTGGTCTCGCCTACCGGCCTGGTGGTGGCGCTCTCCAATGCCGAATTCCGCTTGCTCACCACGTTTTTGCAGACGCCTCGGCGCTTGTTCAGCCGCGACCAGCTCATGGAGCAAGCGCGCGGTCGCGCCATGGACGCATTCGAGCGCAGCATCGACCTGCTGGTCTCGCGCCTGCGGCAAAAATTGGCGGATGACCCGGACGAACCCTCCATGATCAAGACGGTGCGCGGCGCGGGCTATATGTTCAATGTGCAATCGGTGCAGGGGCGCATGGCGTGGCGGGCTTGACCGCTGAGCGGCTCAGAGCTCTTGGGGCGCCCGTGCGAAAAGACTGGCTTGCCAAACTCATGCCGGACAGCCTGTTTGGCCGCTTGGCGCTGCTCTTGTGCGCGGCTGTGGTCAGCAGTCATGTGCTGGCGCTTACGCTGTTGTTTGAGTTGCACCCGCGGCCAGGCATACCACCGGGGCCAAGCGCTATTGGTGCGCCGCAGCTACATGACAATGCCGGCCCGGCACCTTGGGGCATGGGCCAGCCACTGTCAACTGGAGTGGCGCCGCAGCCGCAGTTTCGCGGGCCCGACGGCCCCCCGGGACCGCCCACGCTGGGCCTGCTGCTGGATATTGCCGTGCGCTTGGGCGCCTTGTTGCTGGCGGCCTGGGTGGGCGCGCGCTGGCTCAGCGACCCGATACGCCGCCTGGCGGGCGCTGCGCGCGAGCTGGGCCACAACATCCACCGCGCCCCCTTGCCCGAGGCCGGCACCTTGGAGTGCCGGGAGGCCACCCGTGTGTTTAACCAAATGCAGCAGCACATCCGCGCCCAGTTGGCGCAGCGGGACCAGTTTGTGGCTGCCGTGTCGCACGACCTGCGCACGCCGCTCACGCGCTTGGCACTGCGCGTGGAGTCGTTGCAAGACGCAGGGGACCGCCAGCGCTTCGGCCGCGACATTGCCGAGATGGACACCATGATCCGCGCCACGCTGGACTACCTGCGCGGTGCGGCCGACTCCGAGCCCTGGGTGGCGCTGGACCTGGCCGCCCTTGTGGACAGCTTGGTGCAGGACCAGCAGGAGGCTGGCCACGATGTTGCGGTTGAACCTGGCAGCACGCCTGTGGCCCCGGTGCGGGCCCAGGCCTCGGCCCTGCGCCGCTGCATCAGCAACCTGCTGGACAACGCGGTGCGCTACGGTGGCGGTGCCCAAGTGCGGTTGACAGAAGACGCGCAGGGCGTGTGTGTGGTGGTGCTGGACCGGGGCCCGGGCATCCCAGAGGCCGAATTGACCGAGGTACTGCAACCGTTTTATCGGGTGGAGGCCTCGCGCAACCGCAACACCGGTGGCGTCGGGCTGGGCCTGGCCTCGGCCAACGACGTTGCGCGCCAGCACAGCGGCAGCCTGCAGCTGTGCAACCGCACGGGCGGTGGTTTGCAGGCCGAACTGCGACTGCCCCGGCGGGTTGCGCCTGTCAAAATGCTATTGAATTAGGAGCTGCTTGCGCATATTCCGCAGGGGCTAGGGAGTAATTTAGTCCCCAATCCGGGTAAAACGCGGCTGGCCTACGCCTGCAATCACCACGGTCTCCAGGAACATGGCAGCCGGCCGCACCCACAGGCCCTGTTCACCATACAGCGCACGGTACAAAGTCATGGGTTCACACGTTTCGCTATGGCGCACGGTGTCCAGCACTTGGTATTCCATGCCCTTGTAATGGCGGTAGCGGCCAGGTGGGGTGATGATGAGTGGGGGGAGATTTTCGAAGCTCATGGGACAATCCTAGGCTATGCATCCAAAAGCCCTGCTTGAGGCCTGTTCCGAATTGGTCCGGCTCGTTCTCAAATTTGACCATCCCGCAGACGCCATCGTCTCGCGTTTTTTCCGCGACAACCGCGGCCTGGGCCCGCGCGAGCGCGCCACGCTGGCCGAAACCGCCTACACCGTGCTGCGCAAAAAGCTGCTGTTTGACCACCTGGCCCCCAGCGGCAGTGGCCCCAAAGAGCGCCGCATGGCCATTCTGGGCTTTTACGGCCCGGGCGATTTTTTACGCAGTGCGCTGACTGACCAAGAGAAAAACTGGCTGGACCAGTGCGAAAAGGTCCAGCCTGGCGACCTGATGGAGCGCCACCGCCATAACCTGCCCGAATGGCTGGTCCAGCCGCTCAAAGACCAGTTAGGCGACGAATTCTGGCCCTTGGTGGAGCACCTGAACCTGGGCGCAGGCCTGGATTTGCGGGTCAACACCTTCAAGGCCAAGCGCACCGACGTGCAAAAAGAGCTGCAACAGGCCGGCATCAAGGCCGTGCCCACGCCTTATTCCCCGTGGGGCCTGCGCATTGCCGGCAAACCCGCACTGAACAAGAACGAAGCCTTTGTGCGCGGTGATTTTGAAGTGCAAGACGAGGGCTCGCAGCTGCTGGCCATGCTGCTGGACGCCAAACGCGGTGAGATGGTGGTGGACTTTTGCGCCGGAGCCGGTGGCAAAACCCTGGCCATTGGCGCGGCCATGCGTAGCACCGGCCGCCTCTACGCCTTCGACACGTCTGCCCACCGCTTGGATTCATTCAAGCCGCGTATGGCGCGCAGCGGCCTGTCCAATGTGCACCCCGCCGCCATCGCCCACGAACGCGACGACCGCGTGAAGCGCCTGTCCGGCAAGATGGACCGGGTGCTGGTAGATGCGCCGTGCACGGGTATGGGTACCCTGCGCCGCAACCCGGACTTGAAATGGCGCCAAAACCTCCAAGCTGTGGAGGAGATGGCTGTCAAGCAGGCCGCCATCCTGCAAAGTGCTGCGCGCATGGTGAAGTCCGGCGGACGTCTGGTGTACGCCACCTGCAGTGTGCTGCCCCAAGAGAACGAAGCCATTGCCGCGGCCTTTGCTGCCGCCAACCCCGACTTTGTGGCCTTGCCGGCAGGGGAAGTGCTGGCCGGACTGAAGGTTGAGAACGCACCAAGCCTGTGCGCTGGTGGCGAAGACGGCCAGCTCTACCTGCGTCTGTGGCCGCATCGCCATGCTACTGACGGGTTTTTTGCGGCAGTTTGGCAAAAGAAGTGAAATGGTTGATGAAAGTTAATGTTTTTTAACTTCCATTTGAATTAACTAGCCAAAAAAGACTGCAGCACCTAAAATCTTGGGCGTACAGGGGTGTAGTTGTCCTTGTTTCATAAATAACCAAACCTCGTTGAGAGATTGAATCGACTATGTTGTTACCTGATTGGGCTGTGCTGAACGCAGCAATTGAGTGGCTGGCCCATGGCATGTGGAACATCACATGGTGGCAAATCGTGTTGTTCGCGCTGGCGATGACTCACGTGACCATGATCAGCGTGACGGTGTTCCTGCACCGTCATCAAGCGCACCGCGCCTTGGACCTGCATCCCATCGCATCGCATTTCTTCCGTTTTTGGCTGTGGCTGACCACGGGCCAAGTCACCAAAGAATGGGCCTCCATTCACCGCAAGCACCACGCCAAGTGCGAGCAGGCAGAAGATCCCCACAGCCCGCACGTCTACGGCATTAAGACGGTGCTCCTCAAGGGCGCTGAACTGTACCGTGCAGAGTCCAAGAACAAGGAAACCATGGCCCGTTTTGGCCACGGCACACCCGATGACTGGATCGAGCGCAACCTGTACACCCGTTACTCCTGGCAGGGTGTAGGTTTGATGATGATCATCGACCTGTACCTCTTTGGTGCCGCTGGTTTGGCGGTCTGGGCCCTGCAAATGGCGTGGACCCCCATTACTGCTGCTGGCATCATCAACGGTGCTGCCCACTTCTGGGGTTATCGCAATTTCGAGGCGCCTGATGCCTCCACCAACATCTCTCCTTGGGGCATCATCATTGCCGGTGAAGAGTTGCACAACAACCACCACACCTACCCAACCTCTGCCAAGTTGTCGGTCAAGCCCTACGAGTTCGACATTGGCTGGATGTACATCACCATCATGCAAGCGGTGGGTTTGGCCAAGGTCAAAAAGACCCCCCCCAAGGCTGCCTATGGCGACATTCGCCCTGTGGCGGACGAGAAGACGCTGGAAGCCTTGATTGCAAATCGCTACGAAATCATGGCAGCGTATGCCAAAGGTGTGCGCCAGGCTGCCCGTGACGAATTCGAATCGGTCAAAGCCCGCAGTGCTGACGCTGCAGTGGTGAAGGCTGCCAAGCGTTGGATGCACCGTGACGTAGAAAAAGTGCCAGCGGCAGCAGCGCCTCAGTTGGCCCAAGCCCGTGCCGTATCGCCCGTGCTGGACAAGATGGTGACCATGCGCGAAGAGCTGCGCCAAATGTGGCTCAACACCAATGTGTCCCGTGAGCAATTGACCAAGGACCTGCAAGCCTGGTGCCACCGCGCTGAAGAGAGCGGCATTACTGCGCTGCGCGAGTTCTCTTTGAAGTTGCGGGCGGCGCACGTTTAAGGCGTTCGATCGAAGTTTCTCGAAAGCCCGCTTTACGCGGGCTTTTTTACGTGTGTACTGTTTGCGCCCTTGCTTCAGAGCAGTCGGGGAGCGCGTTTTGCTACGTGTCCCCCGGCCTGCGGCCTCCTCCTTTACCTACGCAAAACCCACTCCCCGACTGCTCCTACGGTGATTCGTGTTTCCAGATCCCTGTGCCACTTCGCATCACCACCTTTCAGCGTCAGGCGGGGTGTGGGTGTTCTGCGTAGGTAAAGGAGGAGGGACCCTAAGGGGTCCGGGGGACACGAAGCAGAGCGCCCACACCCCGCCAGATGCGTGCGAACAGCGGCTTGACTTAAAACACAAGACGTAAAAAAGCCCGCACGAGGCGCGAGCCGTTCAATTAAAGTGTTAATCGTTGAATACTTACTGAACCTTACTCCCCGGCACTACGCTGGGCAGTATCTTTTGACTTTTAGTTGCAGGCATTAGTTAAAGCTCGTGTCCTCGCACCCATCATGAAGTGATCACGCTGAGGACATTGCCCCACCGCCAGCAAAAACAAAGACATCCACGGCCCCCTTCCAGCCTGATTTTCCCTCTGCTGTAAGGGCTTTCCCGTGGTTACAAAGCATGGCGCCCACAGGGTATGATAATCCGGTCCACGGCTCTCAAGCCCTGGATTAGCTGCTATGGAAAAAATAGCTTTTAACGACTGCCGCCCCTTCACAACTTTGAACTTAAGTTGTTAGGGGTGCACCAAGGGAGAGCAGGTGGCCACGCAGCTGACCTGCATGCGGGAAAATGAATAAGAATGAGTTCGAGCTTGAGAAGCTACGACTTGACGCTGAACGGTTCCATCGCATCATGGACACCGTCGCAAAAGTCGCTACGGTGGGTGGTTGGGTTTGGGCCATTCACTTGATCATGGATGGGCTGACATCAATTGTCCAGGCTAACCCCGATGCCATACATGCCCTGTCAAAAGTGGTTGAAAGCATGCACCTCAACTCCATTCTGGGTTGGGTCGGTGCGGTTATGGGTGGTGGCGCTTGGCTGTATGAACGCAAAGGTAAGAAGCGTGCCTACAAAGTGAACAGTGAGTTGCGCAAACAGATTGAATCAGGCGACCCCCATCGGTCTACAAGCGGCCTAGACGAAAACGGGCACACGCCCAAGTGAAACGGAGGAAGTGATGACAATGCTCTTTTTGGGAATCAACATCCTGCTCATCATGGGAACTTGGCACTTCGTCGTGAAAAAAACACTGCTGGACCATACCCGAGACAAACTATTCGATTTGCGTGATGAAGTGCGTCGCGTGCACCTTGAGCGAGGATGGTCCATTGACACGGATCTCTACGGAAATCTGCGTTCAATGATCAACGCCTACCTGCGCTACACCGAGAATTACTCTGTTTGGCAAGTGGTCGCGCTACGTGTAGAGCTATCAAGGCAAGCGCAATCAGGATTGCGCGAGCACTTGGTTACGCGCATCAATGCGAATTTCAAAGCGGGTACACAGGATCAGCAAAAATACGTTGCTGATGTGCGTCGCCGAGCCGGCAATGCTTTGACGGACTTCGCCGTGTACAACTCTGGCCTCCTGTTGTTGCTTACCATCCTCATTACGCCTTACTTTCTGGTCAGCACCTTTGTTGACCAGTGCCAGAAGGGGATATCTGCCTTTGGTAACGTAGTTGTGCGCGATGTATTGCACATGGGGCGTGTGTTCAATTTCGTCTGGGCTCGCTCTACCAGATGGGTAGCTTCCAATTTTGTGGATCAGCAAACCATCGATGTTGCGCTGTCAAACGATTCCCATCGTTTTGCCTGAGTAGCGCTGGAACGAGCAGCAAAAGCATTACTAAGACGGTTCTTCATCGAATCCACTGTGAATTTTCATTGGCGAAACCCCAAGGCAGCACTCCAGCAGAATCCAGTTTTTCAAATTGATTGACCGAGCCATGAAAGACACCGCGCTGTACGAACACCTTCTTGGACTGAAGACGCCCTGGTCGGTGAAGAAGGTTGACCTGTCTTTGGCAGATCAGCGGGTGGTGGTCGAGGTGGTTCTGAAGAAGGGTCAGGTTTGGGCGGATCCCACAGACGCCACCAAGCGAGCCCATGTCAATGGGTGGACCGAGCGGGAATGGCGCCACCTGGACACCTGCCAATTTGAGACACTCATTCGAGCCCGCGTTCCCCAACTCAAATACGCCGATGGCTCGGTCGAAGAGCTGGTCGTTCCCTGGGCTGAACGGTATAGCCGAGTCACCACCTTGATGACGGGCTTTGTTATCAAGCTGCTTCAAGTCTGCCCGACCACCCAAGGGGTATGCAATCTCACACGCCTGTCTTGGAGCACCGTCAACGCCATCATGGTCAGTGCCGTGGAACGCGGCATGCTGCGTCGCACCGAAGAAGACATCAACTATCTGGGAATCGACGAGAAGAGTTCCCAGAAGGGACACAGCTACGTCACCATCCTGACCGACATCGACCGTTCGCGGGTTCTTGACCTGATTCCTGAGAGAAAGCTCGAAGCTGCAAAAACGCTGCTTGAAACGGCACTCACGCCAACGCAACGAGCCTCGGTCAAAGCGGTGGCCATGGATATGTGGCCTGCCTTCATGAGTGCAGCCAAGCAGTGCATGCCCCAGGCCGACATCGTTCATGACAAGTTTCACGTCTCCAAGTACCTCGGCGACGCTGTGGACACGGTGCGCAAACAAGAGCATCGTCGCCTCTCGCAAGCGGGAGACTCCCCGCTGACGGGCAGTAAGTGGGCGTGGCTCAAAAGCTATCCCGATGGACGCAGCGCTGAGGCCGTCTCGTTTCGCGCCTTGAACCAGCTCAACCCTCAAGACCAGCAGGGCGTGGACCATCAAGGAGAACTTCACCCAGTTCTGGGGCTACAGCTACAAAGGCGCAGCCAAGCGTTTCTTTGCTGCCTGGTCTACCAATGCGATGCGCAGCCGATTGGAGCCCATCAAGAAGGTGGTCAAAATGCTGCGCCGTCATGAGACGGGTCTGCTCAACTTCAGCCAGCACAGAATCAGCAATGCCTGTGCTGAAGGATTCAACAGCGCTATCCAACTCATCAAGGCCAACGCTCGTGGGTTTCGTAACTTCACCAACTACCGTGCAAGGATTCTGTTTCATTGCGGCAAGTTGGATTTGGGTTGGGCGTGAGGAAAAATTCACAGTGAAATTGACGAAGAGCCACTAAGACTTAGTACAATAAATCCAACATAGCCGCCACGCCTCTGCTCACAGCATGCGCAACTTTGGCGGCTTTTTTATTGAATGTCCTGGCTGTCGCCGCTACAAACTGTCCATCGGGGAAAGGAATGCGGCGCGAAAATCTGGACGTGCCCATTGTTTGAAGTTCGACCAACTTCCTAGGGGCAGTTTGTTCACCGTGGGGATCCAGTGGTTTGGCTATTCTGCTCGAATACCCTTGCTACTATGACGGCAGCTTGAGGAAGCGATAAGCGTTCTTCCAAAAGAATTGGTCGAGATAGCTTTTGTACGTCTCCCGATTCATGATCTCAAGAAATACATCTAAGTACTTGCGCGTGTTATCCACCATGTCTGGCATGTGCCAATCTGAACCATAGGCCATCTTGTCTAAGAGGTCGTAGGGAAGATTGCCCTCTTTAGCCGAGCGCCTCGCACGTTCAATGTTTGCGACAAAGATTTCGCGCTTGTCATCTTCGAACAGTGCAGTGATGTAACCGAATTCGCAGTACACGTTCAGGTGTGTAGAACACAGCTCGGCGACGATGCGGGCAAAGTTGTCAGTATCCGCCCACTCTTTGTCGGTCTCTGCCATCCAACCAGGCGACTTCAAACTCCCGTTTTCCATGCGCCCACCGCCGGCGTGTCCAAGGCACAATCGCAACGAGCTCCAGCGGTCGTTGCCCAGCACCTCGCGCCAAAGCTTCGGATGGGCGTTGGCCCCCTGTTTGAGACGCGTCTGGAAACCTTGCGGTGTGCAGTGCACAAAAATGGCTGCTTCTCGCTCCACACAAAAGTCGAAAAAAGCATCGACTCGGGCTTGAATATCTGGATCGTTGCCTGTGGGTTTGTAGCCCATTGCTGGATAGAACTTAAACCCGAGGAAACCTTTGGCCAGAGACTCTTCAGCACGCATACGCCAGTCTTCGCGCCGAGGATCGAAGGCTGAAAAGCCAAAGACGCGCGAGGGATTGGCACGCTGCAGTGTCTGCATCCGGTCCACCTGGACGGGGTGAAAGGAATAATACGGTGGCTTATGCATCGCATATGCCATCTGCATATCCATCATGTAGTGCGAGATCTGTAGTGGGGGGAGATCGATCAGCGTTTATCTGCCGCGAGGCCAAGCCTGTAGAAACCAAGATCACCTCCTGCGGCAGATAAACCATGTTGGGCTGAACCGCCTGCTGAGGCAGTCGCGATAGGGGTTTGTAAGCTTCACCCGCCTTGTTGCATCAGATTATGGCCGGACTTTATGTGATGTCGAGCAGGCAACATCGGGTGCAACGGGCGTTGTTCACAAGGCAACTCGGCCCTTGCAGGCGTATCTCGTCACGCCGGTTTGGCCTGCCCCACACAGCGCGCAGCACCTCACCCAGCCCATGCAGCCGCCATTGCAAACCCAGGCGTACAACCCGACTCACGGCGGCCCTCGACTGTGTTGTGCCACTGCATCTGCGGGCACAGGCAAGCTGGCTTGCCCCACCAGTACGGCAATGACTTGCAGTCGCCCCAGCTTGCAGCACGGGCACAGCCCTACATCCATCTGGGCCACGCGTGCCATGAACCCTTGGGCCGACTCCATGGCCTGTGGGCTCTGTGTCGGCATATGCAAGGCCAGCCGGGCGGCACTGAGTTTGACCGCTTTGCAGCCTGGGGCCAAGACCCCGTAGTGACGGATGCGTTTGATGCCGCTTGGCAGCACGTGCAGCAGGAAGCGGCGTACAAACTCCACGCCGCGTAATCGCTCCAGTCGCTTGCCGCCTTGGTCGTTGCTGCGCACGGTGAAGGCGACTTCTTCGGCACTGATGGCGCGGATGCGCTCGTTGCTGATGGCGGTGCGGTGCGTGTAGCGGCTCAGGTACTCCAGCACCTGTGCAGGCCCACCCATCGGCGTCTTGGCATAGACCACCCAGTCGTGCCGGTAGAGCTGACGTTGCCTGTCTCGCCAGGCTTGGGCTTGGCCTTGCGGGTCATGGGGTAGGTCGCCCCTGTCATGGGCGTGTGTCAACGCGGCTAAGAACTTGCCCCGAAACACCTTGGAGAGTGCCTGTACAGGGAACAGGAAGTCGGGCTTGCGCGTGGGGGTGCGCCACTGGCAGCCATTGCCCTCATCCTTTGCCAGCACCCCACAGGCCATGACCGCATGCACATGGATATGCAGGCGCAGGTCCTGCGTCCAGGTGTGCAGCACCAGACTGAGGGCTGGCGTGCCATCACGGGTCCCCATCCACCTCGCGTTGCCCGCAAACTCCGCCAGCGTCTGTGCCGTGCAGGCAAACAAGGTGTCAATGACCCAGCGCGGGTGCGCTGTGTACAAGCCATTCAAGCTGTGCGGCAAGGTGAATACCAGATGGGCGTATGGCACAGGCAATAGCTCGGCCAGTCTGCCTTGCAGCCAGGCGTCTTTGGCGCGGGCACCACATTGCGGGCAGTGGCGGTTGCGGCAGGAGTGGTATTGCCAGTGGCGGTGCTCGCAGGCATCACAGGCCAGCTGTTGCCCGCCCAGCGCGGCGGTGCGGCAGGCAACGATGCCCCGCCAGGCTTTGGCCTGGGGGGTGTTCAGGGCGTGGGTTGCCAGGTACTGCGCACCAAAGCGGCGCAGTACTTGGGCCACGGTGGCAGCCATGGCTGTACTGACGTGGTGGGAGTCAGGCTATAGATGGCGCAGGCCTGCCAGCAGGTCCAGCGGGTCTGTGTCTTTGGGGGGCTTGAACTGCGGGCTGATGAGGTGCAGGTAGCGCCCGGTGGTGGCGATGTGGGTGTGGCCCAGAAGCTTTTGGATGGTGTAGAGGTCTACGCCACCTTCGAGCAGGTGGGTCGCAAAGCAGTGGCGCAGGGTGTGGATGCCGCCGGTCTTGGTGATACCTGCTTGTGCGCTGGCTGCCCGGTAGGCGCGCTGGGCCATCTCTGCAAACATGGGGCGCTTGCCTGTGGATTCCGCAAACAACCAGGTCTTGGGGTGGTAGGTACGCGCGTATTGGCGCAAGACCTCCAGCAGCGTAGGGCTCAGGATGCTGTAGCGGCCCTTGCCTCCTTTGCCACTAGCGACTCGCACACACATGCGGTCTGGGGCGCTGTCAATGTCACTGACCTTCAGCGCACAGGCTTCCGATACCCGCAAGCCCGTGGCATAGATGGTTTGCAGCAGAGCGCGTCTGCCGGGGTGGGTGCAGCCAGCGAACAGGCGTGAGATTTCTTCGCGCCCCAACAGCTCGGGTTGGCGAGCGGGGACTTTGGCAAAGGGGATGTGGAACTGTTCGCGCCCATGGCCCAAGACCGTTTGGAACAGGAATTGCGCAGCGCACGCTGCCTGGTTCATGCTGCTGTAGGAGAGCTTGCGCTCTTTGACCATGTGCAGCAGGTAGGCCTGCACTTCTTCAGGGGTGTAGCTTGCGGGGTCGCGCCGGTAGTGTTTGGCCATGCGGCGGATGGCTTGCACATAGGTCTCTTGGGTGCGCTGTGCAAAGCCTCGCTGCACCATCGCGTCCATCATGCGTTGACGTAGTTCAGTCATGAGGTTTCTCCTTCAAGTCCGGGGAACATTCCCCAGCCCAAAGGCTTGGCCTCTAACCCACATTGCGCAAGCCATTCGTCCACAAAAAAGCGGTGGCGGCCCGTGAGGACCAACCACCGCGTCAGCGGTTTAGTTCAACTACCGAATATGTCGCTATTGTTATGAGAGCAGGATACGTAGTTCCGATGCGGGCTAATGCAAATTTTTAGACCATACTCCTACTTTATCCCGCAGTCTTTTCCTGCATACGTTACGTAAGCCGTCTTAACTTGCCATGACTATCGATGAACTGAAAGTGCTGCTCACTTACGCCGGGACCTTTGGTGTCGGTGGCATTGTTTTCGTCGGCATCGCATGGCTGTTTCTGAAGTTTTATCTTCCCAGTTACTTCTCAAAGAAGGCAGAGAACTTGGCCACTCGCGAGGACATTGCCACGATCACTGAAGAGATTGAAGGCGTCAAGACGCAATACGCCATATTGATTGAAGAAACCAAAGCAAAGCACCAACTTCGCATGGCAGCCCTTGATCGCAGACTCCAAGCCCATCAAGAGGCCTTCACTCTGTGGCGGGAAGTCCTCGGTGGCGTTCACACGGATGAGATCGGAAAGGTTGTCCTTAAATGCCAGGAGTGGTGGGAGAAGAACTGCCTGTACCTGGAGCCTAAGGTCCGAGATTCATTTGTTACCGCGTATTCGGCGGCCAACTCTCATCATGCGTACGTTCAAGCTCGCGCCGATTCCAAAATCCTTACTGACAACTGGGAACTGATCACCAAGTTTCCCAATGTTCTGTTCGAGGCGATCCAACTGCCACCGCTCACCGAATCAGAGACGAAAGCGCTCATTCCGCCAAAGGAGCCGCTGTCACCTAAAGGCGGTTAACCCTGCAGTTCACGTTAACTGCACGAAAAGCTATGCAGACTGATATGGCCGCGTTTTATGAAAAGAGGCTAAAAGTGCTAACCGTGCAGATCTGTGCAAAAGCTGCGCCAGCTGATCGCCGAAAAACCGCCGAGCTTTTCTTCTCCCTTCTAATACCGTATTGAGTCCAGAGCTAACAACGC
>NZ_JAXHOL010000003.1:0-112668 GCF_034519335.1 Rhodoferax sp.
GCGCATATTCCACGGGCGCAAGAGGCAGATTTGACTCAAATCCGCCTCAGCCCCCCATCAGGAAGCCAGCTCCAGCGGCTTGCTCTTCCAGATCTTGTCGGCGTATTCACCAATCGTGCGGTCGGCGGAGAACGGGCCCATCGCAGCCACGTTGCGCAGGGCCATGACGGACCAGGCTTCTTTGCTCTGGTAAGCCACGTCCACCTGTTCTTGCGCGGCGATGTAGGCGGCGTAGTCCGCCAGCAGCAGGTAGTGGTCGCCCCAGTTCACCAGCAGGTCATAGATACCCTGGAAGCGGGCGGGCTCGTCGGGGCTGAAGACGCCGTCGCGGATGGCTTCCAGCACCGCAGTCAGCTCGGTGTTGCCCTCTGCAATGGCGCGCGGCTGGTAGCCCGCGGCGCGGGTGGCGGCCACCTGCGGTGTGGTCAGGCCGAAGATGAAGATGTTGTCAGTACCCACGTTCTCCAGAATCTCCACATTGGCGCCGTCCAGCGTGCCGATGGTGAGTGCGCCGTTGAGGGCGAACTTCATATTGCCGGTGCCGGACGCCTCGGTACCGGCGGTAGAGATTTGCTCGGACAAGTCAGCCGCCGGGATGATGCGCTCGGCCAGGCTCACGCTGTAGTTGGGGATGAACACCACCTTGAGCAGGTTGCCCACACGCGGGTCGTTGTTGACCACGCTGGCTACGTTGTTGATGAGGTGAATGATCTGCTTGGCCATGTGGTAGGCCGACGCGGCCTTGCCGGCAAACACCACCACACGAGGCACCGTGACCGAGCCGGGGTTGTTGATGATGCGCAAATAACGCGTGACCACGTGCAGCACATTAAGCAACTGGCGCTTGTACTCGTGAATGCGCTTGACTTGCACGTCGTAGAGCGCGTCGGTCGGGATGGTCAAACCCATATTGGCCTGCACCCAAGCGGCGAGGCGCTGCTTGTTGGCGAGCTTGGCGCCCTGGAAAGCCTCGATGACTTTCGGCTGCGTCAACACTGCGTTGAGGCCGCTGAGTTGCGTGAGGTCGCGGCGCCAGCCGGTGCCAACCTGCTTGTCCAGCACGGCAGACAAAGCCGGGTTGGCCTGCGCCAGCCAGCGGCGCGGGGTGATGCCGTTGGTCTTGTTGTTGAAGCGCTCGGGCCACAGATTGGCAAAGTCGAAGAAGATGCTTTCCTTCATCAGCTCGGAGTGCAAAGCCGACACGCCGTTGACCGAGTGACTGGTCACCACTGCGAGGTAGGCCATGCGCACGCGGCGCTCGCCCGCCTCGTCCACCAGGCTCACCTTGCGCAACAGCTCGGCGCTGCCGCCGCGCTGGGAAATTTGGGTCAAAAACTGGGCGTTGATGTCGTAAATGATTTGCAGGTGACGCGGCAGGATGCGGCCCATCATCTCCACCGGCCAGGTCTCCAGCGCCTCGTGCATGAGGGTGTGGTTGGTGTAGCTGAACACGCCCTGGCACAGGCGCCAAGCGTCGGCCCAAGAGAGGTGGTGCTCGTCGAGCAGCAGGCGCATGAGCTCAGGAATCGCCAACACCGGGTGGGTGTCGTTGAGGTGGATGCTGACCTTGTCGGGCAGGCTCTCAAAGTTGTCGTGCGTGCGCAGGTAGCGGCGTAACAGGTCTTGCACGCTGGCGCTGCAGAAGAAATACTCTTGGTGCAAACGCAGCTCTTTGCCGGAGGCGGTGGAGTCGTCCGGGTAGAGCACGCGGGACACGTTCTCGGAATGGTTTTTGGTCTCCACCGCCGCAAAGTAGTTGCCGCGGTTGAAGGCGCCCAGGTCAATTTCTTGCGTAGCCTTGGCAGACCATAAGCGCAGTGTGTTGGTGGCCTTGGTGGCGTAGCCGGGGATGATGGTGTCGTAGGCCATGGCCTGCACGTCGTGGCTGTCGACCCACTTGGTAGGCGTCGCCCTCCTTCACCACATGGCCACCGAACTGCACGCGGTAGTTCACCTCGGGGCGCGGAAACTCCCACGGGTTGCCATGGGTGAGCCAGTAGTCGGGCACTTCCACCTGGCGGCCATCCACAATGGTTTGTTTGAACATGCCGTAGTCGTAACGGATGCCATAGCCAAAGCCGGGGATGTTGAGCGTAGCCATGGAATCCAAAAAGCACGCGGCCAGGCGGCCCAAGCCCCCGTTGCCCAGCGCTGCGTCGGGCTCCAGCTCAGTCACGGAGTCGATATCCACGCCAAAGTCGGCCAAAGCTTGCTTGACCCGCTCGCGCAGGCCTACGGCCAACATGGCGTTGCTGAAGGTGCGGCCAATCAAAAACTCCATGCTGAGGTAGTACACGCGCTTGGCGTCTTGGGCGTACTGGGCGCGGGTGGTTGTCATCCAGCGCTCCACCAGCTGGTCTCGCACGGCATAGGCGGCGGCGTGCAACCAGTCTTCGGGGCGGGCGGCTTCTGGGTCTTTGCCCACCACAAACATCAGTTTGTTGGCGATGGAACGCTTGAGTGACTCCAGATCGCGGCCGGGGGCATCAAATTCGAAATTGGGGGAAGTGGCAGAGGTGGCGGGGGCTGTCATTTGGGTCATGGTGTGGGCGTGTGGCGATAAGGGCCATCAGGCCTGGGCAATCAGGTTTTGGTACAGCGCGACATAGTGCTGGGCAGCACTGGCCCAGTCGAAGGCAAGCTTCATGCCCGTCTGGCGCACGCGGTTCCATTCGGCCTTGCGGTGGTACAGCGCAAAGGCACGGCGCACAGCGCGGCGGTAGTGGGATTCATCAAAGGCATCAAATACAAAGCCGGTGGCTGTGCGGTCTTCCAGGGTTTCCAGGTCACTGTCCACCACGGTGTCTGCCAGGCCACCCACGCGGCGTACCAAGGGCAGGCTGCCGTACTTCAGGCCATACATCTGGGTCAGGCCGCAAGGCTCAAAGCGCGAGGGCACCAACGTCACATCGCTACCCGCAAAGATGCGGTGGGCAAAGGTTTCGTCGTAGCCCAGCTTCACGGCCACACGGCCGGGGTTGGCCTTGGCTTGGGCCACAAAAGCCTGTTCCAGCCCGGTCTCGCCACTGCCCAGCACCAGCAGCTGGCCGCCGCGCGACACAATTTCATCCACCGCGGCCAGCACCAGCGGCAGGCCTTTTTGTTCGGTCAGGCGGCTCACCACGGCAAACAATGGCGCATCGGGCTCCAGCGCCAGGCCCATTTCGGCCTGCAGCGCGGCTTTGCTCTGGGCCTTGCCGGTCATGTGGCGGGCGTCATAGGGGTGGGCAATCAGCGCATCGGTAGACGGGTTCCACACGCTGTCGTCCACCGCGTTCAAGATGCCGCTCAGGTGCTGCTGGCGCGCGCGCAGCAGGCCGTCCAGCCCGCAGCCCTGCTCCGGCCCCTGAATCTCCCGCGCATAGGTGGGGCTGACGGTGGTGATGTGGTTGGCGTAAAACAGCCCGGCCTTCATGAACGAAAGCTGGCCATGGAACTCCATGCCATGCACATGGAAGGCGCGTCCGGGCAGGCCCAGGTCGCCAAAATGCTCAGGACCAAACACGCCCTGGTAGGCCAGGTTGTGCACGGTGTAGACCGAAGGCACACGCGGGCCCTGCCCTTCGTTCCACAGCGCCAGGCTGGCGGGGGCCAGCGCAGCGTGCCAGTCGTGGCTGTGCACCAACTGGGGGCGCCACTGTGCATCCAGGCCGTGCGCCACATGGGCAGCCGCCAGGCCCAGCGCCGCAAAGCGCCGGTGGTTGTCTCCGTAGGGCTGCTTGTTGGCATCTTCGTAGGGGTTGCCAGGTCGGTCGTACAGACCAGGCGCCATGAGCACGTAGGCGCCCAGCGTACGGCCGTCCCGCGCCAAGGCAGGCAAAGTACCGTAGACCACCTCCACCCGCTCGCCCCAGGGCATGGCAAAGCTACCCACGGGCTCCCCGCCCTCCAGCCCCGCACAAATGGCCGGAAAACCCGGCAGCATCACGCGCACATCACAACCCGCCACTTGCAAGGCGGCTGGCAGCGCTCCGGCAATGTCGGCCAGCCCTCCGGTTTTGAGCAGCGGAAAAATCTCGGCACTGACTTGCAGGATGCGCATGGTTTCTTTCTTGAAGTTTCCGGCAGCGGCTCAGGGGGTGCTTAGTTTCATCAGCATGTCCTTGGTGACCAGCACCACACCATTTTCGGTGCGCTCAAAGCGCGCGGCGTCCGCCACCGGGTCCTCACCGATCACCAGGCCCTCGGGTACGCTGCAACCGCGGTCCACCACCACGCGGCTCAGGCGGCAGCCGCGGCCAATGGTCACCTCGGGTAACAGCACGGCTTGGTCAATCACGCAGAACGAGTGCACCCGCACGCTGCTGAACAGCACCGAGTTGCTGACGATGGAGCCCGACACAATGCAGCCGCCCGACACCATGGTGTTGATAGCTTGGCCGTGCTTGCCATCGGCGTCTTGTACAAACTTGGCGGGTGGCAGCTGGCGCTGGCTGGTCCAGATGGGCCAGTTGGTGTCGTAAATGTCGAGCTCGGGCGTCACAGACGCCAAATCCAGGTTGGCTTCCCAGAACGCGTCGATCGTACCCACATCGCGCCAATACGGTACGGCATCGGGCGTGGACGACACGCACGACATGGAGAACGGGTGGGCAATCGCCCTCCCCTCGCGCACCACGCGCGGAATCACGTCTTTGCCAAAATCGTGGCTGGAGTCGGGGTTGGCAATGTCGTCTTCCAGCAGGTCGTAGAGGTACTTGGAATCGAAGATGTAGATGCCCATGCTGGCGAGCGACACGGCGTCGTTGCCGGGCATGGGTGGCGGGTCTGCGGGCTTCTCCACGAACTCGGTGATCTTGCGCGTACCGTCCACCGCCATCACGCCAAAAGCCGACGCCTCGGCGCGCGGCACCTCGATGCAGCCCACGGTGCAACCGGCGCCACTGTCCACATGGTCCTTGAGCATCAGCGAGTAGTCCATCTTGTACACGTGGTCACCGGCCAGCACCACCACATATTCGGGCTTGCTGCTCTGGATGATGTCCAGGTTTTGGTAGATAGCGTCGGCCGTGCCGCGGTACCAATGCTCTTCGTCCACCCGCTGCTGGGCCGGCAACAGGTCCACCATTTCGTTGAGCTCAGCACGCAAAAAGCTCCAGCCACGCTGCAGGTGGCGCAACAGCGAGTGCGATTTGTACTGCGTGATCACGCCGATGCGGCGAATGCCCGAGTTCACGCAATTGGACAGCGCGAAATCGACGATGCGGAACTTGCCACCAAAGTAGACCGCAGGTTTGGCGCGGCGGTCGGTCAGCTGCTTGAGGCGCGAACCGCGCCCACCGGCCAGCACCAGGGCAATGGTGCGACGCACCAACATGTGGGGCTGCATATGGCGTTCTTGCTGCACGAGGCTGCGCGATGTGTCTGTGGTGTTCATGCTTGTCTCCTGTTCATTTTTTAGTGGTGTCGTTCTGCAAAAAACTTGAAATGGATGCCTTCAGGTCATCACGGTGGGTTGGTCCATGCCGGTAAAGGCGCGCACCTTGGCCACGGCCTCTGCCAACGCCACCAATGGTTGCAATGCCTCTTGCGCGGGCAGGTCCTGACGGGCAGGGTTGGGTTCGTGGCGCTCCAGGTAGACACGCAGCGTGGCGCCCTCGGTACCGGTGCCGGACAGGCGGAACACCACGCGCGAACCATCGGTCAACACCACGCGCACGCCCTGCTTCTGGCTCACACTGCCGTCCACCGGGTCGGTGTAGGCAAAGTCGTCGGCAAATGCAATGGGCAGGCCCGCCACCGTGGTGCCGCCCAGCGTGGGCAAAGAGGCACGCAGCTCGCGCATCAGCGCATCGGCTTTGTCGGTGGGGATGGCTTCGTAGTCGTGGCGCGAGTAAACGCAGCGGCCGTGCGCCTGCCACAGCGCGCGCACCAATTGCTCCACGGTCTGGCCCGTGGCGGCCACCAGGTTGAGCCAGAACAGCACGGCCCACAGGCCGTCTTTTTCGCGCACATGGCTGGAGCCCGTGCCGTAGCTTTCTTCGCCGCACAGCGTGACCTTGCCAGCGTCCATCAGGTTGCCAAAAAACTTCCAGCCTGTGGGGGTCTCGAAGCACGGAATGCCCAGCGCCTTGGCAACGCGGTCTACCGCGGTGGACGTTGGCATGGAGCGTGCAACACCAGCCAAACCGGCCTTGTAACCCGGTACCTGCGTGGCATGCGCCGCCAGCACCGCCAGACTGTCGGACGGCGACACCACGAACTTGCGGCCGACCACCATATTGCGGTCGGCATCGCCATCGCTGGCCGCGCCCATGTCGGGTGCGTTGTCGGCAAACAGGTGGGCAATCAGGTCTTCGGCGTTCACCGGGTTGGGGTCGGGGTGCAGGCCGCCAAAGTCTTCCAGCGGCTCGGCATTCACCACGGTGCCCGCGGGCGCACCCAGTTCGCCTTCGAGCAGGGATTTGGCATACGGTCCGCCCACGGCACACATGGCGTCATACCGCAATCGAAAGCCGGAGGCAAACAGCTTGCGGATGGCGGCGAAATCAAACAGGCCCCGCATCACTTCGGCGTAGTCGGCCACGGGGTCGATGACCACGATATCGGTACCCTCGATGCGGTAGCTGCCCAACGCATCCAGGCCAATGTCGGGCGTGTCGGTGGTGTGCAGCTGGGCAACCTCCAGGGTGCGCGCGTAGACCGCATCGGTCACCTTTTCTGGCGCGGGGCCGCCATTGGCCACGTTGTACTTGATGCCAAAGTCGCCATCGGGCCCACCGGGGTTATGGCTGGCCGACAGCACAATGCCGCCGCTGGCGCCATGCTTGCGGATCACCGCACTCACGGCCGGGGTGGACAGAATGCCACCCTGCCCCACCAACACGCGGGCATAACCCTTGGCAGCCGCCATGCGCAAAATGGTCTGGATGGCGACGCGGTTGTAGAAGCGGCCGTCGCCCCCCACCACCAGGGTCTGGCCAGCAGCGTCGGGCAGCACGTCAAACAACGCTTGGACAAAGTTCTCCAAATAAAGCGGCTGCTGGAACACGGTGACTTTTTTGCGCAGCCCCGAGGTGCCAGGGCGTTGGCCGTCAAATGGCGTGGTGGGTACGGTGATGATGGACATAGAAGTGTGTGACGTAGTTAAAGAGCGGCGAAAAGGCTGGCTGCGCTGGCCAGCATGAGGCTTTGGGCCGGCAACCACAGCCGTGCGGGCAGCGGTTGATCCGGGCTGCTGCCGGTATCGGTTTCGAGGCGCAACTGCCACGCGGCGCCGGCTGGCGCAGGGGGTGGCACAAACTCCTGCGTTTGCGCCGTGGGATTGCATAACAACAGGCAGGCGGTGCAGGCCAGCGGGTCTACCGAGGCGGCATTGAGCTGTAGCGCCAACGCGTTGTCTTGCGGGTGGTGCCAGTCGGCGTGTACCAAGGTCTGGCCCAGCGGGCCCCACCACTGTGCGACAGGGCCTGGGCCAGGGCCGACGTCATTGGCACCGCGCCACCAAGCCCGGCTTTGCAGCACGGGGAGTTCGTGGCGCAGGGCAATGGCGCGGGCCACAAATGCAGTCAGCTCGGCATCGGCTTGGCCCCAATGCAACCACGTGGTGGCGTTGTCCTGGCAGTACGCATTGTTGTTACCGCCCTGGCTGTGGCCCAGCTCGTCGCCCGCCAGTAGCATGGGTGTACCCAGCGACCACAGCAGGCTGGCCAGCAAGACGCGTCTCTGGCGCAGACGCCGAGCCAAGACTTCGCCGTCTCCGGTCGGCCCTTCCACGCCGTTGTTCACGCTGAGGTTGTGGCCGTGTCCATCGCGGTTGTTTTCGCCGTTGGCTTCGTTGTGACGCTGGGCGTAGCTCACCAAATCCATGAGCGTGAAACCGTCGTGGGCAGTGACCAGGTTCACGCTGCTGTGGGCTCCACGCTGGGTGGGGCTGAAGACGTCGGCCGAACCGGCCAGGCGGTTGGCCAAATCGGCCCGCGTCGCGTGGTGCTGCAACCATGCGCTGCGCTGGGTATCGCGGAACCGGTCATTCCATTCCAGCCATCCGGCTGGAAACGCGCCCAGTTGGTAGCCCCCGGGGCCGATATCCCAAGGCTCAGCCACCATCAGCCGATCGCGCAGCACCGGGTCTTGCGCCACTGCCATCAGGAACGGGGCATTCGCCTCGAAGCGGTGCTGGCGGTCTGTGCCCGCGCGCGCCAGCACGGGCGCCAGGTCAAAACGGAAGCCGTCCACGCCAAACTCCACGACCCAGCCACGCAGGCTGTCCATCACGGTGCGCAGCACCAGTGGGTGGCTCAGGTTCACACAGTTGCCACAGCCGGTCCAGTTGGCGTAGAGCGCGGGGGTGGTGTGATCGAGGTGGTAGTAGGTCGCGTTGTCAATACCGCGCAAGCTCAACGTGGGGCCAATTTCATCGGTCTCTCCCGTGTGGTTGTAGACCACATCCAGAATTACCTCCAACCCAACTGCGTGCAGCGCATCCACCAGCGCGCGGAACTCGCTGCGTGGGCTGGTGCCGGGTGCACCACTCCAGTAACGCTGTTCGGGCGCATTCCAGGCGATCGGGCTGTAGCCCCAGTAGTTAGAGAGCCCCATGCGCAGCAGCCGCACCTCATCCGCCCGTTGCGCCACGGGCATCAGGCACACGGTGGTCACACCCAATCCCTTGAGGTGTGCGATGGCGGCAGGATGCGCCATGCCCGCATAGGTGCCACGCAAACCGGCAGGAATCTCCAGGTGCTGGGCGGTGTATCCCTTGAGATGCACCTCGTAGAGCACCCTGCGCGCCGCATCTACCCGCACACGCCCCGACACCGGCGGCAGATCCTGCACAACGCGTGCCTTGAGCGCCGTGACTGCGTTATCACGTAGATCGGCACGCAAAGGTTCACCGGGCACATGGCCCAGGTGGAGGTCATCGCCATCGTAATGCCCCAGCACCTCACGGGCACACGGGTCCAGCAGCAGTTTGGCGGGGTTGAAACGCTGGCCCTGTGCCGGCTCCCACGGGCCATGCACCCGCCAGCCGTACACCAAGCCGGCCTGCGCGCCGGGCAAAAAACCATGCCAAATGCCATCGACCGGGCCATGCATCGCCAGACGCTGCACCTCTTGCGTGGCACTCCCATCAAAAAGGCACAAGTCAACAGCCTGTGCGTTGGGTGCGGCCAGGCAAAAGTTCACGCCACCGTCGCGCAGCTGTGCGCCCAGTGTGTCGGTGTGGCCGGCTTCCAGTGGCATGTATTAGGTGTCCAGGTGGCGGGTGGCAGGGACTACAGGCGTAAGCAGCAGGCATGCCAGCGGAGGCAAGTTCAAGACCACGGATTGCGAACGTCCATGGTCGGCCACCGCCTCCGTCGCCAGCTCACCGTTGCCCACACCGCTGCCACCATAGACGGCGTTGTCCGTATTGATCAACTCGCGCCAGGTGCCGGCATGGGGCATGCCAATGCGGTAGCCATGGCGCGGCAGCGGCGTGAAGTTGCACACCACCACCGCACATTCGCCCCGCAGTCCATGGCGCACAAAGGCCACCACCGACTGGGACGCATCTTCATGCGCAATCCATTCGAACCCTCCGCCCTGCACGTCTTGCTGGTGCAGTGCCGGGAAGGCTTGGTAGACACGGTTTATATCCCGCACCAGACGCTGCACGCCCTGGTGGGCGGGCTGCTGCTCCAGTGACCAGGACAACTCGGAGCCATCCGCCCATTCGGTGGGTTGGGCCAGCTCGCCGCCCATGAACAGCAGCTTCTTGCCGGGGTAGGCCCACATGAAGCCATACAGCGCGCGAAGATTGGCAAAACGCTGCCAATCGTCGCCCGGCATCTTGCCCAGGAGCGAACCTTTGCCATGCACCACCTCGTCGTGCGAGAGCGGCAGCACAAAGTTCTCGGTGAAGGCATACATCAGCCCGAAGGTCAACTGGTTGTGGTGGTGGCGACGGTGCACCGGGTCCAGCGAGGCGTACTTCAGCGTGTCGTGCATCCAGCCCATGTTCCACTTGTAGTGAAAACCCAGGCCACCGCTTTGTAGGTCCGCACTGGGCGGGCGGCTCACGCCGGGGAACGCCGTGGACTCTTCAGCCAGCGTGATGGCGCCGGGCCGTTCGGTTCCCACCGTGTGGTTCATGCGGCGCAAAAACTCAATGGCCTCCAGGTTCTCGCGGCCCCCATGTTTGTTGGGAATCCACTGGCCTTCTTCGCGGCTGTAGTCGCGGTACAGCATGGAGGCCACGGCGTCCACGCGCAGGCCGTCAATACCGTAGCGCTCCAGCCAGTAGAGCGCGTTGCCCACCAGAAAGTTGCGCACTTCGGTGCGGCCAAAGTTGTAGATCAGCGTGTTCCAGTCTTGGTGGAAGCCTTCCTTCGGGTCGGCGTATTCATACAGGTGCGTGCCGTCAAACTCGGCCAGACCGTGCGCGTCGCTGGGGAAATGCGCAGGCACCCAATCCAGAATCACGCCCAGGCCGGCAGCATGTGCGGCATCCACAAAGAACTTGAAATCTTCCGGCGAACCGAAACGCGAGGTCGGCGCAAACAGGCCCAGCGGCTGGTAACCCCAGGAGCCGTCAAACGGGTGCTCACTAACCGGCAACAGCTCCAAGTGGGTGAACCCCATCTCCTTGGCATAGGGCACGAGCGTGTCGGCCAGCTCGCGGTAGCTGAGCCAGCGCCAGCCGTCGGCCTTGCGCCATGAGCCCAGGTGCACCTCGTAAATGCTCAGGGGTTTGTCAAACGCATTGGCTGCAGCGCGGTCCGCACGCATGGGCAGGCGTGGCGGCAGCGGGTAGACCACGCTGGCGGTGTCGGGCCGCAGCTGGGCGTGGAAGGCAAAGGGATCGGCCTTGACGGCGATCTGGCCCTTGGCGCCCAGGATTTCAAACTTGTACAGGTCGCCTTGGGCGACTTCGGGAATGAAGATTTCCCACACGCCGCATTCACGGCGAAAGCGCATGGGGTGGCGCCGGCCATCCCACTGGTTGAACGAGCCCACCACCGACACACGGCGCGCATTGGGCGCCCAGACTGCAAAGCTGGCCCCCGACACACCGTTGATGCAGACCAGGTGTGCACCCAGGCACTCAAACGGACGCTGGTGCGTGCCCTCGGCCAAGAGCCACAGATCCAGGTCTTGCAACACCAGGGGAAAACTGTACGGGTCATCGATCAGCTGCTGGGCGCCGTCCGCCCACTGCACTCGCAACCGGTACGCAAACGAAGCAGACTCAGCCAGCAACGCGCCAAACACCACACCACCCGCCAGGCGTTGCAGCGTGGCGCACACCTGCCCGCTGGCCTTGTTGACCAGCTCCACCTGCTCAGCGCCCGGCAGGAACGCATGCACCGCCAATCCATCCGGGCGGCTGTGCATGCCCAGCACACTAAAAGGGTCGGGATGCTCTGCCCGCATCAGTGCTGACAGGTCGTGATCTTGAAGCGTCATGGTGTTGGTGCACCAGCATCCAAGATGCCAGCGCTTGTCTCTGGTTGACGAACAGCTTAGTACATTATCAAGGGAGTTTATTTAGTCAAAACCCTTGGACAAACACGGCAAGGCACTATGTAACCCACATTGTCGGAAGTTACCGACACTTCGAAGGACAGCGTGGGCCATTGCAGCATGGGTATCAGCGCTCGTACACCTTGCGCACTTGCTTGCGCATGCGAGTGTGCAGCGCCAGCTGTGCCTCCGGGCAGCTGCTCAAGGCCTGCGGTTTGCCGTCAACCCACACGCGGCCCGCCAGCTTGGCATCTTGGCAAAGCGCCGGCTGCGGCATGGCGGGTGCACTGGCGGCCAAGTCCAGAGACTCTTTGCGCAGGCGCTGCATCCTTTGCGCATCGGACACGTAGTTGCGCTCCATGTGCACAACTTCGAGGCGCTCGATGCCCTGCGCGTCCCGCACCAAGCGGCAACGGCCGTAGTCGCGCGGCAAAGCCAAGCGCAACTGCAAGCGCCCACCAGGTTTTAGCATCTGTCCATCGACGAGCGTAAAGCTGCGCTTGTCCTGGTCGAATACAAAGATGGAGTAAAGCCCGGTTTGGGGATGCTGCTCGGCAACGTCCACGTAACCGTTGCGCAAGGTCCGAACCTCATCGGGCGACTGGTAGTGCTCGGTCTTGACCGCAGTGCAACGCTCCATCAGGCTTTCAAGGGTACTGGCTTCGTACTGCTGCAGCGCCTGTTGACTGTTGTTGAACTGCACCGGAGGCTGAGCCAGCACAACGCCGTGGACCAACACAAAGACTGCAAATCGCGTGATTACCCTGATCATTGTTGTAATAAAACCGTGCAATTTATTGAGAGAATGGCGTTGGCACTTTGTGTGCCTCCCTATAACAATAGCTTAGCGCCTTCCGGGGCAACGGCAACCCTCACCTTTTGTTCATTGGTATTCACTGTCACACCTTCATCATGAAAACATCGATCCAATTTCCACAATCCTCCTCCGGTGCCTATGTGGGCGCGACCTTTGCCTGTCTCGGGCTCGGCACCGCTGGCTTCTTGCTGGGTTTGTGGAATGCTGAAATGCAGCTGAACGAAAAAGGCTACTACTTCACCCTGCTGGCCTTTGGGCTATTTGCGGCAGTCTCGCTGCAAAAGTGCGTGCGCGACAAGCTCGAAGGTATTCCGGTGTCTGGCGCCTACTACGGCATCTGCTACGGCGCCGTAGGCCTGTCACTGCTCTTGCTGGCCACCGGCTTGTGGAATGCCACTCTGCTGTTGTCAGAGAAAGGCTACTACGCCATGTCCTTTGTGCTGGCCTTGTATGCCGCGGTCACCGTGCAAAAAAATGTGCGCGACAAAAAAGGCCAAGGCGCCAACGAGAGCAGCGCGCTGGAATAACTAGACCCGCCTGAGCCGCGCTCAGCGCGGTTTGCGGTTCAGTTTGGTGCTCGGCTTGGCGGCGCCGGTTACCCGCGGGGGCAGCCCGGTGTGCTGGGTGAGCATGCGGCCCTTGACGGGTTTCACGGGCGTCGACGGCTTGGCCAGCGCCACGGTGGAGTTTTTCTTGCGCGCACTTTGGTAGCCGCCATCAGTTAGCGGCTGGAACGTGGGGATCAGGTGGTGCTTGCCATTGCCAACCAGATCAGCCCGCCCCATCGCCTTCAGCGCTTCACGCAACAGCGGCCAGTTGTTGGGGTCGTGGTAACGCAAAAACGCCTTGTGCAAACGACGGCGTTTTTCACCACGCACGATGTCCACGGTCTCGTCCTCGCTCTGCGCGGTGCGGTGCACGCGCTTGAGGGTATTGCGGCCTGAGTGGTACATGGCCGTGGCCGTGGCCATGGGGCTGGGGTAGAAGGTCTGTACCTGGTCGGCGCGAAAGCCATTCTTCTTGAGCCAGATGGCCAGGTTCATCATGTCTTCATCAGTCGTGCCCGGGTGGGCCGCAATGAAGTAAGGAATCAGGAACTGCTTCTTGCCCGCCTCGGCACTGAACTTTTCGAACAGCTGCTTGAACTTGTCGTAGGAGCCGATACCCGGCTTCATCATCTTGGTCAGTGGCCCCTGCTCGGTGTGCTCGGGGGCGATCTTGAGGTAGCCACCCACATGGTGTTGTACCAATTCCTTCACGTACTCAGGGCTCTTCACCGCCAGGTCATACCGCAGGCCAGAGCCGATCAAGATCTTTTTGATGCCCTTGAGCGCGCGGGCACGGCGGTAAATCTTGATGAGCGGGTCGTGGTTGGTCGTCAGGTTCTGGCAAATACCAGGGTACACGCAGCTGGGCTTGCGGCAGGCCGCTTCAATTTCGGGGCTCTTGCAGCCCAGGCGGTACATATTGGCCGTGGGGCCACCCAAGTCGGAGATGGTGCCGGTAAAGCCCTTGACCTTGTCGCGGATGTCTTCCACCTCTTTGATGATGGATTCTTCCGAGCGGCTCTGGATGATGCGGCCTTCGTGTTCGGTGATGGAGCAGAAGGTGCAGCCGCCAAAACAACCTCGCATGATGTTCACGCTGAAGCGGATCATTTCCCACGCCGGAATCTTGGTCGCGCCATCATGGCTACCGTTCTCATCCGCGTAGCTGGGGTGCGGGCTGCGCGCATACGGCAGGTCAAACACCATATCCATCTCGGCCGTGGTCAACGGTATGGGGGGCGGGTTGATCCACACGTCGCGCGCCGTGGTGCCTTCGCCATGCGCCTGCACCAATGACCGGGCGTTGCCCGGGTTGGTTTCCAGGTGCAGCACGCGATTGGCATGGGCGTAGAGGATGGGGTCGCTCTTGACCTGCTCGTAGCTGGGCAGGCGGATGACCGAGCGCTCCCGCGGCGGCACCTTGATCTTGCCCTTGGTGCTGGCCAACGCGGGGTTGGCAAAGAAGGTCAGCGGCGCAATGGCAGCATTGACCTCAGATTTAGAGTCTTTTTGGCCTCTAGCCCCCGTAGAGTCTGCGCAAACAGCTCCTGAATTTATAGCACCGCCAGCCTCCGCAGCTTGGGCCACCGCTTTCGCCTCATCTTCTTTGGCGCAGGTGGCTCCGTTCTCGGCCGCCTGCTCGCTGGTGGTCATGTAGGGGTTGACATGGGCTTCCACGCGGCCCGGTTCATCGACGGTGGTGGAGGTGATTTCGAACCAGCCTTTGCCGGTTTCATCGTCTGGTCGGCGTACAAACGCTGTGCCACGCACGTCGGTGATGCGCTCCACCGGCTCCTTGGCAGCCAGACGGTGCGCGATTTCCACAATCGCTCGCTCGGCATTGCCGTACAGCAGCAGGTCGCACTTGGCGTCCACCACGATGCTGCGGCGCACCTTGTCGCTCCAGTAGTCGTAGTGGGCAATGCGGCGCAATGAGCCTTCGATGCCGCCCAGAATGATGGGCGTGTCCTTGAAGGCCTCACGGCAGCGCTGGCTGTAGACGATGGCGGCGCGATCTGGCCGCTTGCCGCCCACGTCGCCCGGGGTGTAGGCGTCGTCACTGCGAATTTTGCGGTCGGCGGTGTAGCGGTTGATCATGGAATCCATGTTGCCGCTGGTTACGCCCCAGAACAGGTTGGGCTTGCCCAATACTTTGAAAGCGTCAGCGCTGGACCAGTCAGGCTGGGCGATGATGCCCACCCGAAAACCCTGGGCCTCCAGCATGCGGCCGATCACGGCCATACCAAAGCTGGGGTGGTCCACATAGGCGTCCCCCGTCACCAACACAATGTCGCAGCTGTCCCATCCCAGCTTGTCCATCTCGGCCCGGTTCATGGGCAAAAACGGGGCCGTGCCGAAACGGGCCGCCCAGTACTTGCGGTAGCTGGACAGCGGCTTGGCGGCGCGCGCGAAAAAGGAGACGTCAACAGGGGCGTTCATAGGGAATCCGGGGTAACCCGAGAGTGTAAGGTTTCGCGCATATCAACGCACCCCCAAGGGGCAAGTAGCTACCTTTCGCTCACGCGCAATCGGAACTTTGGAAACCGTTCGCCTGCCGAAAGCGCGAAATACCCACATTTCCACGGTAAAAACCCCAATGCACTGGTGTGGGGCGGCATCAAATTTGCTCTGCTTAGCCCGTAGAATGATTTTTCTTACATTTTCAAACCGCCGGAAATGCGTTTCCGGTATTTCTAGGGACTTATTCATGAAGAAACTCCTGCTGGCACTGGCAGTGACCTCCGTTTTGGCCGCTTGCGGTAAAAAAGAAGAAGCTGCTCCTGAAGCGCCTGCTGCGCCCGCATCGGCTCCCGCGGCTGCTCCTGCCCCCGAAGTGGGCCCGCTCAAAGTGGCTATCGACCCCACCTACGAGCCCTTTACCTTCAAATCTGCAGATGGCCAGCCTACTGGCTTCGATGTGGACATCGCCAATGCACTGTGCGAACAAATCAAGCGCAAGTGCGAGTTTGTCGAACAGGTGTGGGACAGCATGATCCCCGGCCTGAACGCCAAGAAGTACGACGTCATCATCTCCTCCATGTCCGCAACAGACGAGCGCAAGAAGGAAATCGACTTCACTGACAAGTACTACCAAACACCCAGCCGTATCGTCCTGAAAAAAGGCACCAAGTTCACGGACCTGGCTTCCTTGAAGGGCAAAAAAATTGGCGTACTGAAGGGCTCTACCCAAGAAAAATACGCCATGGACAACCTGAAGCCGGTTGGCGTAGTGGTGAACTCCTACGAAGCCCAAGACCAGGTCTACTTGGACATCAAGTCCGGCCGCCTGGACGGTACTGTGGCTGATTTCTTGGAAGTCACCGGTGGTTTCCTGAGCAAACCTGAAGGCGCCAAGTACGAGTTTGTTGGCCCCGTGTTGAGCGATGTGAAGTACTTCGCTGGTGCCGCTGTTGCGCTGCGCCAAGGTGAAGACAAGCTCAAGGGCGAGTTGAATGAAGCCATCAAGACCATCCGATCCAACGGCACTTACAAGACCCTGAACGACAAGTACTTTGCCAAGTACAACATCGACGTTTACGGCGAATAATCTTGTAACCGCTCAACACAACGGGGCGCATGTTTGCGCCCCGTTGTGTTAATTGCCCATAGCCTCTCATGAATGCTTATTACGTCGCCATCCTGCAAGGCTCGGCCCTGACGGTCGGCGTCTCGCTCTGCGCCCTGCTGGTCGCGATCGTTCTGGGCCTGCTGGGTGCTAGCGCCAAACTTTCGGGCCGGCGGGTACTGAGCTCCCTCGCTGCGACCTACACCACCGTGATCCGTGGGGTCCCCGACTTGGTGGTCATGCTGCTGGTCTTCTACGGCGGCACCATCGGACTGAATCACCTGCTGGAACTCGCCGGCAGCAAAGCCACCGTGGACATCAACCCTTTTATGGCCGGCGTG
Source organism: Rhodoferax sp. (assembly GCF_034519335.1). Lineage (GTDB taxonomy): Bacteria > Pseudomonadota > Gammaproteobacteria > Burkholderiales > Burkholderiaceae_C > Allorhodoferax. The sequence continues at coordinate 16,720 of NZ_JAXHOL010000003.1, forward strand.
CTCACGCTTGGTTTCATATACGGCGCTTACATGACGGAAACCTTCCGCGGCGCCATCCTTGCCATTCCCAAAGGCCAGATGGAAGCTGCAGTCGCCTACGGCATGCATCCGTTGCAAGCCTTTGTGCGCATCACTTTGCCCCAGATGGTGCGTTATGCCCTGCCCGGCTTCACCAACAACTGGCTGGTGCTGATCAAGTCCACCGCGCTGGTGAGCCTGATTGGCTTGAAGGAAATGACCTACCTCTCCAAACAGGCCAGTGCGGCCACGCGCTCGCCGTTTGCGTTTTTCTTGTTCACAGCCGCCCTGTTCCTCGTTTACACCACCATCTCGCTGTACGCGCTGCGCAAGCTCAATGCGCGCTACAGCCTGGGCACCAAGCGGGGCGAACTATGAAGTGGCATGTGATTTTTGAGCCTCAAAACCTGGAGCTCTACGCCACCGGCATCCTCACCACGCTGGGCCTGCTGTTCTCGTCGCTGGGCATTGGTGCCGTGTTGGCCCTCATTTTTGCCCTGCTGCTCACGGGCCCTTGGGCGCCACTGCGCTGGATTGTTGGGGCCTACACCTACGTGATCCGCGGTACGCCGCTGCTGATTCAGGTATACCTGATCTACTACGGCCTGGGCCAACTGGAATGGATTCAGGCACGCTGGGACGATGTCTGGCCCTGGACGCATTTCAAGGAACCCTTTTTCTGCGCGCTGCTGGCTTTCAGCCTCAACACCGCGGGCTACACGGCAGAAATGCTGGCCGGGGCGATCCGCGAGACCTCCGCTGGTGAGATCGAATCGGCCCAAGCCTTTGGCATGAGCCGCTTTCAGGTCATGCGCCACATTGTGTTGCCCAGTGCCCTGCGCCGAACCTTGCCCGCCTACAGCAACGAAGTGGTCATGATGCTGCAAAGCACCAGCCTGGCCAGTGCAGTGCCCAGTATGCTGGACGTCACCGCGGCAGCCAGCCGGGTGTACTCCGACTATTACCTGCCGTTTGAAGCCTATATCGCTGCGGCCGCCATTTACCTGGTGGCCTCGTTCTGCCTGATCGGGATATTCAGGGTCGCAGAAAAGCACTTCCTGGCCTACCTGGCCCCCCGCACGCACTAAACCGCCATGCAACGCATTGACCACCCCTTGCTCTCCAACAGCTTGGGCAGCCACCGCAGCCTGAGCAGCTTTCACTACGGCACGCCCAGCCGCGGACCCAAGGTCTATATCCAGGCCAGCCTGCACGCCGAGGAACTGCCCGGCATGCTGGTAGCCCACCACCTGCGTGCGCTTCTGGAAGCCGCAGACGCGGCCGGCCAGATTCGCGGAGAAATCATCGTGGTGCCCGTGGCCAACCCCATCGGTCTGGCGCAGCGCGTGGACCACAAGCCCATGGGGCGCTTTGAGCTGGCCAGCAGTGAAAACTTCAACCGCCACTACCCGGACCTCGCCAAGGCTGTGTTTCCGGTAGTCAAGACCCAGATGGGACCAGACGTTGCCGCCAACGTGGCCACCGTGCGCCGCGCCATGGCTGACTACCTGCACCAGTGGCAACCCGACACCGAACTGCAAAGCCTGCGCCGCACCCTGCTGACACTGGCGCACGACGCCGACTACGTGCTGGACCTGCACTGCGACTGCGAAGGCGTGATGCACTTCTATACCGAGGAACCGTGCTGGCCCCAGCTGGCGCCCTTGGCACACTTGCTCAAGGCCCGCGCGGTGTTGCTGGCCAAAAACTCGGGCAGCGGCCCTTTTGACGAATGCCTGTCTGGTGCTTGGTGGCAGCTGGCAGAAGCACTGCAGGCCGCAGGCGTCTCTGCGCCATTGCCACAGGGCTGTAACAGCACCACCATCGAGTTGCGCGGCGAGGCCGATGTCACCCACGCCTGGGCCCAAGAGGATGCGCATGCGGTCCGGGCTTTCTTGCAACACATCCAGGTGCTGTCCTGCCCAAATCCACCGTCGATTCCTGCCCCGCTGTGCCCGGCAACGCCATTGGCAGGCTCAGAGACCCTGCGTACCCCGGTGCCAGGCGTAGTGGTCTACCTGGCCGACGTTGGCCAATCGCTGCGCATGGGTGATCTGGTGGCCGAAGTGATTGATCCGATCGCCAACACCACCCACCACGTGGTGGCCGGTGTGGATGGCGTGTTCTATGCCCGGGTACGCGATCGCTACGCCCTCTCTGGTGCCGAAATTGGCAAGATTGCCGGCGCCACCCCCTTCCGAACTGGCGAGCTGCTGGGTGCCTGAGCCCGCAGCATCGCCTCCTTACGCCCCTGTTTGCACCATGACTACCAAGCCTCTCAAACTCCAGGTCGAAAACATCCACAAGCGCTTTGGCAGCAACGAAGTGCTCAAAGGTGTTTCCTTGACGGCCCATGCGGGTGATGTGATCAGCATCATCGGCAGCTCCGGCTCCGGCAAAAGCACCTTTCTGCGCTGCATCAACATGCTGGAGAAACCCCACCAGGGCCGTATCCATGTCGCAGGGGAGGAACTGCTGCTGCACCCCGACGCCAAGGGCGAACTCCAAGCGAAAGACCCCAAACAGCTCCAGCGCCTGCGCACCAAGCTGGCCATGGTGTTCCAGCACTTCAACCTTTGGGCGCACATGACAGTACTGCAAAACATCATCGAAGTGCCGGTTCATGTGCTGGGTATTCCCAAAGACCAGGCAGTGGAAACCGCTCGCAAGTACCTCACCAAGGTGGGTCTGTCAGGCGTGGAAGACCGCTACCCAGCCCACATGAGCGGTGGCCAGCAACAGCGCGTGGCCATTGCCCGTGCCCTGGCAGTGGAGCCTGAGGTGATGCTGTTTGACGAACCTACCAGTGCGCTGGACCCGGAACTGGTGTCCGAAGTGCTCAAAGTCATGAAAAACCTGGCCCAGGAAGGCCGCACCATGGTGGTAGTGACCCATGAAATGGGCTTTGCCCGCGAGGTGGCCAACCATCTGGTGTTTTTGCACAAGGGACTGGTGGAAGAAGAAGGCCGCCCGGCCGACGTGCTGGCCAATCCGAAAAGCGAACGCTTGGCCCAGTTCTTGTCAGGCAGCCTGAAATAAACCACGGGCCAGCGCCCATGCCCAGCCGCGTAACGTCCAGCCTGTTTGAGCAATTGCCCATTGGGGCGTACCGATCCAGCGTGGATGGGAAACTCTTGCAGGTCAACAGCGCGTTTCTCCGGCTCAATGGCTATAAAAGCCTGGAAGAGATGGAGGCCGACCCGCAGGCCCACCGCAATCCCTACTTGCAGTCGCAAAGGCGCGATCGCTTTGCAGAACTGATGCGAGAGCATGGCCAAGTGACCAACTTTGTGTCCGAGATGGTCCGCCTGAAAACAGGGCAAGCAATGTGGGTAAGGGAGCATGCCCACGTGGTGCGCGACGAGAAGGGAGAACTGCTGTTTTACGAGGGTACGGTCGAAGACATCACCCCAGAACGTGCCTCGCGCGCTGCCTTGCGCCGCAGTGAAGCGCTCCTGCGCAATCTGCTGCAAACCATTCCGTACCAAGTTTGGCTCAAAGACATTGACGGTGTTTACCTGACCTGCAACGAGGCCTTTGCCGCCACACTCGGCGTGCCCGCCAAAGACATCATTGGTACACGCGACGCCCACTGGCTCGAAGACCGTGTAGTCGAAATATTCACCATGTCTGACCGCTGGGCCATTCAGGCTGGCAAAGCGGTCACCTTTGAAGAAAACACCCCGACCTTGGTCAACCCGCATGGTGATCTGTTCGAGGTCACCAAGACACCCATGCGCGATTCGGCTGGCAACATCATTGGGGTGCTGGGCGTTGCCCGCAACATCCAGGAACGCAAGGTGGCCGAAGCCTTGCTGCGGGACACCACCGAACAGCTGGAACTGGCCATCATGGGCGCTGACCTTGGCCGCTGGGACCACGACCTGACCAGCGAACGCGGCTACTACCTGGATGAACGCTCCTGCCAGATGCTGGGCCGGGATCCACAAGAAAGTGAACTGGCCCGGGCCTGGGGCCATCTGGTTCACCCGGATGACTTGGCCACGGCCATGCAAGCCATGCGGGCTCACCTGACCGGCAACTCTCCCGCCTACCAAGCCGAATACCGGGCGCGCCATACCAATGGCCGGTGGATGTGGCTTAGCAGCCGCGGCAAGGTGGTGCAGTTCAGCAAAGACGGGGCGCCCCAGCGCATGGTGGGCACGTTGATGGACATCTCGGGCCGCAAGCAGGCAGAAGCCCAGCTACAAGCTACCCAGGCAGAACTACAAGCCACACTGAGCGCCCTTCCTGACCTGCTGTTTGAGTTCAGTGCCGCAGGCCATTACCGCGCCGTGCACAGCCGCAACACAGCGTTGCTGGCGCACGCTCCCGAAGTACTGCTGGGCCGTACTGTCAATGAAGTGCTGCCAAAGGATGCCGCCGGCGCCTGCATGTCAGCACTGGACGAAGCGCGGTTGACGGGAGGATCCCACGGCAAGCAGTACAGCCTGGAGCTGCCTGCGGGCAAGCTGTGGTTTGAATTGTCTGTGGTGCGCAAGCCCACGGTACCGGGCGAAGAAGAACGCTTCATTGCCATTGCCCGTGATATCAGCGAACGCAAAGCCGCCGAAGAAGCCATTCGCCATCTGGCCTTCCATGACACGTTGACTGGATTGCCCAACCGCCGCCTGCTGACCGACCGCTTGCAGCAGGCCATGGGTACCAGCCAGCGCAAAGGCGAACATGGCGCACTGATGTTTCTGGACCTGGACCAATTCAAACAACTCAACGACACCTACGGCCACGATGTGGGCGATCTGCTACTGCAAGAAGTGGCCCGACGGCTACAACAGAGCATTCGTGCGGTGGACACCGTGGCTCGGCTGGGAGGCGACGAATTTGTGGTGCTGATCCAGGACCTCAGCCCTGACAGGGATGAGGCGAGCCTGCACGCCACTGCCGTGGGCCACAAGATCCTGGCCAGCCTGAACGACCCCTATCTGCTCAAACACACGCAACACACCACCACCCCGAGCATCGGCATTACACTGTTCAAAGGCGAAGCCGTAGCGCCCACTGAGCTCTTGAAACAAGCCGACACCGCCATGTACCAGGCCAAAGCCAATGGCAGAAACACGCTGTGTTTCTTTAAACCGTAACAAGCCCATGTTGAATTTCCTGCCTGCGCCCCTGTTGGGGGCCCTTGCGTTCGCCCTGCTCTTGCTCAACATCCTGTTTTGGGTGCCGCTGCTGTTTGTCTTCGCCGCCATCAAACTGGTGCTGCCCTTCAGGGCCGTGCGCCTGGCGCTGGACCCCATCATCCTGTCGATTGCCGAGGGCTGGATTAGCTGCAACAGCGGCTGGATGCGCCTGACCCAGCGCACCGTGTGGGATGTTCAGGGGATTGACGGTCTGGAGCCGCACAGCTGGTACATGGTGAGCAGCAACCACCAGTCCTGGGTGGACATCTTTGCCCTGCAGCACCTGCTGAACCGCCGCATTCCGCTGCTCAAGTTTTTCCTCAAGCAACAGCTTATCTGGGTTCCCATCATGGGCTTGGCCTGGTGGGCGCTCGAATTTCCTTTCATGCGCCGCCACAGCGAGGCCTTCCTCAAGAAGCACCCCGAAATGCGTGGCAAGGACCAGGAAACCACCCGCAAGGCCTGCGCCAAGTTCTCGCTCATCCCCACCAGCGTGATGAATTTTCTGGAGGGCACCCGTTTCACAGCGGCCAAACACGCCAAACAACAGTCGCCCTACCAGTACCTGCTCAAGCCCAAGGCCGGTGGCTTGGCACTGGCACTGCAGGCCATGGGGGACAAGTTCCAGTCCATTCTGGACGTGACGATTTACTACCCCGAGGGCGTTCCCACGTTCTGGGGTTTTCTGTGCGGCAAGGTGCACCGCGTGGTGGTGCGCGTGCGCGCCATCCCCGTGCCGCCCGCGCTGTTGGGCGGCGATTACGGGCAAGACCCTGAGTTCCGCGCTGCCTTCTCCGCCTGGGTAGCCGAGCTCTGGCGCGCAAAAGACAGCCAACTCGCCGCCCTGCACCAGGCCGATGCACCATCTTCTGCGGCAAACGCATCCTCCACTTCCGTGCGCGGCTAAGCCGCGCACGTCTCTTACCTTCTGCCGTGTCTTTTTTTACCCGCCCACGCTCTGTTTTCTTTCTCGCAGGCCTGTGCTGTCTGCTCTGGGGTAGCGCCTACCCCGCCATCAAGCAAGGCTACGCACTGCTAGAGATCGGCCGCGGTGACCTTGCCGCACAAATGCTGTTTGCCGGCTACCGCTTTGTCGGCGCCGGGCTCTTGCTGTTGGTGTTTGCCAAACTGTCTGGCAAAGCGCTCATGCTGCCGCGCGCGCAGGCGGGCCAAGTCGCGCTGCTGGGGGTGCTGCAGACCACGCTGCAGTACATTTTTTTCTACATCGGCCTCGCCCACACCACGGGCGTCAAAGCATCCATCCTGAACGCCTCTGGCGTGTTCTTCAGCGTGCTTCTGGCACATTTTGTGTACCACAACGACACCCTCACCTGGCGCAAGCTGCTGGGGTGCGCGCTGGGCTTTGCCGGGGTGCTGGCCGTGAACATCGGCGGACTGCTGGGCGGCGCAGCTACCGAGGGCGAGTTCACGCTATTGGGCGAAGGCTTCATCGTGCTGGCTGCATTGGTGCTGTCCTCCGCTTCCCTGTACGGCAAGCGCATCTCCCAGGGCATGGACTCGGTCGTCATGACCGGCTACCAGCTTGGCATCGGTGGTGTGGTGCTGGTGCTGATTGGCTGGGTCGCAGGCGGCCACATTGCAGCGTTCACGCTGGCGCCCAGCCTGCTGCTGGTCTACATGGCACTGCTGTCGGCCGTCGCATTTGCCCTGTGGGGTGTGCTGCTCAAGTACAACCGGGTCAGCACCGTGGCGGTGTACAGCTTTCTGATTCCCGTGTTTGGCGCCTGCTTGTCGGCGCTGTTTCTGGGCGAGTCGCTGCTGGAGTGGAAGTACCTCGTGGCGCTGCTGCTGGTCAGCGTGGGCATCTGGTGGGTTACACAAGAAAAGTAGCCAAAAAGCCCATAGATAAGGCGCGAGAAGCTACTTTATTCATAGCAAAATCACCCTGCGTTGCGGGGTCTTCCCGGTGTCGTCAGGCAGCACCATTTCCACGTGACGATTGAGCTGGCGGTTGGCTGCACTGTCATTGGCAGCCAATGGGAACGACTCCCCATAGCCACGCACGCCAATGCGTTCACCAGCGATTCCCATCTGCAACAGGGCCTTGCGCACCACCATGCCGCGGCGCTCAGAGAGCGTCTGGTTGTAGGTGTCAGAACCGGTGCTATCGGTAAAACCTTCCACCAATACCGTGCGATTGTGGGCATCTGCTGTCGCTGTCCTACGACTGCCCAAGCTGTGGGCGCGCTCCTACAGGGCAGCGGCCCGCACACTGACAGCGCCACGGCCCGCTGGCCGATTCCGCCAAACCGGGTGTGTGCCGACAATCCATTCCAGTCCCGCCCCCTGCAGGACAGCACTCGAAAGGCTTCCATGACACACGACACCATCACCACCCAACTCAATGACACCGCCAACCGCGTCGGCCCCATGCTGGACCGCGCCACCGAACAGGCCAGCGCGCTGACCCAGCGGGGCCTGCATGTCGTGCACGACAGTGCCCTGCAGCTGCGGGAAAAGGCCACCCACACCAGCGAAGCCACCGTGCGCTATATCCAACGTGAACCCGTCAAGGCGGTGCTGATTGCAGCGGCCAGCGGCGCCGCTCTGATGGCATTGGCCAGCCTGCTGAGCGGCTCACGCAAACAGTAAGCCGACGACCCGCAGGACCGAACCGCCATGCTGCATCCGCTATTCCATCTCATTGCCACCCAACCACAGCTGCTGGGCGACCATGCACAAGCCTATGGCGAACTATTGGGGTCAGAGCTGACAAGTCAGGCCACCCAGCTTAAACGCCGTACGCTGCTGGGTGCGTTGGGCTTGTGCCTCATGGGTGTAGCACTGGTGTTGGCTGGTGTGGCGCTCATGCTGTGGGTCACCTTGGCACCTGCGCCAACGCCAGGCACCCTGTGGGTCTTGGTGTTAGTGCCGGGCATACCGGCGCTAATGTCGGTGCTGTGCGGCTGGCTGTTGCGCGCCCCCGGCAGTTTTGCGGAGCCGGCATTTGGCGAATTGCGCCGCCAGGTACAGGCCGACGTGGCGCTGCTGCGCAGCTTGTCCACATGAGCGCCCCCATGCTCAGCGCCGCAGAGCGTTTGACGCTCTCGCGCGAACGCTTGCGCCTCACCATGGCCCAGCCATCGCAGTCACAAGGGCCCAGCCCGGGCAGGCCTGATACGGGCTTGTTAGGCCTTCTCAAATCTGCCCTCCCCGGCGCGAGCCTGCTGATTGACACCCTTCAACCAATGGTGGGAGCACCACCCCTTGCACGCCACTGGCGCGCTCGCCAACGGGCTTGCCCAAACACTGCTTCGCCCCCTGGCGCAACGCCACCCCTTGGCCTTGGCGGCAGGTGCTGCAGCGGTAGGCGCCATGCTGGCTTTGAGTCGCCCATGGCGTTGGGCCTTCAAGCCCACACTGCTGAACGCGATGGGGCCAGCCTTGTTGTCAAGCCTGCTGGCTTCGGGCGCCGTGCAATCATGGATTGCTGAGGTTCTGGCCAAAGCAGCGCCCGGATCACCGCCGCCGCAATAACATGGGACGGCACCCCGCTATTGGATGCCCGGTAAGCTAACCGTTTTGCCACGTAAAAGGCACCTGTCACCCTCGCCAACGCGAGGCAGTAGCCGGGTTCCAACGCCCGCACCAAAGGACATCTACCCATGCTCGTTCAGCTTACCTACGCCAGCCGCTCCGCCCATGTACTGGGGCCGGGCGACGTCAAAGACATCTTGCAAAGTTCGGCTCGCAACAACCAGACTGCGGGCATCACAGGCGCACTGTGCCTGTCCAACGGCATCTTCTTGCAACAGCTCGAGGGGGACCGCCAGGCCGTGAATGCGCTGTACCACCGCATCTTGAAAGACAGCCGGCACAAGGACCCTGCGATTCTGGATTTCTCGGAAATTGTTGTGCGCCAATTCGGCCATTGGTCCATGGGCTTGCTGGCTGCCACCCAGGACAACCGGCAGTTGTTTTTGAAATACTCCAGCAGCGCTGACTTTGATCCCTACAAGATGAGCCCCCATACCTTGCGCGCTTTCTTTGCCGAAGTGCTGCAAAACGTGCGCTGGCTCGCCTGAGCACAGGCACATTGCTGGCCAGCCATGGCCACCTGCCATGAGAAAAATGCACCAAGTCCAAGGCGCCAATACGGACCATTCACCGTCTGCCGCCCCATGGCTACCAGCGGATCCAGGCCCTTTGCTACCCACTCTGGCGGCGGCGCACGCGCGCATCGCAGCGGTACACCCCGACGCTTACGCACGCACCCGCAATGCACTGGATGGCGCGGTCAGCGGCCTGTCGCCCTACATCAGCCATGGCTTCGTCACACTGGCAGAGGTGTTGGCCAATGTGAACGCCCGCCACGCACTCGATATCCAGCACAAATTCGTTTACGAATTGGGGTGGCGCGCATTCTTTCGCCACGTCTGGCAGCACCGGGGAGCGGCCATATGGGACTCCCTGCACGAAGGCCCCTTGCCCGACCATGCCTACACGCCAGCCCTGCCGGAGGATATCCGCCAGGGCCGTACCGGGGTGCCCGTGGTGGACATGGCGGTACACACGCTCTACACCACGGGCACGCTGCACAACCATGCCCGCATGTGGCTCGCCAGCTACGTGGTGCACCTGCGCAAGGTGCACTGGCGCGCGGGAGCCGATTGGCTTTATGCCCACCTGCTCGACGGTGACTTGGCCAGCAACCACCTGAGCTGGCAGTGGGTAGCAGGCACCGGCAGTAGCAAGCCCTACCTGTTTAACGCAGACAACGTGGCCCGCTTCGCGCCTGCGCCGTGGCACAGCCCGGGCAGCAGCATCGACACCTCCTACGAAGCTCTGGACCTTTTGGCGCGCGATCCGCGTGCGATCGCCGCCGCCCCGCATCCGGGCGCGACGCCTCTGGCGACCACAACGGAGCCACACCTGCTCACTGCCCCGCCAAGCGCCCTGGGCATCACGCAAGCCGATGCGGCACTGGTGGAGGGCCGAGCAGTGTGGCTGGTTCACCCGTGGAGCCTGGGCGACTTGCCCGTAGACCTGGCCCCTGGCACGGTGGTTATCGGCCTGTACCTGTCAGACTTTCACCGCCTGTGGCCCTGGAGCGAGGCACGCTGGCGCTTTGTGGGCACACGCATGGCCCAGCTGGCCCCTGTTTGCTGGCATGCGGATGCTGCGACCATCGGCCAGGCGTTGCGCGGGGCTAGCCAGGTGGGCTTTGTGGCAGAGCCCCACCTCATGCCGTGGTTGAAGCCATGGGTGCGCGGCTCCCAGGGGCCTGCGCTATTTCCTGCGGTGGGCCAACCCTGCACCTCGTTTTCACAGTGGTGGAGCCGCAGCACGCGTGGCATCGCAAACGCCACAGAGCTGCTGGCACTGGCGAAATCACCCTAATTTGCTATCGTTTAAGGAGCTGCTCGCGCATAATCCATGCGCTCTAGAGGCCCAAAACCCTATAAATGCGCCAGCGGAATGCTGCCCGCCTCATCATCTGCCGCCAACAGGACCACCAGTTTTTCCAGATCGCGATTCAGGTTGTCCAGGGTGGCCTCGTCGAGCTGCCGCAGGGCATTGGGTAGCACGCCTTCAAATGGGCCGGGCATCTTCTTCAAGGCTTTTTTCCCTTCGGGCGTCACACGCAACTCCACCACGCGCTTGTCTTGCGCTGACTTCTCCATGGTGATCAGCGCTTTCTTGAGCAGCACCTTGATCAGGTTGCTGGCGGTGGACTGGTGGATGTCCATGCGCGTGGCAATCTCCCCGACCCCCAGACCGGGGTGCTGCTGGATCAAACTCAGCGCCCACACCTGGGCGCCGCCCAGGCCGGTGTCTTTCTCCACCTGCCGGAAGTGCGTGCGGACGGCATTGAACACCACCCGAAACTGCCGCAGCGCCAGCGCAGCGGAGTCGGTGGGGTTGGCGGATGGCTGGGAGGCTTTCATGAACACACCGGGCTGTGGAAGGTGCCCGCATCATAAATCGCCCCCTCTCGACCGCCCGGCTAAGCCGCTGTTGCGGCGCCCGCCAGCAACTGCGCGCGCACCCGCTTCATCAGCAAATCGTCAAAGGTGTAGAAGCCGGGTGCGCAGTGGCGCAGCTCGTTCAGGGCAAACGCAGCCCCGGTGCCAAAGGCCTCCCGCTTGATGGAGTCGTGAATAAGCCGCACGGTTTGGTACGGAAAACCGAAGATCACCTCGTGGTGCCCCACGATGCCGCCCAGGCGCATGGACGTGATCTTGTCGCCGCCCACGTCCAGGCTCTCGGCAATCTTTTTGGCCGTGCCAGACACCTCCGGCTTGTCCCGAAAATGCTGCTCCAAAATTTCCACATCGGCAAACGGCGCAATCTCGCGCAGCAGGCGCGCGGCCATGATCAAAAAGTTGATACCCACGGTGATGTTGGGCGAACACAGCACCCGCGCATGTGCCCCCAGCGCACGGATGGCGGCCAGCTGCGCGTCGTCATAGGACGAAATGGCCGTCACCAACATCAGCCCGCGGCGCGCCACTTCGTCTGCGTAAATAGCCGCCGACTCCGCGTTCGAAAAATCCACCAAAGCATCCACTGGGTGCTGGTCCAGCCAATCCGCCAGGCTGTCTTTGGACAACGCGGTGACGGGAATACTGGCGTCACCCAGCGTCACCGACACCGGGGTACCGCTGCGCGTGGCAATCCACTGCAGCGCGTAGCGCGGGTCTTCACTCAACACCTGGGCCACTGCGCTGCCCGCCTTGCCGTATCCGATCAATCCCACTTTCATATGTGTCTCCTCGGGTTGCTCGTTTTGTAAATACATTTGTGCAAATATAGCAAATTACATTTGTATCAATGTATGATTTACAACAACACCCCCACGGGCAGCCAGACAATGCGACCGCACCCCCATATTTATTCGGCCTTCCGCAACGAGCTATACGACGCACACCTGTGGCGCGGGCGCGCCCTGTTCATCGCCTTTGCCGCGCTGGCTGGGCTTTCCGTGGTGAGCTTCACCTGGCTCAGCGAGCACGCACTGGCCCTCTTCTTCACCCTGCAATCAAGCCACTGGTGGGCGCCCCTTGCTGTGGACGCCACTCACCGCTGCGGCCATCGTGTGGGTCACCCGACGCTATGCGCCGGGCGCAGCCGGGTCCGGCATACCGCAGGTGATGGCGGCACAAGACCCCAGCGTGAACGAAAGCACACGTGGCCTGTTTGTCTCCCTGCGCTTGGCAGTGGCCAAGGTGGTGCTCACCGCCTGGGGCTTGCTGGGCGGCTTGTCGCTGGGGCGCGAAGGCCCGTCGGTGCAGATTGCAGCGGGCGTCATGCACAGCGTGCGCCGCTGGCTGCCCAAGCGCTCCCAGATCAGCGAACACAGCCTGCTGGTGGCGGGTGGTGCAGCCGGCATAGCTGCGGCCTTCAACACACCTCTGGGCGGCGTCATGTTTGCGATTGAGGAACTCACCCGCAAGCCCGAACACCGCAACCACGGCCTCACCATCGCCGCCATTGTGCTAGCCGGGCTGATGGGCATCTCGGCCTATGGCAACGGCAGCTACTTCGGCATCATCCGCGTTGAAGGCTTTGGCTGGTCCACTCTGTTACCGGGCCTCCTTGTCTCATTGGCTTGTGGCTTGCTGGGTGGCTTGTTTGCGCGCCTGCTGGTGGTGTCTTTGGCCGGCCATTCGCTGGACTGGTTCAGCACACAGCGCAAGGCGCGGCCGGTGGCCTTCGCCGCAGCATGCGGCCTGGCCATTGCCGTCATTGGTGTGGTGACGGCGGGCGACACCTTTGGCAGTGGCTACGCACACACCAAGGCCTCGTTGGAGAACACTGGAGACACCAGCCCTTTTTATGTGCTGCTCAAGTTCGTCACCACCTGGCTCACCACCTGGGCGGGTGTGCCCGGTGGCATCTTTGCACCGTCGCTGGCCATTGGGGGGGCCGTGGGCGGCGATGTGGCGCAATGGACTGCCTACGCCAACCCGCCTACCCTGATCGCCCTGGGCATGGCGGCGTTTTTGGCAGCCGTGACCCAAGCCCCTCTCACGGCCTTCATCATCGTCATGGAAATGGTGGACGGCCACGCCCTGGTGCTGAGCCTGATGGCCAGTGCCCTGTTGGCCAGCGCCGTGTCGCGTCTTATCAGCGCGCCCTTGTATGCGTCGCTGGCCGAGCTGCAGCTCACCCGCCTGCCCAAAGCCTGAGGTTTCGTTATGGTCCGAAAAATCCTGGTCGTTGTGGACGACCGTCCCGTCACCCAATCCGCCATTGACCACGCCATTGAAATGGCACAAACCCACCGTGCCGACATTTTTTTCTTCGGGGTGCTGCCGCACTACGACTACCCGGCCGTCGACATGCTCCCGGTGGCCGATGTGTCCGCCGAAGGCTTGCAGGCCAAAGCGGCTGCGGAAGCCTCACGCTTGCTGGCTGCCGCAAGCGCGTGGGCAGAGCGCTGCGGGGTGCACAGCCACCGCGCGACCGCCATGGCAGGTGATGCCGCCCACGCGGTGGCCGACGCTGCCATCAAACGGCACTGCGACCTGATCGTGGTGGGCACCGAAGACCACAACGCCGTGGTGCGCCTGCTCAATGGCAGCATTGTTCCGGGGCTCATCTCCAAGGCGACCGTGCCGGTGCTGGTCTGCCGGGACCGCCCCTTGCGTGCCAAACGCAACAGCCACCTGCGCCGCCCCTTCGACAAAAAAATAGCGGTCCGAGAATTGGGCACCCGTGATGACGACGAACCGAATGACTAGAGCCACGCCCCCACGCACCACAAGCGCCCTCGCCCCGCTGCGCCGCCGCCTGCTCCAGGTTATCGGTGTAGGCAGCTTGTTGCTGGCCCCAGGCTGGGCCGCGGCCCAAGCTCCCAGCTGCAGCGACCTGTGTGCCCTCTATGGCAGCTTGGTATTGGCACCCGAGCGAGACTTGATTGGCAGCATCCGCACACTGGAAAAAGTAGCCAAACCCGCCGTGGGCCCGCGCAACACCCGCGGCCGCTGGATACAACGCAGCGCCTACCTGGGCACCGAAGCGTTTGACAGCACCTTCTACCTCAAAGGCGGGCTGGTGCAGCGCATTGAACTGCTGAGTACCGCCCCCGAAGCCCAATGCCGCGCCCGCACCCCATGGGCGGCCACACTGTCCACCTTGCAGGCCTGGCAGGGACAAGCCGCCGTGAGCGGTGAATTCAACACGAGCGAAGGCGCACAGCAATCGGCCCATGTGGTGGTGGGCGATCTGAATGTGTCCGTCTACCTGTCCGTGACACCCACCAGCTGCGCAACCACCGTGGCTTTTCAAAAGCGCGATGTGAAAGACGCCTCTGAGTTGTAGAGACAGAGCTGTATGGAGCCTACTGCGGCCCGCCTTTTAGCTATCAAAACAGTAGCTATTCGCGCAATATCCAAAAGGCCTAGAGGCGTATTTGACCCTCAAAGCGCAGCCGCAATCGCTTTGCCCACATCGGTGGTACTGGCGGTGCCACCCATGTCGGGCGTGCGTGGACCGGTAGCCAGGGTGGCCTCAATGGCGCGCAGGATCGCGTCGTGGGCTTGCGTATGTCGGCCGTCGCCATTGCCCAGAAAGTCCAGCATCATCGCGCCCGACCAAATCATGCCAATCGGGTTGGCAATGTTCTGGCCATAAATGTCTGGCGCTGAGCCGTGCACCGGCTCGAAGAGGGACGGAAACGTGCGCTCCGGGTTCAGGTTGGCCGAGGGCGCGATCGCAATGGTGCCGGTGCAGGCCGGGCCCAGGTCCGACAGGATGTCGCCAAACAAATTGGATGCCACCACCACGTCAAAGCGCTCGGGGCTCAGCACAAAGCGCGCCGCCAGGATGTCGATGTGGTACTTGTCCCAGCGCACATCGGGGTAACGCTGGGCCATGGCCTCCACCCGCTCATCCCAATAGGGCATGCTGATCGCCATGCCGTTGGATTTGGTGGCCGAGGTCAGGTGCTTCTTGGGGCGCTTCTGCGCCAGCTCAAACGCGTACCGCACGATGCGGTCCACCCCCTTGCGGGTGAAAACCGATTCTTGCAACACTGTCTCGCGCTCGGTGCCCTCAAACAGCCGCCCGCCGATGGAGGAATACTCCCCTTCGGTGTTTTCGCGCACCACATAAAAGTCAATGTCTCCCACTTTGCGGTTGGCCAGCGGGCACGG
This sequence comes from Rhodoferax sp., assembly GCF_034519335.1. Classification (GTDB taxonomy): domain Bacteria; phylum Pseudomonadota; class Gammaproteobacteria; order Burkholderiales; family Burkholderiaceae_C; genus Allorhodoferax. The sequence goes on from NZ_JAXHOL010000003.1 coordinate 32,003, forward strand.
CACACCGGGCATCAGGCGCACGGGGCGCAGGTTCACGTACTGGTCAAACTCGCGGCGGAACTTGAGCAGCGAACCCCAAAGCGACACATGGTCCGGCACCAGCGCAGGCCAGCCCGCCGCACCAAAGTAAATGGCATCAAAGCCCCGGAGCTGCTCAAACCAGTCCGACGGCATCATCTGCCCGTGCTCGCGGTAGTAGCCGCAGTGCGCCCAGTCAAAGGTGGTGAATTCCAGCGCAATGCCAAACTTGCGCGCAGCGGCCTCCACCACGCGCAGCCCCTCGGGCATGACCTCGTTGCCAATGCCGTCTCCCGGCAGCACGGCGATGCGGTGTGTGTGCATTCCAGTCTCCTTGTGTTAACCAGCAGCCCCATGGCCGCGTTCACAAATCGTAGTTTTGTCCACCAATCAATACAATCCACCGAAACATAGCTTCACAAGCCACGAAACGTGAACAATCAACCCCTGCTGGAAGACATGCGCCTGTTCTGCGCCGTGGTGCGCGCCCAATCGTTTGCCGCAGTGGCGCGTGACTTGGGCCTGTCCAAAGCCGTTGTCAGCAAGCGCATCAACCTGCTGGAGCGCGCGCTGGAGGCCAAGCTGCTGCACCGCACCACCCGGCGGCTGACGGTGACCGAGCAAGGCGACACCGTCTACCAGCGCGCCACGCGCATTCTGGAAGACGTGGACGCCATGGCCCAGGCAATCACCACCCACCGCGAGGCGCCCAGCGGCCTGCTGCGCCTGTGCAGCAGCTCGGGCTTTGGCCGGCGCAAGCTGGCACCGGCCCTGGCAGCCCTGGCCAAGCGCTACCCGCAACTGGAGCTGCAGCTGGAGCTGCTGGACCGCCCGGTAGACCTGGTGGGCGAAGGCTTTCACCTCGACATCCGGCTCGGCCAGGTGCAAGAGCCCCACCTCATCACCCGGCGCATTGCCCACAACCAGCGCGTGTTGTGCGCAGCCCCAAGCTACGTGGCGCAACACGGTGCGCCCCAGAGCCTGCAAGATTTGACGCAGCACCAGTGCCTCGTCATCCGCGAACGCGACCAGGACGTAGGCCGCTGGACACTGAACGGCCCGCAGGGGCCAGAGACCGTCAAGGTATCGGGCGCGCTGTCAGCCAACAACGGCGAGGTGGTGCACCAATGGGCGATCGAGGGGCTGGGCATTTTGTTGCGCTCCGAGTGGGACGTAGGCCCCAGCATCGCGCAAGGCAGACTGGTACGGCTGCTGCCGGACTACGCGCAGGACGCCCCAGTGTGGGCCGTGTACCCCACGCGCCTGAACCTCTCGGCCAAGGTGCGGGTGTGTGTGGAATTTCTGGAGGATTGGTTCAGGGATCCTGATGAGGTTGTGGCCAAGCACCTGTTGACCTAAGGCTTGCACACCGGGTTAATTTTATGTATGATACACATCATGCGAAAAACAGGTAACGCCCGATCTGCTGCCAAAGAAGCCTCCCACGAGCGCATTGTGGATGCGGCTGCCAAAGCCATCCGCCGCAGCGGTTATGACGGCACAGGCGTGGCTGACATCATGAAAGAAGCGGGGCTGACGCATGGCGCCTTCTATGCCCACTTTGAATCCCGTGAAGCCATGCTGGCAGAAGCGGCCGACCGCGCGGGGGCCGAATCTAATGCCCTGGCGGCCCGCATCGTCGCCTCGGCAAAGCCTGAAGAATCGTTGCAGGCACTGATGCAGGTATACCTCTCCAAAGAGCATTTGGCCAGCATCGAGACGGGCTGCCCCATCTCTGCCCTGGGCTCGGAAATGCCACGCCAATCGCCCGAGGTGCGCTTGGCCGCTACGCGCCGTATCAAAGAGATGATTGACTTGGTTGCCCGCCAGTTTCCCGATTGGGGCCAACCCAGCGCCCATGAGCGCGCCCTGGTGACCGTTGCCACCATGGTGGGCACGCTGACACTGGCCCGTGCGGTCAACGACCCTGCGCTGTCCGATGCGTTCTGCAAAGCCACGCTTCAAAGCCTCATTTTGCCGAAAGCGGACTCCGTCAACTGACGGTTTTTTTTGACCTTTAATATGATGATCATCATCTGAATTTGCAATCCATCGCAGCAGACCATCGCCCCCAACCACTTCACTGAAACCATGAAAGCCCTCACCTTCCAGCGCTACGGCAAATCGCCCGAGATCGGATTCACTACCGTGCCTACCCCCACGCTCCAGCCCGATGAGCTGCTGGTTCGCATCCATGCCGTGGGCCTGAACCCGATTGACAACGCGATTCCCACCGGCAAGTTCAAACCGGTGCTGGCCTTCCAACTGCCGGCCACGATCGGCAGCGACTTGGCCGGCGTGGTGACCGAGGTCGGCAGCCGCGTGACCCGCTTCAAACCGGGCGATGAAGTCTTTGCCAGCCTGTTTGACCTGGGCAAGGGCTCTCTGGCTGAGTTTGCAGCGGTGCCCGAGAGTGCCGCGGCGTTCAAGCCCAGCAATCTGAATTTCGTCCAAGCAGCCTCCATTCCCATGGTCGGCCTCACCGTGTGGCAAGCCCTCAAGGAGCGGATCAACCTTCGGCGCGGCCAGAAGGTGTTCATCCCCGCAGGCTCGGGTGGCATTGGCACCTTTGCCATCCAGCTGGCCAAACACTTGGGTGCCAAGGTCGGCACCAACACCAGCACGCCCAACGTCCCGCTGGTGAGCCAACTGGGCGCGGACGAAGTGGTGGACTACAAGAAGCAAAATTTTGAAGACGTGCTGCGCGGATACGACGCCGTGCTGGGCACCATCCCCGGCGACACCATCGAAAAGTCCATCGGCATCCTCAAGCCCGGCGGCAAGATCGTGTCTCTGGTGGGCCCACTGGACGCGGCATTCGCCCGCACCAAAAAGCTCAACTTCGTGCTGACCTTCGTATTCGGTCTGATGGGCCGCAAGATCACACGCCTGGCCCAAAAGCGGGATGTGGGCTACTCCTTCCTGTTCGTTCGCCCCGATGGCCAACAGCTGGGCCAAATCGCTGAAATTCTCAACAACGGCGGCATCCAGCCCGTTGTCGACAAGGTGTTTCCGTTCGAGCAAGCCATGGATGCCCTCGCCTACCTGGGCCAGGGACGCGCCAAAGGCAAAGTGGTCGTCTCGCTGCGCTAATTCCCCCTCGCCCGCCATGCGTGTGGGCGGCTTGCCACACGGCCAAGTCGCTCGCCCACACATATGACGACCATCATTCCAAACCTAATTTAGCCATCCAACCTCTTATGAAAATCGAAAACTCTGTAGCCCTGGTAACGGGTGCCAACCGTGGAATCGGCCTGGCTTTTGCGCAAGCCTTGTTGGCCCGTGGCGCACGCAAGGTCTACGCGACCGCGCGCGATCCCTCCTCCATCACCTTGCCCGGTGTGGAAGTCATTCAACTCGACGTGACCAAGCCGACAGACATCCGGGCGGCGGCGCAACTGGCATCCGATGTGACGCTGCTGGTCAACAACGCAGGCATCGCCCAACCCGGCGGATTTTTGGCGCCCGATAGCGACGACCTGACTCGCCGCATTTTTGAGACCAATGTCTACGGCGTGTTGAACATGAGCAAGGCCTTTGCGCCCGTGCTCAAGGCCCATGGCGGTGGTGCCCTGCTCAATGTGCTCTCTGTAGCGTCGTGGGTGAACGATGGCGCACTGGCCGCCTACTCGGCCAGCAAATCGGCAGCCTGGTCGCTCACCAACGCACTGCGCCACGAACTTGCAAGCCAACACACCCAGGTATTGGGCTTGCACATGGCCTATGTCGATACCGACCTCACGCGCGGCATTGACGTGCCAAAAACCAGCCCTGAAGACATCGTGCAGCGCGCGCTGGACGGCTTGGAAGCCGGTGCAGATGAAGTCTTGGCCGATGCGCTGACGCAGCAGATCCACCAAGGACTGACGGCACCACGTCCGTTCTACCTGCGCTCACAAAACTGAGTCCGGTCCGCACCATTCCTGAAAGAAAACCATGCTGTTTCAACCCCTTGCAGGTGCGCATCTTCAACTGCGCAACCGGATCGTCATGGCCCCCATCACAGGTATTGGTGCTGCAGACAGCAAAACGCCTTCTCTGAGGAGGGCGGAGTATTACGGCAATCGCGCTACGGCGGGTTTGGTCATCACCGAAGGCACATCACCGTCCCCCAATGGTTTGGGCCGCGCCCACATACCAGGGCTGTTCAACAACAAGCAGGTGGGAGGCTGGAAGCTGGTGGCCGACGCCGTACAAGCGCAAGGCGGCAAGATCTTCCTATCACTCATGCACACGGGCCGCGTAAGCCATGTGGACAACCTGCCCGCTGGCGCAGAAGTGCTGGGGCCTACTGCATTAGCTTGCCCTGGAGAGATCCACACGGACACACAAGGCATGCAAGCGCACAGCACCCCACGCGCGATGACGGAGGCGGATATTGCCCAAGTGGTAGCGGAGTACGCCAAGTCAGCCAAATTGGCGATATCTGCTGGATTTGATGGTGTGGAACTCCACGCTGCGGATGGGTACCTGGTGGAGCAATTTCTCAATGCCAATGTGAACCAGCGTATCGACCGCTACGGTGGCAGCATCCACGGCCGCAATCGCTTTGCGCTCTAAATCCTGCGTGCCCTGGTGGATGCCATCGGCGCGCACCGCGTGGGCATTCGCTTGTCGCCCTACGGGGTGGCCAACAGTACCGGTTCGTATGCCGACCTCGAAGCACAGTACCTGGCGCTGATCGACGCCATGGCGGAGATGCGGATTTTGTATGTCCACTTGTTGGATCACTCTGCGATGGGAGCGCCACCGGTACCCAATAAATTCAAGTTCCGGCTGCGCGTCGCCTTCGCAGGCATTTTCATTTTGACAAGCGGTTTTGACCGCGTCTCCGCAGACTACAGCATTGGTGCCGGCCATGCAGATCTCATAGGCTTTGAGCGACCGTCGGTTGCCAGCCCTGACTTCGTAGAGCGCATACGGACCAAAGTGGACCTGAACGCACTGGACCAAGAGGCCTTCTATGCACCCGGTCCCAAAGGTTACTCCGGCTATCCCTCTTTCACCGCTCACCAAGGACACTGAAATGCGCAATTATTTGAAACTCACAATGGCCGCCATCACGGTATTGGCAACACTGCATGCGGCACCTGCAAGCTCTGCCGAGGCACCAGGCCCAAATGCGGGGCAAATGCCGCCAGCCACCAGCCGCGCTTTCCATGACACCTGGAAAACGGTGCCCACACAAACCATCACCGCCGATGGCATCAGCTTCGCCTACCGCGAGATGGGACAGCACAACGGCGGAACACCCGTGGTGTTTCTGGTCCACCTCGCCGCCGTGCTGGACAACTGGGACCCCCGGATCATGGACGGCATTGCGGCGAAGCACCATGTCATTGCCTTCGACTATCGCGGTGTCGGCGCATCCAGTGGGTCACCGGCGAACACCATGGAGCAAATGGCAGACGATGCCCTCACGTTCCTCAAAGCCAAAGGGCTCAAGCAGGTAGACCTCTTGGGCTTCTCGATGGGCGGCATGATCGCCCAGGAGATGGTTCTGAAGGAGCCGCAGCTGATCCGCAAAATGATTCTTGCGGGCACCGGCCCTGCCGGGGGTGAAGGCATCAGCACCGTAGCAGGCGTGGCCAACTACGACATTCTTCGGGGCCTGCTCACGGGCCAAGACCCCAAGCAATACCTGTTCTTCACCCGCACATCCCATGGCATCGACGCTGGCAAAGCCTTTTTGGCGCGATTGAATGAACGCACGGACAACCGCGACAAAGAAGTCAGCGTTGCTGCCTTCATTGCGCAGTTGCAAGCTCTGCGTGCGTGGGGCCAGAAGCAACCCGCGGATCTGTCCGTGGTCAAGCAGCCTGTGCTGGTGGTCAACGGCGACCAGGACCGCATGGTGCCTACGAGCAACACCCACGACTTGGCGCGACGGCTTCCAAACAGCACCCTGATCATTTATCCCGACGCGGGCCACGGCGGCATCTTCCAGTTCCACGCCGACTTTGTACCCAGCGCGCTGACATTTCTTGCCCAGTAACGCAAGCAGGCGCACCTCTCCAACCCATCACCCTTTACGACAACGCTTTATGACACATACCCCATCTTCCAAAACCGCCCTCATTACCGGAGCCTCCTCTGGCATCGGCGCCGTCTATGCAGACCGCCTGGCCCAACGCGGATACAACCTCATCCTGGTTGCCCGACGCGCAGACCGCCTGGAAGCCCTGTGCGCGCAGCTCAGCAAGGCGCATGGCATCCAAGCCGAGGCCGTTGCGGCAGACCTGACCAACGACCAGGATGTGGCGCGCATCGAGGCGCTGCTAGCAACCCGCGCGGACGTGCAAGTGCTGGTGAACAACGCCGGGATAGCCCGCTTGGCGCCTGCGGCCCAGACATCTGCCAGCGACGCGCAGACCCAGATCGCCCTCAACATCACCGCCCTGACGCGCCTGACGCAAGCGGCCGTGCCGGCCTTCGTGGCAAAAAAGCAAGGCTTGATCATCAACATCGCATCCGTCCTTGCCGTGCACTCCATGGCCATCAGCGCCATCTACAGCGGCACCAAAGCCTATGTTTTGCAATACACCCGAGGCCTGCAGCAAGAGCTGGCCGAAACCGGTGTGCAGGTTCAACTGGTGCTGCCAGCCTCCACTGCCACCGAACTCTGGGATTTGTCGGGCGTGCCGTTGGCAGCCCTCAACAAAGACACCCTGATGACGACCGAACACATGGTCGATGCGGCGCTGGCAGGCCTGGACCAGGGCGAAACCATTACCTGGCCATCGGTTGCCGATGCGAGCCTGTGGGACAAGTACGACGCCGCCCGCGCCGAACTGTTTGCCAACACCCAAGCTGGCAAGCCGGCCCCCCGATACCAGATTGCTTGATTCCGACGCACTGAGCAACGCAACTCAGCCCGTCTTCTGCACTTCCATTTTTAAATGGTCACCCCATGCTTTTCGATTCATTCCAACTTCGCGCCACCCCACTCAGCAACCGCATCGTGATGTCGCCCCTCACACGCAGCCGCGCCATCGACAACACCGCCAACAGCCTGATGGCCACCTACTACGCCCAACGCGCAAGCGCCGGCCTCCTCATCACGGAAGGCACCTCGCCCTCCCCCAACGGCTTGGGCTATGCCCGGATTCCGGGTCTGTTCAATGACGCCCAGATGCAAGGCTGGAAGCTGGTGACCGACGCGGTGCACGCCAAGGGCGGCAAGATCGTGGTGCAACTGATGCATACCGGCCGCGTGTCCCACCAGGCCAACCTGCCTGCGGGTGCCGAGGTGTTGGGGCCTTCGCCCGAAACCTGCCCCGGCGAGATGTGGACCGACACGCAAGGCAGCCAAGCGCACACGCCACCGCGCGCCATGACAGAGGCCGACATCCAGGCCGTGGTGAGCGAGTACGCCAACGCCGCGCGCCTGGCCATGCAGGCGGGCTTTGACGGTATCGAATTGCATGCGGCCAATGGCTACCTGCTGGAGCAGTTCCTGAATGCCAACATCAACCGCCGCACCGATGGCTACGGTGGCACAGCGGAAGGCCGCAACCGATTGGTGCTGGAAGTCGCCCGCGCTGCCGCAAAAGAAATCGGCGCAGAGCGCGTAGGCATCCGCCTCTCCCCCCACGGCGTGGTCAACGCCGCGGGTGCATTCGATGGCGTAGACGAACAGTACCTGGCACTGGTGCAGCAACTTTCCGCACTCGGCCTAATGTATGTGCACGTGCTGGACCATTCGGCCTTGGGAGCCCCGCCGGTTCCGGCCACGCTGAAGGCGGATCTGCGGGCCGCGTTCAACGGCCCCTTCATCCTGGCCGGTGGACTCGACAAAGCCAGCGCAGAGCAGGCCCTGAGTGAAGGCCGCGCAGACCTGACGGCCATGGGCCGGCCCTTCATTGCCAACCCTGATTTGGTGGAGCGCCTGCGCCAAGACGCCGCGTTGAATGCGCCAAACCCCGCCACCTTCTACACGCCCGGTTCCGAGGGCTACACGGACTACCTGACGCTGGCCGCCTGAACATCAAGACGCGCACAGCACTCGCGGTTGTCTGAAGCATCGACAACCGCGCCCTCAACCACAAACCATCAGGATTTTTTTCATGAAAACAAATAAACGCGTTGCGCTCGTTACTGGCGCTTCCTCAGGCATCGGTGAAGCCACCGCCAACAAACTCGTCGCCGCGGGCTACAAGGTCTATGGCACAAGCCGGCGCGGCGCGCAGGCGGGCCACGGTGCCATGACCATGCTGGCGATGGATGTGACAGACGACGCCTCGGTCCAGGCCGCTGTCGATACGCTGCTGCAACACGAAGGACGCATCGATCTGCTGGTGAACAATGCGGGCTTTGGTTTTGGCCCGGCCGCCGCGGAAGAGAGTTCGATCGCACAGGTGCGGGCGATGTTCGAGACCAATGTGTTCGGCGTGGTGCGGGTCAGCAATGCAGTCTTGCCCACCATGCGCAAGCAGGGCAGCGGCCGCATCCTGAACGTGGGCTCCGGGCTGGGCATCATCCCGGCGCCCTTCAACGCCCATTACTCGGCCACCAAACACGCCATCGAGGGCTACTCCGAATCGCTCGATCACGAAGTGCGCGGCTTCGGCATACGCGTCGCGGTGATTCAACCGGGCGTGACCCGCACCGCATTCGACGCCAGCGTGACACCCGCCGATCAGCCCCTGGCCGCCTACGACGCCAGTCGCAAAAAGTACCTCGTCGCATTCGAGGTTGCAATGCGTGCCGCAGATAGTGCCGACAGCGTGGCGGACACCATCGTGCTGGCCGCTGACGACCAGACGCCGCTGCTGCGCTACCCCTCCGGCAAGGTCGCGCGCCAGGGCGCGTTCGCCCGCCGCTTTCTGCCGCGCGGCTTCTTTGACAAGGTGCTGCACAAGCAATTCGGATTAGGCTAAGGCAAAGGGAGGCTGGGGGCGTGGGGCGGGGGGGTGGGTAGGGGGGGGAGGAGGGGGGGGGTGGGGGGGGGGGTGGGGGGAGAGTAGGGAGGGTAGAGAGGGGGGGGGGAAAAAAAGGGGAGAGAGCAGCGGGGAGTGAGGGGGTAAAGGGGGGGGAGAGTAGAAGGGGGGGGAAAGAGGGGGGGGGGAGGAGGGGAGGAGGGGAGAAAGGGGGGGGGGGGGGGGATGGGGAGAAATGGGGGGGGGGAGGGAAACAAAAAGAGAGGAGGGGCAGCGGGGGGGGGGGAAGAAAGAGGAGGGGAGGGAGAGGGAGGGGGGGGGGTGGAAGGGGGGGAGCTGGGGGGGGGAAGGCCGGGATGGGGGAGGTGGGGGAAGAAAAAAATGAAGTTAAGGGGAGCAGAGGGTACCGCACCAAGCGCCTGCGAGCCTCAGGCCTCCAGCGTGGGTATGCAAAGCCAAAATGCTATGGAATAGGTAGCTGCTCGCGCATACTTCCATAAGGGCTAGAGGCCTATTTGACTACTATTTAGCGCCTATTTTGCATTTGCAGCGGGCCTGCCCAGCGCCCCTGTGGACGCGGCTTGGAGCAAGCGCTGGAACGATGGGCAGGCCATGTGGCTGGCGGCCGGGCACTTGGCGGCGTGGCGCAAACTGGTCGCTCGTGGCCTGTAGCCGGGTCACCATGGCGTCGATCTGGTCCGCCTTGGCGGCGAGCATGGCCCGGTCAATGCTCGGCGCTGTCGTCGGTGAAAACATCTGCGCAATCTCATCCAGCGTAAAGCCCCGCCGCCTGCCCCAGCGACACCAGGGCCAGCTGCTCCAGCACGTTCGGTGCAAGCGTAAACCGCCGCCGCAAACCCTGCCGGCCTATCGACGCGCGATCAGCCCGCGCTCTTCGTAGTAGCGCAGGGTCGATGCGGGCAAGCCCGAGCGCTTGGAAACTTCTGAAATATCCATAGTGAAAAAATGTCTTGACCTCAAGTTGACTTGAGTTTGCATACTGCTTTCAGACCGACAACTTGTCAACGTGAAAGGCACCCCATGACACTCTGGATCGACACACTTGCACCCGCAGCCGCCATCGGCCTTGGCGCCACCGCGGTGATGGACCTGTGGCAGCTGCTGCTTCAAGGCGCTGGGCATTCCCACCCTCAACTTTGCGCTGCTGGGCCGCTGGGTGGGCCATATGCCGCGGGGCCAACGGCCCACGCCTCCATCGCGCGAGCCACACCCGTGCCCATGGAGCGGGCGCTGGGCTGGGCCGCCCATTACGCCACTGGCTCGGTGTTTGCTGCCGCGCTGGAGGACTGGTTCAAGGCCCAGGATTGAGCAGTCTGGCCTACCAGGGCCACGCCTGGCTACAGGCCCCCACACTAGCGCCGGCACTGTGGTTTGGCCTGGGCACCGCCGTGTTTCCGCTGTTCGTCATGCAGCCCGCCATGGGCGCAGGATTTGCCTCATCGCGGACCCCTAACCCGCTGAAAAACTGCACCAAGAGCCTCGCCAACCACCTGGCGTTTGGGTGCGGGCTGTATGTCGCAGCGCTTGCTGTGTCTTCCCTCGCCTGGGTCTGAACCTGGGCTTTCTTTTACCAACCGTTTGGAGCTATTGCTATGAAAAAAATCCCCGCACGTTTCGCCCCCGCTTTGTTCGGCCTCATCCTCTCCGGCCTCATGTCCTGGGTGGTGTCCGGCATCTCCACCTTCCGGGCGTCCGGCCCCGGTGCACACTTTCTGGACCTGTGGATAGGCGCCTGGCTCATGGCGTGGCTGGTTGCGTTCCCCGTGGTGCTGGTCATCGCCCCCTTCACCCGGCGCATCGTCCAACGCCTGGTGGCCAGTGCGCCACAAGCCCAGCGCTAACGCGAAGCGCAAGACCCGCGCCTCATGGCTTGGTGCGGGTCAAATTGCTACTTTATTGATAGCTGTTTGCGCAATATCTAGTGCCTCCTTGAGTCACCGCCGCCGAGAAGACGGAGATGCGGGCCGGGCGGCAACAGGAGTTCGTGGGGGGTTAGGTTAAGGCGTGCATTCGCGCTAGTTTTATTAGTTAAGCGACATCATCCAATCGTCAAAATTTATTATCCAGAGATCTCGCACAACGATTGCTCAAGCCTGCTTACCGCCATGCAAAGGAATTCCATGCTTAAAAATCGGCCTTTGCACAACAGCGCGAAGTAGGTTGGCACCTAGCATATAGGCGTATAGGCTAGCTGGACGAAAAGCGAAATCCACACCTTTATATTTAACATCCTCATCCGCGACCGTCTTAGATGTAATCAAAATTGGTTGTCCAATTTTTGGATTTCGCCCAACAAATTCCACACAATTATCTAGCTCTGCGCGTGCTTTATATGGACGATCACTCCACTTAACTTCGACAGCCCAAGTCGGTTTCTGCTCACTCCCGCTGAGATGAACAATATCTATTTCACCCGAGTTCCATCTCGCATAGTAAAGCTCGGTTAATTTACTATGTTGCCACTGACTATAGATCGCAGTCTCTGTCAATGCACCCATTGCTTCCGAGTCTGCTTCAATCTGACCAAATAGCGCAGCGCGCATAGAGGGATTTGTTAGGTATACCTTAAAGCACATCGCCCGCTTAAACTTTTTAGCGGTTTGATCGATTCGTTCAACGCGTCGAATCAAAAATGCAGCCTCAAGGTATTCAAGATACCGACGGATAGTATTTTTTGCAACACCCGATGATTGAGAAAGAGCCTCAAGGCTGACCTCATTTCCGGAGTTGTAGGCAAGCGTGGTGAATAATCGATTAAGCTCTTGTATATCACTAATTCCGTACAGACTAGGAAGGTCGCGCAGCAAGACCTTGTCGATAATATCGCTCTTAATGTACTGACCAGGATCTCGTCGAATCGTCTCAGAAAAGACCGCCTCAGGATAGCCGCCAAAATTGAGGTAATTTACAAATTCCTCATTCAGCTGATCGATATTTTTGGCAGCATAATCAAAACTTCCCATCTCATCACTAGAAGTCGGAGTAGTACTAACAAGCTCCTCCTCTCTCCCAATAAACATTAAATACTCAGCAAATGTTAAAGGCGGCAATACATAGTCACTAAATCTTCCTGCACCTGATTCGTTGCTTTTTAATCGCAAAGCAGCTGCAGCTGATCCAGTAACAGCAAAGCGATAGTCTGGATATGAATCAACTAAAGATTTAAGATGAATCTCCCAGTCCCGTAAATACTGAATTTCGTCAAAAAAGACAAAGAGATTCGAATCACGTTTATGAGAAAATAATTCTTGAAAGTACGCCAAAATTCGCTCTAACGAGAGTCCCGTATAAATTGGCGTTTCCAAAGAGATATATAAGATATTGGAAGCATCGACCCCTGTATCTAGCAGAGCTCGAATACTGTGGTAAACCATCACAGTTTTTCCAACTCGCCTCGGCCCCATCAGTACTACAGCTCGTCGTACAGTAGCGTCTGCGACAGCCCGATGAAATAGTTCAAAATACTTTCGACGCGGTGTACCCTCATAGGCTACTTTGCCACTACGACCATCTGACCACCAAGGGTTGTCAAACTGGAGCCGGGAAACGATGTCTTTCTTTGCTATCTCAAGCATACAAATCCAATCAAGATTAACTGACTGATCTTAGTTTACATCAATTTTCAAACAAGATTAATGCCATGATCTTAATGCGGCTTAAGATCTATCGTCGATCGTATCGAGCTGATGACGCCCAGCTTGCCTAATTTGGTCCCCGGCCGCCCTTGAAGCAACGCCACAATATCTCTTCAGCATTGATGCCTCAACAAACTGCCACTGGCATGCAAATCTGAAAAACTCAATGCACCGAGTAACTGGCTGCTATCTAATCCATAGCTTCTCGCGCAATATCCACGGGGACTAGCAGCCCATTTACCGCCCAAACATCCCCCGATAGTCCCGCGGTGACAGCCCCAGCTGTTGCTGAAAATGGTGCCGCAGCGCCTGCAGGCTGCCCAGCCCCACTTCGGTGGCGATGCGCTCTACCGACAGCGCGCTGCCTTCCAGCAGGCGCTTGGCCTGCTCTACGCGTTCGGCCACCACCCATTGGCCGGGGGATTGGCCGGTCAGGTCCGCAAAGCGGCGCAGAAAGGTGCGCGGGCTCATGGCGACGCGGCTGGCCATGTGGTCCACTGTCCACGGCGCTTGCAAATCGCTGCGCACGGCCTCCAGCAACTTCACCAGGCGTTGGTCGCCGTCTTGCGGCACGGGGCGCTCGATGAACTGGGCCTGGCCGCCGCTGCGGTGTGGCGGCATGACCAGGCGGCGCGCCACGCTGTTGGCGGCGTCCACCCCAAAGTCGCTGCGCACGATGTGCAGCATCAGGTCCATGCCTGCGGCGCTGCCGGCCGAGGTGTAGACGCGGTCGCCCTGCGCATAGAGCACGCTGGCGTCCACCTCCACACTGGGGTGCCGCGCCTGCAGCGCCTTGGCGTAGCGCCAGTGGGTGGCGGCGCGCTTGCCGTCCAGCAGGCCGGTGGCCGCCAACACAAAGGCACCGGAGCAGATGGACGCCAGCCGCGCTCCGCGCTGCCAGGCTGCGCGCAAGCGCTGGCTGAGTTCGTCCGGCACGGGAACCTGCGCGCCCTTCCACCCTGCCATGACGATGAGGTCGGCCTGCTCCAGCAGGCTGGCGTCGCCATCGCAGCTGACGCGCAGGCCGCCGTGGGCACGCAGCGGGCCGGGCTCGATGGCGGCACTGGCGAAGCGGTACCAGTCCGGCCCCATCTCGGGCCGATGCAATCCAAAGATCTCGGCGACGATGGAGAACTCAAAGGTACACAGCCCGTCGTACACGGGCGCCACCACCAGGGGGCCGGTGGTGGACGAAGGTGAGGTCGGCGCGGTTTGCGAGTTTGGCGTGTTTTTTGTCATAAATGGCTTTTACGCCAATTGTAGAAACACGCCTGCGCCAACACCATAGAGGCATCAACCACCCACCGGAGAAACCCAGATGCCCACCGCAGTCACCGCCATCCCCGCCGCCCCGTCCGCCCTGGCCGAAGCGCACTTTGCCGCCGAATTCACCTTCGAGGCCGACTGCTGGGACACGCACGATGCGCTGGCCCAGGGCGCCGACTTTGTGCTGCTGGACGTGCGCTCCCCCGCCTTGTTTGCGCGCGGCCATGTGCCCGGCGCCATCAACCTGCCGCACGGCAAGATCGTGGCCAGCAAGATGGCCCAGTGGCCGGCCGACACCCTGTTTGTGACCTACTGCGCGGGCCCCCACTGCAACGGCGCCGCCCGTGGCGCGCTGGGGCTGGCGCGGCTGGGCCGGCCCGTGAAGATCATGGCCGGTGGCATTACCGGCTGGCTGGATGAGGGCTTTGAATTGGCAACGGGCGAGGCCTGACAGCAGCCAGCCCCGCCCGAAACGCTACGTTATTGATAGCTGTTCGCGCAATATCCACGAGGGCTAGAGGCCAATTTGGCACTTAAACGCCCTGCCCCTGCCGATGCTGGGCGGCCTGCTGCTGGATGGCGTCGCGCGCTGGCGCATCAAGCCGGGCCAGGTTTTTAAGCTGCATGGCCATGCGGGCGTTGGGCTTGAGCAGGGCTTCGTGGCGGATCAAAAAGTCCCAATACAGCGTGGTGAACGGGCAGGCTTGCGGGCCGGTGGATTGGGCCGGATCAAAGCGGCAGCCTTGGCAGTGGTTGCTCATGCGCTGGATGTACTTGCCGCTGGCCACATAGGGCTTGCTGGCCATCAGCCCACCGTCGCCAAACTGGCCCATGCCCAGCGTGTTGGGCAACTCCACCCACTCCACCGCGTCCACATACACGCCCAGGTACCACTGGTGCACCGCCTGCGGGCGCACGCCCAGCAGCAGTGCGTACAGGCCGGTCACCATCAGGCGCTGGATGTGGTGGGCGTAGCCGTGTTCCAGGGTCTGGCCAATGGCGTCTTCGAGGCAAGCCATGTCGGTCTCGCCCGTCCAGTACCAGGCGGGCAAGTCGGCCTGCGCGTCCAGCGCATTGCGTTCCAGGTAGCTGGGCATTTGCGTCCAGTAGATGCCGCGCACGTATTCGCGCCAGCCCAATATTTGGCGGATGAAACCCTCGGCCGCTGCCAGCGGCGCGTGGCCTGCGCGGTGGGCGTCTTCGGCGGCTTGCACCACTTCGCGCGGGTTCAGCAGCTTGAGGTTGAGCGCGCAACTCAGGTGCGAGTGGTAGAGCCAGGCCTCGCCTGCCCACATGGCATCTTCATATTTGCCAAACAGTGGCAGACGCTGGGTGATAAAGGCCTGCAGGGCCTGCAGCGCCTGCACGCGCGTGACCGGCCAGCCAAAGCTGTGCAGCGTGCCGGGGTGGCTGGCAAAGCGGGTGTTGACCAGCGTGATGACGTCTTGCGTGATGGCGTCGGGCGCAAAACGCGTGGGTGGCGGCACATTCTGCGGGCCTGCCTTGCCAAAAGATTCGCGGTTGTCGGCGTCAAAGTTCCATTGCCCGCCCACGGGGGCCTTGCCCTCCATCAGGATGCCGTGCTTTTGCCGCAGCGCGCGGTACCAATATTCCAGGCGCAGCTGCTTGCGGCCCTGGGCGTGGGCGGCGAACTCGCGCACGGTGCTGAAGAAGTGCGTGTCATCGCGCAGGTCCAGAGGCAACTGCTGTTGGGTAGCTACAGCGCGCAGGCTGTGCAGCACGCGCCAGTCGCCCGGGGCGGTGAGCACCAGGCCAGCAGGCTGCAGCGTGGCAATGGCCTGCTGCAGCGCCCCAGCCAAGGTGCCGGGGTTGTTGGCATCGTCCAGCGCGGTGTAGTGCAGCGGCAAGCCGCGCGCTCGCAGGTCGTGCGCAAAGTGCCGCATGGCGCTCAAAAACACGGCGGTGCGCTGCTTGGCAGACCACACGTGGGTGGACTCCTCGGCCACCTCGGCCATCCACACCACGTCTTGCGTGGCATCAAACCCGTCGAATGCGGACGACTCTGCATCGAGCTGGTCGCCCAGCACGATGACGAGGTTGCGCACTTTGGTGGGCATGGGGGCAAGTGCGGGCATGGGCGTGGTGGAGTTGTTCATTTTTTGGCCCGGCAGGCGTCGGAGCAGTAGCGCACGGCATCCCAGTTTTTGGCCCAGGCCTTGCGCCAGGTCATGGTGCGGCCGCACACGGCGCAGGGTTTGCTGGGCAACGATTGTTTGTTGCCCTTGAAGTCGTTTTTGGTGGGGTGTGGCATGGGTGTCTTGCGGGTTCAGCCAAACAGGTCGCCCTGGGGCGATGGCGTGTCAACGGCTTTGGCACGGGACTTGGCAGCCGCCTTGCGACGCTGGCCAGAGGGCGGCAGGCCGCTTTTGCGCGAGCCATGGCGCGCTTGCACATCGCCCGCCTCTGCCCTCGCCGCCTGCGTTTGGCGCAGGCCGTACATGCGGTCTTTGGCGGCCTTCATGGCCAGCTTGTCATCGACGATAGGCGCCGGGTAATCGGTGCCAATGTGGCAGCCCGCCATGCGCTGAACGCTGGCGTCCATGTTCCAGGGCTGGGCCAGATACGGCAGCGGCACGCGGGCCAGCTCGGGCACCCAGCGGCGAATGAACAGGCCCTCGGGGTCTTGGTCTTGCGCCTGTTTGGTGGGCGAGTACATGCGCAGCGTGTTGATGCCGGTGGTGCCGCTTTGCATCTGCATCTGGCTCCAGTGGATGCCGGGCTCGAAGTCGAGAAACTGCCGGGCCAAAAACAGGCCCGGCTCGCGCCAGTGCAGCCACAGGTGGTAGCTGGCAAAGCTCACCAGCATGGCGCGCATGCGAAAGTTCAGCCAGCCGGTGGCCCGCAGGGAGCGCATGCAGGCGTCCACCATGGGGTAGCCGGTGCGGCCTTCGCACCAGGCGGCAAAGTGCGCGTGGTTGAAATCGTCCTCGCGCAGGCCATCGCACACGCGGGCAAAGTTCTGGAACTCAATGTCCGGGCTCGTCTTCCAGCTTTTGCATGAAATGGCAGTGCCAGCGCAGGCGCCCGGCAAAGCCACGCAGCGCGTGCGCGAGTGTGCGGTCGGGGGTGTTGGCAATGGTGACTTCGGTAGCTTGGTGCACCGTGCGCAAGGACACGGTGCCAAAGGCCAGGTGCGGGCTCAGGCGGCTGCAGCCGTCTTGCGCGCTGAGCGGGCTGGAGAGTGCCTTGCGGTAGTCGTAGCCGCGCTCGGCCAGAAAGGTTTGCAGGGTGCGCCGCGCAGCCTTTTCACCAGCGCGCTGCAGCTGCCGGCCGTGGGGGGAGAAGCCCAGTTCTGCCAGGCTGGGCAGCGCGGGTTGGTCCAGCGGTGCCGCGGCCACAAACCCGCCCTCCAGCAGCTGCAAGGGCGCATCCATACGCGCCTGCCAGCGCCCTGCCCAGCCGCTGCGGCTGCGCAGGCGGCGCACCACGCCGGTCTGGGTAAATTCTTGCCACACCACTTGCTGCGCTTGGCACCACTGGCCCACCTGCACATCGCGCACATAGCTCCAGCCCGGGCCGGTTTCCTCGTGGCTGAGCAGCTGGCCAAAGCCCAGCTCGGCGTGCAGCTGCGCCAGCACCGGCACGGCCGAGCCCACGCGCACCAGCAGCGGCATGCCGCGCGCCGCCAGCGCCTCGCGCAACTCCTGCAGGCTGCGCAGCACAAAGTCCACATGCTGCGCATCGCACTCGGGGCTGTGCAGCCACTCGGGCTCGATGATGAAGAGGCCCGCAGCGTCCGCACTGCGCTGCGCTGCCACCAGCGGCGCGTGGTCGTGCACGCGCAGGTCGCGCTTGAACCAGACCAGGGTGCGCAGGGCCGGCATGCAATCCGTCCGGGTGGTCTAGCGCCGGGGCTCCGCGGCCTGGGAGAGCAAGGCGGCGCGCAGCTCGGGGCGTTTGGTTTTGGGGTCGAGCCAGATTTTGAAGAAGGCCTCGCTAAACGCCGGTATCGGCGGTCTCACCCAGCAGCTTGCCATTGAAGAAGAAGCGCGCGCCCTCGCCCGGCAGGTGCACGCCCACCAGTTGGTCGCCCGACTTCACATCCACAAACAGCGCTTCCATCCATTTGGACCAAGCCACGATCTGCTCGGGCGACGAGGTGCTGATGCGCTGCAGCTCAATCAGCGAGGTGTTGGCAATGTCACGGCCCTTGATGGCGGTGGCGTAGCGAATATCCAGCGCAAACGGGCGCGCAAAGCTGAACGCCGCATCGGCGCCCGGCAGCCAGAGCGTGGCGTCATACGCGTTGAAGCCAAAGAACCGCAAGACGCCACTGCCTTTGGCCTGCCAGTTGGAGCCGTAGGGCGCCAGCTCGGCGGGGGCGGCCGCCGTGGCGGGCGCTGGGGCGGTGGGCGCGGCAGTTTGGGCCAAGGCAGCCTGGCCACACAGCAGCGCAAGCGTCGCGCACCAAGATAGCAGCAAGCGGGAGGGAGATAGACGCGAGAGATGCATGGCGGGGGTGGGCTGGGCCCGGTGTGAAAACCAAAAAGCCCAGGAGTGCAAAGCAGTCCTGGGCGGCGGGCAAAACGTCTGGCGTTTACTTGGGCATCACGACGCTGTCGATCACGTGGATCACGCCGTTGTCGGCCACGATGTCGGTCTTGACCACCTTGGCGTTGTCCACCATCACACCACCGGTGGTGGAGACGGTCAGCTCAGAACCCTGCACGGTCTTGACCTTACCGGCACGCACGTCAGCGGCCATCACTTTGCCGGGGACCACGTGGTAGGTCAGGATGGCGGTCAGCTTGGCTTTGTCTTTGAGCAAGGCGTCGAGGTCAGCCTTGGGGATCTTGGCAAAGGCTTCATCAGTCGGCGCAAACACGGTGAATGGGCCCTTGCCCTTGAGGGTGTCCACCAGGCCAGCAGCGCCCAGGGCTGCGGCCAATGTCTTGAAGCTGCCAGCACCCACAGCGGTATCCACAATGTCTTTGGCCTGTGCAGAGAAGGCTACGCCCAGGGACAGAACAGATGCAATCAGAAACTTTTTCATCGATATCTCCATGATGGTTAGATCAATCAACCTCGCCAAAAATGTGGCGCAAGCGGAATATACAAACCGAAAAGTATCCATATGAACTATACGGTATTTATTTGTTTTGGGGCCTCACCATTTGCGACACTACACCCAAAGATGGGGGTAAAAGCTTTGCGACACTAGACCCCGGCTGCTGCTTTGGATTTGTTGCGCCTGTGGATATACGGTGTGCTGTTGGCCTACTGCCTTGGCAAAAAGGGCTGCGTGAGGCTTGGTGAGGGTGCATTGGGCTGGAGGATGGGCTTGTACGGGGAGTTTGGGGGGGGTGGCTTTGCGCTGGGGCGATTTGCTTCGCCCTGGATCTGCAGCACCTTTACCACCACGGCGCCCTGGATTGCACTGGCAAGTGCCGGCGTGGAGCGTTACAGCCTGCGCGTGTTGCTCACCTACCGATTTGTCAAAGGTTCTTTCTCTTTGGTCGGCTTGGGTGCCGGTGCCTCGCTACTCTCGTGGCGGAAGTTTTTGCTAATTGACGGCGAGGCGCTGTGTGGATGGAAGATCGTGGTTGGTGGAGCTTTGGAATGCTGGGTGCAGCGCTTGACCCCAAGTGGGCCGCCTATGTTGGCCTAACGTTGCTGGCTATTTCTATTGCCTCGCTGGCGATATTTGGGAAAGCGTTGAAAAAGCGCTGTTGCCGAAAAATACGGGACGCCGCCAAGCGGGGGGAGCGGTTGCGCGGCAATACTTAGTGACCCACACGTCGTAAATGATTTGCAGCATTGGACGTTTTGGCTGCGCACGGTGCGTGGACGCGCGCCTGAACCAACTCGCCAAACGTGGCCACCAAAATCTTGCCTTGGTCAGCGAATATTGAAACGCGTTGGTGCGGCTTTCGCAAGCTGTTACTTCAACCTGACTTCTTGCCAAAAGTTGCCAGATCTTTGCCATCTGCACTGAAGTCACTGGCGTAGTACTTCATTAGCTCACCCACGCTTCCTGAGCTTTGGCCGCGCCATGCAAGACTTTCCGTTGAGGTTCCGCTGCCCGTTTGCCGCCAATTGAGCTGCAATAGGAGGGGTAGTCGAATTTCCAAGTGCGAATAATGCGATCCAAGTAGGATTGGCCCGCAGCTCGTGCTGGGTTTGGTGTGGTGGGGTTCCTGTCGTGCCGCGTTGCGGTCGAATTGGGGTGCTCGGGCGTGCCGTCATGGTCGGGCTTGGGGTCAGGGTGGTAATGATACCCCCCGGCGTGCGCTTCCCATTTGCCGTTCCGGAGATGTAGTGTGCCCGTCGGGTTTTGCTCCCGTGTTCTCAAAAAGATAAGGAGCTGGCGGTGTCGGCGATGGATGTTTGTTTCTTCTGGAAAGGCCAAAAATGGGTGGTCAGTAATGGAGGACGCTTGTGCCGCGTGCGCATGCGCCGCGGTTAAGTTGTTTTGCGGCCCGCTCCAGTTGTGGGGACTCGCCGCCGTCGAATGGAGCGAAAGGCGGAAAAGGTTGTGGCTGAAAATTTGGGTCGCGGCGTTTGTTTGCGCGCTTGCGGGTGTCGTGCCCTAGGGTATTTCTGGCGTGTTGGCGTGTTGGTTGGTTATTGGGTTTGGAGTGATTGGAAATGCGGTGAATGGTGAGGCAGAATGTGCTTGAAAGAAGTAGGGTGGGTTCTTCGTTGTTTGCTTCTGTGTCCTTCGCTTGTTTTGGGTCTTTGATTTCTCGTCGCGGCCTCCTTCTTGCTCTTGCCCTCTTCCGCCCAGCGCTGTGTTGCTAGGACCAATTGGCGGGTGGCCATTCACAAAAAAGGTTGGTGTCTTCGTCACTTCCAACGCTGTCAAGTCCTGAACATCTTGGGACAACACGCTTAATTCGCCCGCTTGCTGCAGGGCTTTGGATATTTACCCCGCCTGGCTTGGTCGCCATTCAGTTGGGCTTTGCGTGGTCCGCCCCTCGGTTGGGCCGCCAGGTCTTTCCAGCCGGGGTTTTGTCCTGTTTTGGCTGCTTCGGCGCTTTCCCTTGGTCAGCCTTGATGGGGCGCATACCGTCAGGGATTCGTTGGGGTGTTTCGCATAAGTTTGACAGTGGATAAAAGGCTGTGTCTCGCACGCAGGATCAAAAAGGATGGGGGGCGCATTGACGGGCCCCCGGGTTGGGACGACCTTGTTGGCGCTTGTGCCTTTCCATTTGAGAATTTTGGACACGCTGTTGGTACACGTACATACCAAGCGCAAAGGCTGGATAGAAAGGGATGTTGTTTTTGGATTTCATTTGGGGACTTTTTTGAGATAAGTAATGATCAAAACGGTGATGAGAAAAAAAGCGGCCAAGGACAGCCACGGGATCTGCAAACCGTTGAGGATTTCCAGCTTTTGATTCGCGCACGAGACACCTGTTCCACAGGGGGTCCATGTTTTCGGAATCCAAGAAGCGACAAGCAGCGTGTGGTAGCCAGAAATCAATGTCCCTGACACCGCCAAAGGCAAGGCATAGACGGCACCTCGACGGTCATGGCTATAACTGGCTATACCCAGAATGAGCGCCAAAGGAAACATCGCTATGCGCTGGTACCAGCACAAGGTGCAGGGCGTCATCAACATCACTTCGCCAATGAATAGGGCGCCTGCTGTAGACAACAAGGCGAGCAACCAGGCAGTCAGAAGTAGTAGCCAGGTGGACTTCATAAGCCTCCCTTGCGGAGGCCGGCAGATTGGCGTTTTGAAATGGAAAAGGAGAGCCCAACCCAGACAAGCATGGCGCAAACCACGAACACATCCGCCAAATTGAACGCTGGCCAGTGAAGCGCCTTCCAGTGCAAATCAAGAAAATCTATGACCGCGCCGGTCTGGACCCGATCAATCAAGTTGCCACTGCCTCCGGCAACAACACCCGCGCCGATCCAGCGCTCCGCGGGATCGATTTTGCGAAGCAGGCACAGTACTGTTATAGGCAGTACCACCAGGACACTGATAGAAATAAAAAACCAACGTTGCCAACCACCCGCATCGGCAAGTATGGAAAACGCCGCTCCTGTATTCAGGACGTGTACGAAGTTAAACCAAGAAGTAACTTCAATCAAACCTCCCAATGGAATGATGGAAGCGAAAAAAACTTTGGTGATTTGATCCAGCGAGACCAAAGCCAACACCACAACGATCCAGACCCAACGCGGATATACGCGCCAAAACGCTTGCGCCACAAACAACTCCTCCAACAGGCTCAGTCAAAACCGGCAGATTTGCCGGAACAAGAATCCAGGAGAAGAATGGTTACGGTGGACAGACCGGCAATGCACCGGTCAATCCCTTAACTGAAACGCCCCTGGTTAAACCAGGGAAACCCATTGCGGGCGTTCGGGTAAGTCTTGGTAGTGAGCCAGATACATAGCGGCATTGGCATGTATCCGCACAGGCCCTGTAGTCAGCCGTAGCGTTTTCGACGAACTTTGAAATGCTACGGAACAGTTCGCGTGGCAAACGCCGCATTCGTTTTCAACAGAGACGCCATCTACCCCAGCAGAGCCATCGTTGTCCGTGGTCACAGTCGCGTGCTTGTGTGCATGGTGACCTATGTGTTGGACTGAAGGCATGCTTTCATGCTGGCAATAGGTACTCACAGCAGCCCAGGTTAACTGCAATGGCAAGAGCACCAAGAGAAAGACGAGAAGCCAGCGTCGCATGCTATGAAGTTTAGCAGCTACAACCTTGCACCCAGGTACTGGCCGGCCTTTCCGGGCTGGAGCATATGGCGCTTTGCGGGGCGCACGCGCCCAGTGCGGATGTTGTCCACATTGCGGTTCATCCAATGGCGAATAAAGCGGGTGTAGAGCCACTGCTTGAGGCCCGACAGGTTGACTCCATGCAGCTGATAAAAAGCATCTGGCGTGTCAAAAACGCCAAAGTCTTGGTTGATTCCCTCTTTCTGGATGAAGGTGTCCTGCCCGGCCCAATCGACCCCAGGCGCCTGCAGGTTGGGAGTAGCCACGCCAAAGCCGCAGAAGCTACCTTGTACATCTGCAAATCCGGTCTGCAATGCGTTGAGGTAGGGCATATCGAGAATGAAGCCTTCCAGCCGCAACCAGCGGTCTTCCAACAGAACCTCCACCCAGCTGTGCAGGATGGACGGTGGTGCCAGCTGGTAGGCCAGCCCAGTGATGGCGCCGCGCTGCAACACCTTGTCGATAGTGAAGCCATGAAAGCGACAAGGAATGTCCAACGCCCGAAGCAAGGCCATGAGCAGCGTGCCCTTGGTGTTGCACTGGCCCAAGCCATCGGCCAGTACCTGTGAAGCGGGCAGATCGTCACTGTCGTTGTAACCAAAGACCAGTTCGTCACGCACAAAGTCATAGGCCGCGCCAATGCGTGCATAGGGCTCCAGCGCACGCCAGCCGCGTGCCTGGACCAGGCGCTGAATCTCGGGATGGTGGATGTCCAGAATCGGGCTGGCGCTGGTCCATTGGGGTGCGGTAGCGCTGAAATATGTCATAGGTATTGGTTATTGAAATATGGCAAAACCACTATTAAAAAGCCTGTACCAACTACAGAGTCAAGCCGTACAATTCGCTATCTGCGCTCATAGGGCGCACCCGGGAGAATGTGCATGAAAATTGGTGAACTGGCCAAGGCCACTGGCACCCAGGTGGAGACGGTGCGCTACTACGAGCGCGAGGGCCTGCTGCCCACGCCCCTGCGCACCGAAGGCAACTACCGCATCTACGGCGCCAACCACATGGAGCGCCTGTCCTTCATCCGCCACTGCCGCTCGCTGGACATGACGCTGGACGAAATCCGCACCCTGCTGGGTTTCAAAGATGCACCAAAAGACAACTGTGAACAAGTCAACGCACTGCTGGACGAGCACATTGGCCACGTGGCCCAGCGCATCAAGGATCTGCGGGCGCTGGAGCGGCAACTCAAAGCCCTGCGCGAGCAGTGCCTGGTAACGCAGGAAGCCGCGCACTGCGGCATCTTGAATGAGCTGTCAGTCGCAGCCCGCACCCAAGCGGTACCGAGGGCAGCACATGGCCATGTGCATGGCGCGCACACCCGCGGCGCGCAAGCCAAGGTCAAGAAGCAATAGCGTTCAACACCTGCGAAGGAATGCGCCGTGGCTTGAGGGTGTCGGCCTGCACGCAACCGATGCGAATGCGACCCTGGGCCAGCAGCGTGTCGCCACGCCAGGCCTCTTGCACCAGCACCATGCTGGCAGCGCCGAGCTCGGCGACCTGCACGCTCACCGTAATCAGATCGTCCAGCTTGGCCGGCGCTAGGTAGCGCAATTGCACATCGGCCACCACGAACATGGCGCCGGTTTCGTCGCGAAGGGCCTGTTGGCCTACGCCCGCAGCGCGTAGCCATTCGGTGCGGGCACGCTCAAAAAACTTCAGGTAGTTGGCATAAAACACCACGCCACCGGCATCAGTGTCTTCCCAGTAAATGCGAATGGGAAAGGGATTGGGGATTGCGGGCACGGTGGCCACGCTGTCGACTGCGCTCACAGGGTTTGGGCCAGTGCCACCAGTTGGTCGGCGGCCACGCCCCAGCCTTCGTGAAAGCCCATGGCTTCGTGCTGCGCTTTGTCTTCCGCGCTCCAGTGCAGGGCGCGCGCGACATAGTGGGTGAGACCATCTGGCGTATCGGCCAGCGTGATTTCACCCACCATAAACGGCTTGGCCGGCACCCAGCCGGCCTGAAAGGCATCTGTAAACACCAGCTTGCGGCCAGGCACCACCTCCAGGTACACGCCTTCGTTGGGCACCTGTTCGCAGTTGGGGCCCACCATGTGGGTGAAGAAACGGCCGCCCGCATGCAGCTCCATCACCGCTTCGCTCACACCCCAAGGCTTGGGGCAAAACCATTGCACCAGGAGCGCGGGCTCCGTCCAGCAGCGCCAGACCGCGGCGCGCGGCACCGCCAGGTTGCGTTCCAGGGTGAGGCAATGGACAGCGGCAGAAGCAGTCATGGGCAGGCTCCAAAAGTTTCGCCGCAGTGTAGCGGAACCCTGCCCCGCGCGGCTTATTTGCCGCCCAAGCCCATGGACCGCGTGATCACCTCTTTCATGATCTCGTTGGTGCCGCCGTAGATGCGCTGCACGCGAGCGTCGGCATAGGCGCGGGCGATGGGGTATTCCCACATGTAGCCGTAGCCGCCAAACAGCTGGACGCACTCGTCCATCACCTTGCACTGCAGGTCGGTGGTCCAGTACTTGGCCATGCTGGCGGTGGCGGTGTCGAGTTGGTCCTGGCAGATCAACTCACAGCATTTGTCCACAAACACGCGGGCTACCTGCACCTCAGTTTGCAGCTCGGCCAGCGTGAAACGGGTGTTCTGGAAGGCCGCCACCGGCTGGCCAAACACCTTGCGCTCTTTCACATAGTCCACCGTCCAGTCGATGGCGGCCTGCGCAGAGGCCACCGCGCCCACGGCAATCTGCAAGCGCTCCCAGGGCAGCTGCTCCATCAGACAAATGAAGCCACGGTTCTCGTGTGCCTTGCCGCCCAGCAGGTGCTCCGGCCCCAACTTCACGTTGTCGAAGAACAGCTCAGAGGTGTCTTGCGCCTTCATGCCCACCTTCTTGAGCCGCTTGCCCACGCTGAAGCCGGGCATGCCGCGCTCCACCAGCATCAGGCTGGTGCCCTTGCCGCCGGCAGCGGGGTTGGTCTTGGCCACCACAATGACCAAGTCCGCATGCCAGCCGTTGGTGATAAAGGTCTTGCTGCCGTTGAGCAGATAGCTGCCGTCCGGCTGTTCCAGAGCCGTGGTCTTGACGCCTTGCAAGTCCGAGCCCGCAGCGGGTTCACTCATGGCGATAGCACCCACCAGCTCGCCAGTAGCCAGCTTGGGCAGGTACTTGGCTTTTTGCTCTGGCGTGCCGTAGTGCAGGATGTAGGGCGCCACGATCTCGCTATGCAGGCCAAAGCCGATGCCGGTAAACCCGCCACGCGCCAGCTCTTCCATCTGGATCACGGAATACAGCTTGTCCGCTTCAGACCCGCCAAACGCTTCGGGCATGGACATGCACAAGTAGCCGTTCTCGCCGGCCTTGTTCCAGACCTCGCGGGCCACATAGCCCTGCTCTTCCCACTCGGCATGGAAGGGGGCAATTTCTTTTTCCATAAAGCGGCGAAAGCTGTCGCGGAAGGACTCGTGGTCGGGGGAAAACAGGGTGCGTTCGATCATGGGGTTTCCTCGGGTCTTAGGGGGTTATTTTTACAAAGCGTTTGCTTGGTAAAAAGAATATACTGCAAATCAGCCAACAAGGGCAGGCCCTGACCTGCACCCGAACAACCCGAGGAGACACCCCATGAGCGAAGCATTTGTGTTTGACGCAATCCGCACCCCGCGCGGCAAAGGCAAGAAAGACGGCAGCCTGTACGAGGTCAAACCCGTCACGCTGCTGGCCGGCCTGCTCACCGAGCTGCAGCAACGCAATGGCTTTGACACCGCCCGCGTGGACGACGTGGTGATGGGCGTGGTGTCCCCCGTGGGCGACCAGGGAGCCGTGCTGCCCAAAGTGGCTGCGCTGAAGGCGGGCTGGGATTTTCAGGCTGCTGGTGTGCAGATCAACCGCTTCTGCGCCTCCGGCCTGGAGGCGGTGAACATGGCGGCGCAAAAGGTGCGCTCGGGCTGGGAAGACCTGGTGGTGGCCGGCGGCGTGGAGAGCATGAGCCGCGTGCCGATTGGGTCAGACGGCGGCGCCTGGGCCATGGACCCCGAAACCAATTCGCAAACCCTGTTTGTGCCGCAAGGCATTGGCGCCGACCTGATTGCCACGCTGGAAGGATTTACCCGCGCCGATGTGGATGCCTACGCGCTCGAATCCCAACGCCGCGCCACCAAGGCGCAAGCGGCGGGCTACTTTGACGCATCCGTGCGACCCGTGAAGGACGCGCTGGGCCAGACCATTCTGGCGCGCGACGAGTTCATCAAACCCGGCACCACGCTGGAAGGCCTGGCCGGGCTCAAGCCCGCGTTTGCCGACATGGGCGGCATGGGTTTTGACGCCGTGGCGCTGACCCGCTACCCGCAGGTGGAGCGCATCCACCACGTGCACCACGCGGGCAACTCGTCCGGCATTGTGGACGGCGCAGCCGCCGTGCTGGTGGGCAACGAGGCCGCAGCCAAGGCGCACAACTTGACGCCACGTGCCCGCATCGTGGCCACAGCCCTGAGCGGCGCCGACCCGACCATCATGCTCACCGGCCCCATGCCCGCCACGCGCAAGGCGCTGGCCAAGGCCGGGCTGACGGTGGACGACATCGACCTGTTTGAAGTGAACGAGGCCTTTGCCGCGGTGGTGATGCGCTTCATGAAAGAGATGCGCGTGCCGCACGAGAAGGTGAACGTGAACGGCGGCGCCATCGCCATGGGCCACCCGCTGGGCGCCACGGGCGCCATGATTCTGGGCACGCTGGTGGACGAGCTGCACCGCCGCAAACTGCGCTACGGCCTGGCCACGCTGTGCGTGGGCGGCGGCATGGGCATTGCCACCATCGTCGAGCGGATTTAAGGCTTTTTAGGCCTCTAGCCCCCGTATCTATTGCGCAAGCAGCTCCTCATTTGATAGCAGGTATCGACCATGAAAACCATCCGTTATTCCCTGGACGCCGGCATCGCCACCATCACCTTCGACGAGCCCGACTCCCCCGTCAACACCATGTGCCTGCAGTGGCAGGAAGACATGGACGCCGTGGCCGCGCAGGTGCTGAAGGACAAGGACGCCATTCAAGGCATCCTGCTCGCGTCCGCCAAAACCACCTTCTTTGCCGGCGCCGACCTCAAGGCCGCCATGCGCCTGACGCCGGCCGACGCGCCGCGCGTCTTTGAAGAAATCGAGCGCGTGAAAAAAAACTTCCGCACCATCGAGACCCTGGGCAAGCCCGTGGTCAGCCTCATCAACGGCACCGCGCTGGGCGGCGGCTGGGAGGTGGCGCTGGTGGGCCACTACCGCATTGCCGTGGACGACAAGAAGACCCAGCTGGGCCTGCCCGAGGTGACGCTGGGCCTGCTGCCCGGCGCCAGCGGCGTGACCAAGATGACGCGCCACCTGGGCCTGATGGGCGCGCAGCCCTACCTGGTGGAAGGCAAGACCTTTAACCCCAGCGAAGCCAAAGGCCTGGGCCTGGTGCACGACCTGGTGGCGCCCGGCCCCGATGCCGCTGCAGAGATGAAAGCCAAGGCACTGGCCTGGATTGCCGCCAACCCCACGGCCCAGCACCCGTGGGAGGCCAAAGGCTACAAGGTGCCCGGCGGCCTGCCCTCCTCGCCCGCCGTGGCCGGCATGCTGCCCATTGCGCCTGCCGTCATCAAGAAAAACACCCGCGGCCTCTACCCCGCGCCCGAGGCCATCATCGCCTGCATGGTGGAAGGCCTGCAGGTGGACATTGAAACGGCCCTGCGCATTGAGAGCCGTCACCTGGCCAAGCTCATGTCCGGCACGCAAGCCAAGGCCATGATCAACACCTTCTTCTTCAACCTCAACGCCATCAAAAGCGGCCAGAGTCGCCCGGCCGGCGTGCCCCGCTTCAAGCCCGCCAAGGTGGGCCTGCTGGGCGCCGGCATGATGGGCGCGGGCATTGCCTACAGCCAGGCCAGCAAAGGCATAACCACGGTGCTGAAAGACGTGAGCCAAGAAAAAGCCGACTTGGGCAAAAGCTACACCGCCAAAATTACCCAAGCCCGCGTGGACAAAGGCCGCATGAAGCCCGAGGCACAACAAAAGATCCTGGACCTGATCCAGCCCACCGGGAGCGTGGACGACCTCAAGGGTTGCGACCTGATCATCGAAGCCGTGTTTGAAAACCGTGAGCTCAAGGCCAAAGTCACCCAAGAAGCCGAACCGCAGTTGGCGCCCGGCGGCTTCTTTGCCTCCAACACCTCCACCCTGCCCATCACCGGTCTGGCCAAGGCCAGCCGCGATGCCAAGAAGTTCATCGGTATCCACTTCTTCAGCCCCGTCGACAAGATGAAGCTGGTGGAAATCATCAAGGGCAAAGAGACGGACGAAGAGACCGTGGCCCGCGCCTACGACTATGTGCAGGCCCTGGGCAAGTTCCCCATCGTGGTGAACGACTCACGCGGCTTCTTCACCAGCCGGGTGTTTGGCACCTTTGTGATGGAGGGCGCGGCCATGCTGGGCGAAGGCATTCCCGCTGCAGCCATCGAGAACGCCGGCATCCAATGCGGCATGCCCGTGGGCCCGCTCGCCGTGCTGGACGAAACCGCCCTAACACTGAGCCTGCATGTGATGGACCAGACCCGCAAGGACTTTGAGGCCGAGGGCAAAACTTATGTGGCCACGCCGGGCGAGCTGGTGGTGGAAACCATGGTCAAACGACACAATCGCCCCGGCCGCGCGGGTGGTGCGGGCTTCTATGCATACCCCACCGAAAAGGGCGCCAAGAAGTTCTTGTGGCCCGAACTCAAAGGCCTGTTCGAGAAAGCCGATGCCCCCTGGAACATCACCGACCTGAAAGACCGCCTGCTCTACCGCCAGGCCGTGGAGACCGCGCGCTGCCTGGCCGAGGGCGTGCTGACCAGCGTGCATGACGCCAACATTGGCTCCATCTTCGGCATCGGCTTTCCGGCCTGGACTGGGGGCGCCATGCAGTTCATCTACGGCATGGGAGTCGACACCTTTGAGGCACGTGCGGCCGAGTTGGCAGCCCAATTTGGCCCGGGCTTTGCTTTGGGGGATGATGTGAAGGCGGCCATCCGCCGCCATCAACCCCAGTACTGAAGAGATCGCTCCATGCTTGCCCAACTGCTGCGCCGTATTTTGCTGGTCCAAACCCTGGCGGGTGCAGCGCTGGGCTACTGGCTGCTGGGGCTTGGGGGCTGGGGTGCCATGCTCGGTGCCACGTGCTGGTGCCCTGCGGTGGCCGGGCCACCATGCTGCTGACGGATGTGCTGACCGCCCTGATCACCCGCAGCCCCGAACCCTGGCGCGACTGGTGGCGCGCACTGGGTGGAGAAATGGTGGCGGGCGTGGTGGTATTTTTGCTACGCCAACCGTGGGAGCGCCGTGCGCCCCGCTACCAGGCTGCGACCGGCAGCACCCCGCGGGTGCCAGTGGTGCTGGTGCACGGCTACCTGTGCAACCACCGCATCTGGGACACCACGGCCGCCCAATTGCGTGCCCAGGGCCACGCCGTATTTGCCGTGGACCTGGAGCCGGTGTTCACGTCCATCGACGACTACGCGCTCATCGTTGAATCTGCGGTCACCAGCGCACTGCTCAACAGCGGGCAGACCCAGGTGGCGCTGGTCGGCCACAGTATGGGCGGCCTGGCGATCCGGGCCTGGATGCGCAAACACGGCACCGAGCGTGTGGCCCGCGTGCTCACGCTGGGCACCCCGCACCAGGGCACAAAACTCGCCAAAGGCAGCGGCACCCCCAATGGCCTGCAAATGCTGTGGGGCAGCCCCTGGCTGGCCACACTGGCCCAGGAGGAGGATGATGCAGTTCGAGGCCTGCTGCGCATTGCCATTACCCCGCAAGACAACATTGTTTACCCGCAGCGACCGCAAACCCTGCCCGGCATCACGCCCACGGTGTTCCCCGGCATTGGCCATTTGCAAATGTGCCTGGACCCGGACGTGAACGCCTGGGTGCTGCGCGAACTGGCAGACTTGCCGCCTACCCTGGATGGAGCCCCGTGATGACTGACCTCGTGGTTCGCAAACTGCTGATCGACCTGAGCACGCCCTTTGCCGTGCGTTGGAATGGGGGCGATGCCTTTCGCTCTGCGTTCTTCAACGCACTGTCGATGAGTTTTCCGCTGGGCGAGCAGTACTTCATGGATTCGGTGCGCGCCGGGCTCAAGACCCTGCCCGAAGACCAGCGCGAACGCTTCGCCGCCGAGGTGCAGGGCTTTGTGGGCCAGGAGGCCACCCACCGCCGTATCCACAGCCTGTTCAACGGGCACCTGGAAACGCAAGGCTTTACCAACACGCTGGAGCGCCGCGCCGCCAAACGCATGCAGGCCAGTGCGCACATGGACGTGCGTGTGCACGTGGGCGCCACCGCGGCCACCGAACACCTCACCGCCATCTTTGCCGACTGGATGCTGGCCCACCCCGAAGCCTTGGAAGGCAGCGAAGACCGGCTCAAAACCCTGTGGCTCTGGCACAGCGCCGAAGAGAGCGAACACCGCAGCACCGCGTTTGACGTGTACCACGCCATTGGCGGCAACCACGAGTGGCGGCTACGCCTGTTCCGCTACATCACCTTCACATTTTTTGCCGATGTAACGCGCCAAACCATTCGCAACCTGTGGCACGACAAGGCGCTGTTTCGCTGGAGCACTTGGCGCAGTGCAGGTCGGTTCTTGTTCGGCAAGCACGGTTTTATTTCCAGCAACCGGGCGCAGTGGCGCGCCTACCTGCGCGCGGATTTTCATCCGCGCCAGCAAGACGGCACACGGTCGGAACAGTGGCTGCGCGACAATAGCGCCCAGTTCACTGTGGTGGGGCAACCCACCTAAACCGCCTGCATGTCCCCCAGCATTCCACCCGCCACTCCTCCTGCTCCGCGCCCGGCGCCCCGCTCCAAAACTGATTTGTTTGTTTCGTTTTCGCTGCTCGCCCTGCAGGGCTTTGGCGGCGTGCTGGCCGTGGCCCAGCGCGAGCTGGTGGAGCGCAAGCAGTGGCTCACCGCCGAAGAGTTTGTCGAAGACTGGGCCGTCGCCCAAATCCTGCCCGGCCCCAATGTGGTCAACCTCTCGCTCATGCTGGGCGACCGCTACTTTGGCTGGCGCGGCGCGCTGGCCGGTGTGGCGGGCATGCTGAGCTTTCCACTCATCTTGGTGCTCTTGCTGGCTGCGGCCTTTGCCGGTGTGGCCGACAACCCGCAGGCCCAGGGTGCGCTGCGCGGCATGGGCGCGGTGGCGGCGGGCCTCATCATCGCGGCGGGCCTGCGCCTGGTACCCGCCCTTAAGAGCAATGTGATGGGTTTGGGTGCCTGCGTGGCGTTGATGGCCGCCACCTTTGTAGCCGTAGCCCTGCTGCGCGTGCCCTTGCTTTGGGTGCTGCTGGGTATTGGAGGGCTGGGTTGCGTTTGGGCCTATGTGTGCTTGGGCCGCTTGGCCGCCAAGAAGGAGGCCCCATGAGCATCACCCTGACCGCCGCCCAGTGGCTGGAACTGTTCATGCACTTCGCCTCGCTGTCGCTACTGGCCGTGGGCGGCGCCATCACCACCGCGCCCGACATGCAGCGGTTTTTGGTGGTGGAGCAAGGCTGGCTGGATGCCGAGCAGTTCAGCAACAGCATCGCCCTCGCCCAAGCCGCGCCCGGCCCCAATATCTTGTTTGTGCCCCTGCTGGGCTGGTCCATTGGCCTCAACGCGGCAGGCGGCCTGGGTGCGGGCTGGTACGGCGTGGCGCTGGCCATGCTGGGCGTGTTCTTGTCCATGCTGGGCATCATGCTGCCCAGCAGCATCCTCACCTTCACCGCATCACGCTGGGGTCACCGTAACCGGGAGATGCGCGCCGTGCGCGCCTTCAAACAAGGCATGGCCCCGCTGGTCATCGCCCTGCTGGTTGCCACCGGCTGGATTCTGGCCGCCAACCACAAGGCCGACACCCACCACCTGGCCCTGTGGGCCGTGACCGCGGTAAGCACCCTGCTGGTCTGGAAGACCCGCATTCACCTGCTGTGGCTATTGGGTGCGGGGGCGATTGCGGGGTGGATGGGGTGGATTTAGGTATCAACAGTCTGCTCGATGCAGTCCTCAGCAGAACTAATGAGCGATCATTTCAGATCCTAAACTAGGCCAAGTCGCAATTTATTGAATTGACATTGAACGCCAATAATCCTTAAATAATTGAGAACAAGTGAGATCGTTCCTTAGTTGTACGCAATCCACTGGTGTTTCTGCATACTGGCTCAACTCCTCTGTAACGATTGTTTTGTCGGAATCAGAAAGACCCAATGCCGTTCCATATATTTTTCGAGAACCCAACGGCGGCAATCCACTCGGCGTATTAAATAGTAGTTGCATATTCAATTGGTGGTATGCAAAACCTAGAAAAACGATTCGATGGCACTTGCTCATTAACTCGCGAATACGCCTTATATGGCTGGCCGAATTGTCAGTACCTTCGGTAAAAGTCTTGATTTCTCTCGAAATTTGCAGAAGCTGCTCAGCTTGTACAGTTGCACCAAAAGCAGCTGCCGTACCGGCTCCTAAACCAGGTAGTGCGCCTACCACACCATATGGATGATGTATCTCCACTTCTTTTAATAGTTCCAAAGCCTCGGGCTCATCAATCGTGTAATAGTTTTGTAATGCCTGAAGCAGGAATACTTCAACACAGCGGTCATAGTTGAAAATTATTAAAGCTACCTTCTTTAGGCGCTCTCGCAAATCAACTTTTTTGCAGTTTTCTGTAAGAAGTTGGAAAAACGAGTTATGCCAAGTATTTGCTAGGGCCTTGAAGTTGATTCCTTCGTTCCGCTTGAATGAGGC
Organism: Rhodoferax sp.; assembly: GCF_034519335.1. GTDB lineage: Bacteria > Pseudomonadota > Gammaproteobacteria > Burkholderiales > Burkholderiaceae_C > Allorhodoferax. The sequence continues at coordinate 65,273 of NZ_JAXHOL010000003.1, forward strand.
TACTTTGAGTTTAGAACCCGACTCCGCTGCTAAAACTGAGGCTGAGGGGGGGGGGGGGAGGGGGGGGGGGGGGGGGGGGGGGGGGGGGGAGGGGGGGGGGGGGGGGGGGGGAGGGGGGGAGAATTACCAAGCTTTCCTGCCACTTCAACGAATGGATCATCGCTTCGGGCATCGATAAAGTTATCAATCGAGATCGCTTGGGGCATGGCATCACGAATCTTCCAGCATGTGTGCAGATATGAATTTATATCCCGCCGTTGCTCCTGACGTGTGAGAAGACGGAATACGTTTGTAATAGTTTGATTTCCGCTAACTTGCGAGTAGCCATCCGAAAATCGAATATCCAACTCCCTCGCAATTTTCTCCTTCAACTCATCGCCAGTTGGTAAGTCAAGCTCTTTACTGGCACCTGCACCAAGAACAAAAACAGTTTTCTGTTTTATTGACATAGTTTCTCCACCCCCCTAAGAATCAACCAATACAGCCACATAGCCCAATTTCAAGCTTAGCTAAAGTCTTAGCTATTACTACTGTGCATAAGCCATTAAAGAAGCTATACCAAAGGAAAGTATGGCTGCCCATTTCAATGTGGCACAAAGCCCCGCGATGTAATACAAGACAAATGCGCACGGAAGTGTCAGAACATCTCCCCCGGTCAACCCCCAGTGGAGCACGTTCTCCCCCGCGTCCCACACTGCCGCCAGCGGCAACAACAGGGCCACCCAGCGCAGAGGCATCTGCTGCGCCAAGGGTTCAAAGAAGCGAGTGCGCGCCACCGCCAGATAACCTGCCGCGCCGTAGCTCAGCAGCATCAGCCCGTCGAAGGCCAAGTGGTTGCGAAAGCGTTGCACGCCTTCGGGGCCCCAAGCATGCAGCACCTGGGTAAAGGCTTCGGGGGTGAAAGTGAGCTGCAGCGCTACCACGCTGGGCTGCAGCGGAGCCAGGTACACGCCCAGCCCGATAAACAAGAGCACGCAAGCCACAGCGGCCAGTTTCAGGGGCGCGGTGGATGCGGGCATGACGGGCGCGTTTAACGGGGGTTCTCGAAGAAGATGTAGTTGGAGCCGAAGTCGCTGATTTCGAAGTACACCTTCTTCTCACCAGGGTCGGCCTGCATGTTCAGGTTTTCGTCCAGCACGCCGTAACCAAAGCGGTAGTTGCGCGGCTTGCCGTCGTCGGTGCCCATGGCGGTGCTGAGTTTGTCGATTTTGAGGAAGCGGCGCACCAGCTTGTCACCGGCATAGAACTCCAGCACGCCGTCGGTACCGGTCCAGTTCTGGATATCGCGGCTGATCTTGTTTTGTTGCTCCTGGGTGCAGGCGCTCAGAAGAAAAGTAGCCACAACGCCCGCCAATATTGCGCGAGCAGCTCCCGATTTCATAGCAATCATCATCACTCCCGGATTGAACACGCTTATTTGGAAGCCGCAGTGCGCTGGCGCAGCGCCTCGTAAAGGCACACGCCGCTGGCCACCGACACGTTCAGGCTCTCCACCGCGCCCTGCATGGGGATGCTGACGAGCTGGTCGCAGGTCTTGGCGGTGAGCTGGCGCATGCCGTCGCCCTCGGCGCCCAGCACCAGGGCCACGGGGCCTTTGAGGTCTGCTTGGTACAGAGTGCCAGTGGCCTGGTCGCTGGTGCCGATGATCCAGATGTTGCGTTCTTTCAGCTCGTTGAGCGTGCGCGCCAGATTGGTCACCATGAAATAAGGCACGGTCTCGGCCGCTCCGCTGGCCACCTTGGCCACGGTGGCGTTGATGCCGGCCGCGTGGTCTTTGGGGGCGATCACGCAGTGCGCGCCCGCGCCATCGGCCACGCGCAGGCAGGCGCCCAGGTTGTGCGGGTCAGTCACGCCGTCCAGCACCAGGATCAGCGGGTTGGTGCGTTCCGCCACTGGCAGCTCGGCGTTGGCAGCTTCCAGGCTTTCCAGCAGCTCGTCCAGCGAATGGACTTGCTTGATCTCTTGCACGCGGGCGGCCACGCCTTGGTGGCCGTGGCTGCCGGCAATCTTGGCCAGGCGCATGCCGTCGGCCTCGACCACGCGGATACCGGCCTCAGCCACTTTCTCCAGAAACTGGCGCATGCGTGCGTCGCGGCGCGTGGGCTCGTAGAAGATTTCGATGATCGATTGGGGGGCGGTCTTGAGGCGCACGCCCACGGCGTGAAAGCCGAAAAGAACTTTGGGGGATGACATGCCCCGATTATCGGGCCTGGGGGGCCGAGGCGCCCTGCCCGTTTTAACGCCGCACCCAGCCCAGTGACAGCACATAGCGGCTGCCGCCCACCACGCGGGTCACGCTGTGCTCGCAGGCATCGGGGCGAAACAGCTTGATGCGGCGGCTGGCGTAGATGGGCGTGGCACACACAAACTCGCCGCCCGACGGGGACGACTTGAGCACGATGTTGAGCCGGTAGTGGCGCCCGGCCTGCACCGGGTCGGTGTGCGGCGGGATCTCGGAGCCGTCGGGATAACGGATCAGATAGCTGTCAAAGGGCAGCGGCCAGCGTGCGGTGAGCAGCAGCATCTTGTCGTAGCCCGTGCCCTGGCGGCCGCGCTGCCAGCGGAAGGCCGTTTGGAGGTACTTGCGTACACCATTCCAGGTCACAAAGGCGCCATGTATGCTACGTTTTCAGGAGCTGTTCGCGCAATATCCACGGGCTATAGAGGCCAAAATCTTGATTTCTAGTTCGAATCGCGACATTGGTTGCGCAGGCCCGAGAGTACCTCAGCAGGGGTTTTGAAGCCCAAACAGGCGCGCGGTCTTGAGTTGAGCAAACGCTCAATGCGGGCAATTGAAGCTGGCGTTTGCAGACTCAATGGCTCGCCCTTTGGGATGAACTGGCGTATCAGTCCTATGGTGTTCTCATTGGTACCACGCTGATTGGGCCGCTGCGCATCACACACGTACAAACGCTCGTGCTCAACCACTGTGTGTAACTTGGCGAACTCACTACCCCGGTCAGTGGTGATGCTCAAAACCGGCCAGCGCGCATCACCCAACAGACGTTGGTGCACTGCAACCGCAGTCGTTTCTGGCAATCCGTTATCTAGCAAGACCAGCCTGGTGTATCGGCTACTGCGCTCCACGCACACCAGCAAGCGGGCCTTGTAACCCCCGCGCATGCCCATCATGGTGTCTATCTCCCAATGCCCCACCTGCAGGCGCTGGCGCACCTGGAGCGGGCGTTGAGCGATGGGTTGCACCGAGCGAGCCCAGCCGAACACGCTCAGAGGCCCTGTCTTGCACCGACGGTTGGGACGGGCACGCCGCAGAGGTCGATCATCTCGCTTGGGCCACACCCGGGCAGCCCATGCATAAATGGTCTGCATGCTGGGCATGTCAGGACTACTGCAAGCCGGTGCCAAGGATGCTGTGAACTGCGCGCGCCCTGCAATCTGCTGAGGCGACCAGTAAGACTGGGTCATTGCTTTGCGCACATGCTTCCACACTGCAGGGGTGTAGCGTGGAGCATTGGCGGCACAGCGTAGGGCGCAGCCACTGCGATGACTCTGGGCGCGTTGGGCGTTGTAGGCACCTTCGCATCGTGTCAGTTCACGGTAGATGGTGCTGCGGTGACGGCCCAGGCGTAGCGCAATCTGGCATTTGCTTAAATCCTGTTCAAGCCAGGCTTGAATCTGGTAGCGTTCACTTGGGCTGAGGTGGTTGTGGGTCATTGGCAAACCTGTCGGTGTAGGAACCAAAAGGCTAACCAATTCACTCCATCCTCAGCCCTTCGTACTGCGCTCAGAGGTGTCGCAATTCGACTTGGAAATCAAGAAATAGCTTAAACCTCAGCCACCGGCTCTGCCACCACCCGGCCTGCCTCGATGGTGATGCGGCGGTCGCAGCGGGCGGCAATGCCGCGGTCGTGGGTGACCAGCACCAGGGTCGTGCCCTGTTCGCGGTTCAGGTCAAACATCAGTTCCATGATTTTTTCGCCCGTCGCAAAGTCCAGGCTGCCGGTGGGCTCGTCCGCCAGCAGCACGGCGGGTTTGACCACAAAGGCCCGCGCCAGCGCCACGCGCTGCTGTTCGCCACCGCTGAGCACCTTGGGGTAGGCGTTGAGCCGCTGCGACAAGCCCACGCGGGCCAGCATCTCGGTGGCAGCGCTGCGGGCATCTTTGCGGCCGTCCAGCTCCAGCGGCAGCATGACGTTTTCCAGCGCGGTGAGGTTGCCCAGCAGCTGAAAGCTTTGGAACACAAAACCCACCTGCTTGGCGCGCAGCGCGGCGCGGGCGTCTTCGTCGATGGCAAAAATATCCTGTCCGGCCAAGCGCACGGTGCCGCTGGTGGGCGTGTCCAGCCCGGCGATGATGGAGAGCAATGTGCTCTTGCCCGACCCGGATGCTCCGACGATGGCCGCGGTCTCGCGGGCTTTGAGTGCAAAATCAATGTCGCGCAGGATCTCCAGCGTGCCGGTGGAATCAGTCACCGCCTTGAAAACATGCTCAACCGAAATGATGGAATCAGACATGGGGCTCTCTGTAGTTCGACGACACTGTATCGCGCTGTTTATTGTGGCGGGATTTGCAGGGGCTTCTGTGGCCCAGCCCAAGCCCCACACCATCTTGGTGGTGGGCGACTCGCTGAGTGCCGAATACGGGCTCAAACGTGGTACCGGCTGGGTGGCACTGATGGAGCAACGCCTGGCCAAAGAAAGCCCGCAAACCAAGGTGGTCAACGCCAGCATCAGCGGCGACACCACCTCGGGCGGCCGCTCCCGCCTGCCCGCGCTGCTGGCCCAGCACAAGCCCACGGTGGTGGTGATTGAACTGGGTGGCAACGACGCCTTGCGCGGCCTGCCACTGGCCATGACGCAAGACAATCTGCAAGCCATGACCCAAGCCGCCCAGGCCGCTGGTGCCAAGGTGCTGATTGTGGGCATGCAGGTGCCACCCAACTACGGGCAGGACTACACCAAGCGCTTCAGCGACACCTTTGCCACGGTCGCCAAGGCCAACAAGGCTGCTTTGGTGCCGTTTTTGCTCAAGGGCGTGGCGGATGTGCCCAACGCGGCCAAGCTGTTCCAGGCCGACCGCATCCACCCCAACGAGTCGGCGCACCCGACCATCCTCAACACCATGTGGCCCGCCGTGCGCGCGCTGCTGCGCTAAGGCCGTATGAGTTTGAAATTGATGCCGGCCGCCCAGGCCCTGGCCCAGCTGGACCAGTTTGACGCGGTGATTGATGCGCGCAGCGAGGGGGAATACGCACTGGACCACCTGCCTGGTGCGCAAAACTGGCCCACGCTGCACGACGACGAGCGTGTGACCGTAGGCACCCTGTACAAGCAGGTCAGCCCGTTTGAAGCGCGCAAGCTGGGCGGTGTACTGGCGGCGCGCAATATCGCCAGCAACATCGAAGCCAATGCCCTGGACAAGCCCAAACATTGGGCGCCCCTGACCTACTGCTGGCGCGGTGGTCAGCGCAGCGGGTCGCTCAGCCTGGTGATGGACCAAATCGGCTTCAAGGTCACGCTGGTGGAAGGCGGCTACAAAGCCTTTCGCGCCGCCATGCTGGAGGACATTCCGCTGCAAGCCCAGCGCCTGCACTTTGAAGTGGTGTGTGGCACCACGGGCTGCGGCAAGACGCGGTTATTGCATGCGCTGGCGGCCGAGGGTGCGCAGGTGCTGGACCTGGAAGGCCTGGCCAACCACCGCAGCTCCCTCTTGGGTGCCGTGCCCGGCCTGCCCCAGCCCACGCAAAAGCGTTTTGACACGCTGGTGTGGGACACCTTGCGAAAATTCGATGCCGCCCGCCCCGTGTATGTGGAGAGCGAAAGCAAAAAGATTGGCAACCTGACGCTGCCCAGCGCCCTGGTGGAGCGCATGCACAACAGCCCCTGCATCCAGCTGAGCCTGCCCACCGAAGAGCGCATTGCGCTGCTGCTGGAGGACTACCACCACCTGGTGCAGGACACCGCCTACTTCTGCCAACGGCTGGACGTGATGGCCGAGTTCCGTGGAAAGGTGGTGGTACAGGGCTGGAAAGACCTGGTGGCAGCAGGCGACTTCCGCCCCGTGGTGCAAGACCTGCTGACGCAGCACTACGACCCGAGTTACCTCAAGTCCATGCAAAACAACTTCCGCCATTTCGGCACGGCGCGCAGCATCACCGCCAGCGACCGGTCGGCAGACGCGATGCGCCAGCTGGCGCAGGCGCTCTTGGCGCCCTGACAAATAAGGAAGGTGGGCGGAGCGGCGCTAAAGGCCCAGACCGCTCAATGCAGTTGGCTCAGGAGGCTTCGCCAGCGGCGTCGCCTTCTGCGGGCGTGCCGGGTTCAGCATCGGTCTCGTCGTTTTCGGGAGCGTCACCGGTCAGTTTGCGCTCGGCCTTGCTCTTGAGCTTTTCTTCTTTTTTCTTTCGCTTGGCCAGTTCTTTCTGACGCTTTTCGTAACCGTAATTGGGTGTTGCCAAGATGTACTTTCAGTTTGTTGGGGCCACTGTAACATCTCCAGGCCACTGTACGGCTCCTCGGTAGGCATGCCAACTGGCGTGCCCCAGCCACGGCCCCACCACCAGCAGCCCCAAACTCCAGGGCAGCAGCATGGCCAACACCACCAGCGCGGTGAGCAGCAGCCCCCACAGCACCATCACCGCGGTGTTGTGGAACACCACTTCCAGGCTGGTGATGGCGGCGGAGATGGCGTCGGTATCGCGGTCCAGAATCATGGGGATGGAGACCACCGCCGTCGAGAAGACCAACATGGCAAACGCGCCACCCACCGCCGCATAGGCGGCCACAAACTCCCAGTTCTGCGGGTTGAATACGGCCTCCAGCACCCCGGTGGTGGACGGCATGCCGGTATTGAAGAACACGGCAAACACCACCAGCGACGCCCTGCCCCACAGCAGCTCCAGCACCACCAGCACCAAGACCAGCAGGCCCATGCTGCCGAGATGGCGGTCCCAGCAGGTAACCGAAGCCCCCAGCTCCGGGGTGATACCCAGTTCGCGCCGACGGCTCACTTCGTACAGGCCCATGGCCAAAAACGGCCCCACCAGCAGGCAGCCCGAGGCGATGGACATGGTGTATTCGGGCTTGGAGCGAAACACTGCGGCCAGCACGATGGCCATGGTGCAAAACGCCACGCCGTAAAAGGCGGCGATGCCAGGGTGGGCCAGCAGGTCGGCAGCGCCTTTGCGCAGCCAGACGAAGGGCTGGCCCCAGCCCAGCGCAACAATGGTCTTGCGCGGAGCGTCTGAAGGCGGCGGCACATAAGGCTGCGCCATTACGGGGAGGCTTTGCTCGGGAGACTCTGGCGGGTTCGAGGGCTGCATGGCCACAGCTTAAAGTCGCGCTGGTCCCTTGCCTACTGAGGAAAACACGCAGATGCCAGGCTACGCCGTGGCATCTACGCGGGTTTGGTTCAGCGCAGCACGTTCAGCGCTTGCGCAATGTCGGCCTGCAGGTCAGCCACGTCTTCCAGGCCAATGGAAAAACGTACCAAGGTGCCGGGCAGCAAATGCGCTGGCCAACCGCTGCGCATGGTTTCCAGCTCGTAGGGAACCACCAGGCTGATGGGCCCGCCCCAGCTGTAACCCAGGCGGAAGAGCTGGAGGGCATCACAAAACGCATCGGTCTGCGCCTGGGTGAACCGCTTGTCCAGAATGACGCTGAACAAGCCGGCTGCCGTGCCCTCGGCACCACCGCACAGGGCTTTCCAGTGCGCGTGACCGGGAGACTCTTCAAGCGCCGGGTGTAGCACCTGCACAAACTCGGGCTGCGTCTGCGCCCAGGTCGCCAGCGCGCGGGTGGCTGCGTCGTGGGCGCGGTAGCGCAAGGCGATGCTGGGCAGGGAGCGCAGTACCAGTTCCACATCGTTCATGCCCACACCAATGCCAAAGCGCATGTGGGTGAGCTTCAGCTTGAGGTGCAAGCCAGCGTCGCGCGTGATGACGCTGCCCATGAGCACGTCACCGCCACCGCTGGGGTATTTGGTCAGCGCGTGGGCGGACACATCGACACCCACGGGCGGGCTTGCGCCAGGCACCAGGTCAAACGGGCAAAAGGCCAAGCCTGCACCCCAGGTGTTGTCCAGCGCGGTCAGCACCTTGCGGCGCTGGCAGATGCGCACCATCTCCACCAGATTGGGGAACTCCAGCGACACCGAGCCCGCTGCCTCCAGCCAGACCAGCTTGGTGCGGCTGGAGATTTGTGCCTCCAGGTCCTCGGGGTCCATGGGGTTGTAGTACTGGTGCGTGATGCCCCAGCCCATCAACTCGCCCTCCACCAAAGACTTGTTGGGACCATACACGTTGTCGGGCAACAGCACTTCGTCACCGCTCTTGAGCAGCGACAAGGCGACCAGACCCAACGCAGCCAAACCGCTGGGTACCAGCAAGCACTGCTTGCCACCTTCGAGCGTGGCCAGGCGTTCTTCCAGCGCGTAGCTGGTCGGTGTGCCGTGCAGGCCGTAGGTGTAGGCGGACTTGTCTTTCCACTCGCGGCTGCGCATGGCGGCCACGGTCGGAAAGAAAACCGTGGAAGCCTTGAAAACACCGGGCTGCGGCGCTTCAAAGCCCTCGGGGGGAACGTAGGGGTGGTGGATGAGGCCGGTTGTCGGGTGCGTCATAGCAATTCGCCGCCGGGCCGCCCCAAGGCGAATACGCCCCCTTGGGGGGCAGCGACCCGCGTAGCGGCGGAGCGTGGCGGCACGGTCACACGGACCATTTTTGGATCAGCTGTTGGGGACGCAGGGAGTCATAGCCCTCAAAAGGCTGGTGAATCCAGGGGTTGGTGGGCAGGAACTCGACCGAGTAGTCAGGCGTGAAGGTGCTCAAGGCCTTGGTCCAGATCACGGCGCTGCGCAGCTCGGTGATGGGCGAATAGTTGTTCCTGAGCTGGTGGATCACTGCGTTGAGCGTATGGCCCGAATCGGCAAGATCGTCCACCAGCAGCACCTTACCGGCAATCTCGCCCTTGGGCGTGGTGATGTAACGCGCAATGTCCAGGTTGCCTTGCTGCGTACCGGCTTCGGCGCGATAAGAGCTGGTGGACATGATGGCTAGGGGCTTGTCAAAGACGCGCGACAGGATGTCTCCTGGACGCATGCCGCCGCGGGCCAGACACAGAATGGTGTCGAACTCCCAACCCGACTGGAAAATCTTGATCGCCAGTTTCTCGATCAGGTTGTGGTACTCGTCGTAACTCACATAGAGGTGCTTGCCGTCTTCTGTCAACATCAGAATACTCCTAATTTTATAGCTGCTTACGCAGCATTTACGGGGGCTAGAGGGCTATTTGACTTAAAAACGGCAGATCAATCGGCCAGGTAGGGGTGGCGCATCATGATGGTGTGATCGCGGTCGGGGCTGGTGGATACCATGTGAATGGGCACGCCAGTGACCTGTTCGATGCGCTGCAGGTACAGGCGCGCGTTAACGGGCAGTTTGTCGTACTGCGTCACGCCCACCGTGCTGTCGCTCCAACCCTCAATCACTTCGTAAATGGGTTTGCAGCGCGCGATGTCATCCGCACCCATGGGCAGGATGTCTACGGTTTCGCCATCGAGTTCGTAGCCGGTGCACAGCATCAGCTCTTTCAGACCGTCCAGCACGTCCAGCTTGGTGATGCACAGACCCGACAGGCCATTGACTTGCGCGGAACGCTTGAGCAAGGCAGCATCGAACCAGCCACAACGGCGCGAGCGGCCTGTGGTCACGCCTTTTTCCGCACCAATGGTGCTCATGTGGTAACCGGGGGTGCCTTTCACTTCCCAATCCAGCTCGGTGGGGAACGGTCCGCCGCCCACACGGGTGCAGTAGGCCTTGGTGATACCCAGGATGTAGTGCAACATGCCCGGGCCCACGCCCGCGCCCGCAGCGGCGTTGCCAGCCACGCAATTGCTGGACGTCACATATGGGTACGTGCCATGGTCCACATCCAAGAGCGTGCCCTGCGCGCCTTCGAACAGCAGGTTGGCACCGTGGGCGTGTGCATCGTTCAATTCGCGCGACACATCGGCCATCATGGGCTTGAGCAGCTCGGCGTGGCGCATGGCTTCGGCGTACACCGGGTCGAACTGCACTTGGCCGTCCTTCATGTAAGGTGCCAGCGTAGGGCCGAAATCGAACGCAGCAGAACCCAGATAGCTGGTCAGCACATGGTTGTGCAGGTCCAGCAGTTCGCGCAACTTGGCGGCAAAACGCTCGGGATATTTCAGGTCCTGCACGCGCAATGCGCGGCGGGCAATCTTGTCTTCATAGGCCGGGCCAATGCCGCGACCCGTGGTACCGATCTTGGCGGTTCCGCCCTTTTCGCGGAAGGCTTCGCGGGCCACGTCCAGTGCGGCGTGGAATGGCAAGATAAGCGGACAGGCCTCGGAGATGCGCAGGCGCGAACGCAGCTCCACGCCAACTTTTTCCAGGCCTTCGATTTCTTCAAACAGCTTGGCCGCCGACAGCACCACGCCATTGCCGATGTAGCACTTCACGCCAGGGCGCATGATGCCGCTAGGAATCAGGTGCAAGGCGGTTTTGACGCCGTTGATGACCAAGGTGTGACCGGCATTGTGGCCGCCCTGGAAACGCACCACGCCTTGTGCGCTCTCAGTCAGCCAGTCGACCAGCTTGCCCTTGCCTTCGTCGCCCCACTGGGTGCCCACGACCACTACATTTCGACCTTTGGTTGTATTCATTTCGCTCTGCTTTAAATTGCTGTTACGACCCACTGACCGGCGGTTTGCACCAATTCGCGGTCGCACTGAAACTCATCGACTTCACTCTCATGCCCCGGCAGGACACACACCACGGTTTCGCCCTGCTGGCGCAGCTGCGCAATGGCAGCACGCAAGACAGGCGCCTCGCCCCACGGCGCACGCACGGCAGCGCGCAAAGGACGCACCGCTGCGGCACCGGCCAGCATCTTCACATCGAGGCTAAAACCTACCGCTGGCCGCTTGCGACCAAACACCGATCCCACCTCGTCGTAGCGGCCACCACGCGCCAGCGCATCACTGGCACCAGCGGCAAATACCGAGAAGCGTGCACCGGTGTAGTAGGCGTAGCCGCGCAGATCTGCTAAATCAAAAGAGACACGCACACCGTCCAGATGGCCCGCCAGCCACTCCAGATTCGCCAACGCTTCGCGGATGCCGGGCTGATCTGGCAATGCGCTGCGGGCTTGCGCCAATACGGAGGCATCACCATACAAATCCACCAGCGCAAGCAGGCCCTGGGCCGTGGCAGCCGGGCAGTGCTGCACCAAGGCAGCCAGCTCGCTACGGTCCTTGGCTGCCAAGGCCGCGTGCACCTGTACCTGCTGGGCCGCGGTCAGACCTGACGGCGCCAGCAAAGCGTCAACGATTCGGGCATCGGCCAAGTCCACAGTAAGCGCACCAACGTCGGCAGACTTCAGCGCATCCAATGCGAGGGTCAGAATTTCGAGATCTGCCTCCAGCCCGGAGTGACCGTAGATTTCGGCACCGAACTGCAGCGGCTCACGCGTGGCGTGTGGCGCTGCGGGCCGCGTGTGCAGCACAGGACCGCAGTAACACAGGCGGGTCACACCACGGCGATTGAGCAAATGGGCATCAATACGGGCAACTTGGGGCGTGCTGTCAGCCCGCAGGCCCATCATGCGACCCGAGAGCTGGTCCACCAATTTGAAGGTTTGCAGATCGAGCGCCTCGCCGGTGCCCGAGAGCAGCGACTCCAGGTGTTCCAGCAATGGCGGCATGACCAGCTCATAGCCATAGCAGCGCGCCATGTCCAGCAGGTCTCGACGTATTTCTTCGATGTGGCGCGCTTCAGACGGCAGCACATCGGCAATGTGATCCGGCAGGACCCAAGCAGACATGGAATTTGAGGGGGCTGTTAAAACAGCGATTTTACCGGGCTTGGGGCCCGCTTTTCAGGGCAGCAGCCACCAAATCGTCAACAAGCCCAACAAGATGCTGGCCAATCCGAAAAAGCGGATCTGGCCATCGTTGAGTTGCAAGAGCTGGGTGAACATGCGCCGCCACCCGGTGGGTGACAGAAAAGGGAAAAGCCCCTCCACCACCAACACCAAGCCCAGCGCCACCCACAGGGTGTCGGCGCTCAAGGCTTACTTCTTGGCAGCACCGGCGCCACTACCGCCGTTGCGAAACACCTTGAAGAATTCGGAAGACGAAGGGTCCAGCACCATCACATCGCTCTTGTTCGCAAAGCTGGACTTGTAGGCTTCCAGGCTGCGGTAGAACTGGGCGAACTGCGGGTCTTTGCCAAAGGCTTCAGCGTAAATACGCGCAGCCTCGGCATCGCCCTCCCCCTTGATCTTCTGGGCATCACGGTAGGCATTGGCAATGGTGATTTCACGCTGACGGTCTGCGTCGGCGCGGATTTTCTCCCCTTCTGCACCACCGGTAGAACGCAGTTCGTTGGCAACACGCTTGCGTTCGGCTTCCATGCGGCGGTAGACCGATTCGGTGATGGCCTCCACATAGTCCACACGGGTGATACGCACATCCACCACGTCCACGCCCCAAGGCTTGGCGCCACGCACTTTGTCCAACACCTCGGTCTTCACATCGGCCATCAGCGCTTCCCGCTTGAGCGACAGCAGCTCCTTCACGGTACGCTTGTTGATCTCTTCCTGGAAGGCGTTACGCACCACACGGTTGAGCTGGCTAGCACCGGCACTTTCGTTCAGGCCCACATTGCGGATGTACTCGGTGGGCTCTGTAATGCGCCAGCGCACGTACCAATCGATCACCACACGCTGCTTTTCCGCAGTCAACATGGGCTCAGCGTCAGTGCTGTCCAAGGTCAGCAGGCGCTTGTCGATATAAGAGACATTTTGGAAAGGCGGAGGCAACTTGAAGTTCAAACCGGGTTCGGTGATGACTTCCTTGATCTGGCCCAAGGCGTAGACCACGCCAAACTGGCGCTGGTCCACCACAAACAAGGTAGAGCTGGCCAAAGCCAGTAACACCAGCAGCGAAGAGAGGATAAATCCAATGCGGTTCATGGTCGGGGTCCTAGCGGGAGTCGCGTTCGCGCGAGCGGGCAGCGTCACGGCTGCGTGCATCGTTGTTCAAAACGGGCGCTGCGGGTGCAGCTGGCTGTGCTGCTGCGGGGGACGATGCAGCGTCGCCCTGAGGCGCAGCGTTCATCTGAAGGATTTTGTCCAGAGGCAAATACAACATGCTGTTGCCTTGGCGGGACTCCACCAGCACCTTGGTCACATTGCCGTAAATTTGTTGCATGGTGTCCAGGTACATGCGGTCACGCGTGACCTGCGGCGCCTTCTGGTACTCGGCAAACACAGAGCGGAAGCGTTGGGCATCACCCTGGGCCTGCGCTACCACACGGGCCTTGTAGGCGTCTGCCTCTTCCTTGAGACGGGACGCGGAACCGACAGCACGCGGCACCACATCGTTGGCATAGGCCTCTGCCTCGTTTTTGGCGCGCTCACGCTCTTGGCCGGCCTTGAGCACATCGTCAAACGAAGACTGCACCTGCTCGGGCGGACGCACACCACCTTGCTGCAAGTTGATGCCCACAATTTCTACGCCCACTTTGTAACGATCCAAAATGGTTTGCATCAAGGCCCGAACACGTGGCGCGATTTGGTCGCGCTCTTCGGACAAGGCCGCATCCATTTTCATCTTGCCAAGCACCTCACGCACGGCCGTCTCGGCAGCTTGAACCACTGCGTCGTTGGGGTTCTTGCTCTCGAACAAGAAAGCACGTGCATCGCTCAGTCGGTACTGCACTGCAAACTTGATGTCCAAGATGTTTTCATCTTCGGTCAACATGGCGGACTCTTTCAGGCCAGTGGCCTTGAGCACCGTGTCGCGCCCCACGTCGACGGAACGGATCTGGCTCACAAACACCAGCTCATGCTTCTCGATGGGGTAAGGCAGACGCCAATTGAAACCCGCATTGACCGTCGATTTGTATTTGCCAAACTGGGTAATCACCGCTTGCTGGCCTTCCTGCACGATGAAGAAGCCTGTGCCAAGCCAGATCAAGGCAAGCACACCCAGAATCAAGCCCACACCAATGCCAGCACTCTTCATGTCGGGTTGAAAACCACCGCCAGACGCGCCACCGTTACCGCCGCGTGGCTTGGAGCCACCACCAAACAGGCCTCCGAGCTTGCGATTGAAGTCACGCCACAACTCATCCAAGTCTGGGGGACCGGATTGCGCAGCGCCCCGGCGGTCCGGCTGCGACTGGGGTGCAGCAGCGGGCTTGGGAGGATCGTTCTCGGGCGCCGCGCCTTCGGGGCGCTCAGAAGGAGCTGAGGCATCGTCGCCTCTGCCCCAACGGGAATCGTTCAGGTTGAACATATTGCGCATCCACTGGGGCCACGTGACCTTGGGGGGATTTGGCAGTGATAGTTTCATGGTTATGTCTCGCGTACTACAGCTCGGGATTGTGCCCAATTACGAACCAGCCCCATGGGGCTCAGGGGAATACTCATCAACGGAACTTGCTCCGGGAGCCGCGCTGGCTACGGACGCCAGACGCTGGCGTAGCAGTGGCATGCCCAGATTCTCGCGGGCGCTGACAAACACCCGCGGTGTTTGTACTCCGTGCAAATCGTAGGTGTCCTCCATGCGGACGGGCTGCAACTCGGCAGGCAAAGCATCCATCTTGTTAAACACCAGCAATTGGGGAATCTGGTCTGCACCGATTTCTGCCAGCACGGACTGCACCTGCGCGATCTGCTCGGTGTAATTGGAATTGGAAGCGTCGACCACGTGCAAGAGCAGGTCTGCGTCCACCGCCTCTTGCAATGTGGCCTGAAAGGCATCCACCAGCCCGTGCGGCAAATCTCGTATAAAACCGACGGTATCCGACAAAGACACAGAACGCTGCGCATCACCAAGATACAGCTGGCGCGTTGTTGTGTCCAAGGTGGCAAACAGCTGGTCTGCCGCATAGGCTCGGGCTTTCACCAACGCATTGAAAAGTGTTGATTTGCCTGCGTTGGTGTATCCAATTAAGGAAATATTAAAAGCGTCACGACGCTCCCGCTGACGGCGCTGGGTTTGGCGTTGGCGCTTGACCTTGGAGAGGCGCTCTTTGGTGCGCTTGATGGTTTCGTCGATCATGCGACGGTCCAACTCGATCTGCTTTTCCCCAGGCCCGCCGCGAACACCTGCACCACCGGTCTGCCGCTCCAAGTGCGACCAGCGGCGAACCAGGCGAGTGCTGAGGTATTGCAGGCGTGCCAGCTCGACCTGCAACTTGCCTTCGTGGCTCCGCGCGCGCTGGGCAAAAATTTCGAGAATGAGGTAGGTGCGGTCATTGACCGGCAACTCCAGATGACGCTCCAAGTTGCGCTGCTGGCCAGGGCTCAGGCTTTGGTCAAACAGGATTTCGGTCGCGCCATGCTGCTGCGCCAAGAGCTTGATCTCATCCGCCTTGCCGGAACCGATGAACAAGGCAGCGTCGGGAGCGCGCCGTTTGCATGTGATACGGGCTACGGGAGTGAGCCCGGCGGTTTGGGCCAGTAAGCCCAATTCCTCCAGCTCGGAATCAAAGTTGGGCACACCCAAGTCGACTCCAACCAAAATGGTAGGAGCAACGATCGGTGAATTTCGGGGTGTCAAATGGGTCGGAGGCGTCTGGCCCAAACGCATGCTGCTGGGGCCCAAGCCCCAGTGCATCACGCAGCGGCGTTGTCTTCGGGAACGGCGGCCAAATTCACAGCACGTCCGGGAACAATGGTGGAAATGGCATGCTTGTACACCATTTGGGTAACGGTATTGCGCAAGAGCACCACGTACTGGTCAAACGATTCGATTTGGCCTTGAAGCTTGATGCCGTTGACCAAATAAATGGACACTGGCACATGTTCCCTGCGCAAGGCATTGAGGAACGGGTCTTGTAGAAGTTGGCCTTTGTTGCTCACGATATTCTCCGTGTTCAAGTAGTGAATGGAGCCTGACGATACCACAGCCGCCGAAGCCCGGATCCGTCCAAAGTCTTATGGACTAAGGACCTAGCGGTCGTTCTTGTCGGCATAGGGGTTGGCGGAGGACTTCATCTCGATACGCAAAGGTGTACCAATGAGGTTGAATTCCTTGCGGAAACGCCCTTCTAGGAAGCGCTTGTATGCCTCAGTCACATGCTCCAGCGAATTGCCGTGGATCACGATGATGGGTGGATTCATGCCGCCCTGGTGGGCATAACGCAACTTGGGGCGGTACGCTCCATTTTTCTTGGGCGTTTGAAACTGAACAGCTTCCAAAAGCAGGCGGGTTAGCACCGGTGTCGGCATCTTGCAGTTGGCAGCACGGTGCGCTTGGGCAATTGAATCCCAGACAGGCCCCAAGCCTTGACGCTTCTGCGCGGAAATCATGTGCAGCGCTGCAAATTTGAGGAAGCCTAAGCGGGTCTCCAGCGAACGACGCACCAGCTCGCGCTGGTAGTCGTCCACTGCATCCCATTTATTCACCGCCACCACGACGGCACGCCCGGACTCCAAAATGTAGCCTGCTATGTGCGCATCCTGATCAGTAACGCCTTGGGTGGCATCGATCAGCAAAAGCACCACACTGGCAGATTCAATGGCCTGCAAGGTTTTGACAACCGAGAACTTCTCGATCGCCTCAAACACCTGCCCCTTGCGACGCAAACCCGCAGTGTCAATCAATTCAAAGCGTTGGCCATTGCGCTCAAACGGTACCGATATGGCGTCCCGCGTCGTCCCAGGCATATCGAATGCCACCAACCGCTCCTCACCTAGCCAAGTATTGATGAGCGTGGACTTGCCCACATTGGGACGCCCGGCTACCGCCAGCTTGACGACGGCAGGGTCTTCTTCTGCCTCCGCCTCCTCAGGCAACACCCATCCCAAACGGTCTATCGCCATGTCGATCAGTGAGCGAATACCCTGACCATGCGCCGCCGAAACGGGGAACACATCCCCCAGGCCCAACTCAAAGAACTCGACCAGTTGGGCGCCCTCTTTCATGCCTTCTGCCTTGTTGGCAACTACCAAACACGGCTTGCCCAATTTGCGCAGGTATTTGCCAATGTCGTGATCTTGGGCGGAGAGCCCTCCACGGGCATCAACAACAAACACCACGACATCAGCCTCCGCCACGGCTTGACGGGTTTGTTTGGCCATCTCGCGGTAGATACCGCTGCTGGCATCGGGCTCAAAGCCCCCGGTATCAATAACAATGAATTCGTGCTTACCCTGCTTGCCACTGCCGTAATGGCGATCTCGGGTCAAGCCCGCGTAGTCGGCAACAATCGCATCACGAGTTTTGGTCATGCGATTGAAGAGCGTCGATTTACCCACATTGGGGCGCCCTACCAAGGCAATCACTGGTTTCATGGTTCAGAACCCTTCAAACTTATTCGGGTCGGAACGCAAAAACGCCGCCCTTTTGCGTAACGGCAATCAATGTCTTACCAACGAGAACCGGCGCGCCCAAGATGGCCGAGCCATCCGTCGTAGCCCGGTCCATGGGCGCACCATCGGTGCGGGAGAGGAAATGAAGTACCCCCAAACTGTCACCGACAGCCAAGGTCTGGCCAACAACGGCTGGCGTACCCAAACCACGCCAACGCAGTGCCTCATTCACCCATACGCGTTCACCAGATTTGCGGTTCCAGGCGATGAGTTTGCTGTCTGCCTCTGAACCAAAGACAAAGTCCGCATCGCCACCCAAACCTGTGGTGCCTGAAGCGGGTTTGTTCCAAACCATGGCGCCAGTGCTAGCATCAACACAGGCCACGGCTGCCTGGAAGGACCGTACGCACACACCCGACTGAACACGAGTCACACCAGCAACCAGATCCACAAGGCGCTCGACGTCATTGGTTCCGCGACTAACGGCTACCGGCGCTTCCCAACGAGAAGTCCCGTTCAAGGGATTGAGACCTAGCAAGCGTCCAGCGACGCCAGCCACCAGGGTGTCACCAACGGCGAGCAATACGCCAGCTTGCCCCAATACCAGGGGATCCGAAGTGCGCTGCAATTGCCACAAACGCTGGCCAGTTTCTGCGTCGAACGCGGTCACCGTGCGATCTGCGGACAAAGTGAAAATGCGAGCCCCCGCCACCAGAGGCGTCGTCAGACTCAAGGCACCCAAGCGTTGTCGCCACTTCAACTTGCCCGCTGACAACACAATCAGCTCCCCCGCCTCCGACATCACAGCAGACGTCTGCCCGTCGCTACCAACACCGGAAACCAAGGGCACGCCAACGCCGAGTTGCCAGGCAACGCTTCCGTTTTCCGCCTGCAGTGCAGTCACCATGCCGTCCGTGGAGGCAAGTAAAACTTGAGAGCCGACCACGCGTGGCTGCATAGAGGCTTCAAGAGGCCCCACACGGCTTGTCCATGCGGACTTCACCCCGATCAAACCAATGTTGGCACCCAATTCCTTGGGGACCGGTTTGCTGGGGCCGGAGCAAGCCGCTAGAACGGCTGCCAGCATGACAACAGTTACCCTAAGAGACATTTGGCGCAACACGAAACAAACCATAGTCAATTAGGCGCTGTTTCTGAGGCACCAAGAGCACCCAGCTTGACAGATACCAGGCGACGATATTCTGCTCGCGTGTCCAAGCCAGCCCAGGCTTTGCGGTACTCCACCACGGCATCAGCACCTTTCCCTTGCGCCATGAGCATGTCCCCTTTTTTGTCGGCCACCAATGCGACAAATGGAGCAGGGTAAGTCTCCGCAAGCACCTTGGTTGCCAGATCAAACTCTTTGGATTCGATGTACATGCCGGACAGACGCAATTTGGCAATGGCGGCATATGCAGGGTCACCTTGGCTGGCACTGACCCAAACCAACGTCGTTCTCGCAAGATCGCTTTTGTCGCTCTGGTACGCCAGCTTTGCCAAGGCGAGACCCGCTTGCTGTGTGTACACCGTTGATGCGAAACGGTCTTTCATGTCGCCAAAAACACGCTCTGCCAGCACCAAATCGCCGCTACGCAGCACCTTGTCAACTTCTTCGAACATTACCGAGGCTTGCGCTGCGGCACGCTTCTGCCAATATTGGTAGCCATTCCAAGCCGCAAAAGCACCCAAAACCACAATGAGCAGTCCCGTAATGAGATTGCCATACTGTTTCCAGAAATGCTTGATTTGGTCTAGCTGCTCTTGTTCTTCAAGGTCTAAATGATTTGCCATAACGGTCTTTGATTAGGTGGCGGATTGTAGGCCTTTGGCCCACAGGCTTAGATCGACCAAGGCCACGCTATGTTGTGCCTTCGAAGGGTCGCGCAAGTCTTTGATCGTGACCTGGTTTTGCAACAGCTCATCCTGTCCAAACACCAGCGCATAACGAGCACCAGAGGCATCGGCTTTTTTGAACTGGGACTTCAAGCTGGCCATGCCTTCCGCACCGGCAGGCTGCATTTGTACCGACGTACCATGGGCACGCAGCTGCTGAAGGGTAGCCATAACCCGCGGGAAGTCCTTGCTGTCACCCACAATCGCGTAGGCATCCAGAGGTGCCACGGCCACAGCAGCGTTAGTCTCCTTGAGCAACTCCAGAACCCGTTCAACACCCAAAGCCCAGCCCACAGCAGGGCTGGGTTTGCCGCCAATCTGCACAATGAGGTCGTCATAACGACCACCTGCACACACGGTGCCTTGGGAACCCAATCGATCGGTGACAAACTCAAACACGGTGAGGTTGTAGTAGTCCAATCCCCGCACCAAGCGAGGGTTGATGGTGTACGCAACTCCGTTGGCATTAAGGATGGACTTGAGACCTTCGAAATGCGCGAGCGATTCGGTACCGAGAAAATCCAGCAGACGAGGGGCTCCAGCCACCATTTCCTGCATTGTTGGGTTTTTGGTGTCCAAGATGCGCAATGGGTTGCTGTGCAGCCGGCGTTTTGCCTCTTCGTCCAGCAAATGGGCATGTCGCTCAAAATAGGCAATCAGCTGGGCCCGGTGCTGAGCGCGCTCCGCAGGCTGCCCCAAGCTGTTGAGCTCCAGACGAACATCGGTCAGACCTATGGATTTCCAAAGCGCGACAGCCAACAAAATAACTTCTGCATCCGTTTCGGGTCCACCAAATCCAAGGGCCTCAACGCCAACTTGGTGGAACTGGCGATAGCGCCCGCGCTGCGGCTTTTCGCGACGAAACATCGGGCCCATATAAAAAAGACGCTTGCCACCGTCATAAAGCAAATTGCTCTCAATGACAGCACGCACAACCGCCGCCGTTCCCTCAGGCCGCATGCTCAGATGTTCTGCTTGCCCATGTTTGTCTGAGCGGTCTTCGAAGGAGTACATCTCCTTCTCAACAATATCCGTGACTTCCCCGATGCCACGCACGAAAAGTGACGTGTGTTCGAGAATGGGGGTACGGATGTTGCGGTAGGCATACCGCACCATAAGCTCCCGCACGGCCTGCTCAAGCGCCTCCCATTGGGCCGACTCTGGCGGCAGAATGTCATTCATCCCCTTGACGCCAACCAACCTTTCCGCCTTGCGCGGAACTGCCTTCTCATCCATATGCATTCAAATCAAGTGTTGGGGACAGACGGTGCGAATCTCTGCCGAATATAGTTTTCGACCACCGTCTGGAACTCGGCGGCGATTGCATCGCCACGAAGCGTCATGCGCTTTTCGCCATCAATAAATACAGGTGCTGCGGGGGCTTCTCCGGTACCCGGCAGGCTGATGCCAATATCTGCGTGTTTGCTCTCCCCCGGGCCGTTAACGATGCACCCCATAACAGCAACCTTGAGGTTCTCAACACCAGGGTAGGCAGAACGCCAGATAGGCATTTTGTCGCGCAAAAAGTCATCAATCTGTTTGGTGAGCTCTTGGAAAGTGGTGCTGGTGGTGCGACCACAGCCCGGACAGGCGGTGACACTGGGGACAAACTTGCGCAACCCCAGAGACTGGAGAATCTCAGACGCGACCACCACTTCCTGCGTACGCGCTTCTCCGGGGGCGGGCGTCAACGACACACGGATGGTGTCACCGATACCATCTTGCAATAGAACAGCAAGTGCTGCAGTGGAAGCCACGGTGCCTTTCGTCCCCATGCCTGCTTCGGTCAACCCAAGGTGCAAAGCATAGCGCGACCGCTGCGCCAGCGCGCGGTATACAGCGATCAAATCCTGAACGCCGCTTACCTTGCAGGAAAGAATGATTTGCTCTGCGGGCAAACCGATCTCCTCGGCTCGCTGCGCAGACTCCAAAGCCGAGACGATCAGGGCTTCGTACATCACCTGCTTTGCATCCCATGGAGCTGCCCGCCGGCTATTTTCATCCATCAACGAAGCTAACAACTCTTGATCCAGACTACCCCAGTTCACACCAATCCGCACGGGTTTATCCCAACGGACGGCGGCTTCAATCATCTGGGCAAACTGGCGGTCTCGCTTGTCACCCTTTCCAACATTGCCAGGGTTGATGCGGTACTTGGAGAGCGCCTGGGCGCAGTCGGGAAACTCGCTGAGTAGCCGATGCCCGTTGTAGTGGAAATCACCCACAAGAGGCACATCAATTCCCATGCGATCCAACTGATTGCGAATGTGGGGAACTGCCTGCGCCGCTTCAGGTGTGTTCACGGTAATACGCACCATCTCGGATCCGGCCAAAGCCAATTCTTTGACCTGGATTGCGGTACCAATGGCGTCCACGGTGTCCGTATTGGTCATGGATTGAATACGAACGGGCGCACCACCACCCACCGTCACAGTGTTTCCGCCCCACACCACACGGGCTTGCAGGGAGTCCCTCAATTGGGGGACAACGATCGGTACAGGAGAACCCATTTGCACTACTTCACCTCAAATCGCGCGACATTGTCTTTGGCAATCGCAGCCAAATTGAAAGGTTTACCCTTGACTTCAACTTCTGTGACGTCTGCACGTCCCACTACAACCGACAAAGGCAACGCCCCCGAAATTCCCGTTGTGTCGCCTTGCGCCAGATTCCTTCGCATCAAAATCGCGCCCTTGGCATCCGTCACCTCCACCCAAGAGGGGCCCTTGACGCGGAACACCACTTGCTGGCCGGCGGCAGATGGTAGCGCCGGTGCACTCGCGGCTTTTACCTCCGGTATAGCACCAACTGTTTGGGCTGAGGATACCGACGCGACAGGCAACGCCGTGGGCGTCGAAGCGGCGACCATAGCAGCAGGTATAACAGGCTCGACCGCCACCGAAGGGGGAGGAGTATCCGCTGCAGGCATTTGCGCAAAGGGGACAACCTGCAAGGACTCCGAGGTCGCTGCAACGTCCTCGGGCGGAACTTCGGCCTGCAATTCTGGAAAGAACAGAACGCCCAAAGCTGCCGCCAACAACATCAGCACCACGATGACAACTGGCTGCTTCAGTGCGCTCGGTACAGATAGGGGGCGGCTTTCTCCAGCGGCATGAAACGGAGCGTTAATCCCTCCATCGCTGGTCCCTAATCGGGGGGCATGCTGATGTGGCAACAAGGACAATACAGGCGCCGGGTCGATTTTCAAATTACGACACACACTGGAAGCCAGCGCCCGAACAAACACCGCATCAGGCAAGAGATCAAAGCGGTCTGCTTCCAAGGCCTCCAGCTTCTTGACCGGGACTTTCATCGACACGGCCAATGCAGCGACATGCAGGCCGGCAGCTTCACGTGCCACACGTAGCAATGTTCCTGCCGTAGCCTGAGCCGTCGGCGGCTCATTTGCAGCCGACACTGTGGTCAGCAAAGTGTCCTCACTCATCAAATGCCCCACGTTCAAACAAAGACAGCTCCCTGGACTGGGGAAAACGCTTGCTGAGTTGCGTGCCCAATTGCGCAACGGCATCCCTATTGCCCAAGCTGCGCTCCACCTTGATTCCCAACCACAAAGATTCAGCGTTGGCTAGATCACCATTGTTGATGCGCCGGATGTAGAACTGTGAACGAACATACTCAGCACGCTGGAACAATACCAAGGCCAAGTTGTAGCCAGTCACAGGGCTGCTCGCGTCGAGTTCATAGGCTCTCAGCAGGCTGGCCTCAGCTTCAACGCGTTGCCCGGCCTTGGCTTGGCACACGCCCATGGCCATCCAGGATTTCGCCTTGTCGACATAGCCGGGCTCTGCTATTGCAGCCAAAAACTGTCGGTTGGCTTCAGGCATTCGGCCTTGCTGGCACAACATCCAACCCAGGTTGTGCTGTACGGAAGAAGCTTGCGGGTTAAGTTGCAGAGCTTTTCTGAAGCTTTCCTCTGCCAAGGCTGCATCATTCAAGCGCATGTAAATTAGCCCACGCAAATTATGAGCCTCCAGCAGTGTGGGATCCGCTGCGATTGACTGCTTCAATTCATCCAGGGCAATCGTGGTCTGACCGTTGTTATAGTAGCCCACAGCCAATTCAAGACGAATGCGTGCCCGCTTGCGAGCAACCGTCTCGTCCGACTCTGTCTGCAAATCACTGCCAGACGTCGCTGGCGGTGCAGTGGAAGCGCACCCCACAACAACTACCATCAGCGCTCCAAACACGAAAGCCCCAAGCAACCGGCACCACTTCGAACGGGCAGAAAAAAGCGAATCAGGCATCAGGTCCTTTCGTCTGCTCATTCAGAGCAGTGTCCATTACGGGCTGCAGCATAACGGTTCGTTGCTTGGAAATCCGCCTTGCGACATCGGTACGATCTTTCACATCACCCGCGAGCTGCCCACAGGCTGCATCGATGTCATCGCCACGCGTTTTGCGAACAGTGGTGACGATACCCGCGTCGCTCAGAATTTTGGAGAATGCCTGAACCTGTGCTGCGTTGGAACGCTTTAGACCCGATGCAGGAAATGGATTAAAGGGAATCAAGTTGAACTTGCAAGAAACTGCAGGCCCGTTCGCAGGCCGCACCAATGCAAGCAACTCCCTCGCATGTTCCGGCGTGTCGTTTACACCTGCCAACATGCAGTACTCAAAGGTAATGAAATCACGGGGTGCAAAAGCTAAATATCGACGGCACGCATCGAGCAGCTCTGCCAAGGGGTATTTGCGATTCAGGGGTACCAAGTTGTCGCGCAGGGCGTCGTTCGGTGCATGCAGGGAGACGGCCAAGGCCACCGGACAATCCGCCCCCAACCGATCCATCATCGGAACCACGCCAGACGTGGAGACAGTAACTCGACGACGAGATAGACCATAGGCGTTGTCATTCAACATGACATATAGGGCAGGAACCAACGCGGCATAATTTTGCAGGGGCTCACCCATACCCATCATCACTACGTTGGAGATGACCCGCTGGCTGACACCCAGATGTTTACGCAAAAAATGCTCAGCAAACCACAACTGGGCAATGATTTCCCCTGTTGTAAGGTTCCGACTAAAACCTTGATGGCCCGTGGAACAGAATCGGCATCCCACAGCACAACCCGCTTGAGAGGAAATGCATAACGTGCCGCGATCATCTTCGGGGATAAAAACTGCCTCAACAGCATCACCACCACCAACATCGAACAGCCATTTGATGGTGCCGTCACCCGATATGTGCTGGGTGATCACGGCAAGTGATTTCATTTCCGCACAGGTCTTGAGCTTTTCGCGCAAAGACTTTGCGAGATCACTCATGTCATCAAAGGATGACGCGCCTCTTTGGTGAATCCAGCGAAACAGCTGGGTGGCCCGGAAGCGTTTTTCTCCGAGCCGCTCACAAAAAGCGGCCAATCCCTCAAGATCGAATTCAAGAAGATTGGCCGTCATTGCATGTCTTAGCGGGAGTAAACGTTCATGCCAGCGAAAAAGAACGCGATCTCGACAGCAGCAGTTTCTGCAGCGTCGGAACCGTGCACAGCGTTGGCGTCAATGCTGTCAGCGAAGTCAGCGCGGATGGTTCCGGGAGCAGCCTTCTTGGGGTCTGTCGCGCCCATCAGGTCGCGGTTTTTCAGAATGGCATTCTCACCTTCCAAGGCCTGAATCATGACGGGGCCGGAGATCATGAAATCCACCAAGTCCTTGAAGAAAGGACGCGCTTTGTGAACGGCGTAAAACGCTTCTGCTTCACCGCGGGACAGGTGTGCCATGCGTGCTGCCACGACCTTCAGACCAGCTGCTTCAAAGCGGGCGTAGATTTGGCCGATCACGTTCTTGGCGACAGCGTCGGGCTTGATGATGGAGAGAGTGCGTTCGATAGCCATAGGATTCCTGTGTTATGAATGAATAGACATTTGCCCCAGCAGGGGCAAAGCGCTGGATTTTACACTGTGATTAACGGCTGCGTCCGCCTCGGCGCTGCCCACCTTGTCCGCCGCGGGGCCGGCCGGCAGCATCCTGACGCTGGCGTGAAAAGCTGTCAGCACCAATATAGCCAAATGCCGTTTTCATGGGATCTGGTTGCGCGCCGGCTTGACGATCCGCCGGTTTGTCTTTGCGTCCGCCAGCACTGCGACCAGGACTCGCCCCTTGGGTGGGGCCAGCCTTGGGATACGAAGGCCCACGACCACCGGCCGATCGACCACGGGCGGGGTTGCGACTACCTGGCGCTCGTGGCGGGCGAGCGGCTCCGTCTGCTGTCCCCTCGGCGCGAGGCCGGCCGGCGCCAGCCGCCTGCGCCAACGCGCGGATGTCAACATCATCCAACTCCATCCAAGCACCGCGCTTCAATCCCCTTGGAAGCAACATGGCACCATAACGAATGCGTATCAAACGGCTCACCGCATGGCCCACAGACTCCATCATGCGACGAACCTCGCGGTTGCGGCCTTCAGAAATAGTGACTCGGTACCAGCAATTCGACCCTTCGCCCCCCCCCTCTTCGATGGAGCCAAACTGCGCCATACCGTCATCCAATTGAACACCGCTGAGCAACGCCTGTTTTTCCTCTTTACTCAAAGCCCCCAAGACACGCACGGCATATTCACGCTCCAGACCGAATCGCGGGTGCATCAGATTGTTGGCCAATTCACCAGAGCTGGTAAACAACAAGAGCCCTTCGGTATTGAGGTCCAAGCGCCCCACCGACTGCCATTTGCCTTGCTGCAGTTTGGGCAGCTTGCGAAACACGGTCGGACGGTTCTGGGGGTCGTCATGGGTAACCACTTCCCCTGCGGGCTTATGGTAAGCAATCACGCGGGCGGGTGGCGGGTCTATGCGGTAGCGGATGGGCTTCCCGTTCACCTTGATGCTGTCACCAAACTGAATGCGTTGGCCAATGTGGGCCGGCTCGTTATTCACCGAAATGCGCCCCTCCAGAATCAGCTGCTCCATTTCCAGGCGCGAACCCATTCCCGACTGGGCCAGGACCTTGTGTAGCTTGGGCGTTTCGGCCTGCGGCAAAAGAACCCGCTTGGGGGGAGGCAAATCTTCCAGCGCATCGTCTGCATCAAACTGGCCAGACACCACATCCTCAAAGCGATATACGGTGCTTTCGCTCACAGGCGCCACTACGGGAGCGGAGCGATGCTCGTGCGCAATAGCCTCCGCAGTAGGCTCTGCAGCAGCATGGGGCAGAGATTCAGGAACTTCATTCATGTTGGGGTCCCATTTCAGTTTCGGGGGCAATTTGTTCGTCGAGCGACATGATCATTTGAGGGCCGGCATCGTCTATGGCCGGAACAGTGGGCGCGGCTTCGGCAGGTTCGTCCAACGCAGATGCCAAATCGCCGAGCGCCGCCCCTTGTGAAGGGTGCTCAAGCAATGGCAATTGATCCAATGACGCTAAGCCAAGATCGTCCAAAAATTGCTTGGTAGTCGCAAACAGAGCCGGACGCCCGGGTGCATCGCGGTGTCCGATGACTTCCACCCAGCCGCGATCTTCAAGTTGCTTAATCAACAAGGAACTGATGGTCACGCCCCGGATATCTTCCATATCACCGCGCGTAACCGGTTGACGATAGGCAATGATGGCGAGCGTCTCCAGCGTCGCCCGGGTGTACTTTGGAGGTTTTTCAGGGTGTAAACGGTCCAGAAACTCCCGCATTTCTGGACGGCTCTGGAAGCGCCAGCCAGTGGCTACGCTTACCAATTCCATCCCCCGTCCCGCCCAGTCATTTCGCAGGTCATCCAGCATCTGTTTGATGGAGTCCACTCCAATGGAGTCCGCAAACAATTCCCGCATGTTTTTCAGCGGCAAAGGTTGTTGGGCACACATCAGGGCGGTCTCTAGGACTCGCTTGGCATCGACCATGTTCATAGTCAGGGCGTTTCGAAAAAGTCACCAGCAAATTGAGCGACCACAGTGATCGTCGTTGGCAAACAGCGCGTCGTCAGCGCTTGGGTGTCAGACCACAAGCGGCTGGCTTGGGTCTATCAGCGTCCTCCCGGACCTGTCGGCACATTGTAACTGAGCCCCCACAATGCCAAAAGTGCCAAAAAATCTGTGGCGGGCTGGGCGAGAAATTCGTTCCAAACACCCGTTATGGGGTGGTGAAATGCCAAGCGAAACGCATGCAAGGCTTGGCGGCTCATCCCGGACTCCGGGCTGCCACCGTAAAGCGCATCACCCACCAAAGGATGCCCGAGTGAAGCCATGTGCACGCGAATTTGGTGCGTGCGCCCTGTATGCAGGGCACAACGCACCCAGCAGCCAGTCACTGAATTGGCCTGCCAAAAGACATCGGTCCTTGCCTGTTTGCCGGACGAGACTGATAAATCCACTACCGCCATACGCAGGCGGTTCCGAGGATCTCGCCCAATCGGCTTGTCGACACTCACCTGGGTTGCGCCTTTCCACGGGTTGTGGGCCAATGCCAAATACTGCCGGCTAACCTCACGCGCAGCGATGGCCTTCACCAGTGCGTCCATGGCGAGCCGGGTGCGGGCCACCACCATCAATCCACTGGTGTCTTTGTCCAAGCGATGCACGATACCGGCCCGCGGAACACTTGCGAACAGGGGGTCCCGGGCCAGCAAACCATTCAGCAAAGTACCAGACCAATTGCCAGGCGCTGGGTGCACCACAAGACCCGCTGGCTTGTTGATCACCAGCACATGCTCATCTTCATACACAACGTCCAAGTCCATGGGCTGTGCCTTGAAAGCCTGGCTTTGCTGGGTAGGGCGCAATTCGACAGCAATTAAATCTCCTGCTTTGACGCGTTGAGAGGACTTGGCCACGGTCTGCCCATTCAGCGCAACGGCCCCCTCTTCAATCAATTGCTGCAAGTAACTGCGCGAGAACTCTGCGGCAGCTTGAGCCAGTGCGCGGTCAATACGATCGCCATGCTGGGCGGAACTGACAGTGAGATTGCGGAGTTCTGTCTCAGAGACCCCATCCAGAACCTCGTCTTCCGAATCGGGCTCATTGGAGTGCGTCGATATAATTCCGGCGGTCTGATTCAAGAAGGTCCCCAAGATGCTGCGTGTGAAATTATCGGTCGTTTATGCCTCTCTATTGGCGGCCGTATTGCTGGTCGTAGCAGGATGCTCCTCTGCCCCTATCGACAAAACAGCTGGCATGAGCCCCAACCGTTTGTACGCTGAGGCCAAGGATGAAATGGGCTCATCCCAGTGGGACAAAGCGGTGCCCTTATTGGAAAAACTGGAAGCCCGCGCAGCGGGTACACCATTGGCACAACAGGCCCAGCTGGACAAGGCCTATGCCCACTACAAAGCTGCCGAGCCGGCGCAGGCATTGGCTACGTTGGATCGATTCATCAAGCTTCACCCGGCCAGTCCCGCTCTAGATTACGCGATTTATCTCAAGGGCATCATCAATTTCAATGACGATCTGGGCCTGCTTTCTTCCATCACGCGACAAGATCTGTCGGAACGAGACCAAAAGGCGGCCAAAGAATCATTTGAATCGTTCAAAGAGCTGACCACCCGCTTCCCAGATTCACGCTACAGCCCCGACGCGCGCCAGCGTATGGCGTACATCGTGGGTTCACTGGCACAGTATGAAGTGCATGTGGCCCGTTATTACTACAAGCGGGGTGCCTACTTGGCTGCTGCCAACCGCGCGCAACAGGCGGTCACCGATTACCGGGATGTACCTGCCATTGAGGAGGCATTGTTCATTCTGTATAAATCTTACGATGCACTCGGCATGGATCAATTGCGTGATGACGCCAAGCGCATTCTTGAAAAGAATTACCCCACCTCCGACTACGTCCTCAAGGGGGAAAAGACGAATACGGATCCGTGGTGGAAGGTTTGGTAAGCGCGCGCAGCGCCCTCTGAAACTCGCTGTCTTGCTCCAGCAGAGGCATGCCGGGGAGACTAGCCAACAGGGACCGGCCGTAACCCATCTGTAAAAGTCGCACATCGCAGATCACCAACACCCCGCGATCCGATTCGCGGCGGATCAATCGCCCCACACCTTGCTTTAGTGCCATGGCCGCTTGCGGCAATTGATAGTGGGTAAAGGCACTTTTACCCTCTAACTCCAATTGCTGGCAGCGCGCTTCCACAACGGGATCATCAGGAGGTGCAAAGGGGATTTTGTCGATCACCACCATTTGCAAAGCATCGCCCGGTATGTCCACACCCTCCCAAAAGGCGCCGGTGGCTACCAAGATATGGCCTGGCGCTGAATCTTCCATAAAACGGGCGAGCAACTCACGTTTGGAGGCCTCACCCTGCAAAAGCACTCGCACGTGGCCACTTTCCGGCAAATGGACACGCAACAATTGCACGATGCGTCGCATGGCACGTAGCGTGGTGGTCAGCACCAAGGTCCGCCCCCCAAGAACCCCCGCAGCTTGCGCAACCAGTTCAGCCACCTGCTCACTGTGGCGTGGATCTGAGGGCTTGGGAAAGATGGTGGGAATGTAGAGCCGTGCTTGACGCGCATAGTCAAAAGGGCTGGAAATTTGCAATACACGAGCTTCATCTAGCCCATGTGCGGCCAAGAAAGAGGCCAGCCCGGGATCGTTCCCCAAGGTCGCGGAGGTAAAAATCCAAGCAGGTCCTGCCGCGGAGTCGCCGCGCTCCGCCAGACGTTGGCGCAAAGCACTGGCAATCGTCAAAGGCGATTCGAACATACGCAGTCGCAAACCGCACTCAATCCAGCGGACGCCGCCTTCCGAGAGTGGCTGCATAAAATGGGCAAGACGTTCTACCAGCACCTGGCTGCGTGCATGCAGGTTGGCAAGCTCGTCTGCAGACTCTGCCACGCCCCCTACGGCCACACTTGCCGCAGACAAAGCAGACGCTACCCGGGACAGCGCCTGGTGCCACTGGACAGGCGCAATCCCCTGCGGTGATTCCCCAACCCAGCGCGAACGTGTCTGCGGTGCCACGGGTGCTTGGCACACCAAATGCCAATCCGCCAGCGCCCCTTCCAGCCGCATGGCCAGATCAGGCCAATCGGCAAAACCTCGCGCGTGCAACAGCCCAGTCGTGACAAGGTCCCTGCCCCACGCCAACAATTGGCCCGTGCCCAACTGACGACCCAGAAACTGAATGCCGATTTCGTTCAGCTGGTGCGCCTCGTCAAACACCACCGCATTCACAGTGGGCAAAAGCTCCGCGACTCCAGACTCACGGATATTCCAGTCTGCAAAAAAAAGGTGATGATTGATCACCACAATGTCGGACGCCATGGCTGCGCGGCGGGCCCGGTACACATGGCAACTCTGAAATTGTGGGCACTTTGTGCCGGTGCAGTTGTCCCGTGTCGATGTCACCAACGGGATGACGGGCGACCGCTCGTCCAACGTTGACAGCTCTGCGAGATCACCGCTGCGTGTGCTCAATGCCCAGACCTCTACAGTGGCGAGACTCTGCAAGTCTGATGCACGCGATAACACGCCAGCGTGGCGAGCCAGTTGCAACCGACTGAGGCACAGGTAACTGGCCCGCCCTTTCAGCAAAGCCACGCGCGAAGGCAAGCCCAAAGTGGATACAAGCTGCGGAATATCACGACCAAACAACTGGTCCTGCAAGGCTTTGGTCGCTGTGGAAAGCAGGATGCGCCCACCGCTCAGCAACGCAGGTAACAGGTAGGCAAAGGTTTTCCCAATGCCGGTACCAGCCTCCACCACCAGCACGCCGCCTTGCTCAAGGGTCTGTGCCACGGCATCCGCCATGGTACGCTGCCCTTCACGCGGCGCAAAGCCATGAATCGATCTCGCCAGTGGCCCATCGGCCTCCAGCGTTTGCACCACGGTATCACGCAGACTCACAGCTCAGGCAGGCTCATCTGGTTGAAGGGCATTTTCCAAACGTGCGATTTCATCCCGCAATGCAAGACGCTTCTTTTTAAGTCGACGCATCATCAACTCGTCAGTCGGCACATCTCCATCCGCGCGGTCAATAAGCGCGTCCAGGTCACTGTGTTCCATGCGCAACTCAATCAGTCGCCGCTGCGGGGAGTGGTGATTCGTTTCCAAAGCAATTGGGGGAGTACGTGGTTAAATGGTGCAGATTTGTGAGGCGTCCGCTTGATAATACGGCCGGACTGTTACTTCCCAGACAAATACCGACTAATTGCCCTTCACCATGGCCACCACTGGATACCGACTAACCGCCTCTACCGGCATCCACAAGGGTGACCGCGAATACCAGCAAGATCAGGTGGCCCTGCTCAAGCATCCCCGCGTCAATGGCTGCCTGCTTGCCATCGTGGCAGATGGAATGGGTGGACGCAGCGGTGGACGCAAGGCGTCCGATCAGGTAATGATGACTGCCAAACAATTGTTTGAGCGCTACGACCCGGACACGGATGATGCATCGGCCACCCTCCTGCAAGTGGTGCAAGAAGCCCACATTGTCATTAAGTTGACTGCCATCTCTGCGGAGGAAGAGCCGCACAGCACACTGGCGGCCTTCCTGATCAATCCCGGAGGAGATTGCCATTGGGCACATACCGGTGACTCGAGGGTCTACCAGTACCATGGCAATCGCTTCGTCAAACGCACTATGGACCATTCCTATGTGCAAGCCTTGGTAAACCGGGGAGAACTGACCGAAGAGCAGGCTGCGGTGCACCCGCAGTCCAACATCCTCATGGGCTGTCTGGGCACCGAGAGTGACCCACCGGTGGACTTTCACTTTATTTCAAAACTGCGCCCTGGCGATGTGTTGATGGCATGTAGCGATGGGGTGTGGCACTACTTCAACAACGGGGAGTTGGGGTCAGTGCTGTCCACCTTGTCTGCACGCGAAGCCACGGAATTTCTGATCGAGAAGGCGCGCTCCCGCGCCCATGGCGGCGGTGACAATCTCTCACTGGTGATCGTCAAAGTTGAGTCACTGCACACCTGAAAACAGGCCCCTTGGCCTCTAGCTTCTACTTCGGCAAGGGCAGCGCAGATGGTTTTTCGGTGGACTCACGCAGGCGTTTGTCGCGTGCAGCACGCCGTTCTTGGGCAGCACGCTGTTTGGCTGCGTACGCTTCCCGCAATGAGGCTTGTTCAGCGGCTGAAGGGGTGATGGGTGTCTTCTTGCTGGCATCTCCGGAAGATCGTCCTGCCTCCAGATGCGCCCGCTGTTTCTCTTCCTGGGCTTGCACTCGCTCTGGCTGAACGTCACCAGTGGGTTCGGTCTGCCGGTTCTGGTGGTCGCGCGCCTTATCAGCGCTCCGCTGCAATTGATCTTGCGCAGCCTGCTGCCGGTCCACTGCGTTGAGTGACGCTTCACGCCGCTTGAGCTCTCGCTCCAGCGTGCGACGCTGGGCCGCAACATCATCCAAGCAGGCTTGCACCACAAAACGGCCCTGGCAGGCTTGCTCTTGGCTGGAAAATCTCACGTCTGCAGCTGCGCGTTCAGCACTGATACTTTGGCGCTCACGCTGAGGATCGCCCTGCGCTTGGGCGGCCTGAAGTCCGCAGCACAGTACCCAAGCCCACAACGCAGCCAGACGCATCATGTCAGGCGCGTGTCCACAATACGGCGCTCGAGGTCGAGAAATTCCTTAGATTGCATTTCCGTCAATCGGGAAACGGTACGCGGAAACTCGTGGGACATCGGGCCTTCGGTGTAGAGGGCTTCCGGGGGTACCGCGGCAGACATGATGAGCTTCACGCGCCGGTCGTACAACACGTCCACTAACCACGTGAAACGCCGAGCCTCTGACGCCATGCGAACCGGCATGTGAGGCACATCACTCAAAAATACGGTATGAAAGCGAGAGGCAATTTCCAAGTAGTCATTTTGCGAGCGAGGACCACCGCAGAGGGTTTTGAAATCGAACCAGACCGCGCCGCCAGCCAAACGCCGCGCATGAATCTCACGCGACTCGATATGCAGCACAGGGTGCTCATCATGCTGCTCTGCCAGCGCGTTGAAAGTAGCGGTCATTGCCGCATCAGCATCTGAGCCATTGGGCGTGTGGTAAAGCTGTGCGTCTTCCAGCGTACGGCGTCGGTAGTCAGTGCCGTTGTCCACGCTCAGAACTTCCAGCTTGGCGTTGAGCAAGGCAATCGCTGGCAGGATACGGTCGCGGTGCAGGCCACCTGGATACAGGTCGTCGGGCTTGAAATTAGAGGTGGTGACAAATCCCACCCCGTTGTCAAACAAGGCCGTCAAGAGGCGGTGCAGGATCATGGCGTCGGTGATGTCAGCCACATGGAACTCGTCGAAGCAAATCAGGCGGTAGCGCTTGGCCATACGCTTACCCAACTCGTCCAGCGGATTCACCGTTCCCTGCAGATTCACCAGCTCGTGGTGCACCTCACGCATAAACTCGTGGAAATGCAGGCGGGTTTTGCGCTTGAGCGGTACGGCGTTGTAGAAGCAATCCATCAGAAAGCTCTTGCCCCGCCCCACCCCGCCGTACATATAAACACCGCGCGGAATCTCCGGTCGGTTGATCAGCTTCTTGAGCGCGTTGGACCGCTTGGCCTTGTACTGCGCCCACTCCTCTGCACAACGCTCCAAGGCTTCAACAGCGCGCAGTTGCGCTGGATCAGCGGTGTAACCGCGCGCCCGAAGTTCGGCTTCATAGGTTGCTCTGACGCTCAAGAATATCTCCAATACGCTATAAAAAAAGGAGCTGCTAGCGCAACATCCATGTGCGCTAGCAGCCCATTTGGCTTATAACAATCAGAAGTTCAGCGTACGCTTGTCTACGGCCAACGCTGCTTCCTTGGTAGCTTCACTCAAGGAGGGGTGTGCATGGCAGATTCGGGCGATGTCTTCCGCGCTGGCCTTGAACTCCATGGCCACCACGGCTTCCGAAATCAGCTCGGAGGCTTGGGGACCCACGATGTGCACGCCCAGGATTTCGTCCGTCTTGGCGTCTGCCAGGAACTTCACGAAACCGGTGGTGTCGCCCAACGCGCGTGCGCGGCCATTCGCCAGGAAAGGGAACTGACCGGACTTGTAAGCCACGCCGTCTGCCTTGAGCTGCTGCTCGGTGCGGCCCACCCATGCGATCTCGGGGCTGGTGTAGATGACCCAAGGAATGGTGTTGAAGTTGACGTGACCGTGCTGACCGGCAATGCGCTCAGCCACGGCAACGCCCTCTTCTTCCGCCTTGTGTGCCAACATCGGGCCGCGCACCACGTCACCCACCGCCCAGACACCGGGCAGGTTGGTTTTGCAGTCAGCGTCCACCACGATCGCACCGCGCTCGTCCAACGCCAAGCCGACTGCTTCGGTGTTCAAACCGATGGTATTGGGCGTGCGGCCGATGGAAATGATGAGCTTGTCCACGTCCAGCGTCTGGGCTTCGCCCTTGGGATTGGTGTACGCCACGGACACGCCCTTCTTGCCATTCTTGATCTCGCCGACCTTCACACCCAGCTCGATCTTCAGGCCCTGCTTGGTGAATGCCTTGAAAGCTTCCTTGGCCACACCTTCGTCCACCGCGCCCAAGAACGTGGGCAGGCCTTCGAGGATGGTGACTTCTGCACCCAGGCGCTTCCACACAGAGCCCATTTCCAGGCCGATGACGCCAGAGCCGATCAGACCCAGCTTCTTGGGCACTGCACCGATATTCAGCGCGCCGTCGTTGGACAACACGTTCACTTCGTCGAACGGTGTGCCGGGCAAGGCGCGCGCATTGGAGCCGGTGGCGATGATGATCTGCTTGCCGGTGATGGTTTCTTCGGCGGCACCAGCGACCTTGATCTCGTAACCGCCATCCACTTTGCCTGCAAAGGAGCCGCGACCATGGAAGAAGGCAATCTTGTTCTTTTTGAACAAGTACAAGATACCGTCGTTGTTTTGCTTCACGA
The DNA here is from genome assembly GCF_034519335.1 of Rhodoferax sp. Classification (GTDB taxonomy): domain Bacteria; phylum Pseudomonadota; class Gammaproteobacteria; order Burkholderiales; family Burkholderiaceae_C; genus Allorhodoferax. Next base: position 100,245 of record NZ_JAXHOL010000003.1, read on the forward strand.
CAGCGTTCTTGCGGGCAATCATCTTGGCCACATCCATGCTCACACCCTTCACCTCGATGCCGTGCTCGGCAAAGTGGTGGTTGGCGTGGTTGAAATGTTCGGACGATTGCAGCAAGGCCTTGGAAGGAATGCAGCCCACGTTGGTGCAAGTACCGCCGGGAGCGGGGCCGCCGGCGGCGTTCTTCCACTCGTCGATACAGGCCACATTGAAGCCCAGCTGGGCAGCGCGGATGGCGGCGATGTAGCCACCGGGGCCACCGCCAATGACGATGACGTCGAATTGTTTAGACATGATTACTTTCTAAATTTACTGTTTGACAGCCATTGCCACTCTGAAATCCGCATCAATTTCAGACCTGGATGCCAACGCATCCTGCACGCTGGCTGTCCACTGGTTTCTAGGAAGATTCTTCCAAACGAGCATTTGGTATTGTCCAGAGACAACAGAAACCGGGAACTTCAAAGTGCCATCGCATCTTGAGCCATGTGGACCAGGAATAGAAAAGCAAAGCTCAAAGACGTAGCTCCCGGGTTCCATGTGAAATTGAACTCTCTCCCCCGAAAGCAAGCCCAACTTCTTCCCATACCGCTGCATCTTGTCAAGAGGACGGCCATCAATGGAAACCACATCAATAATGGAGTCAGTTACAACAACACCTAGCTCAGCAGCGTTACGACTTTCGCCCGCGTAAGTTTTATAAACAGCGGGATTGCTATTGTTGAAAAAACTGTTGTAGCTTTGAGGCGTACTGCAAGCAGACAACGCCGCAGAAACAATCAATATTGCTATCTTCTTCATACAGAGAAGATTCCGCTCAAATATCAAACAGCAAGCGTGCCGGATCTTCCAGCGCTTCCTTCATCGCCACCAGGCCCAGCACGGCTTCACGGCCGTCGATGATGCGGTGGTCGTAGGACATGGCGAAGTAGTTCATGGGGCGCACCACCACTTGGCCGTTCTCAACCATGGCGCGGTCTTTGGTGGCGTGTACGCCCAGAATGGCGGACTGGGGCGGGTTGATGATGGGGGTGGACATCATGGAACCGAAGGTGCCACCGTTGGAGATGGAGAAGGTACCGCCAGTCATTTCTTCAATGCCCAGCTTGCCGTCCTTGGCCTTCTGGCCGAACTCGGCAATCTTTTTCTCAATATCGGCAAAGCTCATCTGGTCTGCATTGCGCAGGATGGGCACCACCAAGCCACGGGGCGAGCCCACGGCGATACCGATGTCGAAGTAGCCGTGGTACACGATATCGGTGCCATCGACAGAGGCGTTCAACACAGGGAACTTCTTCAGGGCGTGCACAGCCGCCTTGACGAAGAAGCTCATGAAACCCAGCTTGCAGCCGTGCTCCTTCTCAAAACGCTCTTGCATGCGCTTGCGCATGTCCATGACCGGAGCCATGTTGATTTCGTTGAACGTGGTCAGGATGGCGTTGGTGGACTGGGACTGCAGCAGACGCTCAGCAACACGAGCACGCAAACGGCTCATGGGCACGCGCTGCTCAGGGCGCCCAGCCAACGAATCAGCCAGGTTCACGGAAGGCGCTGCCACTTGAGGCAAAGACTTGGTGGGAACGCCCGTCGGGATTGCGGCAGCAGCTACTACTTTAGGAGCAGCCGCAGCGGCCAACACGTCACCCTTGGTGATGCGGCCGTCTTTGCCGGTGCCTTCGACGCTGGAAGCAGCAATGCCGTTGTCAGCCAGCAATTTGGCTGCAGCGGGCATGGCAACACCGGCCTTGGAATTTCCGGCTGCGGCAGCTGCGGCCACAGGGGCTGCAGCTGCAGGCGCAGCGGCGGGAGCGGCTGCAGGCGCTACGGCACCGGCAACCGCCGCAGTATCAATGCGGGCAATCAGCTGCTCGGCAGCGACGGTGGCGCCATCGGCGGCCACCAATTCCACCAGCACGCCGGCTGCGGGAGCGGGCACTTCCATCACGACCTTGTCGGTTTCGACTTCGATCAGGATTTCGTCGACAGCAACTGCTTCGCCGACCTTCTTTTTCCATTGCAACAAGGTTGCTTCCGCCACAGATTCAGACAGCTGTGGGACTTTGACTTCTACGATTGCCATATCAAATTCTTTCCGTAATGTGTTGGGGGATGAAGTGCGGCTGACTTACTTGGTCAGAACAAAGCCCTTCAACTTGCCGAATGCGCCTTCAACCAGAGCTTTTTGTTGCTCTTGGTGCAAGTGGGAGTAGCCCACTGCCGGCGACGCGGACGCTGCGCGTCCGGAGTAGCCGAGCTTTTGGCCTTCCAACATGTTTTCGTGAATGTAGTGCTGCACGAAGAACCAGGCACCCTGATTTTGCGGCTCGTCCTGGCACCACACCACGTCGGTGGCATTAGGGTACTTCTTCAGTTCTGTCGCAAATGCCTTGTGCGGGAAGGGGTACAGCTGTTCCACGCGGATGATGGCGACTTCGTTCTCGCCCTTTTCTTCGCGCTTCTTCACCAGGTCGTAATACACCTTGCCGGAGCAGGCAATCACGCGTTTGACCTTGTCACTCTTGAATTCTTTGCTCTCAGGGATGACAGTCTGGAATGCACCCTTGGTGAACTCGGACAGCGGCGATGTCGCGTCCTTGTTACGCAACAGGCTCTTGGGCGTCATGATGATCAATGGCTTGCGCAGGTTGCGCACCATCTGACGACGGAGCACGTGGAAGATCTGGCTGGCCGTGGTGGGCTGCACGATCTGCATGTTGGTGTCAGCTGCCAGTTGCATGAAGCGCTCCAGGCGTGCCGAGCTGTGCTCAGGGCCTTGGCCTTCGTAACCGTGCGGCAACATCAAGGTGATGCCGTTGACACGGCCCCACTTCACTTCACCAGACGCAATGAACTGGTCAATCACCACCTGGGCACCGTTGGCAAAATCGCCGAACTGGGCTTCCCAGATCACCAGGGTGTTCGGGTCGTTGGAGGCGTAGCCGTACTCAAAGCCCAACACTGCCTCTTCAGACAGGATGGAGTCGATCACCACAAACGGAGCCTGGTTGTCGGCCACGTTTTGCAAGGGCACGTAGGTACCGGCATCCCACTTCTCACGCTTCTGGTCGTGAATGACTGCGTGGCGGTGGGTAAAGGTACCGCGTCCGCAGTCTTCACCCGACAGACGCACGGGGTAACCGCTGGCTACCAAGGAGGCGAAGGCCATGTGCTCGCCCATGCCCCAGTCCACATTGACTTCGCCGCGGCCCATGGCTGCGCGGTCGTCGTAGACCTTCTTCACCAGCTGGTGGGGGGTAACACTCTCAGGAATGGTCGTCAGCTTTTCGGACAGGCGCTTCCACTCGGTCAATGGAATGGCGGTGTCGCCAGCGTCAGTCCACTTCTTGCCCAAGAACGGAGACCAGTCCACAGAGTACTTGCTCTTGAAGTTGGTCAGCACGGGGTCTACCGTGTGCTTGCCGGCATCCATGGCAGCACGGTATTCCTTGACCATGGAGTCGCCGAGGTCTGCACCCAGACCTTGGGCAGCCAGCTTGTCTGCGTACAACTTGCGAGTGCCGGGGTGCGCACTGATTTTCTTGTACATCAAGGGCTGAGTTAGCGACGGAGTGTCTTGCTCGTTGTGGCCCAGCTTGCGGTAGCAGGTGATGTCCACCACCACATCCTGACCAAACTCCATGCGGTATTCCAGCGCAAGTTGGGTAGCCAGTACCACAGCTTCGGGATCATCGCCGTTCACGTGCAGCACGGGCGACTCCACCATCTTCACGATGTCGGTACAGAACGCGCTGGAGCGCATGTCTCGCGGGTCAGAGGTGGTGAAACCGATCTGGTTGTTGATGATGATGTGCACCGTGCCGCCCGTGGTGTAGCCACGGGTTTGCGCCAGCGCCAAAGTTTCCTGGTTCACACCCTGGCCGCCGAAGGCCGCATCCCCGTGCACCAGCACGGGCAGCACCTGGTGACCCTTGGGGTCGTCACGGCGGTCCATACGGGCCCGCACCGAACCTTCGACCACTGGGTTCACAATTTCAAGGTGAGAAGGATTGAAGGCCAGCGACAAATGCACCGGACCGCCGGGGGTCGACACGTCGGAGCTGAAACCTTGGTGGTACTTCACATCGCCGGCGGGTAATTCTTCAGGGGCTGTGTGGTCAAACTCGGCAAACAGGTCCGCGGGCATCTTGCCCAAGGTGTTCACCAACACGTTCAGACGCCCACGGTGGGCCATGCCAATCACGATTTCCTGGATGCCCTTGGCACCGGCTTGCTGGATCAATTCATCCATGGCAGCAATGAAGCTCTCGCCACCTTCCAGCGAGAAGCGCTTCTGGCCCACATATTTGGTGTGCAGGTAACGCTCCAAGCCCTCGGCCGCAGTCAGGCGGTCCAGAATGTGCTTCTTCTTGTCGGCGGTGAAGTTCGGTTTGCTGCGAATGGCTTCAAGCTTCTGTTGCCACCAGCGCTTCTGGTTCTGGTCGGTGGCATACATGTACTCCACACCGATGGTGCCGCAGTAGGTTTCACGCAGCGCGTTCATGAGCTCTCGCAGGCTCATGGACTCTTTGCCGAAGAATGTATTGCTGATATTGAAGACCGTTTCCTGGTCTGCATCGCTGAAGCCGTAGAAAGATGGCTCCAGCTCGGGAATCTTGTCGCGCTCCATGCGCTTGAGGGGATCGAGGTCCGCCCAACGTGCACCCACATTTCGGTAGGCCGCAATCAACTGCTGCACTGCGGTGCGCTTGCGGCCCATTTCGGAGTCCGCGCCGGTCGCCATGACCGTCTGTTTGACACCTTTTTTCGCCAGATCAACAAATGCGTTGATCACTGGCATATGGGCTACATCTTTGGAAGTGGTGCCGTCTGCAGCAGGGACGTTTTGCAAGGCGTCGAAGTAATCACGCCAAGTATCGGGAACGCTGCCGGGGTTGGCCAAGTAGTTTTCGTACATCTCTTCGACATACGGGGCATTGCCACCGAACAGGTAGGTATTGCCTTGGTAGGTTTGATACACAGACGCAGCCGTGCTCGCACCATTGGAGCTGGAATCACTCATATTTCGCTGACCTCCGTTCCCCTTCAGGGAACATTAGCTGGTTAAAGCTGGTTAATTAACCTTCCGCGACACGGCTGAACCGATTGGCGGATGCGACTGTGGCATGGGAAGGGCCTTCATTGCAGGGCGGATTGTGCCACTTTATATTGCCATGGCAAAGGTTATTTTCACTGCGCAGTTTCTTCCACACCGAGCACCCCTGTGGCATAAAATTCGCATCATGTGGAGGATATTGCCCTCCGCAAGCTGTTTGTTAGCGGCGTTTCCAGCCACAAAGCCCCATCTATGCGCACACCTACCCGTTCACTGCTTTTGTTTACGCTGTGCAGCATCATATGGAACACCCCGGTGCATGCTGCATGGGACGGCACATTGCGCAGCGCTCTGGCTATGACGGAATCTGGTGCAGCCCAGCGAGCTTTTGAGTTGCTGGAGCCCCTGGAAATGGAACGCTCGGGCGACCCGGACTTTGATTTGGTTTTGGGCATTGCTGCAAACCAGGCTGGGCACCATACCCGCGCCATCTTTGCCCTGGAGCGCGCCCTCATGGTGAATCCCAACAACGCACGCGCCCGAGCCGAACTCGGCCACGCTTTGTACGCCGTAGGCGACATTGCCGGAGCCAAAGCTATGCTGGGTCAGGCGAAAACGCAAGGGATTCCCACAGAAGCCGCGCGCACCATTGACCAGTTGCTTCAAACCATCGACCGCATCGAATCCGAGGCAGGCTCCTCGACCCGGGCGTACATAGAAGCCGTGGGGGGCTATGACGACAACGTCAACAGCGCACCATCAAGCAAGGTATTCGGACTCAAACCGGTTTCAAGTGCGTTTTCCGGATTAGGTTTCCATGTTTCGGGCCGCAAAACAATCGCCCCACGCTGGTCAGCGCTTGGGAGTTTTGGCTACTCAACCCGCGGACATGACACAAACGCCTTGTCCTATGACTCCACGCAAATGGATGCCTCCATCGGCGCAAGCTACCGCGTGGACCGCAACGAGTACGCCACGGCCTTACAGGTAGGCAACAGCACCATTGCCAGTGCGCCAGCCCGCTCCAGTTGGAATATCACGGGGGAATGGACACACCGGTTGGATGCCTTCCGGCAAGTCAACGCCTACGCCCAAGTCGGCCAACTGATGTACCCCCAAAAAACAAGGAATGTCGACCGTTATGTTTTTGGTGCGTCGTACGGGCACCAATTCCGCTCTGAACTATCGGTATACGCAAGCGCCTACCTTGGCCAGGAAGTGACGAGCCAACCAGGCGTCGGTCATTTGGGGCACCAACTGGTGGGGGGACGTTTGGGATTGCAACAGCCATTTGGCAGTGCACTGGCCGTGTTTGCCACTGTCAGTCTGGAAGATCGCAGTTACAACGGCCCGGACCCATTCTTTTTGAGTACCCGCCATGACCAGCAATGGGGGCTAGGGGCTGGCGCACACTGGATACCCGCCAAAGCCTGGCGCGTGACACCGCAATGGAGTTACTTGCAGACAGTATCCAATATCAGCACATCGTCTTCGGAAAAACACACTGTGTCAGTCACGGCACGACGTGAGTTTTGACACAAGGAACCCGCCATGTCCAAAGTCCGGCTCTTCACGCTCCCTTCTGCTTGCCTGTTGATTGCCACTGCACTCCCCGTCAGCGCGCTGGCCAATGCCGGCGTTGCCAATTTTGTTTTTGGCGATGTGGCTGTCCGCTCTGCCAATGGGAGCAGCACCCCTCTTCAAAAAGGTCGTGCGGTACAAAGCGGCGATGACATCGTGACAGGCACGGGCGCACAAGCCCAGATTCGCTTCAGCGATGGGGGCATGGTGGCGATTCAGCCCAACTCACAATTCAAGTTGGCCAGTTATGCCGACAAAAATGACCCAAAGACAGACAGTTTTCTGGTGGAGTTAGCCAAAGGTGGCATGCGCGCAATCACTGGATTGATCGGCAAACGCAACCGCGAGAACTACAAGGTCATCACCAGCACCGCCACCATCGGGATTCGTGGCTCCTCGTTTCTGATCAGCTACAACACAGATGGATCAGTCACCGTGAATGCCGAGCAAGATGCGATTGTGGTGTGCACCAATACAGGCTGCACAGGCCTCACTGCAGGCGAAACGGTGGTTGTGAAAGATAAAAACCAGGACCCCGCTAGGACTGTGGAGCGGGCGACCACGGAAGCGTCTGTCCCCCCACCCCAGAGTCAGACAGTTTCTGGTGACAAGATTTTTATTGCAAACGGCCTGCAAGCCATTTTTGACAGCAGTGTTGCGAGCAATACAGATGGAAAAGCCGTCGCCATCATTGCTGACCTCCCCTTGGTGAGTTACACAGGTACAGATGGCAATCTTTACAAAGCCGGAACCGCGGGCGTATCCAGCTTCAATACTTCTGGAGATCCGTTCGCCGCAGACTATGTGGGCTGGGGCTACTGGGCAGTTGGCACCAAAACTGTGAATGGCAACACCACGGATTTGAGCGATATCCACTACGCCGTCGCGCGCCCTACCCCCGAATTGTCCATGCCCAATACGGGTACCTTTGACTACAACCTGGTAGGCGGCACGGCGCCGACCGCATTATCCAACGGTGTGCTGCAGGTGGGCACGCTCACCAGCGCATCCATGACGGTGAATTTCAGCGGCGGATACACCTCCATCAACAGCATCACCGTAAACACCGTCTTCAACGGCACTAGCTACAGCGGAAACGGCTACGGCTCTGGAACCGGTGCAAGCTTTTCAGCCTCTGGCTCCTTGGTGGCAAATGGCGTTTTCAGCGGCGAAGGAGCGGCCAAAGCCGCCCTCACCTACAAAATTACCGGCACCGCCATTGGTGACATCAAAGGCGCAGCAGGTCTGGCCAAAGGCGCCGAAAGCACCTATAACCCCTAGGCCGGGCTTCCCGCCTGATCCCGGATCTGCTGCAAGGCGGCGGGATCTTCCATCGTCGTCAAGTCGCCAGGGTCCCGCCCCTCGCACACGGCCTGAATGGCGCGACGCAGTAGCTTGCCGCTTCGCGTTTTGGGCAAAACACTCACAAAGCGCACACGTGCGGGGCGACCAACGGCACCCAGGGTCTGATCCACCACTTTCATGACCTCGCCTTCGAGCCTCAGGCGCGCAGCTTCGTCTACCAGCATGCTGGCATCTTTGACCACCGCAAAGGCCATCGCCACCTGGCCTTTGAGCGCGTCGGCCACCCCCACCACTGCTACCTCCGAGATATTGGGATGGCTGGAAATGCTTTCCTCAATTTCCCGCGTGCCCAAGCGGTGGCCGGCCACATTAATCACATCATCGGTACGGCCCAGGATGAAGTAGTAACCGTCCTTGTCGCGCACACCCCAGTCAAACGTGCTGTACACCAGCTTGCCGGGAATGCTGCTCCAGTAGGTTTTCACAAAACGTGCATCGTCTTGCCAGACGGTCTGCATGCAACCGGGTGGCAGCGGGCCTTCAATCGCCACCACGCCTTTTTGGTCGGCCCCGGTCAGCTCTTCGCCAGTGTTTTCGTCCAACAGCTTCACGTTGTAGCCATACATGGCCACGCCTGGGCTGCCGAATTTGCTCGCGGCTTTTTCCACGCCATTGGCAATGCTGAGAATGGGCCAGCCAGTCTCGGTCTGCCAATAGTTGTCGATGATGGGCTTGCCCAGCGCACTGCTAATCCACTGTGCAGTCGGCTCGTCCAGCGGCTCGCCTGCCAAGAACAGGGCGCGCAGACTGGAAAGATCGTATTTGTGGAGCAGCGCCGGGTCCTGCTTCTTGAGCACCCGCACCGCCGTGGGCGCGCTGAACATCACCGTCACCTTGTACTTCTCCACCAGACTCCACCACACGCCGCCGTCCGGCCGGGTGGGCAGGCCCTCGTACATGATGGTGGCCATGCCGGCAATCAGCGGACCATAGATGATGTAGCTATGACCCACGACCCAGCCAATGTCGCTGGTCGAGAAGTAAGTCTCGCCTGCGTTACCGCAATAGATATGCTTCATGCTGGCCGCCAGCGCCACGGCATAACCGCCAGTGTCGCGCTGCACGCCTTTGGGCTTGCCCGTGGTCCCGCTGGTGTAGAGCGTGTAGCTGGGGTGGGTGGCGTCTACCCATGTGCAAGGCACTTGCGTTTCCAAGTGCTTTTGCCGCATATCCGCCCACAGATGGTCGCGGGCAGCTACCAAATCCATAGCAGCGAGCGACCGATCCACCAAGAGCACCGCAGCCGGCTTGTGGCTGGACAGACGAATAGCCTCGTCCAGCAAGGGCTTGTACTCCACCACCTTGCCGCCGCGCGAACCAGCATCGGCACTCACGATGACCGTGGGCGATGCATCTTCAATACGGGAGGCGAGCGAGCCCGAAGCAAAACCACCAAACACCACGGAGTGGATGGCACCAATGCGCGCACAGGCCAGCATGGCAAATGCCGCTTCCGCCACCATAGGCATATAAATCAGCACCCGGTCGCCCTGGCGCACCCCCAATGCCAGCAGGCTGGCCGCCATGCGCTGCACCTCGGCGTGCAGCTGCCGGAAGCTGTAGACCTGCTCGGTATTGGTTTCGGTGGAGACCGCAATCAGCGCCGCCTGGTCGGAGCGGGTGGCCAGATGGCGATCGACCGCGTTGTGGCACAGGTTGGTCGTGCCGCCCACAAACCAGCGGGCGAAAGGCGGATTGCTGTAATCACATACCTGCCGGGGTGGTGTGTGCCAGTCGATCAGGGCCGATTGTTCAGCCCAAAAGCCATCGCGGTCATCGATGGAACGGCGGTGAAAGTCGGCGTAGCCTGTCATTGTGTGTCTCCGGTCGGGCCTGTCAAAACTGAATTCATAATTATGGATAAGCAACTTGCTACAAGCTGACTTACCTGAATTCTGTCCACCGACACCGGGTCGCGGTGTGCCCACCGCGCCCAGAAGCCACCCTCAAAGACCCAGGCTGCGCTATTTAATCAGCGCTTGCATTTCCTTGAAGGCGGGGTGTTCGGCTGAACGCAGCCATTCAAAGCCCACCATCTCGGTGGTCACCAGCTCAGCCCCCGCGCCGGCCAGGCGGTCAAACGCAGCATCGCGGTTACGCTCGGTGCGGGAGGTACAGGCATCCGTCACCACCCACACATCAAACTCGTCTTCCAGCAAATTCAAGGCGGTTTGCAGCAGACAGACATGGGCCTCACAGCCGGCAATCACCACCATGCCACGCTCAGAGGCCGCAGGTTTCTGCAGGTGTTTGGGCAGGCTGCGGGCATTGCCCTGCACCGGCTTGGCCGGTGGACGCAACCATTCGCCCAAGCCCTCTTCCACCGCACTGAACTGCATTTTGCTCAGCAAACGGGCATTCGCCGATTGCAGCGCCGGCGCCAACTCTGGCACCGTTGCGCCCAGGCCGCTGGGGTATTGTTCGGTGTAGAACACCGGCACCTCCAGCAGCGCCGCCCACTGCGCCAGGCGCACGGCATTGGCCACCACCGCGGCCTGCTCAAACATGGCCGGCATCAAGCGGGCCTGATAGTCCACCAGCACCAGCTGGCTCTCTTCCAATTCAATCAACATCGCCATTCTCCTTGCGTTGCGTGTGAGCATAACCTCCAGCCAACGCCGTGCAGTCCAGCCTCAAGCAAACAGATCCACCTGTGCAAACCCCTCTGGGGCGAGTGCCGGGGCTGACTGCTCTGGCGCCGCCACCAGGCGCAACTGCACGCTCTCTATATAAGAGGCCAATGCCTCCACCGCCAATGCGTTGGTCCCGCTGAGCTTGCTGGGGTCGTGGATGAGCAGCACCCCCATGGCCATGGACAACAAAGCCATGGTTTCGCGCTGCAGCAGCACCGGGCTACAACCCAGCACCACCAAAGCCTGGGTCACAGGCGCCAGCGAATCCATGAGTGCCGTGGCCAGCCCCTCCCCCACACGCCCCAGCCCGCGCCCGTCACTGGACAACACGTGCAGCAGCAAATGCGCCTCAGCCGGATGCGCCAGAAAGTAGGCAAACCAAGCCTGAGCACGCGCGGCAAAGGCGCCTTCCGGCGCGCCCTTGGCCACTTTGGCGGACTGGGCCGCCGCCTGCGCCCGCGCCAAACTGTCGGCCAATACCGCTTCAAACAGCGCCTGCTTGCTCGGAAAGTAAGCGTACAGAGCACCTGCGGTGTAACCCGCCCGCTTGGCAATGTCGCGCACATTGGCGTTGGTCACGCCCCCTTCAGCCACCGCTTGGCGCACAGCACGCAGCACCAAGTCGCGCCGGGTTTGCGCCATGGCCTCTTGCCGGGATCGACGGGAATCACTCACAAATGGCCTTGCTTTCAAACATAAGCTGATTATTGCAAACTTCGTTTTATAAAAAACCGGTAGTTTTAAATAATGAACGTTGTTCAAATTTAATTACATACAACTTCACACATTTTCGCCAATTGCAGCCAAGTTGTTATAAATCAATCACTTAGAGAAGTAATTTGAGAAGTCACTTTGCTTGACAAGCAAGGCCCCTGCCCCTAAAGTGCGCCGCATGCGAAAACTCATCCTCATTGCCCTGCTCGCCGCCTGCGCATCTGCCCAGGCCAGCCCCCAAGGCACAGGTGACGAGATGGGGCACTTCATGAACGAACGTGGCCTGTTATCGCGGATTGGCTCTGTGGGCGAAAAGGTGGAAGCCAGTGCCACGGAGCTGGTCATGAACTCCATGGCCTTCCTGGGCGTGCCATACAAACGCGGTGGCAACACTGCAGACACCGGGTTCGACTGCAGCGGCTTTGTCCGCGCCATTTATGAGCAGACCGCTGGTTTGCTCTTGCCGCGACGCGCCGAGCAACAAGCTGCCGCCACCCAAAAAATCGACAAGACTGACCTCAAGCCCGGCGATCTGGTGTTCTTCAACACCATGCGCCGCGCCTTTAGCCACGTGGGCATCTACGTCGGCAACGGCAAGTTCATCCACTCCCCCAAGCCCGGCGCAGAAGTGCGTGTCGAGGATATGGGCGTGAGCTACTGGGCCAAGCGCTTCGACGGCGCACGCCGCGTCAGCCCCGACGACACCCAGCAGCAGGCCACCGCCCGCTGAACCTGACGGCGCACGCCGTTTCATCCCAGCCAGACGCCCTTAGGGTCAACCCGCAGTTCGTTTGGAGCGGGCGCTCAAAACGCAGCGCATGCGACAGACTTCGCGCTGCTTCGCCCCCACAATGCCGGCTGCCACCGTGCGCGCCTGACCCCGGGCGCGCCTTCCTCGCACACCTAGCCTTTGGAGCCCGCATGAGCCAACCGATTCAAGATGCCGACCCGCAACGGATGCAAACCACGTTTGAGGCGCAGCGGGCCACCGCCCTGGCCTGGCGCCAGTCCACCGCGGCTGAGCGTATTGAACGCTTGGAGCGGCTGCGCACCAGCCTCTTGGCCCACAAAGAATCCCTG